>NZ_MRUH01000001.1 GCF_001922985.1 Teredinibacter waterburyi
TTACAGTAAACAACACCAATGAATTCCAAGCCCTACTCTACCAGCCGTTAAGACGCATAACGTCTCACTCACCAGACCGAACGGAGTGGAACAAATTTGCATACAATGAGCGAAGCGAATGCAAATTTGAGGAACGCAGTTCGGGTCTGGTGCAGTGATTTGTTATACATTTTCTACTTCTTTGCAGTCAAAAGAAATACTGAGTACTCACCGTGTGGCTTTTTAACAATACTGGCATTTACAATTGATACGTCACGGAAGTTGGCTTTCTTTGCAGCAGTAGATATATCGTCTCGATTGAAACCAAAATGGTAGACACCTGTGTCTTCTGTGTGAAAGTTACCATCTTCACTATCAAGGTCCGAGATAGCTATCACTCCGTCATCACTTAGTAACTTGTGGAACTTTTCAAACATTAGACCAATATCTTTTACGTGATGCATTGTCATGGACGATATAATTCCATCAAATTTTCTTTCCACATCATCTAATTCTAGATCAACTTCCAAAATATCTAGCTCGCAACCCAGTCTACCTTGCTTTTGTTTAAGCTGGTTATTCATCGATTTAGAGACGTCAACAGCCGTTATTTTTCTCACCAATGGTGCAATACGTTCGAGTAGCAAGCCTGTGCCTGATCCAAAATCCATCAGGTGCATATCTTTATGAAGGTATAGATTTTGAATTATGGAGTTGGCTATGCTTGCAACATTTGAAACTCTATTGTCATCTTTCTCGTATGACACTGCTTTCATTTCAAAATAATCTCTATTCATCGAACCTCCCTGATTTTGTTGGTGTTCCCCACAAAAAGTAGACACCCCACTTATGCAGCAACAGCTGCTTTCGCTTCAAAC
>NZ_MRUH01000014.1 GCF_001922985.1 Teredinibacter waterburyi
AAAGTGGCGCAGCCACCCCAAAACGGAGCGTAGCAAACACTGTCCTTTTGATAACTTTGTTAGGCATTTGTTTTTTGCCAATAACCAACGTCTAGCCAACGCCCAAATTTTCGCCCCACTCCTGAAAAATGAGCTACCTTAATAAAACCTAGTTTCTCGTGTAGCTTAACGCTTGATTGATTTGGTAAAGCAATACAACCAAGTATAACGCGTAAATTAAAGGGTTCTAGAGCTTTAAATAATCCAGCATATAGCGCCGTACCATAACCATTACCAGAAAAGTCGCTCTCAAGATAAACTGATACTTCGACGGTATTTTTATAAGCACTACGCTCTTTCCACCGAGCGGCATAAGCAAACCCTCTCACTACACCGCCTACCTCACAAACCAGCCAAGGATAACTGTTTGTGTAGGTAGAAATTCGAGTTGACATCTCCAAGGTGCTCAATGGAACCTCTTCAAATGTGATAACCGTATTATCGATATAGAAGTTATAGATTTCCTTAACTTTTTCTATATCTATGGACTCACAAGGCCGAATATTCATTGTTGCGCCCCGATGCCTAACGCC
>NZ_MRUH01000110.1 GCF_001922985.1 Teredinibacter waterburyi
AGAAAACAACACCTATAAATTACAAGCCCTACTCTACTACCCGTTAAGACGCATAACGCCGCTGTATGGGGCATTTTTTGTGTAGTGTAGTTTTGGGGTAAAGTGGCGAAGCCACCCCAAAACGAAGCGAAGCAAAAAATGTCCCAATGACAGCTTTGTTATGGCAATTTCTTATGTTTTTCACGAAACTCTTTATCAAGTTTGGCCCTTTTTTTATCTACGACCTTACAAAATTCTCTTTGTGAAGTAAGCCACGCTTTACCTTTGGATTGACTTAACCACTTAAGCGTTTCTAGGGAAGTGAAATGACCGCCTTTCCATGTATTTATTCTATTCAAAACGAGTGCTAAATTAATTGGCCAGTCTGAACCCCCGTCGAATATTGGCTGAATATGATCTACAGCGTAATTCTTTGGAGATTTAGACAGTTGTTCGCCAGAGTAGTAGCACATTCCTTGCTGTATTAAAAACAACTGCTCAATGACTTCTGAGGTGTGAAACCCTCCAGCTTCGGCCAACCTTAAACCCCGAACCAAATCTTTACGCTTATTTCTCGCGCTACCTTGTACTTTTAGGGCCATGTTCTTAGCCACCTCTAAACTCTGGAAAAAGAACTGAAATATTTCCAGAGATCCATTTTCGCTTATTTCTAGCTTCACTTTACAAGAATAATCTGAACATTCAATCAACTGATCCCAGCAAGGCCTACTTACATAGCATGGACTTACTATCTCAATTAAATGCCCGCTATTTTCAGGTGAGTTGCTATATTGCCAAACGCTACTATCATGGCCATATTGCCTCAGAGCGATAAGCCTACCATCAAGATTTTCAATGCTCGTATAATTGCTCACAACTTCTCTTTGTATTCAATGCTCGTAGCTAGGCGAGGCCATAACGCCAAGCTCACCTGCAATTTTTGCTGTGAGCGTTTGTGTAAAATGGAGCTGCGCGA
>NZ_MRUH01000111.1 GCF_001922985.1 Teredinibacter waterburyi
AGCTGCTTTCGCTTCAAACTCAACAGGGCTAACCCCATCGTTTGCAGAATGCCTTCTTTTTCGATTATAAAAAACTTCAATGTAGCCAAATATACCCGATCGCGCTGAGTCAATCGACTGATAATTCTTGGCGTATATTAACTCCACTTTCAATCGGGCGTAGAATGACTCCATAACAGCATTATCCCAGCAGTTACCCTTCCTACTCATGCTGCGCGTAATATTGTGACGCTCAAGAAAACCAACGTAACCGTTTGAACGATACTGCGAACCACGGTCCGAATGGACTATCAAGCCGGGAGAAACTCCTCGTGCATCAATCGCCATTTGCATAGCTCGTGTAATTAATTGCTCTGTCATATTTGAGTCCAAACTCCAGCCAATGATCTTGCGAGAGAATAAGTCCATAACTGTCGCTAAATACAACCACTGTTTGTCCACCCAAGCGTAAGTAATATCTGTTCCCCATTTTTGATTAGGCCGATCAGTGGAGAAATCCCGCCACAGTAAATTGTCTGCCACATTGTGCATCGTTAGAGCATGCCCGCCATAGTTAAACGCCTTGCC
>NZ_MRUH01000112.1 GCF_001922985.1 Teredinibacter waterburyi
AAATCGCAGTGATGCAGTCAGGGAGTGGTATTCAATTTCTAGTCGGTCGTGTCCGCACTATGTCTCCCGTCGTTGTTCCCAGCAGTTTCTTTTAAGGCAGTACCAAATCAAGCTTTATCCCAACCTTCTTGTAGTATTATTTTGGGTTTTTGGTAGTATCTGGTTTTAGTATTTATTGTCTAAGCGCTTCGTTTAGGCTAAAGGGCCAGGCTAGCTGGCCCAACGTGTGTGTTACTGGTTTTGGCCTGCTCCACCTGACAATTTTTGCTGTGCTCGTTTGTGTATGTCGCGCAGCTCCATTTTACACAAACGCTCACAGCAAAAATTGCAGGTGAGCTTGGCGTTAAATTTATGAAGCCGATAGTCACAATTATTCTGTTTTTTACATGCGCCAACGCATATTCAGGTGGGGAATATTATGATGTATTTCTTTCAGAGTACGTTGAGCCCTTCGAAGAAGGTAATGAATTTCATCTCGTTCTGAATTTCACGGGCGAAGGCATGAGTAAAAAATGTAGTTCCATACTCCTCAAAGGGACGTATGATAAAGAGTACTGGGCTGGGTATAAACGGCCGATGTCTTTGTCGGGGCATTCAGAAGCAATGGATTATCTCTCTGGTAAGGTAGGTAGTAAGGTTAAGTTTGGCCAAATTGGGCGTGGGTTAAAGAAACTACACGGCTGTACTTATTTAAGTCGTGGGCTTTTCTTAGAGCAGCATAGCAATGAACCTGTTGTGTTCTCCGTGCATGAAAAAATTTAACAAGGCGGTCAAGCTGACGGCTATTCCGTCGCTTGTTTATGTGGCTGCCGCTACGCTGCCACAACACAATCAACTACATAGCCGCAGCTTACCGCGGCG
>NZ_MRUH01000113.1 GCF_001922985.1 Teredinibacter waterburyi
ACAACCGGCATCGGTATTACAATCCCGGTACCGGCCAGTTTATAAGCCAAGACCCGATTGGGCTGTTGGGTGGGGTGAATTGTTATCAGTATGCGCCGAATCCGGTGCATTGGGTGGATCCGTTTGGGTTGAGTTGTAAGGAGCAAAAATATTCGAATACCAAGGAAATGCTTTCCAAATACGAAGGAGAGGGTAGGCCTGGTCATCCCGAATGGTCATTTTTTGGGCCAGATGTTGCTGTAACTTATCTGGCTCCAGAGCAAAGAAACGACTATGAAGTAGGAATTGAGAATGGGCTTCTTGTTCATAAAGGAGGCTCCTTAGCGGGGCGGCCAGTCGATACTCTTGATGCGGGTGACGCTTGGTCGGGTACAGGAAAAGCTATTTTTGTCATGGATACACAAGGAAAAATCTACTTATCAAATAGTTATCCTGTTGCTGAGTTTCATCATTCTAGTTTCCTTGCTGGTGCGCCAGTAGCATCTGCTGGAATGATGAATGTTGCAAATGGGATGATCTTAGAAGTTTCAAATGATAGTGGCCACTATCAACCACCCCAATCCCTTAATGACCAAGTTATGAATGAACTAAGGGATCAAGGGTTGGGGGATGATAGTCTCAAAAAAATAGAGAGACCGGATTATGACGGATAGTTACCATGAAGAATTTGGCGGGTTTAAAGTTCCTCTATATGGTTTGTTTCATATTCGAGACATCAAAAACCACCCTCCGTTTGATAAGAAAAGCGCGGAAAAACTTCTGAATGAGTATGGCTCAGAGAGGGTAAAAGTTATTGTGAAGGGACTTGAGTGGGCCGTTAAAAATAGGGAATTTGATTTTCAAAATGTTTTCCCTGGCATGAAATACTCCAACGAAGATATTCTTTGGTATTTTGACAAGACTCTCAACGAAATGGCTGAGTCAGAATTATATACGATGGTTGGTGAAAACAAAGACTAGAATTCCCTGGCGGTGCTGTTGGGGAATTCCGAATTCCGAATTCCAGGGACAGTTTACTTAAAGGAATTCCAGGGACAGTTTACTCGGTAACAGGGCCAGGTCTTGAATCTTGAAAAATACAAACGACCCATATCTAGAGGTCGTTTCTATCGAGCCTGTGAAGCCCAAACCATGAAGATTGAATTAATAAAAAATACATCAACTGATCATTATGATGCGGTTCGGTGGGAGAACTCAGGAGAAGAAGTTCGTTTGGAATTTCCCTATGAAATCAGCGCAGTCTATGCAGATAAAATCAAAAAGGTTGTCGTAGAAAAGTTTGAGATAGATAAAATTGGATTCTACAAACTAAGTGGCGAGCTTGATTTTTATGCTGATATTCCTTCGATGGATGGCTATAAATTTAGAGGAATTAAAAAGAATCTACAGTCTAAGACAGGCGCTTCATTGCTTTTCTATCCAACCGAGTCTGGAAAGGGTAATCAGTGGGGCGATATTGAACAGTATGAGTTGGTTGCAGATTCAAATTGTCTCGGTAAATATTTGAACATATATAGGTAAGTTTTGGACGTTCGAACAACCAGGTTCTTTCCATCATTCTAGTTTTCTTGCTGGGGGCAATGTCGCATCGGCTGGGGAAATGATAGTTCATGATGGAAAGATAGTTGAAATTTCTAACACGAGTGGCCACTACAAACCCGCACAATCGTTAAATGATCAAGTATTTGAAGAGTTAGGCAACAAAGGAATGAATAAATCCGATGTTGGAAAGATTACTCGTGCAGGTGTTGATGAGTCAGGTAAAAAAATGGTTCCTAAGCCTCATAGCAGGGTTGAAGAAGCAAATGATTGGAAGCCGGGAAATGAAATTCCATATGATTGGGACGATTTTTAATTGTGGAAGAAATTAAGAAAACTGACAAAAGCGCGCTGTCTTTAATTCTATATCCATATCAGTTCGAAGCTGATCCAAATCTTATTGAGTGGAATGAGTCTGAACTATCCAAACTCAGAAAAATTTTCCCTTTGGATAAGCTGATTTATATTAATCAACATATCAAGAACTATTTAAAGACTAAGGATATTGATTTGTCCGAAGTGCTTCCGTCAATTGGCAATAGTAACGAAGAAAAAGAAGTAATCTTGGCTTCTATTTCAAAAGGTATCCAAATACTGGTGGAGCAGGATTCGAATTAGTATGGGAAGCCTATTTCAGTCCGTGAGCATTAATAGTAATGGCGTGGATTACATATGTTCGGATATTCATGGGCATTTCTCGCTGCTTAAAGCATTGTTGGATAAAGTAAACTTTGACCCTAGCAAGGACAGGTTGTTTAGCTTGGGGGATTTAATCGACAGAGGCCCCGAATGCGAGGAGGTTCTCAAATGGTTAAGGTATGAATGGTTTTATGCCATTCAAGGAAACCATGAAAGAATGTTGATTAATGCTGTGGAGCAAAAATCTAGCCACGTGTTTATGCAGTGGCACGCTTGGGGTGGCAGTTGGGCTGAAGATTTTGATCTGGTTGAGTTACAGGAATATTACCAAGTATTGTCAAATTTGCCTGTAGCAATTGAACTGCAAGTCAGCGGGAGCAAAAAAGTTGCGCTAGTGCATGCAGAGCTGCCAGACCAATGTGATTGGCTGGATGTAATTGATCAGTTGGCAAGCGTTGACAAAAAAGACGTTGAAAAAAATAGATTGGTCAGTGACATGTTCTGGAAATAATCACAGTTGTATCGAGATCCAGAGGGATTTTTGTCGATTAAACCAGTGAGGAACATCGACCACGTTTTTCATGGGCATACGATAGTAGACTTTATTACCACGCATGCAAATCGAACTTTTATGGATTTAGGCAGCTATCTGAATGATGATATTGGATTAGTTAAGCCAACTGATTATGTTTGAAATGGACGTTTGCATGTTGCCTGAAAGCTGCATAATTGCCTAAAGCGTCTGCGCCACCTGCCTAGTGGTGGCCTTGTCGGAGGGATTCCGGCTCCATTCAATCAAAAAGAACAAGTACTATCAAGACACCCACTCTAAAGAAAGCGCCGGATCATTTTAATGTTGAGCCTGTTTGA
>NZ_MRUH01000114.1 GCF_001922985.1 Teredinibacter waterburyi
ATATCGTTAGATCGGCGCGGCCGATGCTTGGGTGCTTTAAAACAAATTCCGGTCCCATCAATATCGCTGCGAATGGTATTTGCCCAGGAAAAGCTTGGCCCTTTGGGAATTACGAGGCCGGTGGGTTCTCGTAATTTAAATGGAACGTGAAACATCGCGTCTTTCCTTATTCACCTTATTGGACTTATTTGTATTTTTTTCCTGAGAACTGTTTGCGGCCTTTCATTACCGTGGTGGTAACAAAGTACAGCGCGCCCATTAGACTAACCGCACCGCCTACCGTAGCACCAACCCCCGCTAACCCAAACGCAGCGCCTGTAGCTGTAAGGCCGAACGCCGTAGTGTTAATTGCCCCGCGCCCAGAAACAGCGTTAAGGTGGCTGTCTTATTATTTTGGTCTTATTATTTTGCGATGAAGGCCGCGCGCAAAGCTTGGCCTTTTGGGCTATCGGGCAACAAGTTTAGTCTTTTCGTGCTCTAGTATTTTTTGTGTTTCCTCAATTGTTAAGCTGTCCCACTTTAGTTGGGGGTAGTCCGCTATTAGCGACGTGTCTTCCATACCGGCAAGGGCCGTTTTTTGCTGTGCTTGTGCTTGGGGTGAAAGGGTAAGCTGAATACTGTTGATAATGTTGTCCATTAGGTCGTGCATGGGTTGCACGCTTACTAGCTTGTCCTGCTCCTCGCGTGGTGTACCTTCGAAGCGGGCGGGGTAGAAAATTAGGCGGGCGAATAGGTTATCCGCTAATGGAAAATAGACATGATGAGTAATTGTTCTGTGCGGGGAAAAAGCTTGGGAGACTACCTCCAGCTTAACCGCGTTGACGGGTAAGAGATACAGAGGCTGCCAGTTAATCGGCGCGTTAAACTCCTGAATATAGTCACGGGTTTCATCAAGATGATGTGAGTGTAGATTTGTGAGGTTGTCTCCTACCACCTGCTCAAACGCTCTTGGGTGAAACAGCGATACATCCTTTGGGTAGTTAACTATCTTGATGAGCCGGAACGACAAATCCAAAGCTGACGCTTCGCCGGTAAACCATGGGCCATAAAACGTCCAGGAATTGTAAAAAAAATCCGCTTCTCGCCAATGGTCAACAAGCCCTCGTGCAGCTTTTTCGTCATCAAAATAGTTGCGGAACGTAAGCGTTTGCTTGGCGTTATAACAACGCTCCGGCATGATGGGTATATCGTTAGATCGGCGCGGCCGATGCTTGGGTGCTTTAAAACAAATTCCGGTCCCATCAAT
>NZ_MRUH01000115.1 GCF_001922985.1 Teredinibacter waterburyi
ACAGAAAACAACACCTATAAATTACAAGCCCTACTCTACTACCCGTTAAGACGCATAACGCCCGGCTCAGCTGCGGCTGGTATGGAGCGATTTTTATGTTATTGTTTGAGCGCCAGCGAGTAACACAAAAGGCGCGTAGTACCGGCTGTCAGCCTGGAGCCGCTTGTTATAATTCTTGGCAGTCGGCACCCTCAATACTCCATGACCCAATATTTGAAAATGAATAGTTTAACCTTTCTGTATCATCTTCACTAATTTCAACTTGGGTACAGTTGTCATATGCGCAAACACAATAGATGCCACCCTGCAAAGGGATTTCGTAAAACCCCTTATGATTAGTAGTGGCGCTTACAAATGGCAAGTCTTGGGGAACCTCAACTAAATTGGGCTTGTAAAAATAAACATCTACTTCAAAATCTTGTACGGCAGAAGGTCCATTGTTAGGAGTATAATCAGGATAAGATGCGACCTGCCCATATATACCTTGCGAAATAGAAACATCATTTTCAATATCGGGCAAATCACCATCTTCCAATTCGCCGGAGCAGCCAACTAAAATCAGGGAAATACAAGTAAAATAAATTATTTTATACATATTAATGTCCATGTTTTTTGTAACGATTATAACGCCAAGCTCACCTGCAATTTTTGCTGTGAGCGTTTGTGTAAAATGGAGCTGCGCGAC
>NZ_MRUH01000116.1 GCF_001922985.1 Teredinibacter waterburyi
GAGGATGTTCGCTCGCCTTAGAAGTGGTTTTTTAGCGTTAAAATACGCCTTATCGGCGCTTTCTTTAGAGTGGGTGTCTTGATAGTAGCTTTTGCCAACCAATTGAAAGCACTTCTTATCCAGCCTCTAAGAAATTTAATGTTCAATATATTTTCTTTTTGATTGAATGAAGCCGGAATCCCTCCGACAAGGCCACCACTAGGCAGGTGGCGCAGACGCCATAGGCAATAGCAGGCAACATCCGAACGCCCTAGAACCTAACCAAGACTCTTAATTAACTGATTCAAATCTGACTTCAATGTTTTTAAAAGCTCTTTCTTTTCAGCAGGATGGCAATTCAAATCGGCTAATTCATGAATTGCACTTTTTGCTTTTCCATAAGCCTGCCTTGAAGTAACAGGCTTATAATATTGCTCAAATAGCTCTTTTTCTTCTTTTGAGACAGTAACTGATACATTGGACGGGTATATTTTGACTTCGTCTTCTTTCAGCTCAATCTGTTGAGCAAAAAACGTAATCGTCGCTTTACCAAAAGTCGATTGCAATACGCCACCATGCTCTTGAAATATTTCTATATCTTTACTCATAATTCAAGCTATGCCTTTTTAGGAGGATCTACTTTATGGCGATTAATCTTCTTAACTGCTGGGTTTTTCTTCAGTGCTGGAGCTTCCACATCTTTCCAGATTGCTCCCTCGTAAGCCTGCACCACATTAATGTCACCTGACGCACGTTCCGCATAATCTTCAGATATAGCCATCCAAAGCCTTTTCCCATCAGTTGATTTTCCTGAACCCCAATCTTCGTACACGAAAAATTCATCTAAATAATCCCAACCATTAAAAATACTACCACCAGGGGTCATTTCTAAAGTTGTTGCTCCAGGAATAGATGATTGCAAGTTAACTGCGATAAAACCCAGACACCCACCCTATCACTTGCACGGGAATCTCGATAACTGTATATTTACC
>NZ_MRUH01000117.1 GCF_001922985.1 Teredinibacter waterburyi
ACTGGTAGGGCATTGCAATTCAGCCAGGGCTGCACCGGTACCCTCATCACCGGTACTGCGAGATGTTGAGTCCGTCCACCAGTAGTTATAACTGCGGGTGCCATAAAAATAACCAACATTGCTGTTATGCCCACCGCCACCGGTAGACAGATTGCGGCTCGCCACAGCTTCAGACGCGTACCCCACCAAAGAGCCAAGGTGACTGCTGCCTGCAACAGCCCCAGTCGCAAAGCAGTCGCTAATAGTCGAGGTGCTTATACGGCCCACAAGACCGCCAACATAATAACTAACCGCAGACACCGCTCCCGTGGCAAAACAGGCAGACAGCTCCGTTGAGCTTAGGTAACCCGCCAAGCCACCCGCGTAGGCGAGGGAACTAGTGGTTGACTCTACCTTACCTGTTGAAAATACCTCCGTAAGGGTGCTGTTTACTGCACTGCCCACAAGGCCACCCACATAGCG
>NZ_MRUH01000118.1 GCF_001922985.1 Teredinibacter waterburyi
TTCGCGGTCACCGACATTAACGGCCCCTGGAGGCCGAGGTTCTGAATAGTCGCGCCATCTATGTAGCCAAATAACCCCTGATACTCACTATTGGGGCGATTAATCATCAGGTTGTGGATACTGTAGCCATTGCCGTCAAACACCGCCTCGAATCGATTGCTGTAGTCGCCAATCGCAAGCCAGCCTTCGCCCTCATTCCAATAGGTGTCCGAAGCATCCAGCAGCTCATCGCCATTGGTATCAAAATCCAGATCGGCCAGCAGCTCGTAACCAAAACACACTGGTACGGCCACTCCATTGATTACACCCGCTGGGCAGCCTGAACTGTCCAGCTCGCCGTCGTCACTGAGTTGTTGTCCGTAGCCCTTCAGGCTATAGCGTATGGCATCTAACTCGGCCCAGCTTGTAATGTCGATTAAGCCATCGGCATCGGCATCGGCATCGGGAATCCCGTCGTTATTGTCGTCGGTATCTTCTGCATTGCTGAGACCGTCATTATCGGTATCCTTTGGGTAGGCATCCAATGTTAGGCCTGAATCCCCTTGACAGCTAGCATCACAGCCTTCTGCCCAGGCATCAGGCAGGCCGTCGAGATCGGCATCTGCAATCGCAGCTGGGCTTGCGGGGAATTGGTCCAAGGTTAAACCGGAGGCTGCTCGACAGGCGGAATCGCAACCTAAGGACCAAGCATCAGGTCCGCCGTCTCCGTCGCTGTCTACACTGGCGGCAATATTATTGGGAAAGGCATCGTCACCATCCAGCGCACCATCGCCGTCACTATCGCGGTAGATTACGCCGTTAATACGCAGGCCAGGCAATTGAGTGGCCGTACCAAAGTCCCAGCGAAGCTCGCCGTCATTAGTTAATGCCTCAGCCCAGCCCACATAGAGGTTAACACTGGTGCAGTCGCTATTATCGGCACTGGTGGGGCATTGTAACTCCGCCATGGACGCACCGGTACCCGCATCACTGGTACTGCGAGGTGTTGAGTCCGTCCACCAGTAGTTATAACTAGGGGTGCCACTAGAATCGCCAAAATTGCGGTTATACCCGCCCCCTCCGGTCGACAGATTGCGGCTCGCCACACTTGTTACAGACGCGTACCCCACCAAAGAACCAAGGTAACTGTTCCCTGCAACAGCCCCGGTCGCAAGGCAGTCGCTAATAGTCGAGAAACTTGCATAACCCACAAGACCGCCAACATAATAACCAACCGCAGACACCGCCCCCGAGGCAAAACAGGCAGACAGCTCCGTTGAGTCTAAGTAACCCGCCAAGCCACCCGCGTAGGCGCTGGAACTAGTGGTTGACTCTACCCTGCCAGTTGAAAATACCTCCGTAAGGGTACTGTTTACTGCTCCGCCCACAAGGCCGCCCACATTGCTGCGCGCGGTAACCGACATTAACGGCCCTTGGAGGCCAAGGTTCTGAATAGTCGCGCCATCGATGTAGCCAAATAACCCCTGAGATGAGCTATCGGGGCGATTAATCATCAGGTTATGGATGCTGTAGCCGTTGCCGTCAAACACGGCCTCGAATCGATTGTCGTAGTTGCCAATCGCAAGCCAGCCTTCGCCTTCATTCCAATAGGTGTCCAAAGCATCCAGCAGCTCATCGCCATTGGTATCGAAGTCCAGATCGGTCAGCAGCTCGTAACCAAAACATACTGGTACGGCCACTCCATTGATTACACCCGCTGGGCAGCCTGAACTGTCCAGCTCGCCGTCGTCACTGAGTTGTTGTCCGTAGCCCTTCAGGCTATAGCGTATGGCATCTAACTCGGCCCAGCTTGTAATGTCGATTAAGCCATCGGCATCGGCATCGGCATCGGGAATCCCGTCGTTATTGTCGTCGGTATCTTCTGCATTGCTGAGACCGTCATTATCGGTATCCTTTGGGTAGGCATCCAATGTTAGGCCTGAATCCCCTTGACAGCTAGCATCACAGCCTTCTGCCCAGGCATCAGGCAGGCCGTCGAGATCGGCATCTGCAATCGCAGCTGGGTTTGCGGGGAATTGGTCCAAGGTTAAGCCGGAGGCTGCTCGACAGGCGGAATCGCAGCCTAAGGACCAAGCATCAGGGGCTCCGTCTCCGTCGCTGTCTACACTGGCGGCAATATTATTCGGAAAGGCATCGTCAGCATCCAGCGCACCATCGCCGTCACTATCGCGGTAGATCACGCCGTTAATACGCAGGCCCGGCAACTGAGTGGCTGTACCAAAGTCCCAGCGGGGCTCGCCGTCATTGGTTAGTGCGTCAGCCCAGCC
>NZ_MRUH01000119.1 GCF_001922985.1 Teredinibacter waterburyi
GGCTAGGGCTGCACCAGTACCCTCATCACTGATACTGCGAGCTGTTGAGTCCGTCCACCAGTAGTTATAACTAGGGGTTCCATTAAAATAACCAACATTACTGCTATACCCGCCGCCACCAGTAGACAGATTGCGGCTCGCCACACTTGCTCCAGACGCGTACCCCACCAAAGAGCCAAGGTAATCGTCCCCTGCAACAGCCCCAGTCGCAAAGCAGTCGCTTATAGTCGACGCAGTTGCATAACCCACAAGACCGCCAACATAATAACCAACCGCAGACACCGCCCCCGTGGCAAAACAGGCAGACAGATCCGTTGAGTCTAGACGACCCACCAAGCCACCCGCGTAGGCGCTGGAACTAGTAGTTGGCTCTACCCTGCCGGTTGAAAATACCTCCGTAAGGGTGCTGTTTACTGCACTGCCCACAAGGCCACCCACATAGCGGCTCGCGGTAACCGACATTAACGGCCCTTGGAGGCCAAGGTTCTGAATAGTCGCGCCATCGATGTAGCCAAATAACCCCTGACTATAGCTATCGGGGCGATTAATCATCAGGTTGTGGATACTGTAGCCGTTGCCGTCAAACACCGCCTCGAATCGATTGCTGCTGTTGCCAATCACAACCCAGCCTTCGCCTTCATTCCAATAGGTGTCCGAAGCATCCAGCAGCTCATCGCCATTGGTAT
>NZ_MRUH01000120.1 GCF_001922985.1 Teredinibacter waterburyi
AAACGAGTGAGGGAATTTCGGGTACGATCCTTCACTAGAAGGGCAAAAAGGTGGTTTATACGTCCTATACTCTGAAATTTTTAATCATCTTCAATTTTCTCCTTAAACAAGTGATGTCATAACAACTGATCGAAAAAAAACAGCTGTTGTTTAACCTGCAACCTTGTTAGATTTTAGATCTATCAAGCGAGGTTATGGATGGGTCGTCGACTCACTGAAGAAGGTTCAAATTTTTTTCTGCCGTTAAGATATAAGATGGCGTGCTAACAGATAGCAACACGCTAGGGTCTCGTCCTGTAGTACTCAGCCAAAATCAATCGCCATTTTTTTCGCTTTAATAGTGACGAGTTTTTGTTGCCATATAACGCTTAGATACTGGGGCCACAGCACCTAAGCGGCTATAATTGAGCGTTCAATTTATCTACAACCCACTCAGGGAGCGTTATGTCAGCCTCACGTATCGGAGCAACCGTTAATCTTACCTTTCTATTGTCTGCTTTATTACTCTTACACGCGTGTGGCGGCGGAGGTTCTGGTTCCGGATCTTCTAGCAGTAGCTCAACAAGTAGTAGCTCTAGTTCCAGCAGCGGGTCTGGCAACAGCATTCCGATTTTAAACCTCCCTGCAAGCTTGGATTGGGCGGAAAATCAAACATTTACCTATACCATTCCTGCCAATGATGACGGTGACCTTATTTACTCGATAAATCAATCTCCAGATGTTGCTCTTTTTACGCTTGATGCAAGCACTGGCCTCTTATCAGCGAGCACTGTATTTGATTTCGAGTCACCCACAGATGCTAATCTGGATGGCATCTTTGAAGTATCAATCACTGTATCGGATCTACAGGGTGAAACAGCTTCCGGTAGTTTCACTATCAACGTACAAAACATAGAAGAATATGAGGCATTTATTACCTTTCCGGTTCCGGGTTCCAATATCGGTGGCAATGAGTCCAATTTGAATATCCGAGGGTATCTTGTTAAAGATGGGGTAAAGCAAACAAGTCAGCCAAGTGATATTGCAATAAATGTCAATGATGTAACTGCGATATTCGAAACTGACGACTCTGGTAATTGGATTGCCGAAACTCCCGTACAGCTAGGCGATAATAGTATTGATGTAGAAGTAACGCAGGCCAACGAGCGGGTTTTCAGAGATGCTTTCAGTCTGCAAAACGTGCCAGTTGCAAACATATGGGCACGGGTTAGCGATGGTATCTCGTCGGTCTATGCCATTTCAGTGGATGGCGCCTTTCTTTTAGAAACAACGATTACCAATGGCGACACAAAAATAATCTCAAGCGCTTCAAATAATGCCAATTGCGCATTCTTTGATAGATTATTGCTCTCTCCTGACGGAAATAAACTGTCTGCTTTGTGCGCCGACACTATTCAAAATAGATCGGTTATTGTTCTGATTGATCTTGAAAATAGTACTTCACAATTTTTCAATATTGATTTTGATTTTACAAGCGACTATTTTTCCGAATGGGTTGAAAACGATTACCTACTTATTCGCCCTAAGATCACTGGCGTAAAACGCTTCTACTTGGTGGATGTCTCTGATGGTTCAGTTAAGGAGTTTGACGTTCTGTTTTCTGAATCGCAGAGTGGTTACGTTAGCGATACGAACCTTTTAATTGATACCCGAACCGTCTACTTGAGCGCAAGGAGGAACGAGCCTTCAACTGGGGTAAAATCAGTATGGGCGTCATTCGAACTCTCACCTGTAATTAACAGTACTGTAGAAACCCTTGAAGCCATGGAGGAGACTGCACTTAATTTTAATACTTACAACCGAATGTCTACCAAAAACGGGGTTGCTTATCTTTCTCTTGGGAAGACCCTGCTAATGACAGATCTTGACACCGGGGTAGAGACTACATTACAACTTGATTCGTCTGTAGCCAACGATCACGGGTTTAGTGGTCCGGTTGTATATATTGGAAATGACTATGCCATTATTCCAACTGTACAACCGATTGGTTTGTTTCGTATCAATTTAATAACCGGGGTTGGAACGGCCATTGGAAGCGATCCAAAAATCCAACTCTCGAACTTTTCCTCTGTAAACCAAGCTCAAACTGAGCTCGCCACGTACTCTTACATTAATAAAACCATTCAGAGGATAGATCTGCTCAATTATGAGATCGTTGAATCTCATGATTTAACAAGTACCTCTTTCTACCCTTATAGTGCGTTTGAGTATGCGAGTTTTGACGTCGACAATAAAACTCTGCTTCGTTCCAACTTGCATAGCTGGTCTGGCGAACCACCGAATGACAAGCCAATCCTTCTAGCTTACGATATTGAAAATCAAACGGACACCCCACTTCTCACAACAAATGATGTACAAAATCATCTGAACCTTTCAGACGCAAGGTTTACGATTGGCAAAGCAGTCGCAACTGATGATAGTAACATCATATGGTTTACTATGTTTATCACCGAAGGCGAAGGCTTCTTTGCTGATTATTACGACGGTATTTTTTCATTAAATATTCAAACTAGGGAAATAGATACCTTGTATTTCTATACTTATCCTTCTGGTTATAATGTCTTTTCCTCGCCGTCCATAAGTGATTTTTCTCCGGAATTAGACGGTGTTTTATTCGTTAAATCTTATGAGGGATATGTAAAAGCACTCAACGCCACTGGCAATATTGAAACATTGATTGAATCTGGGACACCCTATCATTCAACTAATTCTCCGGTTATTGATAATACTAACAACCTAATTTACTTCACCGGTTTATATGAAGATATAGAAACAGGCCACGCTGATTCCAGCTCATCCGAAATTATTGAGTATAATTTGGATACAGGCGAACAACGTTTAGTTGCCTCGCAAGCAAAGGGCAGTGGTTTAAACCTCATTGGGCTAAACTCGCTAAATACGCAGAAAAAATTAATCTATGGATTTGCGCATGGAAATTTATTGGTTATTGATATTTATACGGGTGATAGAGTGATTAAGGCGTTTGATTAATAATTACAGCAGTTACGGTTTGATTCGGGTAATCCATTCTATTCTGCACCCTAATGAACATCAAGAAAGGGTAAGTAGAATGAATGGCTTGCTGGATATAGAATACAAAAACTGTGCTGTGAATACTTAACGGACCTTAGCACGATAATGTACTCTGACCATGCAGCCACTCCGCTGAAACATTTTGATTTACTTGCCTGCTTTTGATTCCAGTCCACAAGCTTAAAAGCTCTCGTATTTGTTCTATGGAAAAACCCTGGTTGTGAGAGCGGTAGATGGTTTCCACCGCTTTAGCAACAATGTATTTGAAGCAACGCTCAGGCTACTAAACGCCATTGCTGCACCGGCTAGCATTGGGTTGAGTAAGCCCATTGCAGCAAGCGGAATGCCTAACAAATTGTATATAAGTGCCCAAAAAAGATTTTGGAGAATTTTTCTATAGGTGTGTTTCGATATATTAATGGCAGCAACCACGCGCAAGGGGTCGCTTTGCATTAAGGTAATGCCCGCTGTTTGCATTGCCACATCGGTACCCGCCGCCATGGCAATTCCCACATGCACTCGCTGTTTCGGTAGGTTGTACCCACGCCTACCAATGCTGCCAACAAACCTTTCCCTAAGTCCGTATAAAAAACCCCCAACTGAGAACAGTTGGGGTTTGGTTTTTGGTGGAGGCGGGGGGATTTGATTCGGGCCATCCTTGGCCCTCACCCCTTCGGGGCGACCTTTCGGTCGTCTAAAACGGCTGTCCTGCCGTTTTGTGAACCCCGACTTTGCGAGTTAAAACGCCAAACGGCAGCCAATAAAAAACCCCAACCCTTGCGGGTTGAGGTTTTGTATTGGTGGAGGCGGGGGGATTTGAACCCCCGTCCGCCAGCTCTCTATCTGCGGCTCTACATGCTTAGTTTCCGTCTATTGATTTAGCTCATCTACAGCCCGGCGGGCAGGACGTAGGAAGCGAGTTCGCTTTAGTTTCGCAATGTCATCACGATCTATATGACACAGCTATTCAGTTCTATATGACAGTCTTTAACGCGGTACTGACACCTTACTAAAGACCGCTAGCGGCGAACCACTAGATGGTGCTTCACAGGGCTGCTTACGCAGCTAGTTGGGCACCGTAGTTGTCATCATTGGCAACTGATTGGTTTGCAGCTTTGGATTAACGTGATTGGCTACCATCACGACATGCACCTTAGACTTTGATACCGGCGTCGAATCCTAATCGCCCCCGGAGCTCACTTGCGTGAACCTGCTGTTTGGCTGAAGCCGAAAGCAGCAGGGGATTATATACCAGTTTAGTGAGGAATGCGCTGGCTCTGCTAAGGCGATTGACTTGGCAGTTGGGTGTTGCTGATAAAGGCGAGTGATTTGCCGTCTGGCGACCAGCTGGGAACGTTGATGGTGCCTTGGCCGCCGTATATGTAGGCGATGATGCTGGGTTCGCCGCCATCGATGGGCATTTGGCGTAGGTATACGTGGCGATAGAAGGGGTGGTCGCCGGAGTCTATGTCGCTCATATAGGAGAGGAAGACTAGGCTTTTGCCGTCTGGCGATAGGTGTGGGAACCAGTCGTTGTAGCTGTCGAAGGTGAGTTGGGTTTGGTTGCTGCCGTCGGCGTTCATGCGCCAGAGCTGCATGGTGCCGGTGCGGTTGGAGTTGAAGTAGATGAATTTGCCGTCGGCGCTGTATTCCGAGCCATCGTCTAGGGTGGCGGTGTTGGTCAGTTGGGTTTCAACGCCGCTGGCGATGTCGATGTGGTAGATGTCGTATTGATCCTTGCGGTTGGCGGTAAATACCATACCTTTGTCGTCGGGCGAGTAGCCGTGTAAAAACGAGTGGCCAATGCCAGTTTTGGTGATTTGTTTGGGCTTGTCGCTGCCGGTTATGGGCAGGGTGTAGATGGTGGAGCGACGTTCGTCGTCGATGTTGTGGTGGCTTATGGCAAGACTTTTGCCGTCCCACGAGAGTACGTGGTCGTTGTTGTTTTGGTTGGCAAAGCCGGTGTTGATCTGGGTTGGGGTGTAATTTGCTTTGTCGGCGTTGGCGAGGTCGAAATTGTACATCAGGCCGTTGGCATTATAGATAAGGCTTTTGCCGTCGTGCGTCCAGTTGGGTGCTTGTAGCGAGTCGGGTGAGCGGTAGAGAATGCGGCGCTGTTTGCTGGCGAGGTTTAGCACTTCTATGTTGCTGCCAATGTAGTCGCGGTAGGGTTGAAAATCTGGCGCGGCGGGGCGGATGATTCGAACATTGTCGAAGCTTGCGGTTTCGATTACCTCGGGGTTGTGGGCGCTAAGGGCGAGGCCTACATAAACCTCGTCGCCTAACTTTAGATGGGAAACCTGTGTGGTTTGAAAGGGCTCGCCGTGTTTGGCGGCGGACATAATAAACACGTCGCCGCGTCGTTCTAACTGAATCACATTGGTGTTAGTAAGGTTTAAGCGGTATTCGCTGGTGTCGCCGCCGGTTTTGGCTCGAAACTGCAGTGCGGTTAGGCCGTCGCCGTGGACGGTTGCGTTAACGTGGGCTGCTTGTGATGCCAGGCTGGAGCGCACGGTCCAACCGGCTTTGCGATGCGGGTCTACGCCTTCGCCTTGGAATTGAATTCGGGCTCGCACAATAAAGTCGCCGTTCATTCGGTTCCAAGCAAAGTGCATTTCGTCATGCTGGCCCCAGATGTTCGCACCAGAGGCGGTCATGGTGTAGCTTTGATTTTTTGCATCATAGCTAAGGCTGCCGCGATTTTTCACAGGCCCGATATCGGCATTGTCGCTAAATTGGCCAACAACTTGCGCGATAGCATTGGAGCTAACAGCTAGGCTCGCAAAACATAACCACATAAAAACAAAATACTTGGCGTTTAGCTGTTTCGGTAACGGCAAGATTGATTTTATGGGTGCTGGTAGCGCGGTTTGTATGAAGTGTCGGGCGTATATAAATAGCTGCATGAACGAAGCCTCATTAATGGCATTGGAATAGCGATGCCAGCCTTGGTAAAAAACGTGCGAATTTGAAGGTTATTGTTATTTGTGAGCTGAAAAATTGTTAGTAGAGCACTATGAAAGTCGATGCGTGAAGGGCAGGTCAATGTTATTCGGTTACGCCCAAAAAGTGTTAAGTCGGAGAGGAAAAGCTAAGCGCTGGCATTGGCTGACAATCTAAACCGCTAAAAAGGCTGATGATCATACTGTAATCGCCTAGAATTGGGTTTGGGCTACATCTATAAGGTTAAACAGCGCTCGATCTGTTTGGCTTTACATTCATACATTTAAATACACTCCTACTAAACGCGCGTGCTTGTAGCGTTTGCGGTTAGCTATTGGAGTTATACGAGGTTGCTATGTTTACTCTTTCACCTAAACCTTTTACTCGCGCACTGGCGTTTGGCGTTGTTGCCGGTGTTATGGCGCTGGGTTCTCATGCCGTTACGGCCGCCGATGCGGTGCAAACAAGCGTAAAAATCGAAACAAAAAACCAAGGGGCGGTGATAAACAAAGCCATTTATGGCCAGTTTATGGAGCACCTTGGGCGCGGTATTTACGAGGGGGTTTGGGTTGGTGAAGATTCAAAAATCCCTAATACTAAGGGCTATCGCAAAGATGTTCTTGCGGCATTAAAAGAGTTGCAGGTGCCGCTGTTACGTTGGCCCGGCGGCTGCTTTGCCGATGAATACCACTGGCGCGATGGCATTGGCCCACGCGATAAGCGCCCCGCAACGGTAAATACCACTTGGGGCGGCGTTACCGATGACAATGCGTTTGGTACTCATGAGTTTATGACCTTTGCCGAAATGCTGGGTGCCGAGGTGTATATCAATGGCAACCTCGGTACGGGAACACCACAGGAAATGGCGGCGTGGTTGGAATACCTAACCTCAGACAGCCAATCTACGCTGGCGAATATGCGCCGGGCTAATGGTCGCGACAAGCCTTGGAAGGTTGATTACTTTGCCATCGGTAACGAGGCGTGGGGCTGCGGCGGCACTATGACGCCAGAGTATTACACCAATCTTTACAAACACTACGCGACCTTCTTAAAAACGCCAGAAGACAATCGTCCAATTTTAATTGCCAGTGGCGGCCATACAGATCAAACCGAGTGGACTACAACGCTAATGGAGAACGTTCCAGAAACCTGGAGCATGCGGATGGATGCAATTAGCCATCACTACTACACCTTGCCTACCGGCGATTGGGCAAAGCATGGCGCAGCGTTAGGTTTTAATGAAAGCGAATGGTTCGACACTATGTTTAATACCTTGCGTATTGAAGATTTTATTAAAACCAATACGGCCATTATGGATAAGCACGACCCCGAGAAAAAAGTCGGCTTTTATGTGGACGAATGGGGTACATGGTACGACGTTGCCGAGGGTGATAACCCCGGCTTTTTATATCAGCAAAACAGTTTGCGCGATGCCGTGTTAGCCGGTTTGAATTTGAATATTTTTCATGCCTATGCCGAACGCGTGCGTATGTCGAATATTGCGCAAATGGTCAATGTGTTGCAGGCGATGATTCTTACCGATAAGGAAAAAATGCTGCTAACACCTACCTACCACGTTTTTAAAATGTATATCCCGTTTCAGGATGCGACCTCGCTACCCATTAGTATTAAGGGCGAAAACAGCTATGTGCTTGGCGACAAAGAAATCCCGATGGTGAGTGCATCTGCGGCTATTTCAACGTCTGGCAAGTATTACCTCGCCTTGGTAAATGCCCACCCAAGTGAGAGCCGTAAGCTTGCAATCGAAGCCGATAAAACCTTTAGTCGGGTAAAGGGCCAAGTGTTAACCGCCGATGCAATGGACGCACACAATACGTTTAAGCAGCCAAATAATTTGCAGCCTAAGGCCTACAAGCAAAAAGCCAAAGACGGAAAGCTAATACTTGATTTGCCAGCCAAGTCGGTTGTGGTGGTGGAATTGCTAGACTGAGTTTAGTCGTAGCTAAATGTTAGATGCGCTCTAGCGACGCAAGCAAGTGGTTCGCGCAATTAGAAAAGCCAGCTTATATGGGAAGCCATAAACGCTGGCTTTTTTATTGCGGCAATATTTTATGCTTGGCAAGGTTGCCTTTTTTACAGGGGCCTAGTTCAGTGGCGCTTTTGGGAGACGTTAACTCAATAAGTTTACGGCTGCCGTTGCGAAGTTCGTCAATTCCCCAGCGATAGCGAGGAATACTGTTAAATAACATATCAAACGAACCGTCGAGTTGCGCTAGGCGTAAGCCTTCGCTAAGTCGGTCGGCTAAAGCACTGTTGTGGCGATGGACAAAAAACCGGAAGGTATTTGGGTAGTGCAGTAAAAGATTTTTCTCTATGACTAGACGTAGGTGAGGGCGACGCTCGGATTCTGTTTGTATTTGATAAATCCCCCGGGAAAAGTAATCGAAGCGCTTAGCCGACAGCATTTTAAAAATTTCTTCATAACCGGGCGCGGTTACCAAAGGTAATTTATTTTGTTTCATTATCGCTATATCTGGCCATTGCTCGCCCATTCCACCGGTAAGTTTTGCTAAGTCGGAGCGGGAATTTACCTGATCAAAACGTGGTTGATCATCCCCACGAATAAGTAGTAGTCGATAATTACTAAGATCTTTTAACAGGGAGTAGCCAACAGGCTGAAGGTCGCAGTCGTAATGAGAACTTGTGTTGCTCCAAATAACGTCAATATCGCCACTTTGTAGGGTTTGACGTAAAAGGTCATCGACAACGACGGTATGATACTCCTTTACCTGAAAAGACCCGTTAGTAGCGATGGTTTTGGATAGTGCAAGCTTGAGGAGACGAATGAAGTAGTAGCCTTCGTGGTTTATGTCGTCAGACTCTGTAAGGGGCACAACGATAGTGTCGATTTCGTTAGTGTCTATATCGCTAGTGTCATTAGCTGCAGCTGCTACTAGCGGCAGCTGCCACAACAGCAGGAAATAAAGTAATTTCACTGTTATATAGCGATTAGATCTGTTTTTCGAATTGCCCATAGCAAAACTCTAGTATCGAACGGACGGCTGGTTACAAAAAATCATATTGCCAGTATAGCGGCTTAAGACTAAATACTAGACGAACTTGGCGCGAGAGTCAGCAATCACATTTTCAATGGCTGTTATTGGCTGCTGTTAACGGGGGATTGGGGTTGCACTCGGCTAGGCTTACGCCGCGTTGGTCGATGGGGCGCAAATTGATTTGCGTGCGTTTCTTTGTGGTTAGCTCACGCATTGCCCATTGATAGCGTGGGATGCTGTTAAATAACGTATCAAAAGAGCCGTCTTTTTGCGCGGCGAGTAATCCGGTCTCTATGCGCTGGGCGAGTAGAGTATTTTCCCGTTTTACAAAAAAATAAAACGCACTGGGGTAGTAGAGTTGAAGGTGGTCTTCTATTTTTAAATTAAGCTCAGGGTATAGGTTTACTTCAGACTGAACTTGAAAAACACCACGGGAAAAGTAGTCGAAACGTTTGGCCGCCAACATATGGAAAATTTTGCCGTAACCGGGAGCTGTAACAACCGGTAGATTGTTGGATTTCATCACCTTGGTATCCGGCCATTGCGCACCCATTCCACCTTTAAATTTTCTGAGTTGATCTAAGTTGGTAAGCTTACTAAAGCGCGGCTGATCGTCTTCTCTAATTAAAAGTAGTCGATAATTAGTAAGGTCTTTTAAAAGCGAAACGCCAATTGGGCGCATTTCACATTCGTACAGCGGGTTGGTATTGCTCCAAATAATATCAATGGGCCCTGTTTTTAATGTTTGCCGAAGACGGTTATCTACCGTAAAAGAGTCGTACTCTTGTAGTGTGTAGGGGCCGTATTCGGCAACGGTTTTGTTGAGGGCTAATTGTAATAGCCGAGTGAAATAGTAGTCTTCGTGATCGACATTATTAGAGCTGGATTTGGGAATAATAAACGTGGCACCGGCTTCGACTGGTGCTGATGATAAAACCAGGGTCAGCGAAGCGAAATAGAAGGCAGTTAAGTAGAGAACAGTTAAACAAAAGCTGTTGCAACAATAAGGGTTGCAACAGCGTGTAGCTACTTGACGTAGTTTTAACGACGAATTAAAAATCACAACTTTTCTCGCAACACGCTGTTTGCTGTAAAAGTACTGAACCAAAAAGTACCTAGCCATCACTTACGTATACATCATAGCCCATTATTAGCCAGAGCCGGGGGCGTAGGGGAATTTACGTGTTTTGAATTCGTCGAGTGTCCCACTTGGTGGTGTCAGCCCAGTTGGAATGGGCCGTTTTGAGAATGTTTGAAAATACAATACCGACGCGTCTCGCCACCAATTGGCCTCTTTTACCTGAATCTCTAAGGCCATCTTTACCTGGTTGAATTGAAGTGGGTCTATTTTGCCTTCGAGGTTCAGCCATTGCTCCTGCATAGCGGCGACATCTTCCGCACCTTTGTAGTAGTGCCGCACCAGCTCATCCCAAAGGCTGTGGCCGGATTGCATGGTGTAATCCCAGGCAAGGTGATGGAACCAAAGTAGAAGGTTTTCGGGGGTGGTTTCCGGCTTACTAAAGCGCTCTTTTAAGGGGGCGTGGTATTGGCTTACGGCATCCACACCGGTCGGTGAGCGGTCGAAACCAATGCCGTTTGCATCGGCACGATGATAATACACCGGTGTCCAATCGGCGCGACCAAGGTTGTCGACCCAGGGGCCAGGGCCGTAGTGGTGGCCGGTATCCATTAAGTGGTGAAGCCCGAGGGGGGTCATATAGTTAACCACCTGCTCGCGGGATGCCATCATCATGGCGGTCACTTTTTCTACAACAAGGGAGTCGGTCGAGAGTGTCATACGTACCCATTCTTCGGCAATGTGCTGCGAGCTTAGGCTGTGATCCCATGAAAGCCGGCCGAATACGTACCAGTTGGCCTGCAGAATAATATGCCCCGTCCAGTTTCTATCGCTGCCGATATTGGCAACGCCTGCCATACCGGAAATGCTGTTGTTAAACAGCGAGCCATCAATCACCTTGGCAACGCTAGAGCCTTCGCCTTTGGCGTAGGTGTCACTGCGCAACACCTCCTCGTACAGCGGCCCTAAATACGCGAGATGGGTACTAAAGCCCAAGTACTCTTGGGTGATTTGAAACTCCATCATTAGCGGCGTCTTGGGTGTGGCGCCAAATAGTGGGCTAAACGGTTCGCGCGGCTGGAAGTCGATGGGGCCATTTTTGACCTGCACTAAAACGTTATCGCGAAACTTTCCATCAAGCGGTTTAAATTCCGAATAGGCTTGTTTTGAACGCTCTTCATTTTTTTCGTTGGCGTAAACAAAGGCTCGCCACATCACCACACCTTTATAGGGGGCGAGTGCGTCGGCTAGCATATTGGCGCCCTCGGCGTGAGTGCGACCGAAGTCGCCGGGGCCGGGTTGGCCTTCGGAATTAGCTTTAACTAAAAATCCGCCGAAATCTGGAATGGTGGTGTAAATCTCTTTTACTTTTTCGTCCCACCATTTTTGTACATTTTTGTTGAGTGGGTCGGATGTTTCCAGGCCGCCTAATAATTGCGGTGAGCTAAATTTAATCGAGAGATAAACCTTAATACCGTAGGGCCGAAAAATATCCGCGAGGCTAGCGACCTTGGCGAGATATTCCGGTGTTAGCATAATCGGGTTGGCGTTGACGTTATTCAGCACGGTGCCATTAATGCCAATCGAAGCATTCGCGCGCGCATAATCATAGTAGCGCTGGTATTGGTAGTCGGGCAGCTTGTGCCAGTCCCAAATACTTTGCCCCGCGTAGCCGCGTTCTACATGACGATCGGGATTGTCCCAATGGTTGAGAATACGAATATCTAATGCCGGTTGTTGCTGTATATCGAGGTCGACAATCGAGCTGTGGGTTTGCACTAAACGCAGTAGATGGAAGCTACCGTAAAGAGCACCAACGTCGGTATTGGCTGCGACCAAAAGCTGGCGGCCATTTTTTAACTGCACGGTTTTGATTAGGTAGCCTTCGTCACCCACGGCCTTTAACTGGCGAGTTAATTTTGCGCTGCGAATGGCTGTAGCTATGGTTTTCGATGAGCTTGGGGTGCCAATTATTAAGGTTGGGACATGGGTTGAATCGCCTTTATTGGCCGTTAGGTTGTTTAGGTGCTGCTCACGAACCTTTTCGCCGAGCAGGCTGGGTAGTGCGTAATCAAGTTCACTGCGTATTCGATCACTTGTGATCGAGTTGCCATCGACACGCCAGCTGCCAATTGCTTTCACGTAGTTTGAGCGCAATTCTGCGTCGCTAATCAGGTCGTACTTGAGCCAGAGGCGATAGCCATCTTCGCCACTTAATATTGGTTGAGCTTGGCTTGCTGATGCAAAAAATACGGTGGCAATGATTAGGCTATAGCGCTTTAAAAACGCCACCGCGCCCAGTTTTCTGAATCTAATATTCATTATTATTTTCTCTACTAAAAATTTTCTCGTATAAAAACACTCAAAATCAATTGCTGCGAACGATAGAAATAATTTGTTCGCGATATTGCGTGGCCGCTAAGTAGGGCGCTTGCCCTGAGCCAACGGTTAGTTTGGCGCGGCCAAAATAGTTTTGTGTGTTGCCTTGGTTATCAATATAGGTCATGGCGCTGGCAGGAATCGTAAACTGTAGTTGCTTGGTGTCGCCGCCGTTAAGCTCGCTGCGGTTAAATTCCACCAGCTGTCGCTGCGGTGTTGCAATCGGTGCATCTAGCAAGCTTAGGTAGACTTGGCTAACCTCTTCCCCGGCACGTTCGCTGCTATTGGTAAGCTTTACGGTAAGTTCTATATCGGTATTTTCGACAATCGTGATCGGTTTTTGTTGTGCGGCTTCACCATTGATAACGAGTTGGCTATAGCCGAAGTTACTGTAACTTAAGCCGTAGCCAAAGGGGTAAAGTGGCGTGCCGCGATAATAGCGATAGGTGCGATTTTCCATGGTGTAATCTTTAAAACCGGGTAGGTCATTTAGCCCTTTGTAAAAGGTGATCGGAAGTCGTCCCGATGGATTGGTGTCTCCCCATAAAAGTTTTGCCAGCGCTGTGCCGGTGGCTTCGCCTGGGTAAAACCCCTGCACAATGGCATTAAGATTTTTGTCTTCCCAATTTAAAGCCATGGCGCTACCGCTAAAATTTACCAGTACAATTGGTTTCCCAAGCTTGCGAAGTTTGCGCAGTAGTTTCTTTTGCGCTTTGGGTAGTTCGATATCGGTGCGGTCGCCGTGGTCGAAGCCTTTAATCGATACCGGCATTTCTTCGCCTTCTAAGTCCGCCGAAATTCCGCCCATAAAAATAATGACATCGGCTTTTTTGCCAGCGGCAATGGCTTCGGTTTGGAGGTCGCGCGAGTGATTAATCCAGCGCAGTTGTGCATAGGCGTCGATTGGATTGCCCCACCAGGTGCGCAAGAAAGTTTGTTCGGCGCTAAAGGCATAATGTTCACCTGCGTTTAATGTTATTGGCCCCCGTACTTCCTTGCCGTTAATGGTGAGGGTTTCGCGGGTTTTAAATTCGTATTCGCCGCTGTTTTGCGGAACTAGCACGCCGCGCCACTGCACCGTAAATTCATCGCGCAGGCTGTTGTCGAGCGGCGAACGCGACCAATAGAAATCAATGTTGGCATCAACGCGGCTGATGCTAGCGGTTGTTTCGGTGGTGCGCTTGCTGCTTTCATGCGGGCCATCTGAATTTATGGCGTAGTAGTTGGCGATTAAGCCGGGTTCGAGTATGCCATTGTTATCGTGGAAAAAATTTTCTGGCCCGACGACATCAAAGTGGCTGTATTGCTGCTGCGCTAGGGCAGAACCCGGAGCGTAGCTAACGTTGTTCTCACCTAGGTAGGATTGAATCCCCGCGAGTGGCGTAACCGGATTAATGGGTTCGCCGTTGTAGTTGCCGATTAGGACTGTTGGGTTGGTGGCATTGGGGCCAATTACCGCAACTGATATGTTTTTGTCTAACGGCAGAACGCCATCATTTTTTAATAGAACAAATGATTTTTCTGCAGCTGTTTCGGTTAGTGTTAAATGTTGTGTACTGCCGACTTGGTCGAGGCTTAGTTTGCTAAAAGGCACGGCGTCTTGCGGGTCGAACATGCCCAGCTTAAAGCGCGTGTGGAATAATCTTTTGACGGCGGTATCGATTTCTTGTTCGGTTATTAGGCCGCGCTGTAGCGCAAAATGTAAATTGCTAAACACACTGAGGTGGTCGGTGCCGCAATTAAGGTCGGTACCGGTACGTACGGCGCGCGCTGCCGCCGCCGCTGGCGACTTGACCACTCTATGGCCGTCGAACCGATAAAAATCCCAAATGGCGCCGCAGTCAGAGACAACATGGCCATCGAATTGATAGCGGTCGCGCAGAATATCTTTGAGCAACTTTGAGTTGCCGCAGGCTGGCTCGCCATTTACACGGTTGTAGGCGCACATAACCGATTCGACATTGGCTTCGACCACGGCTTTTTCAAACGCGGGGAGGTAGGTTTCGTAGAGGTCTTTGTCGCTTGGGTGATAATCGTCGGAGTGGCGAGATTTTTCTGGGCCGCTGTGTACTGCAAAGTGTTTGGCCATCGCCGCAGTTTTAAGATATTTCGGGTCGTCGCCTTGTAAGCCCTGAATAAATTCCACGGCGAGTTCGCCGGTTAGGTAGGGGTCTTCGCCGTAGGTTTCTTGTCCGCGCCCCCAGCGTGGATCGCGGAAAATATTAATATTCGGCGACCAAAAGGTTAAGCCGGTATAACGAAACACCACATCGTTGTCGATAAAGTTGTGATACTTCGCGCGGCCTTCGTCGGAAATGGCGGTGGCGATTTCATGGTGAAGTTCGCGATCCCACATGGCCGCTAAGCCGATAGCCTGCGGGAATACCGTGGCTTTCCCGGCGCGAGCCACACCGTGTAGTGCTTCGTTCCACCAGTTGTATTCGGGAATGCCTAAACGCTCAATCGCTGGAGCCTCGTTGTACATTTGGGCGATTTTTTCGCTAGTGGTCATGCGTGCAACGAGGTCGTCGACCCGTTTCTCGATGCTTAGCGCAGTATTTAAATAGGGAACCTCAGAGGTGCTTTCTGCTGTATTGGCGTTTGCGCTAGCAGTCGTAAAGCCGATTGTTGAACATAAGGTGGTGAAAGCTAGCCAGCGGGCGACGGATTTTACAAGGAACATGGGATCTCGCTTTGTAAGTGCAGGAAAGACGTAACCTCTATGGTAATAGTAAAAATGACTATTTCCCAGCAGGCTAGATAAATATATACCCAGCAAATGTATGGCTTGGGCTATTTATTGATAGTTGAAAATACAAGCGTAGCAGCCCTGGGGAAAGGCATTAAAGGTTGCGCTGGATAAAGAAGGGGGCGGGAAGTGCTATTTAGCGTCTACCCGCATAGAGCGTTGTTTTTCACGGTCCCAGTCGCGTTCCTTGGCAGATTCGCGCTTGTCGTGAAGCTGTTTACCCTTGGCAATGGCGATTTCGCATTTTACCAAGTGCTGCTTCCAGTAAAGAGCGGTGGCCACAATGGTGTAGCCTTTTTGCTCGGTTGCTTCACGCAGTTTATTGAGCTCGCGACGGTGCAACAGCAGCTTGCGAGTGCGAGTGGGTTCGGTAACGAAATGCGTTGAGGCTTGGGGTAATGGCTGAATCTGTACGCCGTGGAGCCAGGCTTCGTCGCGGTGGAATACCACGTAACTTTCGGTTAGCTGGCCACGCTGTGCGCGCAGTGCTTTTACTTCCCAACCGGTGAGCGCAAGTCCAGCCTCGAATCTATCTTCAATAAAATAGTCGTGCCGCGCGCGTCGATTTTGGGCGATGGTGTTATCGCCAGGTTTTTTCTTTTTAGAAGCCATGGCGGCGGATTATAGGGCCTGCGTCCGTCATATCCTAGTCTTCTTCCTGTAATAACCGCTACAATCGCCGCAAACATAACGATTTTTAATATCGCTTGGGGAGAGCATCCATGGATAAACGCAAAATGCATGGGGTATGGGCAAGTCGCTGGACCTTTATCCTTGCAGCCACTGGGTCTGCTGTTGGCTTGGGGAATATTTGGAAATTCCCTTATATTGCAGGCGAAAATGGTGGCGGTGCTTTTGTTCTGATCTACCTGCTGTGTATCGCGCTCATCGGTATTCCGGTAATGATGGCGGAGGTGTTAATTGGCCGCCGCGGTAGAATGAGCCCCATCAACGCCATGCGCTACGTTACCAGTGAGGCCGGTTTGCACGGCGGCTGGACGGCGATTGGCTGGATGGGGGTGGTCGCCGGATTAATGATAATGGCTTTTTATAGTGTTGTAGCCGGCTGGGCGGTTAACTACATTTTTGCGCTGGCTTCGGGTGAGTTTAGCAGCGCTGTGGGGACGGTCAGTACAGGTTATTTTGATGCGCTACTTGCCAATAACGGTAAGCAAGCCATGTGGCACAGCATTTTTAGCTTTATGACCTTTGCGGTGGTCGCGGCGGGTGTTACCCGAGGTTTGGGTATGGTGGCGAGAGTGTTGATGCCATTTTTGTTTGTTGTTTTGATTTTGCTGCTCGGCTATGGCGTGGTTGAAGGTGACTTTGCGGCGGCGTTTCGTTTTTTGTTCGAATTTCATTTTGAAAAGCTTACTTGGAATGGTGTGCTAGTCGCACTTGGTCACGCCTTCTTTACCTTGAGCTTGGGGATGGGAGCAATCATGGCCTACGGCGCCTATATGCCAGACCATTCATCAATCGGCCGTACCATTATTACTGTAGGGCTATTAGATACGGTGGTGGCTTTGGTCGCTGGTTTGGCTATATTCCCTATCGTTTTTGCAACGCCGGGGATTGAGCCTGGCTCTGGCCCTGGGTTGATGTTTGTTAGCTTGCCCGTAGCCTTTGGCTCAATGCCACTGGGGCTAATATTTGGCACACTGTTTTTCATGCTGGTGACGGTCGCCGCGTGGAGCTCGGCCGTATCGCTCATTGAGCCGGGTGTGGCTTGGCTAGTGGAAACCGGTAAGTTCAACCGAATCAAAGCGACGTTCCTGTTGGCGTTTGTTGCTTGGTGTGGTGGTTTGGCTTCTATTTGGAACGGTGCGATCTTTAATGCGCTCGATTTTCTTACTGCGCAAATTATGTTGCCGCTTGGCGGTTTGTTTATCGCGGTGTTTGTCGGCTGGTTAATGAAACGAGACGTGGTTGCCAAGGAGATGGACGGCGAAGAACATCCGTTATTCGAAATTTGGCGTTTCGTTTTGCGCTATATTTCGCCGGTATTGGTGGCGTTAGTTATGGGACTTAGCCTTTACAGTAAATTGTTCGGCTAGGAGCGGGAATGAAACGAATAGAGCGATCTGCGCTGGTGGGTTATTCCGCCGAACAAATGTATCAGCTGGTTAACGATTTTGAATCCTACCCGCAATTTATGAAAGGCTGTGTAGGAGCTGAACTGTTGTCGCGAGGTGAGGACTGGTTAGAAGCGCGTCTAGAGCTGTCTAAGGCGGGTATCCAGCAGTCATTCGTGACACACAATGACCTGATTCCGCCAACGACCATGCGCTTACGGTTAGTCGAAGGGCCCTTCACGCATATGGAGGGAGAGTGGTTTTTTCAGGCTCTCTCTGCCACTGCGTGTAAAGTCAACTTCTGGCTAGAGTTTGAGTTTTCCAATAAACTGCTCGGCTTCGCGGCTGGTCGTTTATTTGAGCAGGCCGCCAGTGAGCAGGTTGATGCATTGTGTCGACGTGCGAAAACCGTTTACGGCTAGTTGCTTTCACGTCCGGTATGTTTGTGTAAGTACCTTACGGCGGCTAAGTGATAGCTAAATTTAAAAGTGTCTTTGTAGGCTTAGATTATTGTGAGTGATATTGAACCCGTAAGTGTAGAAGTCGCCTATGCTCTGCCGCACAAGCAGAGAATTATTGAGGTGCTGGTAGCGCCGGGCACCACCGCTTATGTAGCGGTAGAGAAGTCTGGGATAGTGAAAGAATTCCCTGACGTGGATCTCGAGAATGCAAAAATGGGATTGTTTGGCCAAGCGCTAGGCACCAAGGGCTTGAAGCCACCGCGTGAATATGAAGTGCAAAGTGGTGATCGCATTGAGATTTATCGACCGCTAATTTGTGATCCAAAAGAAGTTAGGCGCAAGCGTGCCGAAAAAAATAAGGGCTAAGACCGAGATCTTAGCCCTTATTTTGGGGCCGATATTGCCAAAACCTGCTATTGGCATTGTAGGAGGCTCTTTGTGTCGTCTAGCTATGCGTGTCGTCTAGCTATGTGTTTAGCTAGCCTTTTGAGCTTTGTGGCTCTTCTCTAGGCAGAGTCGTTGATTGGTTCGCGCGGTGCCTGAGGGGGCAGCTCGTTGCCATTTTTCGGACTCGACTCATCGTCAACGCTTTCGGCATCATCAGAATTGCCTGTTGAGTCAGCTTTGTCTTTGTCGGCGCTACTTTTGCGCGCTTTGCGTGAAGGTTGGTAATCTCCTTCCCAGCTCACTACGCGTTCGTTTTCAAAGAACACCTTAAAGTGGTATTCCTTAATCACCTTTTCGCCGCGTCGTACGTTGTAGTAGTAATCCCAGCGATCTGGGTGGAACGAGTCGGTAATAAGCGCATTCCCCATTACGAAGCGTACCTGCTCGGGGGTCATGCCAACTTCTAACTGTTCTACCATATCTTCTTCAACGTAGTTCCCTTGTTGCACGAAAATGCGATATGCCCAAGGGAATTGGAAGTTGGAACAGCCACTGAGGTGAAAGGCTAGAAGGGCGCTAATGACGATTTTAAATGTTAATTTCATATCTACGGTTTTCAAAACTCAATAGGGCGGGGATAATACCCGAAAATTCAATAAGACGCTAAGCCCACGTGAGGAGCGATTAGATGGCAATGGAAAATCAGGAATTACGCAAAGCAGGCCTGAAGGTAACTCTACCGCGAGTTAAGATTCTGCAATTGCTAGAAAATTCCGAAGATCGTCATTTAAGTGCAGAAGATGTCTATAAATTGTTGTTAGAAGCCGGTGAAGATGTCGGTTTGGCGACGGTATATCGTGTCTTAACACAGTTTGAAAGTGCCGGTTTGGTTGAGCGGCACAACTTTGATGGCGGTCATTCGGTGTTCGAACTGGATCGCGGCGATCATCACGATCATATGGTGTGTATCGAAAGTGGAACCGTAATTGAGTTTCACAATGAGAAAATTGAATCGCTACAGCGCGAAATAGCGGCTGAGCATGGCTACGAAATTTCGGGTCACAGTTTGGTTCTTTACGTAAAACCGCTTAAAAGCTAGAAATCGCTAGCCTAGATAAGTATTGCCATCTTTGCCGCTTGCGCCGGACGGTATAGCTAAAAGTAGCTAGAGCCAGAAGTCGCCAAAATAAAAACAGCCAGAAGCGGTCAAATTTCGAGTGCTTAGGTTTTGTTGTTGTTTTTCTTCACATGAGCGCCGTTGATATAGTTTAGGCGCCGGCACCCTGCCGCATCATTTCCTTGGCGTGCGCGAGAGACTTTTGAGAGTCTGCTGGGCCGCCCATCATCCGCGCGATTTCTGCGATTTTTTCCTTGTCCGACAGTTCTGCCACCCGTGAAAGGGTTTCTTTTTCGTTACTCTGTTTGCTCACGAGCAAGTGGTGGTGAGCTTTGCTCGCCACTTGCGCCAAGTGAGTTACACAGAAAATTTGTGCCGACTGGCCCAATTCACGCAGCAGTTTGCCTACTTCATCCCCTGTAGCGCCGCCAATACCAACATCAACTTCGTCGAAGATGAGTGTAGGTGTTGTAGATGTTTGCGCGGTTACCACTTGAATGGCTAGGCTTACGCGTGACAATTCGCCGCCAGATGCAACTTTGACCAATGGCTTTGCCGCTTGCCCTGGGTTTGTGCTGATCAAGAATTCAACCATTTCATTGCCATTGATGCTGGGTTCGTGCAGTTGTGTATCGCTAGCGGAATTAAGTGCGATACTGAGATTTGCGTTGCTCATTGCCAGTTGGGCAAGCTTGTCGTTAACCGCTTTAGCAAGACGTGCGGCCGCGAATTGGCGTTGTTCGCTGAGCTCGTTGGCAAGCTGTCGGTATATCTTTTCGATGTTGGCGCGCTGCTGTTCTAGCGCTTCTATTTGTTCGTCTCCACTTTGCAGCCCCGCCAATTCTTGGCTGAGGTTGTTGTGGAGCTCTTCGAGCGCCTCTGGTGTAACCCGGTGTTTGCGCGCAATATCGTAAATCGCACTCAGGCGGGCCTCGACTTCGGGCAGCCGTGCGGGGTCGGCATCTTGTCCGTCTAGGTAGCGATCTAGTTCTGATTGAGCTTCTTGAACATGAATCAAGGCATTGCGCAGGAGTGATTCCGCTTCGCTAACGCCAGTGGGTGTGGAGTCGAGTTTTTGCAGAAGTGCCACGGCTTGATTGATTCGGTCTTGCAGGCCTTCGTCGTCGCTGCAGAGGCTGACAACGTGGCGGCAGTGGGTGTCGATAGTCTCGGCATTGGCGAGATGGTTTTGCTCGGCTTCCAACTGCTGTAATTCGCCCGGTTCCAGCCCCAGTTGATCCAGCTCTTGCACCTGATAGTGCAGTAGCTGAAAGCGCGCGTTTAGTTCGTCGTTTTGGCTCTGCATTTCCATAAGAGTATTGTTTAGGTCGCGCCATTCTCGGTAGGACTCTTTGACCTGCTTCGATAAGGGTTGTAAACCGCCGAAGGCGTCGAGTAGGCGCTGATGTGTTTTGGTGTTGAGAAGTGACTGGTGTTCGTGCTGGCTGTGGATATCTATCAGCATGTCGCCGAGCGTTCGCAGCTGGCTAAGGGTGACGGTCTGGCCGTTAATGTAAGAGCGTGAGCGACCGTCGGTAGCGATAATACGCCTTAAAATACACTCGTCACCCGCCGCAAGCTCATGCTCTAGCAGCCATTTTTTTGCAAAGGAGAGCTGGCTTATATCAAAGCTAGCGTGAATCTCAGCTTTCTTTTTACCTACTCGAACCTTGTCAGCTTCCGCGCGATCGCCAAGCGCTAAACCCAGAGCACCCAGCATAATCGACTTACCTGCGCCGGTTTCCCCTGTGATGGTGCTGAGCCCGCTATGCAGCTCGAGATCGAGCTGGTCGACTAAGGTGAAATCGGTGATGTGAAGGTGAGTTAGCACAGGTAGTCCTCGTGGCGAACGGTTTTCGGGCTGGGATGTAACTTCGTCTGTTTAGTGTTTTTATATCCAGTGGTTGGTGGCTATTTATACAGTGGTTCATGTTTTGGTTGCAAGTAAATTTTAAGAATTGTTCGATCAGCGTACTTTTTACTCAAAAGATGATGAGCTTTTAGGCTTGAATGTGTCGGTGTCGCCCCCATATTGGCAGGCAAACTAAACTAGGTTATTCGCACAATTGTTACTTGGGAGATGAGTGTGATCGACGATAAGCAAACACAAAACGAAGCGGCCGACGGCTTGGACGAGGATCAGGTGACCCTCGACGCCGAGTTAGATTCGAGCGGTGAACCGCAACCTGCGTCAGAGCAAGCTTCTGATCGCGAAGAGTTGTTGGCAACTATTGCGCGCTTGGAGCAAGAGCTGCAGGACGCCAAAGAGCAGGTGTTACGCACCGCTGCAGAGGCGCAAAATGTACGTCGCCGTGCGGAGATGGACGTTGAAAAGGCTCACAAGTTCGGCGTAGAAAAATTTGTCAGCGATATGCTGCCGGTTGCCGATAACTTAGTGCGCGCTGTCGACGCCGCGAGCGCTGAGGGTGCTGAAATGTCAGCCGTAATTGAAGGCGTAGAGTTGACCTTGAAATCGCTTATGGACGGACTTAAGCGCCACAATGTAGAAACCGTTAATCCTGAAGGTGAGCCCTTCGACCCACAGCTGCACCAGGCGATGACCGCAGTGCCTCAGCCAGATGTAGAGCCTAACACCGTGATCAATGTGTTCCAGTGTGGCTACACTTTGCACGGCCGTTTGGTCCGTCCGGCGATGGTGGTGGTGTCGAAAGCACCTGAATAAATAATGTGCAGCCCTTGAATAATCTCAGGCGGCACCAATATTGAAGAACAAGCGAGCAGCGGTGCTGACAAGGTGTTACATCTAGAGATCAGCCCGCCATGATCAGACAAGAATTTTACCAGCGTGCCTAGGCCCGCTGGCGCAAAGACAAACTGGAGACTTTAAATGGGTAAAATAATCGGAATTGACTTGGGAACCACTAACTCCTGTGTATCGGTGTTGGAGGGTAACAAAGCAAAAGTAATTGAAAACTCCGAGGGTGATCGCACGACCCCTTCGATTGTTGCCTTTACCGACGACAATGAAGTGTTAGTTGGCCAGAGCGCAAAGCGTCAAGCGGTTACCAATCCTGCCAATACGCTCTACGCAGTAAAGCGTTTGATTGGCCGTAAATTCCAAGATGACGTCGTTCAAAAAGATATCAAGATGGTGCCTTACAAAATCGTTGCTGCCGATAATGGTGATGCATGGGTGGAAGTAAAAGGTGACAGCAAGGCGCCACCGCAGATTTCTGCCGAAGTGCTAAAGAAAATGAAGAAGACCGCTGAAGATTATCTTGGTGAAGCGGTAACGGAAGCGGTTATTACCGTACCGGCTTACTTTAATGATTCGCAGCGTCAGGCAACTAAAGATGCTGGCAAGATCGCTGGCTTAGATGTTAAGCGTATTATCAACGAGCCAACGGCTGCGGCTTTGGCCTACGGTATGGATAAGGCTCAAGGCGACCGTACTATCGCGGTATACGATTTGGGTGGTGGTACCTTCGATATTTCTATTATCGAAATCGCTGATGTTGATGGCGAGCATCAGTTTGAAGTGTTGTCTACCAATGGTGACACCTTTTTGGGTGGTGAAGATTTCGATATGCGTTTAATCGAGTATTTTGCCGCTGAATTTAAAAAGACCAGCGGGATCGATTTACACAGTGACCCATTAGCATTGCAACGCTTAAAAGAAGCCGCCGAAAAAGCCAAAATCGAGCTTAGCTCTAGCCAGCAGACTGAAGTGAACCTGCCTTATATTACTGCTGATGCGAGCGGTCCTAAGCACTTGGTGGTGAAGTTGTCGCGCGCAAAACTGGAATCTTTAGTTGAAGATTTGGTGCAGCGTTCAATCGAGCCGTTAAAAGTTGCTTTGAAAGACGCAGATTTATCTGTAGGTCAAATTGATGATGTGATTTTGGTAGGTGGCCAAACGCGTATGCCTATGGTTCAGCAGAAAGTTGCTGAGTTCTTCGGTAAAGAGCCACGCAAAGATGTAAACCCAGATGAAGCCGTTGCCATGGGTGCAGCCATTCAAGGTGCGGTATTGTCCGGTGATGTTAAAGATGTATTGCTACTTGATGTGAGCCCGCTAACCCTCGGTATTGAAACTGCTGGTGGTGTTGCGACGGCTTTGATCGAGAAGAACACGACCATCCCGACTAAAAAATCACAGGTATTTTCGACCGCTGACGACAATCAAACTGCGGTAACTATTCACGTAGTTCAGGGTGAGCGTAAGCAAGCTAGCCAAAACAAATCTTTGGGACGTTTTGACTTGGCTGATATTCCACCCGCGCCGCGCGGCATGCCACAAATTGAAGTGACCTTCGATATTGATGCCAACGGTATTTTGAATGTGTCCGCACAGGATAAAGCTACGGGCAAACAGCAGTCGATTGTTATTAAAGCATCTTCTGGTTTGAGCGATGAAGAAATCGAGAAGATGGTAAAAGATGCAGAGGCTAACGCTGAAGCTGACCGCCAGTTTGAAGAGGTGGTAACTGCACGTAACACTTTGGAAGGTTTAGTTCATGCGACCAAGAAAACGCTTGAAGAGGCTGGTGATAAGGCGACGGCTGAGGAAAAGGCGGCCATTGACGAAGCTATTTCTGAAGCCGAGACGGCTGCTAAAGGCAACGACAAGGAAGCTATGGAAGCGGCTACGAAAAAGCTAACCGACGCTTCTGGGTCATTGGCGCAAAAGCTCTACGCCGAACAGCAGGCTGCTGGCGCTCAAGCCGGTGCAGAATCTGCAGCAGAAAAGCCCGCCGATGACGGTGTGGTAGACGCTGAGTTCGAAGAAGTTAAAGACGAAAACAAGTAGGCGAAATCCGGCGAGCTATGGGCACATTTGTCTCTAGCTCGTTGATAGCAGGCCGCGATGTAGGCGTATTTGACGGGGCGAGCCCCTTGTAGCCTAACAGCCGTACTGCCGCAAACACCGGATTTACGTCCGGTTTTTGTGTGCTTGGAGGTTGAGAAAAGAGCGCGGAAAACTAGGGTGGCGAGTGTTGGCTAAGCCCAATTTGTTGTTAAGGCCAAGACTGGCTCATCGCCTACCATATTAACCAGACGTAAAAATACAGAACCAATCCTATGTCCAAACGCGATTATTACGAAATTCTAGGTGTCTCCAAAGATGTTTCCGGCCCTGAGCTAAAGAAAGCTTATCGCAAGGTGGCCATGAAGCATCACCCAGACCGTAACGAAGGCAACAAAGAATCTGAAGAAAAGTTTAAGGAGGCCAGCGAGGCCTACGAAGTACTTTCCGATGCGCAAAAGCGTAATGCCTACGATCAATACGGGCACGCCGGTGTAGAAGGTGCCGGTGGTATGGGTGGCGGCGGCCAAGGGTTTGGTAATTTCTCCGATATTTTTGGTGACGTGTTCGGCGATATTTTTGGTGGTGCTGGGGGCGGCGGTGGTCGTCGTGGTGGCCCGGCGCGGGGGTCCGATTTACGCTATACCCTAGACTTAAATCTTGAGGATGCAGTTAAGGGTACGACGGTAAAAATTAAAGTGCCGACATTGGTTAGCTGTAAGCCCTGTAAGGGCAGTGGTGCTAAGCCAGGTAGCAGTCCAACCACATGTAATACCTGTGGTGGCCACGGGCAGGTGCGTATGCAGCAGGGCTTTTTCTCTGTGCAGCAGACATGCCCTACGTGTCGCGGTAAAGGGCAAAGTATTTCTGACCCCTGTACCAGTTGTCGTGGTCAAGGACGCATCGAAGAAACGAAAACACTTTCGGTAAAAGTGCCGCCGGGTGTCGATACTGGCGATCGTATTCGCTTGGCGGGTGAAGGTGAGGCCGGAGCCGATGGAGGCCCAGCTGGAGATTTGTATGTGCAGGTCTCAGTTAAAGATCACGCTATTTTCCAGCGTGACGGTAACAACCTTTATTGCGAGGTGCCGATTAGTATTTTTGATGCCTGTATCGGCGGCGAAATTGAAGTGCCTACCCTCGACGGTAGAGTTAAGTTGAAAGTGCCAGCTGAAACCCAAACCGGTAAATTGTTCCGTTTGCGCGGCAAGGGCGTTGTTCCCGTAAGGGGCGGCAGTAGCGGTGATTTGTTGTGTCGCGTTATATTAGAAACGCCAGTGAACCTTTCTCGCAAGCAAAAAGAATTGCTCGAAGAATTAAAGTCCAGTTTTAAAGGTGACACAAATTCACCGAAGCAGCACAGCTGGTTTGATGGAATGAAAAATTTTTTCGGTGATATGAAAATGTAATAGAGCTGCGCCGCCGCCGGTGTCGTTGTTTTACTTTAACGCTCAACATCCCTTTAGGTCCGATGCGACAATGAAATCCATAGTCAATACATTCTTCAAGGGGATGTTGTTTGTCCTGCCCTTAGTTATCACCTTTGGTTTGATATATTGGGTGTTTAGCTCTGCAGAATCCCTGCTAAAAATTCCGCTGCAATGGTTGCTTCCGTCCGGTTGGTATATTCCTGGAATGGGTTTGTTTTTTTCAGTTGTACTGATTTTTGTTATCGGTGTGCTGGTACAGGCCTATTTAATTCGCCACTTATTTCGCTGGTTAGAAATACTGGTGGGACGCATTCCTCTGGTTAAAACCCTATACGGTAGCGCCAAAGATCTTTTGCATTTTATGGCGGGAGACACCAACCAAGATATGCAAAAAGTCGTGATGGTAACGCTCGATCAGGACGTGCGTATGATCGGCTTTGTTACTCGCGATAAGGTTAGCCTCGGCAGTGTTAACGATCTACAAGCCGTGTACTTGCCTATGAGTTATCAGATGGGTGGCTATTTAATCTACCTGCCTAAAGATCGATGCGAAGAGTTGGATATCCCGGTACAGCAGGCTATGCAGCAGGTATTAACGGCGAATATGACACAGCACAAATCTTAATTTCGGAACCCATTTTCATGACAATCAGAATTGCAGTAACCGGCGCCGGTGGGCGCATGGGAAAGACCTTAATTGAAGCGGTACAGCTTGCCGAGGGCGCACAGCTAGCCGCGGCAATCGAACGCCCCGAAAGTAGCTTGCTGGGCGCTGATGCCGGTGAGCTTGCCGGGGTTGGTCGTATTGGTGTGAGTGTGGTTGGCAGTATTGCCGATGTTGTAAATGATTTTGATGTGCTCATCGACTTTACTGCGCCTGAGGCAACACTAGCAAATGCTCAAGTGTGTGCCAATGCCGGTAAAAGTATGGTGGTAGGCACTACAGGTTTTTCTAGCGAACAGAAAAGCGCGTTTGATGCGGCGGTTAAACCAATCGCTTTGTGTATGGCCTCAAATTTCAGTACCGGTGTAAATCTTTGTTTTAAACTTCTGGATATGGCGGCGCGCGTTCTTGGTGACGAAGTTGATATTGAAGTCTACGAGGCGCACCACCGTCACAAAGTTGATGCGCCTTCGGGCACTGCATTGAGCATGGGTGAGGTTTTGGCCAATGCGTTGGGTCGCGACTTAAACGACGTGGCCGTTTACGGGCGCGAAGGTCAGACCGGTGCTCGCGACCGCAACACCATTGGTTTTGCCACCGTGCGTGGTGGCGATGTTGTGGGTGATCACACGGTTTCCTTTCTCGCCGATGGCGAGCGCGTTGAAATTACCCACAAAGCGTCGAGTCGTATGTCGTTCGCGCGAGGCGCTGTGCGCGCCGCGATTTGGGTTGCCGCTCAGGCCGCGGGTCGTTATGACATGCAAGATGTACTAGATCTGCGCTAATGACAAATTCAACAGCGTCCACCGCAGCGGAGCGAAAAGGCCTCTGGGGGATGAGTCGCCCCTTACTTGTCGAGCAGAGTCTTCAGCTTAGCGTGCCCCTGCTCGATACATTCTTTCTCAGTCGTGTCAGTGATTCCGCCGCTTCGGCTGCGGGATCAATGGCGCCTGTGATTTTTTTCTGCGTGAACATACTCTTTGTCACCGTCTTTTCCGGCTCGAGTATCGCTAGCCAGCGTCTAGGTGCGGGCAGCGATGAAAAAGCTGCGGCGACAATTGCCACCTATGCCCTCTGGATATTCCTGTTGGGCGGATTGTTAACCGCCGTCGTCTATTTTGCATCTCCATTCGTGACCCTGTTTATGGGTCTGCCGACTGAAGTGCGTTTGGATGCCGACATCTACATGAGTATCGTTTGTTGGCTGATGTTTATCTGGGCTGGCAAGCTGGTGTTTCAAAGTATTCTGAACGTTTACGGTCAGCCACAGTGGAATATGTATGCCAATACGGTGTTTTTTCTGGCTAATCTGCTGGGCAATAGCGTTGTAGTGTTTGGTTTGTTCGGCTTCCCGAAGATGGGGATCGAAGGTGTGGCCTGGGCCAGTGTGGTCGGCTCAGCTGCTGGTGTAGTTGTCAGCGGATTGGCGGTGTTTCTGCGGATAAAGTTGAAGATCAGCTGGCAGCGACTGCGCCAGGAGTTTCGCCCTGCGAGCGGTCATATCGGTCGGATTGCGCTGCCGAGCATGATCGAACCCTTGTCGTTCGACCTCAATATGATCGTATTAAATAGCTTCGCCGCGAGCTTGGGTGCGGCGGCCTTGGCAGCGAAGGTTTACACCTTCAACACTTTTTTAATGGGGCTGATTGTCAGCCTTGCCTTAACCATGGCGACCGAAGTGTTGATCTGTCAGAAAGTGGGTGCCGGCAAATATCACGAGGCCATGGCGCAGATGCGGCAAAGCTTAAGGGCTGCGCTTTGGGGCGCCGGGGCCGTGGCATTCGTTCTTCTGCTTTTACATCGACCGGTTATGGGGCTTTATACTGACGATGAGTGGTTGTTAGGCGGCGCCTTTTGGTTTTTCCTGCTGGCCGCTATTTCGGAGCCGCCGCGAACCTTGAATATCATGGTTGGCGGCGTGTTACGCGCTACCGGCGACGGCTTCCTGATCTCGATGATAGGGCCGTTATTTACCTGGACGGTGGCGCTTCCTGCAGCTTATCTTATGGTGTTTGTGTTGGAGTGGGGGGTTTACGGCATACTGTTGTCGGCGATTCTCGATGAAAGCTGTCGCGCCATCATGTACTGGCGTCGATGGAAGTTAAACCGTTGGCAGCACACCCATGTTCATGCCCGCGAGCAGAAAGCGATGGCCGCAAAGGCTTAAGGCCTCAATTTCAGGCAGCTTCTCGTGGACAGCAATAGGCGGTTTGCAGTAGAATCCGCCCTCAAATCAGGCACGAGCTGCCAGCCCTAAATACTAGGGTTCATGATTTCTCAAGAGCGAGGTTTTGGCGCATAGTCGTAACCTCGCTTTTTTGCAATAAGCCGTTCGAATACTTCTATATGAATCAGGGTGTTAAGCCCAGATGAACATGCTCCAGCGATGCTGATGAGTATGCTCTTTCGTGCGGCCTGAAGCAGGTAAAAGTGTATATTTAGCAATTAATCAGGCAACTGATTACAGGTGGAGGACGTCCTTTTGGCGGTAGCGCAATTAACAGATGATCAGGTGATGCAGCAGTTAACCGGTAAGGCGAGCCGCCCTGCAATTCTGGTTTTAGAAGATGGCAGTGTATTTAAGGGCGTTTCAATCGGCGCCGAGGGCAAGTCGGTCGGTGAGGTCGTTTTTAATACCGCGATTACCGGCTACCAAGAAATTTTGACTGACCCCTCTTATGCTCGCCAAATTATTACTCTCACATACCCCCATATCGGCAACACCGGTACCAATGACGAAGACGAAGAATGCAGCACTATTTGGTCTGCGGGCTTGGTGATTCGTGACCTTCCGCTTCTGAGTAGCAATTTCCGCAACCAGCAAACGCTGGACGATTATCTTAAAGCCAAAAACATCCTCGGCATTGCCGATATTGATACCCGCCGCTTGACCCGAATACTGCGAGATAAAGGTGCGCAGAATGGCTGCATCATGGCCGGTGACGTGGATGAGGCTGAAGCCTTAGCCGCGGCTAAGGGTTTCTCCGGGTTGCAAGGTTTGGATTTGGCAAAAGAAGTGAGCACCGCCAGCACCTATACTTGGGATGCCGGCAGCTGGACCTTGGGCGAGGGCTTCGGCTCACTGCCAGAGGGTAAGCGCTTTAAAGTTGTGGCTTACGACTTTGGCGCCAAGCGCAATATTCTGCGGATGTTAGTCGATCGTGGCTGTGAGCTAACCGTTGTGCCAGCCGAGACGCCAGCCGAAACGGTTTTGGCGATGAATCCTGACGGAATCTTTCTATCCAACGGCCCTGGTGATCCAGAGCCTTGCGATTATGCGATTGCGGCTATTAAAACCTTCTTAGATAAAAATATTCCAATCTTCGGAATCTGCTTAGGTCATCAGCTATTGGCCTTGGCGAGTGGTGCTAAGACCGTGAAAATGAAATTCGGTCACCACGGCGGCAATCATCCGGTACAGGATTTGAAAACCGGTAAAGTAATGATCACCAGTCAGAACCACGGTTTCGCGGCCGATGAAGCGACTCTGCCAGATTGTTTGGTTGCCACGCACAAGTCGCTGTTTGATGGATCACTGCAAGGGATTCACCGCACCGACAAGCCGGCGTTTAGTTTTCAGGGGCATCCAGAGGCAAGTCCTGGACCGCACGATGCCGCCGAGTTATTTGATCACTTTATTGAACTGATGAACGCTCGATAGCGTGAGCGTTTAAGATTTAGTTGAGAATTTAGGTTTAAAACGAAAGCACCGCATATATGGTGGTGCAATATCGGGAATAGAAAGCGTAATGCCAAAACGTACAGATTTAAAAAGCATCTTAATCATCGGCGCTGGCCCAATCGTAATTGGACAGGCCTGTGAGTTCGACTACTCTGGTGCTCAGGCTTGTAAAGCCCTGCGCGAAGAGGGCTACCGAGTTATTTTGGTTAACTCGAACCCCGCCACCATCATGACCGATCCGTCTATGGCCGATGCCACCTACATCGAGCCTATCAACTGGGAAACGGTTGCGCTCATCATTGAAAAAGAACGCCCAGATGCAGTATTGCCAACCATGGGTGGGCAGACCGCATTGAACTGTGCGTTAGATTTGCACAAGCACGGCGTGCTCGAGAAGTACGGTGTCGAGCTTATTGGTGCAACTCAAGATGCCATCGATAAAGCTGAAGACCGCAATCGCTTTGACCAAGCGATGAAAAAAATCGGCCTGGAATGTGCTCGCGCGAAAATCGTTCACTCTTTGGAAGAGGCTAACGAAGTTCCTAAAGAGTTCGGCTTCCCCTGTATTATTCGTCCGAGCTTTACCATGGGAGGCTCCGGCGGTGGTATCGCCTACAACTGGGAAGAGTTTGAGGAAATTTGTACCCGTGGACTCGACCTTTCTCCAACTAACGAGCTGTTAATTGACGAGTCGTTATTGGGTTGGAAAGAGTACGAAATGGAAGTTGTGCGTGATAAAAACGACAACTGCATTATTATTTGTTCGATCGAAAACTTTGACCCGATGGGTGTGCATACCGGCGACTCGATTACCGTAGCACCAGCGCAAACACTTACCGATAAAGAATATCAAATCATGCGTAATGCCTCGATTGCGGTATTGCGTGAGATCGGCGTTGAAACCGGTGGTTCGAACGTACAGTTCGCGGTCAACCCAGAAGATGGCCGCCTTGTAGTGATTGAAATGAATCCGCGGGTGTCGCGTTCATCGGCACTCGCGTCAAAAGCGACCGGCTTCCCAATTGCAAAAGTTGCCGCGAAACTAGCCATTGGTTACACCCTAGACGAATTGCAAAATGATATTACCGGCGGCGCAACACCCGCGTCATTTGAACCGTCTATCGATTACGTTGTTACTAAAATCCCACGCTTTACCTTTGAGAAATTCGGTGAAGCCGATGCGCGTTTAACTACGCAAATGAAGTCGGTTGGCGAAGTGATGGCGATCGGTCGTACCTTCCAAGAATCACTGCAAAAAGCATTGCGCGGGTTAGAGGTGGACTCTGCTGGCTTCGAGCCAAAAGTCGATTTGGAATCTGAAGATGCTATGGCATCGATTCGTCGCGACTTGTCGACACCGGGTGCAGAGCGCATTTGGTATGTTGGTGATGCATTCCGTGCGGGTATGACTGTCCAAGAAGTGTTCGATCAATCGAAAATCGACCCTTGGTTCCTCGCCCAAATTAAAGACCTTATCGATACCGAATTTGCCTTGGCGACACTGCCACTGTCGAATATCGATAAAAATATTATGTTCCGTTTAAAGCGCAAAGGCTTTTCTGATAAGCGACTTTCTACCTTGTTGGCCGTTAGCGAAAAGTCTGTGCGCGATCACCGTCATAAGCTGGGCATTCATCCTTCCTACAAGCGTGTAGATACCTGTGCGGCAGAATTTTCTACCGACACCGCCTACATGTATTCCACCTACGAAGAAGAGTGTGAAGCCAACCCGAGCAGCCGCGATAAAATCATGGTTATCGGTGGCGGCCCCAACCGTATTGGGCAGGGTATCGAATTTGACTACTGCTGTGTACACGCTGCTTTAGCTGCGCGTGAAGATGGTTACGAAACCATTATGGTGAACTGTAACCCGGAAACAGTTTCGACGGATTACGACACCTCTGACCGCCTGTATTTCGAGCCAGTTACCTTAGAAGACGTGCTGGAAATTGTTCATAAAGAAAAGCCGAAGGGTGTGATTGTACAGTTCGGTGGCCAGACGCCGCTTAAACTTGCCAACGCATTAGCCGCAGAAGGTGTACCGATTATTGGTACTAGCCCAGAAGCCATTGACCGCGCAGAAGATCGCGAGCGTTTTCAGCAAATGATTCAGCGTTTGGGTTTGTTGCAACCGCCCAATGCGATTTGTCGCTCCACCGAAGAAGCCCTGCGTGTTGCCGGCGCCGTTGGCTATCCGTTAGTTGTCCGTCCATCCTATGTGTTGGGTGGCCGCGCGATGGATATCGTCTACAACGAAAAAGAATTGTCGACCTATATGCGCGAAGCGGTGCAGGCATCAGACGACGCACCTGTGTTGCTCGACCACTTTTTGAATAACGCGATTGAAGTTGATATCGACGCGGTTTCCGATGGCACTGATGTTGTTATTGGTGCAATTATGGAGCACATTGAGCAGTGTGGTGTTCACTCTGGTGATTCAGCCTGTTCATTGCCTCCCTATTCTCTAGCCGAAGATGTGCAAGATGAAATGCGCGAGCAGGTTCGCAAGATGGCGCGCGAGCTGGGTGTGGTAGGCTTGATGAATGTGCAGTTGGCCTATCAAGACGGCGAAATCTATGTGATCGAAGTGAATCCACGTGGTTCTCGCACGGTGCCGTTTGTTTCCAAATGTATCGGTCGTTCTCTAGCCAAGGTTGCAGCGCTTTGCCAAGCGGGTAAAACTCTCGCAGAGCAAGGCTTTACAGAAGAAATTATTCCCGATTACTACAGTGTAAAAGAAGCGGTATTCCCTTTTAATAAGTTCCCTGCGGTGGATCCGATTCTCGGTCCAGAAATGAAATCTACCGGTGAGGTTATGGGCGTTGGCGATACCTTTGCCGAGGCCTATGCAAAAGCTCAAGCCGGTAGCGGTTCGGCGTTACCAGTCGGTGGCAAGGCGTTTATTTCGGTACGTGATTTCGATAAAGACGGCATCGTTGTCGTCGCGAAAGAATTGTCTAGTATGGGCTTCGAGTTGGTGGCGACCATGGGAACAGCGCAAAAACTTAAGGATTCCGGCTTAACTGTTACTTTAGTTAATAAAGTAAACGAGGGGCGTCCACATATTGTCGACATGATTAAGAACCGCGAAATTGCCTTAGTGATAAACACCACAGAAGGTAAGAAGGCAATTAAGGACTCGGCATCAATTCGCCGCAGCGCTGAAAACAATCATGTTTACTACACCACAACGCTGGCCGCAGCCACGGCTCTTTGTATGGCTATGCGCTTTGGTAAACAACAACAGGTACGTCGCTTGCAAGACTTGCACGAACGTATTGCCGCAAAATAACGACGGATACTATCATGCAAAAATATCCAATGACGCTTGCAGGTGAGAAGACGCTGCGAGAAGAGCTAGATAAGTTAAAAAAAGAAGATCGTCCAAAGATTAGTAAAGCCATTGCCGAAGCGCGTGAACACGGCGACTTGAAAGAGAATGCCGAATATCACGCGGCTCGCGAACAGCAGGGCTTTTGCGAAGCCCGCATTCAAGATATTGAAGGTAAACTTTCTAATTGCCAGGTGATTGATGTTAAGTCGATACCCGAGACGGGCAAGGTGATTTTCGGTGTTACGGTTAAAATTATTAATGTCGATACCGATCAAGAAATTACTTATCAGATCGTCGGCCAAGATGAAGCTAATGTCCGGTTGAACAAAATTTCGGTTAGTTCGCCAATTGCTCGCGCGCTTATCGGTAAAGAGGTTGGCGACGTTGTGGTCGTGAACGCGCCAAGTGGCGATGTTGAATATGAGATTGATGAAGTAAAACATATTTAGTTTTGTTATATGTTTCTTGATTAAAGGGCCGATTTGGCCCTTTTTTTTATGCTGTTATTTGAGCGTGGATGTCACTCCTTGTGATTCCCTTCTATGGCGTATAAATTAGTCTACTTTCAGGTAGTGTCGAAACTCACATTTAGCTTTCCCTCAGCAGAGATGATCAATGTCCAATGCGGAAATAGAACATCGAGAACTAACCCTGATGTTTACGGATATCGTTGGTTACTCGCGTCTGATGGGGAGAGATCAGCCGCGAACTATTGCCATGCTCGGCGATTATCGACGAATCCTTACCGAGGAAATTGAGCGCCAACAGGGCACCATTGTTGAGTTTATCGGCGATGCAGTATTTGCGCGTTTCGACAATCCCGCTTCTGCGGTTACTTCAGCCGTCAATATTCAGAAGGCATTATTCGCGTTTAATCATTTTCGTGATAAACAATTGCCCCGCTTGCAAACTCGTATTGGTTTACATTGTGGCAGTGTTGCTGTGCGCGGTTCCGCGCTGTTTGGCGATAACGTCAACATTGCCGCACGATTAGAGCCAATTGCAGTAGCCGACGCTATTTGTGTTTCAGAGCAGGTCTATAAGCTTGTAGCGCACGAGTTGTTGGAGCCCTGCCTGGCTCTGGGTGTGCAACCATTAAAAAACATTGATACAAAAGTTAGCGCCTATTTGATTCGTCCGCTTGGCATAACTCTTCCTATCCGCGGTTACTATTTAAATCGCAAATTACAGCAAAAGCTGGGGGCCTACCGATACGCCATCGCGGTGACGTTGCTGGTTTTGGTCGTTGCGGCGATTTACCTAGTGCCACGCTGGTTGGTGCCCGGTTACGACGCTAATTATTTGGAGGTGGCCAACTTTCAAAACCTTATGAGCGAACAGCAAGGTGATGATTATTTAAGTGCAGGGATTACCGCGGCCGTGCGCTCGCAGCTGGCTGACGTGAATGATGTTTACGTCCTGAATGCGGACGAAGGAATCGAGGCACCGGTAATATTGCAGGGCAGTGTTCAACGTGTTGGTAAGAACTTACGCATTGCCTATCGTTTAATTCGTCGCGACGGCATGGTGCAAATAGTGGGAGGCAAGCTCGATGGAGCCTTTGGCGATATCTTTATTTTACAAGACAGGCTAGTCGCTGAAATTGCAGGTCACCTTGCGGATGAATTTCGGTTGCCAAACTTTCGTCCGGCAAAAATCGAGATCACTTCCGATGTGATGGCGTACGACTACTATATGCGAGGCTTGGGCTTCCTCAACAGCCCAACGTCACACGTAAACTCCGATGAGGCTATTAAGTTTTTTACAACCGCATTAGTGCATGATTCTGCATTTGCTGAAGCTGAAGCGGGTTTGTGTCAGGCGTATTGGAAAAAGTATTTAAAAAGCAATGAGCCGAATTGGATCGAACGCGCAGAACACCATTGTTTACGCGCATTGGAAATTGACAGCTTGCTACCTAAAGCTATTGAATCGATGGGGATTATTTACTCAGAGCAGGGGCGTTATCAGGAGGCGGAGCAACTACTCGAAGGTGTGGTGGCGAAAAATCCCGATAACATGCAGGCAATCACTGCACTTGCCAGTATTTACGCAACTAACGATAAATTTGCTAGAGCCGAAACCTTATTAACCGGCGCGATTAAACGACAGCCGAAAAACTGGGAGGGCTATCATATGCTTGGCTGGCTTTATTTGCGCAGTGGCCACCTTAAGCAAGCTGTTACCACCTACCAAAAAGTGCTGGATATTACTCCCCAAAACAGTACGGCTTTTAATAATTTGGGGGCGGCGTATTTCTATTTGGGCGAGTTTGGTAAAGCGGCCGGCGCTTACGATGAGGCAACACGAATCTCGCCGAATGCTTGGGGCTATTCAAACACTGGGTACATGCACTATTACGCTGGTGATTACGGTAAAGCCATTATGGAGTTTCGTCTGGCGATAAGGCTTTCTCCGGACGATTTTGAATACCATATGAATTTGGCAGATGCTTTGCGACAACTGGGCGAACACCGCAAACCCGCCGCACGTTGGGCGATAGTCGAAGCCGAGCAGGAGTATAAAACGGCAATTCAGTTAGCTCTAGCTGGTTACCATCTCAACCCTAAAAACCCAGATGTAAATATATCACTAGCAATTTGTTATCTTTTTACCGGCGACGATGTTAATGCGAAGTATCATCTCGACCAAGCTTTGGCGCTGCGCCCCAACGATAGTGACTTTCTTCATACTAAATTGCGTTATCAATCCCGTATGCAGGTTGTCGACGGCAGTATTGATACTGTTGAATATATGTTGAAGCAGGGGTATTCGAAGCAGCTGATTAGCACAGACCCAGATTTAAGTTTCCTCCACTCATTGTCTGAATTTAAGTATCTGCTGGCGCAGTATTAACGCGAAGTAATCGTTTATTGCTGTTTTTATTGGTTGATGTAGACATTGTTTTGCTAGAGGATAGACCCTCCAAGCTGTAACCCCCTAAATTATTACAGGAGTTTTATTATGAAGTGGTTGAAACTGATATTTACAGTAGTCCTCTCGGCAACAATTCTTAGTGGCTGTCAAAACTATTGTAAGTGTAGCCCTGATGAGCCTGCTTTGGCGCTAATTACCAAAGCGGAAAATGGTACTCCTCAAGTAACGCCAAAAGAAATTATCGCCTACCCAGGTCAGGAACTCCTATTTTTCTCGAAGGAAGATTTCACTCTCACCTTCTATGAACGCGATCCTGAAAAAGCGGATTCAGTGGGGAACCCAAGCTTCCCAAGTAGTGATGGTGAATTGATCTTGGTGGTTGACGAAGATTATATTATTTCCGATCCTGGTGAAACTGAGCGTGCTTTGAAAGAGTTGTATGCCGCTAAAAAGATCGTCGTTCCCGCTGATAAAAAGAGCACTGAGACTAAAAAGTACGTGACCATCCAGTACTCGATTGTAATCGACGGTAAAGAGCTGGATCCGAAGGTTAAAATTATTAAGAAGTAATCATCTGTTAGCCGTTTGTAGTTTTTGCGGTGACGAGAGCTGATTATAAATTTCGCTGAGAGTAGGCGGGCTAAACGGCGACTAGATCAATAGGTTTAGTCGCCTTTTTATTGTGCAGATTTTAACTTGAGGGTGTCGTTGTAGCGCCGAATGATTGTTCGGTAGTTGCGTAGCTACGGGGATGGGGGCTGATCTGGGGGGCTGTAAATACGTGTTTGCAGTGAAACTACTAGGGGTCGTTGGCTTCCTTGCCAGGCTTCAGTCCGTTTATGGTTTTATCCACCTTATATCTTCTTTTCGGCCCTGCTAACAGAGGGTAAAGGCAGTGAGTGAGTTCCTTTGCGCTAGCCACAACCCATCGGAGACGTGATTTCGGGGCTAGTCTGCCTATTACATCCCTGTATAGTGGTATAGTCCTTGTACCGATATCCTTCAGAAACATCCTGTTTCCGTGGCGTCCTTGCCTGATAAGTCTTCTGTCCTGAAGTGCTCTGCTGAGGACACTATAGGCTTTGAGTAAATGTGAGTCTGTGCGCCAGTAACATTGAATATGTGAGATATTCACATCCGTAGCGCTAAAGGGTATGTTTAGAGTTTCATCGCTCCTTTCTGAATACAGGGTTCAAAATGCTAAAAGACGTCGCTTTGTTTGCCGATGTGCCAAGTAACTACATTGCCGAGCTTGAAAGGCTCAGTGTCACGCGTAAGTACCCCAAAAATACTATTTTGGTATCAGAGGGGGATGACACCAGTCATCTTTTTATCATCGTAACCGGTAAGGTCAGTGTATTCCTGAGCGATGAGGAAGGTCGCCAGGTGATTTTAAATTACATGGGCCCTGGCGAATATTTTGGCGAGCTGTCGTTATTGGATAACAAGCCGCGCTCGGCGTCGGTACAAACGCTTACCCCCTGTGAAATCATTTCTGTCTCTAGAGCGCAGTTTCAACAGTTGCTGCGTGAGGACCCTGATTTCGCGCTGGTGATGATTGCCGAGTTAACTCGCAAGGTGCGCAGCCTAACCGATAGCGTGCGCGATCTGGCCCTTCTGGACGTTTACGGGCGGGTCAGTGCGGTATTGGAGAAGCTTAGTGATGAGAATAATCGCATCCATCAGCCCAAGCTTACCCACCAAGATATAGGCAATATGGTGGGTTCATCGCGAGAAATGGTGAGCCGAATTATGCGTCAGCTGGTGATTGGTCAGTATATTGAGCAGCAGCCCGGTTATATTCAGATTAACAAGCCACTGCCAAAAGCTTGGTAGTGGTACTTTGTAATAGTAGTGGTACTTTGCAATAAAAGTCTAAGCGCTGCTAAGCCAGCACTTAGATGCCTATCTTTACAGTATTATGTCGCTAATCATTTATAGGTCATTTAACAGGCTACAGCCAGTCGGTAAGCAGTAGGCCAATGCCGATGCGTTGCTGTTGATGGTCGTAGTCAATCAGGCTTTCGCCGTAGCCATTAAAATATTGGACAAACCCTTTAAGATGGCCCGACAGCGGAAAGCTCACGCCGATTTCAAAGGCACCTTTGTTATTGCTGGACTGCAAGTTGTTGCGTAGTAAAAGGGTAACTTGAGTATCGCCAAATACCGCGGCACTTTTTAAATCGAAGTACCCCAAATAATCGTGGATGTCAGGATTGTCGTCACCTTCTGGGTCGAACGGCGTCTCTTTGGCCTTTTCGGGGATTCGATACCAAGGCCGTAATTCAAATGCAAAATTGGCTTTTTCATACAGGAAGCTGGCGTAGACTCTATTCCAGCTGCGCGATAGCGCCTGTGAACGGCCGTTAGATTGGTGTGAAAGCCCAATCCGGAAACCGCTATTTCCGTTAAAGGGTTTCCAGTTGGTGGGCGCCATATAGAAAAATTCTGGTTCGTAGTTACTTTCACGAAAGGGCGCGGAGAATTCCGTGCCGTAGACTTGCCACCATGAGGCGATGGTTAGGCCGAAATAAAAGCCGTCGTAGCTGCGAAATATATTGTGCTTGGTAAGCGGTATTTTGAGGCTGATTTGAAACTTTGCCTCGTCGTTACGCATCTTGCCTGCCCATTCATTTATACCCGAATAGACGTCTTTGTTGGGGTTGTCGCTATAGCTGTAGAACAGCAGGTAATTTTGATTGTGCGCCGTTATTGTGTGGCGTCCCCATTGATATTTCCGCTCCTCTAGAATTCGCGTGGTAATGGGACCTTGGCGCTGTGCGCGAGCGACATCTTCGGCAAGTTTGTGCTGACATTGTGCTTGTAGCTGACTTACAGGGGTGTCTGCCGGTGCACTAACAATCGCGTCAAACAGGCAGCGGTTATACAGGCTACTTGGGTCGGCTGGGTCGATTGGGGTGAGCGAGAGAGGTTCAGCGAACGCTGCAGGTGCCGAGAGCAGGAGAGTTAAGGCCATTAACGCCAGAGATAGGGGGTAAAACCACGCTTGAAAACTAGGGCGGCGCTGGAGCTGAATCGCGTAACGGCGTCGCATGCTTTCGCAACAAAATTCAAACATAGATTCAATGAGTGCAAGTACGGAGGAGTATAGGGTCACGGCGGTCGCAAGTCGTTAGGAGGCTGGTGTGGCCAAATTAATCGAAAATAGATAGCTGCACAAGTATTGTCGTTACTTGCGACGGTTATTGGTGCGTCGTTAGCACTACGAGTTTAAATCAGTCTGTCAGCGTTGATAGCGTTTGCATCGAGAGCGTTAATGCGGCTAGAGCCATAATTTCCCTAATTCCCCTAATTCCCCTAATTCCCCTAATTATTTGATCTTCCTCGACTGTTCGCCAAATAAAGTCATTAGCTTCATGTTCCGGTGGTTAAGTCGGCCTAAAATGGATTTGCGAAGCAGCTTTTGGATTTGCTGGTTTGTACAGCAGTAGTTATCCGAATCTATTAACTCTTGAGGTATTCACATGCGCGACCGCCACTATTTAGCTCCACTTTTTAACCCAAGTAGTGTCGCTATCTTTGGGGCTAGTGAAAAGCCTCAGGCGGTTGCAACATTGGTGCTGAACAACATAATAAATGCGGGTTTTGCTGGCCGTGTTTATCCTATCAACCCGAAGTACACGCAGATTGCGTCGTTACCCTGTTACCCATCGTTGGCGGAGGTTCCCTCAGCGGTACAGCTTGCGGTTATCGCCACTCCGGCGAAATCTGTCCCTGCAATTTTGGAGCAGTGCGGCATGCAGGGAGTGGAGGCTGCGATTATTCTTTCGGCTGGCTTTCGTGAGGCCGGTGCCGAAGGCGCAAGGCTTGAGCAGCAGGCAATCGATGTAGCGCGACGCTATGGCATTCGCTTTATCGGCCCCAATTGTCTCGGGCTAATTCGTCCAGATGCGGGTTTTAATGCGACATTTGCAAGCGGTGATGTCGCGCCGGGCAATTTAGCGCTTATCTCTCAATCTGGGGCACTTTGTACGGCGATCCTCGATTGGGCCGAAAGCCAGGATATTGGTTTTTCCGCAGTTGTTTCTCTAGGGATTTCCGTTGATATCGACTTCGGTGAAATCCTCGACTATTTAATTACCGACCCCAAAACCCACAGTATTTTGATGTACATAGAAGGTGTTCGTGACGCGCGCGCGTTTATGAGCGGCTTGCGCGCGGCTGCGCGGGTTAAACCGGTAGTCGTGGTGAAGGCGGGACGCCACGAAGCGAGTGTTAAGGCGACGGTTTCGCATACCGGTGCAATGGTTGGTGCCGACGACGTATTCGATGCGGCACTGCGCCGCGCAGGGGTTGTACGAGGCATGCATGTGGGGGACTTGTTTTCCGCGGCGACGGTACTCTCCCACGGGCTGCGGGCTAAAGGTGAACGTTTAGCCATAGTCACCAACGGTGGTGGCCCAGCTGCCATGGCCTGTGACAAGGCGAGCGACTTAGATATCCCATTAGCGGAATTAAGTGAGTCAACACTGGCGGAGCTTAATAACCAGTTACCGAGCATGTGGTCCCACGGCAATCCGATCGATATTCTTGGTGATGCTACCGCAGACACCTACGAAAAAGTCACGCAGACCATTTTAGGTGATGCCAATATCGACGGCGTGGTGTTGTTGCTAACGCCGCAAGCTATGACTGATCCTCTGGCGGTAGCCGAGCGTGTCGTCGCACTAAATAGCACGGCGACCAAACCTATCGTAACTTGCTGGATGGGCGAAAAGCAGGTGAAGAGCGCGCGTAAATTATTTACTGATCATGGCATTCCCACCTATCGCTTACCTGAAAATGCAGTCCAAGGTTTCGGCTTTCTCACTAATTTTTATCGCAACCAAAAATTGCTGTTACAAATTCCCGGCCCACTTTCCGAGGCGCAAGCGCCGGATACGGAAGGAGCACAACTTATAATCGATAGCGTGCTGGCGGAAAAGCGCAGCGTGTTAACCGAGATAGAGTCGAAGGCAATACTGGCGGCTTTCCACATTCCCATTGCGTCTGCAGTTGTTGCAAACAGTATTACCGATGCCATTGTGGTTGCCGAAAATATAGGCTTCCCGGTAGCGATGAAAATCTATTCGAAAACTATCACTCATAAATCGGATATTGGCGGCGTGCGTTTAAACATTACCAACGCTGCCGCAGTGCAAACGGCCTTCCGCGAGCTGTTAGAATCCGTTGCTGAAAACTCTCCGGACGCTCATGTCGACGGTGTGGTAATAGAGCCCATGATTAAGTGCGCGAATGGACGTGAACTGTTAGTCGGTATAACCCGCGACCCCGTCTTTGGCCCTGTTATTACCTTTGGTACTGGTGGTACGGCCGTCGAGCTAATCGCTGACCGTTCAGTTAGTTTGCCGCCGCTAAATCGTTTGTTGGCAGCCGACATGATTTCTCGTACCCGCGTTGCAAAAATGCTAGATGCGCACCGAGATAAGCCAGCGGCCGCGATTCGCGATGTTGAAAATGTCTTGTTGCGTATCTCTGAGATAGCCTGCGAGTTACCGTCGGTACTTGAACTAGATATCAACCCACTAATTGCCGATGAGCGAGGGGTTATCGCCGTCGATGCGCGCATTGTGGTTGGCCATTACTACAATAGTCAGCGTAATTATTCGCATACCGCTATTCATCCTTACCCTGCACATCTCTCCGAGGAAGCTATGTTGACCGGAGGAGTGCGCTGTAAAATTCGACCCATTCGTCCCGAGGATGCAGAGCTTGAGCGGACCTTTGTCGAAGGCTTGTCGGACACCTCAAAACACTATCGGTTTATGAACACCTTCCGTCAGATCCCCGCGGATATGCTAGCGAAGTTTACTCAGATCGATTACGACCGCGAGATGGCCTTTATTGCCGTTGTTACAGAGCGCGGTATTGAAAAAGAGATTGGAGTCAGTCGCTATGTGATTAATGCCGACGCGGATAGCTGTGAGTTTGCCATAGTGGTGACAGATGCATGGCACGGAAAAGGAGTCGCGCACCGATTAATGGAGGCGATTATAGGTTGTGCTCGTACGCGTGGGTTGCGCTATATGATGGGTGATGTGCTCGCGGATAACTTACAAATGATACAGCTTGCGAAAAAACTGGGTTTTATTGCTAAACAAAGTCGAGATGATTCAACCACGCTAACTTTGCGTAAAAAGCTGTAGAGCTGTGGCAAATTGTGCTGGTTCTAAACGATACTGGATTGAGTTGTACAGAAACAAAACGGTACGGGTTTAAGCATAAATACGTCGTGGTATTTCTAAAATGCGTTGCCGAGTGATGCGAGTGAACGCAGATGGGCGACGACCGAAATACCGAGAGCATGTAAATCATAACCACCCTCCAGCGTCGATACTATGCGGCCATTGGCATAACGCGCCGCGACGGTTTTTATCTCGTCAGTAATCCAGCCAAAATCACCTTCCGATAAATTAAGATTTGCGAGCGGGTCCAGTTTGTGAGCGTCGAAACCGGCGGAGATTAAAATAAACTGCGGTTGAAAATGCGCGAGAGCAGGTAGCCAATGCTGGCGAATCGCGCTGCGAAAATCGGCGCTATTGGTGCCGGCGGGAAGTGGCACATGAAGTATATTTCCAGTATCTTTTTGCACTGCAGTGTGCGGATAAAGCGGGTGTTGAAAAGATGAACAGAGCAGCACTCTTGTATCGTTCTTGAAAATATCCTCAGTGCCGTTGCCGTGGTGAACGTCAAAGTCTAACACCGCGATGCGCGTGAGTTTATAGCGCTTTAAAAGGTGGTGAGCAGCGACGGCTACATTGTTAAAAATACAAAACCCCATTGCCTTTGGCTTTTCCGCATGGTGGCCTGGTGGGCGTACGGCACAAAATGCAGAGGTTACGTCGCCAGCCATAACCAAGTCGCAGCCAAGTATTGCGGCGCCTGCGGCGTGTCGCGCAGCGGATAGCGAGTGCGAGTTCATATAGGTGTCTGGATCGAGAGCGGCAAGGCCGCGTTCCGGCACGAGGCTTTTTACATGATTAATGTGTTCTATGGTGTGGGCAAGCGCGAGTTGCTCATCCGTTGCGCTAGGGGCGGTGTGGTATTGTAAAAAGTCCATCACCCCAGATTGAATTAAGGCATCGTTGATTGCCGCCAAACGCTGTGGAGATTCTGGGTGATCGTCACCCATATCGTGGTCACTGCAAGCAGGGTGAGTAATATAGGCTGTAGCCATCGCTTAGGCTCCAAGAAATGGAATAGGCGAACTTTAGCATAAGCGAAGATGAATTCATGATTAATTCAGCGGCGTTGCGATAACTAGATAAGTCGACTCTGTAATGGCTAGAGGTCGGTATGAAATGGCTTAGCAGAAAAAGGCGGGCCCGAGGGCCCGCAAACTACGGTGTTGCACAGAGAGGTCTAACGAAATAGATTGGAAAAACTGGTTGAAATAAGCAGGTAAAAAACGGATACAGAAAAGTAGACAACTAACCGGATTTAAATAGGGTATTGCTGTATCAAAATCACTAAAGCTTTCTATCTTGTCGGTTTAAGTAAAATTTAGTCTTCTTGCTTGCGAGCATCACGCCACTGCTTATGCTTCGACATCATCTTTGCGCGCTTCGCGTCGATCTCACTGTCAAAAATAGCCAACTCTTCCGCGCTCAGAAGTTGCGATATTTGCGTATGACTTTCGTCATTGAGCGCCCGTATTTTGGCTCGCGCTTCTTTCATAATTGCTCGCCGCTGCATCTGGGAATCCTGCAGCATCGTCGAAATTACTTGCTGACGTTCACTGTCGAGATTCAGCTTTTCAATAAGCTCGGCGTTAAACCCGTGCAGCTCTTTGCCATCCTGCCCGGCATAGGCGAGTGCGATAGCAAACGGTAGTGCAAGTAGTGTTGCAAAATATCGTTTCATAGTAGCGCTCCATTAAAAGTATTTTGGTCACTGTGACCTTAGAAAATGCTCAGTATGTACCGGAGCTTGGTCGTGACAGTCGCTGATTCAACAGGTCTTATCCTAGACTTCAAATGGGCAAGTAATGTGGATGAAATGTGGATTTCGACGCTGAAGCGGAAATAATTACAACGGATATTCTCGTGGCGCGCACTAGGTTGGTCGCGACGTTCGGTCGTTAGCTCGGTCAGTGAGGTTGGTGAATAAAGTTTGGGTGTAAGTATTGGTAAGTTTTGATGGGGGCGTAGCTTCGAGAGGGGGAGGCGGTTATGTGGGTAAAGCGAGAACGCCCTTTAGCTGGAGGCTACCAGTAGGTGATCGTATCTGGAAAGCGCTGGCGGTCGACATCATTGGCAATTTCATTGCACTCGCCGCGCAGGGTGGGGGTGTTGCCGTAAGGGTTGCTGTCGATCAGCCAAAAACCTTCGCGACAAAACTTCTTCGCCTGCATGAGTTGCAGTGTTTCATGCTCCAGTAGGTATGTCACCCTTTGCGCTACACGCTCATTGGTAATTGCAGAGTCTCTCCCAGCAATTGCGCTTAAGTCTTTTGTTCGCAATGGTTTGTCTTCAATGGCTTGGGGGACTAAACGCACTTCGAACTGTTTTAATCCGCTACTGGTAATCCGAGTAGTAAAGCGAGTGTCGATATTTTTTGGCAGCTTGTGCCCCGCGCAGCCGGCCACCAATATCGAAGAGAAAACAATGGCAGCGAAATTGCGGTATAAGTTGCAATAGGTACGACTGAAGCGAATATTAAATTGGTCGTAACTGTTGCGGCAGATGGGCTGCGGTGCGCTATTTGTTTTCATATTAGTTGCTGTTGGTTTCTTTGCTGCGTGGGTGTTTTGCTGTGCGAGTGTATAGGTATTTCGTCTGTGCAAGCAATTGTTTAACAGTCAACACATACCTTATTTGCTTACTTGGTCTGGGTCGTACTTGTAGCCGGCTCCGTATACGGAGTGAATTAATTCAAATGCAGGCGCGGTTTCTTGGAGTTTTTTACGGAGTTTTTTGATGTGACTATCGACGGTTCTATCGCTTACCACGCGGTAGTCCGAATAGATGTTGTCCATAATAAAGTGGCGAGAAAAAATTCTGCCAGGCTCCTGAAAAAGCAGTTTAAATAACGCAAATTCTATCGTGGTGAGATCGATAGTTTTATTGGCTAGGGTAATTTGCTGGCTATTTTCTAGCAGTGTCACCTGCACGCTATTGTTAATGTCCGCTTGCGTAGGCGCTATGCGCCGCAGCACCGCTTTTGTGCGGGCAACAATTTCGCGAGGGCTATAGGGTTTGCATACATAGTCGTCGGCTCCCAGCTCGAGGCCTAGGAGCCTGTCGATTTCTTCTACTCTGGCGGTAACCATAATAATTGGAATGTGCTTGGTGTCGGGATTGGCCCGAATGGCGCGGCAGAGATCGAGCCCATCCTTACCTGGAAGCATTAAATCCAGCAAAATTAAATCGGTGTGCTGCTCGGCTAACCAGGGTTCGACTAGGTTGCCATCAGCGAGAATCTCGGTGCTGAACTGTGCCGCATTTAGATAGTCTTGCAGGAGTGTCGCGAGGTCTCGTTCATCTTCAACGATCAATATCTTGGTGGCGCTTGAATCGGGCATCGACGTTTCTCAAAAGTGTTAGGCGCTTATGCCTCTAGCGGCAGGGTTACAGTAATGCGCAGCCCTCCCAGTGATGATTGCGATGCGATTATGGATCCGCGGTGAGCTTCAACAATATTGCGGCAGATACTTAGCCCTAATCCCGCCCCGCCGGTTGCTCGGTTTCGAGACGTTTCAACACGGTAGAGCCGTTCGAAAATTCGTTCAAGTTGATCTGCGGCGATAGTGGGTGCGCTGTCGTCTAAAGTAATGACCACGGTTTGCTCGATTTGTTCTGCGCAAAGCTGTACTTCGCCGGGGGCATCGGTGTAGCGCAGGTTATTTTCGAATAAATTGCGAAATAGCTGATTTAAGCGCTTTTCATCGCAGCTGAGCATTAGCTTTGGATTTAGTTGGTTGTTAATGCGAAGTTCTAGCCCCTTGCTCGCCAGACGATGTTTGTAATCGCGCACTTGGGTGTCGACCAGTCGTTTTAAGGATACTGGTGACTTGGTATAGCTTAAGGCGCCCAGGTCAGACAGAGAAAGCTCATAGAGATCGTTGATAAGCGAACTCAGGGCGTTGACCTTGTCTCGCAGTAGGGCGAGGTTTTCCGGTGAGCTTGGTCGGATACCGTCTTCCATTGCTTCGATTTGCCCTTTTAGTACCGACAGAGGAGTGCGCATTTCGTGAGAAATATCGGCGACCCATTGTTTGCGGGCTTGCTCGTTGGCTGAGAGTGTATTGGCGAGATCGTTAAAGTGGTGGCAAAGCATGCCGAGTTCGTCACCGCTCTCCGGTTTGATTCTTACGCTAAAGTCACCTGCGGCTATTTGCTTCGCGCCACGAGAAAGCTCGCCAAGCGGGCGCACCAGCCAGCGTGACACGATTAAAGCCACCAAGAATGAGGCCAGCACAATGGCAATGCTAAAGAGGGCGAATGCCTTTAGTTGCTGGCTGACGAACAGTCGGTCTACAGAGCGCATAAAGTCGCGCGGCTTTATGTAGCCGATGTAGCCAATTAAAGTTTGCTCGTGATAGAGCGCGCGCCAATAGTATTCAGCTTGGTGAAATGCAGTGCCAACAATGAGGTTTTTGTCAGGGTCGGTTAGGACAAGTTGCTCGATAAAGGCACGCTCGTGGGCCTTAACGCTTGGTGCTGGCGGGGGTTGATTATTGGTTAGAGCCTCGCGGGTTTGCTGTTCAACATATTCGCGAAAGGTTTGGTATTTTAGTCGGCGCCAGAGGCGGTTGTTGTTGATTAGCGGTGCTAGCGACATTTGATCGGCGTAAATGTCGGAAACGGCAATCTCTAAATACTGCAAGCGGTCGATCGCTTGGCTGGTGACGTAATCAAGGAACCCCTGTTTCACACTGGCGTGGGTCAGTGCAAGCATGCCGCTGGTACTTAGGATGAGCGTTATTAAGAAGGTAAGCCACAACTTGAATTTTATACTTTTAATCATCTAGATGGGTGCCTGCTCGCGCCTCGTATGGCTATGCCCTAACGCTTTTGGGTTTTGATGTGCCGATGTTTTGGGCGTGCCCCAGTATTCTGGGGTATTTGATGGGCAGTATCCTTGCTCGCGCTTTAGCGAGCAAGGGGCGTACCGTTAGTTGCACTATTTTTGCGAATTCTTTGACGGTAAGAATTCCAGAGGGGTCACGTCGGTGTTTCTGGGTGGTGTCGAAACTAGTTGGAGCGGTTGGTGTGATGTTTTAGCTGTCGAGATTACTCTAAATTAGCGAATATTGGACTTCTTTGGGTCAGGCTGTTCGGCTTCACGAAAGATAAGGGCTACCTTGCCAATTTCTTGGATGAGCTTGGCGTTACATCGCTTACACATATCTTCTACGACCGATTTGCGAGTGTCGCGTTCGAGTATCGCCAGCTTCACTTTAACCAGTTCATGGTCGCTCAGCGCACGCTCTAGTTCGGCTAATACGTTCTCACTAAGCCCGTTTCCAGCGATAGTCACAATAGGCTTGAGGGCGTGACCCAGCGTTCGGAACTGTTTAATACGATCAGGAGTGAGTATCATGGAGGCTGTGCCTTGTGTGGAATCAAATGGGCGCCTATTGTAAAGGCTTTTCGCGGCTTGTGAAAAAGAATCTGTTCAATTCGGGTTAGAAGCTGTCGCGGAGGGGTAACCTCGGTTCAAATTCGCGGTCTACCCTAATGCTGTCAAATAGGCACTAAATGCCGTTCCGTAGGTCGATACAAGCTTGCATCACCCCTTATCAATCAAGAGTTACCATTGAAATGACGCGTTCCAAAAGCAGCCACCGTTGGCTACAAGAGCACTTTAAAGATCATTATGTTAAAGAATCCCAAAAAGACGGTTATCGCTCTCGGGCAAGCTACAAGCTGTTGGAACTGGATAAAAAAGATCGTTTATTTCGGCCTGCCATGACAGTGGTGGATCTTGGTGCCGCTCCGGGGGGCTGGTCACAGGTGGCTATTGCCGCTGTAGGCGCTAAGGGTCGTGTAGTGGCTTCAGACATCTTACCGATGGATTCCATTGCTGATGTAACCTTTGTTGAGGGCGACTTTACTGAAGAAAGTGTGCTGCATGAGGTGATTGCGGCAATGGATGGCGAACTGGCAGATCTTGTAATTTCAGATATGGCCCCAAATATGAGTGGAGTGACGAATATTGATCAGCCTAAATCTATGTATTTAGTTGAATTGGCTCTCGATATGGCGCAGCAAGTCCTCAAACCCGGTGGAAACTTCGTGTGTAAGGTGTTTCAGGGGGAAGGTTTCGACGAATGGTTTAAGCTGTGCCGGACGAGTTTTGACCGAGTTGTCACCCGTAAACCGGATGCTTCTAGGCCCCGTTCTCGCGAGGTTTACGTAGTAGCTAAAGGTTTTAAAGGCGGCTAGCCGAGTTATTTGAATGTTACGTTCCGATTATTAATGTGTTTTATCTGTGCCATAGCGACAAGTGGTGGCACTTTGAGTTTTGGCCGCTGGAACTTCGGGTCTAGCGGAGACTATACTGCAGTAATGCTTGATGGGTTCTTAGAGCCTGTGAAATCACACTACCCGCACTGGTGCGGTAGTCTTTGAGGAGTATGTGCCTTTGAACGATATGGCAAAAAATTTGGTGTTGTGGTTGGTTATTGCTGCAGTGCTTTTTACAGTGTTTCAGAACTTTAATGAAACCAAACCGCGCGACGAGTTGAGCTATTCCGAATTCATGAGGGACGTGTCCGACGAGCGCGTTAGTCAAGTGGTGGTAGAGGGGCAGCTTATTCGCGGTGTGCGCACGGACAATACTACCTTTGTAGTGGTTAAACCCGAGGTGGTCGACTTAAAGTTGATGGACACCCTGCTGGATCATAATGTAGAGGTGCAGGGTAAACAGCCTGAGAAATCGAGTATTTGGGAGCAATTGCTAGTTGCCAGCTTCCCGATCCTGTTATTTATCGGTGTTTTTGTATTCTTTATGCGGCAGATGCAAGGTGGTGCTGGAGGCCGTGGCGGCCCAATGAGCTTCGCTAAAAGCAAGGCCCGTCTTCTCGGTGAAGATCAAGTTAAAACCACGTTCGCCGATGTGGCTGGCGTAGATGAAGCTAAAGACGACGTACAAGAGTTGGTGGAGTTTTTGCGAGACCCTACTCGCTTCCAGCGCTTAGGCGGCCGTATTCCTCGTGGCGTGTTAATGGCAGGCCCTCCCGGTACCGGTAAAACCTTACTAGCCAAGGCGATTGCCGGCGAGGCGAAAGTGCCTTTTTTCTCAATTTCGGGTTCCGATTTTGTTGAGATGTTCGTCGGTGTTGGTGCTTCGCGTGTTCGCGACATGTTTGAGCAAGCGAAAAAGCAGGCACCCTGTATAATTTTTATCGATGAAATCGATGCTGTTGGCCGCCATCGCGGCGGCGGTCATGGTGGTGGTCACGACGAGCGTGAGCAAACACTGAATCAGTTGTTGGTCGAGATGGATGGCTTTGAAGGCAATGAAGGCGTTATCGTTATTGCCGCCACTAACCGCCCCGACGTACTTGACCGCGCACTTTTGCGTCCAGGTCGATTCGATCGTCAGGTGTTTGTAGGGCTGCCTGATATTCGTGGTCGCGAGCAAATTTTGAAGGTCCACATGCGTAAAGTGCCAATGGACGACAAAGTCGAAGCGTCGATCATTGCTCGTGGCTCTCCCGGCTTCTCCGGTGCGGACCTCGCTAACTTGGTGAACGAGGCTGCATTGTTTGCCGCGCGCTCCAACAAGCGTGTGGTTACCATGGAAGAGTTTGAAAAAGCACGCGACAAAATCATTATGGGTGCCGAGCGCAAGTCCATGGTGATGAGCGAGAAAGAAAAAGAAAATACGGCTTACCACGAGGCTGGTCACGCAATTGTGGGGCGCTTAGTTCCAGAGCACGACCCAGTCCATAAGGTCAGCATTATTCCTCGCGGTCGTGCTTTGGGTGTTACGGTGTACCTGCCTGAAGAAGATAAATACAGCCAGAGTAAACGCGGGCTGGAGTCACGTCTTTGTTCATTGTTTGGTGGTCGAATTGCCGAGGAAATGACCTTGGGTGCCGACGGTGTAACGACTGGCGCTTCCAACGATATTGAGCGTGCAACCGAGTTGGCGCGAAATATGGTGACCAAGTGGGGCTTGTCGGAAAAGCTCGGCCCGCTTCATTACGGCGAAGACGAGAGTGGTGCTTATGCAGGCCCTAGTGGCCCGCACTACTCCGGCGAAACCTCAAAAGTTATTGATCAAGAGGTGCGACGTATCATTGATGACTGCTACGGTCGAGCGAACAAAATTCTTGAAGAGAATCGCGATATTCTTGTGGCGATGAAAGATGCGCTAATGGAATACGAGACCATCGACGCTGACCAGGTTGACGACTTAATGGCACGCCGTAAAGTGCGTCCGCCACGTGACTGGCACGACAATGATGCTGGTGGCGCTAGTCCTGGCGGAGAAGCCAGTGAGAAGAGCGGTGATGATAAGTCAACCGTTGGTGGTCCGGCTAGCGAACACTAGCGTTAGCAGCGCAAAGGTTTTGTAAAAACAGGTTTAGTTTTAGGTGTTTACCTGCGCCGTATTATTCCTGAAGGCCAGCATTTGCTGGCCTTTTTGCTTTCGTGATTGTGACTAGTTCCAGCGTGAATCTCGGCGCGGTAAGTCTCGTTTATTGTTGTTCAAGCTTAGGGTAACTCCAGATATGCAAGTTTCGCCGGTCATACAGGGTGTGTTGCGGTGCGGTGCGCAACGTATAGATTTGCGCGAGCCAAAAGTGATGGGGGTGCTCAATGTAACCCCCGACTCGTTCTATGATGGCGGCCAGCACTACAGCGTAACGGCTAGCGGTAGTAAATTGTTGGTTGATCGGGCTTTGCTGTCTGCAGAGGCGATGCTTGGCCAAGGTGCCGCGATAATTGATATTGGCGGTGAGTCCACTCGCCCTGGAGCTGCACCGGTGACTGAGCAGCAGGAACTCGATCGGGTTGTACCCGTGGTGGAGGCTATAGCGGCAAATCTCGATGTCGTCATTTCGATCGATACGTCCACCGCTCAGGTCATTACCGAGGCGGCTTCTGCTGGAGCTGGCTTGATCAATGATGTCCGTGCTCTGGAGCGACCGGGAGCCTTAGCTGCAGCTGTTGCAAGCGGTTTGCCGATTTGCCTAATGCATATGCAGGGCGGGCCGCAAACTATGCAGGAAAACCCAAGTTATCAAGATGTGGTAACCGAGGTTGGTGATTATTTGCGGGCCAGAATAGCGGCGGTACATGAGGCTTCGGTAGGTTCGTCTCCTCAATTGCTGTTGGATCCTGGCTTTGGTTTTGGTAAAACCGATGAGCATAATTTGGAGTTGATGCGACGTTTATCTGAGCTCGCTGAGCTGGGTTACCCGCTGTTGATTGGCGTGTCTCGCAAGTCGATGATCGGTCGCTTGCTTGGTCGTCAGCCCGAGCAACGCTTAGCCGGTAGTTTGGCTTTAGCCTATGCGGCGTTGGTAAATGGCGCGAAAATAATACGAGCCCATGATGTAGCAGAAACTCGAGATATAGTGAAAATTTTCAATTGTGTAATGAATAAGTAGCGCGCTATCTGCGCGGGAAAGGAAACGAAAAAGTATGACGCGAAAATATTTTGGCACCGATGGTATTCGAGGTTGTGTAGGAGAAGAGCCTATAACCCCGCAATTTTTTATGCAGCTCGGTTGGGCCGTGGGCAAGGTGCTGGCGGAAAACGACCGTACCAATAATGGCCGTGGCTTGGTGTTGATCGGCAAAGATACGAGAATTTCGGGCTATATGTTCGAGTCGGCTCTTGAGGCGGGCTTGATTGCGGCGGGTGTGGATGTCGGTTTGTTGGGGCCTATGCCAACGCCAGCCATCGCTTACTTGACACGTACTTTCCAAGCTAGTGCCGGAATAGTTATTAGCGCCTCACACAATAGCTATACCGACAATGGCATTAAACTATTCAATACTCAGGGTACAAAGCTTGCAGATGAAGTGGAGCTCGCGATCGAGCGGCAGATAGACATCCCCATGACTATGGCGCCAGAGCTGGGCAAGGCGCGCCGTATCCCCGATGCTGAGGGACGTTACATTGAATTCTGTAAAGGCACGTTACCTTGGGGTTTTAACCTAAAGGGCCTCACGATTGTTGTCGACTGCGCCAATGGGGCCAACTACAGCATTGCGCCGAAAGTGTTGAGCGAGTTGGGTGCGCGGGTTGTTGCGATAGGCAACGCTCCAGACGGGGTAAACATTAACCTAGATTGCGGTTCAACCAAGTTAAACCAACTCCAAAAGCAGGTGCTTGAGAGTCATGCGGATATAGGTATTGCCTTCGATGGTGATGGTGACCGAGTTCTGTTTGTCGATGAGCGCGGCGAAATTGTAGATGGGGATCAGCTGCTTTACTTGATCGCAGCCTACCGCCGCAAGCACGGCGGTGGCTGTCGCGGGGTTGTCGGTACCTTGATGAGCAACTTCGGTTTGGAGCTGGGGCTAGAAGCCTTGGGGATATCGTTTGAGCGCGCCAAGGTTGGCGATCGCTATGTGATTGAGGCGATGTCGAACAACGATTGGTACCTCGGCGGCGAGTCCTCTGGTCACATCGTTTGCGCTGATGTAACGACCACTGGCGATGGTGTGATCGCGGCGTTACAAGTTCTGCAGGCGGTTATGGCCGAAGATCAGGGGTTGCATGAGCTCAAGCAGCGTATGCATAAGATGCCTCAGGTAATGATTAATGTACCCGTTACAAATCGCGTTGATGTTAACAGTCATGAAGAGATTCAGGCGGCGATGGTTGCGGCGGAAAAACGCATGCAAGGTAAGGGGCGCGTACTTTTGCGTCCTTCTGGCACAGAGCCGGTTATTCGCGTGATGGTGGAGGGGCAGGAGCCTAGCTTGGTTTCTGCGGTGGCGCAGGATTTGGCGCAGGTCGTCAGTGACGCGACTGCTTAAAATACAGCCAGCATTGTTAGCAATTGAAATGAATTAGTGAAAAATCACGCATTTTGGCGTTGTAAGCGGGCGCTTTCTTCGCTACCATTTGCGCCCGCTTCGCGCCGAGCTTTTTAATAGGCGTGACGACAAACCAAAATCTAACGAAAAGGTGAGTGGCCATGCGTCGTCCGATAGTCATCGGCAACTGGAAAATGAACGGGGATTCTGTTTCGATCCGCGATTTACTTGGTGGGTTAACTAGCCAGTGGAGCGGAGTGCATCAAGCAGAAGTAGCTGTTTGTGCCCCTTATCCTTATCTTGGTTTGTGTGCTGACCAGTTAGAGAATACAAATATTGGTTTGGGCGCGCAGGATTTAAGCGTTCAAAGCAGTGGTGCCTACACAGGTGAAGTTGCTGGGCAGATGCTAACAGATGTCGGTTGTGGTTATGTTTTGGTCGGCCACTCTGAGCGTCGTGAATACCACGCTGAATCATCTGAGTTGGTAGCGAATAAATTCCAAGCCGCGCTTGATGCAGGTCTTATCCCTGTGCTTTGTGTTGGTGAAACCTTGGAAGAGCGTGAAGCTGAAAAAACCTATGATGTCGTCGGCAAGCAGTTGTTGGCTGTAGTAGAGCATTGTGGTTTGGCTGGTGTTGCAAAAGGCATAGTTGCTTATGAGCCGGTTTGGGCGATTGGCACTGGCAAAACGGCTACACCGGAAATGGCGCAAGATGTGCACTCGTATATTCGCGAAGTGCTTGGGCCTGAAGGTGATCAAGTTCGAATTTTGTATGGTGGTAGTGTTAAGCCTGAAACTGCAGAAGGCCTATTTAGCCAAAAAGATATTGATGGTGCGCTGGTTGGCGGAGCATCACTACAGGCGGGTGACTTTGTTGCGATTTGTCGCGCAGCAGAATAAGCACTTGCTCTTGAATTTTTAGTGAGTAAACAATGGAAAACATTCTTTTAGTCGTACACCTGCTGGTTGCCTTTGCCATCATTGGTTTAATCATGTTGCAGCAGGGTAAAGGTGCCGATATGGGTGCATCTTTTGGTGGTGGCGCGTCTCAAACACTGTTTGGTTCGGCTGGCGCGGGTAATTTTTTCTCACGCATGACAGCAATTTTCGCTACAGTCTTTTTTGTCACCAGTTTTACCTTGGCGGTTACCGCTAAGCAGCAAACAGAGGTGGGAGATGAGTTCTCGCTGCCGGGCTTGGAAGAGATGGAAATTCCAGCCGCTGTTAGCGATGCCGTAAGCGATGTGCCCGCGGCGGTAGCAGAGTCTGTTAGTGATGTGCCAGCAGCGTTAGAAGATGCTGCAGTTGACGCGAAGGCTGTTGTCGACGGCGCTGTGGATTCGATCAAAGATACAGCCTCAGAATCCAAAGAATAGATTTAACGTTTTAGCCCAAGTGGTGGAATTGGTAGACACGCTATCTTGAGGGGGTAGTGGCGCAAGCTGTTCCGGTTCAAGTCCGGACTTGGGCACCAAAAGCAAAACCGATACTGTCCAGTATCGTCCTGAAAGCCCCGCTAGTCGGGGCTTTTTTGTGCCTGTTCGTTTGTCAGGTGTCGTCGGGCGCGACGCTTGCTTATGCCCTCTGCGTGTTTTATGGTCGTAAATACTTGATGCGTGTAGCAACTTCGCCTGTTGATGCCGTGTAAGTGCGTCGCGAAGTATATAGTCGGTGCTGGTGTCGTGTGACTTGATCAAGGAGGTTTGTGAGTGAACATCGTCGCTAAATTTATTAAGGCGCTCAATTCTGATGCCAGTCCTTGGCAAATCGCGTTTGCAGTGATGTTTGCGTTGATCGTCGGCCTTACGCCGTTTTGGCGCCTTCATAATTTAATTATTCTGTGCTTGGTGTTGGGGTTTCGTGTCAACTTGGGAAGCTTTTTGGCGGCGCTTACATTGTTTTCTGGATTGGCCTATCTGTTTGACCCTGCAATGATTGGTGTAGGTGAGGGGCTCTTGGCTAGTGAGTCTTTGCAGCCCTTTTGGACTCAGCTCTACGCTAACAATCTCGCTCGTTTGGGGCAGTTTAACCACACTCTCACGTTGGGATCGCTGAGCGTTTCTCTGTTGCTTGCGCCGTTTGTTTTGATCGCCACCCGTTTCTTGGTGGGGCAGTATCGTAATCGTCTGCGAGCTTGGGTCAATCGTTTGCGTATTGCGAGATTGTTAAAGGCGAGTGGTGTGTATCGTTGGTATCAGGCCTTGGCTGACTGAGTATAAGTTCAGTTGGGTTTGGGTCAGGAGGAAGTCTGTGAGGATTGTTCGCTGGAAGGGGCTGCTAGGGTTTGGTGTCGCGCTGGTTTTGCTTGCGCTGGTTGTCGAGTTGTTCTTTGACACTTCGGTGAAATGGGGTGTGGAATCGTTTGGTTCACGCGTAGTTGGTGCTGAGGTTAACGTCGCAAAGGTTGACCATCAGTTTTCACCCTTTTCCATTATCTTACGGGGGCTGCAGGTTACGGATGCCAGCTCTCCGGAGCGTAATTTGTTTGAGGCTGATGAGTTGGCGGCGCGCATCGAGTTCCTGCCGTTTTTTAGCGATAAGATTATCATCGATAAGTTGGCGATGACGGGTGCAAAATTTGGTACTGAGCGCGCTGCGCCGGGTAGGCTTTATAGTATTGATCTCTCATTAAAGAAGCGCGTTGAGCGGGTCGCCGATAGCGGCGTTGCACGTGATATAGAGGCGCGTCTTGCGCTGCCGAGTGTAGACGAACTTATTGCTGCGGAAGATTTGCAGACTACGGCAGCAATTAATCGTGTTGAAGCGGTTACCGTGAAATATAAAGTAGAGGTGCGGCAGGCCTACGAGCAACTGCCTGATGAGCCCCGGTTAAAGCGTTTAGCCGAAGACTTGAGCGTTATCCGCGATGCCGATTACCGTACGCCCGCAGAGCTACTTTCTGGTAAGGAGCGTTTGGATGCATTTAAAAAAGAGGTGCAGCGGGAGCGCGATAAGGTCGCCCAAGCGAAAGATGTTTTGCTCGCCGCTCAGCGTGATGGGCGAGACGCTCTAGCTCAGCTGGAGGCGGCGCCTAGGCGCGATTATGATCAGCTTAAAAGGTCGCTTACTGGCGCGACGTCGCTGGATGCGTTAACTGAGCGTCTGTTCGGCGAGTCCGTGCGGCGTTGGGGGCGTTACACACTCTCTGCGCTGGAAACCGTGGCCCCGCTTCTCCAGCATCGAGCCGAGCAGGACGCTGCGCGTCAGCGTGTCCTGGGTCGTTGGGTGAGTTTTTCTGACGATGGAGGGCTGCCGAGTTTCTTGATTCGCGAGGCGGATGTTGACTTGGAGTTCTCGCAGCAGCATTTTGTATCGCGCTGGCAGGACGTTACTGGAGATCATAAAGCGTTGGGCCGCGCCACGCGCTACACTTTGGCGTCCGCGCAAGTTGGCGGTGATTTAACCTTGGAACTCAATGGCCGTTTTTCTTTTACGGATGCCGGCTTAAATGCAGAGCAGCGTTGGCAGGCGAGCGGCGTCGAGCTCAGTGATATTAGTTTGATAAATAGTGATGTGTTGCGGAGTGATGTGGTCGCAGCGAAATTAGCCTCTAGTGGGGTGCTAGAAGTGACCGCCGGCGAACTGGATGGTGCGGGCAGTGTTAATCTAAGTCCGCTTCGGCTGAGTTCCAGTTCCACCGAGGTGGTCGGTAAGCGTATCGCTGGTGTAGTCGATAATCTCGAGCAAATAAAGATTCAGCTGGGTGTGACTGGGCGTTATAACGCGCCGCACATATCACTCGGCTCTAATCTTGACGAGCAGGTCGCCGCTATTGTGGCAGCTTCGGTTAGTGGTGAGGCTAAAGTGGCTCTTGCTGAGCTGAGACAAAAGCTCGATGCAAAAGCTGCCGGTCCGAGTGCTGAGGTTACTACCGTTCTAGCTAGCTGGCAGGGTCTAAGCGCTAGCGCCGATCAGCGCGAAAATATATTGACCGAAATGATGAGTGCAAAGTTAAGTGGAGCTGTTGGTGGGGCAATTGACCAGGCGGTGGATGAAAAGAAAGACAAAGTTAAAGATGAGCTAAAAAAGAAATTGTTTGGCGGATAAATATTTATTTCGCTTATATCGGAATATAGCGGTTGAACCCCCTTGACGCCCAAAGCGCCCGCCCCTATAATGCGCCCCCTCTGCTGCTAAGGGTTTATGGCTTAGCTAAGTAGAGAAGGCAACAAAGCAGGTGCGGGGTGGAGCAGCCTGGTAGCTCGTCGGGCTCATAACCCGAAGGTCGTTGGTTCAAATCCAGCCCCCGCTACCAACTTATTAAAAGGCATTGAGTACCAACATTTTTGTTGCTCGGTGTCGGCAGAAAGAAATGAATTTCTATTCGTTCTGCAAAGTTGATTAGTGTCGTCATCTTTCGGCATTAAGCTGAACACTATATAGGGTGTCAGCGGACAGCAGTTGGCGTTTGTTACGCTATTCGATAAGCCCCTATATGGGGTTTTTTCGTATCTGGAGCATTAGTTGCGGCACTTGATGTGGGGCTGGCTCTGGAAATAGTCTAAAATGCTTGCCGGGATTTGACGTTGTTTCAAAACCGAATGTTGTGAGGTGGGCTTAGTGCCCATTTTTTATTTCTGGATTGTGTGACTGAGGCAAATACAAACGTGGCAAGTAAGTACTCACAATTAGATGAATTGTTAAAGCCTGTAGTGGAGTCGCTTGGTTGCGAGTTGTGGGGGCTGGATTACCACGCTCAGGGTAAGCAATCCATGCTGCGGGTGTATATCGAAAAAGCACCTGACGGCGTATTGGTGGAAGATTGCGAACGTGTAAGTCGCCAAATTAGTAGTGTTTTGGATGTTGAAGATCCTATCACCGGCGAGTACACGCTTGAGGTGTCGTCACCAGGAATGGATCGTCCGTTGTTTCGCTTGGAACAGTATCAAGCTTACGTTGGCGAGCAGGCAACTATCCGATTACGAGTCGCATTTGATGGGCGACGAAAATTTTCCGGCATCCTCAAAGGTATAGAGGGTGACGAAATTGTGCTGGAAGTGGACAACGAAGAATATTTGCTTCCGTTTGAATTAATCGACAAAGCGAATATTGTCCCCCGCTTCTAAGAGCGGTTTTCCGATATTTATGGATTCAGAGGCAACTCGATGAAAAAAGAAATCTTATTGGTCGCAGACGCTGTATCAAACGAAAAAGGTGTTGATCAAAGCGTTATATTTGAAGCGATTGAGCTCGCGTTAGCAACTGCGACTAAAAAACGTTATGACGAAGAGTCAGAAATTGAAGTAAGCATCGATCGCCGTACTGGCGACTACGTAACCAAGCGACGTTGGTTAGTTGTTAGCGATGATACTCTCGCTGAGCTGGGAACGCAGTTTACGACTGAAGAGGCGTTTGAAAAAGATTCCAGCTTGAAGATAGGCGATACCTACGAAGAAGTTGTCGAGAACGTTGAGTTTGGCCGGATTGCCGCTCAGACCGCGAAGCAAGTGATTGTGCAAAAAGTTCGCGAAGCAGAGCGAGCACAAATTGTTGATCAGTATCGCGGCCGTGTAGGTGAGTTGATTTCAGGTTCTGTCAAAAAAGTCACACGCGATAATATTATTGTAGATCTCGGCGGTAATGCCGAAGGCTTGTTGCCTCGCGAAGAGTTAGTTGGCCGTGAAGTGTTTCGTATGAACGATCGCATCCGTGCAATGCTAATGGATGTACGTCCAGAGGCGCGCGGGCCGCAACTTTATCTGAGCCGCGCTTGTCCAGAAATGTTGGTTGAATTATTTAAAATTGAAGTGCCAGAAATTGCTGAAGAAGTTATCAGTTTAAAAGCTGCCGCTCGTGACCCTGGTTCACGCGCAAAGATTGCTGTGTCGACTAATGATGGGCGCATCGATCCAGTCGGCGCTTGTGTCGGTATGCGTGGTTCACGGGTTCAGGCAGTATCGAATGAGCTTGGTAACGAGCGCATCGATATTGTTTTGTGGGACGACAACGTCGCACAATTTGTTATTAATGCGATGTCTCCCGCGGAAATCGAATCGATTGTTGTCGATGAAGAAACGCATTCCATGGATTTGGCTGTTAATGCCGACAACCTTGCGCAAGCCATTGGTCGTGGCGGCCAGAATGTTCGCTTAGCCTCTGAGCTAACGGGCTGGGAAATCAACGTGATGAGCGTTGAACAGTGGAATGAGAAGCAGCAATTAGAAACAGGCAGCTCTATTGAAGTCTTTATGGAAGCTCTTGATGTTGAACAGGAAGTTGCCGAGGTATTGGTAGACGAAGGCTTTACAACTTTAGAAGAGGTTGCCTACGTACCTTTGGAGGAGTTTCTGAGTATCGAAGGTTTCGACGAAGACATTGCCAACGAATTACGTAGCCGCGCTAAAGATGCGTTGCTAACTCAGGCGCTGGCATCAGAAGAAAAGCAAACCGGTGCCGAGCCTGCCGAAGACCTATTGAATATGGACGGCATGGACAAAGCGCTGGCAACCGTGCTCGCCGCTCGCGGTGTTGTTACTATGGAAGATTTGGCCGAGCAGTCGGTAGACGAGATGATGGAAGTCGATGGCATGGACGAAGGACGTGCTGCCGCATTGATTATGAAAGCACGTGAACCTTGGTTTGCAGACGAAAATTAAGTTACTGCACCAAAGTTATGGCTTAGTGGCTCCGGCCTTTTATTTTGCGACTAAGCCGACCCCACTATATGAATGTATTGATTAACGGAAACTGAGAATATCTATGGCTGAAGTAACTGTAAGTGAACTCGCCAAGTCAGTTGGAGCAAGCGTTGAGCGTATCTTGACTCAAATGCAGCAGGCAGGTTTGAAGCAAAAAAATGCTGATGACAGCGTATCCGACGAAGAAAAACAAACACTGTTGGCTTTTTTAAAGTCCAGCCACGGTGAGAGCGTTGAAGCACCCAAAAAAATCACCTTAAAACGTAAGACCACTACGACCCTAAAAACAGGGTCGGGAAGTGCGCGCAAGACGGTAAATGTTGAGGTGCGTAAGAAGCGTACTTTCGTCAAGCGTGACGAGACAGAAGAACTAGAAGCGCCGTTGACTGACGAACTTGAACTTGAAGTTGCAGCAGAAGAGCTTGAAGTGCCGGTAGAGCCAGTGGTTGAAACCCCCGCGGTTGTAGAAGTACCTGAGCCCGTAGTTGAAACACCGGAAATTGAAGTTGTGCCAGCTTCAGCAACGCCATCTACCGGGACTTTCGTTGACGATGCAGAAGCTTTGCGACAAAAAGCTACACACGCTCGCCGAAAGGCAGAGGAAGATGCGCTTGAGATTCGCCGTTTAGCGGAAGAGAAGCGCCAGTCGGACAAAGATCAGCCAGCTGTTGATGCTAAGAAAAAAACCGCACCAGCGACCGAAGATGAGCGTCATAAGCACATTAAAAAGACCAAAACCAAAGAAGATGAAGATTTTGATGATGAGAGCGCTAAGTCTCGTCACAACAAAAAAGCAGGTAAAGCCGTTAAAAAGGTAGCTGCGCCGAAAAAAGTGGCTTCAGCATTGGATTTTGTTGAAGACAAAGAAGAAATTGAAGAAGTTATTCATTCCCCCAAGCAGAAGCGATTGGGTTCTTCTGGCGGTAAGCGTCCAGTTATTAAGGTTCAGAATCGTCACGGCTTTAAAAAGCCGACTGCAAAAATCACCTACGATGTAGAAGTGCCAGAAGAGATTGTTGTGGCAGAGCTTGCGTCGCGTATGAACGTAAAAGCGGGTGAGGTGGTTAAGCAATTAATGAAGCTTGGCACCATGGCGACTTTGAATCAGCCGATCGACCAAGAGACTGCCCAGTTAGTGGTAGAAGAAATGGGACACCGCGTCGTTTTGGTTAGTGCTGATGCAGAAGAGCAAAAATTACGCTCGGAAGTTGCTCATGATACCGGTGCTGAAATGGTCGGCAGGTCGCCAGTGGTTACCGTTATGGGTCACGTTGATCACGGTAAAACGTCACTATTAGATTATATTCGCAAAACCCGTGTGGCTTCTGGTGAGGCGGGTGGAATCACTCAGCACATCGGAGCCTATCGTGTAACTACCAGCCATGGTGAGCTTGCATTTTTGGATACTCCCGGCCACGCCGCGTTTACCGCGATGCGTGCGCGCGGTGCTCAGTGTACGGATGTTGTTATCTTGGTTGTTGCCGCCGATGATGGCGTAATGCCGCAAACCGTAGAAGCTGTGCAGCATGCTCGCGCTGCAGGCGTGCCAATGGTTGTTGCCATTAACAAAATCGATAAAGAAGCTGCCGACCCTGATCGCGTTAAGAATGAGCTTGCCGCGAAAGATGTAATCCCCGAAGAGTGGGGTGGTGACACTCAGTTTGTGCATGTGTCTGCTCACACAGGTGAAGGTATTGATGCTTTACTTGAGTCGGTTGCTCTACAAGCTGAACTGCTTGAACTAAAAGCACCGATCAATGTTCCAGCACGCGGTGTCGTAATTGAATCGCGAATGGACAAAGGTCGCGGCATAGTTGCGACCGTGTTGGTGCAAGCGGGTGAGCTCAAAGGCGGTGATATTTTATTGGCTGGCCAAAGTTTTGGCCGGGTTCGCGCCATGACCAATGAGCTGGGTAAGCAGGTGAAAACAGCGGGACCATCGACGCCGATTGAAATTTTAGGTTTGGATTCAACCCCTAATGCCGGTGACGAATTCTTGGTTGTGCCCGATGAGCGTAAAGCTCGTGATATGGCGGAGTTCCGTGCTGAGAAAGAGCGCAATGAACGCATGCAGCGCCAGCAAGCGGCGAAGCTTGAAAATATGTTTGCCAATATTGGTGAAAATGAAACCAAGGTATTACCGGTTGTTCTTAAAACTGACGTGCGCGGTTCATTGGAAGCAATTCAGGCGGCCCTTACCGAAATGGGTAACGATGAAGTTCAGGTGAACATTGTTGGCGGCGGTGTTGGTGGTATTACCGAAAACGACGTAAACCTTGCGCTGACATCTGGTGCAATTGTGTTGGGCTTTAATGTTCGTGCAGATAACTCCGCACGTAAGCTAGCCGAAACAGAGAATGCAGAAATTCGCTATTACAGCATTATTTACCAGCTGATTGACGAAGTGAAAGCCGCCCTTGGTGGTATGTTGGATCCCGAGCGGGTAGAAGAAATTCTGGGTATTGCGGATGTACGCGACGTGTTCCGTTCGCCTAAGTTTGGCCAAGTGGCCGGCTGTATGGTGACTGAGGGTACCGTATATCGTAATAAGCCTATTCGTGTTCTTCGTGAAAACGTTGTGATTTTTGAAGGTGAATTGGAATCTTTACGCCGCTTTAAAGACGATGTAGGTGAAGTTCGCAACGGTACCGAGTGTGGTATCGGCGTGAAAAACTACGACGTTAAAGTGGGCGATCAGATCGAAGTTTTCTCTGTTAAAGAAGTCGCGCGCGAGCTTTAGTAGCTGGCGCACCTTTTAGCGATATCATTGGTGGAGATGTATGCCAAGAGAATTTAAACGCTCGGACCGAGTTGCCGATGCATTGCAGCGCAGTTTAGCGCAGCATATTCGTGCAGAAGTACGCGACCCCCGTGTTGGTATGGTTAATATCAATGCGGTAACGGTTACCCGTGATTTAGCTAACGCCAAGGTCTATATCACCGTAGTTGGTGCTGAGGGTGACACGGAGGCTGAGGTTTCCGTTTCTGTACTGAATAAAGCGGCTAATTTTTTGCGTTTGCATGTTGCCCGCGATCTAAACCTTCGTATTGCTCCGCGGTTGCAGTTCTTCTACGATAAATCGGCGGTTCACGGTCAGGTTCTCTCCAGTCTTATCGATCGCGCTGTCGCGCAAGATCAGTCTCATCATTCAGATGGTGATGACGACGAACAGGGAAGCTGATTTTGGGGCGTAAGCGAAAGTTCGGCCGTCTGATTGACGGTGTGCTGATAATTGATAAGCCCGCTGGCATGACATCAAATGATGTGGTGCAAAAAGCGAAACGCCTCTATTTTGCCAACAAGACTGGTCACACCGGCGCCTTGGACCCACTGGCTACTGGCGTATTACCGCTATGTTTTGGTGAAGCGACTAAGTTTTCTCAATATCTCCTCGACGCGAATAAAACCTACCTCAGCACCTTTCGTATTGGTATGACAACCGATACCGCAGACGCCGATGGCAAAGTCTTGAAAGAGGTTGACGCAAGTGCGTTAACTTTGGCTCAGGTAGAGACGGCAATTACTCCTTACCGCGGCGATATAAAACAGATTCCCCCGATGTATTCAGCGCTTAAAAAAGACGGTCAGCCGCTTTATAAGTTGGCGCGAGAAGGTATCGAAGTGGAGCGCGCAGCGCGCGCTGTAACCATTTTTAATTATGAAATCAAAGACTTTCGAGGCGGAGAGATAGCTGAGGTCGATGTACTCGTCGAGTGCAGTAAAGGCACCTATATTCGCAGCCTAGCAGAAGACTTAGGTCGAGACCTCGGTTTTGGTGCCCATGTGGCAACGTTGCGTCGCACTCAGGCAGGCCCGTTTAGCATTGAGCAGGCGACTACTTTTGACGCGCTAGAAACTGAGCGCGGCGATGAACGTGCCGAAGTGTTAGATCACCATTTATTGCCGATGGACACGCCAGTTGCGCAGTTGGCGGCAGTTGAGCTTGACCAAAACAGCGGTTTTTACTTTAGTCGTGGCCAACCGGTGATCGTCAATCAGGTCTACCGTATCGGCGATGAAGGTGATACAGTGCGCGTCTTCCAGGACACTGGTGAATTTTTAGGCGTTGGTGATATCACCGACGACGGCCGCGTCGCACCAAAGCGACTTGTGGTCAGTTAACGAGTGTTATAACTCGCAAGAATTGGGCTTTTAGCTCATCGACCTGTCTGTAAACATGCGCGGACAGGCCGTGTAAACGACGCGGTATACTCGCGGAAGATTCCGTTGAGTACAGCGTTTTTCGCATGTTAACAGCAAGAGGATATTGACATGGCACTTAGTGCTCTAGAAAAAGACGCAATTGTAAAAGAACATCAAACTAGCGCCACAGATACTGGCTCACCTGAAGTTCAAGTTGCATTGCTCACTGCTAACATCAACAAACTTCAAGGTCACTTTGCGGATCACAAACAAGACCACCACTCTCGTCGCGGTCTGATTCGTATGGTAAACCAGCGTCGTAAGCTGCTGGATTACTTGAAGAGCAAAGACGTTAGTCGCTACGCTGCTCTGATCCAAAAATTGGGTCTGCGTCGCTAAGCAAAAGTGCCCGCCTTGTGCGGGCATTTTCTTTTCAATTCCTACGTTGTTATACCGATATTCGGTAACTCTCTTGCCTGGAACGCGCGCTGTGTTTTTAAGCGTGCCGACTGGGCGATTTATGTTGTATTGGTTAAAGAAAATATAAAAGCGCAATGGGGCGCTTGCAAACAAAGGATAAAATTGTGAATCCGGTAATTAAAAAATTTCAATTTGGTAACGATACCATAACCCTCGAAACAGGCCGTATCGCTCGTCAGGCATCTGGCGCGGTGTTGGTCTCTATGGGTGAGACCCGAGTGTTATGTACCGTTGTTGGTGCGAAAGAAGCTTCTCCTGGTCAGGGCTTTTTCCCACTCTCAGTACACTATCAAGAAAAGGCTTATGCTGCGGGCAAAATCCCCGGCGGTTTCTTTAAGCGCGAAGGGCGACCTTCAGAAAAAGAGACTTTAACGTCACGTCTAATCGACCGTCCTATTCGTCCGCTTTTCCCTAAAGGCTTTATGAATGAAGTACAAGTTGTTTGTACTGTAATCGCCGCTGAGAAAAATGTTGATCCAGATATTGCTGCTTTGATCGGTACCTCCGCTGCATTGGCGATTTCCGGAATTCCTTTCGCTGGTCCAATCGGCGCTGCGCGCGTAGGTTATGACGCTAACGAAGGTTATGTGCTTAACCCAAGCTACTCGGCGCTTAAAGAGTCTGAGCTAGATATGGTTGTAGCCGGTACTCAAGACGCTGTTTTAATGGTTGAGTCTGAAGCAAACGAATTGCCAGAAGATATCATGTTGGGCGCAGTACTTTACGCTCACCAAGAAATGCAAGCGGTTGTCCAAGCGGTTAAAGAGTTAGTGCGTGATGCTGGCAAGCCCGTTTGGGATTGGTCTCCAGAAGCGGTTAACGAAGAGCTCAAAGCTGCGGTTGCACTTAATTTTGAAGATTCAATTGGTGTTGCGTACCGCATTACTGATAAAGCTAAGCGTTACGATCGTCTTAACGAATTGCGCAACCAAGCGGTTGGCGAATTGGCTAAAGATGGTAGCGGCGTAACAGCCGACGACGTTAAAAAACTTTTTGCCAAACTTGAAAAGAATATTGTTCGTACTCGTGTCGTAGCTGGTGAGCCGCGCATTGATGGTCGTGACAATAAAACCGTACGCGGTTTACAGGTTGAAGTTGGCGTATTGCCAAAGGTACACGGTTCAGCGTTATTCACCCGTGGCGAAACTCAAGCATTAGTTGTAGCTACCTTAGGTTCTGCTCGCGATGCACAGAATATCGACGCGCTCGAAGGCGAGCGTAAAGATAACTTTATGCTTCACTACAACTTCCCTCCTTACTCTGTAGGTGAGTGTGGTCGTATGGGCGGTACAGGTCGTCGTGAAATCGGTCACGGCCGTTTGGCGCGTCGTGGTGTTGGCGCGATGTTGCCGAAAGGTGATGACTTCCCTTATACCATTCGTGTTGTCAGTGAAATTACAGAATCAAATGGTTCTAGTTCAATGGCATCGGTGTGCGGTACTAGCCTGGCCTTGATGGATGCAGGCGTACCATTGAAGGCGCCAGTTGCCGGTATTGCAATGGGCTTGGTAAAAGAAGATAACGGCTACGCGATTTTGACCGATATTCTGGGTGACGAAGATCACCTTGGTGATATGGACTTTAAAGTTGCCGGTACTGCCAATGGTGTTACTGCTTTGCAGATGGACATCAAAATTGAAGGCATTACTGAAGAAATCATGGAGAAAGCATTGGAGCAGGCACAGGCCGCTCGTTTGCATATTCTTACTGAAATGAATGCAGTAATTGCTACACCGCGCGGAAAGTTGTCTGACAATGCTCCGCAATACCATACGATGAAAGTGGATTCAGATAAGATCCGTGACATCATTGGTAAAGGTGGTGCTACTATCCGTTCAATTACCGAAGAGACCGGTTCTTCTATCGATATTGACGACGATGGTACGGTTAAAATTTACGCCGATGATGGCGACGGTTTGCAAGCGGCTATTTTACGAATTGAAGAAATTACCGCGGAAGCCGAAATTGGTGCTACCTATACCGGTAAAGTTGTTCGAATCGTTGATTTCGGTGCGTTTGTAAACTTCTTGCCTGGTAAAGATGGTTTGGTCCATATTTCACAAATCGCACACGAGCGCGTGCAGAATGTGACCGACTATTTGACCGAAGGTCAGGACGTTGATGTGAAGTGTTTGGACATTGACCAGCGCGGCCGCATTAAGCTTTCGATTAAAGAGTTGTTGCCAGCTCCGACACAGGAAGAAACTAGCGATGCAGGCGACGAGGCTTAAGTTCTCGTTACTCTGTTAGTTCTTTCGAAAAAAGCCCGCTTCTCGCGGGTTTTTTTTGTTAAGTGATTTATCCTTACCGAAAAGTTGGAATGCGGAGAGTAGAGGTGTAGGTCACCTATAAATCGATCCGGCTTAAGTAACACTGAGGGTTACGACCTTTAAACTGGACTAGATATAAATGTAACTTTCGATTGCATCAATTTACAATTACTGAAAAGTTTCTGGCTTAGAATAGATAACAATATATTAAAAATGGGCGTTACTTTGATAAAGTTAAAATTAGATTTCACTTGTAATTTATGTCTGTCTTGTGTCGTTGCGCTCTCATTATCTGGCGCTGTTGCGGCTGCTGAGTCGTTGCCGAAAGCTGAGTTAGGAATTGGTTTAGCCAGCCAGTATTTGGGTGACTACCGGGGTTCTGATGAAGCGCGTGTTTACGCGTTACCCTTCCCTATACTTATCTACCGTGGCGAAATTGTGCAGGCCGATCGCAGTGGTATTCGCGGTCGCTTTTCGATAAGTGAAAATGTTGAATTCACCATCAGCGGCGAAGCTGCGTTAAACGGTGGCAGTAAAAATAATAAGATGCGCGCGGGTATGACGGAGTTAGATTCGGCGTTTGAGATAGGCCCTGCGGTCAATATTAACTTAACGGGTGAGTCGTTCGATTCTGGTTGGGCGCTGCGTCTACCCGTGCGAGCGGTGTTTGCGGTGAGTTTCGATAACATCGAGCATATAGGCTATAACGCCAATCCAAAGCTCACCTATCGCAAGCCAAATCTTTGGCAAGAGTGGGAAGGAAAACTTGATGTCGGTTTTCTCTGGGCGTCTGAACAATATCACGACTATTACTACAGCGTAGCGCCAGAATTCGTTACCGACACGCGACCTTTTTATCGTGCGAAAGCTGGTTATAGTGGCGCTTACTCTAAAATTTCGATGAAAAAGCGCTGGCAGAATTTATGGGTAGGTTGGAATCTTCGTTACGACAATCTTGCCGCTGCCGAATTTAGTGATAGTCCCCTAATGGAAACTAATCACTACTTCTCAACATCATTGGCTTTCGGTTGGATGTTTTGGCAGTCCAGAGATTAGCGGGCTACAAGTTAGCGGCAACCGCGCTATGAGCAAAGTGCTCCTTTAGAAAGTGAATAATATCTAAAGATTCATACAACCATACAGCTTCGCCATCTGGCTGTTCAATTTTAAGCGCAGGCACTTGGCTTTTGCCGCCATCCTCAATAAGCTCTTTACGCGCTTTTGGCTCCGATGAAGTGTTCACCGATTTAATCTGCAAGCCCATTGCCCGCGTGGCGTGTTCGACACGAATGCAAAACGGGCACGATGGGCGTTGGTATAGGGTGACATGGGCTAACTTTAAGTAGCGGGTATTAATGGCCTTCATCGACTTCTCCTCTGATTCGGCGAGGTGGCATTGAGGTCATTATAGAGTGTGAACAGAGACGACACTATCACCGATGTAAAATTGATATTGATGGAATGAATAGATAATGACTATTAAACCCCTTTACCTTGATAGCTCGCTTCCGGTCGAAGCGCGTGTGGAAGACCTGTTGGCTCGTATGACCCTAGAGGAAAAAGTCGGCCAAATGGTGCAGCTACCGGGGTTTGAGTCGGACCCCGAAACCTTTATCGAGAAGTACAAGCTTGGCTCTTACCTACATTCTACCGGCGACCAAATCGGTGAGCTAAAGAGCGCTAATCAGGCGCAATCGCGGTTAAACATCCCGTTGATATTCGGCATCGACGCGATTCATGGCCACTGTATCGAAGATGAGACAACTGTTTTTCCTGTACAGCTGGCGCTGGCAAGTACTTGGAACCGTGATTTAGCCTTGGAAATGGGGCGGATAACCGCGCGTGAGGCGTTTGCCTCTGGCTTGGATTGGACCTTTTCGCCGGTACTGTGTCTTGCGCGAGATCCGCGCTGGGGGCGCACCAGCGAAACATTTGGTGAAGACGGTTATCTGGCCGGAGAAATGGCTAAAGCGGTTGTGGAGGGCTATCAGGGCGCTGAATACCCCTTTGCGGCCTGCGCCAAGCATTTTGCTGCTTATGGAGAGACCACCGGCGGTCGAGATTCATCTGATGCGCATATTTCAGAACGGCAGATGCGCGATATATTCCTGCCGCCGTTTGAACGACAGGTTAAGGCTGGTTGCAAAACGGTGATGATCGGCTATCAGGCCCTAAACGGCGTACCTTGCTCGGCTAATACCTGGCTTTTGAATGATATTCTTCGGGATGAGTGGGGCTTTGATGGCGTTGCGGTTACCGACTGGAATAACGTCGGCCAGATGGTGACCCTGCAACATGCTGCGCCGAACATCAAAGAGGCGGTATACCTGTGTTTACAGGCCAGCAACGATATGATCATGACAACCCCTGAGTTTTATCAGGCCGCCCTAGAGTTGGTGGCGGAGGGGCGAATCAGCGAGTCTCGCATCGACCAAAGTGTACGTCGAATTTTAAAGCTTAAGTTTGAATTGGGATTATTTGAGCCGCGGATATCTGTCGATCGGGCTGAGCTATTAGCCGATCAAAACCGCTGGCGGCCAGCGCTGGCGGCTTCGCAACAGTCTTTGACGCTGGTGAAAAACGAGGGCATTTTGCCGTTGGCAGGCCCGAAAAAAATTCTGTTACTTGGCGACAACGCCGATAACCTTATTTCCCAGCTCGGTGATTGGTCATTTCTACCTGGCCCAGCAATCTACACCGATACGAAAACCCACCGTGCTGATACCGTAACCCTGCGCATGGCCCTGCAAGATTATTGTGATAGTAATGGGATAGAACTGACTTACCTTGGCGCCGACGTTTGCGGCCCTTATTTTGGTGATGACTTTGGCGGTGAAGCTGTGTCGGCTGCCAATCGCGAATTGTTGCTCAGCAGCGCCGAGAACGCCGATGTTGTTTTGTTCTGCGCTGGCGATGGCCTAAAGCAGAATGGTGAATTTCACGATCGCGCCGATTTGACCTTAACCGGCAATCAGCAAGAAGTGTTTGATTGTCTCGCGAACAGCGCTACCCCAGTTGTTAGCCTAATGGTGATGAGTAAACCCCATTGTATTGAGAAAATATTGTCCGACTCTGCGGCGGTGTTGATCGCCTTTAACCCTGGCGCCAAGGGCGGCACGGCGATTACCCAGTGTTTGTTTGGTGAGATTAATCCCTGTGGGCGTTTGCCGATAAGCTTTCCCCGTCACGTGGGGCAATTGCCGGTGCACTATAATCAGGCGCCAGGTTGGCATGCGCCGATCTCGCCGTTTTACGACGGTGTAGCCCGTTATATCGACTTGCCTGCGACCCCCTTATTGGCCTTTGGTGAGGGCATGAGTTACAGCCGGGTTGATTATGGCGTTGCCCAGCTGAGTCACCACGCCCTCGGTTTGAATGAGTTGGTGTCTGGTCAGCAGGTAAGCTTGGTTCTGGAACTCAGCAACAACAGCGAGCGAGACGCAGTAGAGGTAGTGCAACTCTATTGTCAGCTCTGTATTCCTGGGGTTACCAGCCCAACCAAACGTCTCTTGGCTTTTGAGCGAGTTGAGGTTGCGGCCGGCGACACTCAGGCGGTGACATTTCAGCTAGGTGCGGAGCAGTTTAAGGTGTTGGATATTGCTTTGAACCGCGTGAACTATCGGGGAGAGGTAGTTTTGATGGTAGGTAAAAGCAGTCGTGCAGATCAGTTGCAGCGCTTGACCTTAAGCCTGAATTAAAGCCTCCGC
>NZ_MRUH01000121.1 GCF_001922985.1 Teredinibacter waterburyi
ATGACTGAAACAAGATCAGTCGCCATCTGGGCGTGCTGGTCACCGGTTGGATGTGCATCGCAGCTGTCGCCGCGATAGCGATTGGCGAGGGCTATATGCACCCGCTCGCCGCCAACCCGGCGTTTGGTTTCCGCAATATACTCACGCAATACCGTTTTTTGCGGCCGCGCGGGGTCATCTTGATCATTCACAATCGAGCCTTCGGTTAGAAATACCTGCGTGTTGGGGTAGTCGGCTAAAATCCTCTGCACAAAGGCTACGTAAGCGCTTACATACTCTTCACGCTCCGGCAGTTCGCCGATTCCCAAGCTGAAATCGTTAGTCCCCACAGAAACAACCACCGCGTCGGCGTCAAACGCCTTGGCATTCCATGGGTGTTGGCGGCTGTCTTCGGCCAAGGCGAGATCGTAGAAGTCGGGCAGGTTGAGTTCGTCGGTCTTACCATTCCAGCTGCGAATTAAGCCGCGACCGCCGTAGCATACAAGCTGTACTTCGGCGTTTAGTACCGCGCCAGTGCGTAAACCATATGAATTGCTGGCGTTCCACCAGCTGGTATCCTTTTTACACTCGGTTTGCTGCTGACGCACAGGGTCGGCACCCTCACCGCAGGTTACTGAATCCCCTAAGACTAAAATACGTCGCTCCGGCTTTGCCGGAGCAGCCAAAAAGCGGCCGTCGGTTAGGGTAAAGCTGTGAAGGGTAACCGTACCGTGCCACGTTTCTGAGTGATGAACTAGGCGAACATGCCGAGCCACAGCTTCGTCTTCGCTGAACAAGGTGTAGTTGTGAACACCTTTTGCGAGTTTGATTTTGCTTATTGAGTCGCCAACTTGCACGCCTAAATAACTGCCGTCGCCACTGCTCTCGGCGACCAGCACCAGCCGTTTCGCTTCGGTATTTAAACCAAATTGAACCCCAGGGAAACCAAAACTGAGGGCGCCGGAGTCGCGTTCAAAGGTTCGGCCGCTTACGCTGATATGAGCATCGTTAGCGGAGATGGTGGCGGCCTTCATTGCTGTGTCCTCTTGCGATGGGCTCGGTAGGCTGCAGCCGGCTAGCAGCAGCGTGCTAGCTAGGGAAACGGTGACGATAACTTTAAAAATCGAATCGCGCATTTGTTACTGCTCCATAAAGGCTTGCACCACTGGCGCAAGATTGTCGGCAAACAGCTGAAAGCCATCGTGGGACGGGTGAAGGAAATCAGACATCAGCGCTTGCGGGATATCCCCCTGAGGGTCGAGAAAAATATCGCCAAAATCATAGACGAACACATGTTTGTTGTCGGCTAGGGTGGCGACTAGAGCGTTGGTCGCTTTTACGCGGTCGCGGTTAGGGCTAGTCGCATTTTGGTCATAGGGGAGAACCGCATGCACGACTAACTTGGCTTTTGGAAAGGTTTTACGAATATAGCTCACGTTTGCCGCTATACCCGAATACACATCTTCCGCGGAATGGTTGCTGTGACCAAAGTTATTTACGCCAATCATCAGCACAATCACCTTGGGGGCGAGTTTGCCGGTTGAGCCGTTTTGTAAGCGCCATAGCAGATGCTGCGTTTGGTCACCGCCAATGCCAAAATTGGCCCATCTATATTGGCCGAAATTGGCATCGAAAATCTTCTGATTATCTCCCCAGCCCCAGCCTTCGGTAATGGAGTCACCCAAAAAGAGTAGATCGATGTCACCCTTAGCGGCAATCGCTACATCTTCGGCGTGCTTTGCGCGCCATGTGGCTAATGACATCCATTCGAACTCAATGACTCGGGGCGCGGGAATGGCGGCTTCGGAGTTCGCCAGTGTAGCCGCCGCTTGATGCTGTGTTGGCTGGCAACCGCTGAATATCAGCGTAAAAATAGCGATATACAGGCATTGGACGAAAGGTTTTGTATGAGGCGATAGAATGTTTTTAATCATATTTATTCCACTTGGATATTTTGCTTAGTTATTAATACGTTCAGTGTGATGGTTTTAGCGCGTTAGGTTTTTGATGTTGGAGTCTCGGGTGTTTACAGCGACAAATGTTGCTGGGTGGCTATTTGGTTTGTAGCAAGTTTGTTGATAGGTTCTACCGAGGCGACGCCTGCAAAGGTAATCCACAGATTTTAGATCATTTGAGCGATACAGGGGCAATAATTACAGTGAAATCAACTTTAAAGCCGCTGCGCAAATAAACCTGTGGTCAAGGTTCAAAATCGCACTTAGCCGATATTCATCTATAGTTATAGGATAGCGGTTAAAGCCCCGTCTAGCTTTATCAAGCGGCTTTTGATGGGGTTATATGGTGTATTTAGCCTCTGACAACGCTTAAGTTGTAATTATAGCTGTGGTTCTTGTTGGGGCCGTTTTTATAAACGCATGTACACAGGTTAAAAGGTAAGTGTTTTGCCATTAGTTAATCGAACAGATCATTCGCAAACTGTGCAGGCTGAAGTCGAAACGACCGCTATAAATGCGCCGGTGACTAGCGTAAGGCGAATCAGTCTACGGCGTTTTTTGATGATCGTCATTATTGTCTCGATTGCATCACCTGCGTTGATCACCGGCGGTTTTCTAATTCTTGAAAACTATCACCGCACCATTGTGCAAGAGAGTGAAATGGCAGCTGGCAGCTACGCCGACTTGCTGCAAGCTGGCATGACGATGCCGCTTTGGAATGTTGCGCCCACCTTAGGTGAACCGGTGTTGAATACCGTTAGTATCGACCCGTCGGTGTTACAGATCGACGTGCGGGACGCCGACGGAGGTAGTTTTCTCGAATATCACAATGAAGGCGTGACTACCGCAACCGAGAGTGTTGAGCTTGCGCGGGAGGTTTCTTTGGAGGGCGAAGTGCTCGGCGAGGTACGGATTAAATATAGTCTTGCCGAGGCGAAGAATCGTGCGACCAGTGAGTCGCGCTTACTCATAACGATAATTTTTATACAGTTAGTTTTTTCACTCGGGGTACTCAGCTATTTTTTGCAACGGCGTGTGATTCGTCCTTTGACGGCACTGGAAAAGTCGGCAATCGGAATTGCTGGAGGCGATTTAAAAACCTCAATTCCTAGTTTACAAGACGATGAGTTTGGTGGTTTATCGAACCAGCTTGAAACTATGCGCAGTTCCCTAGAGCAAAGTTTTGCAACCTTAGAAGAGCGTGTGAAAGAGCGCACCAACGAACTTGAAAGCCTGAATCATGAATTAACGGGTACGCTAGAAATGCTGCAGCAGGCACAAGGGAATTTGGTGCAGCAGGAAAAACTAGCGGCGCTAGGCTCTCTCGTTGCAGGCGTTGCTCATGAGTTGAATACACCGCTTGGCAACGGGCTTACGGTGGCCTCGTCTCTTTTTGATAGTACTTGCACCTTTAGTGACGATTTAAATGGCGAAGGTATTACCAAAGAAGAACTGGATGATTACATTCGTGATATGAACGAAGGAACGCATCTTGTAGTGGCAAGCTTGCAGCGAGCGTCGGAATTGGTCAGTGGATTTAAGCAAGTCGCGATGGATAGAACCAGCGCTAAGCGGCGACAATTTAATTTACTGGAAGTTGTAATTGAAACCCGAATGACTTTATCGCCAGTATTTAAGCACACGCCGTTTTCTGTGACGGTCGACATACCAGACGATATTCAGATGAATAGTTACCCAGGGCCGCTTGGTCAAGTGGTAACAAACCTTATCAATAACGCATTGATACATGCTTTTGAGCATCGCGAGCAGGGCGAGATAACCATCGTAACCGACCGAGTAAAGATGAATGGCGAAGACGCTGTCGCACTGCATGTTGCAGACGATGGTTGTGGTATTAAAGAGGAGCATCGCAACCGAATTTTTGATCCTTTTTTTACAACAAAACTTGGTGCTGGCGGCAATGGCTTGGGCATGCATATTGTGCACAATATTGTTGGCGGTGTATTAGGTGGTACTATCGAGCTCCTGTCTGAAGTGGGCAAGGGTACGGAATTTATTATTACCATACCGGTGGTAGCTCCAGAGGCTATCACCAGCAGTGAATATGCAAAGGCGCATTAATTATGGCGGACGACTCAAACAATAAAGCTTCAAAAATGCAGTTTCTGAATGAGAAACCTAAGCTGCGTACGACGGATGTCTCGGCGCAAAAAACTTGGCGGATTCTCATTACCGATGACGAGACAGATGTGCATACTGCAACCACGTTCGCACTGCGCAATACGAAAATTTTGGGCCGGAAGCTGGAGTTTTTAAGTGCTACCTCCAGCCGAGAAGCTATTGAGGTGTTGAAGGCAAATAACGATATTGCAGTTATTATTCTCGATGTTGTTATGGAGACGCCAAACGCAGGCCTAGATTTGGTTCCGGTGATAAGGGATCAGCTTGGTATTCACGATTCACGCATTATTTTGCGTACCGGTCAACCGAATCAAGCGCCTGAAATCGAAGTTATTCGCGACTACGATATCAATGATTACAAATTAAAATCCGAGCTTACACAGGCTAAATTGTACGCCGCACTTACAACCGCCGTGCGCTCATATCAACAGATCAAAACAATTGAATCCGGCAAGAAAAGCCTTGAGATGATTGTTCGATCGATATCTGAATTACTTACCCGAGAGGGGCTGGATGAATTTGCTCAGGCCGTGATAGTGCATTTATCGGGATTGTTAGGCGTAGAGCCCGATGGTTTGATCTGTGTGCGTCGACGCGTAGATGAAAGTGATGGTGAGTCTGAGATTATTGCTGCAGCCGGACCCTACTGCTCGTTAATTCGACAGCCCTTACAGGTGTTATCCGAAAGTAATGTACGTGATTTGATCAGCCGTTGTTTAGATCAAAAACACACTATTTACGAGGGGGACGGAGCTGCGTTTTATTTGGGAAGTAGCTGTCGCGGCGATATGAGTTGCTATGTTGCCAACGCCAGTGCAACAGAGGAGTCGGATCAACGCCTACTCGAGCTTTTCTGCATTAATATCTCCGCCTGCGCCGATAACCTTGCAACTATTGAGCAGTTACGTGGTAACTAAAGCTTTTGTGCTTAGGTGTTTTCTAACTCGGTGGACTCTGGAACGTTTTTTCTGGCAGCGGATTGTCCAGCGAGAAGCGTACACTTTGGCCGGGACGGCACTGTGCTAAAGCATAGCAATCGCGTGCGCTAACACAGCCCAGCTTAGGGTAGCCGCCGATAGTTTGCCGGTCGTTAAGCAGCACGATTGGTTGGCCATTGCTGGGTACTTGAACGCTGCCGTAGGCGATCCCTTCAGACGTCATCGGTTTACTGCTCACATCTAGGCTTTCACCTTCAAGGCGATAGCCCATACGATTACTGTCTTTGCCAATCACATATTCACCCTTCAGCAACGAGCGAATTGCCTCGCGACTAAACTGCTTAAATTGGTAACCAGGAATGAGTGTTAGTGTTAGCGGCGCGGCGTAGTTTGGCCGAAGTTGCCATGGCGTCATTTTGTGTAGGTTGGCAGATTGCGATGCGTTTGCAAAAGTCTTGTAAGTCGCAGCGCCCTCGTCGGATCGGTACTGCAACGTCTCACCGGCTTGTAAGTAGTGGTTGCTGCCATCAGCTTCCAGTGGTGTGCAGCTATCAAATAATCGTTCGGTTATAAACCCACCGCCAATGGCGAGATAGTAACGTAAGCCAGCGGTTGCATAGCCAATATCTAGTCTGTCGCCAGCGTTTACCGAAAAGCTACTCCAGCAATGCCGATCAATGCCGTTTAACTTTATGGTCGCTTCTGCACCTGCAATGGCAAGCCGAGCTGGCGAATTAAACCTAAGGCTAAGTGGACCGAGCGTGATTTCTAAAGAGGGTGCTTGCCGAGGGTTACCAACTAAGGTGTTTGCCCACTGAAAGGCGTATTGATCGGCAGCTCCGGCTGCGGCAATCCCCAAGTGTTGACAGCGCCGCCGACCACCATCGACAACTAGGGTCGAGGCGCCCGTCTTATTGATTGTAGCTAGGGCGTAGACGCTATTGGTGTAAGTGTCGCGAGGGTGGCTTGTCATGGTTTGAGGCTCTCATCCCGTTGAGAGTAGCGATCGTTCTGCCCGCTTTGTCCGAGGCGACCTCCTAGAGCAAAAAAATCGGCCTCCGAAATTGATCTAAATTGCACTGTATCACCCAGTTCAAAAGCGTGGGCAATTTCCCCCTCAGCTGTAATATGGAAAACGTCTATCGGCGTACGACCGATAATATTCCAGCCGCCGGGTGTTGCGCGGGGGTAAACCGCGGTTTGTTGTTCCGCGATTGCGATGCTGCCCTTGGCTACAGTTGCGCGCGGGCGAGCTAGGCGGCTGACCTGTAGCGCAGGCTCGAGGTTGCCAAGATAGGCAAAACCGGGAATAAAGCCGACAGCTTGTACTTGATACTGGATGCGCGTATGTAGCTCGATTAGCTGGGCAAGACTTATGTTTTTCGATTCCATGATCTGCTCAAGATCGTCGCCGACGCTTGGGTGATAGTAAACTGGAATCTCGACAATTCGTCTTTCAGCTGTATCTGCCTGAAAGTGACTGAGCGCCGCCCGTACCTGTTGCTCTAGTTCGGCGGTGCTGGCCGCCATCGCATGGTGTTGCAGAGAAAATTCGATGAGTAGCGAGCGGTAGGCGGGAACTGTGTTGATGATGCGCTGGCCAAAGTGCTCGAGCAATAAGGCATTGATATGGCTTATTACGCTGGCTGAGGTACGCCCGAAATCATCGTCAAGCTGCAGGATGACGGTATTGAGGTTTAGCTGCTGGATTTCCATGGGCTTTGTGGCGCCTTCGGGCAGTGCCATTGGCTTGTGTTTATTGTTCTGCGCTGGTGTCGGGTATTCGCTGTTCTTATCCGTCAACGTATAGCTTTTGGCTAATGGCTAGCAGGGCTTCAACCATTGCTGGCGTGTCACTGTGAATACAGAGCGTGTCGACGGCTATGGGCAGCCATTGTCCGGTACATGAATAAACACCTTGCTGCTCGCTAAATCTCATCGCCTGTTCGACGATAGTGTCAATGTTGGTATGTACTGCGCCTTGAATATTACGGTCGATAAGGAAGCCTTCATCGCCATAGGCGCGGTCGGCAAAACCTTCGAATAAAAGGTGCACGCCTTCATTCGCCGCTAAGTTTTTATAGCCATTGGGGTTTGGTGTGCCCTGAATGAGCAGCGGCAAGCCGAGAAAATGCGCGTTACAGGCTTGGAGAATATCAACGAATAGATCGCGATTACGCATCATATCGTTATAGAGGGCTCCATGGGGTTTGATGTAGCTGAGTTTTGCGCCTTGTGCGTCACAGTGTTGCTGCAGCTTTGTAACCTGATCAATGAAACTCTGACGAATTTCATTATCTCCCATTTGGGTGGGCGTGTTGCGACCAAAATTAGCTCGGTCTGGATAGCTAGGATGCGCGCCGATGGCAACGCCGTAGTTCAACGCTAGTGAGATACTGCGTTGCATCGAGGCATCATCACCCGCATGGCCACCGCACGCGATATTCGCCATATGAATGTGTGGCATAACTTGGGCATCGATACTGTCGAGCCCTTCGCCGAGATCGCAGTTAAGTTTCACGACTCTAGTGCGCCGCTAAACCAATGCTAGCAGAACAAGAACCCAGCCCAGGCCTGCGCAAAGCAGCGCGCCGCCAGCTTTCTGCCAAGAGAATAGGCCGTAAAAGTATGCTACAGGAGGTAAGAATAGCGTGGTTAAACCCCAGTTATAGTCTTCTGCGAACGCTGAGATTAGCAGTTGTACCCAGCTTGCTAGCAGAAGAACCGCACCGAAGGTGATCATAGTGGCAGAAATTGCATCCATGGTAGGGCTCCTAAAAAGAATGTTGGCATGGCTTATGTTGGCGTTGGTATTGCGCCTGAGTTTAGCAGAAGCAAACGCCAAATTACATTTCTAAAAGGAAGGTGACAGGACCGTCGTTTAACAGGCTGACTTGCATGTCTGCAGCGAATTTCCCTGTGGCTATGTTTGGATGCTTTTGTTTTAGTAGGTCGACAAAAAGATTGTATAACCCTTCGGCGATCACGGGTTCTGCGGCAACCGAAAAGCTTGGTCTTAAGCCTTTTCGTGTATCCGCAGCGAGAGTGAATTGCGATATGGCGAGTAACCCACCATTAATATCCTTAACACTTTTATTCATCTTGCCCTGCTCATCGGCAAACACTCGGTAGGAGAGGAGTTTGTCTGCCATGCGCAAAAGAATATCTTGGCTGTCGTGTTTCTCGATGCCGATAAAGGCGAGCACCCCCTGTTCTATCGCGCCTATAGTTTGATTATTTACGCTAACAGATGCGTGTTTGACGCGTTGAATTAAAACTTTCATGGGTGTCTTCTGTGGAATAAAGCCTTGGCAGGATTGCAATTTAGCGCAGCATAACAAAAAAAGCCGGAGCTTGTGCTCCGGCCCAAAAGTGCTCCATCCGGAGCAAGACAAAATTCGAATTGGCATTGTCGTGGTAATAATGGCGCGAATCTGTTAAAAAATGTACGCCCAACCACCTGTGGGAGCCGCGCAATTACAATTTGTTGCAGAACCCTTGTCTGGCGTTCTTTACAATGCACCTGACATGTTAGCGGCTTTTATTAGGCTGTTGCCTAAAGTTCCTCAGAGGCTTCCACTCTCTGTCGTTTCGATTAACTATGCACGACAAGGCTATGCTGAATATCATTACTAGAGCACGATCACCAAAACTTCTTTGTTCCCTGTTTCTCGCTAGGGTTACTTTTGCGACAAGCATACTGTTGTTTGGCATAACCGCATCGGCGGGTGATCACTCCACCTGTGTAGACGACTCGGCTGGATGCGTTGCCATTGGGGAGTGGGATATCGCCATCGCCATAGGTGCAGGTTGGCGTACTAATCCGTTGATTGATGGTGATGATGTGCCCGCATTACTTTTGCCAATGGTGAGCTATTACGGAGAACGATTCTTTTTTGATACCTATGTCGCCGGTTATACCTTTGTCGAGGACAAGGCCCATACGCTTAGCGCTGTGGTTACTATCGGCTTAGAGCAGATCTACTTTGAGTCGCGCAGTGTTGGTGACTTTTCGATTGAACCAGGCCCTGGGATTGGCGATGGTAATAGCACCTTTGATGACCCTAGCTACCAGTTAACGGCGGAGGACTTTGATAGCGTTAATGTCAATGCCCCTGCGGCTCCCGCGGGGGATGGTCGCGACAGACCTACTGACATCAACGCCAACCTAGATGAATACTTAAAGCAAGAGCCAATAGTCGATATTGATAGGCTCCACAAGCGACGAACTGCAGGCTTCGCTGGTTTAGATTACGGTTTTTATAATGGTGATTGGGATTTCAGTGCTCAACTATTAACGGATGTGACGGGAATACACAGCGGCGAAGAAGTACGCGTGGCGCTGTCACGCTTTTATCAATGGCGACAAGAGTTTATCGAGCTTTCTGGCGGCTTCAAATGGCAGAGTGAGCAGGTGGTGGATTATTACTACGGGATTCGCTCAAGTGAGGTGACCTCGCCCAACCTAGTGTACAGTCCGTCGGACGGTTACTCGCCCTTTATACGGCTAGACTGGCGTCGCCACTTGTTTGGTAATTGGTCACTCCAGGCTACTGTACATCATCGCTGGCTTTCGTCAGAAATTAGCGCTAGCCCTCTAGTCGAGGAAAGTGCGGTACTCTCGATTTTTGTTGGGGGCGTTTACCATTTTTAAATATAGCGCCAACGGACGGGGCTGGGCTAGCAAACCTTATTTGCGTGGCCGTGAGTTACTGAAACTAACGATAAAAAAAGCGCTAGGTCTAATGGCGGGCATTGCTATTACTCTATCGATTAATGCGGATCCATTTGAGCAAGTTTCCCCTGCGTTTCCTCGGCTGGCCGCCGAGGTTCAAGTGTCGCCACATATTTGCTTGTTAGCCGACAACAATGTTAGTTGTGCTGACAGGATTCGAATCTCTTGGCGCAGTGATCGGCGCGAGTCCTTCTGTTTGATTGCGAATCAGCCAGCGCCGTTAAAATGTTGGAACAATAGTGACAGTGGCGAGTTAGAGCTAGATATCGACACCGCCGAGACCATTGTCTACGAGTTACGTGACTACGAAACTTTAATGGTGGTGTTCGCTCGAGCTGAATTTAAAGTTGTTCAAGACAATAAAAAATACCGTCGAAGCCGCCGCAACCCTTGGAGTTTTTTCTGATGAGTTTAGTGTTATTAGCCGAAGATGACCGACGTCTTGCCGAGTTGGTAAAGGACTACCTTGAAAGCCACGGCTTTCAAGTCGTAATAGAGGAAACCGGTCACGCGGTGCCGCGCGCAGTACAAAGCTTATCGCCGGATATTGTTATTCTTGACGTTATGTTGCCGGGCAAGGATGGTTTAACTATCTGCAAGGAAATTCGCCCCCGGTATGAGGGGCCAATTCTTATGTTAACTGCGCGCGATTCCGATCGTGACCAAGTTTCGGGGTTGGAATTTGGTGCCGATGACTACGTGATTAAGCCCGCCGAGCCACGGGTACTGCTCGCGCGAATTAGAGCGCTACTGCGTCGCTATCAGCAGCCCGAAGAAAAAGAGCAGTCTGAACTTCACTACGGCAGCTTAAGTATTTTTGTTTCCTCGCGTGATGTAACTTTGGAAGGGGCTAGCGTCGCACTTTCAAGTCACGAATTTGATATGTTACTGACGTTTGCCAAACAGCCAGGGAAAGTTTTGAGCCGCGAATATCTTTTCAATGTTATTTACGGGCGCCCCTATGACGGTATGGATCGAACCATCGATGTACGTATCTCCCAGTTGCGTAAAAAATTAGGTGACAATACCGACGAGCCAGCGCGGATTAAAACCGTGTGGGGGCGTGGTTACCTATTTGTTGCGGATGCATGGTAGCTCGTCGATGAAACACCTGCTTAAGTCGTCGGTACTAGGTGTTCTTTATGCGCGCGCCCGTCGCGGGGGAGCTAAATGAATCGCGCCTTTATATCGCTCTATCTTCTTATTGTGTTTTCCATTATTGGTTTGGGGTGGGGAATCGATAAGGTTTGGCAGCACTACAATTACGAGCCTGAAGATAATCCGTTTATTAATAGTATTTTTGCATTATTGGAAAGTGATTTAAAAACACTCGACGACGTTGCGGTAGCAGCCAAGCTAAACAGCTTGTCGAAAGAGTCTCAAGTGGTCTTGCGCATCTATGAGCTAACCGACTTTGCCAGTTCGGATTTAGGCGAACGTTTAGTTGAGGGCAGTGTTGTGACATTAACGGAGATGGATCAGCAGCTGGTGAGCTATAAGCGGTTGGCGAACACAGATAACGTTATTAGTATTGAACACAAACTCGCGGCGACCACCGGTGTTGTTTACTATCAGGTATTGTTGGTGTTCTTTTATGCCGCCATCGCTTTGGTGGTGTACTTCTGGTTGTGGCCGCTGTCCCGTGATTTACGATTGCTTGAAACTCAAACGCGCAAGCTTGGCCGCGATGGAGTGCCTGCGGCTGTAGAGATTGGACCGCGTTCTGCAATTTACGATTTAGCGCAATCGTTTAATCGTATGTCAGACCGAATTCGAGAGCTTATCTCCACTCATAAAGAAATGACTTATGCGGTATCTCATGAGCTGCGCACGCCCTTAGCGCGAATGAAGTTTGCGTTGGAAATGGCTGCCGACATTCCCGATAGAGAATTGCAAACAAAAAAGCTCGCGGGCATTCGTGAAGATATTTCGGAAATGGAAAACCTGATTAATGAGCTATTGACCTACGCCGGTTTTGAGCAGGGTGTGAGTAAGCTTAACCTCAAGCCTGGCCACCTGAGTTCATTAGTGCGCGATGTATTAAAAGCGAATCGCGGTTTAATGGTTGATATTCGTCACTCTATGGTCGATAAACTCGGCGAAACGCAGGTTTTTTGTGAGTGGTATTTAATGGAGCGGGCGATCCATAATATTGTTCAGAATGCCCAGCGATACGCGCACAGTCGCGTGCGCATCACGCTTGACGCCGATGACAAAGATTACATAGTGAGGATTGAAGACGACGGCCCCGGCATTGCGGAAGAAGACCGCAAGCGGGTGTTTAGTTCGTTCGTGCGTTTACGTCAAAACACCAACTTCGATAAAAGTGGCTTTGGCTTGGGCTTGTCGATTGTACATCGCATTATGGAGTGGCATAACGGCAGCGCTGAGGTAATGGAGTCCTGCTGGCAGGGCGCTTGCTTTGAGCTGCGTTGGCCGCAGCCCTATAAACTCGATTAACTGCTAGCGTCGCCATCGCCAGAGAGGCGATTGGCCATCTCATCGGTCGCCTTTACTAGGGCGTCGACAATGCTCGGTTCTCGCGATGAGTGCCCAGCGTCGCGAATAATGTGTAGCTCCGCGTCCTGCCAATGTTTGTGAATGGCGGTCGCATTGTCCAGAGGGCAAACCATATCGTAGCGACCGTGTACGATGATTCCGGGAATACCTTCCAGCTTATCCATATTGCGGACTATCTGATCGCTATCGAGGAAGGCATCGTTAATAAAATAGTGGGCCTCAATACGGGCTAAGGATAAGGCGACATGAGGGTCGGCAAATGCACTTACAACGTCGGCATTCGGACGCAAGGTGGCGCAGCGACCCTCCCAAATAGACCAAGCTTTGGCCGCCGACATACGCATAATCTCATTGTTGCTTGTTAAGCGTGCGTAGTAGGCCGCAATCATATTGTGGCGCTCTGCTTCCGGAATGGGTTGGATAAATTCCTGCCAGTAATCGGGGAAAATGCGGTCGGCGCCAGATTGATAAAACCATTGTAGGTCGCGCTCGCGACATAAGAATATGCCGCGCAGTATCAGCCCCAAAACACGCTCGGTATGGGTTTGCGCATAAACCAAGCTGAGTGTAGAGCCCCAAGAGCCGCCAAATAGTAGCCATCGCTCTATATCGAGATGTTTGCGGATTACTTCGATATCGCTAACCAAATGTGCGGTGGTATTACCCTCAAGTTCAGCGTGCGGTGTCGAGCGTCCGGCACCACGCTGGTCAAACAAGATGATGCGGTATTTTTCCGGGTCGAAATAGCGCCGGTCGGTCTTGCTGCAACCGGAGCCGGGGCCGCCATGTACAAATAAAACGGGTATGCCGTCGGCAGAACCACACTCTTCAACATACAGGTTGTGGGTGGCACCGACGTCGAGGTGATGCCTTGCGTAGGGTTTTATCTCGGGGAAAAGTACCTGCATACTAGCCTCTGCTTCCAAATTGCGGTGGCTTAATTCTAGCTTATTTTTGCTCGATGATGAGTCTATCTCGCTAGCGTCATTATCAATGAGTGACTCAGCGCATGGACTCAGTGTATTAGATGGAGTTTAAGGGGTGTCCTTGGCTTGCTCGCTGCGCTCTTTAGTAAAGAGGCGGCCAAATATAATGCCGAGTTCGAATAGAACCCACATGGGCAGAGCCAGCATCGCTTGAGAGATAATGTCGGGGGGGGTCAACAGCATGCCAACAACAAAGCAGGCCACAATAACGTAGGGGCGTTTCCCTGCGAGTTGCTTGGGAGTGAACAGCCCAGCTGAAATCATAATGAACGTCGCTACCGGAATTTCAAACGCCGCGCCGAAGGCGAAAAACAACTTAATGACGAAGTTTTGATAGCTGGCGATATCGGTCATAACCGAAACGCTATCGGGGGCGGCTGCGGTAAAAAAACCGAATACCATAGGGAATACAACATAATAGGCGAATGCCATTCCGGCATAAAACAGCAGTATGCTTGAGCCTAATAACGGCAGCGCCAAACGTTTTTCTTTGTTGTACATGGCTGGGGAGATAAATGCCCAGATTTGGTAAAAAATAAAGGGAATGGTCAAAAACACCGACGTGAATAGGGTCAATTTAAACGGTGTTAGGAAAGGCGACGCAACATCAGTGGCAATCATATGGCTTGATTCAGGCAGCAGCGCCTGTAACGGCTGAGCCACAAACTCGTAGATGTTGTTGGCAAAGCTAAATAAGGCCAGAAACACCACTAATACCGCGAGTACGCAGTAAAGTAGACGCGACCTCAGTTCAATAAGATGTTGAACTAGGGGTTGTTTTTGCATGTCTTGTTGAGAATCGTCGGTCATGAAGGCTTTTTATCGTCAGCGCTGGATTCGGTGGAGGCGATCTGTTGGTCGAGCTTTGCTGCAGCCGCTTCAGCCGCCGCTCGCGCTCGTTCTTCCGCGGCTATCTTTACTAGCGGCGAGCTGGGATGATCCGCTACAGGCATATCTTCTGGTCCGAAAAATGGCTTATCCACAGTGTCGGAAGCTTCGGTATCTTGTTGCGCGTGCGCAGAAGAATCATCCGTAGGGGGAGCTATAGAGTTTACGCTCTCTTGTTCGGCGGCTTTGGCGGAGCTGGCTATTTGCTCGCTGAGCGATTGCCGCGCTTTTTCCAGAGAATGCATAACATCGGCGTTGTGTAGTTCGCGTCGAATTTCGTCTGCGCCAATTTGGCGTTCGAACTCTTCTCGCGCCGAGGTGAGGTTGCGTTTGAGCGTGCCAAACCACATAGAGCCGCTGCGAATTGCACCGGGCAAACGCTCGGGGCCAATCACAAGTAGGCCAACTACTCCGACTACGATAATTTCGAGGAAACCGATATCAAACATAAGATCGTCCAAGACTGCGTGTAAAACACACGCTTCTTCTATTATTTGTTTTCAGTTTTTTCGGCTTCTTTCACACTGTCGGTTGATGCCGTTTTTTCATCGGCTTCAACTTTTTTTGCGATTTCTTCTTCTGTTTCGGCTTTGCCTTCTTCACCCATGGCTTTTTTAAAGCCTTTGATTGCACCACCTAAATCGCCGCCGAGTCCTTTCAGGCGTTTAGTGCCAAACAAAAGCAAAACAATAACCAGAATAATTAAGAGTTGCCAAATACTGATTCCACCTAAACCCATAATATGCACCTAACGTGTTTTTATATTGTCTTTATTAATCGTAATAGTCCGCTACTTAGTGCGGGCTGCTTTTTCGTCTAGCCCAGAAAGGTCAAACCTGCGAGCCAGTTCATTTAGTACGGCATCTGAGCTAGTGCCCAAGTGCGATAGCATAACCAGCGAGTGAAACCAGAGGTCGGCTGTTTCGCTTATTAAAAGGTCGGTGTTGCCGGAACGCTCTGCGTCTTTCGCCGCGAGCAGTGTTTCGGTGCACTCTTCTCCGACCTTTTCGAGAATTTTGTTTAGCCCTTTGTGGTGTAATTGCGCCACATAGGATTGCTGCGGGTCGCCTTCGGCTTTGCGCGCAGCGAGTACCTGATTTAGTTGCGCTAATACGTCGCTCATGACTGATACATCTCACTTGGGTCTTTTAGAACGGCGCTCTGGGTTGCCCACTCGCCGTCGACGAGAGTGCGATAAAAACAGGAGCGCCTACCGGTATGACAGGCTATACCACCTACCTGTTCCACGCCGAGGACAATAGTATCACCGTCGCAGTCTAGTTTGATGCTCTGCACTTGTTGTACATGCCCTGAGGTTTCGCCCTTGCGCCAGAGTTTACCGCGTGATCGTGACCAATAGACGGCTATACCTTCTTCTGCCGTGAGCTGCAGTGACTCGCGATTCATCCACGCCATCATCAGAATGTCTCCATTACCTGTATCTTGGGCGATAGCGGGCACTAACCCACTGCTGTCCCACTTGACTTGATCGAGCCAGGCAATTTGATGTGAGTCGGTGTTGTCTGCAGGCATTGTAATCTGGTGACCTTTGTTCTTCTTAATCGTGTTCAGTGGCCGAGCTGGGCGACTGAAGCAAATATTCTAGGCGGCAAGCATACCGGATTTTTAGCTGTTACGGCTAACGATATAACGCGCCAGATCGCGAAGATAATCGGCTTTTGAATCGAATGACGTCAGTGCGGCCAGCGCGATATCCCGCAGCTCATCAGCTTTGGCCTGTGCTTGCGCTAATCCGAGCAGGGATACATAGGTGGGTTTATTGCGATCTGCGTCTGCACCTTGTTGCTTGCCCAACACTTCGGTATCTGAGGTTACATCGATGATGTCATCCTGCACTTGAAAGGCGAGTCCAACGGCCGCTGCGTAGTTGCGCAAGGCGGCGGTCTGCTCGTTGCTCGCCGCCGCTGACAGGGCTCCTAACAAAACGGCGGCCTCTATTAATGCGCCGGTTTTGTAGCGGTGCATCAGTTCTAACTGCTCAGCCTTTAGGGGCTTGTCTACTGCGGCCAGATCAATCGCCTGGCCAAGTACCATGCCGTGAGCACCAGACGCTCGCGATAACAGTGAAATTGCGCTCAGCGCTGTGGCGGCGGAGTCTTGAGCTACGGTCACGCTAGAGCTGATTAATTCGAACGCGAGTGTGTGCAGGGCGTCGCCCGCGAGAATCGCCGTCGCTTCGTCAAATGCAATATGACACGTTGGCTTACCACGACGCAGGTTATCGTCGTCCATTGCCGGTAGGTCATCGTGGATTAGGCTGTAGGCGTGAATACACTCGATAGCGCTAGCGAAGGTATCAGTATTATTGTTGATTGCGGCTACCGCATGAGCTGTAGCGTAAACCAGTATTGGCCGCACACGCTTGCCACCGTTGGCTAGACTGTATCGCATGGCATCAAATAAGCGGTTGGCTCCAGTCTCGCTGGCGTGTTGCTGCTCGCACTTGGTTAGCGTTTCAAGTAATTGCGAAGTGCTGCGCGCTTGATACTGCGCGATAAAAGACGGCAGGTCGGACATTATTGGTCATCATCTGTAGGGAAGGGAGTTTCGCTTAGCTCACCGTTGTCTTGCTCTAGCAACAGGTTAACTTTTTGTTCCGCTTCAGTTAGTGCCGTTTGGCAGCTGCGGGTTAGCTTTATGCCTTGCTCAAAGGTTTTTAGCGATTCTTCTAGGGTTAAATCGCCACTTTCTAGGCTGGCAACAAGATCTTCCAGCTTGCCTAATGATTGCTCGAAGTCGGGTAATGCTTTTTTTGTCGCCACTTTACAGGCCTCCTTTTGGTCAGGCGCAAACACTACCTGAGCCTTATGTTGTGGTCAACGCCAAGTTGAGGCGACTTGAGCTAGCGGATTTGCGGCCGATAGCGGTTTATGAGGTGGGCTTTAATTAGCGCATATCATAACAAACGATGGCGAATCTCCCTGCTGGTTAGTCGATTTGTGTCTAGACTAATGAGTAAGTATTTCTTCTTGCGCGCGTTTATAGCGGCTGGTTGCTGAGTAGCTTCACATTTCTGAGGGGCTAGCGGCGTTTCAGACGAGTGCATCGTATTTCCGAATGAGGATTCCTGAGTGGATTTAGCAACGCTAGTCGGACTTTTGGGCGCTTTGGCGCTTATCGTTATTTCGATGTTAATGAGTGGCGATCTCATCATGTTCGTCAATGGCCCATCACTGGTGATCGTGGTAGGCGGCACCATCTTTGCGGTGATGATGAAATTTGGTCTGGGGCAGTTTCTAGGGGCCATTAAAGTTGCCGGTAAGTCCTTTAGCAACAAGCTGCCCGACGCCAATGAATTGATTGCGGAAATTGTGGCGCTGGCCGACGAGGCCCGAAAGGGGGGGTTACTTTCGCTAGAAGGTAAAGAGGTGAGTAGTGACTTTCTACAGCGAGGCATTCAGTTACTGGTTGATGGCCACGATCCGGATGTTGTTAAAACCCTGTTGTCGATAGACAAAAACAAAGCAATGGAGCGTCATGCGACTGGGGCCTTCATTTTCTCTTCCATGGCCGAAATGGCGCCTGCGATGGGAATGATTGGGACACTCATCGGTTTGGTGGCAATGTTGGCAAATATGGATGACCCTAAGTCGATTGGCCCTGCGATGGCTGTTGCTTTACTTACCACGCTTTATGGCGCTGTAATCGCCAACGCCATGTGCGGGCCAATGGCCGATAAACTGAAGTTGCGAGCCGCCGAAGAGGGCATGATTAAGAGTCTTGTGATCGATGCGTTGTTGGCAATACAGGGCGGCCAAAATCCACGTGTTATCGACTCAATGCTACGCAATTACCTGCCTGAAGGTAAGCGTGAAGCGGATCCTGAGTAGGTGTTTGAGCGAGTGGAGGTTTGAGCATGAGTGATGACGACGAAGATGGATGCGACTGCGTTGCCGGCCTTCCTGCGTGGATGGGTACCTTTGCGGACTTAATGTCGCTGTTGATGTGCTTCTTTGTATTGTTGCTGTCCTTCTCCGAAATGGATGCCATGAAGTTTAAGCGTTTAGCGGGCTCTATGGCCCAAGCGTTCGGTGTACAGAACAAGTTGAATGTAATAGATGTACCCAAAGGGACCAGCATTATCGCGCAGGAATTTAGCCCCGGCCGCCCTGAGCCAACGCCGCTTAACGAGATGTGGCAAAAAACTGAAGATATAACGGAAATGTCGCTGGAGCAGGACTGCGCCGAAGAGTTCGACATCGAGCAGGGTGATGAAGGGTACGATGCTGGCGTTAAAGTGAAAGTACAACAAAAGCTTGAAGAGCTGCTGAAGAAGACCGAAGAAGATGCTTACGAACTTGCCGGAGCACTTAACGATCAGATTGCTGCAGGTCAGGTTGAGGTGGAAACCCGTGGTCGGATGATCATCATCCGTATCCGTGAAAAAGGATCGTTTATTTCAGGTTCTTCGGAATTGGCCTCGGACTATAAAGACGTGCTTCGAGAGGTCCGTGCCGTATTAGCGCAAAAGAAAGGCAAAATCGCCGTGCAGGGTCATACCGATGACGTACCGATTAACACCAATCGCTTTCGCTCCAATTGGGAGTTGTCGTCCTCGCGTGCTGTTTCGGTTGCCCATGAGCTTATGATTAATGACGATGTTCCAGAGCGCCGTTTTGAGGTGGCGGGTTTTTCCGCCACTCGACCGTTGGTGCCTAACACCTCCGCAGAGAACCGGGCTCGCAACCGGCGGGTAGAGATTCTCATTCGTCAGGGCCTTGAGGAGGAACTGAGCGATGAAGAGTTGGATATGCTCAAAGAAGACCCTAAAGGTGAGGATATTTTGCGTGAGCTGGATATTGCGCCGAAATACTTGTTCGACCTCGAACCAGAAGAAATTTTTTAATTAGGCCTAGCTTATGCCAGAGCTAGTGATCTAGAACCGAGACAACTGTATGAATGACGATCGCCGCCGCTATTTTCGTATCAGTGACTCCATTGGTATTGTTTACCACCGGCTGCAATCTGGCAGTTCGAGAGCCAACCCGGCTCAGGAGCATGAACCTCTAGAGCGCAAGCCCAATCTACTCGATCTAATGGCAGAGCAGGATGTTCGGTTGGAGCAGTTGCTGCGCGAGGTTGAGACGGAGTCGCCAAAGGTCGCAGAGTTGGTGAATCTTTTTAATCAAAAGCTTGAGCGGGTCGTTAATCAGCTGTTGGTGGAAAGCGATTTGTTGGCGCGAATTGCCTTCAAAGCAAAAGAAGTCAGCATTTCCGCCTGCGGCTTAGCGTTCCATAACCGAGAGCCGATTGATGTGGGGGCGGTGCTGAGCTTTGAGCTTACGCTGCTCCCTACGGAAACACCGGTAGTAACTAACGGTCGAATAGTCGGCTGTGACTACGACAGTGATACGGGGCGATACTTTTGGCGGGTAGACTTTTTTGCCATGTCGCACTCCGACCAAGAGTTGTTAATTCAACATATTGTCAGGGCCCAAGTGGGGCAGCTGAAAAGCTTACGAGACACCTAATTGATCGCTGGCGAATAGGTGTAAGCCATAAGCTTACGCTTTGTAGGATATATCGCACAAAGATAAGAGAGCATTGCGACTATGCCGAAATCCTAATGACGCTAAAATAGACCGCGTTAAGGAAGCATGCATATGGATATGGGGCAAGGAATAAGACGGATCTGTGCCGCGCATAGCCTGCTGGGATGACAGGTGAAACCCTGTGAGATCGCCGCGACTGGAAAGTCGCGGCGTTTTACGTTTTGGGGTATACACCTAATCTCACACCTCTTTAATAACCCTTATTTTTTGTCTTCAGTTACCTTTGCTAATATTTGTCACTCGCTAGTCACAATCTTTTGCTAGCTTGACTCACGAAGATTTGAGAGTAGTATTGGGCGCAAGTGCAGCTAGAAATGCACTTTTTCGCTAATCGCAATAGCGCAGGTATATGAGGAGAAATGTCTTCAAGTATATAACTAAACAAATCGCGAACACTGCTAAACAGCATCCCCACTTGCAGCGCGCCTCGCATCACAGCCACTCCCCTTCACGAAGGTCAGTGGCTCAGCGGCTCCGTCACCTTCGCAACTCTGACCACCGTATTTTAAAACCCCGCTCGGTTACGACCAGCGGGGTTTTTCGTTTCTGTGGTCGTATAGAACCGAGTGTGCAGCGCTATCACCGAAAGTGGAATTAGCAATTTTTAAGGCGTAAAACTGAAGTAGGTCGAACCTAGGCATATTGGGCTGAGGTTGGTCAGCTGTTACGTTGGTGTTTTACCGTCTACCTAAGCGATATAGGTGACAGGTTTTTTTTGTCACAAAAATTTTTGCGCTTTTTCGTTTGTGTTAACACAGGTTACGGATTATGGAAGCAAGAATTCTGCGATTAAACCTCGCAGGCCAGCCGATAGAATGGTTGCACTGGAAGGAAACCGCTTGTTTATATTCGCGCGGTTTAGTGGTGTGGACGCTTGGCGGAGAAGTTAAGCGCGCACGCGGAGGCATATCGCGTTTAACAGGCCGAACCAGTTTTATGTCGTTACCCGCTATTATCGCTTGTGCTGGCGAAAGGTTGGCACCGATGCGCCTCAACCCTCCGCTTACTAACGACGCTTTATTTAATCGCGATAATCGCCAGTGTATGTATTGTGGTAATCGTTATAGCCCGAAAGATCTTTCACGTGATCACGTTCATCCTAGTAGTCGAGGGGGGCGAGATCGCTGGGAAAATGTAGTTGCCGCATGTAAGCGCTGCAATCAGCGCAAGGGCGATTCGTTGCTGAGTGAAATTAACATGGAATTGTTAGCGTTACCCTATCGCCCCAACCCTTCCGAATATTTGGCGTTGATAAATAATGAGCGTATACGCGGCGATCAAATGGAATATTTGCGTCCGCAATTTGCTCGTTATCTTCCCGCTAGCGTCAAATTATCTAACGCCAGTTAGGGTGTATTCGACATAATGACCCTCTTATTACCGCGCGAAAGCCGTCATCAGGCGCCACTCGTTACCGTCGAATAGCTTTTTTGTTAAGCGATAAGCACCGCATTCCTTCCTTAAGTTAAATCACTTGTGCGGCTTATACGGATCACTCCGCCTTTCGGCGAATGTTCGGTGCACTAAATGCGCGCGAAAGATACCTGTTTTGGCACAAGATTATACTCTCCTAAGGGTTTGCCCTGTTTTACGTGCGGTCTTTTGTGGTGCGCGATAACTTTTTTTATAGCGTCGCACCCCTAGTTTTTAATTCAAAAAAATCGAAACCTATCGCGTTTAGCCCTTGATCTGTAAGGGGCGTCTATTATTGGTGCGCAAAGCTCCTCTATTTGGTGCGATTAAAAAAATAGATACTTTGAATGAATGGGTACGCTCTATGCATTGCCCTTGTCGCATCGCTGAAATCACACGCTTAGTGCGTTTCGGTGGCGCTGAATACGCTTAATGATTTGACGACTTAGCACCCTCTGTGCAGCCGATGGGCCCGCTCATATTTGAGTGGAGTCCGTCCGGCAAATAACTAAATAAGCTTGGTGAGACGAACTTGTCACACGCTAGATTAAGGACCTGAAAATGAAATCTTCTGTTAATTTTTTTGCCGCTGCGCCCTTCGCTGCAGCCCTGTCAGTAACATTCCTATCTGTAAGTTTGGCACCGCATGCTTTTGCGGAGGAATCCTTTCTGGATGACCTCATGACGGGCAGTTCCACCAAGGTAAACTTCCGCTATCGCAGCGAATACGTAGACGATGAAACCAAGACTGAAACGGCGTTGGCGAATACTTTAAAGTCACGTGTAACCTTTACGTCTGGCACTGCGAGCAATTTTAGTTTTGGTTTAGAGTTTGACGATTCGCGCGCGCTGCTTGATGAAGACTACAACAGCACAACAAATGGCAATACCGACTACCCAGTTGTTGCTGATCCTGAGGGCACTGATTTGAATCAGGCCTACTTGAATTACAGCTCGGGAGCGTTTGGCGCGAAGTTGGGTCGCCAGCGTATCTTGCTTGATGATCAGCGATTTGTCGGTGGCGTTGGCTGGCGTCAGAACGAGCAAACCTACGACGGTTTGAATCTTAGCTATAAGCGTGGTGCGTTTAACGGTAGCTACGCTTATATTGAAAATGTGAATCGTATTTTTGGGCCTACCGCTGCAGCAGGTGATTGGCGCGGAGACGTTCATCTTTTAAATGGTACCTATGCCATTAATGATGCCCATAAACTAACCGGCTTTTACTATTCGATGGAGTTTGAAACAGCGCAAGCGCGATCAAATTCTACGCTAGGTGTACGCTATCAAGGCAAGGTCGGCCCAGTTGCGATTGCGGCAAGCTACGCGACGCAAAGTGATGCTGGCGATAACCCCACGGATTACTCCGCCGATTACATGGCAATTGAATTTTCGGGCAAAGTTGCGCCAAAAGTCGACCTTAAAGTTGGTGTAGAGCTTCTCGGTAGTGACGATGGCGCCAAGGGCTTTGACACCCCGCTTGCAACGGCACACAAGTTTCAAGGTTGGGCTGATAAATACCTCGGCACGCCAGGCGCTGGCGTTCAGGATATGTATGTCGGTGTTGCGACTAAATTCGGTAAGGTCGTTGTGAAGGCGGATTACCATATGTTGAGCAGCGATTTCGGTAGCCGTGACTACGGAACGGAATTGGATGTGGTTGCTGTTTATCCAATCAGCTCGAAGTTGAAAGGTCTGTTGAAATTCGCTCAGTATAATGCCGATTCAATGCCTGCTGGCATTGCTCAAGATGGTTTGGGGTCAGACATCCAAAAAGTATGGTTAATGTTTGAACTGGCTCTATAGCAAGTTGTAGGGCGTAGCGAACGTCACAGCCTGCCAATACGCCTTGTGTCTATTCGAGTTCGTTAGGCGTTAGTTAATCTAAGCCGCCTAGAAAAGCCCTAGCCTTACGCTGGGGCTTTTTTGGCTTGCCATATTTAGCTCGACGAATGTTGGTTTCAGTTCAAAAGAACAACCGCTTGGCGCTTGGCAACTATGTTTTTTAAGCGCAAACTACGCATTCAGTATGTATTACAGCCGAAGCTCTACCACCTAAACTGTGTATTTCAGCAGGGTGTTAGAGCCGCAGCTACCGTCGCAATGGTGTGGCGGGTGCTGCCGGGTTAGTGAAGAAATTTACTAGTCTCCCGTTATTTGGAAAGGCAAAAAAATGAATCAACACTCTGCACTCGTCGACAATTACCGTCGACGTTTCACCTATCTGCGCTTGTCTGTTACAGACGTGTGCAATTTTCGCTGCAACTACTGTCTGCCCGATGGCTACCTGCCCGATGATAAAAAGTCGAATGCAAGCAGTTGTGCTAGTTCGACTGGTTTTGACAGTTTAGATAGCTCAAATGGATTCTTATCACTGACAGAAATCGCAGCTCTGGTAAAAGCCTTTGCCTTAAGCGGCACTAAAAAAATCCGTTTAACCGGTGGCGAGGCGACACTGCGCAAAGATCTGCCTGATATTATTCGTTTGTGTAAATCGACTCCTGGCATCGAGCAGGTTGCCTTAACCAGTAATGGCTACCGTATTACCCACCAGCTTCCAGAGTTAGTTGACGCCGGTTTAGATCAGCTGAACTTAAGTGCCGATAGCCTAAATCCCAGCACCTTCGCATTGATTACCGGTCACGATAAATTACGAGAGGTGATGGCGGGTTTGGATTTGGCGCTTGGGTTAGGTTTGACTAAAGTAAAACTCAATGTGGTTCTCTTGCGTGAAAATAATTTTGACGAGTTTGCTGATTTTGTTGAATTTGTGCGGCACAAACCCATCAGTTTGCGGTTTATAGAGTTGATGCAAACCACGGACAACGTCGATTTTTTTCGGCGCCAACACGTTAGCGGCCAAGCGTTACAAACCTATCTAGAACAAAATGATTGGTTGCAAGTTTTGGCCGAGCCGAATGCTGGCCCAGCCATTGAATATACTCATCCAGAATATGACGGCAAGATTGGTTTGATCATGCCCTACAGCAAAGATTTTTGTAGTAGCTGCAATCGTTTGCGAGTTTCGGCGGAGGGCAATTTACACTTGTGCTTGTTTGCCGAAGAGGGCATTAGCCTTCGGCCGTATTTGCTTAACGAAAGCGCGAGCCAGTTGGCGGAGCGTATACAAGTTTTACTGCTTGGTAAAAAGGCAACCCATGAACTCCACGAAGGTTTAACGGGCGCAACCAAACATCTAGCGATGCTAGGCGGGTAAGAATAAAGTAAGCAGGCGAAAGACAAACAAACCGGTAAGAGCAAAAATAATGGGCAAAAGTACAACTAAGGCGTTAATTCCGCTAGATATCGCGGTGCTAACCGTATCGGATACACGCACAGACAAAGACGATACATCAGGTTTGTTGCTGCAAACGAGCTTGCAGGAAGCTGGTCATCGTTGCGGTGATAAGCAGATTGTTATCGATGATATCTATCAAATTCGAGCAAAGGTTTCACAGTGGGTAGCGGATGATACCACTCAAGTAATCTTAATTACTGGTGGTACGGGTTTTACGGGGCGCGATTCAACGCCAGAGGCAATCACACCACTGCTCGATAAAAGTGTTGATGGTTTCGGCGAGCTGTTTCGGCAAATATCCTACGATGAAATAGGCACGTCGACGGTACAGTCTCGGGCGTTAGCGGGCTTCGCTAACAATACTTTGATCTTCTGTGTTCCCGGCAGTACCAGTGCTTGCCGTACCGCTTGGCAAAAAATTATTGCAGAACAGCTTGATAGTCGGCACGGCCCTTGTAACTTTGTTCCCCACCTTAAAAATAGCCAGTTCGCCGCCTGTAAAAGCCGAGAGTAGTGTTGATTTCGGTTTGAGGCTATTAGCGCGTCAAGCGTTTGCCGATAGTGAAGGCCACTGGTAGACTTGCCCGAAATTTATTGGGGGCGAGTATGAGAAACGTTGAAATTGCATTCAAAACACAGGCGAATTTAGGTGAATGTCCACGTTGGGACGAACAGCAGCAGTTGCTTTATTGGGTGGATATCAACGCATTCCAATTGCATCGCTTAGACCCACAAACTGGGCAAGACGAATTTTTGCAATTCGACGAAGAAATTGCCTGCTTTAGTTTGCGTCCTGGCAATAGTGGTTTTGTTGTGGGAATGCGTTCTGGCTTTCATTTACTGGATGGTTGGAATACTAATTTACAGCCAGTTGTCGACCCGGAATCGTCGCTTCAGAGCAATCGTTTTAACGACGGTCGCTGCGATGCCAAAGGTCGATTTTTGGCGGGCTCTGTATACCCCCCCAAAGATCACGACGGGGCTAACCTTTGGTCCTTGGGGCTGGATTTAACCGCAACCAAACTTGTCGAAGGGTTGCTCACTTCAAACGGTGCAGCTTTTAGCCCCGACAATAAAACCTTCTATTACTCCGATACCCCCAAGCACGCTATTTATACTGCAGATTACGATCTCGCATCTGGTGAAATCAGTGGTACCAGAGTCTTTCATCAATTTGAGTTTGGCAATGGTCGCCCCGACGGTGCAGCAGTTGATGCTGAGGGTTGTTATTGGACCGCGTTATACGAAGGTCAGAGAATTGCGCGCTTAAGTCCCGCGGGCGATATTCTTGAAGAGATAGCGTTACCTGCGCGCTGCCCTACGATGCTAGCCTTTGGCGATAGTGATTTAAAAACTCTTTACATCACCACTGTTGGCGGTCGACCGGAAGCGGAGCTAGCCGAATTTCCTGCCTCCGGTTCAATTTTAAAAGTGCGAGTCGATGTGCCGGGCTTGATCGAGAATCGATTCTTTAAGTAGACGTCTTGCTAATCTAAAAAAACAGCCACCGGCATCTTTTATCAAGGTGCGGGTAGCTGTTTTTTCAGTTTTACATCGCTCATTACTCCGCAGGAATATAGTTAGTTAGCCACACAAATCCATAGGGTGGAATGACTAGGTCTTGCCTTATATCGTCAAAATGCGTGCCGCTGACGAGATCGGTCCAAGTATTTAAACTAATTAAGTTAATTGCCGAGAGTGGAATACTAACTTCGTTATCGGTGACGTTGTGAATACAGAAAATACTTTGCTCGCGCCTAATACTCTGCCGCCAAAAACCAAACAGCGTATCGCCAAGATGCAAAGTGAACTGAGTTGCGTTGGGGTGAAATGCCGGCTGACGAATACGTATGGCTAATAATTCTTTCATGCGTTCGAAAACTAAGGCGTGATGGCTGTATTTATTTTCGAGCTTCTCACTCAAATCGGGCAAATTCCATTTGTAGCGATTGATTGCACGATTACTTCCCGAGAGTTCAACCCCGTCACTATAGTTATTAGTAGCGGTGAAGCTATGTATATAGATTCCAGGGACACCTTCCAGCGCTAGCATAATGGCGTGCGCACAAATAAATCGCTGCAACTGCCACTTGTCAGGACCTTTGGTTGTTCCCTGTAGTGCATCAAATAGCGTTACATTGATTTCATAGGGTTTGCTGCGCCCGCCTTCAGCGCTTCGCCAGGAAATGCGGGCACCAAATAGCTGCATGGTGTTAACCAGCGTGTCGATTTCACCTTCGTTAAGCAAGCCCTCTACCGGCCTCAGACCAATACCGTCATGTGATGCGATAAAGTTAAAATAGAAGGTGCCCATCTGCGCCGGCGGCATACACATTTGCCAGTTTTTCAGTTGTGAACTATTTCCAGTGATGAGGGCGTTTACCAAAAGTGGAGGCAAGGAGAAGTTGTAAACCGCGTGAGCTTCGTTGGCATTGCCGAAATAGGATAGGTTCTCGTGGTTGGGGATATTGGTTTCGGTAATGATGATTGCGTCGGGAGTGTGATGCTCTATCAAGGTTCGGAATAGGCGAACGAACTCGTGTGTTTTGGCGTGGTTAATACAGCTGGTGCCTAACTCTTTCCATAAAAATGCGACTGCATCTAAACGAAAGGTGCGTACTCCCATGTCTAAATATTGCTTGATAATGGTCACCATCTCACAGAGTACTTCTGTGTTGGCGAAGTTGAGATCAACCTGATCGTGACTGAAGGTACACCAAACGTATTTCTTCCCTTCCAGTGTCTCTACTTCACGCAGGAGTGGCGATGTGCGTGGACGTACCACAAGGGATGTGTCGATATCGGGATCAACCTCAATAAAATAATCTTGGCCTGGGTCTTTATTTTGTTTAAATGCTTCGAACCAGCGGCTGCGGCTGGAGACGTGGTTTACTACCAGATCGCCCATTAAATTATATTCCGCACCGATTTTTTCTATGTGTGACCAATCGCCGAGTGAGTCGTTTACCTGTGAGTAGTCAATAACCGAGAAGCCATCGTCGGAACTGTAAGGGAAGAATGGAAGGATGTGGATACCGTTGACGATTCCGTTTAAATTTTTGTTAAAAAAGTTGTGGAGCGTCGCGAGCGGTGCTTCGCCCTCTTGTTGGATGCTGTCGCCATAGGTTATCGCAATAATATCTTTTTCTGACCAGTGGTTTTCGTGAAAGCCCGGCTTAACGCACTCCTCACCGAGTTTCATTATTTTAATAAGACGCTTGGCCAGGGCGGAACAGTCGACATCGTCGTAAATAAAATTGAGGTGACTTTCAACAAGGAAACGCAATTCTTTTTGTGCGGATAGACTCATAGCGGAATTCTCCCGTTATTTCCCGAATTCGTTCATATCGGCTTCGATGGCCGTATTAATGTCGACCAGTACGTCTGGGATTGCGCTTATGACGCGGTTCCAGCAGGGCATAAACGGCTTTTCCATAGGGTTTTCTAAAAAGCTTTGGCCCGCTAAAAGGATGTTTTTAGCGAACATTTCCACGGCCTGTTCCTCTGAGTGGATGTCGAGCTTTAGACCGTTCATGCGTGCATCGTTGTCGTAGGTTTCAATAAAGTCCAACGCGATACGGAAGTATGTCGCTTTGATCGAGCGAAAGGTTTCCGAATTAAAAACGACGCCGTTAGTGGCAAGCTTTCGGAACAGCGCTTTACAGATGTCGACCGACATTTTTGATAGGCCGCGTTCGCTATCTTCTTTCGATAGCTCTTGGTGTTTGTGATCATAGTTGTCGGCAATGTCGGCTTGGCAGAGACGATTGTTGGCGAAGTTTCGCTGTACTTCCGAGAGTACACCAATCTCCAGCCCCCAGTCGCTGGGGATACGAATATCGCTAATTACATCCTGTCGAAATGAAAATTCGCCAGCAAGCGGGTAGCGGAAGCTGTCGATATAGTCGAGATAGTCGTGGTGTCCTAAGGTCTTTTTCAGCGCTCGTATTAGTGGTGTAACTAAAAGGCGACTGACGCGACCGTGAATTTTCCCATTGGCGACCCGGGCGTAATAGCCTTTACAAAATTCGTAATTAAAGCTCGGGTTGGCAACCGGATAAATTAAACGCGCCAGCAGACTGCGGTCGTAAGTGACAATGTCGCAATCGTGTAGCGCAATCGATTCGGCACGTCCGCTGGAAAGAACATATCCCAAGCAATACCAAACGTTTCGACCTTTACCTGCCTCCATTGGAGCCAAGCCTTCATCTTTTAATTTTTGATCAATTGCGCGCAGGCGTGGGCCGTCATTCCAGAGAACTTTAAAACGTTGGTCTAGTGGCTTGAAGAACTCTAGCGCGTGGCGATATTCCTCTTCAGTCGCTCGGTCGAGGCCGATAACGATTTCGTCGAGGTAGTCGACCTTGCTGAGCTCTTGCACAATATTCGCGAGTGCGTCGCCTTCTAGTTCTGAATAGAGCGATGGTAAAACCAAGCACATGGGGCGTGATTTGGAAAATTGTCGTAGTTCATCTTCCATTGCTTCAAGTGGTCGTTGTGCGAGGTTGTGCAGTGTGGTGATTATTCCATTTTGATAGAAATCTGCCATGATTTGCTCCAGTTTATTAAGTTAAGCAGCGCGCAGTAACGTGTGTAAGTTCTAGTTTTATATTACTGGCTGCTGGTTGTTAAAATCTCTTCTATCGCTTCGTTCCAGCCTTCCGGGCCGCAGCCGCGTGTAAAAATGGCTTTGCCCTTGGTTAATACCTCTGGGTATTCATGGGTAGGCGATTTAACGGCGACCGCAAAGTCGGCTTCGGGAAACATATCGGCGTCATTTTGGCTATCACCTAAAGCAATTACCTGTGGGGGGAAGGATTGCCTTTCGGTATAAAATTGTTTTAGCCATATTAACGGTGCACCTTTATTGGTGTTACCTAAAAGGTGAGTAAAGCGCCCACCTTGTAGGATTTTAAATCCGGCTTGCTGCGCGAGCGTGGTGAAAGTTGCAAAGTTCTCAGCCGTGTCTGCCCATAAAAGTGGTTCAGAAAATTCGCGCGCTAACGACATCTTAGCGTTTTCTTCGCTTAGGCCGGTGTGGTCGATGACTTGCTCACAGCTCCAGTCGCTAAAGCCCGAAAATTGCCAGTTATATTGTTCACGTATTGTCGCCAAGAAGGTTAGGATTTGTTCGCGGCTAAGGCCAAAGCTTAATTGCCAGTAACCGAGATACTTTGAATCTATGGCGCTCGGCGGCGGGGTTGGGAATAGGCTTTTGGGTAGGTACAAGGCTGAGCCGTTTTCGACCACAAAGGGTTGTTCTATTCCCATAGCTCGTTGTAACTGTAGAACTTCTGCAGCAGTCTTACTGGTATTGATAATGATCGGAGTTCCGGCGCGGAGCAGTCTTGTTATAGAGGGCTGCGCGGCACGCCAGTCGTAACTGTAGTGATCTAGCAGGGTGCCATCTAGATCGGTTGACACCAAATAGCGCGAGCAGCTGTATAAATCTGTAATGGCATGCTGCGCATCAAGTCTGATGACCCAGTCTGCTATGCGAGGTAGACGGGTTAATCCGTATTCGGTTAACCGCTGGTAGTGAGAGATAAAACGTTGTACCTGCGTGGGGTTAAGCAAGCGGCTGCGCTGCTCTTTGCTCGCACCTTCGGCGATTAATTTAGCTTCTAATTTTTGTTCTTGCAGCGAGCGCCACTCGAAAACGCAGGCGAAGGATGGCGCGGTAATGACCACCATTGCATCGAGCATTGCGTAGAGTTCGCGGTAACGTCCTTTGAGCTGATCGTTAACAAACGTGCGCCAGATACCGTTAGAGTCTTCGTCGGCTTCTAGGTTGTTAACCGCATCCTCTAGCGAGTCCTCTGGCTGCGCATCAAGCCCTACACACCAACCTTCTAAAATGACGACATCTACAGGTGCGCTAACTGCGGGCCATTGCTCGCGCGGCGCACGGTCATCTATGGCTTTGTTAAAGCTGGGTAAGGCAACCGTGTTTGAGTCTGGAGCGGATCGAAGTAGGGCGGTAATCGTGTTTATGGCAAGCTCTGTGTCGTGAGTGCCCGGAACTCCGCGGGTTGCTAAAAGTGGATGTACATCTTTTGCCAGTGTTTGGCGCTCCGCACGAGTGAGATAAAAGTCATCTATGGAGACTACCGCAACCGAAAGTTGGTGCTGGTTGGATAGGATGAGTTTTAAGAAGTGAGATAGGGTGCTTTTGCCGCTGCCCTGTGTTCCCTGCACGCCAAGCACCATGGGGGCGTCGATCGCACGTCGTCGAGCGGCAATCTGAGCCGCTAACGGTAGATGCCAGCGCAATGTTGTGTCGATGAATTCTGGGGGCAACCTATGTTCGGCAATAGCCTCTAACAGGTACTTGTGCGCCATAATAGTTCGTTCGCCATGTTTGTGATCTGTTGTGACTCACGAAAAATCACCAATATTGTGCAAAAAGAGACTGTTAGCGCGAGTCTGAGTCGTATGAAGTTAGATAAGAGCAAATAGCGCACCAGAATAGCGTATTTGATGGCAATAATTTCTAGGCGTTGCTCCGGTAGCTATTTTACGCAAAATCGAGCGGTTTGGATGGCGGGTAGTGAATATCGGGTAGTGAATATCGGTGGGAGCGATAACTCGCAGACGCAAAAAAACACGGAGCGATCTTGTGTCCGTGTGGTGTTTGTTTCGAGTTGTCAGGCTGGGATTCCAAGGGGAGGGGACGTGAGGTAAACCTAACGTTGACCTAGCCGAGTAATGTTTTAACCAGCTTGCTAACGCTACCCATGTCTGCGCGGCCTTGAACCTGAGGTTTGACTATAGCCATAACCTGCCCCATATCCCGCATTGATTCGGCGCCCGTTTTGGCAATCGCATCTTTTAGGAGTTGGGTTATTTCAGCTTCGGTAAGTGCAGCAGGCAGAAACTCGGTAATAACTGAAATTTCTGCGTGTTCAATTGCTGCTAACTCTGGACGATCTGCATCTTCGTATTGCTTAGCCGAATCGCGGCGCTGCTTTACCATCTTATCTAGCACAGCTAATACGCGAGCGTCATCAAGCTCGACACGTTCATCGACTTCAATACGCTTAAATTCGGACATAACAATACGCAGAACGCCAAGACGATCTTTCGCCTTGGCGCGCATGGCATCTTTTACCGCTTGGGATACCTGACTTTTCAGCTCGCTAGCCATCTAGGCTACCTCGAGAGATAAGAAGCGATTAATAAAGACGTTGAAACTTGCGGTTTTCGCGCTGAACCTTTTTCGCGTGACGCTTAACAGCGGCTGCTGCTTTGCGCTTACGAATTGACGTTGGCTTCTCGTAGAATTCGCGACGGCGAACTTCGGCAAGAACACCAGCTTTTTCGCAAGAGCGCTTGAAACGACGCAAAGCAAAGTCGAATGGTTCGTTTTCTTTCAGTTTTACTGAAGGCATAGGGTTACCTGTGTCATTAATTCTTTTGTGCCTGCCAAGCACTGACTGAATAGATTCAGCTTGCTGCAGGCAGTCCGCTATCTGGGGTGCGAATTCTATACACTAATATCCGCACTCGCAAGCCTTTCGTTATAGCTTGTTGTATCGATTATTAGTGGCTGGTCACCAAACAGATACTTTCGAAGTCACCTGAGCAAAAACAGCTAATATTCTGCACCGTAACCTCTGCAATTGCCTGCAGCGCTTCGCGGGTAAAAAATGCTTGGTGGCCTGTGATGACCACGTTATTGAAGGTGGTGAGGCGTGCAAACACGTCATCTTGCAGTACTTGGTTGGAGTAATCCTCAAAGAATAACTCAGCCTCTTCTTCGTAGACATCTAGCCCGAGATAGCCGACTTTGCCATTTTTCAGCGCGGTGATTACCGCGGGGGTGTCGATGAGTCCGCCACGACTGGTGTTGATCAGCATTACCCCGCGCTTCATTTGGCTGATCGTATTGCTATTTATGATGTGGTAAGTCGAGCGTACCAGTGGGCAATGCAGGGAAATAATATCGGATTCTGTCCAGACGGTGTCGAGCGAGACTAGCTCTGCGCCGAGTTCGGTGATGATGTCGGAGGGCATAGGGTCGTAGCACAGTACGCGGCAGCCAAAGCCTTTCATTATTTTAATAAGTGTTTGCCCGATTTTGCCGCCACCAACTACCGATATGGTTTTGTTGTGCAGGTCAAAGCCCATCAAGCCATTAAGCGAGTAATCGTTTTCGCGAATGCGGGCGAAGGCGCGATGGATATTGCGGTTTAGGTCTAGGATTAAGGCGGCGGCGTGTTCGGCCACGGCGTAGGGGGAGTATTCCGGAACCCGTGCAACGGTTAAACCATGCTTTTCACAGGCATCGAGATCGACGTTGTTAAAGCCGGCGCAGCGCATGGCAATTAATTTAATGCCGTAGGAGGAGAGTTTTTCTACCACGCCCTCGTCGATAGTGTCGTTTACAAAGCCACAGATAGCATCGTAACCCTGTGCGAGAGCCACTGTTTGCTGATTGAGGTGGGGTTCGAGGAAGGTGAATTCGTGTTCGCCCTTGACGGCTGAGTTGGCATTGGCATTATTCAAGTGCTCAACATCATAGGGCTTCGCACTGAATACGGCGACTTTCATAGAGGCTCCTGCATAGCGTGCTGCGTTGTGAGTTTTGGTGGCATGGTGAGTTTAGTGCATTCATGGATATAGTAGTGAAAAAGGTCGTGAATACTAGGGAGAGCGCGATCATAACCCCTTGCAAGCGCAACTATATGAGCCTAGTCAAATACTTGCGCAATTATAGACGCTAACAGCAGGGCGTTTCGCGCTAATATCTCAACTGCCTTTTTATCGTGAACAACTCATTATGTTGCAGTTAATTTTTTCCTACCTCCCCATTTTCGTTTTGATTGGTTTGATGACGAAGCGGAACAGTATGCCATCGTCGCAGGCCTTGCCGCTTTCTGCACTATTCACCTATTTGATCGCGCTGGTGGTCTTTGGACGTGACCCTAATGCAGTGCATGCAAGTGTGCTTGCGGGCTTGTTGGTTGCCTGGACGCCATTATTAATTATTGCTGGCGCGATCTTTCTATTTCGAACCATGGAAGCAACTGGCAGTATCCTGACCATTCGTCATTGGCTTAACAGCATTTCTGAAAACGCGATAGCGCAACTTATGATCGTCGGTTGGGCTTTTCAGTTTTTGATTGAGGGCGCCAGCGGCTTTGGTACACCTGCAGCGCTGGCAGCCCCCGTTTTGGTCGGACTGGGTTTTCCCGCGTTGCGAGTGGCAATTTTGTGTTTGGTGCTGGATACCGTTCCGGTCACTTTTGGTGCTGTAGGCGCGCCGACCTGGTTCGGGTTTTCGGCTCTAGACTTATCTTCTGCTGAGTTGTCGCAAGTGGGCCTGACCTCGGCGATCATTAATGCGATTGTCGCAGTCGCCGTAGTTTTTAGTGGTTTGTATTTTGTGGTGCAGCCAAAAGCCCTAATACAAAATGCGGGTTTTATCCTGCTAAGCATTCTTAGCTGTGTATTGCCGTATGTTGTTATCGCGCGCTTTTCCTACGAATTTCCAGCCTTGTTGGGCGGTTTTATCGGCTTAGTGGGCACGATTGTGTTGGCGCGTTTGGGCGTGGGCTTAAGCTCCGAGCCGATTGCGTTACATGAGGCGCAGGCAGAAGCGGCCGGGGCGGGCGAGGCTCCTGTTAAGGTGTCGGCTGCGGCGTTAGTGAAGGCGAGTTTCCCGCTTTGGGGGGCCGTTCTTTTGTTGATTATTACGCGCGTACCTCAGTTGGGTATTAAGCCTCTTTTACTCCTCAGAGAGCCCGCTTGGAGTCTGGAGCTTGGCAGTTTGGGCGTTGTTAGTGTCAGTCCTTCGCTGGTGGTTTCCCTGCAAGGTATTTTTGGTACACCGCAGAGCTGGAGTCACAGCTTGTTGTATGTGCCCTCGATCATTCCATTTGTTGTTATCTCTTTATTAACCCTGCTTATCTTTCGCAGTCGCTCACTAAAAGTGGTCGCAGGCCAAACGATTGAGCAGATGCGTAACCCTACCTTAGCGCTGTTGGGGGCATTGGTATTCGTGAACTTGATGATGATGGGAGACGACTCTGCCGTTTCCCGGATTGGCAATAATCTGGCTGAGGTTACGGGTGAAAACTGGCAGTATGTGGCTGTGTTTCTGGGGGCCTTGGGGTCTTTCTTTGCTGGCTCGGCAACTATCTCTAACCTGACTTTTGGCGGTATTCAAGATTCGATCGCCGTTGGCTTGAGTTTAGATCGAACCACCATTCTTGCTTTGCAGTCCGTTGGTGCTGCACTCGGCAATATGGTGTGTATTAACAATATTGTTGCTGTCGCCTCGGTGCTCGCGCTGGGGAATAGTGAAGGCTATATATTGAAGCGTACCGTTATAGCGCTACTGATATCCTGTGTGGTGGCGAGTGTTGCAGCTGGGCTGGCAAGCTATTTGGCTGCGCTTTGGCTGGCGTAGTTGTCAGAGGTTGTTGGGGTATTGTTCTGGTTGAGAGATTGTTCCCAGCCGCTTTCGGCTGCTCCGTGATTGCTCTAGTGCCGCAGTGCACTGCAATTATTCGTGATTTTAGCCCGTAGAATTTTTAATGCGCGAGGGGTTTTGTGGTAACGTGCTTGCCTGTTTGATTTAACTTTTAGCCCATTGCAGCGCAACTCTACAAGCTGTTTGCTGCAACCGATTTGACGAATTCCATGCGCGTATTAGGTATTGAATCCTCTTGTGACGAAACCGGTGTTGCTGTTTACGACAGCGAGGCGGGGCTACTCGGTCACGAACTCTACACTCAAATAAAAGTTCATGCGGAATATGGAGGGGTGGTTCCCGAACTCGCTTCTCGTGATCATATTCGTAAACTTATCCCTCTAATCGACGAAATCTTAAAGCGCACCGATTCTGTAGGTGCGATTGATGCCGTCGCCTATACCTCTGGCCCCGGCTTAATTGGGGCGTTATTGGTTGGTGGTTGTGTCGGTAGGGCACTCGCCTACGCTTGGGGTGTGCCGGCGATTGGTGTCCACCATATGGAGGGTCACTTGCTGGCTCCGTTGCTGGAGCCTAATCCTCCCGCATTTCCGTTTGTCGCACTGTTGGTGAGCGGCGGCCATACTCAGCTAGTTGAGGTAAAAGCGATAGGTGAATACCGGTTGCTGGGTGAATCGCTAGATGACGCTGCAGGCGAGGCCTTCGACAAGGCCGCCAAAATGATGGACCTCGATTACCCCGGTGGCCCTCATATTGCTCGTTTGGCCGAACAGGGCGTTGCCGGTCGTTTTAAGTTTCCGCGCCCTATGACCGACCGGCCAGGGTTAGATTTTAGTTTTAGTGGGCTTAAAACCTTTACATTAAATACCGTTACCCAGAATGCCGAAGCTAACGGCCTGCCAGATGATCAAACCTGTGCCGATATCGCCCATGCTTTTCAGGAGGCGGTGGTGGATACGCTGGTGATCAAGTGTCGGCGCGCCTTGCAGGAATGTAATATGAATACCCTTGTGATTGCCGGTGGCGTTTCGGCTAACAATCGGTTGCGCGAAAAACTGGAAACCGCATTGGCGAAAATAAATAGCCGTGTGTTTTATGCGCGCCATGAATTTTGCACCGACAACGGCGCTATGATCGCCTACGCGGGTTGCCAACGTTTAATGGTAGGGCAAACCGAGCCGCTAGCGGTTACGGTGACACCGCGTTGGCCGCTAGATCAGTTGAGCCATCTTTAAAGCGTTTATTCCTATTAAATTCAACCTAAAAAGTTTTTTCTATGGATATAGTGTTTATTAATGATTTGCGCATAGACACCATTATTGGCATCTATGATTGGGAGCGCGAAGTAAAGCAAACGGTTAGCCTTACTCTGGAGATGGGCCACGATATTCGCCAGGCTGCAGCAACTGACGATATTGCGTTTGCATTAAATTATAAAAGCGTCGGTAAGCGGCTAATAAAATTTATTGGCGAGTCAGAATTTCTACTAGTAGAAACTATGGCTGAGCAAGCCGCAAAAATTGTTATGACAGAATTTGATGTTAGCTGGGTACGTTTGAGTGTGAGCAAGCCGGGTGCTTTACGCGGGTCGAAAGATGTCGGGATTCGCATAGAACGTGGTATTCGAGGCGTCAGTGGTTAAAATAGCAATGGCTAAAAATATGATTGATGTATTGTTAAGTATTGGCAGTAATATTCACCGCAAGCATCATATTGCCAGTGGTATTGCCGCGCTGCGCCAACTGGATGCTGACCTCGAAATTTCCGAGGTGTATGAAAGTGAAGCGGTCGGCTTTGATGGCGATAACTTTTACAATTTAGTCGCTTTAATCAAAACCGATGCGAGTGTCGCTGAATTAGCTGGGCAGTTGCGCGATATCGAAAATCGTCACGGCCGCGATCGCAAGGCGCCGAAGTTTAGCGCTCGAACCTTGGATATCGATATTCTCACCTATGGTCAACACACCGGTGTGATTGATGGCGTAAGGCTGCCGCGAAGTGAAGTGTTTAAAAATGCTTTTGTACTCTTACCTCTGGCTGAGAGATTTCCCGAGATGGTTTGCCCTGGAGAAGATTTAAGCTACGCACAGCTGTGGCAAACATTGAATTTGCATCATCAAAAACTCTGGGTTGTCGACGCCAGTTTTATCGATTCCGATTAACTGTAATTTTACCTCTAGCTGAGAATCGCCCTCCCTTTTATCTACTATTATTTTTCTTGTTATAGGCGTCGCTTCGTCAGCAGCGGCGGTTGGCGTGCGCATGTTTATTCTGTTTTTCTTGGCGCGAAAAATAGCCGAAATCAGTTAAATCGTTTCGCTATGACGCTGTGCGTTTTTTATACAATGTCGGTCTAATACTCCTGTGGCAAAGCGACGTAAAAGGTAATAAGGTTGTTTTGCGAGTCTTCTGTTTGGCAGCGAATCAGTGAAAACTCGACTAATAATAACAACTGATTCTGGTAGTTCTTGCATGAGGAATAAGAAATGAAACGCTATTATTTTGTCAGTGAAAACCTAGACGAACTTGCGAAATGTGAGCAAGATCTTTTTGGCGCAGGCTTTGTTAGTGCTCAGGTACACGTATTGAGCCAGCAAGACGCCGCGGTAGAAAAACATCGTCTCCACGATGTTAGCTCATTTAGTAAGTTCGATATCTTTCATTCAGGCTTGGTGGGAGCCGCGACCGGCGGAGTGCTGGCGGGAATTTCGCTTTCCGTGGGTTGGATGATGGGTGCCGCGACAACGCTAGATTGGCTTCCCTTTATGTTTTTGGCCTTTGTTCTATTTGGCTTTTGTACTTGGGAGGGTGGTTTTTACGGTATTCAGGTGTCAAATAAAGAGTTTAACCGTTTTGCAGAATTGTTAGATGGCGGTAAGCATATCCTGATGGTCGATGCAGATAAAAAGCAGGCTGAAAAGCTCCAGCATATTATTAGCTATTACGCCGAGTTAGACGAAGCCGGTGTTGGTCGTGCCCGTCCAGCTTGGATGATTGCCACGCAAACCAACCTGCAAAGTTTTGTGAGAGCCATGCCATAAAGACTCGCGGCTGGTTTTTGCGGGCAAGCCTTTTTAGCTGTTAACTACTATTGTAATAGCGACTTGCCGCCATCCACGTTTAAAATTTGCCCTGTGATGTAATTCTGCGGTTGTGCTAAAAAGGCAACCGCATCTGCGATCGCTTCTGCCCCGCCCAGCTGCTGTAACGGAATAGCCTGTAACTTTTCCTCTAACCTATCCGCGGATGGCGGACTTCCTTCCGGCCACAAAACCGCGCCGGGTGCCACACCGTTGACCCGTACCGTCGGTGCCAACTCTAACGCCAGTGATTGGGTGAGCATCTTGTTTGCGGCTTTCGCCATGCAATAGAGGGTATGTTCTCGCAGTGGCCGGTGAGCGTGTACATCGCAAATATTAATGATACTGCCATTATTTTTCTGAAGCTCGGGTATTAACGCTTGCGCCAAAAAAAAGGGCGCCTGGGCATTGCTGGCAAAGAGATCTTGCCATTGCTGAACCGTGGCTTTACCAACTGGGGTTGGATAAAAGCTGGATGCGTTATTGACCAGAAGATCACAGCGGCCAAAAACCTGTAACGTTTTTTTAGCGACATCAGGAAGTGAATTAACATCTCCCAAATCCGCTTGCACTAGCGCTGCGGAGTTTACTTTTAGCGCATTCAACTCACTAGCCAAGGCTTCAGCATGCGTACGTGAATGATTAAAGTGAATGACCACTCGATAGTTTTCGCGCTGTAATTTTCGCGCTATAGCTGCGCCTACTCGCTTTCCAGCACCGGTTACTAGGGCGACGGGGCGGGGGTCGTTATCTGCGAGTGGTGTGTTTAGCTGAATGTCAGACATAAAAATCCTAGCGTTTGCGGTGATCTATTTGACGGTAATCGGCAATAAACGCCGCAAGCGCTTGAAGTTGTCGCTTGCGCAAGGCCTCGCCAAATTCTTTTCCTTTATAGCCTTCTGCAACTAGAGCCTTGGTGTCAACCTTGGCGACGCAGTCGCGCGCACAGGTGAGGTAATTGGCTTGCGGGTATGCAATAGCTTCCATTCCCGTTCTGCCGCGACTATCTGCGGTACAGCAATAACCAAATAGGGTTAGTCGCTCTGGCCGTCGCAATGCATCGAGTCGCTGTAGGGTGTCGAGTAGGACTTTAGGCGTTAGCTCTAAGGCTCGATGACAGTGAGTATGAAACTCTGCTACCGACAAAGCCAAGTCGCGACACGCATTAGGTACGCTTAAGCGCTGGCAAAGGATCTCAATTTGTTTAACGCCACGTTTTTCATGGCCGATGTGGCGAGGCCATTCGTCTTTTGGCGTAGTACCCTTTCCGAGGTCGTGCATTAGTGTTGCAAAACGAGCCTCTACGGCAGGGGTAAGCTCGGCGCAGCGTGCGAGACTCAGCAGCGCATGCAAGCCTGTGTCGATTTCGGGGTGATGTTGTTCGGGTTGTGGTACGCCGAACAGTTTGTCTAATTCCGGCATGAGAATTTTCAAAGCGCCGCAACTACGTAAAACCTCAATAAAAGTCGCGGGTGACTTTTCACCGAGTGCGCGGCTAAACTCTTTCCAAACCCGTTCCGCGACGAGGTGATCCACTTCACCGGCATTGACCATGCGGGCCATTAAAGCGGTTGTTTCGGGGGCGACGCGAAATCCGAGGTGGTGGTAGCGCGCCGCAAAGCGGGCAATTCGCAAAACGCGTACGGGGTCTTCAGCGAAAGCGTCGGATACATGACGAAGTATTTTTGCTTTGATATCAGCAACACCACCGTAGGGGTCGATTAAATTTCCTTGGCTGTCCTTGGCAATTGCGTTAATGGTCAAATCGCGACGCAATAAATCGTCTTCCAAGCTAACAGTACTTTGGGTATCGAATTCGAAGCCGGTGTAACCACTGCCCGTTTTCCGCTCTTTGCGCGCGAGCGCGTACTCTTCTTTTGTTTCAGGATGGAGGAACACGGGGAAGTCTTTGCCGACTTGCTGAAAGCCTGCTGTAAGCATTTGCGCTGGCGAGGCACCAACAACAACCCAATCGCTTTCGCTGTGGGGGAATTGCAAAAGAGTGTCGCGTACGGCGCCACCAACGAGGTAGATGTCCATTTTTTTAAATTTCTAGTTGACGGTTTAAAACATATGGAACACACTCTAGCGGAACTTGATATTGATATCTAGGCGAGCGTAAGTCCGTCCTAACTTAAATTGTTTTGTATGCCCTAAGGGCGAGTAGAATTTTACAGCCATGAAACTAACCTCCGCAGCAATGATTATCGCCGCAGTCCCTCACCTAGTGTGGGTGTTGCGCCGTTACCTGCATGCGTGCCGAGGAAGTCGATGATTATTTAGTTTTACAAACATTATCCTTCAAAGGCCGCAGCTTAAAAAACTGCGGCCTTTTTTGTTTTTGTCACTTATTTTATTTGCTTAACTAGCTTAGTCGCTGGCAGAAGTAGGGGCGGGAGTTGGCTAGAGCTGGAGTAATTTGTTTGTAATATCGTTGCACCTAGCGTGAGCGCTCGGAAGCAGGATGTGTGATTTTTTTAATATAAAAAGCTAAAGGAAGCTAGGAGATGAAGATGCCAGTGGTAATTGCGTACGCGTTTGTTGTGTTAATTTGGTCTACTACACCGCTCGCGATACAGTGGAGTAATAGCAGTGTGCCGTTTATTGCCAGCGTAACTATACGCATGGTCTTGGCACTAATTGTTTGTAGTTTACTGCTCGTAATTCTGCGTAAACCTCTGGTTACTGATCGCCGCGACTGGCTGGCATTTGTTGCCGGCGCGGTAGGGCTTTACCCCAATATGTTGATTGTCTACTGGTCGTCACAGTTTATTTCATCTGGATTGATGGCGGTAATTCTCGGCGTATATCCATTTGTTGTCGGGCTGTTCTCATTACTATTTTTACGTGAAAATATTTTTAGCCCGATTCGTTTTCTCGCACTCGCGATCGCAATTTCTGGTTTGGCGGTTATTCATATCGAACAACTCAATCTTGGCGGCGATGCGATCTATGGTGTTTTCGGTATGCTGGCTTCGGCGTTTTTATTTGGTTTTAGCTCTGTTTGGTTGAAAATCTCTGGAGCGCATATCGATCCTTTACGGCAATCGACCGGGGCTCTCGTTTTTGCTGTGCCGGCGTTCGTCGCGACCTGGTGGTTACTGGGTGGTGAATTTACAGCGGTTGTCGATATTAAATCGATGGTTGGCTTGGGCTACCTTGCTATCGCGGGCTCGGTGATTGGTCATACCTTGTTTTTCTATGTGCTGCGCTATTGCTCAATGATGTCAGTCTCACTGATCACTTTAATCACGCCGGTAATGGCACTTAGCCTTGGGGTTGTTGTGGCGAAAGAGTTAGTGACTGTAGCGACCGTGGTGGGTAGTTTAATGGTGGTACTGAGTTTGGCGGTTTATCAGGGGGTATTTACCTATCTCTGGCGGTATTTCGAAAAACAGTATCTGCAGGTTTGGTGTATAAGAAGGAAACAGGTTCCATCACTCCTGCAAAGTAATATGTCGTGTCTTGATAAAAGTGTTTTAATCGTCTCGTAGCGAAAGTAGCACAGTTGGTAGGGTAGACTATTGGCTCAGATGAATTAGAGTGTTTAGATGCGTGTGACCTGTTAAAAAGTTCACTATCGCCCCGTTGGCTGTTGAAGTCTTCGGGGCGTTTTTTATGTCGCGATAAGTGTGAGACAATCCAGCCTTAATATAGCTGTCTCTAACGGAGTATTTAGTAATGACAATTTTGGTTACCGGCGGCGCCGGTTATATCGGTAGTCACACTTGCGTAGAGCTATTGAATTCTGGCTTTGATGTAGTTGTGGTCGATAATCTCTCTAATTCCAAGCGTGAATCACTACTGCGTGTGGAAAAGATTACAGCAAAGACGATTCCATTTTATTGTTTAGATGTAACGGATAAGGTCGCCTTAACCGAGGTGTTCAATAAGCATAAGATTGAAGCGGTCATACACTTTGCGGGGCTTAAAGCCGTGGGTGAGTCTACGCAGATTCCATTAAGTTACTTTCACAATAATGTCGGCAGTACCATCGCTCTCTGTCAGGTGATGGAGACGTTTGGCGTAGATAAGATATTGTTCAGTTCGTCAGCGACCGTTTATGGCGACCCGGCCAGTGTTCCAATTTTGGAAAGCTTCCCCACCGGTGCAACCAATCCTTATGGGCGCAGTAAGCTTATGGTTGAGGAAGTGTTGCGCGATATGTGTGCGGCGCCCGCGAACCCTTGGCGAGTGGCACTGTTGCGCTACTTTAATCCTATCGGCGCTCATGAAAGCGGTTCTATAGGTGAAGACCCTCAGGGAATCCCCAACAACTTACTGCCGTTTGTCGCGCAGGTGGCTGTCGGTAAACGCGAAAAATTAAGTGTGTTTGGCGATGATTACCCAACGCGCGATGGCACCGGTGTGCGCGATTATATTCACGTCGTGGATTTAGCAAGGGGCCATGTCAAAGCCTTACAGAAGCTGTTTACGGCCGAGCCGGCGTGCTACACCTATAATTTGGGAACGGGGCGAGGTTGTAGCGTGCTTGAAATTGTTACCGCGTTTGAAGCGGCAAGTGGTAAGTCTATTCCCTATCAGTTAGTTGCTCGTCGCCCTGGCGATATTGCTGAGTGCTATGCCGATCCCGCGTTGGCCGAGAAGGAGTTGGGTTGGCGAGCGGAATTTGATATTGAGAGGATGGTCGCCGATTCTTGGCGCTGGCAGTCGCGTAATCCAAATGGCTATGATGATTCGTCGGCCTAGTTAACGGCTAGATTAAATTTTGGCTGGGATAGTGAACTGGCGGTTGCTAGCAGCCGCAATCAATGTCAAATAATTTGCCATCTTCTAAGCGGAATGCCGTTAAGCGTCCTCCCCAAACACAGCCGGTGTCGAGCGCAATAAAGTTGGCTCTATCGGTTTTCCCCATCAGCGCCGCCCAGTGGCCAAATATTATTTTATCGTCGCGACACTTATGATTTTTATGGCTGTACCAAGGTGCAAAGCCTTTTGGTGGAGCGTCGGGCGTTGTTTTTGCGTCTAGTTCTAAACGGCCATCGGCATCGCAAAAGCGCATACGTGTTAGGTAGTTGGTAATTAGCCGACGGCGTTCGCTACCCTTAAGTTTTTCCTGCCAAATGTCCGGTTGATCGCCATACATTTTATTAAAAAACTTGCCAAATTCTAAACCGCGCAATATCTCTTCTACTTCTGCCGCATAGCCAAGTGCTTCATCTATGGACCATATTGGCGGAATGCCCGCGTGAACCATGGTGTAGCCTAAGGCTTTGTCACGGTGAATTAGTGGTTGTTGATGTAACCAGTCGAGGAGTTCATGACAGTCAGGCGCTTCGTGGATGCTCATCAGGTCGTGATCAGGCTTTATTTTTTTAAAATTGAACGCGCTGGCCATTAGATGCAAGTCGTGATTACCCAGTACCACCGTTGCGGCATCGCCAAGTGATTTGACAAAACGTAAGGTTCCTAAACTGTCGGGGCCGCGATTAACAATGTCGCCAACCAACCAAAGGCGGTCGTTGCGCTCGTCAAAATTAATGCAGTCCAGCAATTCGTACAAAGAGGGGAGACAGCCTTGAAGGTCGCCGATAGCATAGGTTGCCACATTAACTCCTAGCAATATTGTTGGCATTTACATGGGGGAAGATTAAACACTATGACATATTTGTGACGAAGTTTCCGTCGGTTCGGATCTCATGTGCTTTTTACGGCGTTGGCTTTAGCTTAGGTGTTCCTGCAACTATATATCGGATTTGTATGCAGCTTCGTTAGTGAAGGGCTTGCGGTTTCACTAACGCAAACATTGGAACTCCGACATCAAATAGCTCGCCGTTATCGGTTCGCATGGTATAACTCCCCGCCATGGTGCCGGTATCGGTCTCCAGTATTGCGCCGCTGGTGTAAGTGTAGTCGCTGCCCGGTTCTAGGCGTGGCTGTTCGCCGATAACACCCATCCCTTGTACCTCTTGAACTTGCTCGTTGGCGTCGACAATATGCCAGTAGCGGCTAATCAGCTGGGCTGGCTCGGTGCCGGTATTTTCGATGCGAATGGTGTAGGCGAAAACATACTTGCTATCGTTTGGGCGGGATTGCTCTGGTAGATAGGTAGCTTTTACTTTAATGATAATTGTAGTGGCCTGCTGAATTTGATGTTCACTTTGTTCGGTAATACTCATGACGTTACTGCACCTGTCGACGACGTAATCTGAGAAAGCGGGTTTAGAGGGTGTGTTGTGGCCGTGGCTATTGCTCAGCGGCCATGGCAACCAAAGCGTTGCTGATAGAAACATACTCGGCCAAGCTTAAATTTTCGGCACGTTTTGATAAGTCGACATCAAGGCTGGCGATTTCTTCATCTAGGTTTAACGACTTGAATGAATTGCGCAAAGTTTTGCGGCGCTGAGAAAAAGCGGCTCTCACTAATGTTTCTAAGTGATTGAGATTGTCGGCAACATAGGGCTTTTGTTTGTGTGGTGTTAGCCGGACAATCGCTGAGTCTACCTTAGGGGCTGGCTGAAAACTTTCTGGCGGCACTTCAAATAGGTTTTCTACTTCGCAGTAGTACTGAGCCATGATGCTCAGGCGGCCGTAGTTTTTCTCTCCGGCTTTCGCGGCTAAGCGCAACACCACTTCTTTTTGCAGCATAAAATGCATATCGGCAATCTTGTCCTGAAAGCTGAGCAGGTGAAAAATAAGAGGCGTGGAAATATTGTAAGGTAAGTTCCCGACTACACGCAGGGGCTTGCCCTCGCCAACGAGGCTGCTGAAATCGAAGTTAAGCGCGTCGGTTTGATGGATTTTAAAGTCTTTAAATTTAGCGAACTGCGCGAGCAGAATAGGAACTAAATCTCGATCAAGCTCGATAACATTTAGGGATTCGCAGTGGTCTAGTAATAGGCTGGTAATGGCGCCTTTACCTGGGCCAATCTCGACGAGATTGTCGTCGGCACGGGGGCCGATAACACGAACGATCTGACGGATAATGCCTTGGTCGACCAAAAAGTTTTGACCGAAACGTTTGCGGGCTCGGTGTTGCTGTGGAGCTGGGGATTTACTCATGATAACTGTGTCGGGTTGCTTGCTAGGGGGCCATCGAGACGTTCGTCGAGAGGCTTGCGATGCGAATCATTTAGGGGCCCGTCGAATAGCGGATTAGTGTCGTTGGTTTGGTTGTTGGCCACTAGTTCTGCCGCCAATTCAAGTGCGACTTCTAAACTGCCGTTGTCGGCCTTGCCGGTAGCGGCCAAATCGAGAGCTGTGCCATGATCGACCGAGGTGCGAATAAACGGCAGCCCAAGGGTAATGTTTACCGCGTTACCAAACCCTTTGTATTTTAATACCGGCAGGCCTTGGTCGTGATACATGGCGAGTACTGCGTCGGCGTTTTCTAGATGCTTTGGGGTAAATAGAGTGTCGGCGGGCAGCGGGCCAATGAGTTGGTGACCGCTTGTGCGAAATTCATTTAACACCGGAATAATGGTGTCGATTTCTTCCATGCCTAAGTGCCCGCCTTCGCCTGCGTGTGGGTTTAGTCCACAGACGAGAATCCGGGGCTGCGCTATGCCAAACTTGGTTTGCATATCGGCAATTAAAATTTGCAGGGTTTCACGCAGGCTGTCTTTTTGAATTGCTGCGGCAACGTCCTTCAAAGGTAAGTGCGTAGTGGCTAGGGCGACGCGCAAGCCTGTGGTTGCCAGCATCATAACCACGCGCTTGGTATTGCTCTGTTCTGCAAAAAATTCTGTGTGACCGGAAAAGGGCACGCCAGCGTCGTTGATAATGCTTTTTTGAACGGGCCCAGTAACCACGGCATCGAAGCTGCCATTCATGCAGCCTTGGGTCGCGGCACTTAAGGTGTTGAGTACGTAGCGCCCATTGTGGGCATCGAGTTGGCCGGGGCTGCAACTTACCCCAAGCGCAATAGGCTGTACCGTAAGTTCGCCCGCAGCGCTTGGCTCGGCGGGTGTGGCCAGTTGCTCTTCGGTAAGAATCTTGAGTTTTAGTGGCAAGCCGAGCAATTCTGCGCGTTGGCGTAAAAGTTCGGGGTCGGCTAACGCCACCAGTTGATAGGGGCGTGCTTTTTGTGCCGCTTGAATCGCGAGGTCTGGACCTATCCCCGCGGGCTCGCCCGGCGTTAGTGCAATACGCGTGATTCTAGTCAAGCGGGGAGCCTCAGTTGTGACGATTGATACGGGGGCTAAGGATAGAGACGCTATCACCTAAATCTTAATTTCAATAAATGCATCGTCGCGCATTTCTTGTAGCCAAATTTGCGTTTCATCTTCAAAGCGTCGGTTGGTTAGCATCTGTCGCGCTTTGGCCCGAATCGCTTCTTCAGTTAAATCTTCATCGCGACGTTCGATCACTTCGAGTAGGTGCCAACCAAATTGCGATTTAAAGACTTCACTCAATTCGCCAACTTTAGTTTTGTTTATCACGTTGCTAAATTCTGGCACAAAGGTGTCTGGTTGAGCCCAGCCCAAATCGCCACCACCCATTTTTGAACCGATATCTTCGGAGTGATCTTTTGCTAGCTCATCAAAATTCGCTTCGCCATTGAGTATTTGTGTGCGCATCTTTTCTAGCTTGGCTTTGGCTTTTTCGTTAGTGAGAATAGCGCTGGGCTTTATCAGAATGTGACGGGCGTGTACTTGAGCAACAATCTGTTTGGTTTCGCCGCGTTTTTCATACAATTTAAGAATGTGGAAGCCCGCTTGGCTGCGTGCTGGAGCGGCTACTTGGCCCACTTCAAGCGTTGGCGCAATTTCCGCAAACAGGGTGGGTAATTGTGATGTCTTTCGAAAACCTAAATCACCACCTTGCAATGCTGCGGGGCCGCTGGATTCGGCGATCGCGGTTTCTGCAAAGTTTCCGCCTGCAGAGAGTTGCTCGTAAATACGTTTAGCTTTCGCTTCGGCAGTACTCACTTCTTCTTTGCTGGGGGAGGGCGGTAAGCTAATTAAAATGTGGCCTAGATGATAGTCGGGCGAGATCCAAAATTGCGCATCGGCCGATTTTAAGAAGTTGGTGATTTCTTGGTCGGATATACGAATACGGCCACGTACCACACCTTGTGAGATATTAGAGATTAAAATTTCGCGGCGCATTCTCTCGCGAAACTCATTCAGGGTAAGCCCATCTTTTGCCAGCTCTGCAATAAGCGTGGGCTTGTCCCAGCCGCGCTCGGAAGCGATGTTGGCAACGGAGTTGTTAACGTCGGCATCTGGAACTTCAATGCCGTAGCGCTTGGCCATGTTTATTTGCAGGGTTTCGGCGATTAGTTGATCCAAAATCTGCTTTTTAAGGATGTCTTCTTCTGGAAGACGCATACCTGCTTTGGCGGCGCGCACGGCAATATCGGCGGTGCGATTGTCGAGCTGTGTTTGGGTTATAACCGCCTGGTCGATAATGGCGATAATTCGGTCGAGCATCTCTGGTTGTGCAGCGACTAAATTGCTGGCCAGAAGTGTGCTAAGAGAGAGTGCTGCTAACAGGTGTTTAAATGAATGCATGATTTTTTTACTGTTGGAGTAATTGTTCGCGCTCGCGATAGCCATAAATGCTGTCTTCAAGCAGACTGTCTACTTTCGCCCCGGAACTGCCGAGACCTTTCAATTGGATTTCTAAAAACAGGCCTTGATCATAGAGCGCATCGTTGCTCTCTGAAAGGGCTGCTATATTACTGTCCAGCCAGCGGCGCGCCAAGACCCGCGCTCGATAACAGCAATCGTTGTATTCGAGCCCGAAAAACACTTCCAGTTCCCGGCTTTGTCCAAAGTCGTAGTTGTAGCGCCCCATTGCGTACCATTGTTTGTTAATCGGAGCGATAAAGGAGGCGTCAACCTGATCTAACCCTTGGTTGCTCGCCGAACTCGTTCCTGCACGTACGTAGCTGTAGGCGATATTGACGAGGGTTTCATTGGCACTGCTGGCGTATTGCATACCGGCCGTACCGCGGCTGAACTTTGACGATTCTTGGTCGTAAAGTGCGGTGGTGTAAAAACGCCCAAGCGAGCCGAGGTTGATGCGCATCTCCCCCGCTATTTCTGACGTGGCCTTGTTGCTGATGGCTTCGTCCAGCGTAATCCGGCGCTTATCGTAATAGTGGATTTGGCCAATGCTGGCGCTGAACAGCTCTTCACCAGTGCTGTTGTCGTACCAGCGCGAGGTGACACCAGTGGTGAGCCGGCGGGTGTCATCGAGCCTGTCACCGCCACTGAAGCGGGTGTCGCGATAAAGCTGTGAATAGGTAAAAGTACGGTCACTGGTATCGAAGTTTACCGATTGGCCGTCATCGGTAATGTTAAAAAGGTCGCTGTGATCATCGTACTGCCGATACACATAAAACATGCGGGGTTCGATGGTTTGCAAAAATCGACCGCTGTTGTGTTCGAATATTAAGCCTGTATCGATGCTGCCTTGCGCCGCCGCGACGCCGAGAGATGAGTCGGCATCAAACGAGAGTGCCTCATCGTCGAGCTCGTAATTAAGGCTCTTGACGCCAATTTCAGGCCGGAAAAACCCCCAGCTAGCACGTCGATCCCAGTTGATGCGGTAGTCCGTTGCTAAGCGATGCCCGGTAATGACCGGTCGGCCGTCGGCCCAGTATTTGTCGTTGTGAGTAAAGTGGTTGTACTCGTTATCTAGTTCAAAGCCAAATCCTTGCCAGCGGTAATAGCCGTCCATACGAATTTGCGGTAGGCGCTGGTAGGGGTCGTCAACATCGTAGAGCAGCACCTGATAGTTCTGTAGTCGACTGCTTAGTTGCCAATTCTGAAACATGTAGCCCGCTTCAAACGACTGGTTCAGGTGAGTGGTGTTTTGCAGGCTAAGGGAACTCGCACCCAAGTCTCGAAAGTAATCGTTGTCACTCACGTTGGTGTAATCCAAGCGGGTGTACCAGGCGTCGTCGGTACCGCCAATCTGCTCGAAGTGGTTCATCCAGCGGCCTTTACCCTGATGTGGTTTGGCTTCGGCTTCGCTGATTAGGCCAGCATTTATTTGGTCTTCTAGTTCGGGGTTAAGACCGCCGCGATCGTTGGCAAGGTAGGCGCCATTGTACTGGCTTAGCCAGTTGGCACTTAGGTGACGGGTTTCTAGCTCTAACATCGCGCCCCGTTTAAAGAGGAGTCGCGGGGTGATGGTGGCATCTAAATTTGGCGCGATGTTCCAGTAGTAGGGCTGGGCAATATCAACGCCGTTTGTTTCGCTAACACTGAGCGAGGGGAACAGCAGCCCAGATTTGCGCTCTTCGCCAACGGGGAAGCTAATGTAAGGAACATAGAGAATAGGAATATCGGCTACTCGCAACACCACATTGCGGCCAGTACCTTGATTGTTGGCGGCATCTAGGCTGATTTCATCGCCTTCCAAACTCCAAGCGTTGCTGCCGGGTTCGCAGCTGGTGAATTTGCCGTCGCGAAGAATAATGACCTTATCTTCGGTTTGTTGCACTGATGCTGCGCCGCCGCGAAGATGTTGGCGGTGCAATACAAAGCTAGCATCGTTGAATTCGGCGGTGTTGTTGCCGCCATTCATATGGGCTTCGCTGCCACGTAGCACAACACCGGGCTGACGAATGGTGACATTCCCCTCGAGACTCGCCTGATCTGTGTCGATTTGGTAGGTCATGACCTCGGCGCCGATTTCGCGCGGACCTTGAGATACGCGCACATCGCCACTTAGTATGGCGACTTCACCATCGGTCATGGTGGAGGCGTCAGCTTCAATAACGAGAGGCAGCTGATCTAAATCGGTATTTAGCTCGCCAGAGGAACGCAATTGCTCTAAGCGGTCCGCCATAGGGTCGACATACATGCCGGTGCAGCCGCTACGCAGGGCTTGTTTTTGTTCTGGGCTGAGCAGTTCATAGGGAACCCAGTCGAAATTGTCTATGGGACTAGTCGCTGGCTCGTCAACCGTTGCCGCAAAACTTAACGGCGACAAACACGCGGTGAGCAGGTGCAAGTATGAACCTATCGCAATAGCGCGTGCAGGCGAACGCTGTTTCCGACTCGCGCTTAGCCCGGAGGGCAACTTGTAGCGGGAGTGGGGCTTGGGCATACTGGCGTCCTTCAAAAAGCGCGGCAAAAAATGATCGGCGGCGGTAATATCAATTGAAATATTTGTAATAGCACATGTATAAAAAACGTGCGGCTCGCTCGCAGATTCAACAAGCAGTGCACGGCAGGTGCTAATGGAGCCGAGATTCTACTGGTGTAACTGCCAATAGTACATTCAAGCTGGGCAAATGCAGGAAAAACTAGAACAATAAATCCTCTTGCACGACTAAACTTCAAAATACGATTCAGATAAATCGATTTCAGCCGAGTCGTAAATGGCTCCATTTGATTGCGGCGAGTCAGGCGTTAGATTTAATGTTGCGATATTTAATTTAGAGAGTCCGCGCGGGCCTAGTTAGCCTTGCGCGATTCGCTATTTGGATTAATGGGTTCAATCAAATAAGAAGGAGAGCTTTGTGGCTGCAGGTCAAACCGCTTTATCACTCTCGGAAGCTCAGCGGCAGCAGATGATTGCCGAATTAGCGCAGTGGGTTTCTGAACAGCTAGCGCAACAGGGGGGCGCGTCGCAGGTCAATTATCATTTGCCCATTACCCCTGATAATTGGCAGCCGCTTGGTGGCGACGCTGGTTTTAGGCGCTACTTTCGCATTGCGGGCAGTACTAACTTGTTGGCGGTTTGGGCGCCTCCCAGTACCGAGAAAAACCACGCCTTTGTTGTGATTGCGGAGTTTTTGCGCAATCGCGGGATTCCCGCTCCACAAGTGCTGGGGTTTGAGGCCGAGCGAGGTTTTTTGCTGGTGGAAGACTTTGGCGAGTTGATGTATCTCGACCAGTTAAATGCCGATAACGTCGACGCACTCTACGGTCAAGCGTTGATCTGTCTACTGCGTATACAACAGTGCGAGGCGGACAAAACCATTTTTGAGCCTTACGATATGCCCATTTTACAGCGTGAAATGGGGCTATTTAGTGAGTGGTTTGTGCCCCGGCTATTGGGTTATGAGCTTACCTGCGATGAGCGAGAAATGTTAGCCCGCAGTTTTTCAATACTGGCAGAAAGTGCGCTAGAGCAGCCACAGGTGATCGTCCACCGCGATTTCCACTCTCGAAACTTAGTTTATCGCGATCACGCTTGCCCCGGCATTATCGACTTTCAGGACGCGTTGCTGGGGCCAATCACCTACGACCTCGTATCTTTGTTAAAAGATTGTTATATCCAGTGGCCCGCAGACAAAGTGCGTGCTTGGGCCTTGGCTTACGGGGCTATGGCGGTAGAGGCCGACATTATAGCGCCAACCTCTGAGGCGACTTTTTTGCGTTGGTTTGAACTCATGGGTTTGCAGCGGCACATTAAAGTGCTGGGCATTTTCGCTCGGCTTTATTTGCGAGATGGCAAGCAGGCTTACCTTAAAGATCTACCTTTGGTGGTGGAATACACTCGCAGCTGTGCGCGAGGCTATCCGGAGTTGGCAGAATTCAGTCAATGGTTTGAACAGACGCTAATGCCGATTATTAGTACCCAAAGCTGGATGAGCGAGCGGTGATCCGCACCGCAATGCTTTTGGCTGCGGGCGAGGGACGGCGCATGCGGCCTCTAACCCTAACCACCCCAAAACCGCTGCTGCCGGTAGCCGGTTCGAGCCTTATCCAATTACAGCTTGCGCGTTTGCGTGACGCTGGCATCGAGCGCGTGGTAATTAACTTGGCTTATCTCGGCGAGCAGATCGCTCAAGCCCTTGGTGATGGCCGTCAGTTGGGGTTGGAAATTGTCTACTCGCGCGAAGCGCAACCACTCGAGACCGGCGGCGGCCTGAATGCCGCCTTGCCATTATTGGGGCGTGAGCCGTTTTTATTGGTTAACGGTGATGTTTGGAGCGATATTGATCTGTTTGGTTTGGCGAAGGTTGGGCTGAAATCTGAAAGTCTTGCGCATCTGGTGATGGTGCCTAACCCCAACCATAATGGCGCGGGTGACTTCAGTTTGGCGGCGGATGGCAAGCTTCAGCTCGTTACTGGTGAGCCGGATAGGGTGAGCCTTGGATCTAAAAACCGCATAGTTTCGGCCCCTTCTTTTGGTATCGCTTGCACCTATAGCGGCGTGGCCATACTTGATCCAGCGGCGATTCAAACCTATCCAAAGCGTCGCAATCTATTTCCGTTGCGAGAGGTGCTTTATTGGCTGATCGAGCAGCGCCGGATTAGCGGTGAGCTTCATCAGGGCGCTTGGTTGGATGTCGGCACGCCTGAGCGTTTAGCTGAGCTGCGGGAATTGCTGGAAGCACGTTAATGATTAATCTCTAGCGCTTCCCGATCTCAACACCGCGTGCATTTTTATAAAGGTAGCCGCGCACTCGTTTTGCCAGTTGGCTATGTTGGTTCTCGCGCTCGAGGGTTGGCCAGATGAGTTGTAACTGTCGGTAGCCGCTTAACTGCTGTTGTTTCGCCGCGCGCTGGCGCGCCGCCGCTTCTATGTTGTCGCGGTAATCGAGGTTATAAAAAATATCCAATATCGGTAACTGACGGTCTAGTATGCGTTCAACCAGCATTGGCTCTTGTTCGCCGCTAGGCAACATGTTGCGGGGGTTTACCAGAACTAAGGCGCGGATTGGCCGCTGCACATTTGAGTGGTTTCGTTTGTTTTTTTGCGACCCCGGTGGCAGGGTTAATTCCGGCGGCGTCACGGCTTCCAAGTAGGCGGCCGCGCGTGCGGCGCCGAGCCCCTGACCTAACAGTACAATATTGTATTGTCCTCGTGAGTTTAGATATTCCATTGCGGCTTTAATCCGAGCCTGAACTTCTAGCTCAAGGGCGATAGCGTCATCAGATTCTCGCTGCTGTGTTTGTTGAGTTTCGTCTTTTGCTAGTTCTTGGGTCGTACCGGGCGGAGGTTCTGTGGGCGGTTCGTAGGCCTCATCCTCTGGTGCGACTGCGGGTACGGTTGAAGAATCATCAGGCGGTACTTTGTTGTCGTTCGCGGTGACGATTGGCAAGATACGGGCGCTCGGTTGTGTCTGCGCTGGATCGGGCAAAGCGACGGACAGTGTAGTCCAGCCATGGTCTGATAGCTCCGAACGCAGCTGGGAAATAGCATCCGGTGAATTTAAGGTTTGCCCCGCGCCGTGCAATATCAACACGGCACCAAAGGGTTCACCGCTGGTCTCTGTTTGCCAGAGGCTGAGAAACGTCTTGCCTGCGGCATTGAGTTCCACCAAACCCTGCCCCACTAACTCCTGTTTAAGTAATCGCGTTTGGCTTAGGGTTGGGTTGGCGGGAGAGCGCTTGATTGGTGTAGGTTTGGTGCTAGCAGCGGCTGCTGATTCTGAATTTGGAGTATTGTTTGCGGGCGGGGGCTCTTGCGCTAATCCAGCGCTAGCCAGACTCATACAGACACTAATTAAGAGCGTGTTATAGCGTTGGACGAAGCGGCGGCCGATACGGGTACTATAGGTGTTTAGAGAAGTTGTCATATTCAGTACAATAGCCACAGATAATTTTTGCCAGATGCTGGCTTACAGGTTTAATGAAATCCCAAGGTTGCAACAATGGTTACATCGAACGTCTCAGTTTTAGCGAATGTAGAACAAACTGCTCCTCATTACAGGATAGCACCTTCTATTCTTGCGGCCGATTTTGCACGGCTTGGTGAAGAAGCCGCCGCCGTATTAGACGCTGGCGCCGACATTATTCACTTTGATGTGATGGACAATCATTACGTGCCCAACCTTAGTTTTGGGCCGATGGTGTGTAAGGCGCTGCGAGACTACGGCATAACCGCACCCATCGATGTACATTTGATGGTGACGCCAGTCGACGACCTGATTAGCGGCTTTGCCGATGCGGGGGCCACCTACATTACCTTTCATCCCGATGCTACCCGCCACCTAGATCGCTCGCTAAAACTAATTCGCGACAAGGGCTGTAAACCGGGGTTGGTACTGAACCCTGCGGTGGGATTTGATGGCATTGAATTTGTGTTGGATCAGCTCGATATGCTGTTACTCATGTCGGTAAACCCAGGTTTTGGCGGCCAGAAATTTTTACCCTACGTGCTCGATAAAGTCGCGCGTGCACGCGAACTAATTGATGCGCGCGGGCTATCGACTCACCTAGAGGTTGACGGCGGTGTGACGGCTGAAAACATTGCAGCGTTAGCCGCTGCCGGTGCAGATACGTTTGTCGCCGGTTCCGCTATTTTTGGTGCGCCGGATTATCGCGCAGCGATCGCGCAAATGCGTGATAAACTGGCATCTGTTGATTAATGTTTAAAACAACTAGGCTATATCCATTCTTATGATGCTCAAACGTCATTTCATTTCTGGGTTTTTATTCATCGAGCGCTGGCGCCAGCTAGATGCCTAGCGCCGCCGTATCGGCGCGTCACTGTTCAGCGCTGAAAGCCGCTCTGTTATTGTCGCTACCCAAGTGCGTTTGAGCCGCTTGCAATGCTTGGTCTTTAGCTTAGATTTTTAGAAAGAGATTCCACCATGACTCCCGAAATGTTTACCCAGCTTGTCGGCGAGGGCTACAACCGTATCCCCGTAACACGCGAAGTACTGGCTGATACTGAAACGCCACTATCCAGTTACTTAAAGCTTGCCAGTGGTCCTTATTCCTACTTGTTTGAATCTGTACAGGGCGGCGAAAAGTGGGGGCGGTATTCGATTATCGGTCTGCCAGCTTCAGAGCGTATAGAAGCGCGCGGCAATCAAATTTCTCACATCCTTGATGGCAAAATTATCGATGAGATTCAAAGCGACGACCCGCTTGAATTCGTGCGACAGTTTCAGCAGCGCTACCAAGTACCCGAGTTGGAAGGCCTACCGAATTTCAGTGGCGGCCTAGTTGGCTATTTTGCCTACGACTGTGTGCGCTATGTCGAACCGAAACTTGCCGCGTCGACACCGCCCGACGAGCTAAACACGCCGGATATCCTGCTGATGATTTCAGAAGAGGTGCTGGTGTTCGATAATCTGCGTGGAAAAATGCACATAGTGGTACACGCAGATCCGGCTCGTGACGGCGCCCTTGCCGATGCCGAGGCACGTCTAGATATGCTCGAACAGCGTTTGGCCGCCGTGGTTCCCCATGCGCCCGCGATGCGATCAAATCCTGGCAACTATAAAAGTGAAGCCAATTTTGTGTCGAGTTACGGCCGTGATCGTTTTATGGCCGATGTCGACCGCATTAAAGATTATATTTTGGCTGGCGACACTATGCAGGTGGTGATCTCTCAGCGGTTGAGCCACGACTATAACGGCGAGCCCATTAACCTCTACCGCGCTTTGCGTTGCTTGAACCCGTCTCCTTACATGTATTTTCTGAATTTGGGGGATCACCATGTGGTAGGTTCCAGCCCCGAAATTTTGGCGCGCTTAGAAGACGGGGAAATGACCGTGCGACCAATCGCCGGCACCCGTCGTCGTGGTTATAGCGAAGCGGAAGATAAGGCACTAGAAGTAGAGCTAGTGAACGATCCTAAAGAAATTGCCGAGCACCTGATGTTGATCGATTTGGGTCGCAATGACGTAGGACGTGTAGCCGAAATAGGTTCAGTTAAACTCACCGAAAAAATGGTTGTGGAACGTTTTTCGCACGTAATGCATATAACATCCAATGTTACTGGCCAGCTCAAGGCGGGAATGGATGCCATTGACGTACTTAGGGCGGCTTTACCCGCAGGAACACTCTCCGGAGCGCCAAAAATCCGCGCTATGGAGATTGTTGACGAATTTGAGCCGGTCAAGCGTGGGATTTATGGCGGCGCAGTGGGGTATTTGGCGTGGAATGGCAATATGGATACTGCGATTGCCATCCGCACGGCGGTGCTAAAGGACGAAAAACTTTACGTTCAGGCGGGAGCCGGCGTTGTCGCCGACTCGATTCCTGAACTGGAGTGGAAAGAAACTATGAATAAAGCGCGTGCTTTGTTTTCAGCATTGGATTGGGCACAGTAGTCAAAAGCGGTTAACCTTTATACAGCGCCGAGGTATAGTGGCGCTGTTAATGTTGGTTATAAATAAGCCAGTAGGGTCCGTTTGGGTTGCAGTCGGGTGAGTCGCGGGCGCGACCACCTCAATTCTCAAACCGTAATAGCAGGGGAATTATCTTGGAAACCAAGGTCACAAGTCTGGGTAAGGTGTCATCTGTCGAAGCCGTGGTTAAAAAGCCGGCGCGGAGTGGGCAAATCGACAAGATGTCTGAAATCCACCGTTTCAGCCGTTCCGAATTGGATCGATTTAAGATTTTGTACCAGGGTTGTCCCAATTCCGAGCTTTTGAAAGTATTCCGGGATTTGCGAACGCGTATTTACGATAAAGCCAAAGGAAAGAATTTTGTTTGTATGGTGGCCTCGGTGGTTCCCGATGGCGGCGGCTCTTACGTCGCTAAAAACCTAGCCGCCGCAATCGCACTGGACCGTACGCGCACGGCGTTGGTTGTGGATGCGAACTTCTATGCGCCAACGATGCAAGAGCTGATCGTCACCGAAGCTGAGTTGGGTTTGACCGATTACCTTGACGATGAGGAACTGGGCTGCGAATCTATCGTTTATGCTTCCGGCATTCCTCGGGTGCGCATGATTCCCGTTGGCAGAAACACCGAGGGCGCAACCGAACGACTAACAACGCCTCGAATGCACACCTTCTTAAATGAATTAAGGAGCCGTTATAACGATCGCTTTATATTGCTGGATGCCCCCGCAATAAGCGAGTACTCAGCTGACGCACGTATTCTTGCGAGTTTGTGTGATTTGGTTTTACTGGTGGTGCCAACTGGACTCGTTAGCGAACCACAACTGAGAATGGCGATTGAATCTGTGGGTGAAGACAAAATTGCGGCACTGGTTTACAACAATCAATCGCCGTCTTAGGCTTGGCCGTTACGGCTAAGGTTAGGATCGCAACTTCATGCGGATCCAGTTGGGGCCAGCGCTCAACAGGTTTCATACCTCGAGCGCTTTGTATCTTAGCTGCAAATAAATCTACACATCCTGTAACTTATCCGACTGAATGTTGTATTTTTTCATTAGGTCGTAGAGTGTTGGCCGAGTAACTCCAAGTAATTTTGCCGTCGCAGAAACATTTGACTCGGTCATTGTCAGTGCCCGAATTATTGCCGCACGCTCGGCGTTATAACGTACTTGCCGCAAATTCAGGTTCAAACTTTCCTCTGAAACCAAGCCTAGGTCTTCCGACGACACTTGCTTGTCATCACACATGACCACGCCGCGTTTTATGCGGTTTTCCATCTCGCGAATATTTCCGGGCCACTGATAAGCCTCAATGGCTTCGATCGCTTCAGATGCAAAACCGGTCACAGGGGCTTTGGTTTGCTCTATCGTTTTCCGTAAAAAGTGTCGTGCGAGTAGCATCTTGTCGCCTTGTCGATCACGCAATGGCGGAATCTGAATCTCCATTTCGCAGATGCGGTAATACAGGTCTTCGCGGAATGAGCCATCGGCAACCATTTTGTGTAAATCTTTATTGGTCGCGCAAACAACGCGAACGTCTACAGGGATCTCCTCTCTACCGCCGACTCGCTCGATAACTCGCTCCTGTAAAAAACGCAGCAATTTCGCTTGTAGTGAAAGCGGCATATCGCCAATTTCGTCAAGGAATAGAGTGCCTTGCCCTGCGGTTTCGACCTTGCCTAAGGTACGTTTGTTGGCGCCCGTAAACGCACCTTTTTCGTAGCCAAATAGTTCGCTTTCCATCAGGTTTTCAGGCACAGCCGCACAGTTGATGGCAACCATGCGCTGATCTTTGCGTGGGCTCAAATTGTGAAGTGCGCGAGCCAACACTTCTTTACCCGTTCCGCTTTCGCCGGTGAGGGTGCAGGTCACGTCGGAGGGGGCAAGTTTCTCAATGGTTCGACATATTTTAAGCATCACCGGATCGCAGGCAACCACGCCGTCGAGTGGCGCTTGTTGTTGCTCTTGTAAACGTCTGTTTTGCTCTTCCAAATTATGGATGTGGTAGGCGCGCTGTAAGATCAGGTCGAGCGTTTCTGGGTTGACTGGCTTTTGGTAAAAGTCGTAAGCGCCCATGGCGACGGCGCGCACGGCATTTTCGTAGTCGGCGTTGCCTGTCATCACAATAATTTTTGCAGCGGGGTGCAGGTTGGAAATTTCTCGGATGCAGCGGAAGCCCTCATCCACGCCTTCGTCATCGGGTGGGAGACCGAGATCTTGCAAAATAATAGGCGGCTCATGTAGTCGAACGGCAGCAATGGCTTCTTCGCGATCGCCCGCCAAAACGACTTCGTATTGGTCGAAATGCCAGCGTAATTGGCTTTGCAGACCAAGATCATCTTCAATTATCAACAGTTTCTGTTTGTCGTCAGATTTCATTATTAGCTTCTAGTCAGACGTTTCAACGCCGTGTGTTTTACAAAAGGGGGAGAGTGATTATAAAGGTTGTACCTTCACCTACAGAACTCTCCACTGCGATGTTACCGCCAAGATTTTGGGTGTAATCTTTCGCTTGGAACATACCTATTCCCATCCCTTTACCTGTTTTCGTCGTTTCAAATGGTTTGAAAAGTCTATTTTGAATAAAGTCGGCATCCATACCCGAGCCGTTATCTTCTATTCGAATACTTAAAATTTTACTTTCCAGTTCCGCAGAGATGTCGATATAGCCTTCGGTGCTGGTGGCATCCTGCGCATTTTGAATGATATGAGTAAAAACCATCACCAAACTATCGTAGTCCGCCTTGATTTTCCAGTCTTCAAAGTTCGTCATGAGTGTGGGTACAGGCTTTGATTTTTGACAGCGCTTAACCGCGTCCAGTAATACCTGCTTCACCGACAATACTTTAATTTCTTCCGGCTCGTTGTGCTGTAACTTACGCAATAGATTATTCATTCGCGTAACAGAATTGTTAATCGTGTGAATGGTGTCGTCTACGAAGGCCGGATTATCTTTGTGCTTTTCGGCATTTTTAACCACTAATGATTGCTGTGCGATTAAATTCTTTAAGTCATGCATTACATAAGCGGATAACTTGTTAAATGCGTCAAACTGACGCGACTCGGCTAACAGTTCAGACTGTTCATGGCGCTCAAGGTAGCTGGCAATCTGTCGCCCGACTGTTTTGATAAGATCGAGATCTTCCCAGTTCAATGAGGCACGGCTTTGCGGTGCAGTTAAAATCATAAAGCCTTGCAGACTACGCTCATTAATCAGCGGAATAATGAGCCATACACCATCTACACTGGCAACCCAGCCAGGTAGTTGATCATTATGTTGTGCCAGAGCGTGGCTTAATGAATTGGGTGAAAAAACCCACTCCTGTTCAAGCTCTCGACAGAATGAGCTGGAATCTGGCTCGACCATTTCGCTTACATCGAGATTTAAATTGTACTGCTGTACGGGCACCAGTATCTTGCCACGTTTCAGCCAGAGCGCCCCAGAATTACACTTGAATAAGTTGGCTACGACCTTTAGAGCGCGGGTGTGAATCATCTGCGGCTCGGTGGGCTGGGATAGCTGATTAATAAGTTTTAACCACTCGGCTCGGTAGTCGTATTTATGACTGAACAGATGTTTGTTAATTAACACGGTCATGCGTTCGCGAACCGTGTGGGAGACAAATACCGCTGCGACCGCTATCACGCCACACACAAGGACAAGAGTGTAGAGAATGGTTCCCCAGCTGCCCCCGTAGAGTTCTACGTAATAGCCGCCGATAGAGAGAATGGTTAGTAGGCCGCCAGCGATTGTTAGGGATGTGGTGTAAAACGCTACCGGTCGGGAAAAGGTAATCCGGGCGGATTGCATCGATGGCTGATTTAAAACGGCAACACCGATGGTCATAAAAACACTCGTTGCCATGGCAACGGCTGCGCGTGCCTGCCAAAGGTCTGAATTAAGCTGCGGGAATATAAGGTTCTGCGAAAATAAATAGGCGTCGAAGGCAAATACAATAGCGAGGTTAAGGCAGATCAGTTTAATAAGACGGTAGTTGACAACGTTACGGTAGAGTTGCTCTAGGCAGAGTAGCCCAAGAATAGAGAAAGCAATGCCTTGCCAAATAATAAATTTTTCGATGTGACTTTCGAGCAGGTCTGTACTGCCAACGAAGATGCTGCCCACTATTGCGGCGGCTGATATACCATAAACTGCCGAGCGAAAGATAAGGGGCATGTTACTTCGGCAGAACACTTCGGTATTTTTAATTAGTGCGAACATCCAAGCAGCGTAGTGAAGTGTTTCTAAGCAGAGTAAATGTGCGGCCCCTAGTTGGGGTATTTGCGAAGTAAGGGGGACGCTAGCAAGCCAGAGAGTTTGAAAGAGGATGGCTAAGGGGAAGGACCAATGTAGACGGGTGCGTTTTGAAAGAGTAATCAGGGTTGCACACAGAATAAGCGACAATATCGCGGCGCTCGCAAATGCCGTTTGGGTTACGTTACTGAACTCCATTAAATCACTCTAGCTATCGTTGAACGTTTTTTATAAGCACTAACCGCTGTCGCTGAGAAGGGTAGACGCAGCGATCAGCAATTGGTGTTTTGGGTTTAGGCGGCTTGTTTTAGATGAGTGACGACTTTACCCATTAAGCGCTCAAACATCGGCCGAGAATCTAAAATTTTGGCCCGCTTAAATTGCATGTCTACTGCAAATTGTCGACGCGACCGATCCAAAATTTTGAGGCCGAAGCGATTGACGAAGATGTAGCTATCGGTATCTATCTTACTGCTGAGCTTACAGCGTACGTGCTTGCTTGAGGCTTCGTCGAGATATTCGACCCATGTGCCAAGGGGGATGTCTTTGGCCTGCGAGTAATAGCGGTTGGAAAGTTCTTCGTAGCGCGATTGCTGGCGTTCTAGCGCGGTCATCTCCTCCCAGGTTTTCTGGTCGGGTTCGAGCTTGCCAAGGGCGCTCTTCTGGTCATCGGTAAGTGGCGTAAGCCCGCCATTATCGTCGGAGATGTCATTAATAGAAATCAGTGTCTCGGCGATTGCGTCAACCTTGGCCTGACGTGTTTCTGGGTTGTCTATTGCGGCTTCAAGCCCCGATTCTATCCGTTGCAGCACTTCTGGTTGGAGGCGTTCACGACGCGCGAGCGCGCGAACATCGGAGCGTGGTTGGCAAAGCCAGACAATGTCGCTAATTAAGTTTTCAGCTTCCACCCATTCGGTGCTTTCTTTACCGTGCTTTAGGTGGGTAATAATCATGACTTGAAGCCAGGTATTGGCTAAAAAGCTGCCGACTGCTTCGGGCAATTGCTCATCTTTTAATTTTCGATACAGCGTTGATTGCGCCGCTGCTCGAGCATGACGAATACGTGACTTGCCTTCTTCTGCCTGAGTCGTACGTTGTTCGACTAGGCGAGCCTTGCGTTTCTCTTTGGCGAGATCGCTTTCGAGATCTTCCAGTACCGTGGCGAATACTGAGTCGTCGGTTCGGTAGAGGCGGTTGATGGTTTGTACGCCATCTGCAATTTTGCGGTAGAGCGCATCTCGCTCGAGCGGCTTGGTTTCATCAAATGCTAAGCCGGCGCTGGTGATGGTGTTAATCAAGCGGCGCGCCGGGTGTTGCTCGTTGGTGAGAAACGTGCGATCGCGAAGCGCTACTTTTAATAATGGAATCTGAAGGCGACATATCAGTGATTGCACAACGAGAGGAAGGTTTTCATCTGCGAGCACGTTGTCGAAAAACATCGCAATAAGATTGATGATGTCTTCATCAGGCTGCTCTAGCGCTTGCGGTACTTCTGGGTCTCGCTTGGCTAACAGCTGGTTCACGACTTCGGTAATGATGTTCTTTGGTGACAAGTTGGACAGCTGTCTATCGACAACGGGCTGAGAGCGAGTCAGTAGCGAATTCAACTGCGGGGAGGCCATGATAGGGCCAGGATTGCTGGAGTATAAATAATAGGTGTAGGGCCCGGAGTTGCGAGTGCCGCCATTGGCAACCGCGTTGCCGGAAGTGCGAACATTCGCCATAAGAGCGCTAAGTGCATTTACGTCGAGCTGAAACTGCAAGGATGCGGCGGTGTTTTCTGCCGCTTGCTCCATAGATGGCACAGGAGTATCCGTGCTTGGTGCTGCAACGCTTTCGGCACTGCGGCTGCGGTTTAGGCCGCGCGGTACTTTGGGTAAAATCCCAGCATCGACTAAGGTTTGGTTCGCGTCTGAGTAAATGTGACCTAGCTGCCTAAGGACATGCTTTTCAAATAGTTTAAACAGAATTAAGCGTGCTTTGATGTTGATTTTGAGTTGGCTTTCGCAAGCTTTTACAAACGCTTGGGCGAAACACTCGGGATCTAGAGGGTTGTTCTCTTCGGCAACACGCACTTCGAGCAGGAGGTGGTCAAGGCGGATTGTCAGCTCGTATAGCTCTTCTTTATAGCTATCTCGAGTGCGGCTAGTCATGTTACTTAGCGCCAGCTCCACCTCGAGAACATCACTCTCAACAATTGAAAGTTGGCTAGGGTTGGCATCGGCGTTGTTGAATCCGCTGTGCCCAGATTGGTGGCCGCTAACTAGCTCGTCGAAACCAGCGCTCAATTCTTGCGTAAAGGTCGAGGCTACGCCCTGTCGCTTGATGCGGATTTCACGCATTGATTCGAAGTAGAGGTTTTGTTCGTTGTTACTAGTGGCACGCTTCGATAAATCGTAAAAGAGATCGTCAGTCGCGGAGAACATGTGTTCCAGCAGGCGTCCGCAGGCGTCTTGTGCTTGTTGACGGATGTGCTCGATGATTCGTGGAGGGTGGGCGCGCTTGCGACCGTCTCCTGAGACGACTTCGAGATGTTCCGGCTTCTCTTTTTTTGGCGGCATTTAATTAACGCTCTTTATCGTTAGTTGCGAGATTGTAGGCCTTGCTTTGTCCGTGCCCGTCATATTGATTTTATATTTCGAAAACAATTTCAATGGACTGCATATTACGTTTTAAGCTTTAGTGTAATTTATAATGCACAAATCATTCCGCTGGGATTTTTCTGTGCGTTAATACCGCCCTTGTCGTGACGCGCGTCTCGTTTTTTGAGTTTCTGCCCGAGGTTGCTTTCTGCGTCTCTTTAGTACTTTAGCCGCCGAGGTGTGGTTTTGTGCAGTAAATCGGCTTATATCGTACAAAATTAGTACAGGTTTGCTTTTTATAGCGACAAGATATTGTCGTTTTTCGCAGCTGCTTATTATTGGTGTTCGCTAAATTAACATTGTTTCGCCGCGGTAGCACCTCGCAGTCGACGAAAAATATATGTATGTAAAATTAGCTGACACTTTTTGCAACTTTACCTGTTACCCCTATTTTACGAATAGCGCCTATAATGGCGCTCTTTGTTAAATCACATATTTACTGTTGGCTGGCATCAGACATCGTCTGCTGGCAGCAAAAGATACTTTGAGATATTAATCATGCTGCTGATGATCGACAATTACGACTCATTTACCTACAACGTTGTGCAATATTTGGGTGAGCTAAAGGCGGATGTGGTCGTGGTCCGAAACGATGAGCTGTCGGTTGAGGAGATTGCAGCTCGCAACCCTGAGCGTATTGTGGTCTCGCCAGGGCCGTGCACACCGAACGAAGCAGGGGTGTCGGTTGCCGCGATTAAGCATTTTGCAGGCAAGGTTCCCATTTTAGGTATTTGTCTCGGTCATCAAAGTATCGGCCAGGCTTTTGGGGGGCAAATTGTTCGTGCGCGTGAGGTTATGCATGGCAAGGTGTCCTCTATGTACCACAACAGCACTGGTGTCTTTGCTGGTTTGCCGAACCCCCTTACCGCCACTCGCTACCATTCGCTAGTGATCGATAAGAATACCCTCCCAGATTGCTTGGAGGTCACGGCATGGACACAAACTGATGCGGGTGAGGTTGATGAAATTATGGGGGTTCGCCATAAAACCCTCGCTGTTGAGGGGGTTCAATTTCACCCCGAATCTATATTGAGCGAGTGCGGGCACAGCCTGCTGGAAAACTTTCTAAAAGCCACTTGCTAGCGTTACCGTTGGTTTCTTGCGTGGCACAGCTTGTGCTGCAGCACGACAAGGATTTGGGGCTGGTGCAATAAAACAATAACGAATGTAAAAAGGTAGGGATCATGAATATTCAACAGGCCATTGCAACTCTTGTTAATGGTGAAAGCCTTACGCAGGAGCAGATGCAGGCGGCTATGACTGCGGTGATGACCGGTCATGCAACTGACGCACAGATAGGCGCCTTTCTGGTCGCGTTGCGTATGAAGAGCGAGTCTATTGACGAGATTACCGGTGCGGCCATGGTAATGCGGGACCTAGCCACTAAAGTGGAGGTGAGGGCCGACAATTTAGTCGACACTTGTGGCACCGGCGGTGACGGCGCAAACCTGTTTAATGTTTCGACGGCGGCCGCATTTGTTGTGGCTGCGGCAGGCGGTCATGTTGCAAAGCATGGCAATCGCTCCGTTTCTAGTTCCACTGGCAGTGCTGATGTGCTCGAGGCTGCAGGTGTGAATCTGGGGGTGGCGCCAGAAGTTGTGGCGCGAGCTATCGCAGAGATCGGTGTTGGATTTATGTTTGCCCCCTCGCACCATAGCGCAATGAAGCATGCTATTGGCCCGCGTAAAGAGTTAGCCATGCGCACGATCTTTAATATGCTTGGCCCTATGACTAACCCGGCGGGCGTGAAGCGCCAGGTTATAGGTGTGTTTTCTGCGGCACTTTGTCGTCCTATGGCTCAAGTGTTGGCGCGTTTGGGTAGTGAGCATGTACTCGTTGTGCATTCAAAAGATGGTTTGGATGAGCTTTCGATTGCCGCGGAATCACATGTCGCCGAATTAAAAAATGGTGAAGTGTCTGAGTATACGGTCAACCCGAAAGACTATGGTGTGGCTAGTGACAACTTGGAGGGCTTGGGGGTTGCAACAGCTGCTGAATCTCTCGCGCTAATTCGCGGTGCTTTTGCTGGGGGAAAAACTGAGCAGATGCAGAAAGCCAGTAACATTATTGCGCTCAATGCAGGTGCGGCAATTTATGTGAGCGGTTTGGCCAGTTCCTTGGCGCTGGGAGTGGCTATGGCGGAGGATGCACTCGCCAGTGGTCTTGCTGGCGAAAAGTTAAAAGAGTTGGTGGAGTTCACCAACTGCTAGAGCCTTATTTATTTTGCGCGGCGTTGGCGAAAGCGCGCTTGGCGAAACACATTATTTATAAACATGAACGGAAAGAGCAGTGTCTGATACCCCTACAATTTTAAAAAAGATTATCGCCCGCAAACATCAAGAAGTGAGTGAGCGCAAGCCGCAGTGCTCCGTAGCGGAGTTACAGCAGCTTGCCTCGGCGCAACCTGCGGCGCGCGGATTTGTTGCCGCTATAGAGCGCAAGCTCGCTGCAGGAAAGTCGGCGGTGATTGCAGAGATAAAAAAGGCGTCCCCCAGTAAGGGTGTTATTCGCGCCGACTTTAATCCAGCCGAGTTGGCGAAAAGTTATCAGCGAGGTGGCGCCGCTTGCTTGTCGGTGTTGACCGATGTCGATTATTTTCAGGGTGCTGATCGCTATCTTCAGGAGGCGCGAGCTGCAGTATCGCTGCCGGTCATTCGCAAAGACTTTATTGTCGACCCTTATCAAGTAACCGAAGCTCGTGCGCTCGGCGCTGATTGCATCTTGTTAATTGTGGCGGCGCTGGAAAAGCAGCAGTTGCACGATTTAAATAGCCAGGCGCACGAGTTGGGTATGGATGTACTGATTGAGGTGCATGATGCGGCTGAGTTGGCGTGGGCTTTGGAGTTGCCGAACACGTTGGTTGGCATTAATAATCGCAATTTGCACACGTTTGATGTGACTTTGGATACAACTTTTGAGCTGTTGGCACAAATACCAAAAGATAAAATTGTTGTTACAGAAAGCGGAATTTTAGCAGCCGCGGATGTTGCGGCGATGCGTGCTAAAAACGTAAATGCTTTTTTAGTGGGGGAGTCATTTATGCGTGCGGACGAGCCAGGCGAAAAGCTAAACGAGCTATTTCAGACGGCCTAGTTTTGGGCAGAGAGTGAATCGAATGGGGTGTGTGCTTGGGGATGTAGAGCGCCCGCGCTGAAGCAGCAACGCTCTATTTTATTGATAAGGTAAATTGCGGCAAGGCGTGAGGCCTTAACCTAACCTAGCGTGTACCAAACACCACCATAGTTTTACCTTTGACGGACACCAGCCCTTGCTCTTCAAGGGTTTTTAGTACGCGCCCGACCATCTCGCGAGAGCAACCAACAATACGGCCAATTTCTTGGCGAGTAATTTTGATTTGCATGCCATCTGGGTGCGTCATGGCGTCTGGCTCTTTGCACAAATCTAGCAGCGTGCGAGCCACTCGACCTGTTACATCCAAAAAGGCCAAGTCGCCAACCTTGCGCGTTGTATTGCGCAGGCGTCGCGCCATTTGCGAGCCGAGTGCGAATAAAAATTCAGGGTGGCTTTCGCTCAGTTCGTGAAATTTAGAATAGGAAATTTCACCAATTTCGCATTCGGTTTTCGCTCGTACCCACGCGCTTCGCGCATCGTGAGCATCGAACAGACCCATCTCGCCAAAAAAATCACCGTCATTTAAGTAGGCAACAATCATTTCGCGACCCTCTTCATCTTCAATCAGTACGGTAACCGAACCTTTGATGATGTAGTACAGGGAGTCGCTTTTATCGCCTGCGTAAATAAGTGTGCTTTTAGCGGGATAACGCCGCCGATGACAATGACAGAGAAAGTCGTCCACATTTTGTATGTGGGGAGTTAGAGACACAGCTACCAACTTTGTACCCTCGGTTCTTCGAATTTTACAATTCCGTTTTAAGTAATCCCTATACCACTTTGTTTTTATTAGAATATACGGCATCTAAGTACAGTGCCGAGTATAACCTGAGAAATAGTTAAAACTGAATACTTAATCTGGTTTCTCGATAATAATCACATTTCCGTGAACGGGTTTTACCGAACCGCGCCCTATAGACTCTTAGCAGTTCTAGCTATTTAAAGTGCCGTCGAGGTTGCTGCATGGCTCATAGATTTTAGCGGAATAGCGTTTTGTGCTAGGCTGTCACGCTCTTCTTGTGCCGACAAGTTTGGCACTGTATTCAACAATCTTTTTATTTTGTTTGCGGCAACGGCTGCAAATTTTTTCGAGTACTAAACTTATGCAAGCAACCGTAAAGTGGGTAGATGGCGCACAATTTTTAGCAGAGTCTGGCAGTGGTCACAGCGTTGTCATGGACGGCCCCCCAGACCTTGGTGGCCGTAATACTGGCGTGCGCCCTATGGAAATGCTATTGATGGGGCTGGGCGGTTGTGCCAGTTTTGATGTGATGAGTATTTTGCAAAAAAGCCGGCAGGCAGTAACGGGGTGTCGCACAGAACTTAGTGCAGAGCGCGCGGATGCGGTGCCCGCAGTGTTTACTAAAATCCATCTCAAATTTATTGTTGAAGGTAGAAACTTAAAAGACGCTCAGGTAAAGCGGGCGGTAGAACTCTCCGCAGAAAAATACTGTTCGGCCTCTATAATGCTTGAAGCGGCTGGCGTTGAAATTGCCCATAGTTACGAAGTACAAGAAGCATAGAAACCTAAATGTATCAGCAGGAAGCTATCCTGCTGAATACAATAGGTTGTCGGGCGAGGAGGTAAGAGGTGTTCGTCGCAACAAACTCAGTGATTGCAGCAAACAGGCTTTAGATTCTATAGCTTGCACGCGTCATAACTTTAGAGACCAGCGTCATAACCGTTTTGACTGGGGCAGGGAATTCTGCGCCACCGGCGTTTAGCGCCGAATGAGCATGTTTCGCTTCATCTATTAGCATCTGCTCTACAATCGCTCGGGATTCTGCATCCTGCTCTGGCAGTTCCGACAGGTGTTGCTTCAAGTGCTCGCATACCTGCTGCTCCGTTGCAGCCACAAATCCCAAGCTTACCTTGTCGCTTATCAAGCCCGCCGTGGCACCTATGCCAAATGATAGGCCGTACCACGCGGGGTTGAGCAAGCTGGTATGGCTGCCCAGCGCCTCGATTCGTTGCTCGCACCAAGCTAAGTGATCTATTTCCTCGTCGGCTGCCTGCTCCATTTCTGCGCGTACTTTTGGCAGTTTGGCGGTGAGAGCTTGACCTTGGTAGAGCGCTTGAGCACAAACTTCCCCTGCGTGATTTACGCGCATTAATCCTGCTGCATGGCGCTTTTCTTCAGCGCTCAACTCTGCGGTTTGGTCTGCCTGCGGCATGGCGCGAGTGAGTGTTTGCGTGCCGGGAGTAAGCGTTCTAAGAGCGCGGTCGGCACCGCAAATAAGCTGGTCGATAAATGTTAAGTTTCGCATCCTTATACTCCTCGGCATTGTGATCAAAGTATCGACAGCTGCTGATAGCAGACCTGTCGATAGATAAGCCTAGTATTTAGCCAAGCTCGTCGCTAACAACGCGGTAATGTGGATCGATAATACTGACCTCGCACAGGTCGCGCGCTTTCTTAAGAAGTTGTACGCACTCGGGACTAAGGTGGCGCAGGTGTAGCTTTTTACCTTGCTGCATATAGCGCTCGGCCAAGCCATCTAGGGCCTCAATACCAGAGTGATCACTTACTCTCGAGCGCTGGAACTCGATAATAACATCATCGGGATCGTTGATTGGATCGAACAGTTCTTTGAAATTAGCCACCGACCCAAAGAATATAGGCCCGCGTAGCTCATACACTTTGCTGCCTTCTTCGTTGATGTAGGTTTCAACATGAATATGCTGTGCGTGCTTCCAGGCAAACACCAGTGCCGAAACAATTACACCCACGATCACGGCAATTGCCAAGTCTGCTGCTACGGTAACCCCAGACACCAGAATAAGAATAAACGCGTCAGATTTGGGGATTTTGCGAATAATACGCAGTGAAGACCACTCAAATGTGCCCAGCACAACCATAAACATTACGCCGACAAGAGCCGCTAATGGGATCATCTCGATTAATTGCGCGCCAAACAATATCAACAGTAGCAATACAACCGCTGCCGAAATGCCCGAAAGGCGACCGCGTCCGCCGGAGTTAATGTTGATCATACTCTGGCCAATCATGGCACAACCGCCCATGCCGCCGAATACGCCATTAATACTATTGGCAACACCTTGACCGATACATTCGCGATTACCTTTACCGCGAGTATCGGTAATTTCATCGATAAGTGTCAGCGTTAGAAGCGACTCGATCAGGCCAACTGCTGCCAGAATAATACTGTAGGGAAGAATTATTCGCAGTGTTTCCAGTGTGAAGGGTACAACGGGGAGCGCAAAGCTCGGCAGTACGCCTTCTAGTGTTGCTGTGGCCGCATCTTCTGCTGGCAGCATATCGCGAACAAAGTCGATAACCGAGCGGGCCGGCAAATCGAGAAAATGTACCGCTAGGGTGACTGCCACAATAGCGACGAGAGAAGAGGGAATCGCCGTTGTTAGGCGCGGTAAAAAATGAATAATCAGCATAGTGGCCACAATAAGCGCCGCCATAACATAAAGAGTTTCGCCCTGCATCCACTCCATGCCGCCGGTTGCGCTGGCTATCTTGAACTGACCTAGCTGGGCCAGAAAAATAACAATCGCCAAACCATTCACAAAACCCAGCATGACAGGGTGGGGCACCATACGAATATATTTACCAAGGCGAAGTATGCCTGCAGTGATTTGGAAAATACCCGATAGAAGCACCGCGGCGAATAAAAATTGCACGCCGTGATCGGCTACTAGTGACACCATCACCACGGCAGTTGCGCCGGTTGCGCCAGAAATCATGCCTGGGCGGCCACCTAGAACAGCGGTTACCAGCCCCATCATAAAGGCCGCATAGAGGCCGACCATTGGCTCTACCCCAGCAACAAATGCAAAGGCGACAGCTTCGGGAACAAGAGCGAGAGCAACAGTGGTACCCGACAAAAGATCCGTACGGACATTCTGCGTAGAGCGAGTAATGAGATTAAACATAAAACAACAGACCCAATTGGGAGAAAAGAGCGCCACAGCGCTTCAGACTAAAGACAAATAGCAAACCGAGCGGCGTCGAACGCAGCCGGTAAAAGGGGGCGCATTGTACCAGAAGAGGGGGGAGGAATCATTGTTGAAAAAACGCACAAAAAAAGGCCCCGCAAGCGGAGCCTTAAGTGATGATTACTACAAATTACTACAATAAGAGGTAAATCAAATATCTACTGCTTGCTGCTGTTACTAACCACTTGGAGATACTGCAATGGGGGCTAAACCGCCCCCGTACAACTTAAATAGCTGGAATACTTACCCAAAAACGCACATTGTCGGATTCGTGGCCGTTGAGCATGTCGTATGTCCACTGCCAGCCGCGCTTAAAGTTGTTGATGTCAGTCGTGTTTGGATTGCTCAAACCAGACGAACCGTTGCGGTGACCAGCAAACCAATTATCGCCAAAATAGCTGCGGCATTCGTTGTACACCTGTACATCCAAACTGCGATTGCTGTTCATGGCATCTGACACCGCATAGTCACCAGAACCGTAACTCGTCCAAGCGGAGTGACACTGGCGCATCATGCCCCAGTTCTGCTTGGTTGCACCGGCGTTAAATGCGTCGCCGCTCTTACCGTCACCATAGGTGTAGTTGGTGTCCATTACCTCGGTTTCCATCATTGCAGATGCGAGGAAGCGACGGTCTGCACCGGCATTGATGTAAGCCTGCTTATTAGCGCCAAGCCCTGAAACCGTGTAGCAGCCACACTCAATACCGCTTGGGCAGCTAAGCGAGCTAGGGCAACTACCACTACTGGAACCGCCGCTGCTAGAGCTACTTGAACTGCTTGAGCTGGAACTAGAGGTTGAGCTAGAACCGCCGCCAGCAGAGGCACACTCCGCAGGGCTCACACAACTTGTATTGTTTTCCCATCCCCAGCCTTCGTTATCGTTCACGCAAATGGGGTAGCTAGAACCGTAGTAGTTACAGGTTCCGCCAGAACCGCCAGATGTAGATGACGAGCTAGAAGAGCTAGAAGAACTGGACGAGCTAGAGCTGCTAGAAGAACTAGACCCACCGCTACTGCTCTGTGAATTACAGGTGCTAGAGCCGATACAGCTTTGGCCGCTTTCATAACCCCAGCCACTGGTTTGGTTGTTACACAGTGGGTAATTAGTGCCGTACCAATTGCACTGGCCGCCGCTGCCACCGGAGGTGCTCGACGAGCTAGATGACGAACTTGAACTTGATGAGGAGCTTGAGCTAGATGACGAGCTAGAGCCGCCACCGCCACCCGCTTCGGCACACGTAGAAGAGCCGATACAGCTCTGATTATTTTCCCAGCCCCAGCCAGACGATTGATTGTTACAAATAGGGTGGTTGCTGCCGTACCAATCACATTGGCCCTGAGCAAAGGTGGCGACACTGAAGCCGCCAAGAATGAGAGTAAGAGACGTAATAAGTAAGCGTTTCATGAAGAAACTCCTTTAGGTTATGCACTTGATTCTTATGGAATTATGTTTTATTTCGCCAGCCGTTGAACGGCAAGCAAGCCACCATCATCAATGAGAAAACTTATGGTGTACCTTACAGCGAGTACAAAAACGACGAGAATACGGATTGGTGACGGCGTGAAAATATAAAAGCTTATTGTTGTTATTGTTTTCAGCTGGCACCTGCAGATAGGTAAGAAATACCTCGCCTGCGTTAAAGTTGCTGCAACTGAAACCGAATAATCGCACAGTTATGCAACCGGTTACAAACATCAAGAGTTCATGAGCGTAAGGCGTTGATAGACGCATCCGACCTAAAAAGCGGAACCGGTTCAAGTTTTGGCACGAACACGAGTCTCTTGGCGCAGCGTGCAACCTTATGCTCTAATCCGACCAAGGGCTGACGTACAACAAATAATCAATAAGTTGGACAACATGGATAAGTTCGATCGTTTTCAGCAGCTTCACCGCATTTTTACATCACACAAGCGGCCAGTACCCATCGCCCGCATTGCAGAAAAGCTTGAATGTACCGAAGCCAACGCAAAAAGGTTAGTGCATAAACTGCGGGATTACTGGCAAGCCCCGCTGGAATACAGTGACGACCAGCGCGGCTGGTACTACAACCTAAAGCAGGACGAAAAGTTCGAACTGCCGGGCCTTTGGCTTACTGCCGACGAACTGCAAACCCTAACGGCCCTGCTTCACATAGTGCAAAACATGAACCAAGGGCTAGTGAGTGAAGAGCTGGGGGTGGTTGAAAAAAGTATTGCCAAACTTCTAAAAGCCCGCCACATAGACCCCGCTGCAATCACCCAAAACATAAAATACCTACCGCTAGGAAAGCGAACCACCCGCCCCGCCATTTTTACTGCAGTAGCTCAAGCACTCATACAGCAAAAACAAATCACCATTATATATATAGATTACAAACACCAACGCAGCACCCGCACCCTTAGCCCGCAAACCCTCATTTACTACCGCGAAAACTGGCAGCTAGATGCTTGGTGCCATATGCGTCAAGCGCTGCGAACCTTCTCTATATCCAGAATAGAGCGGGTAGTATTTGAAAAAACCAAAAGCCTTCGCAAAAGCGAACAAGAACTAGCCGCCCACTTTAGCGGCAGCTACGGCATATTTGCAGGGCAACCAAAACACACCGCAGAACTGTTGTTCTACCCCGAAGTAGCAAGAGAAATTGCCAGCCAACAATGGCACCCGGAACAAACGTTTGAGTGGCAGGGTAAAAACTACCTATTGCGAATTCCCTACAACCACGACGCAGAATTGATAATGGACATACTGCGCTATAGCAATAGCGTGGAAGTATTGGCACCGCGCGCGTTACGACAAGCCATCAAAGATAAATTGCGAGGAGCATTAAGCCTGTACTCTTAATGTTTTTAAACGCTGCTGGGGGGCGTTTCCTAGAGCGAGGTTAAACATAAAAGTACTGTATAAAAAGGGAGTGCCTAAAACGCACTGGTGGGTTAGTAAAATCCATGCAACAAACAAAAAAGGATAATGCGAAATGGATGATTTTTCGCCGTCAGACCTAAAAGCCATACTGCATTCAAAGCGTGCAAACCTCTACTACCTAGAATATTGCCGAGTAATGCAAAAAGATGGCCGCGTACTCTACTTAAAAGAAGCCAAAGAAGACAACCAATACTGGAACATCCCCATTGCCAATACCACCGTGGTAATGCTGGGTAACGGCACATCCATAACTCAAGCTGCAGTACGTATGTTGGCGCAGGCGGGTGTGTTGCTCGGCTTTTGTGGCGGTGGCGGAACGCCTTTATACATGGGCTGTGAAATAGAATGGATGACCGCTCAAAGCGAATACCGCCCAACACAATACCTGCAAGGATGGTTGGGGTTTTGGTTCGACGATAGCAAGCGCCTAATAGCAGCGAAGCGGATGCAGCAGGGGCGAATTGAATACCTGCTAAGCATATGGGGTAAAGACCGAGACTTAAAAGCCGAAGGCCTGCAAATAGACGACCATGAACTACAGGCCGCGCTGGATGTTTTTAAAGTAAGAACCGAACGCGCCGAGCGTGCGAGCGAACTGCTACTAACAGAAGCCCAGCTTACTAAGGTGCTTTATAAATACGTAGCCAATAAAACCAAATTTGGTGATTTCAGCCGCGAGAGAGAAGGCAGCGACAAAGCCAACGCCTTCCTTAATCACGGCAACTACCTCGCCTATGGATTAGCAGCAACAACCTTATGGGTGCTCGGTATTCCACACGGTTTAGCGCTCATGCACGGGAAAACACGCAGAGGGGCGCTAGTATTCGACGTGGCCGACTTAATCAAAGACGCAATAGTTCTGCCTTGGGCATTCGTATGCGCCAAAGAAAACGCTACGGAGCAGGAATTCCGTCAGCAGTGTTTACAGTCTTTTACCAATCACAAAGCGTTGGATTTTATGTTTAACCAAGTAAAGTCCATAGCTTTACAGGGCGCAGACGAGGAAACCACGCAATGATGGTCACCTTCGTTTCCCAGTGTGAAAAAAACTCGCTGAAGAAAACCCGCAGAGTGTTAGACGCCTTCGCTAACCGCATTGGCGACAACACATGGCAAACCGTAATCACCGAAGACGGCCTGCTAACCGTAAAAAAAATGTTGCGTAAAACCGCCAGTAAAAATACCGCCGTGAGTTGTCACTGGATACGCTCACGGGCTAGGAGCCATTTTTTATGGGTGGTGGGGAATAAAAGGAAGTTTGATGAAGAGGGTAGGGTGCCGGTGAATAGTACAGTAGTAACAACAGACCATTATAAAGATGATTTCAATTGGAAAACTCAAAAAATCCTAACTCATGCTGCTTCTATCGCTGGACTATTTCATGATTTTGGCAAGGCCAATAAATTATTTCAAGATAAGATAAACCCAGATATTTCTACCGATAGTTTTGAACCATACCGCCACGAATGGATTTCTTTAAGACTATTCCAATCATTTGTGGGCGACCATGCAGATGAGCAGTGGCTTGATGCCTTAGCAAATGCCAATTTCGAATTTTTATATCGTTATTTCAAGGATGGAGTGGATAATCCTGAAAATGAAAAACATCCAATTCTCAGCCTTCCGCCATTTGCGCAATTGGTGGCATGGATTATTGTTTCTCACCACCGCTTACCATTAGTGCCAATGTGGCGTGACGATATTAATGGAAATCCGGGAGATATTAAATGTATTGATTCTTGGCTACAAAAAGGCTTTGACGCAAAATGGAATTCATATCGCTGCAACGAAGATACACAAAAATATCGTCTGGAAAATAACTGGTCATTCAAAGATAAAGCACTGCCCCACCACAGTGTTAAATGGGTTTCTCATGCAACTATTGCAGCATCAAGGGCAAAGAGCGACCTATTTTATTTGTTTGTTGAGGATAACAAGTGGGATTTTATCAACGATCAGCTGTTTACGAGCCATCTAGCTCGTTTGTCTATGATGTTGGCAGATCATCACTATTCAGCGAAACCAAAAGTCAACGATGAGTGGCGAGCTGCAAACTACAAGATTTATGCAAACTCCTATCGAAACAGTGAACTGTTACATGGTCAAGGCTTCAAGCAGCAACTAGATGAGCATTTAATCGGTGTTGCACACCACGCAGAGCGCATTACGAAAGCCTTGCCGAAATTAAACGCTAGTCTCAATTCATTAGAAAATAACGACTTCCTGTCAAGCGATGTAGAAACTTCAATTAGGGAAAAATACGGATGGCAAGACAAAGCGGTAAGGCTAGTTTGCAAATTCAAAAAGGAACCACTTACGCATGGTTTTTTTGGTATTAATATGGCATCTACTGGTAAAGGTAAAACTATTGCCAATGCCAAAATTATGTACGCGCTGGGTGAGCAGGTGGGTAGGACACGGTTCAGTGTAGCTCTTGGGTTGCGATCACTTACTTTGCAAACAGGTAGAGAATTTCGTGATAGTTTGGCGCTGAATAACGAGGAATTAGCTATTGCGGTTGGCGGGGTATCAGTTACACAATTGTTTGAGAATTATTACCTTTCTAATCAAGATTCAAGCGGAGAGGCGCAATCGGGCAGCGAATCTGATAAAGACGTGTTAGATAAAGAACTCTATATAGATTTCAGGGGTGACACATCACATAGCCTCAGTGAATGGACCAAATGTGACAAAAATAAGCGCATAGATAAGTTGCTTTGTGCCCCCGTACTTGTTAGTACCATTGACCATCTTATGCCTGCGACAGAGGGAACCACAGGAGGTAAGCAAATACCCTCTATGTTACGTTTATTAACGTCCGATTTAGTGCTAGACGAGCCTGATGATTTTGGGCTCGGTGATCTTCCAGCACTTTGTCGTTTGGTTAATTGGGCGGGAATGCTCGGTAGTAAAGTCCTCCTCTCAACAGCCACAATGCCTCCCGCTTTGGCATATGCGCTGTATGAATCATACAAGGCGGGCTGGTCTCAGTATGCAAAAGCCAACATTGGAGATTGGGATCAAAATATCTGTTGTGCTTGGTTTGATGAATTTACAGCATCGGATTATGAAAGTCGATTTGTTGATAATTTAGATAAATTCAAAAAGCAGCACCTATATTTTATAAACAAAAGAGTTATGAACTTAACGCAGGAACAGAAACGATATCCGCCAAAACGCATTGGTGAAATTGTTCCTATTCAAAAAGGCGAAGGCAAGAGCCGTTCGGAAAGTTTGGCTACAACTATCTATGCATCACTTTGTACATTGCATTGCCATCACCATACAGAGAGTAGAGGTAAAGTAGTCTCCATCGGACTTGTCCGTATGGCTAATATCAACCCATTAATCGCTGTTGCACAATTGTTGTTAGCGATGGATGCGCCTGAAAATACTTGTATTCATTATTGTGTGTACCACAGTCGTTTTCCGTTGGCAGTAAGGTCACACATAGAGAACAAGCTAGATAACATCCTCAACCGCAAAAATGAATCGTCGTTATGGAGTACAGAAGCAGGAATCGGCGATGTTTTGGCCTGTCATCCAGAGAAGAATCATATTTTTGTTGTTCTTGCTTCACCTGTTGCGGAGGTTGGCAGAGATCATGATTACGACTGGGCAATTGTCGAACCAAGCTCTATGCGCTCGATTATTCAATTAGCTGGGCGCGTAATTCGCCATAGGGAACTTAGGGAGCCTGTTAAACACCCAAATATTCATTTATTGAATGAGAACTTTAAAGCGCTCAAAGGTAAACCAATTTGCTTTGAACGCCCTGGTTTTGAAATGCCAAATCTGGCTTTAGCGGCACATGATCTAGTTGAAATTCTTGACAATGAACAATACCAGCCAATTAACGCCATTCCTAGAATTCAAGAGACCGAAGTTAGGGTGAATAAGCGTGGTGAATACCTCAATCTAAATGAGCTTGAATACAAGGCGTTAGCGTGGCAGCTATTTACTGGCGAGAATAAAGCGAAAGTATGGTGGGCTAATAACCCTTATTGGTGTGGAGAAGTCCAGCGTCAGCAACGTTTCCGAGATTCCAAAAAAGATGAATCATATTATTTATGTATTGAAAGTAAATATTCAATGCCGCAGTGGTGCTGGTTAAATGAAAATGTGTGCCCGCCTAAAATAACGACCGAAATAGGTATCAGTATTGAAACGCTAAATTCTCTGTATTTGGGGGGCGGAATACATTTTTGGTTTGATCTGGATACGACTAATATTTATTTGAAGTTGGCAGATGATTTTTCTATCGAAACTAACGAAGTCAGCAGACGTTTTGGGGAACTGCGAGTAACACATTATAACGATCAAAATTATCAAGAATATTGGTATCACAATAATTTAGGGTTATTTCAGGAGGTTGATGATAAATGAACATAGATAAAAATACAGAGTGGTCAAATGTTATCAAAGCTTATATCGAAAGCTTAGAAGAGGGCGATAAAAAAAATAGCTATGTAGATGAGTTGATTTCCATTTATTTATCAAAAAGATTATTAAATGCAAAATCAAACAAAAATGATGAACAGGTTGAGCTTTGCAAGCTGAAAAATAAAATAACTAAAGTAAAGGTAACGGCGGCACAGCGCCCTACATATGAGGGTTTCTATCGTGTGTTGCGTGAAAGGGAGCAAATCGAAGATTGCTCAAAAGATATTGCCTTTATAGGTAATAAAAATAATTTTTTTAACATCTGGATGTGTCGATCAGTAGAGCTAAGTGAAGGGGTGGTTCCAGGTACCCATATTGCAAGGTTGTCACACTCAAGTAGTACTGGATCATCTTTTTTAGATAGGAACTGTGTTCAGGACAAGAAATACATGACAACCAGTGCTTTGGGAAAAGAAATAGTCGATGGAACATACCCTGATGCAAAGCTGTCGAAACAGGCCAAGTTTTTACTCTTAGAATATGAAGGGAACAGACTTTTCGATGAGTTGATGAAAGGAAACTACTCGGTCTTTTCTGGGTTAGAAGAAAGTAGTGAAGAACTTGAATACTGGGGTAAAACGTATACTTCATTTTTATCACAGAAACCTCAAACCGATTTTTTATTAAAACAATTGTATTTTCCTGTTAAAAATAACTATCACTTGCTTACTGTTTTGCTTTCTTCCTCATTGGTTCAGAGGATTTACAACAGCCATTTTTCCAAGGATGCCCGTAAGGCGAATGAACAATCACAAAAAGCGAGACAATCAGACAGATACTCTGATCAACTCTCTATTCGCTTGCCATCTGTCGCACGATTATTGGTTACTCAGAGTCAGCCTCAGAATGTTTCAGTGCTAAATGGAAGTCGCGGTGGTGCAGTCCGCGTATTCTCATCCCTCCCCCCTACGTGGGAAAATCAAATAAAACCGCCTGTTCACAACAAATCATGGTTTGATCGGGGGATACCATCGAGTGTTATTAAACACGATATAGAGTATTTGAGGACCTTTCTTTTACGCTTTGAACGAATTGACTTAAGCACAAAAGACCCCAAAAAGCGAGATTGGTTAATAAAATGGGGAAGTCAAATCCTATCAAGCGTTATGTTCTATGCCGAAGGCATTCAAAACCTGCCAGCTGGGTGGACAAGCGAGCTGGGAGTAAAGCTAAAGCAAGAGCACCAATATTTTCTTGACCCTTATAGGATCGATTGTTCCTTTCAGTCTGCTAAAGCAGTCTCTGACTGGCAAAGCGTGATTGCAGGTGATTTTGCGAAATGGTTAAACAGAAAAATACAAGGAAAGGACAAAAAATTCACCCCACAGCCAGAACACACAAAATTATGGAGCAGTTTGATGCTTGAGCAACTAAGGGAACATAATGAGATGGTAAAAGTTGTTGTGGCTGCCAACAGGGAGGAGCAGGTATGAGCCAGTACATACTGATGAACCGAATAAAAGTTCAAAATGCGAATGCCGTATCAGGTTTCACTTGGGGATTTCCGAGTATTACCCATTTTTTGGGATTTGCTCATAACCTATCTCGTAAACTCTCAAAGTCAAGTTTCAATAACTTCGAATTATCAGGGTGCGGGGTCGTTTCACATCATAACCATGTGCATACCTATGGAGGGTGGAATGATAGATTTTTACAAAACAAAACTCCGCCATACCTGCACTCTCACAATAAAATAGCCTCTCCTCCAGTTATTGAGGAAGCAAAAATGAATATGACAGTATCGTTACTTATTCACTTCGATGGATTTTTGGGGAGTCAGGCAGATCGTTTTACTGAATGGTTAAAAAAGCAATGCCTTTTGCAGCGATTAGCTGGTGGCACTATTCTTGATATTGAATCCATTCAAGTTTTTGATCTTTCCGACAAAAATAAATTTTACCTGCTCAAGAGAAAGCTATTGCCGGGTTTCGCTCTAATGGATCGGTCAAATGATTTAGCGCTGTACTATGAAAAGAGACTTGCGGAAAACCCTGAAGCAGAGTTGTTGGATGCATGGCTAGACTTTACTGCGTTAAAGCAACAGGCGCGACCTAAATCTAACCTAATAACTACACATTTGAACGCGCAGGTAGTGAGCGGGACGCTTGTTGAAAGCATGCTGCATGAGTGGGTTTCCCATCTTGAAAAGGTTCCTTACGATTCGATGATCCCTCAATCGGTGTCGGAATACTTCGAAATGCTTGAGCAAACCAAAGCAAACAAAGCAACACTAGAACAGTGGAAGCATTACTCCGAACCAAATGATAAAACCCCAGCCGATTGGGAGTATTTGCCCAAACCCAGTACAGGTTATCTTGTGCCAATAATGATAGGTTATAAGGCTATAACTGAGGTTTATGACAACAAAGATATAGTCAATACTCGAGACAGCGAGACTCCTGTTTGTTTTGTAGAGGCTGCTCATTCAATTGGTGAGTGGAGAGGTGTCAACAACTTCAGAAATGCTGAAGATATTGCAGGTAGCCTCTGGAAATACGAGTACAAAGAGCATTGGTATTTGTGCAAGCAAACGAGCAAAAGTAAACAGTCTGATGTCGATGAAAATATAATTATTACTGAAACTCTAGATCTAAACTAGTCAACTTAAAAAAGGAAAATGTTATGAGTATGAAACTACCAACTATGTTGGCTTTTGAGCGAAAACTAGAAACCTCTGATGCATTGATGATGTCGGGTAATTGGCAGTGTTTGGGGGAAAAAGAATATGAATGGCGCCCTATTAAAATAACCAAGCGTCAAAATCGTTCAACGCAAAGTGCATTTGGTACTTCCGATACAAATAAAACAAAACCGAATCCGGTTTCATCGGATAGCGATGATGCCAACCTTCCTTTAGATAATGATAGTCTTAAAGTTACCTTCACATTACGCATCGTAGGTAATCTTGGAGAGCCCTTTGGATGTAATGACCCTGATTTTGAAAATAAAATAAAAGAAAAAGTCTCTGGATATAAAGAAGAGGGGTTAAAGGAATTGTCGCATCGGTATGCTCATAATATAGCGAGTGGTCGATTCCTGTGGAGAAACCGTGTGTGTGCTGAGGCTATACGTATCCAGGTAAAAGTTAACGATAACAATGAACCAATAATATTCAACGGATATGACTTCCGTTTGAATGATTTTTATGCACAGCGAAACAATACATCGTTGAAACTACTAGCTGACGCTATTTTTAAGGGTTTAGATAGTACAAACGACTATGTTTGCCTGGATGTGGATGCGTATGTTCAATTGGGTAAAGGTCAGCACATATTCCCCTCTCAAGAAATGAATATGGGGGAAAAGAAAAAAGTCCTTTTCAAACTTGATGATTGTGCTGCATTGCATAGTGTAAAAATAGGCAATGCAATTCGTACTATCGATGATTGGTATGACAACGCTGAATTTCCAATTGCAGTAGAGCCTTTTGGTTCGGTTACTCAAAGAGGGCAGGCTTATAGAAAATCAAAAACGGATCTATATACATTAATGCTTGCTTGGGTTAATGACAAAGACGTTACACAGGAACAGAAGAATTTTGTTCTCGCAAACTTAATACGAGGCGGGGTTTTTGGTGGTAAGGAATAATAGAGGATTCCGAAATGAAGCATTTTGTTGAAATACAATTAATTCCAGATCCCGAGGTGCCAGCACCAGTGTTAATGAATGCGGTTTTTTCCAAGCTCCATAAAGTATTGTGCGATCTAGAATGTAAAAGCATAGGGGTCGGCTTTCCTAGGGCTGGGGTTACTCTGTGCGACGTACTTCGTCTGTTCGGGGGGTATGAGAGTCTTGTGCTCCTTCAACAAACAGGATGGCTAGGCGCTATGGCTGACTATAGTCGTATAGCAGCAATTCTTCCGGTACCTGAACGAGTTAAGCATCGGACGGTGTCCCGTAAGCAACGCACTATGAGTGAGTCCAAGCTCAAGCGCTTGTTAAAACGCGGCTCGATTACCGAAGCTGAAGCTAAAGCCTATCGCGCAAAAATGTTCACCAAAGGTTTAGATAACCCCTATGTTGAATTAGTAAGCGCGTCTAATGGGCATAGGCATAGGCGGTATATCGAGTTTGGTGAGTTGCAAGATTCTCCGGTAGAAGGGGAGTTCGATAACTTCGGCCTATCGAAAACTGCCACTGTTCCTTGCTTTTAGGGGAGTGCTGCTCGGCGGTGATTTCGAATTTATGTGTTGATTTTTGTATAGCATAGTTAATACCGTCGGTGCGGCATTTATAGATACCATACTGTAATGAGCCATTGAGCGTTGTACTTTCGATACAATACAAGCCATAGGCTGGAACTCGGCTCAGGGTTTTAGTCTACTAAATGGAGTAGCCTAGCTAGGCTACTCTTTCCCCTACCAACACCTTCCATTTTCGCCAGTAAAAAAAACCTATAAATATCAATAGATTACATTTCCCCGAAATACCAATGGTATTTTTGGGGTAAAACAGCGTAAGGTTCTGATTCTGTTAGGGTTATTGGCTATAATTTGTACTTCACTGCCGAACAGGCAGCTTAGAAAGAGATGCCAGCAAATACCGTATTCGTATCAACCTTCACTGCCGAACAGGCAGCTTAGAAAGATCGCTGAACCTGGTTCGCAGGCGTATTCTACTTCACTGCCGAACAGGCAGCTTAGAAAAAACTTTTAGAGCTAATTTGAAAAACGGGAATCTTCACTGCCGAACAGGCAGCTTTGAAAACAAATAATCAGGGACAGAAACTGACGTGCGACTTCACTGCCGAACAGGCAGCTTAGAAACAAACAACAGGGCCGGTCTGCGAGCTTACCGGCTTCACTGCCGAACAGGCAGCTTAGAAATGAACACTTGAATATGACATCAACGGGCAATCCTTCACTGCCGAACAGGCAGCTTAGAAAAGACACAACATAGGGAGCCGAGCAAGATGGTGCTTCACTGCCGAACAGGCAGCTTAGAAAAGCATTGCTAGACATAAAAAAACGGCTATCCTCTTCACTGCCGAACAGGCAGCTTAGAAAGCTTCGCGCTCACCCTTTAGCTCTAAAAAGTCCTTCACTGCCGAACAGGCAGCTTAGAAAGTTGAGACGAACATACGCTAACCAAAGGTAATCTTCACTGCCGAACAGGCAGCTTAGAAACGAATGTGGACCTACCCCTAAGCCCTTACGTGCTTCACTGCCGAACAGGCAGCTTAGAAACAAAGCGGCAAGCCACTACCTACCGTAACGGTCTTCACTGCCGAACAGGCAGCTTAGAAAAGAAGGTGTTTCGAACCAAATTACTCGATGCCCTTCACTGCCGAACAGGCAGCTTAGAAATCCCGAGAACCATTAAGACGGACATACGCTAACTTCACTGCCGAACAGGCAGCTTAGAAAGAGGCGAAGAGAAAACGATTAGATTCTCTAATCTTCACTGCCGAACAGGCAGCTTAGAAATAGCGCCACCAAAAGCGCTAGCCGCATGGAACCTTCACTGCCGAACAGGCAGCTTAGAAATGAGCTCGACTCATACATCGTCAATATCTACCCTTCACTGCCGAACAGGCAGCTTAGAAACAACGGGTATACTATACATACATGCACTGAGGCTTCACTGCCGAACAGGCAGCTTAGAAATGATTGCATGGGATCTTTTTCTATCGTGCATACTTCACTGCCGAACAGGCAGCTTAGAAAGGTAGAGAGCGGCACTGGAACACCTGTGTCTGCTTCACTGCCGAACAGGCAGCTTAGAAATTGCTGGTGTCGGTTTTTCTGTTAAACCTTCCCTTCACTGCCGAACAGGCAGCTTAGAAAATCAACTAACCTTAAATCCAATAAGGATAAACCTTCACTGCCGAACAGGCAGCTTAGAAAAAAGCTGGGGGCCGGTTGGCCCTTCTGGTCTTCTTCACTGCCGAACAGGCAGCTTAGAAAGCCAGCGGCCCCACCTCCACCGCCAAATATTTCTTCACTGCCGAACAGGCAGCTTAGAAAGCACCAGAGCCTCAGCGTTTGCTTTTGTAGCGCTTCACTGCCGAACAGGCAGCTTAGAAACCGAGGCTGCGCAGCTAGCGGTAATATCGTCACTTCACTGCCGAACAGGCAGCTTAGAAAACTCCGTATCGGCGTATAACAACGCCATTAATCTTCACTGCCGAACAGGCAGCTTAGAAAACTAACAGGGTTATTAGGCCATGAGCATAAAACTTCACTGCCGAACAGGCAGCTTAGAAAAAAGGCGACGCGGGCGCCCCGCCTTCGACGTACTTCACTGCCGAACAGGCAGCTTAGAAACTTAGCATACAACCAAAGGTTTTTTTTATGTCCTTCACTGCCGAACAGGCAGCTTAGAAAAAAAACGCCTTGTCGCCAGAGCTTCGCGACTCCTTCACTGCCGAACAGGCAGCTTAGAAATCCGTGATTACTCATAAGACTTAATTGTACCTCTTCACTGCCGAACAGGCAGCTTAGAAATCACCCTGACGCCGAGACGAAAACAACGCAAACTTCACTGCCGAACAGGCAGCTTAGAAAAAAAAAGGGCAGCAATTCCGCTTAGTAACGCCTTCACTGCCGAACAGGCAGCTTAGAAATGCGATGAAAGTTTGACACAGAGATTTTTAGGCTTCACTGCCGAACAGGCAGCTTAGAAAAAGAGAGTGAGAAAGTGATTTACCATTGTTCTCTTCACTGCCGAACAGGCAGCTTAGAAAGCAATTCAAGCGGCCTTAATGAGCGCTTACTGCTTCACTGCCGAACAGGCAGCTTAGAAAAGACGGAAACAAATTTTGGATTTCATCGATGACTTCACTGCCGAACAGGCAGCTTAGAAATCGCCAACGGTCTTTAACTGATCCAGTGCCCCCTTCACTGCCGAACAGGCAGCTTAGAAAGCCACAGATTATGACAATCACGTCTATCTTGCCTTCACTGCCGAATAGGCAGCTTAGAAAAAGACGAAAAGTTACTAAACTAAACAATTTCACTTCACTGCCGAACAGGCAGCTTAGAAAAAGGCTGGCGGGGGAGTCTGTCACGGCCAGCCCTTCACTGCCGAACAGGCAGCTTAGAAAATGTTCATCAAAAAAGGTGAGGACAAGATGGGCTTCACTGCCGAACAGGCAGCTTAGAAAATCATGACCATGTTCAGTAATAAAACGGGTCCCTTCACTGCCGAACAGGCAGCTTAGAAATCATACGACACCCACGTGTAATGACCGTCACGCTTCACTGCCGAACAGGCAGCTTAGAAACTTAGCGTATAACTTAAAGGTTTTTTTATGTCCTTCACTGCCGAACAGGCAGCTTAGAAATTCAAACCCTTTCGAACGGTCAACTAAAAAATCTTCACTGCCGAACAGGCAGCTTAGAAACCGAAAACAACGGCAAATCCCTTTCTCATTCTCTTCACTGCCGAACAGGCAGCTTAGAAAACCTGGGTTCGCTGGGGCTTTGGTGGTAATCACTTCACTGCCGAACAGGCAGCTTAGAAAAGCCACAGAGCTTACGGCGTTCGCTGTTATGTCTTCACTGCCGAACAGGCAGCTTAGAAAATAACGCTACCCTCTCACCTGAACAACAACACCTTCACTGCCGAACAGGCAGCTTAGAAAATGTCGTCGCTAATGAATTTTGAGTCCACTTTCTTCACTGCCGAACAGGCAGCTTAGAAAGCACCCTCAATAGCTGATCTTGTTGTGGAGTCCTTCACTGCCGAACAGGCAGCTTAGAAATTCTTCGTCGGCCACGTCCAGGCCAACTCTCGCTTCACTGCCGAACAGGCAGCTTGTATCCAGTAAGATCGTCGGCTTAATGCCGCACTATATATTCAGCTCAATGAAGGTTGGTTGAAAGTTGTGCAACGATTAAGTTCGACGTTTAGTTGTTGGCTTGTGTATATGTTCATTGTATTTATGAGAGTTTGTGGTAGTTTTAACGACGCTTTAACTGCCGATTTAAAGGAGGGCTTGGGTGTCGCAAATAGGAGAGAAAGTTAGTGTAATTGTGGCAAAGGGGTATAACAAAAATAAATGTCCTTTTTGCGGAGAGGATGAACATGATTTCCCCTCAAAGAAAGATGAACCCACCGAGGCTGTGGTAAGTATTCCAGAGCACTTAAAATGTCATATGAGTGGCGGCAAGCCCGATCGGCGCGGTAACGATAGCTGTGCGCTAGGTCAATATGCGTACACTTTTGCTAAGCACCATTTAATTTCAGCAAAGCAGTGTTATGCCAAGGTTAAGCCGTTGGTGCGTATGGCTAGTTCTGTCGAATACGACGTGAACGCTCCGCCTAATGGTATTGGTTTGCCCACTACGCACTTTTCGTTAAAGTACCCCGATGCAGGTGGCAGTAAGTACGGTAGCTTGAGCCAGCCGAATAAAACGGTAGTGGCCAATGCTCTGATGAAGGAGCTGGGAGCGCAATGGCATGTGGGCCACCATTCGTTTGTTTACAATATTCCTTTTGAAGATCAAAAAAGCAGCCCAGCCTCAGAAAACTGGGGTGATGAGGTAGATGATCTTGTTCAGGTCGGTCACCAAACGGGTTACGACTCGCAAATTATTTTGAAGTTGTTAGATTTGATGTTGCTGCTGTTTGACCCCGACGCTCCAATTTGCAAAGAAGACGATGTCAGTGAAGATATAAAAAAGCGACTTGATGATATTAGTGAAGAAATCCGCAAGGATTTGGAAAAGTTTCAAACGTCGGAACCTTGGCAGAGCAAGTTGTACGTTTCGCAAAAAGCGTATGGTTATGCAACGGATTTGCGTAAAGGCAGCCTAGCTAGAACGTCGAGTTCCGCAAATCTAGCGAGTGATGATGAGCCTTCTCCTGCATCAGCTTCTCGGCCAGCAAAGCGAGCGAGGCGGTAAACTAGTTAGGCGGCGTTATGTGGGTGTGAGTGAATAGAAATGTGTAATGCATACAGACTAAAGTGCATTAAAGGTTTGGGGAATTATTAGGAAGGTTTATGTATTGGGTTCTGGAAAGTGATTTACGTGTAGAGGGTATGGCATCGGTAATGGATGTGCCGGACGAATTGGATTTGCGCGATTATATGTTGGGTAAAGTCGCCCCGAAAATAGAGGCGCCGCTACGTTTAATGTTGTCGGCAGCGAGTGGCGAGTTTCGTGGCGATATTATTGGCCCTGTGGTTACGTTATTTTCCGATGAGCTAATCGAGATGCTAACCAATTACGGGGTAGATAATATTGACTATACGCCGGTGGAATTGATTCATTCGATTACGCAGGAAGTTGAGTTTGGCTATTCGCTGGCAAATATTTTGGGGTTGATTCGCTGCGTTGATAATTATGATATGGATGCGCCGCCGTTGCAGCGCCCGACGAGCTTGGAGCATTTTACGATTAACGCCGAGTCGGTGCGGGGGTGTCCGATATTTCGTTTGGCAGAAAGCCCACGCTTGATTGTTATCGAAAATGCGTTGCGTGATTATTTGGTAGCCCAAAAAGTGGTTGGGGTAAGAATGCGTAAAACTGAAGATTACGAAGTTTGGTAGCTGCTTGATAAGCCAGCGCCTGCAAACGAGGTCGTTTGTAGGCGCTGGTTTAACTTGAGTTTGCGAGTTAACATTTAATAAATTTCTGGCACAAAGCGCAATTTATCTAAGCCGGTGCGCTCGTAGCCATCATCTTTTTGGCGTGGCGGCAGTTCTACCGGTTCGGGGGTGAGGTCTTGGTAGGGGATTTGGCTTAGCAGATGGCTTATGGTGTTGAGTCGAGCACGCTTTTTGTCATCGCTATGAACAACGTACCAAGGGGATTCATCTATATCGGTGTGTTGAAACATTTCATCTTTGGCTTTTGAGTAGTCTACCCAGCGGGCGCGACTCTCTAAGTCCATTGGGCTAAGTTTCCAGTGTTTGGTGGGGTGGTTGGTGCGGTCGATAAATCGTTGTTCCTGCTCTTCATCGCTCACCGAAAACCAATATTTTATCAATATTATGCCATTGCGAATCAGCATGGTTTCAAAGTCGGGGCAGGTGCGTAAAAATTCGCGATGCTCTTCGTCGTTACAAAACCCCATTACTTTTTCAACCCCTGCGCGGTTGTACCAACTTCTGTCAAACAACACTATCTCACCACCGGCGGGCAGCTGGGCAATATAGCGTTGAAAATACCATTGGCTGCGCTCGCGTTCGGTGGGTGCTGGCAGCGCTACAATTCGACAAACCCGAGGGTTTAGGTTTTCGGATATGCGTTTAATACAGCCGCCTTTTCCCGCGGCATCGCGCCCTTCAAAAATTACCACGACTTTTAACTTTTGCTGCTTTACCCAGCTTTGTAGTTTTACAAGTTCTACCTGTAATCGGTGTAGTTCTTTGTTGTAGCGTTTTTTGGTGAGACGAGCGGGTTTGGAATCTTTGGTCATTATGTGCGCCCTAGAGTTTTGTTAAGTCTGTTGGGCAAGCATAGCGGATATGGCTTCAACCATAGAGCTTCGGGTAGGTTTAGATGCCATTTATTTGATTTGGAGCAGTCTGCTAGGTGGTTTGAAGGCCTGGGTGCTGCAGGTAGCCTGCTTTCGAGAATTCAGAGTGGTAGAACTCGTGGTGGCGCCCGTCGGCGTGACCAAACCAGCACACCTCTTCGGTAATCCGAAGCAGCCATAGCTCTTGTGAATCGGGCTCTCGCTTAGCGAAAGCCTTGGGGGAAATCACGGCGGCGTTGGTGCCTTTGCTGGTACGTGCCGAATTGAACCAAAAAAATTCAGCGCCGGCGGCTCGCAAATTACTGCCTAGTTTTTGGCTTTGGCTCCAATCGCTGGGTGAGTCGAGTTCTGGGTACTGATGCTGAAAATAGTCAGACCGCAGGTCGCAGCCGCGGTCGGTGCGGAGCTTTACCGAAAATAGCGTTCGCGAGTCGTTAATGGTTGCAAGTGGCCCCGGCTTTGCCAGCGCGCTTTGAAATAGCCATAGGTATACGGCGGTTTCGGCAAAGGCTGTGGCGGGTTCTTGTGAGGCATAGAATATGCCGCGCTCAAAGCACTGCCCAAAGCGTGAGCCGAACTGCAGTGGCGGGTAGCGAAAAGGTGTCATAAAGAGGTAGGAAAGGCCGCGGCAGTCATCGGGAAGCCTAGGTTTGCTCGCGTCGAGCAGTTCTTCTAGGCGCGACTGTTCTGTTGCCGAGCGGGTAATGGCCCGAGTAGCGGCGGTTTCTTGTGTTTCGACTAGGCGCCATGCGAGGCCGACTTGCGGTACGAGTAGGGATGCTAGTGGGTGGTTGTCTTCCATGATTTTTAGTTTTGTATATGAGTTTTGTGAGCTTAAATTTTGCCGCGCATGGCATCAAGGTACCAGAGTACTTGAGTAATGCCAGTAGCTGTTTGGACTAGCTCAGCCGGGGTTTCGTTGGCGAGATGCTGGTTGGGGCTGCTCATCCAGTGCTTCATTGCTGCTGCGTTGCCACCGACGATTGCGTAAAGCGAGCGGTAGATCCGTAGCATTAATAGGGATAGCTCGAAGGCTTTGCCGTTGCCAGCAAAGGGAGATTCGTCATAGCCCAGCTCGGTACGCTTTTTGATGCGTGCGATGGTAGCACGCGATACGCCAATCGCGTGCGCGAGTTGATCTTGCGTTATGCCCAGTTGCTGGCTTGCTTCAAGCAAGCTGTTGGCAACGAGGGCGCCGTCGTTTGGGACCGTGGATGGACGCATGTAGCACCTGCTTCATATGATTCAAATACATTCCAAATGTAGCATTTGCTGCACCTAACTGCAAGCCTCAGGACGCCCGCTGCCAACCTTGATCTGAATGCTTAGAAGGCGCTACGGTCTATGGTTTGCGGCTGTGATTTCGGCTGTTTAGGTATTGTATTTATCGAGCAATTTATTATTTGGTGAAGGCGTTGTTTCGCATTGAAGAAGTTTTATGAGCGCGGGGAGTTTTGATAATGTTTGGCGTGAGCTGGAGTAAAGTGGAAAAAAATCCGACGCTTTTTTAAGCCGAAAAACGTGCTTATTTGACGTAATTCGCAACTGCTTGCAAAGCGCTGTTTATAGCGTTGTGAGCTATGCAAAAATCCGATAGTATCGGCCAGTACCTCAGTTTTCCTTAATATTTTTTATATGGAATATCCGATGGAAAGCCTAGCTTGGTAGGGAAGCTTACTAGGTGAATGGTGCATAGTTTGAAACAGATGCGTGGGATTGACTTAGGCATCTGTCATGTGAACCGTTATTTCAGTTCTTAAAGTAAAAAAATAGGAGACACAATAAATGGCAATTTATCTTGAGTGGGAAGGCATCGAAGGTAACGTAACTGCAGATGGCTACGCAAAGCACTTGGCAGTTGATTCTTTCCAGTTTGGTGTAAGCCGTGGAATTACCATGGAAGCAGGTAACTGTGCAAACCGTGAAGCAAGCCGTCCAAGCTTTTCTGAAGTTACCGTAACCAAGCCAGCAGACAACTCTTGTACTGCTATCTTCTCAGAAGGCGCTTACGGTTCTAAAGGTAAGAAAATTAAAGTTAAGTTCGTGCAAACGGGTTCGGACAAGGTAACAGAGTATATGACTTATACTTTGGACAACTGTCTAGTAAGCAGCTACTCCGTATCTGCTGGCTCTGAAGGCGACCCTATCGAAGCAATCTCTATCAGCTTCACCGAAATCGAAGTTAACTACGCAGACTACGATGCAACTAACGCTCAGGCTAGCCCGCAGCGTGTTGGTTACAGTCTAAGTAAAGCTGGCAAGAAGTAATTTACTTTTAGCTCAGTTGATATCGGCGAAGGCAGCTCTGGCTGCCTTTGTTGGTGTTTCCCCCTCTTAATTTGTGTATGCGATACCTTTATTAGCATATCGGCCTGATGGATGTAGCTCCGTTGGGGCAACGCGCATCGCGATACAAACTTTGCGATCACGGACGTCGTTTTCGCGCAGCGACCTTTAAATTTTCGGATGGAGTTGATATTGCATGAGCACGCTTACCCAGGATAACCGGTTAATATCCATAAGTGATTTTTCGCTCGGTAAAAAAGATGCATTATTGCTTACCGCATTTGAAGGCTTTGAAACCATATCGGGGTTGTTTGAATTTCAAGTAGAGGTCTTATCTCAAGATCTGGATATAAAGCCCGAAAAAATTATTGGTCAAACCGGTACTATTACTGTTCACAACGAAGTTGAGCGCGTCTTTCACGGCCATGTTAGCCAGTTCACCTACGGTGAAATTCAAAGTAACGATCTACGTCAATACCGCATGACCATTGTGCCGTGGCTGTGGTACCTATCAAAAACGAACAATCATCGAATCTTCCAGAATAAAAACGTCAAAACGATTGTTGACGATATTTTCAAATCTTACGGTTTTAAAGATTACGACTTTCGCGCAACCGGCGGCGCGGTGCGGGAGTACTGTGTCCAGCATAACGAAAGTGATTTTGATTTTGTTTCCCGTTTACTGGAAGAAGAGGGCATTGCCTACTATTTTGTGCACCAAGAATCGCTGCACAAATTAATTCTGGTAGACCAAAAGAATGCCTACGATACAGTTACAGAGACAGATTTAGAGTACTCGAAGGGCAGTAACCCGAAAGCTGAAATTAAACGCTGGGAACACCTCTATCAATTTAAAAAGGGTGTTTGGGCGTTAAACGACTACAATTTTAAAGAGCCCAAAAAAGACCTATTGGCCTCGACCAATACCAAGAGTGTTTTTACGGATAATGCAAAGTTTGAACACTACGAATATCCCGGGTTATACGATACGGCGCTGGGTAAAGATTTAATAAAGATCCGTATGGAAGCGGAAGAAGCCGATTTAAATACTGTGCGCGGTTCCAGTGCTTGCGGTAGCTTTTATGCAGGCGGCTTATTTAATTTAGCTAAACATACAACGGATGACGAGAAAGGCGATTACGTTTTAGTTACGGTAACACACCGCGCATTTGAGACCAGCTATTTCTCTGGCAGCTCTGCCAGCCCAGATTACAGCAACGACTTTATCTGTATGCCGGCCGACGTACACTTCCGGCCTAAGCAACTTCATCCGCGTCCTGTTATGAAAGGCCCACAGTCGGCCTTGGTGGTTGGCCCCGCCGGCGAAGAAATTCACGTAGATGAGTTTGGGCGTATTCGCGTTCAGTTTATTTGGGACCGCGAAGGTCAAAAAGACGATAAAAGTTCCTGCTGGATTCGTGTCATGCAAGCGTGGGCAGGCAACCAGTGGGGCAGTTCATTTATTCCCCGTATAGGCCACGAAGTTATCGTTAACTTTTTAGATGGTGACCCTGATCGTCCGATCGTTGTGGGTTCTGTTTATAACGGTTGGAACAAACCCCCATTTGAATCTAAAACCCAAAGCGGTATTCGCACGCGCTCAACCCTCGAGGGCTCCCCTCAAAACTTTAATGAGCTGCGTTTTGACGATAAAAAAGGTGCCGAGCAAATATATGTCCATGCCGAAAAGAACATGGACACCGTTATTGAGAACGATGAGTCGGCCAATATCGGCAACGATCGCACTAAAATTATTGGCAATAATGAAACCTCTGAGATTAAGAACAATCGAGATAAGACAGTTGGTAATAATCAGTCTGAGTCGATTGGAAAAGACAAAAGTATTAGTGTTGGCAATAATCACAGCGAAAGTATCGGTAAAAACGCGACCATAAGCGTTAGTGAAAACTACTCAGAAGATATCGGCAAAAACGTTACCATTAGTGTTGGTGGTGACCATGTTGAAAGTATCGATAAAAACATGACACTTAGTGTTGCCAAGGATCTAACCGAAACGGTAGATGGCAAACACATGGAAAAAGTTGCCAAAGACTACGCGGTAAAAGCAAAGACAATTACCTTGCAGGCCGATGACCAAATTACTCTAAAGACGGGCTCTGCGCAGATCATTATGAAAAAAAATGGTGATATCACCATTAAGGGTAAAAATATTAATGTGAAGGGCTCTGGTAATGTTGTGATTAAAGGCAGCAAAGTGTCTACGAACTAGTATGGATAGCACTGGGGTTAACTATGTCTTTAAATGAAACAGTTCAATCGTCTACCGAGTTGCTTGAAGCCGAGCCTAACAATAGTCCTGTTCCCTCGGGCGAAGTCGTTATCGCCACTTGTATTGGCCTGGATCAGGGGCGCCCACTGCTACGCTTTTCACAATCTAGCCTGCCGTCGCAGCCGGTAATGGCGCAATCCACTCAGGCCGTGACGCCGAATCAGGTGGGGCGTCAGGCTGCGGTAGTCTTTGTTGGTGGCAATATCGAGCAGCCGCTGATTATTGGCTTTATTTATAGTCAGCTGGACTCGTTATTGGACTCCTACAGCTCCGCCCCGTTAGAGCTGCACAAGCCCGCAGAAGAGGATGGTTTAGAAAAATCCGCACAGCTCCCTACCGATATCGTAGTGGACGGTAAAAACGTCACAATCGACGCGAAAGAACAAATTGTTCTGCAGTGTGGCGAGTCCAGTATTACCCTTACCAAATCCGGAAAAATAATGATTCGCGGCAAGTATGTTCTCAGCCGTTCTAGTGGTGTAAATCGAATCCTAGGCGGTTCGGTGCAGGTTAACTAAATTGTGTTACAGCTAAAAAATACCACTCCTTTCGCTGCGGATATCGCTTTATTCCCGAACGAGCAAGGTATCGATACCCTCTATGTTTTGGCTAAAGCGAGTTTTCGAATCGGTCCGCAGTGGACGTTGTTAGAAGAGCAGGCGCCATTGCAGGAGGCGGATCAATATAGAGATGAGCCGGTTACATCCAGTTTAGTTGCCGTGTCTGACTATCATCCGGGTAAGCCGTGTACCGATATTCTAATGCTCGGTAAAGCTTGCGCGCTCGAACAGCGATTGGTAACGACTTTAGATGTTTCTCTCCGTGTCGGCTCACTTCAGAAGGTGGTACGTGTATTTGGTTCACGCCAGTGGCAACACGGCTTTATCAGTAATCCAGAACCTTTTACAACACTGCCGATGATCTACGAGAATGCTTTCGGTGGCTCGGTAGAGTTAACCAATGGCGGTATCGAGCAATATGATCGTAACCCCGTTGGAAAAGGTTTTGCTGGTGGCTTAAGCCGTAGTCAGATGGATGGCGTGGCCCTGCCCAATTTGGAGTGCCCGAAAGCGTTGGTTCGCGATATCTTCGATCAGCCAGAGCCCGCATGCTTCGCGCCGCGCGCGCCGAACTGGCAGCCGCGAGTAGCCCATGTCGGAACCTATGACGAGGCCTGGGAGCAGACCCGTGCACCGTTCCTGCCTGTTGATTACAGCCCGCGTTTTATGAACGCTGCTCATCCAGAATTAATTTACCCTAGCTTATTGCAGGGCGGAGAGCCGTTCTCAATTAGCGGGATGCATCCCGCGGGTGATATTTCGGGGGTGCTCCCGAGCATTCGCTTGGCTTGTCGAATTAATCATGCCGGCACAAAAGTTTCAGCACCTTTTAAATTGGAAACCTTAATCTTCGAGCCGAATCTACTTACCTTATCGATGGTTTGGAAGGCTCAATATGTGTGTAATAGCGGTGCGGCGAGAATTAATGATGTAAACGTAAGCTTGTTGCGTTAAGTTTGCTGGGTTAATTTTGTTGCTAGATGGACGACCTTAGATAACCTTCACTGGAGAAGCCTTATGGGACAAACCACATTTGCGAACACTCGCGGTATTGCGCATAAAGGCAGCGGCGGTAAAAGTATTGTGTTTCCCGATGTTTGCAAAACACCCACACCGGGAGGCCCTGTACCTATCCCCTACCCTAATTTGGGGCAGTCGTCAGATACCTCAAAGGGCCCGAAGTCGGTAAAAACCGATAAAAAAATGCCAATGGTAAAAGGGGCTGTATATAGCAAAAGCACCGGCGATGAGGCCGGTGTACAAAAGGGCATTATCAGCAGTAAAACTAAGGGTGAATGCGAATTTATGATGTATTCATTTGATGTGAAATTTGAAGGCAAAAATGTGTGCCGTATGGGTGACCCGCTGTTTCACAACAAAAAAAATATAATGGGTTAGGTGTTAGCTGAACGTGCAGTCTGAACAAGTAGTAAATCCTTTTACTAACGTTATCGAGCAGTTCGTGGATGACGGTGCTTTTCTATGGGTGCTGCGTTCTATCGCCGTGCATCAGCCACATTATACAATCGAGGATTTGGCAGAGCTGGAGCAACGTATTTCCAGTTGTTTAGATGGCGTTCTGTCTTCACCAGACTTAGGCTGGGAAATCGCTTTAGCGGCAAGTGATTTTGAAGATTCCGGAGAAAGTTTCGTTTTGTCGGCAACGGCGTTTCGTAGCATGGATGTTGAAAAAATTAAAATTGCGGTAGAAAAGGGCTTGGTTAATGATAAGACCTTCGCAGGCTTGGTGTCCGCGATGGGCTGGTTGCCCGGTACTTTTGTACATTCATGGGTGAAAAAGTTTTTCACCAGCAAAGAGCTTGTTCATAAACATCTTGCTGTCGCCGCGTGCAGCGTTCGCCGTGAAGACCCACGAGAATATCTAACACGCATTCTTGAGCGCGAAGATTGCCGCGAAGACTTCCCCCTATATAGCCGTGCTTTGCGACTGGTTGGTGAGCTTAAGCGCCATGACCTCAAACCTGAGCTAGAGCAAGCGTTATCCCATGAAGACGACGAAATTCGTTTTTACGCTTTAAGCTCATTAATGCTGCTGGGTAGTCGCCAAGCGGCATTGGCATTAAAACCATACGTTTTCGCGCCCGGTCCGTTGCAACAGAAAGCCATGGCGATAGCCTTTCGCGTTCTCGCGATAAGTGACGCGCGCTCGGCCATCTCTGAATTAGCTGCAACAGAGAATGCCGTGCGTTCAGTTGTAGAGGCCTCCGGTATATTGGGAGACCCACAGGCCGTGCCGTGGCTAATATTACAGATGCGCAACGCCGATATGGCAAGAATTGCGGGTGAAGCCTTTACCCTTATTACGGGAATAAATCTGGAGGAAAACGGTCTGGCGATTGATATTCCAGATTTAGATGGCCAAATGGAAGCTGCGGGTGAGGAGCCTGCATCCGAAGAGTTAGATGCAGATGAAAATTTGCCTTGGCCGAATGTTGATAAAATAGCCGCAACCTGGAAAACCTACGGCGTAAACTTTGCGGTGGGAACTCGCTATTTTATGGGCCGACCGATAGAGAGATCGCATTTAAAGGAGCAGCTAACAAGCGCTTATCAGCGGCAACGTAAAGCGGCCATGCTAGAACTCGCATTAATGGATGCACATGAACCGCTGGTGAACGTAAGCGCTAAGAATATAGTCGGAGATTTGTAGGTCAGCAAGCTGCGGTCGTCGGTTCTGCTCTAATCAACAATGCAACGTCGATATCTGAGGTACTTGAAGTTACAGCTTTCTAGGTGTTGTTTTACCGACTCGTGAATTATTATATCGGTTACCGACTCTGCAAGACGAAATAAAAGTGCATTGCGGGTTTTTTTTTCGTCGATGGCTAACGTTTTAAATCCTACTGCTATTGTACCCATTCCGCCAATATCAATATAATCAGATTTTTCCATATCGGCAGCGGCAATGGTTCCAAAAATATTAACCACTTTGTAGTCTGTTCGAATATAATTTTTAGAGACATCTTTGAGTACCGCTGGGTAGCTTTGTAGGTTGTCAACACCTGCGCCTTTTAAAGCTTGGATTAGTTCATCGCTCATAACAGGGAAGGCTTCATAAAAGTACTCTGCCATACCATTGCCGTTGTGTTCATACTCCCAAAGTTCAAATTCAAAAGGCTTGTCGAATTTTTCGGTTAAATAATTGCCTTTTATAAATTCACTATCAACCATATCCTTGTTCCATCCAGTCGAACGCATGCGATAGGAGTCAGGCTCTGTAAAAGGGTTATCGTCTAAAATATAGTACATAAATAGTCCTTGAGAATTGTCAATATTGTTAACCGTTTTGCCATTGGCAACACTTTAATGCCAGTTTTGAAATAAAGAATTCCCACGATGCAGGCGCACCACAAAGCTCCCTTTCCAATCTGTCAGATAACAAATCTAAAGTGTGAGCTATTTTGTGAGGTGGGCGGTACGGCGCCTTATCACGCTTCTTCTCGTCGCCATCCTCCATGGGGCACTCTTTAGAATAGTACTCCAAAACTAACCTTACTTTTTTTAACTCTCTAATCCCTAATTTCACGTAACTTTGATGGGGAGGCGCTGCGCTGGTGTGGCTTCCCTTATGGAACTGCCGTTTTACCTTTGTCATAACAATAAAAGCAATATCATTTTTTTCAGATTCTTTGAGGAATTCCCGCCCAGATTTTTTGGATTGTTTTCCCCACCATACGTCCGGATCGCCGTCGACAACCCTGTACATATCGGGGACTGAGGGCAACCAAATACCATTTCGTGCGCTATTTACGTCCCAAGCAACATCGTGGAGTGTATTTTCTATATACCCTTCTGAACCTTTTGTTGTCTTCTTGTTTTGCGTTATAAGATATTTTTCAACTTCTTTTTCTTCACCTAAAATTTCGTTGCCACAGATTATGTGATGAGCTTCGGCGCTATACATACCGTGTACAGAATCTTCGAATAAGTGGTTGATAATTGGGTCTCCACTGGCAGTAAGATTGATGCCAAGCGTCGAAGAATTATTATCTTTACCAATTTTTGCGATACTCTTAGGATTTTTCTTTGTTTCTATTGGACAAAAACAACACTTGTCTGGCTCGTGCCCACTAACCGGTATTGAAATGGCCTCTCCAAATTGAGTCACTTTTATCTCCTTGCCGTTTGATGAAAAAATAAGCCTAAATTACTAAGCCAATTCGTTAGAGCATATGAAGACGCGACAAACAAATAGCAGCTCTAGTTGCCATATCCGAGGAGCAATACACCATCTGTTGGGATGCCCCATTTTTATTTAAACTTAAACTTCGCGCGCTTAAACTTAACAAAACCGCAGCAGAAGCTGCACCTATATCACCGTAGCAGTCTGCAGGGTGAATATGAGTAAGTTGCTCCGAGAATGCCCTGCTGTTGCGAATTAACATTGCACCATATTCTTTTGCAAATTCATTCTCACCGTTCATACTGCTGTAGATGACGTCGATCAATGATCCATCTGAATAGCTGTGAGCATCTCGAACCGCCGTCGCTAATCCGTCGCCCAGACAAGGTACATCGTTGTTATACATATGGCCAGATTCATCAGATAGCCCTGGCCGGTGGAGAGAGACAGGTAGGAAACTCTTATGTGGCTGTTTAGACAAGAGTAAAAAGCTTGCTGCTTCGCCGGGAACAAAGCCATTATTAACGTCGACCGCGGCGATGCGATCTTCGGAGTCTAGATGTGCTAAGAGGCCGGTATTAGCATAGCTATCTACACCGCCGACAAGTATATAAGTGTCGACGTTTGTGGCTAAAAACTCGAAGGCTAGTTCAATTGCGTAAAGCACACCACTGCGACCCAAAGGTAAAAAACAACTGGATTTGGAGTTAAAGCTAATACCTGACTGAAGGCCGATTGATTTGATGATGTCACTAGAGATCGGCGTTGGGCGAGCGGGGATGGATTCTGGGCCGGCAAGTAAAAGGGTGATCGGAGTTTTTGAGGGTAGCCACGGAGTAATATCGGCTAAGGCAACACTGCTTAACTGTATCAAGCGTTTTTCGTCGCCTTTTATCTCTATATTACGTAGGTCTTCGTGCAGCGGTGGAAGTGCCGCGTCGGGAACCCAGGCAGCCGTAATAGGCCTGTGGTACTTGTTGTAATAGCATGATTCTTGATAAGCGCTAACGCCCGCGTTTACCGAAGCGGCTGTCATTGCACTGTCGATGCCAACGCTAGTAATCATTGACGTAGTCGCAATATAAAGCTTGTCGTGGTTACTCACGAGCGTCACCCGCTGTAGTTTTCATCGGATTAGAGTGTGGCGCATCAGGCTTAACTGGATCGAAAAACTCGCCGAATAGGCTATGGAGTTTTAGCTTCTGTTGCTGCTGGCGTCGATTACCTGCATCCTGCCAGGGTACAACGTAAAGAATTTTCGGCAATTCAGTGTTGCCTTTAATGACAGTAGTGTCCAGCTCAATACGGTCTTCGGCGAAGCTCATAGTAGGCAAGCCAATAGAAATTATCAGAATGCCGACCATCGCGAAATATCTTGTTGCTAACATGGTAATCAACCTAGAGATCACTTTAATGAATAGGAGAGCTGCTCAACCCAGTTCTTGGTATCTTCGTCCTCAAAATCTATTAAGCCTAAATACTGTTTGTAGTGACTGTAGGCTGCGGGAATATCCTGGTAATAGACATCATAAAGAAGCGCAAGGTTGTAGTGAGCGTTGGCAAACTTGGGTTTAAGCGTAAGTGCCGTTTTATAGTGAGTTTCTGCTGTTGCGAAATGTTTCTGGTCGACGGCAATTAGACCTAGCAGGTTGTGTATTTCGGCATCGGATTTCAATGCGGCTGCTTTTTTTGCGTGAGCTTCGGCAGCGTCTAGTTGCCCTTGTTGATAATTACATACCGCAAGATTTGCCCAGACACCTGCAACGCCCGCGTTTCTTTTAGAAAGTTTTAAGAGCAATTTTTCTGCAGCCTGAAACTCTTCGTTTTCTATTAGTTTGAGTGATTGAAGATAGGTTTCGAGCTCCTTACCTGCAAGGCGGCCAGCCGGAACTGGATTGGCTGTAGCTGTTGGTTCAATGCTAATCCCGCTTTTTTCAGGCTTAACTCCACCGCCGCAAGCCTGCAGCAGTAAACTAGTCGCTAGGGCCAAAAGAAAAATGTGTAACCTACAATGGAGTGAAGGCAGATTATTCAAGAGTTTCTCCTAGGTAAGCGTCAAGCTTCCCTTTACGAGAAAATCGCACAGGAAAGAGTTGTTGTAATCGAGCCAGGCTTTGGGCAAGCCAGCTGGTCCAGTCGCTATCGCCACTTTGCTTAACGCGGCCAAGGTTAGTCTCGTAAAACTCAATGGCCTTTTCTTCAAAAGGGAAAGCTTGGTCTTCTAGAAGTATGTTGTATTGTTCGAGCTCGTCTTCACTTAAATTAGCAGGCCGTTCAGATTCTAACAGGGCAATACTAAATTCTTGGTACACGTTACCTATAGAAAAAGTGGCCTCTGTAGAGACCTCGGTTAAACCATAGCCAGATGCTTGACCATACAGTGCGATTGCCTTTTGCATAGTAGATTTTTTTCGCTTTAGATTAACCGCTAAGGGTTCAACCAGTTTAATCTGACCAAATTCTCGGAGGGTTTCCCGGGCGACTTCAAGAACGGCTTTTGCCGCAATATAGTTGGTGCGATCTGTTTTGCTACTGGCGACAGCGCGCTTATCGGCGGAGCGAATTTTCACAAACCAAAAGTGTTGGTTTTCCCTGTTGCCAATTTTCCCATAGAGTTCAGTGAGTTTCTGCATCGCTTCCATATTTTGCGGGAAGGGTGTCGGATAGTTGTGAGCGTAGTCGCGATAGGATTTTATCGCATCGTCCCAGTCTTTCTTGCGCTCGTAGAGTTCGGCCGCTTGCCAAAGTGCTGCCATCTGAACGTCGCGACTGTTGTCGTTCTTCGCTAGGCGTACCAGTTCGTCGGCAGCTTTATCATTTTGGTTTGATTTTAAGTAAGCAACGGAAAGCTGACGGGAAACTTCGATGCGACGCGGGTGTTTGGGATAAAGGCTTTCGAAGCGTTTAATACTAATAATCGCATCGTTCCACTGCTGTTGGTTCATGGCGAGCGAAACGGCGTCGAATAGGCCCGTCGCAGCAATATCGGATTTAGGTGCAACTTCGGATATGCGTGAAAAATGAAATAGCGCATCGTCGACGTGTTGGTTAGCTTTAGCAGCCTCGCCCTGCCGATAAATCGCCACGGCTAGGTTATCGCTGTAGTGTGCTACCTTGCGGGACGACAATGTTTCTTGCTTTAACAACTCGTTGTAAGCCGCCTCGGCGTCACTGTAGTTGCCAAGTTCAAAGTGAGATCGCGCTTGAATATTGGTGAGTTTTACACGCATCGCTGCACTCAGATTATTAGCAACCTCGTTGGATAGGGTTAGCGCCTGTTCATAACGTTTATTGTTAAAACTTAACTCCGCTGCATGCAGGGCAATTTCTATGGTGCGCTCATCGTTCGGGTAAAGCTCAGAGAATTGCTTGGCGAAGGTTAGGTGTTTATTAAGCCAGCGTTCTCGGCCGTCGGCGGACGTCGCTTTTTCGTAGAGCTGGCTAGAAAGGGCGATGGTGGTGTAGGCCGCTTGTTTATCTAAAATTAGTTGGCCATCGTAAGCGGCTTTTTCGAAATAGCTAACCGCTGCGGCGGTATCGCCCGTGGTAACCAATAGCTCGCCATACAGGGTGTAAATATCATCTTGATTGGCGTAGGCCTGATAATGCGCTAGATAGCGATCATACCAAAGTTGTGTTTGTGCTAGATCAGCCGCTTTGCCTTTGTTTTGGTAGCGACTGTGCAGGTAGGAGGCAACCATAACAATGTATTCGCGTAGCCGCGTGTCTACAGTTTTCAATAATGAGGTGTCACCACCCTGCTGCCAATAGGAGGCGCGTGGGTTGTAGTCGCGATAAAAACTATCGATAGCGGCATAGAGGTTTTCGGTGAAACCGCCTGCTTGCCAGATTTCTAGAATTTTTAAACGCGCGCGCGGAATATCCTTAGAATTCGGGTAGTGCTCGCTAAATTGTACAAGCGTTTGTGCCGCGTCGGAGTAGCGCTCTCGCTTTAAATAGATATCGCTGATAACTTCGTATGTGTGGTAGAGATAAAGAAAATCCTGTTGCTCTGCAAAATAGGTTTTGAGGCTTTCTGCACCATCGAGGTATGCGAAAGCTAGGCCGATAGCACGGAAGTATTCGTCAAAAAGATCGCGTTCATTTTTGTTTAACTTGGTCAGTGCAGAAAACTGGTGGTAAGTAAGTGCTGCGATATAGTCGTCTACGGCTTCTAAATGAATTTGTTGTTTGTAGCGTGTCCAGCCGCGTTTAAACAGTGACTTTTCATAAAATCGATCTGATGTTGGTGTAAGCAGAACTTCGGTATAGGCGTCTTCAGCGGTAATGTAATCGCCGGTAATAAAAGCACTTTCCGCTATACGGAACTGTGCTTCTGCATAGTGTTGTGATTTTGGAAATTTAGTTACCAAACGCTTTAGCGCCGTTAATGATTGCTGGTGTTCCCCTAGTTGGTCGTGGGTTCGCGCGAGCTGGTAAAGGCTTAGGTCATTGTCTTTTGCATCGGGAAAATCGGCGAGCGCATTGTTTAACAGTTCGATGGTGTTGCGTAAGGTCGCTGTGTAAACGCTGTCTTCTATCTCTTCGGCACTGGGAGCGCTATCTTTACTATCTTTTAATAACTTGTCAGATAGTTCTAATTCAAGTTGCGCGAGCCGGTTAATAGCGGTTAGGCGTGAACGATCGCTCTTTGACGCATTCTTTATGTAAGCGTAATAGGCATCGCGAATTTCTTCGTCAGTCTTGGGTTTAACAAATACCTCGCCCTGCATCGATTGGTCGCTACTGAGATCAATATCGGCTAGGGTCTGGGGTTGTGAACTGCTGCAGCCGGACAGCCAGACAAATGCCGCTATAGATACGATATAGGTTAGCGTAAGGGTTGTTTTATTCATGATTCGGTGTCCAGCAATTTTGCGACACCGTATTGTGCTTGGCTAAGGTAGCTAGTGAGCTTTTCTTGGTGGCTGTCTATAAGTATTTGCGCTTCCGTATTAATCGCTGTGTTTACCTGTGTAAGAAGCTCGTCGGCCTCCATTTGCAATTTTTTATCATCTACCTTGGCTTTCAGGACGCTTAAGTCGCGGCCGAGATCGAAAAGAATTGGTGAGATATCCGCTTTAATATAGGGCGGCAGGCTGTTAACTAAAACGGTATTGGATTGGCGCTGTGCTAGACGTATTGATACCGACCTTTGCTTGGCTTCCGCTTGTTTAGTTTGATAGTAAACGATGGCTTCAGAATAGAGTGCCGAGGCATTTGCGAGCTGTTTCATTTGCTCGTGTACAAAGGCGATAAGCAGGCGCGATTCGATTACGTAAATATCTTCAAATGGCTTTTCTTTTAAGCGCTTAAAGGCGTTGAGGGAACCAATATAGTCACCTTGGTGTAACGCCGCTAACCCGAGCCCTAGTAACGCAGGGTTTTCGTATTCACTGCCTAAGGATATTTTACGAAAGGTGACTCGAGCATCTCGGTAAAACTCGTAGCGCAGCTGTGAAAACCCAAGCACGACTAATAGCCGGTTATTGAGTTCGCCAATTTCGCTATTGTCTTGTTTAAGTGCATTTTCAATGGCGAGTTGTGCGTCCGTCCACCAACCCTGACGAATGAATGCTACGGCGCGATTTAGCTGGGCGTAGGAATAATATCGAGAACTCGATTCGACCTTTTCGTAGTAGCTAATCGCCTTGCGATGCTGCTTCTGTTTTTGCAGGGTAATGCCGTAGAGAATGGTGGAGTAGGCGCGCTCGTCGGCGGTAAGGGCATTTTCTACTTCGATATTGCCAAGTTCAGCGGCGACTTTGTCGTAGTCCCCCAAGCTAAAATAATAGTTTGCTAAATAATAGTGAGCCTTGGCTTCTACGTAGGGGTCAAAGGTCGCTAGTGCAGCATTGATTAATGGGTCAGCAGCACTTTTTAAATATAAATTCAGTAGCTGTTCGATAAGTTGTAAAACTGCGGGCTTGGATATGTTGGCAATCAATAGGCGTTGGTTTGCTGTCACCAGCGCGGCTAGGTGTTGTGGTTGCTTGCGTTCACTAGCGGCATTGCATACTGAAACTAATGGCGCGAGTTGTTGGAAAGTCGTTGCATCGGCTGCAAATATTGTGTTCGCGCTTTGCTGAATCGGCAGGTAGGCCTTACTAATTGTTTGGATGTTATCGAATGAGCTGGCATTGGCATAGCCCGCACTCAAGCCGATTGTAAATACTAGGGCGGAGAGATAGCGGGGCAGAAACATCGCCGTCAAGAGCGACAGCGAACGTAGGCTGCGAGTAGTGCGTGAGATCATAAAGCGAATGGTACTCATAATGGTTTGACTGTTGCGGCGCAGCACTTACGGCCACCTGTGTGGCCAGTGTCAGTTAATGATTTAGGTGTTCTATACCGCGATTTTCTTAAAGGTACTTACTTAAAGGTTCTTATTTGTAGCTTGCTATCGACCGCTTAATCTCAACATGGAAGTCATAAAATAAATAACGGGTTAGCGGCGAGTGAGCTGATAACCCGTTAATCAAGGCTTAGTTTACGCTATAGGTAAACTCGCCTTCATCGGTAACGCCAACATGAATAGCGCTAACACCTTCACCATTTGCCATACGACCTAAACACTCAGAGGCGAGTGCGGGTAGCATGGTTCGGGTCAAAATATTTTCGATATTACGGGCGCCAGTATCGACTTCTTGACTGCGCGCAACGATGTGTAACATTACCTCTTCATCGTAGGTGAAGTCTGCGTCATAGTGCTCACGCACGCGCTTTTCGATACGCTTCATATTAATTTTACAAATCTTTAACATGTTTTCGTCGTCGAGCGGATAATAAGGAATAACGGTGGTACGGCCGACGAATGCTGGTTTGAAATACTGTAATAACTGCGGGCGGAAGTTATCCATCAAAACCTCAGGGTCTGGACGCACTTCCGAGGCCGCGCACATAGCGCGAATATGTTCTTCGGCGGCATTCGAGGTCATGATAATAACAGTGTTGCGGAAGTCGATATCGCGTCCTTCGCCATCTTTAATGGTGCCCTTGTCGAACAGGTTATAAAAAACGTCTTGCACCCCAGGGTGTGCCTTTTCCATTTCGTCTAATAGAATCACACTGTAAGGTTTACGTCTCACTGCTTCAGTAAGTACACCACCCTCGCCATAACCAACGTAGCCGGGAGGAGAGCCGAGCAGCATTGAAACTTTGTGCTCTTCTTTAAACTCAGACATATTGATAACAGTAATATTTTGTTCGCCGCCGTAAAGTGTATCGGCCAGCGCTAACGCAGTTTCGGTTTTACCAACACCGCTAGAGCCCACCATAAAGAACACGCCGATGGGCTTGCGTGGATCGGTTAACCCCGCGCGCGAGGTGCGAATACTTTGTGCGATCGCTTCTAGCGCATGCTCTTGACCAATTACACGGTTGTTGAGTACGTCTTTAAGGTTAAGAATTGCATTAATTTCATTCGATACCATTTTGCCGACGGGGATGCCGGTCCAATTGGCAACCACTTCTGCGATAGCTTGGCTATCGACGTTGACCTGTATCATTGGTTGCTCATCTTGAATCGAGGTTAGCTGCTCCATTAACTGATGAAGCTCAGTTTTAATTTTGGTCTTGTCTTCTTCGGAGAGTGAGTCTGCATCGTCTTTTTTATCTGCTGACGATTTTTTACCCGCGTGAAAGTCGTCTTCTATTTTCTTCTGCAGTTCATGAATCGCAGCAACCTTATCCCGCTCTTTGTCCCACTGAGCTTCTTGCATAATGAGTAATTCTCGTAACGCGTCGAGTTCGGCTTTTAAGGTTTCAATGCGGTCTTCACAGTTGCCGAGTGTGGCATTTTCACGTTCCAGAGAAATAATATTGGTTTCGGTTTGGGTGATGTTGCGGCGGGTATTTTCGACTTGTGCCGGTGTAGCACTTTGGCTGAGTGCAACCCGGGCGCAGGCGGTGTCGAGCAAGCTAACGGATTTATCGGGCAGTTGGCGAGCGGTAATGTAGCGGCTAGACAGGCGAACGGAATCGACGATGGCTTCGTCCATAATTCTTACGCCGTGGTGATGTTGCAGCATGACCGATATCGCGCGCATCATGTTGATTGCTTTTTCTTCGCTAGGCTCTTCTACTTTTACAACCTGAAAACGTCGTGTAAGCGCCGGATCGCGTTCGAAGTATTTTTTATACTCGGCCCAAGTGGTCGCAGCAATAGTACGTAGTTCGCCTCGAGCGAGCGCAGGCTTGAGCAGGTTGGCGGCATCACCTTGACCTTCTTTACCGCCAGCACCGATAAGTGTGTGGGCTTCATCGATAAACATAATAATAGGCGTGGGCGAGGCTTTTACTTCGGCGATAACGGATTTTAATCGATTTTCGAATTCTCCTTTAACGCTAGCGCCAGCCTGCAGCAAACCAAGATCGAGGCTGCGTATAGAAACACCTTTTAATGCGTCGGGTACATCACCTGAGGCAATTCGTAGGGCGAAACCTTCAACTACTGCGGTTTTACCGACGCCGGCTTCACCGGTAAGGATTGGATTGTTTTGGCGGCGCCTAATTAAAATGTCGATGATTTGACGGATCTCGTCATCACGGCCCAAAACAGCATCGATTTTTCCCTGCTTGGCCGCTTCGGTTAGGTTGACGGTAAATTTGTCTAGTGCTGGTGATTTGCTCGGTGCGCCTACCGCGGCAGCTTGCCCCTCGTCGTCACCAAGATTAGCGCTACCAGATTCTCCGGTAGTACCAACAATCGAACGAACTAAATCACGTAAAGACTCCGGCGGAATTTTACTTAGTTCGCCGCTAAGACAACCAGTTGAGCGACGCAGCCCCTCGTCTAGCAACAATGCTGCGAGTATATGAGCAGACGTTGCTTGCCCGTGTGCATATTCCACAGACGCTAACATCCAAGCATTTTTTGCAAGGTCGACAATGGTAGGGGAAAGCGCTGGTTGGCGAGTATTGCCAGACTTAATCTTGTCGAGTTCGCGATTAAGTTCCTGCGCAAATTTTCCGAGATTAATTTCGTATTTTTCTAATACCGCAACGAGGTCACTATCGGAGACTTCTAGTAATTTAAGTAGCCAGTGTTCAATTTCAACGTTGTAATGACTGCGGGACATACACAGTCCTGCGGCACCTTCGAGGGCGTTGCGACAGGGTTCGTTGAGTTTTCCCACAAGTGATTTTAGATCTATGCTAATCATCGGTTGGTCCTTGATATTTTCAGTTATTTTTCTGCGGTTAAATGAATGTCCATAACTTGCTGACGCTCTTCTGCTGTCGGTGGCTTACTCGATAGCCAGGTGCTCCAGCCCATAATTGGTGCGGTGTCTTTGCTTAGAGATATTTTATTTGGAATAGCGCGCCGGTTCACTTGAATTAAAAAATCGTATTCGCGCTCTACGCCAAGGTAGAGGCGAACTAATTCATTTAGCGCTTTCAGGTTGCTACTGCCGGGTGCGAACTTCACATATTGCTGTTCGTTTAGCGGGCCTAACACTACGCGTGTTTTGCCTTGAGAGAACCAACCTGTGCGGCCGAGCAATGTGGTTCTACCCAAACAAACGTTCTGACCTTGGCGATTATTGCGGTCCGGCAGCCGGGTGCGGACGTCATCGATAAGGCTGTGCCATTCGCCGATAAATTCGCGAATCTTAACGGGCACATCAAAATAGGATTCTAATAATTGCTTGAGCCCAGTCGCGGTTTTAATTTGCTGGCTAAACAAACCGCTGTAAAAAATCAGCGACTCGTCTTTTACGGCGTTTCTCTGCATCAGACTTTGGCTGCCCAAGCCGATAATAGACAGTAGCGCGCGGGTGTGATTGTCAGGGGCGCGCGAATCAGTTTCGGTGAGGCGATGACGCTCAAAAGCTAGCGGAAGACGGTATTTTGTAGATGCCTGGTAAAACAGCGACGTAGTGCGGTGATTAAATAAGTCGAAAAAATGCAACATAGTTGCATCTTTTTGCTTTAGTCGTTGCTGTAATAATTCGGTGTAGTGAAAGGGTAGAATACCAGTGCTACCGGTAAGGCCAATCATGTTGACCATGACTTGCCACTGCTCACTCGTTGTTGAATTGGTTTCAACCTTGGCTACTTCGTCATCGGGGAAGGCGAGTGATGGGTTGCCGCGAAAGCGAATAGCTTCTTGTGTTGGTGGCGAGAACTTTCCGACTGGCCGATTTGATGCGCGCTGGCCTAGGGGCGCATTGCCCAAACGCAGCGCGTACACGGCGGCTCGCTCCAGCAGGCGTACGACCTGCAAAAAGCTAAAAGCGCCTGGGCTTTTTTCTAACTTCTGTGTTACAGAAGTATTTTTTCGCCAGCTCGGGGTGGGCATTTTTTCAGGTAACCTTCTTTATTTTTCAGCTTCACTAAAACGCGGGTGAAAGAGTTAATAGAGCAATAGAGTGCGAAGAAATGTTCCAGTACTGTAGCGTAAAGAAATGTACTACTGCCCGCTAACAGTGCTTCGTCTAAGGTGATTTCTATTTCGATTCCTCGGCAGATAGTTGCGTGGCCGTCAATCGGTAACGGCGCACTAATATTACGAGCGTTAACTGAAACAATAGAGCTTACCAACGCACGGGTAACTGCCGTTTCGCGGAAGTCGTATAGGCGCAGAATTTCTTTTAGTGCCTCGGTTGCCGACTCTCCACCCGTTATCGAAAGGTGGTTTAAGTTTAAATGGGAGATTAATCTCCAGCGCGCGTTATTGCGTAGCGGTGGGCGAACGGTCGGACTCGGTTGGGTAATACAGCGAATGCGTGAGCAAGGTGGCGCACTGTCCACGCACTGCAATTTTGGGTGTTCCATGTTAAATGGTAGTTTCGCCGGAAGGTCGCGATTGCTGCAGGTCGTTGTGAGTGTCAGGGTGCGATCCTGCGGTGTGTTTGGATTGAAGTCCAAGTCGACCAAACTTAAAAACACATCGGTGCCTTCGTCACGCTCTTGATAACCTAGCTTCGCACTGCGACGCGAGGCATACCAGAATGCATGATTGTTGGAGTCTTGATGTTGGTGAGAAATTCCATAGAAGGGCAAGTAGGGTACGACCGCACCAGAGGAGCTGGACGCAACAACTTTATCCACGGCATAGACCTCATATCCCAGCGGTCGTCGCGCATCTGGAATAATTTGATATTCGTGGCGGGTGTGGTCTAGCTTGATCGGGTCGGCCTTGTGTTCGAACAAATTCACGACCGGCGTACAGCCCAATACAAAGGTTTCGGCATTAATATTGTGTTCTAGTTCTATATCCGATGCGGTTACATACACATAGATATCAAGTTCGGCGCCAGCGTCGTCGGGTATCAACTCGGCGAGACCTGTAAAGTCGACGAACATAAACTTATCGGGGAAGGTAAAAAATTCGGTCAATAAGCGGTAGCCGATAAAGGATGACGGCGGATAGGGCAGTACGCCCTGATCGCTATTGAAACCTACAGCTTTAATTAATTTGTTGCCGCCGAATATTGGATTTGTATCGCCTTCGCCTCGTGAGATGACAACATTCAAGCAGTTGTTAAGGAGTAGCCGGTAGAGCGGATGAATGTGTTGCGATTGACCCTTGAGGTAAAAACGCAAATTTTCTGGTTTAAGTTCACCAAAGGTGATGTCGTCATTAAAGGTTTTTAGGGATAACTTTAATACGCCGCCAGCGCCGCTCATTTTGTCGGCACCAGGTGTCGCGAAAGGGCGGCCAATCAAACTGGCCTGCGTTAATGTAATTGGATAAAGCTCGACAGGGTATACCGAGGTAAAGCGACAGTATTCACTTTGAAATTGTTCGGTATCAATTAAGGTGCCTTTGTTAACGCAATAGCGACTATCGAGTTGTTCTTTATCCGGCTCGAATTTGACGATCGACATCGATGGGATCGGCCGCTGATAATGTGGAAATACGACGTTTAATAAAGCATCGGTGAGCTCGGGAAAGTCGTCGTCGAGCTTGTGCTGAATGCGAGCATTAAGGTACGCAAAACCTTCGATCAAACGCGATACGTGAGGGTCTTCGATGGTTTCCGAATTAATGCTTAGACGCCCAGCAATTTTTGGGTGTTCTTTCGCAAATTCCGCCCCCATCTGACGTATAAACGCCAGTTCTTTTTCGTAGTAGGGCAGTAGCTCATCAGTCATGGTGTGATTCTTCCACGTTTACAGTTCTCGATACCGGTTCTAGAATCGAGTCAAAAATAATCACCTCTGGTGCAGGGTCTGCATAGAGTGTGGCATCTATCCGAAATCGTAAGGTTCGATCCGTTTTTTCTTTATTTTCTTGGTAGCGTACTTTTACGGTTTTAAAGCGCGGTTCATAGGTGCGCAGTATTTTTTCTAGCTGTTGAGTAAATTCATTTTTTTTGTCGTGATCAACTATATTTACCGTGGCTAAATCTGGTAGGCCGTAATTGAGAACTGACTTCTCTATTTCCGAAAGTTTACCTTTAGGTTCGACAACACGGTAACGGGTGTTAAGTAGGCTTTCTAAGTCTCGCCTTACGCTATTGCGCAACTCTTTAATTTGTTGGTGTTTGGTTTTATCGATTTCAATTTGAATATGAGGTTCATTGTCGATTAGGCGATCTAAAATCGACGGGCGCAGCTTTTTTTTTCGATCAACACGGCTCATGATTTCTTGCTCATCGGTGTGGACCTTCCTCAGATTTTCTCTGCATTAGTTTGATTGGGCCAGCTCGGTAACTAATTCCAGTTCAGACACCATTTGGTCAATTTGATAATGGGGAACTAAATGTATAACGCAGGCGTATTGCCCAGGCTTATTAGGATGCTCTGTGACTTTTACCGAGGCTTCCCGCAGCGGATAGCGTGCCTGCTCATCCCATTCTAAATCGTGACGGCCGGTGGTGTATTTAAACAGCCAGTCGTGTAGGTAGCGCTCGCATTCGTCCGCAGAAATGAACGAGCCGACCTTATCGCGAATCATCACTTTTATATAATGCGCAATGCGGGCGCCGCAAAGTACATGTTGCAACATTGACGATAATTTGGCGTTAACGAATGAACTTTTCGCCTGCTGTGAGCGTGGTCTTTGAATTGACTGGTTACTATAAAATGCACCGTAGGGTGTGTTGTAACACTGACACAAAGGGATTAGGCCGAGTTCGCTAATATCGCGTTCCATCGAATCGGTAATGACAACATCCGTAATCGGCTTTAAGGCGAGATCGTCAGCATCAGTAGCGAAATTGTCGACAACTAAATTAGTAAGCAAGCCGCCGCCAATTTGATTACGTGGTACACCACGGATGTGCCCGAACCAGCCGACATTAGCGAATTCCCTTACAAGTATGCCACCAAAAGCGTAGCTGGCATTTCCCCAGAGATACATGTTTTCATTTTCTAACACTGATTTTTCGTAAAAGAAAATACCTTTGTAGCTGCCGGGTGTGGTGCGGTAAGGGCGGCGCATTAGCGTTTTGGGGAGTGTTAGCCCGATAAAGCGCGAGTCGGTGGTATCGCGAAATGCGCGCCATTTTATATATTCCTGTTGGGCAAAAATGGCGTGAAATTTTAATGGAGTGCCTAGCATGTCGTAATTATCTAGGCCAAACAATTCACAGGACGCGTTGGCGATAAATGGCGTAAACGCCGCAGCGGCGATTTCTGCCATGCCGCGCAGTCCAGCTAAATCATCTTGTTTGTGACGTTGCGAAATCTTGTGGCTTACATCGTAGTCACCGAGCAGCACCCCAAAGGGCTCGCCTCCAGGTAGACCGTATTCATTGCTGTAGATTTTCTGAAAAAGTTGGCTTTGGTCAAACTCTAGTGCGCGCTCGATATCGCGAACAATTTCTGGCCAAGTAATATCCAACACCTTCAGTTTGAAATTTTTAATACCATCGCCCTGTACCACCAGATACCACAAGCCGCGCCAAGATGCTTCGAGCGCTTGAAACTTTGGTGTATGCAGGATGATATTCAGCTGGTCGTTTATCAGCTCATCGATATCCGCGATTGCGCGCTGCAATGCGTTTTCGATAGCATCTATATCGTTCAATAAGGCGCGATTTTCGAATTCAGTTAGCCAGTATACCAACGCGCGATGTGGGTCTTGCTCGCGTAAAAAATCATCGAGCGAGGTGATGTAAGCGGGTTGGTTAAATAACAGATCAAAGTCTACTGAGGGCTTGGCTCCCGCGGTATTATTTGAGTTCCCTGAACTGTTGGTTGGCTGCACTGGGTTAATTCCGTGTAGGGTAGAGGGTAGCGAGAATCGTTCGGGTTTGGTTTCTTGGGCCTAGTATATAAATACTGTTATTGAAAAGCCGGAGCGAAAACCAAAAAGGGGCAATCAATGCCCCTTTTCTGCTGTTGCTAAAGAACTAGCCCGCTTTGGGGATATTCGCAACCAATCGCAACGATGCTGTCAGCTCTTCCATTTGCAACCATGGACGCATGTAGGCGATTGCGTTAAATACACCGGGCTGACCAGGTACTTCACGCACTTCTACGCGGGCTTCTGCCAGCGGGTATTTCGCTTTCATGTCGGCGCTAGCGCCGGGGCTGCCATTGACGTAGTTGCTGATCCAGCGATTTAGCCACACTTCTGCTTCGTCTGCTTCCATAAATGAACCAATTTTGTCGCGCGCCATAACTTTTAAGAAATGGGCAATACGTGAAGTGGCCATAATGTAGGGTAAGCGTGCGGAAATCGCAGCGTTTGCGGTAGCATCTGGGTTGTCGAACTTCTTCGGCTTTTGCGATGTTTGAGCACCGAAAAATACAGCGTAGTCGGTATTTTTATAGTGACATAAAGGCAAGAACCCTAGCTTACTGAGTTCGGCTTCACGACGATCGGTGATACCAATTTCAGTTGGACACTTTTGATCCACATCGCCATCGTCGCTTACAAATGTGTGACTTGGCAGGCCATGCACCTTGCCGCCACCCTCAGCGCCACGAATGCTGGTACACCAACCGTGCTCTGCATAGGCTTGGGTGAGTGTAGTACCCATTGCGTATGCCGCGTTCATCCAGCAGTAGGAGTCGTGATCAGCTTCGATGTGTTTTCCGTCTGCGCCAACTGGTGCTTCTTCATAGTTGAACTCTTCTACTGGCTTAGTTGCAGAGCCATAAGGCAGGCGTGCTAAAACGCGTGGCATGGTCAGGGTCACAAAGCGAGAGTCATCGCTTTCGCGAAAGCTGCGCCACTGAATATATTCCGCCGAGTCGAAAATCTTTTCTAAATCGCGAGGCTTGGAAAGCTCGGTAAAGCTATCAAAACCAAACATGGTTGGCGCCGTAGCGGAAATGAAAGGGCAGAAACCCGCCGCAGCAACGTTCGACATTTTACTTAAAAGCGAAATATCATCGGGGTGCGACGAAAACTCGAAGTCGCCGATCAAGGCTGCATAAGGTTCACCACCGGCAGTACCAAATTCACTTTCATAAATCTTTTTGAAGGTTTGGCTCTGATCAAACTCTACGGCTTTTTCTAGATCGCGAGAAATTTCTTTCTTGGTGATATTGAGCATGCGAATCTTAAGCTGAGAACCCGTTTCACTATTACTAACGAGGTGGTTTAGCCCACGCCAAGAACCTTCCAGTTTTTGAAACTTCTCGTTATGCATAATTGCGGCGAGTTGCTTCGACATGGCCGCATCAATTGCAGCTATGGCGTTGTTGATGGTGATTGAAAGGTTTTTGTCCCACTTAACCGTTCCTTTGGTAGCTTCTGCCGTCAAGGTGCGCAGCAGTGCTTCGGTTTCGTCCCGTGGTGTTTGGCGAGTTGCGCCAATGGCTTGTTCAAGAAAACTAAACTCTTGTGATTCCGTTTCTTGTGCTTCTGCCTGTTTCTGTTCTTCGTTATTCGCCATCTTTGTCCCCTTCATTGGAACCCAGTTCGCTGCTCAGCGATGTTAGGGCTTCGGTATTGCTTAGAATGTCTTCTAGAATGTTTTCCAAGTCTTCGGAACGATCGGCTTTGGTCAGCAGGTCGCGTAATTTATTGCGCGTTTCCATTAATTTCTTTAATGGTTCAACCTGTTCTACGAGTTTCTGTGGTTCGAAATCTTCCATATTGTTAAAAGACAGATTTACGCCCATTTCCGAGTTGTCGCCTTCCAAGGTATTTTCGACTTTCATATTTACCTGTGGATTAACTTTGCTCATTAGCTCGTTGAAATTGTCGCGATCGACTTGGGAGAATTTGCGGTCCTTTAGGGATTTTTTCCCCTCGGTGTTGTCGCCGGAGTAGTCACCCATAACACCCATTACGAAAGGTAATTCTTTCTCTTGCAGACTACCGTTAGTCTCCAGATCGTAAGTGATATGAACGCGTGGTTTACGCACTCGCTTGAGTTTATCGTGCATGCTTTCAGACATGTTCCCTGACCTCCAGGTTTGTGATTATTTAGATTAGTAACGTTTATGCTTAATTGTCGTTCTTTACACCGGTCAGTTCGCTAAACCGTTCGCGCGAAGAATTGTCGGGAATAAGTTCCAATATCAATTCGTTAAGTGGCATTTCGCCCCACTTCACGGCTTTCTCTAAAACGTAAGAAACCGGCGAGTGAGGCTCTGTCTTGCGAAAAAAAGCTGATATTTCGAGCAATTGTTTAAAGGCCTGCTCGCGTGTTGCAACTGGCCCCGAAACTTTTGTGGGAGTACCGTTAGTAGCGTCTTGGGTGTTGATAGCCACGTCGCTATCCTCGCTCTGTTGAAGATCATCTTCCGTTTCTACCACAAGAAAATTGCGGCCTAAATGATTAACCGCACCCAAGCAGTCGCCAAGTACCTCGACGACAGTTCGCGTTGGTGGTGAGTCGTTTAACCCACAAAGCTCATCGAGTTTATAACCTAGTTGCCGATAGATTTCGATCGCTTCTTCAATGTCGTCGCGTAGAGCCACCAAAAAGCCATCACTAGATTGCGCAATCGACTTTTCAACGTCATCGAGGCTAAAGCCGAGCTTAGATAGTTTTGATTGGCGCGCGTCTTCGTCTGCAATTTTTTGCGCTTCAAGCACGCTTTGGTATTGCCACAGACTGTAGGGGCCTGGATCTTCGCCGTCTGTAAGTTTTGCTTTGCGAATTGGCGCGATCAATACACCCTCTACGCCTTCGCCATTTAGGCCGGCGACGCAGGATACCCGTGTTTCCAGCCCGTCTTCATCTGGCATGGGGTAAAGGTTGTCCCAATACTGATCGACTAGACCCTGCAATATTTTAAAGGCGTCGCGCAGACCTTGAAAGCCGTAAAGGCGAATCATGGACTCTGCTAACCAGCAGGCCACTTCTAAATCTTTTCCGTTTTGGGATAGGAGTTGTGGAGCCAGGCTGGCGATTTTACGCCAGTGATTGTCGGCTTCGTTGGAGTTGCCCTCGTGCACCATTTGGCGCTCTACCGCGCGAGCCGAGTTGCGTTCCGCTTTTATAGTTTGATAAATGGAGGTGGGCGAGTAGTCTTCGCGGACATCGAATCCCGCTGGGTTATCGTCGCTGATAGGCGCCAGTATTGCGTCTATATCTAATATATTCGGCGATGCCATGGTTATTTTTATCCCCTGATCCTGGTTAGGAGTCGTTACTGCTACCTTCCGGGTAGCTGATTACATCAAGTTGCCGATCAGTGTAAAAAAATGAATTGTGAAGCTGAGGTTCTTTAGTGCGAACTTTGAACCGGTTCACACTTTCTCTGGCGTATGATTAATCCGTTGCGAGACGTTAGCACAAGTCTCCGTTTTATTTAATAGGTGTGTTCGTAACAAGCGAGAATATGTGGAAAAATTACTGTAAATCTTTATTTAGGCAGGGCTGCACTCAAAAAAGCCATTCGAAAGTCTTAAACTTTCTGTAAGAAAAATACCCATATTGGCGCGAGCATCATTAAGTTGTCTACGCGATTCCATTTTTTTTATCTGTTTGGTGAAATGTCAGTAAATATCACGTATGTTTGGCGGCTATTAGTAGCTTTTAAGATTTTATAGATTTTGTGGGCGCACAACTTAATTTATACGCGAGCTTGTGCATTGTTGTGTCATGGACGCTAACGCATTGAATAAAAAGAATATTTATTCGGATCGACTTGGGAAGAAGTTCGAATGGCTTTACAACTCACTATCATCCGCTCACCCGATGGGGTAGTAGTAAAGGATACGTCAAAAACCTTTGCTGAAACGGGCGGCAGTATCGGTCGGGGCGATAGTAACTCTTGGGTTTTAATGGACCCAGAGCGTTTCTTATCTTCCTGTCACTGTGAAATTTCGTTTGAAGCTGGCCAATATTACCTAGTTGATACCAGCACTAACGGCACCTTCTTGAACGACGAGCAGGAACCCATAGGTAAAGGCGCGCGAACGCTCGTTCGCGATGGCGATAGCTTTGACATTGGTGACTATCGATTTTCGATGTCCCTTCAAGCCGCTGGTGTAGCTCCGGCAGTAGCTTCGCCTTTTGCCGAGCTAGAATCTCCGTTCATCGATGACTCCTTAGTTTCGGATTCCCCTTTTGCCGCTAGCGCCGATATTTTCGGTGGCGGGCCGTCACTTTCGCTCAGCCCAGAAGCAGAGGAAACCGACCCGTTGGCGGCACTTGATAAAGCCGGCGCGGGCGGTGCAGACCCTTTTGCAGCGGTTGCCGCTAACCATTCATTTGCTGGCGTGCCGGAATTTGATGACGATCTTGGTTTTAACGAGCAGGTTAAGCCAGCGCAATCATTTGCTACACAGCAGGACGGTGGCGATGCGTTAAATCAAGCCATTAGCTGGCCGAGCGCCTCTCCCAGTGCGATACCGGAAGATTGGGACGAGGATGATCTGTTGGGATCCTCAGCACCTATTCCACCAACGCACTCAACGGCACAGATTCCACCCCAAGAATTTAAATCGGCGCAAGTAAAGCCGGAGGCTAGTTCCTTTGCAGGCAAAGCGAAGCGCGAGACTTCTCAGCGTCCCGGCGGGCGAAGTGATTCGTTGCTTGGTGGTGAGGGCGATGTTGCGCCCGTGCGAGCACCGCGACCAGCTCGCGCCTCTCGCAGCGATGTAGCTGCTCGCGCTACAGCTACATCGAGCGCACGAACTAGTGATGTCGGCAGCAAGGCAAATGTGCGGGCAGAGCCTTCGCCGCAGGGAAGCCCCCAACGGAATAATGATGATGCCGTATCGCTTTTGATCCGAAATATGGGTCTAGGTGAGGACTTGTCTACAGCTCAGGTGGAAGATGTCGCCGCTGTCGTCGGCCGCCTGATTCCTGAAATTGTAGAGGGTATGATGGGCGTGTTGCGTTCTCGTGCAAGCATTAAAAATGAGTTCCGCATGAATATTACGACCATTCAACCAGTTGAGAACAATCCCCTCAAGTTTTCGGTGGATGCTCAGGAAGCTATTGAAAACATGTTTGTGCGCAAGCGCGGTGCATACAAAGCGCCGAGCGAGGCTTTTCGTGAAGGCTTCGAAGGCATAGCGGAGCATCAAGTGGCAATTTTGGCCGGTATTCGTGCGGCCTTCAAAAACATGATGGATCGCTTTAATCCCGAAAACCTCGAAAAACAATTTGATCGGAATTCCAAAGGTGCGATTTTGCCGGGTATGCAAAAAGCGCGTTATTGGTCTAGCTACCACGATTTTTACAAAAACTATGTAGATAACATGGAGCACTCCTTCCATCACTTATTCGGGGATGAATTTGTTCAGGCTTACGAAGACCAGTTGCGCAAGTTGAGTGCAGAGCGAAAGCGGGCTCGCGCGTCAGCAAGTGCAGCTGATGACGAGATTTGATGCTTACCTCGTTAAGTTTGATAGCACACACTTATACACACTTAACCTTAAAAACTTACAAAGATAACAGGTGACGTATGCGCCATTTTTCCTCTCTATTATCAAGTCGAACGCTACTGGGTTTAATTGTCGCCTTTAGCTTGTTGTTAACCGCTTGTTCAACCGCTAACAGCACTGTTGGCGGTATGTTGAATCTCGACACTGATTTACGCCTAACCTTGGCCGCAGGGCGAGATAGCAATCCAGATGAACGCGGCAACGCGTCGCCAGTCTTTTTACGGTTATATGAACTGGCTTCGCCGAACATATTCGAGCGCGCAGACTTTATTGATCTTTATGAAAAAGACGAAGATGTACTCGCTAAAGATCTGATCGCACGGCATGAGTTGCGACGATTAACCCCCGGTAGTAGTCGCGAGGAAAAATTTGTTTTGGCTGCGGAAACTCGCTATATCGGTATTTATGCGGAATTTTTCGATTATGAAGATGCAAAATATAAAGTCGTATTCCCAATCACCGTGAACAACGTGGTACGCAATACCGCAACCGTAAGGATTAGCGGAAATACTGTGATCCTAGTTGATAAAAAATAATAACCCCATTTAGCGCGACGATAAGCGAACGAGATAAAACCATTATGTCACTAGATAGTAAGGTCGTTTGGTCGGAGGGAATGTTTCTCAACCCCCAGCACTTTCAACAACAGGAACGCTACTTCGAGCGCTACGTAAATGGCAAATGTAATGCCTATGGCGCCTATGGTTGGGGAGTGCAGCAGTTTGAAATCGACCAAGAGCTGCTCAAACTTGGCAAGATCTCGGTTAGCAGCGCCGGTGGCGTTTTTCCTGATGGAACCCCATTTAATGTTCCCTCGGTAGACGATGCCCCTGCGGTAATGGATGTGCCGGAAAATACCCACAACGCTATTGTTTATTTGGCTGTACCGGTGCGACGCCCTGGCGCTGTCGATATATTGCCAGAAGAGGGTGGTATCGGGCTTGCTCGCTTCTTGCAAACCGGTCAGCAGGTGCGCGATGTAACGGTAGAAGGTGGTGATAATCTCGATATTAAAGTCGCAAAATTAAATTTAAAGTTGCTGCTGGAAACCGATGATCGTAGCGGTTATGCCTGTATAGGTGTGCTGCGAATATCGGAATCGCGGGATGACAAAAATGTCTTGCTTGACGACCAATATATTCCAACTTGTTTAGATTGTAGGTGTACGCCGCGACTATCTGGTTTTCTCACTGAGTTAGCGGGTATGCTGCATCACCGCGGTACGTCTATAGCGGGCCGATTGGCCGATGCTCGACGCGGCGGTACCGCAGAAATTGCCGACTATATGATGCTGCAGCTTATTAACCGAATAGAGCCGCTCACCAATCATTTGTCGCGCATTCAAGGTTTGCACCCTTTACAAATGTATTCTGAGCTTGTGCAGATGGCAGGTGAGATGGCGACGTTTGTAGCGACCAGTAAGCGACCGGCAGATTTTCCCGTGTATTTGCATGATAATTTACAAGCTACCTTCACCCCAGTACTCGCCGATTTGCGCTCGAGCTTGTCGATGGTCTACGAGCAAACAGCTATATCGATGGCTCTTGTAGAGAAAAAATATGGCATTCGAGTGGCCGAAATTACCGACCGTACTCTACTTGATTCCGCAAGTTACGTTTTGGCCGTGCGGGCCGATGTGGCCGAAGGTGTGTTACGTACACACTTCCCCGCGCAGATAAAACTGGGCCCGGTTGAACGCATTCGCCAGTTGGTTAACGCTGCCATGCCGGGCATTCAGTTAAAGCCTTTACCTGTCGCACCACGACAAATTCCTTACCGTTCTGGTTATACCTATTTCGAGTTAGAAAAACAGAATGCTTTCTGGAAAGAATTGCAATCCTCGGGTGGCTTCGCTCTCCATGTCGGTGGCGATTTCCCTGGTTTGGAAATGGAGTTTTGGGCGATTCGTCAGTCATAATTCTTTAGCTTATGTCGCAAACTTGTTGCGTCTAAGTCACTAGTCGTTATCTGTTAATCGGTTTTTGAATAGTCGTTATCTGTTGCGACATTATTGTCTATCAAGCCGTTATCGTTTTTGTTTAGGAGTCTACAATGCCACCGGATAATTCAGATAAAACAGTCTTTCAGCAACCCGCTCCCGGGGCTGATCGCACTGTGATGAAACCAATGCCCGGACGACGTGGTGGCGCTGCACCGACCCCCGGTGGCAACACTCAGCAGGGCCATAGACCTGCGCCCGGTGGGCAGTCGCGGCAGGGCATGGTGCCGCCGACGGTCAATATCGAAGCGACTTACTTCCGCACATCGCATGGCCTCAACCCGCTAGTAAATGCTGCGTCCGCCCTGTTGGCCGTGCTAGAGAAAGTTCGCCACGCAATGAACCACGACAATGTCTCGGCGTTGCACCAGCGTTTGGTTAATGAAATGCGAGCCTTCGAGACGCGCGCGCGTGAACAGGGAGCTCGCCAAGAAATAATTTTGTCGGCTCGTTATGTTATGTGTTCCGCACTGGATGAGGCGATCCTCAATACGCCTTGGGGAAGCGAGAGCGCATGGGGTCAGCGCACACTGCTTACGGTTTTCCACAACGAGGCGTCCGGCGGAGAAAAGGTATTCTTGATTCTGGATCGAATGCGTCAATCGCCTGCCGAAAATTTAAATATGCTTGAGTTAATCTACGTGTGTTTGTGCATGGGATTCGAAGGCAAGTATCGGTTACAGCAGCGCGGTCGCGATTCGATCGAACAAATGAAAGACGAATTGTTTACCGTTATCCGCAGCTATCGTGGCGAGTATGAGCGCACATTGGCTTCGCGTTGGCAGGGCCTTGGTAACGTCCGTAAAACCCTAGCCGAATATTTGCCAACCTGGGTGGTTGCCACCATTGCCGTTACGATTATCTTTTTTGGTTATACCGGCTTCCGCTATTGGTTGTATGAGTCGGCAACCCCTGTAGCAGACCAGCTCCACACTATTACCCTAGACGCCCTGCCTGACGTTCCGTCAGCAACGGATAATCAGAATAAATAAAAAGTTAACCTTTATATTATGAAGCGAATATTAAGTTTTCTTACTCACCCTATTGTTATTTCCCTGCTTGGGCTTTTACTGCTGTCGCTGTTGGTATGGTTTGGTGGCCCGTATATAAAGTTTGGCGAAAACAATGCGGCGCCACTTGGCGGTACTGTCGCGCGCTTGATTACCATAATGGTGTTAATTGTATTGTGGGGTCTAAATAATTTACGTGTGCAGTTACAGAATAAAAAAAGCAACCAAGGCTTGGTCGACGATATTCAGCAAAATCAGGCTGACTCTCCGAAAGATATTGGTTCGGGGCAAGCGGCCGACGAAATAGAGCAAATCAATACGCGCTTTGTTGATGCTTTGGCTACTTTAAAAAAGTTACGATTTAAGGGTAAGGGCCGTAGTAAGGCGCTATATGAATTACCTTGGTATATTATTGTCGGGCCACCTGGGTCCGGTAAAACCACGGCGTTAGTTAACTCTGGTTTGGACTTCCCGCTCGCGGATACATTTGGCAAAGGCGCTCTGCAGGGAGTCGGCGGTACGCGTAATTGCGACTGGTGGTTTACCAACGACGCTGTACTTATCGACACCGCAGGTCGTTACACCACTCAAGATAGCCACCGCGTCATTGATAGTTCCGCTTGGGAAGGCTTCTTAAATTTATTGAAGCGCAATCGCCGTCGCCGCCCGATTAACGGCGCGATTGTGGCGATTAGTTTGCATGACCTGCTCACTCAAACGGAAGAGGAGCGAATTCTACACGCGAAAACAATACGTACCCGTCTCGACGAATTGATGGATAAGCTGCAAATTCGCTTCCCTGTTTATTTAATGTTTACCAAAGCCGATATGGTGTCTGGATTTTCTGAATTTTTTGAAGATCTAGGGCGTGAGGATCGCGATCAAGTGTGGGGCTTGTCGTTACCCAATGCTCCGCAAGAAGGGCAATCACCAGACTTCGATTTCATGAGTGAAGAATTGAATGCGCTGGTGTCGCGCCTTTATGACCGCGTTTTATTTCGCATGCATCAAGAACGCGATAGTAAACGTCGTGGTGCGATCTATGGTTTTCCGCAGCAAATGGAAAACTTGAAAGATATTGTTGAGTCTTTTGTCCGCCAAACCTTTGTGCAGAACCGTTTTCGTTTCCAGCCTTACCTGCGCGGTGTCTATTTCTCAAGTGGTACTCAAGACGGCACGCCAATCGATCGTTTGATGACATCGGTGTCGGCGAATTTCGGCTTTTCTCGTGATGTTTCACGGGCGGCGAATCAACAGGGTAAAAGCTATTTTTTAACCCGATTGTTTCGTGAGGTAATTTTCCCCGAGCAGGAGTTGGTCGGCTCGAATGTGAAATATGAAAAATTTATTCGCTGGGCACAACGTGGTGCGTTTGTTGGGATGGCAGTTATCACGATTGGATTAATGGTCGTATGGAGTGCAAGTATTACCCGACACAAAATGTACATGAGCGAAGTGTCCGAAAAGCTTGCTGAATTTGACCTTGAGAACAAAAAGCTCAGCCCTTGGAATAAAGATGTTCGCGCCGTGTTGCCGCCGCTCAATGCACTTGCTAACGCCAGTATTGTGTACGATCAAGAAGAGCATCCCTGGCTGTCAGGTTTCGGCTTGTATGACGGCCGTGTTGACGACGAAGCGAATCGCGCCTATCAGACACATCTACGAACCACCTTTCAGCCAAAGTTGTTGGAAGCCTTAGAGCAGGTGTTGAGCCGTGGTCATGAAGGTGGAGACTTATACAATACCTTCCGCATTTATATGATGTTCAATAAGCTCGACAAGATGGAAGTGCCAATGGTACAGGAGTGGTTCGAGTCGGAGTGGGACACGCGCTTTCAAGGTGAAGCTACTCGTCGTCAGGAACTAAAAGCTCATCTTAAGGCTTTGCTTGCCTTGGAGTTACAGCCTGCCGAACTCAACAAAACGATCGTTGCACAAACGCGCTCACTATTGCTACGGGTACCGGTATCGCAGCGAATTTATAGCCGCATAAAATCTAAGCCCGAGTACTCTCAAAAAGTGGATATGCTCAACTACATGGGCGCTTCGGTACGCAGTAGTTTCCAGATTTCTGATGATGCGGCACGAGCGTTAAGCGTTCCTATGTTGTATACCATTGACGGTTATCGTTCTGTTGATCTGTCGGCGTCGGCGTCTGTGATTACCGATATTGTGAGTGAACGTTGGTTGTTAACAGACGACGATAAAGAAAAAGTTGATTTTGTAAGTGAAGATTTAGATGAAATCAGCAAGGAAGTGAAAGATTTATACCTCGCAGACTACGGAAAAATTTGGCACGACGCCTTGGCTTCTTTAGAGGTAACTCAATTTGATGACTTGCGCGATGCTAAAAAAATCCTAACGGAATTTAGTGACCCGGTATATTCGCCTTTACGTGCAGTGCTACAAGTAGGCGTTAGCAATACACAGCTAACACCTGCAGCCCTAGCAACGGTAGCGGACTACGAATCGGAAAGCCGCACGGCAAAACTCGCCAGCTTTGCAGCTAAGCGTGTCGAGACGACTAGTGTAGATAAGCGCTTTAATGATTTGCATTTATTGATGCGCGAATCCTCCCGCGGTGCCGCACCGGTGGAAGAGGTAATGGAGCGCATTGAAGAAATGCAGCAATTTATCACTGAGGTAAATCTAGCGCCGGAGCCAGGGAAGCGCGCTTTTGAAATTGCCCGCGCACGCTTTCAAAATGGGGAAGCTAATCCTATTACCGCGCTTGCGGCCTACGCACAAAGTATGCCCGAGCCGATCGAACCCTGGTTGACCGCACTCAGTCGAGAAACTTGGAAGGTGTTGCTACAGTCCGCGCGTCGTCATGTTAACAACGAATGGCGCAATCAGGTGTATGCGCCATATTCCCGTGGATTAGCAAAGCGCTACCCGTTAAATCGTTCGGCAACCGACGAACTTGCAATGTATGACTTCTCTGAGTTTTTCAAACCAGAGGGAACCATGAAGGTTTTCTATCGTGACTATGTGCAACCCTTTGTTAATACCAACGGCAGTTGGAGCAACAAAGTTGTCGACCGATACAGCATTGGTTTTGGTGGCGAAACGCTTAATCAAATTCGGAATGCATTAAGTATTACCGATATTTTCTTTAAGGCCGGTGCGGAAGTGCCCTCAATGGGATTGGAGTTGCGGCCACTTAGCATGAACGAGCGCGATGTACGCTTTATGTTGGAACTTGGAGTAGACCGGCTCAGCTACACTCACGGCCCGCGCTTTTGGAAGCCGGTAACCTGGTCGGGTGAAGATGATAACAGTCGTGTGCGTATGGTGTTTGAAGATGTCGACGACCGCAGTTATGAGCGCACTTTCACTGGGCCTTGGGCTTGGTTCCGATTGATGGATGCCTCTGATTTAAAAAATACAACGCGCTCAAATGTGTACCAAATCACTTTCCGTGTTGGCGATGCGCGCGACCCAGATTCACGCTCTATTGTGTATGAAGGCAGAGCCAAGAGTGTGAAGAATCCATTTGCGAGCAACGTATTGAGCTCGTTCCGTTGTCCGGAGTCGATCTAGTGAGTGGCATGGCAGGTACAGGTTTGTTCGGTAAGCTACCGGCGTATGGCGATTTTATTTATCGCGACCTGCCATCAGATTTTATTCAAGTTCTCGATACTTTTTTGCAGGGGCTCGTCGGTGGTTCACGCGAGCAATTGGGCGAAACTTGGTTAGATATTTACCTTACCAGCCCGATATGGCGTTTTGCTTTTTCAGAGGGTGTGGTTGATGGGCAGTCCTGGGCTGGTCTGTTTTTGCCTAGTGTCGATCGTGTTGGCCGCTATTTTCCGTTCGCGATTGCGCGCCCGTTACCTGTGGGCGCATCGCCGACCGACTTTATTGCTAGTCAGGGCCCTTGGTTTGATGCCATGGAAGATCTAGCTTTACGTGCCCTCGAGGGTGAGTTAAATATCGATGAATTACTGGCAGAAATGAATCTCGAACATCGAGATGCCATGGCTCACTATCAGCGTCTCGGCGAGGTGTCCGCGCCGTCGAAAATGGTGGTGACACTAGCGCAAGATAATTTTTCTACGGTAGGCACTATGCCGTTGTTATTAGACAGCTGTTTGAAGTCGGCGCTGCCTAGTTACAGCGTTTGGTCAACGCGCGGCTCTGAGTATGTGGAGCCCTGTGTATTTGTCAGTCAGAATCTGCCGAGTATTGGTGGTATTGCCGCCATGATTGACGGTCGCTGGCAGGACTGGGGTTGGCAACAACCCTTTAGCGTTGTTGCCGAAGCGCACGTTAGCGCAGCGCTGCTGCCCGGTGATATTAATGTGGGTGATCGAGATAGCGACGGACTAGCTTTGATGGCTGGTGAGAACGCTGTTATCCCGCTTGAAGATAACGAGATTCCGCGCGGTGAGGATTTAGCTGTTGCTGACACTCATCTAGATTTTGTTGGAGACGCCATGCCTCGGAGTCTTAGTGAGGTTGATGATCTCGACGATTTCGAAAGTACAACCGCTGCGTCGCTAGCACCGTTAGATATAGATTATGTTGCACCGGGAAGCGCGGTTCCCGATATCGAAAAAATTCCGGCCTCAGTGGAAGCTGAACTATTGGGGCGTACGCCGAGCGATGATGATTTATCGCCGGACGAAGATAGACGTGTGAGCGAACTAGATGAATTAAGTTTGCTTGAACTTGTTTCCGGTGTGGAAGGCGATCAAGGGTTGCCAGCTAAGCCAGAGCAAGAGCCATCGGTTACAGGTAGTGGCCCTAAAAATACTGAAGGGGACGAGCCACTGGTAACAGATGCGTTTGACCCTAGCGCTTGGTCTAATGACGAATGGGCTGCAGACCAAGACTGGACACCCGAGAACAAGGATTGGGATCCGGAAGCGCACGATTGGAGTAAAAAAAATGAGTGACACGGCTTTTCGCCCTATCGAGTGGATCAGTGCTAGCCAAACCGATGTGGGTACCGTACGCAGTGTTAATGAAGACTCCTTCCACGTTAATCAGCAATCTGGCCTATGGGTTGTCGCCGATGGAATGGGGGGCCACGAAGTTGGTGACGTCGCTTCAACAAAAATTATTGAAGCACTCGAGCGAGTTCCGAATATTGAATGCTTGAGCGACTATATCGATGCCGTGGAAGATGCGCTGCTGGCAGTTAATCAGGAAATCATAGAATACGCGGACATAATGCTCGATCACGGCACTATGGGAAGTACGCTAGCGGCTTTGGTGATACGCGGTCGAGTGGGTGTGGCGATTTGGGTTGGCGATTCACGGGTTTACCGTTTTCGCAATGGTCGCTTGACGCAGTTATCGCGCGACCACAGTCAGGTGCAAGAAATGTTGCGAATGGGCTTGATCAGTGCAGAAGAAGCTGTAAATCATCCGCAAAGTAATGTCATTACGCGCGCGATTGGTGGTGAGCAAGATCTCTATATTGATCTAGATGTGTTCAGTACACAGATGGGCGATACCTTCCTCATTTGTAGCGATGGTCTCTATAACGCGGTAGAAGACGAAGAACTTATTCAATGTCTTAGTGAGCGCGACCTCGAAGGTTGTGCCTTGGATATGTTGGAAATATCCTTAGCGCATCAAGCAAGTGATAATGTGACGCTTATTGTGGTGCGCGGTGTGCCTGAAAAATTTTAAAGATAAAGTGAAGATGTATACCTATGGCTGGGTCTGACGACGATAACAAAACACGCATACTACCTAAAGGTTCACCTTCGGGTAAGCCCGAGCATACTAGTCAAAACGACAGTCTATGGGGACAGCAAGAACAGTCCGAGCAGAAGAGAAAACTGTCGCCGACAGAGCAAGCGGGCGTTAAAAAGCCTGCGCCCTCAGCGCCAGTGTCGCCCAGTGATGACAAAACTCGGATGGCGCCTCGCCCTCAGCGGCCAGTTGTTGCAGACCAAACTCAAGTTGCGGCAGGTAAAAAGACCTTAACCGCAGAGGCCCGCGCGCGCGCGCTAGCGCAGAAAAATATGAAGCAGCGCTTGAGCGCAAAATCAGCAGAGGCTGCGCCGGTATCTAAAGCCGGAACTGATCTGGATAAAACTAAATTTAATCCACCATCTCGTCGCGCGCCATCATCGCAAAAGGTCTCGTCAGCTCAGCAAACGTCACCAAAGCAAACCGTTAATGACGACGACAGTCGCACGCGTTTGGCTCCGCGCGGAAAAGCCAAAGCAAATCCAGCCGCTGGCAATGATGGAGGCGCAAGCGCGGCGACGCCACCGAATGACAAAACCCAATTCGTTGGACGCACTCGTCCTGGCGCACCTAATCGGCCTCGACCGGCTGAAGCCTCGGCTAATATTGGTGGCGGAGAAATGCTAAAAAATCGCTTCCTGCTTGAAAAAGTATTGGGCGCGGGCGGAATGGGGATTGTTTACAAAGCCAAGGATCGCTTAAAAATTGAAGCGCAAGATCGAGATCCCTACTTGGCGATCAAAGTACTTAGCGAGGAATTTAGAACTCATCCAGAAGCGTTTATTGCGCTGCAGCGAGAGTCGCGTAAGACCCAGCGAATCGCCCACCCAAATATTGTGAACGTGCACGATTTCGATCGTGATGGCGATACGGTATTTATGACGATGGAGTATCTCGAAGGGAAACCGCTCGATAAGCTCATCAGTCAATATCGGGCAACCGGTCTTCCGGAGGACGACGCCTGGAAAATCTTGGAAGGGATCTGCGCGGCGTTAATCTATGCACACGGCGAAAAAATTATTCACTCAGATTTCAAGCCGGGCAATATTTATGTCACCGACAAAGGCCTCGCTAAGGTATTCGATTTCGGTATTGCCCGCGCGGTCGCCTCGGCGGAAAATCTGGAGGAAAGTATTGATGACCGCACGGTGTTTGATGCGGGTAATCTTGGTGCCTTAACACCGGCCTACGCCAGCTTAGAGATGCTCGAAGGCGAAGTGCCAGATGTGCGGGATGATATCTACGCACTCGGCTGTATAGCTTACGAACTATTTACCGGTAACCATCCCTTTGATCGCGTGCATGCCAATGAAGTTGTGCGCCGAGGTTTAAAAGCAAAGCGTATTCCCGGCTTAACTAAGCGACAGTGGAAAGCTATCGAAAGCGCCATAGCGGCAAAGCGCGAAGATCGAGTCGAATCTGTTGAAAAATTTTGGCAGCTGCTTAGTACGCGCAAAGTATCAGCGTTGCGATTCGCGTTACCTACGCTCTTTATTGCCCTTGCTGCTGGCTTTGTCGGCTATCAGTATTTTCAAAATCAGCCGGCCGGCCCGAGTATTTCCGAAGATGAAGTTCGCAGTGAAATTGAACAGCAACTGCGCTTGGAGCAACATCAGAATAATCTCACGAAACTTATCAGCGATAGTCGTTTTGATTCAGTCTGGGAAGCCGATGTATGGAAAGCCGTGCAAACCTTACGTGAATTGATGGGGCGGCAAGCGCCTTGGCTTGGCGAGCAAGAAACTACTCTATATAGCGGTTACCTAGCTAAAATTAACGATGCAATTGTCGCTGAAGAAATCGATCAGGCGCAGCGCTTGTTAGAAAATGCGCCGCGCTATGCAGAGGATCTAACGGCTCTAGCAAGCTTAGAGGAAAAATTAGCCGACGTAGTTAAAGTGCTTGCCGAGCGAGAGTTGGCCGCGCAACGAGAGCAGAAATTGGCGCAGCAGCGCCGCCAACAGGCTAAAGTGGAAGAAGCTGTTGTCGTTGAAAAACGCAATATTTTTAATACGGCGATGAGTAACGTTGATGCGCAGCTGCAGTGTAAATCCTCTATTAATATGCGCGACTTTGATATCGCAATTACCAAGTTGCGCGATGTCAATATTAGCGATTACCGCAAAGCGGAGCCAAAAATTGTTTCCGGCTTGTCAGCGTGTATCGCCAAGGTCGGGCGCTCCTTTCCCGAGCGCGCGGTAGAGCAAAAGAAATTGGCAATGCGTATCTTCCCCGACAATACCACTATCGCAAACGTAAAAATTATTCCAAAGGATCCCTGCGACAGTTCACTCGCAGGCTTGGGTGCAAGCGGTAAACGAGCGATTTGTCGAGATCGTATGCCAGGGTTAGACAAAGGCCCGGCAATGGTGGTGATTCCTGAACGCGGCTCTATGAAAATTTTTGCGATTGGCAAATACGAAGTTTCTGTGGAAGAAATGAATGCGTACTGTACGGACACCAAACAGTGCAAGGCCAACACGACTGTTAATGTTGACTTACCCGTTACCAATATTTCTCAGGCACAGATTCGCGGCTACTTGGCGTGGTTAACCGAAAAGGCAAAAAGGAATTATCGTCTACCGACAAAAGTTGAATGGGTTTACGCTGCAAGGGCGCAAACGGGCTCGCTTGATTCAAACCGTAACTGTTTGCTGAATTCTCGAGGTATCCAAAAGGGGGACTCGCTTATTAAAGCGTCTGTCGGGCGTCAAAATAAGTGGGGATTAGTGAACCACGTTGGTAACGCGCGTGAGCTAGTGATTGACACCGGTGGTACGCTAGTCGCTATGGGCGGGTCTTACTCGACCGCCATGGAAGAATGTAGTGTGAACTTTAGCGAACCCCACAATGGGCAAGCGGATGATCATTCCGGGTTCCGAGTGTTACGCGAAATTATCGAACGTTAATACTGTGATTTTAACTGTTACAAATGGCAGCCGAAAAAGGCTAGAATAGCGGCCGGTAAAGTTAACTGAAAAATAGAAGAAACAGATAAAATCGTTACTAGAGTGCTACTAAAGCGTTAATGAAACGCGACTAAAATAGCAACCTTAGCTTGTCTAACACACACTTTACATAGAGCTGAATTAGCCATGCCTCATTCTAGTTTTTCACAGATGCTGCGCGAGTTATCGGAAGTTTACTACAACCGAGAAATTGGACCGCAAAAGTACCGCGCGCGGCGGCGCGAAATATTAGATGCTATCGATCAAGCTTATAACGGAAATGCTACTGGCCAAGAAAACCTAACACGTTATGCGATACCAGCCGTTACCGGGGAAGATATCGAAAAAACTGTAGAGCAAAGCAGTACCGATACACAGCCTAATTTTGTACGTCGAATACCAAACAAAGATTAAAATAATCATTAGTAACGTTGCCTTAAGGCAAGTCACAACATCATTAGAGGTTTAACACCATGGTTTTAGTTAAATTCTTCCAGTCCGGCGGCCCTTTTATGTACGCCATTCTGGTTGTTATGGCGCTGGGTCTGGCCATTGCGCTAGAGCGGTTTATGTATTTGCTTTCTACTCAAGCAAAGACTAATAAATTGTGGAAATCCTTAACACCAATGATTAAAGCTAACGATTACGAACGGGCCGATAAGGCCGTTCAAGAGAGCAAAGCACCGTTAGCACGTGTGTTAGCCTACGGCTTTGCTCGGCGTCGTAATCAGGCTGATCGTGAAAAGATTGAGGCGGCAATGGAAGAGGGTGTAATGGAAGTGATGCCTGACCTTGAGTTGCGCACTCACTACCTAGCTACACTCGCAAATATTGCAACGCTGTTAGGGCTGTTGGGTACTATTATCGGTTTGATTCAAGCCTTTACTGCTGTAGCAAGTGCAGACCCTGCAGAGAAAGCCGATCTGCTTTCCGCGAGTATTTCGGTTGCGATGAATACCACGGCCTTTGGTTTGGCTGCGGCTATACCGCTTATTCTGATGCACTCCTATCTTGCGACTAAAACTTCCCGCTTAGTCGACACTCTCGAAATGGCAACTGTAAAGTGCCTCAACTTAATGACGGACGAATAAGCAAGCCTTCATGAAATTCGCCCGTAAAAAACATTTGCAAGAAACAGTAGAGCTTAATATCACCGCCTTTATGAATTTGATGGTGATCTTAGTTCCGTTCCTGCTTATTACCGCCGTGTTCTCGCGAATGACTGTGCTGGAATTAAATTTGCCTGCGTTAGATGCCGCGCAAAAAGAAAACCCAGATCAAGAAATTAAATTGCAGTTACAAGTTGTAGTGCAAGCGGATCAGTTAACGATCCAAGACGGCAACCTCGGTGTATTAAAGCAGGTCCCTTTTACCGGAGAGACTACCGATTGGAATTTGTTCGCCGACGTATTGATTGAAATTAAGCGCCGCTTTCCTGACGAAAAAGGTATCGCCCTGTTACTCGATAGCAATGTTCCCTATAAAGTTATGATTCAGGTTATGGATAGAGTAAAGTCGGCGGATGTGGTCAATATTACCAGCCTGCAAACCGTTGAATTATTTCCCAATATTTCTATCGGCGATGCGCCGACACTATCTGATGTCAATGCAGCTAATTCCAGCGATAGTCCTGCTGATAAGGCGGTGCCCTAATGTCTGCATCTCGACGCGCTCGGCGTATGGAACGCCATCATAAACTGCGTAAGCAGCCAGCACTGAACCTTGTTTCACTGATGGATATTTTTACGATATTGGTGTTTTTTCTATTGGTTAACTCGTCTAGCTCGCAGCAGTTGCCATCGGCAAAAGATTTAAAGTTGCCAACCTCCGTAGCCAAAAAAGCGCCAGAAGAAACGCTTGTAATAGCGGTAACCCCCGTCGATATTCTGGTGCAAGGGCGACGTATTATCGGTGTTGATGCGGCACTTGCCGATACCGATGAGGTCATTCAAAGCTTAAAAACTGAGCTGGAATTACAGGGGAGTCGTTCGGTATTAGCTCGCAACTTAGGTGCGGAAGGTCGCGCAATTACGATTATGGGTGATGAAAATATTCCCTACCAGCTCGTGCGGAAGATTATGAAAACCTGTCAGCAAGCGAACTACACAAAAATTGCATTCGCTGCCAACCAAATAGCGAAGAGTAAGTTGAATGGCGAAAGCCAATAGCCCAAGAAAACGAGTAGTATGACCGCACAAACCTATCAAACTATTGCCCTCGACTGGCTGCCCGATAGCCGCGAAGAGCGTAGCTTCATACTTATTACGGTTAGCGTTTTTATCGTAATGTTCGCGCTCGCCTTGGTGTTGGATTCTATTACTGTGCCAGAAGTGGATAGATTTAAAAGCGTTGTTCCCGATCGTGTCGCCGAATTTATAGAAGACAATGAAGTGGAAGTTGTGCCGACTCCCGAGCCCACACCTATTCCAACGCCAGTGCCCATCCCCACACCCAAGCCAAAAGTCGCTCGCGATATCGCGCCCGAGATTGAAGCCGCACCGCTCACAGAAGTCGAGCAAGAAGCGCGAGAAAAGGCGTCGCAAAGCGGGCTTTTAGCGCTCGCGTCCGAAATGGCCGACCTTATAGATAGTTCCGATGTTGATGATCTTGTGGCGACACAGGCGAGCAGTAGTGATGCGGCCAAGCAAGCCGCGGTACATTCAACCGATGTGCTTACTGCGGGTGTTAGCGAAGGCAGTGGCGGCGTAGATGCCGCGGCTTATACGGGCGGTGGCATTGGTTCAACAAGCTTAAGTAAACGTGACGTTGCGCTTGTGAAGCAGTCTCTATTTAAAGACGGCACACCAATTAAAGGTGACGGAGTTACGAGTAAAAGTAGCGGTGAGCGTACTGGCAAAGTGCGATCTGAAGAAGAAGTCACGATTGTATTCGATCAGAACAAAGGTTCGCTTTACTCAATTTACAATCGTGAACGACGTAAAAATCCAAGCTTAAAAGGAAAAGTCGTTCTCGAGATAACGATCGCACCTAATGGCTCGGTTACAAATATTCGTATTGTCTCTAGCCAGCTCAACGACCCCGCGTTAGAGCGACGTTTGCTCGCTCGTATCAAAACTTTCAAGTTTGGAGAAAAAGACGTAGAGGCGGTGACGGTAACCTTCCCGATAGAATTCTTACCGTCTTAAAACTCTATATATTTAGTAAAAAAATAGAATCCCGTTGCGACAACACCGAATACAAACAAAATGATCAGTGATGACAGAATCAATGTTTTATTCGGTAGCCCTTTAAGTGTGTATAGGCTTGATTCCGTCGGCTTAAGAGGGTTGAAATAGGCTGTTGTCGCGTCGCCAACTTGCAAGCCCTTAAGTGCCGTTACAGCATCTTCCTTGTATTCGAATATGTTTGGCAGGCCAGGGTAAAATTTTGATCCTTGATATTCCTTCCCATCAAATACGAATGTGTATTTCAGGTCTACTCTGTAGTCATAGCTTACCTTGGCCGCAGTTTGGGATGAGCTGTCGGTTTGCCTTTCTTGAACAATGTCTATGTGAGTGATATGCGCCTTGGTTGTTTCCCAGCTTGTGCTACTGTAGAGACGAAAAAATGTAACGGCGATGAACGCTGCAACGGCTATTAAGACGAGTATGTAGATCATTTTCATATTAGCTCTTTGGTGGTACTCATCTAACAATTTGCCAGCCTGCGGCGGTCTTAGCTACAAAGGTCGGTAGCTCGAAACCGAGCTCCTCAGATTCTAATTCTATGGCTTCACTGCCAGATTTTTTTGAGACATAAACGGCACGGCCATTAGCGACAAGCTCGAAGCTAATATTTTCGGGTGTTAGCTTTTCTGCGGCTACCGGCTTTTGCTCAGCGATCCAGTTGTAGTTAAACGAGACAGCCTCCGCAATCTGCGCTTTGCTTTTCCCTTCCGCTAGGGCGTCATCCGTCAACTTAAAATCTTGTAGTGCTATGGCCCTGTCGATAGCACCGGTTAATATCGATTGCTCGAGTTCGTTGACGATTTTAAGAATGTCTGATTTATCTGCTGCCGTTAATGCCGTTACTTTTTCGGTGTTATTCCAAAGTTTTAATGTAGGGATGTCTGACAGCTCGAATACTAACTTTTGATTTAGGCTGGCTTGGGGGGCTGGAAAAGCTTCGCTTGGGTAGGTGAAGTCGATATGGCGTTGTTTTTCTTTCGGGAAATCTGAGGTGTTATCGTGTAGGTATACAACGACTTTTACGGTTCCGACGATAGTTTCAGCGTCGTTTAGCGGCGCAAGCGAAATGCTTAAGCTGTTTTCCCCTTGAACGAGCAGGTTGTTTATGGATTCTTCTACTTCGAAACCGCTCGCATCACTGTGTTTTGCTACGGGAAAATCATTAACTCGAATATCGGCCGTTACATTTGTGATTTCGATTTTTGTATAGTAAATATTGTGCACGAGCGTTACCTCTTTGGATTGTGCGAAACTGGATATGGCAATTAACACCAAAAGGCTAACGAGATTAGCTAATTTCAATTGGGGCTCCTAGGGTATTTTTTCATCGCGGGAAAATCTTTTTGTTTGCGCTTTTATAAAGTTCATACTTCGACCAAGGCTTCCATTCTTTCTGACCACTTTTTGACTTGATCTTCATATACTTAATTTTATATTTTGCAACACCAACGAAGGGTTCCACATTGACGGTAGTTTGTGCATGTAGCCCTGTGTTATCTAATTTTAAGGTGTCTTTCCCTTCTACTTTTACGCTGCCATTCACTTCAAGTTCTACTGAGATTACGTAGTCACTGCCGGCTCTGGCTCTTGCACCTAGGGTTACATTACCTTCTACTTTAAAGTTAGCCTCGCCTTCAGTTTTTTCACCTCCATCCGGGTAGAACTGTTTGTGGGGCGAGCCGGTTAGTGAGCCACTACAACCTGCAGAGCAAAAAATTTGCATATCTGCGAGGTGTTTTGCCGCAAATGTCGAGGCGGGGGGCGGTAAACCGGCGGCGGTTAGGGCGAGTTCGACGAAGCTAATGGACGCTTCAATCTCTACGCCCAAAATAGGGTCTAAGCCAAACTCTGCGCTAACGTCGTAATAGGTGTCCCAGTCGGATGCTTCTTTCCATCCCCACGCGGCACTAAAAGATCCTGTTGGACCGGTGATCTTCGGCACAATTTTGACTGGCGATAATGAAAAAACCGTTTTCCCCCAGGTTTTCCACGCCTCATTAATTTCCTCCGCCCAACTGGCAAAAATATCTAAATTACCTGTAATCGAGTATTCGTCACTCGGATAGGTTTCCAGCGTGCGTGTGACGACACTACCGTCGCACCCCTTAGCTTGAATCTGGGTGGTTTTCGGGGAAATATCGATCGTCCAATTGTCTGGGTCACTGTTCTTTTTGTAGGTCTCTATTGTTTTTGTTTTACTGTTTGTCCAGCTTGTACCGTCGTCGCTAATTTGGGGGCAGGTCGCCAGCTTATCCTTGGCGAGCGTAAGCGAGCACTCAATTTTATCGCGGCCATTGTATTTGTGCTTAATGGACACTTTCACGCCCATTAATTCGTAGTCCTTTGTCTTTGTCGTGTCGGTAGAAGGAACAACGCGCAGTAGGCCCTTCGGGTTCTGGGTTCTGCCGTGCCCGCATTTAATGACTAGATCCGTGGCTGTACATACGCCGCAGCTTTCAGTTGCTTCTGGCGCTAAAGGTGCAGCGCGATTTCCTGGGGAGTTCGCCGGAGGGGGAGAGCTAGAAGATTCATCTGCACTATTATCCGCAGAGCTTTCTTTCCCGCTAGGCGTCATTCGGCTTTCGTTTATACCAAGCTCGCCATTACAGAGTGCATCGGCTATTCGATCTAGCATTGCATCGGTGCCCACAGACGGTGCGGCGCCGGCCGTTGCTGTGGGGGAGGTGAGTGCGTAGATACTGGCGATTTGTTCGCTATCAGCTGGCGCTAGAACTTTCTCGACGAAGGCTAATGCTACTTTTTTCTCACCAAACATTGGTGTTGCTGCTTTACCTGAGGCTAATTTTTCACTTGCGGGCACAAATTGAGTAACAAGCCCGCCGGTTTGTTTTACTTGTGTTTTGGCGAATATTTGATCGCTTGGCTTAAACGCTGTAACTTCAAAAACACGTAGAGTCGGCTGGCGGTACATGGCAGCAGCAAGACGATTCAGTAGGTCTGCTTGACTGGCGGTACGTACATCTGTCGTGAGCGCCAGCCCTAGCTCCCGCCAGAAAACTAAGTCTACGGGAAATGAATTAATAAATGCCCGTGCGTGTAATTCGCCGGTAAAGCGTATGGATTTTAATCCGGCTGGTACTATTCCATCGCTTTGTAGGTGAAATTTGTACAACGCCCCAGAGGTGTTTCGAATTGTTTGTGTTCTTATCATCGTTCCTTCGCTGTCAAAAACTGCACGTATTGATAATGGATATGAACCCTATGCCAACGATTTGCCTCTAAAAGAAGGAGCCGGCACAGCGTCTTCTAGTTTATTCTGTGTGGTCAGCAGGCTACAAGGTTACCGGGGGGTTGTTTTGCGCGGTTGTAGCGCGTGCTTAGGTTTTGCGGTGTTGGTCACAAAAATACTAACAAGCGCTCGGCTAGTGGATTACATTGGGCGAGGTAGTTCGTCTGTAACCGACGCCGTGTTACCTGTTTAACATTCGATTACGGCGGGTAATGTTACATTAGTCGCCATTAATAAAGATCTGAGAGATGGTTTCATGGAAGGCGTAAAACTTAAGGATAAAACCAGTGGCGAGTTTTTCTTAACTGGAAAGCCGCGGCCGGGTACTCCGCTCAAATCATTCGCTAATACCGCCGCGGTGTTGGCATTCCTAAACACCTGCCAGCAGCCAGATCGCAAGAGTTGGAAGCAAACCCTACAAGCCCTCAATATCCCCGGCGTGAGCCTAACAGACGACAGCGCTGCACAGCAGTCTATCGCCGAGTTGGTGCAGGCTAAAAAAGCCTGGGTGTATAGCGCAAAGCCAAGGGTGGCGAACCACAACTCCGGTAATACCGGCGGCGCCACGGGGCCTACCGAAGTCGCCGAACTCGGTGGCGCGCGCGGTGACAAGCCCGTCGATCAGCCCGATGCAACCGAAACCAAGCTAAGCCCGCAAGAAAGCGATGCCCCCGCCACCAGTGGTGACGGCAATAGACAAGGCGCGCAACCCGTAGAAGAAACCGAAACCCGTGGCTGCCCGATTAGCATGGTGTCGGGCGAAGAAGTACTGCAATTAACAGATGCGCTATTACCCGGCCCACTAGCCTTTGCGTGGAATAGAACCTATCGCTCTAGCCATAGCCGCAACACGGGTTTGGGTTGCGGCTGGACACACGCCGGCACCGACCGGCTAGAAATAGACGGCTTTAGCGTTAACTACTTTGATGACGAAGGTCGCACTATCCCAATGAAGTTGCCCAGCGAGCAACAGGAAACCCGCTATTTACCCGAAGCCATAACATTACAGCGCCTAGACGCCAAACACTTCCTGCTAAAGCAAAACGGCAAACCCGACAAGCTGTTCGACCAACTTGGCGAAACCCCCGTCTTTAGATTGCGCCAACTGCGTCATCCCGCCTATCGCTCTAGCTTACGCGGTGTGCGTGAAGAGCAAGGCTACTGCATTGACTTCAGCTACAACGCCAATAACAACGTGCTTCGTATAGAAGGTAACTGGGGCAAAGCCTTTCATATCGTTCGCGACGATCAAGACCGTGTAGTTGAACTGGTACTGCAAGACGAAAAAACCGCCTTACAAAAAACTCTAACCCGCTACCACTACGACGACAATAACGACCTTATCGCCCAGCGTAATGCCGACGATGAAGGCGAAGACTACGAATACAACAACCACTTATTTACACGCCGAATACTGATTACCGGTTTTAGCTACTACTACCAATGGGATGCCAACGACAGCAGCGCGCGCTGTACCCGCACCTGGGGCGACAACGGCGTTTACGATTACAGCTTCAAGTGGGACCCAGACAACAGTACCAGCTACGCCACCGACAGCCGTGGTTACACCAGCAGCTTTCAATACAACGAATACGGTCAAATTGTCTTAGAAATAGATAACGAAGGTGGCGAACATCACTACAGCTATTTAAACGGCCGTAAAGTTAGCTACATAGACCCACTTGGTCACACCACGCGTTATTTTTTCGACCCCGAAAACAATCCCGCCGGCGAAACCGATGCCCTAAACCAGCAGCACTCCATCGGCTATTTTCGTGGCAAGCCTACCCGAATTAAAGAGAAAGACGGCAATCTGTGGCGTTACGAATATAGCTCGAATGGCCTAGTAGAAACCGCAACCGACCCCGCCGGTAAAACCACCCACTACAGCTACAATGCCAATGGTCTCGTTAACAAAATTACCCAACCCGACGGCCGCGCAAATGTTTACCACTGGAACAAAGCTGGGCAATTAACCGCAATTGTGACCCCCGAGGGCCTGCGCCGTTATTTTTACTACGACGCGTGGGGGCAAATAAAAACTGCCGAAACCCGTTTAAATAAAGACGAGCCCGGCCCGCAAACCCACTTTGAATACAACGCCCTTGGCCAAGTGATAAAAACCACAGCGCCAAGTGCTGCGCCCAACGCCTTACCCGATGATGTTAGCGTAAACCTCTATGAATATAACGAGAACGCCCAGCTCGTTCGCCACAGCGACCCGCGAGGGCGAGTAACACAGTTTGAATACGACGGCTTAAGCCAAGTAAAAAAACGTATCGACCGCGAAGGGAATAGCCTGCGTTACGAATACGATACCGAACGCAACCTAACCACATTGATAAATGAAAACGGCGAGCGCTACAGCTTTGTATACGATGGCAACGAACGCCTAATAAAAGAAGTCGGCTTCGATGGCCGCATCCAACACTACAAATACAACGCCGCCGGCCATTTAATAAAACATATGGATGGCGGTAGCGTAATCACCCGTTTCGAGCGCGACGCACTTGGCCGTATGACCACAAAAGTGAGTGCTTCGGTTGCCAACCCCGAACAGAAAGAACGCAGCCGCTATGTTTACGACGCGAAAGGCCGCTTAAAAGAAACCTACAATACCGATCAGTACCTAAGCTTTGACTACAATATTTTTGGCACGCTCGAACGCGAACATCACTGCGATATTAACGATCGCATGCAAAAAATTAATAGCAGCGCCGCCAATATTCAATACCAAACCCAGTGGCCCGGCATACGAACCGGCATGCTATTACCTAACGGCGAAAGCATCGGCTATGCATACGACGAACGAAAGTTGCTGCAAGACGTTAGCTGGAATGGCGAGCGTGTAGCCCAAATAGAGCGCGATGTGTTGGGGCGCGAAACTCGACGCGACCAAGGCGAACTTTCTACGTTTCGTGATTACGACCCCAGTGGCAGGCTAGCCCAGCAAGTTGCCGTTAATCGCAACAATAAAAGCCTGCGCCCAATTGTACGTCAATACCAGTACGACGACTTTGGCAACCTCAGCCAAATAAACGAAGGCGGCGCGCTTCTAGGTGATAATGCCAACCTAAATCGAAACAGCCCCGGCCAATTACAAACCCGCTACATTTACGACTTGCTCGACCGCCTGAAAAAAGTCGAAACCCAAGCGGACGGCAGCAACAGCGAACACTTCGCCTTCGACCCCGCCAGTAATCTAGTCGCTATAAGCGAGCAAAAATCCAACCGCCAGACAAATGTTAGCGGCAACCGCCTCGCCATGCAGGGCGATAAAAAATTCGAATACGACAAGCGCGGCAACCTAATAAAAGAAAGTCGCGGCAAAGACGGCAAGCTAGTAACCGAATTTGAATACAACCTGCAAAACCAACTCGTAAAAGTACAGCGCGACGGGCAAACCACCCATTACAGCTACGACCCACTCGGCAGGCGTATAAAAAAGCGCGATACCTTCGGCGAAACCCACTACCTATGGGCGGGCGACCAGCTAGTACAAGAAACCCGTAACAGCCTTAAAAAAACCTAC
>NZ_MRUH01000122.1 GCF_001922985.1 Teredinibacter waterburyi
AAAAAGACAATTACCACAAACCTAAAACCGACAAAGCGCTTTTTTCAATACCACGCATAACGTCGCGCTCTGCGGGAATTTAGGAGCGACAGCGAGTAAATTTTCCGTAGCAGCGCCTTGTTATGCAGATTCACACTTCCTCTCCCATCATCATCTGATAGTGGCCCTGATTGTTTGTGTATTCAAATATCTTTTTAAAAGTATTCAGGTATCTTTGGGCTGAATCATCAGGTGTTTGAATGTAAAGGTCATCAGGAATGGCGTGTGAGCCATCATTAATCCAGCTAATTAACGAACGACATATTTGCTGCTCCTCAAAGGAATCAAACTTCTCGACTATTCCTTCATCTGTAAATCTTCCTAAGATTTTAAAGTAATTTTCAATAATTCTGCGCATCGTGTTTTGAAGGGAGATCCCTGAGTTCTGGCGCCATTCTTTGATTTCCCTCCAAAGTAACTCATATGAAGACTCTATTGGATTATTTTGACCAAAGGCTTGAATCGACGAGATGTTATGACCCTTTCTGATTATCCAATAATTTGTATCACGATCACCATTTGACCTGCTACTAATAAAGGAAGCCTCTTTGTGAAAGTAAACATTGTGTGTCAGCAGCAGCATTTGCTTGATGGTGCTTGATCCTAATTTGGTTTCTTTGATCAAATCTTTCACTATAGTACTAACCACGTACAATATATTGCTATCCAAGCTAGAGATTGGATCATCTATGACCAAAACTCTATCCTCTGTAACGGAGTTTTGGTCCAATGCGCCTTTTGCTAGCTGCACAAAATACAGGAAAGTAATAAAAGTGACTTCACCCTCACTAAGGGTGTGCTGGGCCTGCTCACCATTCTCACGCTGAATTGCGTAATGGTTCTGCTGCTCAGGAGACGGAACAATCAGGAAATTGGTAAACCCGTAGGCAGTTAGCAATCGATTTATTTCATCTACCGCAGGCTGAACACTTGTAACATTCCTACTTAGCACTACAATTTCTCGATCTAACTCGCGAATATTTTCTTCACGTCTTGCTATCTCATCGGAGATGTTATCAATCCCGCGTTGTAGGCCATTAGCAGTTGATACATAAGCATGTATTTTCTCAGCTAACACATCAACTAGGAAAAGCCATACCTCAATCTTTAAACTGGAAACTTCTTGATCATAGTTGTCTACCAGTAAATTGTGGCTAGTTATAGCCTCGTTAGCCTGTTCAATAACAGCGGAGATGTATTCCAAGTCCTCTTTAGTACTTGATAGCGATATTTTCTGGCTGGTTTTCTCAAGCTTTTCCGCAATTAATATCTTATTCTCAGATACTCGGCTATGGATCGCTCTCAAATGAGAAGAAAATCTTTCAACATCAAGCTTTGACTCAGTTTTTGCTTTTTCAGATGTTTCAATATGCTCGAGCGTTGAAAGAATTGGGGTCATAAGATCTGAATAGGAGGTTTGTTGATCTGCAAGTCTTACTTTGTCTCGCTTAAAGTCTTCATCAAAATACTCTTCAATTTGGCTTCTAAAATCCTCACCTACTGTAGGCTGTTGGCAAAAAGGACATATTTGATCATCAGCAATAAAGTCACGGCCTTGGTTTACCCAATCACTATTTCCAAGCTTAGTAATCAAGCCTGCTATATCGACATCGGTTTTTCCTATGATTACTTTCTGCCAGATAGCGTCCTGCTCAATACTATCAATGGATGAATTTATATCTATAGTGGGAATCGTATCGATGCGGATTGGTGGTTCACCAAATAAAGTGGCCGCTTTAGCTTCAAGATCCGAAATCGCTGATATAGCTGACAAATTTGATTCATGGTCAGCTAATATTTTCGCTCTAAAGCTTACCTTGGAATTGATATGGCCATATAGGGCTTCTTTAAATGTGCCTTCATATTGTTTGTAAACACCCCAGCAATCGTTAGTAAAGCTATCTAAGATGGCTTTTCGTCGGTCTTTCTGGCTTATTAAGGTTGCTTGCTGTGTGGATTGCACTGTTCGAAGCTCAGTAACTTCCACCTTTTTATTGGTTATATGCTCGATATCTTCCCTAGTTGCCTGCCCCAGAGTGAATACGCCTGCAATTGCACCTGTGCCAAAATTGTTGTCTCGGAACTGTTTGTTGTAGACCAATGTTTTTAATGGCTGGCCACCTTCCCAATCTATAGAGCATGCGTTGAATAGAAGCTCATCTGTATCAGCAAGATAATTGGAAATGGTAGTTTTTCCACAACCATTCGCACCATAAAAGAAATTAACTTTCTTCAAATCTGTAACTTCGATGCCATTTGAGTCGTAGCTGGCAATATCCGTAATTACTATATTATTTATCATCCCTAACTCTTCATCTGGTTGTTTTTAATCGAGGCCTATTTGCTTTGGAGGTAGAAGATTTCATTTAGCACTTCAGGCCGAGGTTAAACTTTTCAATTGAGTCGATTACTACCGCTCTGCTTTTTTACCGCATAACATTGTATTCAACGTCGTAAGTACACTTTACAACACATCAATAGGCCAAGATTAAAAACGTCCGTTAGCCCTGTATACGACCACGATTACCAGCCGCCTAAAAAAAGTATACTTTAGCCGTGCTGCTTCGCTTGCAATCCCTCTAAAGTCTCAAAACATTCCCGCAAAGTCACTAACTTTTTTAAAAAATATACTCGCGCCTAAACCTTTTATTTTCCAGCTGTAAAAAACTCCGACTATTCCCTCGCGTTCGTATGCTGCTATGTAATTATTCCTCGCCTTATTTCAATAAAGAATATTGAATAGAGCCTTTCGTGGGGTTTTATACCTCTATTCATTTTAGAATACAGGCCTAGGTGGTAGTTTGAGTAGAGGAGGGGATTGCTACTGCAGGTAATGTTGCTTGTTGCAATGATGTTCGGTTTTAAATACCGTAAAACCGAACGCAGGAATGGATAGATATTCTAAGGGGGAGCTGCCCAGCCGTAGGAACGCAAACCCCCGTACCCATACAGGCGCAGGTTATTCTCGATACTAGGAGCTGGGCCGAGGTAACAACGGTAGTTGCGTAATCGATTACCAGTACTCTCTAACCAAGTTTATTTTTTTACCCTTAAACCCAAATAGCGCTAATAGATTTTGGTCGCCCTTGGCAACCCAATCGCCAGTTTCGGAAATTTCACCGTAACTGTATTCAATTGCAACATGGCTTTTACCAAAAATATAATTCTTAACGGTTATAACACTATTGTTAGCGGCGCTATAGGCTCCTCGTTTATGGTTTTCGGTAAAAGCCACTTGCCATTCCTGCTTATTGAAATTTGCTTCATATTCAATATGCTCGTAGCGTACTTCGGGGGAAAATAAGCCAAATAAGTTTACGATATCTTCCGCTTTCGATCCTTTCTTATAAACCTCACCTAAACGTTCAAAATAACTATCGATAAGATTTTTTTGGCACGACTTATCACACTCTGAAGCTAGGGCTGAATTCGTAAGAAAAAAGCCTATAAGTAAGGTAACTATTTTAAGATTTAATTTCATAATGCATTCCTAATGTCCATATAACGTCAAGTAAAGAAACGGCCAAAGTATTGGGTAGGCCGCGTATATTCTAGCTTGGGCTGTACGTTTTTGTTAAGTATTTATTCTTGTATTGGCAAACAATCTTCACATGCCATAAGTATTGAAATATCTTCACACTCAATACTACCTGTACCACCAGCTCGAATCTTCCATTCACACTTTTGTTCGTTCAGGTAGCCTTCTCCGGTCACGAAGCAGGGTAAGAATGAATAGTTGTCGTGAATGTCTCTGGCTGTCACCTGTTCGGCATTCTTAAAAAAATCCTGAGCTTGTTCCTTAGTTAGAGAAAAATCGGAACAAAATTCACTGGTTGCGCCATCATTACCCGTATTTACAATATTCCCCACGCTAATAACATTTTCTTTGGTATCCACATCGGTACATGCTGCTAGGAATACTACAAAAGAGAAAATTGATAATATCTTTACCATCTTGCTGTACCTGATTATTGGGGGATTTTGGAGCTTTAAAATAACCATTTTTAAATTTATCTATAATGTTCTTTAATGCCTTGCTTTTCGCTAAACTAAGTCCGCCATTTTTATTTTTCGAATATCAGCATTTCTGTTAATGACTTCTGCTTCAGTTGCATCGACTGGCAATGCAGATTTTGAGGTCCGGATGTTAGCAAGTTTTGGCTGTAGGCGGCAGGGTGATATGGTTATTTAACGTATTTTTGCAGATGGGTTAACATGCTATACGTACTTTAGATCGGACTAAGGGCTGCGGTGTGTCTGGCACTAGTTCGTGTCCTTAAATCTGTCATTTTCTTTCTAAGCCTCAAAACTGTTTTATTTTCATTGTAGTTGCAGATTCCTCCTCAGCGGTGCATTCTAGTTGCAGCCGGTAAGCTATTGAGTTCTCACACAAATTCCGGCCTTTCTTCTCAGTTTTTAGTCTGAATTTTTCGGCTACATCTTCTCAACTTTGTTACCAATATTTTTGTTATCACAATGTTTGAACTGAGGTGTTTCGCTATGATTTCTGCTTCCTCTATCAAGGCTGTGTTGTTCGATATGGACGGCGTGTTGTTTGTGGGTGACCGTGTTATTCCCGGCGCAATAGAAACCCTAGCGCGATTACATCAACACAATATTCCCTTTCGATTCGTTACCAATACCACTACTCGTACGCCTACGGCATTAACGCGGAAGCTTCGCTTACTGGGTTTTGCGGCTGCAGAACAAGAGATGTTTTCGGCGGTTACCGCTACGGTTGAATACTTGGCAATGCAGGGGACGCCGAGTGTATTTTTAGCGGTGCACGAGGCGGTGAAGGCGTGTTTTGAAAAATTCCCCAGTAACCCGCGGCCAGATTATGTGGTAATAGGCGATATTGGCGAGGCGTGGGATTACGCGTTGTTGAATAAGATATTTAACCTGTTAATGGGTGGTGCCAAATTGGTGTGTATGCATCGCAATAAGTTCTGGCAGGAGGAGGATGGTTTGCGTATGGATATCGGCGCGTTTGTGGCGGCGCTGGAGTCGGTTACCTGTGCTGTGCCTATTGTGATCGGCAAACCCAGCCCGCGATTGTTTAATCTTGCGCTGCGCTCTATGCAGGTAGGTGCAGGGCAGGCAATATTGGTAGGCGACGACATTGAATCTGATGTTGGTGGCGCTCAGGGGGCCGGTATTGCCGGTGTTTTGGTTAAGACGGGTAAATACCGCGAGGAGTTGGTGGCGGGCTCTAAGATAACGCCAGATGCGGTAATAAATTCGGTGGTCGATCTAAACAAACTGCTTGGCTACAAGTATTAACCTTAACCGCTGGTTAGTGCGGCTAAGGTTATTTGCTAGCGGATGGCGTTATGGCAGTGCAGGGTAGTCGGTGTAGCCTTTTGGCCCTGGCGCATAAAAAGTGTCGGCATCCCATTTGTTCAGTTCTGCGTTTGTGGCAAAACGTTTTACCAAGTCTGGGTTGGCGATAAAGTCTTTGCCGAAGGCCACGGCGTCGGCTATGCCAGATTCCAACAAGGCGGAGGCCGATTCTTTACTGAGGTGCTCGTTGGCAATTAGTGGGCCACCAAAGGTACTTTTAATTAGCTCGGAAAGCGCAGGCTCGTTGCGATGTTCGCGCGTAAAGATGTAGGCGATACGACGTTTGCCTAACTCGGTTGCTAGGTAGCTAAAGGTTGCCGCAGGGTTTTCGTCGCTTAGGTCGTGGGCATCGCCCCTTGGCGATAGGTGAATACCAACGCGACCGGCTCCCCATACCGATACCGCTGCATCGACAACTTCTAGCATTAATCTTGTTCTGTTTTCGATACTGCCGCCGTAGGCATCGCTGCGTTGGTTGGTAGAGCTATGTAAAAATTGGTCGAGCAGGTAGCCATTGGCTCCGTGTACTTCTACCCCATCAAAACCGGCGGCTTTTGCGTTTTCGGCCCCTTTTCTAAAGGCCTCTACAATGTCGGCGATTTCGGCGGCTTCAAGCGCGCGTGGTTGTACATAGGCTTTTTCTGGGCGAATACCGCTGACGTGGCCAGCCGCTGCAATTGCGCTGGGGGCAACGGGTAACTCACCGTTTAGGTAACTTGGGTCGGAGATGCGGCCCACATGCCAAAGCTGTAAGACGATGCGACCACCGGCCTTGTGAACCGATTTGGTAATTGCTTTCCAGCCTTCTACTTGCGCTTGCGACCATATTCCCGGTGTGTCCGGGTAGCCTACGCCCATGGGGGTAACGGCTGTCGCTTCGGAAAAGATTAAGCCCGCCGTTGCGCGCTGTGTGTAATATTCGGCCATCATGGCGTTGGGAACTCGCCCCTCACTGGCTCTGCAGCGGGTTAAGGGAGACATAATAATACGGTTTGGTAACTCTAAATCACCAAGCTTAATTGGGTCGAACAGCATAGAAGTTCCTCACGGTTGGGTGGAATGGACGGGCCTTCGGGTTTAACCAGATGCTTTGTGTGTAAGTCTGACCACTAGCGATAGGCTTGGGCCGTTTTACAAGGCCGCTAATCGGCAGCCATACTAGGCTAATCTGGGTAAGGGATTGGTTAGTTCAACTGGAGCAAAGGCTTAACTTTAATGGTTAGATTCACGCCTTTCTCACGCGCTGGGTGTTATACGAGTTGGTTGTCTTTTTAGTTCTCTTTATCGCTCCATTTGTTGTGTCTTTTTAGTTATGTTTGACCACTAAACCTGAGACGGTGATATGTGCCGATAGCTTTGGATTCTTTATGTTAAAAATACGAAACTTTTTTACTTTTCTAACGGCAGTAGCCGTTAATGTTTTAGCCGTACTTTCGCTTGTGCTTGTTTTTGCAAATTGCAGCGTGGCGAGTGAGAGCGCGAGCAAAGCATCATACTGGAACGCTTCGTTACCGGCTGAGCAGCGTGTAGAGCTGTTATTGGCGGTGATGACCTTAGAAGAAAAAGTCGGCCAGATGAGCCAGTTTGTGGGCGAGGCACAAGGCGAAATTGCTAGCGCCGATACGGCGTTAACCTACACCAATGCCTTGGGCGAACGTGCCGACTGGGTGCGACAGGGCAAAATTGGCTCATTTTTAAAAGTCGCGTCGTTTGCCGAGGCGAATATTTTGCAGCAGCTGGCGGCCGAGTCGCGTTTAAAAATTCCATTACTTATTGCCACCGATGCATTACACGGCCACGGCATGTATACCGGCGCCCCCACTATTTACACCAGTCAAATTGGTTTGGCTGCGAGTTTTGACCCCAACCTTGCCCAGCGTATTGCCCATTACACCGCAATAGAAATGCGTGCTAGCGGTTACCACTGGGCTTTTTCGCCGAATATCGAAGTGGTGCGCGATGCGCGTTGGGGGCGTTTTGGTGAAACCTTTGGTGAAGACCCATTACTGGTTACGGCTATGGGTAATGCGATGATTCGCGGCTATCAAGGTAGCGACTTTAGCGATGCCGATAACGTGTTGGCTTCGGCAAAACATTTTGTGGCAGGGGGTATTGCCTATAACGGTGTAAACGGCGCACCGGCGGAGGTTTCTGAACGCACGCTACACGAAATATTTTTTCCGCCGTTTAAAGGCGCAATCGAAAACAATGTGTTTACCATTATGCCGGCGCATAACGATCTGAATGGCATACCCTGTCATGCACACGGCGAGTACTTAACCGGGCTGATTCGCGAGCAGTGGGGCTTTGACGGCTTTTTTATTAGCGACTGGATGGACATTGCGCGGCTCGCCTCGGCACATCACCTCGCCGCCAATGCAAAAGAAGCAACCTACTTGGCGGTAAACGCCGGTATGGATATGAATATGCATGGCCCCGACTTTTATAACGACTTGCTCGCCTTAGTACGAGAAGGGCGGTTGGACGAGTCACGGCTAGACGCGTCGGTTAAAAAAATCTTATACGCTAAATTTCAGTTGGGTTTGTTTGAGAATGCTTTGGTACAAGAAAGTGATGTGAATCAAGCGCTAAGAAGCCCAACCCATTTACAGGCGGCGTTGGAATCGGCTCAAAAATCGATTGTGTTACTTAAAAATAGCGATCAAATCTTGCCACTTAAAAAACATTCTAGCGCGTCAAACGGCGCAGCTAAAAAGGCTAAAATTCGTCTTTTAGTTACCGGCCCATCGGCGAATAATCAGGCAATACTCGGTGAGTGGGCGCGCTTTCAAAGCGATGACGATATTGTTACGCCATTGGAAGGTGTTAATGCCTATGTATCAGATTCTGTAGCGGTAGATTTTGTCGAAACACCCGGCTATAAAGACTATTCAAAAAGTGTGTTAACCCAAGTAAAAACACGCGCAAAAAAAGCCGATGTGGTCATTGTGTTTGTCGGTGAGAACTCGCTGCGCTTCGATCCAAACAAAACAAGCGGCGAGAATTTGGATAGGCCAACGCTAGATTTAGTCGGCGATCAGTTAACCTTGTTGCAAACCATTAAAGACACCGGCACGCCGATTGTGGCGGTGTTAATCAACGGCGGCCCTGTGGCCTCGGAATGGCTTAGCGAAAATGCCAGTGCGATTTTGGAAGCTTGGGAGCCGGGCATACTGGGCGGCGAAGCAATTGCTCAAGCCTTGTTTGGCGACTATAACCCGAGTGGCAAGTTGCCGATTACTATTCCTCGCTCTGTGGGGCATGTGCAGAGCTTTTATAACCATAAACCGTCGGCGTTTCATCGCGGCGGCTTTTATCAAACCAGTCGTAAACCATTGTATGAATTCGGTTTTGGATTGTCCTACACACAATTTGATTACAGTGCTTTGAAATTACCTAAAAGGTTTGCTGGTAGTGATGATGTTACGGTTAGCCTGAACGTAAAAAACAGTGGCCGCTATGCCGGCGACGAGACGGTAATGTTGTATCTTAGCGATACGGTTAGCAGTGTAACCACGCCGGTACGCAAACTGGTGGCTTTTAAACGTGTTCACCTTTTACCCGGTGAAACCAAGCAGGTTAACTTTGAGTTAAGCAATACAGACTTCTCACTATTGAACAAATCAATGCAGCCTGTTGTAGAACCCGGCGAATTTACCCTTACAGTTGGCGCCGATAATCTAAGTGGCACAATTGAGTATCAAGCGAGTGCAATTGCCCGGTGATGACCGAAAAAATAATTCGACGTTTAGGCGTGCGCTTAAATCATTTGTATCAATGGGTTGATTCAAACCAAGGCTATGACGAAATCTGGGATCTGTGTTGTGATCACGGCCGGTTGGGTTTACATCTTCATCAGCATCATATCCATAGCCGCGTATACCTAGTCGATAAAGTTGCGGCAATTGTCGACAAGCTAGCGGTAGATTATGCAAGCCTTAACGATGGTCGTATATTTTTTAAATGTGCAGACGCGCGAGAATTACAGTTTAGCGGCAGAGCACGGCGCTTGGTGATAGTGGCGGGCGTGGGCGGGCAGAGTTTAATGGCGATGCTTGAGGGTATTATTGAAAACCTTGATACGGATGCAAGCGCCGATAGCACTTCAGATATTGACCGCACTTCAGATATTGACCGCACTTCAGATATTGACCGCACTTCACATATCGATAGCAAGGTAGAGCTGGATTTTTTACTTAGCCCAAACTCACATACGTTTGAATTGCGCGGGTTTTTACAGGCGAATCATTTTGGCTTAAGAGATGAGGCTTTTATTAGCGAAAATGGTTTTAGTCACGAACACCTTTGGTTGCGCTACAACAAGAACAATCAATACGGAATTGCGAGTGACTCTAAAGTGCCAACTAAGCCGGTAACGGCAATTGGCGATAGCTTGTGGCTGGATATGACCGACGTTAAACGCCGTTACCTAGATAAATTGGTGCAACACTACCAACGCATGCGTGGCGGTAAGGAAGCAAGTGTTGCCGAGGCGGCGCTTGCCGCTTATGGACGCGTGCTGTGAGGCACGGCTCTACCTGTATGTTTGGCAAGGCGTAGCGGCCAGTCGTGATTGTTTTCGGCTATGCAGGCTTCTTCTGTATCGAACTGCACTTGACGGTCGAGGGTTTTAAAGCGAACACCTATTTTTAATAACCTTGCCTGAATAGCGGTTTTAATTGCGCTACAGTGCTTTAGGTTCGTCGCTTCGGTTAACTGCTCCTGGCTTTCAAACACACAGGTAATAAGCAGGCTGGCGGGAAAGTTGGCAAAATCTGCTTGGTGGGTTAACCATTGAAACCCATCGATTGTCTTAAATGAGTTCTCGCATAAATCGGTTAACGCGTTGCGAATGTTGGCGTCTATTTTTTTCTGCGTTTTACTTTGAGCCTTTGCCATAATCAGTTTTTCATTCTGCCAGAAGAGTTAGCTGAGCTTTCGAGGGCGTACGCCCCTTTGCTAGGGCTGCAGTTTACAGTAGGGGGTTAGGCGAGGGTAGTGTCGGGTGAAGAGGAATGTTCTAACGCCTAGAAAGCTTTAATGCTTGTATTCTAAGAATTGTGCCCAATATCTATTTACAGGCTTTGTAACGAATAACAAATTATAAACAACGATTTAGTCCTATTGGATTAAACATAACCTTAAGGTAGCCACACTTATGTTTACTTTCGCACATGCAGAACAATTGATGCAGCGTATATTCGAAATCGCTGCAGAGCAGGACCTAGAACACAATATCGCCGTAGCGGTAACCGATGCTCACGGTGAGCTTATCTGTTTTTCTCGCCGAGATAATGCCGCATTTCACGCGGGTGTTTTGGCAAAAAATAAAGCTTATTCAGCTGCACGAGATCGTCAGCCAACCTCTAGTTTGGGCGCTTGGGCGAAAGAAACCGGCAAAGATTTAAGCTACTGGACAGACAGTAAAATGACCGGTATTGCCGGTGGTTTACCACTAACAATGGATGGCAAGGTTGTCGGTGGTGTTGGTGTGAGCGGCTTGGCCGAATTTGATGATGAAAATCTGGCTTTGGCAGCGATTGAAAGTCTAAAACCCAAAACCTATAACGCGTAAAGTTGTTTTTGTTTAAAACAAAAAAGGGGCGGCAAAT
>NZ_MRUH01000123.1 GCF_001922985.1 Teredinibacter waterburyi
ACCGACTTCGCCTTTGCCAGACTGATCTAAAAAGCTACTAGCAGTATCGGCAAACTTAGGAATCATATCGGCACCCAAACCTAAAGATTCAAACTGTGAGGTAAGCTGACTTGCTGCCTTGGCTTTGTCGCTGTATTCAGCAGCGGCGCCCATTGCACCGGCTAACATTCCGCCTTCAGCTTCGCCACCGGCTAGCTTCTTAAGCGCTGGAGCCGCTGACATTAAAGTACTGGCACCCGGGATGGCTGAAAGAAGTGACTTTGAGTCGCCATCGGAAAGCAAAGAGGTAGCCGCTTGCAATAGCGCGCCCATGCCGCCAGTTGCTTGAGTTTCGGTAACGCCCAGTGTTTTGGTTAACATAGGAAGCAGCGCCATACCTTGCGCTACCATGTCGCTAGTTGCAGATTTTTCTACGCTTGCGGCTTGCTTTTCCATAGTTGCAGCTTGGTCGGCTACTTCTTCTGTTACTTCTTTTTCGTCACTGCCAAATAGGCCTGTGATGCTATCCCATAGTCCGGCATTTGCATGCAGGCTAAATAGGCTGATAACGCTCGCGATAAGTAATTTTTTCATGGTGGATCTCCGTTTCGACTAGTGTGATGAGAGTTAAAAATCTTCGCCGTTTTATTGCGGCTTGTTTGAAATATTATGTCGTAAATTTGTGTTGGAGAAGTTACAGGTGAAAGCTTTTGATAGCAAATTTCTAAGCGTTGTTTTGGGAGTATTTAACAAGGTTTTACATTGCGGTGCGGCTTACCATCATACGGTTAAGCGGGCAGAATAAACTAGATGTCTATCACACCTGAGAGCTGCTATCCGCGAGCTAAAACGGTAGTATGGGTGTTTATCAATAGAGATTAACATTAAGCATGTGGTGAGGCGCATTTTATGACACATATACTGTTGGGTGGTACGGGTACAAAGCAGGTGCAAATCGATACGTCGTTGCTAAATCGACATGGGTTAATTGCTGGCGCCACAGGAACGGGTAAAACCGTATCGCTACAGGTGATGGTCGAGCAGCTTTCCCGCGCCGGTGTACCGGTGTTTTTGCCGGATGTAAAAGGCGACCTTTCCGGCTTAGCCAGTGCGGGTAAGCCGCACCCAAAAGTAACTGAGCGATTGGACTATATCGGTATTAGCGAACACAATTTCGCGCCCTTACCAACGGTATTTTGGGATGTGCGCGGTACTAGCGGCCACCCCTTGCGCACAACTATTAGTGATATTGGCCCGCTGTTGCTGTCCAACCTGTTGGAGTTAAACGAAACCCAAACCGGCATTTTATATGCTTGCTTTAAAGAGGCCGACGAGCAGGGCTGGTTAATGCTCGATATTGAGGATCTTAATGCAATGCTAGCTTGGCTTGGCGAGAACGCCGCCGAGCTGAAAACGGTGTACGGCAATATCTCTAGTTCCAGTATTGGCGCAATTAAGCGTCGTTTACTCATTTTAGAAGAGCAGGGTATTGCCGATTTTCTCGGCGAACCTGCGCTCGAATTAAAAGACATAATGGCCGTTAATGACGCTGGCGAAGGTGCTGTTAATATTTTACATGCGGTAACCCTGCTGCGAGACTCGCCGCGTTTGTACAGTACGATTTTGTTGTGGTTGTTGTCCGAGCTATTTGAAGAACTCCCTGAAGTGGGCGACCCAGATAAGCCTAAGCTGGTCATTTTTTTGGATGAAGCTCACCTGTTATTTAAAACCAGCAACAAATCCTTAACCGAAAAAATTGAAAACGTAGTGCGGTTAATTCGCTCGAAGGGTGTTGGGGTATTTTTTGTAAGCCAGAACCCGCTGGATATTCCCAGTGAGGTTGCCGGTCAATTAGGTTTAAAGATTCAGCACGCGCTGCGGGCTTTTACCGGTAAAGATCGAAAAGCGTTAAAAGCCGTGGCCGAAAGTTTTCGTGATAACCCCGAATTTGAAACCTTAACGGTTTTGCCTGAGCTGGGAACCGGTGAGGCTTTGGTTTCCTGTTTAGATAAAAAAGGGCGACCGCAGCCGGTGGAGAAAACTTTGATATGCCCGCCGATTAGTCGTATTGGGCCGCTTACTGAGGCAGAACGAAAAGTAGAATTGGCGCGTTCGGCATTTGGTGAAAAGTACGATGTAAGGATTAACCGCGAGTCGGCTCATGAGTTGTTGTTAAAGCGTACCGAACAGCAAATGGCGGAAACGAAGGCTGCCGAGTCGGCAGAGCAGCGCCAGCTGGAACGCGAACGAGCGGCAAAGCAGGAGAGTAAACAGCGTACAGCGGCGGCAAAGCCGAAGCGTCGCGCCAGCAATCGACAGTCGGTTGGCGAGGCTTTAATGAAGAGTATTAGCCGTGCGGTTGGCAGTCAGCTGGGGCGACAAATAGCACGGGGCATACTTGGTTCTATTTTTAAGCGCTAGATTTGAATAAGTGTGTTGTAAGCACTGGCTTTTAAGCGTTTAACGCTTAAAAGCCAGTTGATAAAAGCCAGTTGATAAAAGTAAGCTAAAGCGAGTTTGTAGGATTAAAGCGTTTTAGCCGAAAAGGTATCGCATAGGCGAATATCGCCTGATTCGAAACCCTTCTTAAACCAGCGCACACGCTGTTCAGACGAGCCGTGAGTAAAGCTCTCTGGTACTACATGCCCTTGAGACTGCTTTTGTAAGCGGTCGTCGCCAATAGCGCTGGCGGCGACTAGTGCTTCTTCTAGGTCGCCAGGTTCTAACAATTTCCTATCGATATGAGCTGTGTGGCCCCAAAGCCCTGCAAAGCAATCGGCTTGCAGCTCTTGCTTTACCGAGAGCGCGTTACCAGCTTCTTTCGAAACCTTGGCTTTTTGTGCGTGAACTTGCTTTGAGATACCGAGCAATGTTTGCACATGGTGGCCCACTTCGTGCGCGATCACGTAGGCTTGAGCGAAGTCGCCGGGCGCGTTGTGGCGAGTTTTAAGGTCGCGATAGAAGGAAAGGTCAATATAGACTTTTTGGTCTGCAGGGCAGTAGAACGGGCCCATAGACGCACCAGCACGGCCACAAGCGGATGATACCGAACCGCTGAACAGTACCAGTTTTGGCTCTTGGTAGGTTTTGTTTAGTTTTTGGAATTGTTGGTGCCAAGTGGTTTCGGTATCGGCCAATACGACGGCGACAAATTCCGCTAACTCTTGATCCGCTTTAGAGAGCTGGGGGCTCCCCGAACTCGACGATTTAACTGCGCCACCTTGCAGTAGTGGCAGCAGGTCTATGCCCATCATTTTTGCACCAAAAAATACCGCCGCACCCAAGCCCAAAATAATCCGACCGACTTTTGTACGCAGTAAAAACGGTAAAACTCTAAGCAGTATGCCTATGCCTCCGCCGCCAATCATACCTTGCGCATCTGAGCTGCCGCGACGGTCTTCTATGTTGCTACTACGTCTGCCCGATTGCCAACGCATAACTGCACTCCTTAAGTAGGCTGGATTTAGCTTAACTGCCGGTAGCTCTATTACTTCTTAGAGGCTTCATCTTGGCTGGCTAAGTATTCGTCGTATGTACCTTGGAAGTCTACTAGCTTTTGGTTTTTAATTTCTACCACGCGGGTTGCAAGCGAGCTAACAAATTCACGGTCGTGGCTCACAAAAATCAACGTGCCGGGGTAATGCTCTAGCGCCAGGTTAAGCGCTTCGATGGATTCCATATCTAAGTGGTTGGTTGGTTCGTCCATAAGCAGCACGTTGGTGTCTTGCATCATCAACTTGCCGAACAACAAACGGTTTTTTTCGCCACCGGAACAGACTTTAACTTTTTTCTGAAAATCATCTGCAGAGAAGAGTAGGCGGCCGAGTGTGGCCCGTACAATTTGATCGTCGTGGGTGGGTTTGCGCCATTGGCTCATCCAGTCGAATAGAGTGAGGTCGCAATTAAAATCGGCGGTGCTGTCTTGTGGGCAGTAGCCTAGGGTGGCGTTTTCAGCCCACTGTATTGTGCCGTGCTGGAGCTTAAATTCGTCCATTAAGCAGCGTAGCAGGGTTGTTTTACCGGCGCCGTTTTCACCAATGATGGCAAGTCGAGCCCCTGCTTCAAGAATCAAGCTACCTTTTTCGAATAGCGTTTCACCGTCAAAGCCGTGGCCAACTTTGTTGAGTATTAGTGCTTGGCGGTGCAGTTTTTTGTCTTGGTTAAAGCGAATGTACGGGGATACGCGGCTAGAGGGTTTGATATCATCCAGCTTTATCTTGGTAAGTTGTTTGGCTCGCGAAGTGGCCTGCTTGGCTTTTGAGGCATTTGCCGAAAAGCGACTAACAAATTGCTGTAACTCGGCGATTTGAGCCTTTTTCTTCGCATTTTCTGAATGTAGGCTTTCGCGAGCTTGTTCCGAAGCCATCATGAAGTCGTCATAGCTGCCGGGGTAAACGCGCAGCTCGCCGTAGTCTATATCCGCCATGTGGGTACACACCGCGTTTAAGAAGTGACGGTCGTGGGAGATGATAATCATGGTGCTGCTGCGCTGGTTCAGAATATCTTCCAGCCAGCGAATGGTGTTTATGTCGAGGTTGTTGGTCGGTTCGTCCAGCAACAGTATGTCGGGGTCGGAAAACAGGGCTTGGGCGAGCAATACCCGCAGCTTTAAGCCCGGAGCCACTTCGCGCATGGGGCCAAAGTGCAAGTCTAGCTCGATGCCTGCGCCAAGCAGTACTTCTCCGGCGCGACTTTCGGCGCTATAGCCATCTAGCTCTGCAAATTGGGTCTCCAGCTCAGCAACGGCCATACCGTCTTCTTCCGACATTTCGGGCAAGCCGTAGATGCGTTCGCGCTCTTGCTTAATTTTCCAGAGTTCGTCGTGCCCCATGATGACGGTATCAATCACCGAATAGTCTTCAAATGCGAACTGATCCTGGCTCAGTTTGCCTACGCGTTGGTTTGGTGCCAGCGAGACATTGCCAGCAGACGGCGCGAGGCTGCCATCGAGAATTTTCATAAAGGTCGACTTACCGCAGCCGTTGGCGCCAATCAGGCCATAGCGATTGCCATTACCAAATTTGACAGAGATGTTTTCGAACAGCGGCTTGGCGCCGAATTGCATGGTGATGTTGGCTGTGGAGATCAAGATGGAGTTCCCGTTACAAGCAGATTAGAAGAGGGTTTTGTGGGGCGCACTATAGGCAAGTGTGCAGCTAAGGTCGAGTAAAACGGGGAGATAAATGACCTGTGGTTGTAGGTTTTGGGGTGGGGGCCTATCATGCCTCCCCATTTCCAGCTTCGTGGAGTCTTATCTTGGATAACCAAGCGGTCATTAGCGCAGTGCAACATTGGGTTGAAACCCTAGTCGTAGGGTTAAACCTTTGCCCATTTGCCCAGCGCGAGCTACTCGCCAACCGAGTGCGCTTTAGTGTTTCTGAAGCGACCGAAGAGCTACAGTTGTTGGCCGATTTAGAGGCGGAGCTAACACTCTTAGTTGCCGATGCGGCGATTGAAACTAGCCTTTTGATTCACCCTCAAGTGCTCACTGATTTTTACGATTACAACCAGTTCCTAGATACCGTAGACCACTTGTTGCTCGAAATGGGCTTAGAAGGGGTGTTTCAGGTAGCCAGTTTTCACCCAGACTATCAGTTTGCTGGTACCGCAGCGGATGATGTGGAAAACTACACCAATCGTGCGCCGTATCCGGTGCTGCATCTGTTACGGGAGCGAAGTGTCGAGCAAGCGATCGCCCATTACCCCGACGCTGAGCGGGTTCCGGACAAGAATATCGAGTTATTGCGCAATCTCGGCGTTGAACAAATATTGGCGTTATTAAAACCCAAGAACTAGCGATATACCGCGTACTTCGGCAGGTTCAACTTAGCGGTGTCTAGAGCTCTCCGAGGCACCAAAATCATCCTTCTGGCGATCTAGGCCCTGTAAACCGCGAAACTTTCTGCACTCTGGGTCGATTATGGAGTCTATACTTCAGGTAGTTTCCCGGTGGATGTTCTCTGTGCGTAGACCTCTAATGACTAATGCTCAACGTTTCTGGACACAGTTAACTCTGCTGTTGGCGTCGCTTCACGCCGCTAATCTTCAGGCTGATTCTAAGTCCCTGCTATCGACGCCAGCACCGCTTGAGATAAAGCACAACGTCAGCGGTTGGAGTGGTGAGATGAAGTCGTACCAAGAAGATTTGATCTCGGCTGTGGTTGCGGCAGGCGAGAGCAAATTTGGCCCTTATAAGCTGACGTTTGTCGATAAGGTGATGAGCACCGTTCGCGCTATGATTGCCAGCGAACGCGGTGCGCTTGATACAGGGATGAGTACCGGTTGGGGGATGCGTGAAAATGGTGCAGAAAAGGTAGACCTATATTTACGCGCTTATATGAAGTCGTTACTGGGCTTGCGGCAATTAATTATTCGTAAAGAGGATCAAACGGCTTTTCGGGCAGTACGAACGATTGACGACCTTAGGGCATTTAAAGCTGGGCAGGGTAGCGGTTGGCCAGATTCTCGTATTTACAGTCACTATGATGTGGAGGTTGTCGACGCTAACAGTTTTTCTGCGTTATTCCCTATGCTGGAAAAGAAACGCTTTGATTTTATTCCACTGAGTATTTTAGAGGTGGATACCGCGCTCGCCGCGGTACAGGAAACCTACCCGGACTTCGTGATCGCCGAAGATATTTATCTTTTTTACCCAATCCCGCTTTACATCAGCGTTAGCAAAATGTCTCCCGCGGCTTCACAGCGTATTGCTTATGGCTTGAAGGTTTTGTTTCATGATGACGATGCTGTTAGCGAAACTGAAGCTAGCTTAGCGGAGGCTGGCGGTGAGGTTGACTCTGATGAGTTGCTTTTTAAACATTTCCCGGTGGCTAAAACGGTAAGCTTTACTGACGATCAAGTTTTGCTAATGCTGGAAAACCCGTTCATCTCTCAGTCCGCGAGTAAAGAAATTACCGAGTATTTTATTCGCCATTATCGTTAGTTCTAATCCTATCTCTGTTCGCTACTAAGCTGCTTTCACTATTGCGAGTTTTGGCTGTCCAACTCTAGCGCATAAAATCTGTTGATTAGTGCTGGTAGTAATTCGCACAGTGCTTCACGTACCTTTTGCACATCGGCCTCAAGTGTATGCGCGAAAGCTAATAGCTTTTTCTGGCCAAAAATAATCTGTATGTCGGTTGGCGTTAGTTCTGGAACCGCATAGCCTTGGTTAACCGTGCTTTCTTCTAAGGGTGTGTGGTGTATCTGCTTTAGTTTCGCTTGCAAAATTTCTATAGTTTGGTGGCGATCGTCAATATCACACAGCTCACAAAAAGTTTGGATTGCTTGAGTTTCTGAACAAGCAAGTCGTAAGCGTAGTATTAGAAAAGTTGCGCTACTGCGTATCACGTCCATTTTATTACCTCGTTCCTTTGTACTTCTTTGCCTTTGATATAGCTGGGGGAGGGCCCCCAGCTAAGATTTTCGGAAATTAACCTTCTTTGGATAAATGAACATCCATTTGTGGGAATGGAATTTCAATTCCAACCGAGTCAAAACGCTTCTTGATTTTCTCGTTAGTGTCGAAGAATACCGCCCAGTAATCGGCTGAGTTTACCCAAACGCGGAAGGCAAAATTTACTGATGAATCGGCTAGCTCGGCAACACCGATAGTAATACCTTTCTCTTGCAGGATGCGGGTATCTTCACTGGCGATAGCTTCTAACTCTTTACGAACTAAATCTAGGTTAGCACCGTAGCCAACACCAACAGTAAAATCGACACGACGCTCTGGCTGTGTTGAGTAGTTAGTGATGTTTCCACCCATGATGCCAGAGTTGGAAACAATCACGGTTTTGTTATCGCCGGTTGTCAAAATAGTTGAGAAGATCGAAATCTCTCTTACCACACCTGCGGTTCCACCAGCTTCAACAAAATCACCAATTTTAAACGGGCGAAATAATATAAGTAGTACGCCAGAAGCGAAATTAGCGAGCGATCCCTGTAATGCAAAACCAATAGCAAGACCAGCAGCACCGATAATCGCAACGAATGAGGCTGTTTGAATTCCGAGTTGACCCAAAGCCGCAATAATGACCATGGTGAACAGTGCGTAATAAACAATGTTGCGAGTAAACGTACAAATTGTTAAATCAACTTTACGTGCCGTTAGGCCTTTTAGTAAAAGGTTGGCTATCAAGTTGGCTATCCATTTGCCGACAATGTAGACCGCAATGGCTAAGGCCACTTTTATTCCGTAAGTAGCCAATAGTTCCGGCGCTTTTTCCAACAGATCTTGAATATTTTGTTCCATGCTTATGTCCTTAATATTTGATGTGAAAATTATAGGTTTGAAGATATGTATTCGGGGCGGTGACATAGGCGGGCTTGCGCCCGCCTAGATTGGATTGTTACTGTTTAAACCCTTACTGAATGGTTTTTTCTACGGTGGCGCTAACCTGAGCTTCTACTCGACGGTTACTAGCGCGACCAGCTGCGGTGTTGTTGTCGGCAATCGGTTGAACTTCGCCGTATCCAATTGCAGTAACGCGGTTAGCATCGATACCGTGTTTTTCGACTAAGACTTTCTTAACCGCGTTTGCACGCAACTGAGAAAGGTTTTTGTTGTAACTTGCTGCACCGCGATCATCGGTGTGGCCTTTAATTTCAACTTTGCTCATTGGGAACTGCTTCATAAAGCTCGCTAGTTCAAGAATTTTTGCATTGGATTCGCTTACGATAACGTCTGAGTTGTTAGCAAAATTTACATTCAATGCAACGGTTACGTCTTCTTTTAACGTCATGTAGCAGCCGCGGCCATCAACTTTTGCGCCGGCTTTTGTATCGGGGCAAATGTCATTTTTATCCTGCACACCATCGCCGTCAGCATCGAGTACCAGAGGGCAACCGCTAGTGTCTACCGGTGTGTTTTGATCTGTGCCAGGGCAAGCATCTACACGATCTAATACGCCATCACGATCACTATCTTTGTTATCGTCTTTTGTAGTGCTGGTTCCGCTTGACTTGCCGCCAAGTAAAAAGCTAACACCAAGGTTTACCGCAGCTTGAAATGCGTCGCTATCTTTTTGTTGGATGGCGCGAACGTCGGTACGCAAAGAAACAACATCGTTAAACGCATACTTCAAACCCAGTCCCGCGTTTACAAAAACGTCATCAAAGGATGAACCGCCAGATTTAATGTCACTTTCGCCCAAACCAAACACAGCGTATGGCTGAGCTTTTTCGCCCTTGCCAAAATGGTACAAAGCATCCAGGCGCAATTGGTCAGAATCGGCGTCTAGGTTGGTGCCAGAAATTTCAGGTTCAGATGTTAGGTAAGCAAGTTCCACAGCCCAAGGGCTGTTAAATTGATATCCACCCGCTAGCGACATTGACGCAGTGTCTTCCACTCCTTGACGATTACTATCGTGAGTGATGTAGCCTACAGAAGGCGTGAGGGTAAAACCGCTGTCTTGGACGTCGCCGGCATTGCTAAGCGGAGCTGCAATTAATGCAGCTGAGGCTACGGCCAAAGCTAAAGGCTTCAATGTGCTGATTTTTTTAGATTGGTTGTTATTGTGATCCATTGTGTTTCTTCCTTACGTCTAGTGTGAATTGTGAATGTTTTTATGTGTGTTAAGCGATGAGGCTATTGTGGCTGAGATGCAAAAAAAGGTGTGTAAAACCCTGTAAAATATTTTTACATTTTGTTTTACGAACGCTAAAAGCGGTTAGACAGAACTTTGACCAGAGAGCGGCTATTGTTCGGTTTTAGCTCAGAACTCGTTCGACTTAGGTTGTTTTTAAACCAGTATTGCGGTTTTAGCTGAGAGACATTGGGTCATGTCGCGCGCTTTTACGTTGTCGGCAGGTTTATGGGTCACGCTTAGGCAATAAAATAGCATGCAAAAAGCTAGTTGTGGAGCTCGTCTTCAAATCCGGCGAGCGGAAGAGCAAGCTCAAATGTTGTTCCTTCGTTAACGACTGAGCGAACACTTAAGCGGCCGTGTAATTTTTGTGCAACGGTTTTGACGAAGAATAAACCGAGGCCGGCGCCGGGGTTGTCGCCGTTGTTTGGAAGGCGTTTAAAGCGTTGGAACAGCAGCGGCAGGTCTTGGTTGGCGATGCCTTGGCCTTGGTCTTCAACGGTGATTAGCGCGTGAGGACGAGCCGAATCGAGGCTTTCGGCCGCATTTAGTGAGAGGTGAATCTTGGTGTAGCTGGGGCTGTATTTAATCGCGTTGGTTAAGAGGTTAATTAATGCTCTCAGTAGCAACTCAAAGTCGGCATTTACCCAAAAATCGGCATCTTGTTTGTGTACGTCTATCGAGATTGATTTATCGGCCGCTAGTGCCATTACCTGCTGGTGTGCATCGTCGATGATGGCGTGAAGGTCACACCACTGGAAGCTTTCGTTGGCAGAGTTTTCGGCGCGACTTAGTTGCAGCAGGCTTTCGGCGTAGCTTAAATTGCGTTGTGCGTATTGTTCGATATCGGCGAGAAGCTTGGCTCTTTCGCCGGTTTGAGCCTCGGGTTTAGTTTTTCGGGCGCTTTGGATCAGGGCGAGTATCGATACCATCGGCGAGCGCAAATCGTGGGATATAAAGTTGAGCGTTTCCATGCGCGCTAATTCGCTCTCTTTCAATTGAGTAATATCAATAAACGTTAACACTCCCACCTTTGCCGAATAGGAGGTGCCACGCTTGGTGTGAGAGCGGCGCTCTATGCCAATTCTACGCGCTTGAATAAACAGCTGTATTTCGCCAGTCTCGGGTTCGTCATTCTCACTTGCCAGCTCGGCAATGGTCGCTACAGTATCGCTTTGGCGGGTATTATTTTGGCATTTGGCCTCGAGGTGAAAATCACTGTCGTTGGCTAATAGGTCGCGGGTTAAGGCTGACCAGTCGTACTCTGCGGTCAGCTGGAAGCCGTCCTGTAGGTCTACAATATCGCTGTTCTGGCGGATATGAGGAAACCAAACCTCGGCTTGTTGGTTGAACAGAATGATTTCACCAGATTCGCTGAATACGATCATACCCTCATGCAAGCCGTTGATACTTTGTTGCAGCAACTGTCGAGTTGTTTCCAGTTCCCGGTTGGCATTAAACAGTTGGGTAATGGTGCGGCTGACGACTTCCGAACCGCCGATTAACGCTGTGGCAGAAGAGGGTTTGGAGAATAAGCTGTGGTTGAGTGCGGCATAGTTTGCGGTGTTTTCCGACTGTTCAATAAAACGTATGGAGCGCTTTAAATAATTTAGGGCAATCTCCAATCGCAACCAGCTCCACAAGGGGTAAAACACCAGTACCGCGATAATACTGCTGGCGGCTGGAATCCATAGTTGGCCAAACTGTAGGCTGCAGATGGTCGCAATTATCAAAAGAATCACGCTGCCTAGCGTACTCAGTAGGAATTGTGCTGGGCTCAGGAAGGATAGGGCGCTCAGTAGGACTAAGACGACTAGGCCGGTAGCAACGCTTGCAATACCACTGGCGAGGCGTTGGATAAGTTCATGATTGGCGAGCTGGCTGTAAATTTGCGCGCTAATCTCAACCCCGGCAATACGCCCAATAGGTGTTGTTAGCACATCGTGAACGCCGGCTGCGGTTGCACCGATAAAGATAATTTTGTCTTTTAGCAGCTCCGGCGGAAAGCGCCCGTTGAGCAGGTCGATGTAGGACAGAGTTGGAATACGGTTGCTGGCGTTGAAAGCGATGTAATTGTGGTAATCGCGGTATAACAGCATTGGCGAGGGCTCTACTTCTGGCGGCGAGCGACTCCCCGGTAGTGCAGTCTGCGTATTTAACAGGGTCGCCAGAGCAGCACCTATGTGTGGCCAACGGGGTTCTCCTAAGCCTTCTTTCAAAAAGACCGAGCGGCAGACGCCGTCACTGTCGCAGGAAACATGAGCGTGGCCGATAGCGGCCGCAGCCTGATAAAGCTGTGGCGTGGGCGGAATCTCGAGTAGTTGCCCTTTGTTGTTGATGGCCTCGAAATACAGTGGTAATACCACTTTGCCATTCTGTTCGATCGCCTCTTGCAGGAGTATGTCGTTCTCGGGCGAACGCTTATCTGGATCGCTAAATAAAATATCGAATACTACGGCGCTAACCTTGGCATCGGTTAGTTGTTGTAACAGGTCGGCGTGAGTGGCACGTGGCCAAGGCCAGCGACCCAGCTGTTCAATGCTCTGTTCGTCGATGGCGACAATAAGGGTTTGGGTTGGTTTGCTCGGGTTGGGCAGGTGTTGCTGAATGGTATCGTAGATAAGCAGGTCTAACGCTTCCAGCCATTGGCGCTGCTGAGCCGTGGCGGCCAGCAGCGCTAACAGTAGCGGAATAAACAGGTGAGAGAACAGCTTAGAGAGTTGCCGCATTAGGGTTGTGCTTTAGTTACCTAAGTGGGTTTATTTACAGAAGCAGCATAGTTAATAAAGAGCCGAGTACCCACATAATTAAAGCGGTATCGCGGGTTTTAACTTCTACCGGTTCGCTGTAGTTGCCGGCCACCTGGTATTCGGCCAGTGGGCGCACGCGCACATAAAACTTACCCGGTAGCCTGCCGGCGAGATCTAGCTCGGTAGCGGCGACGGTTTCGTTGCGCAGCAGCTTGTCAAAGCTTGGGCTGCGGGAAACTTCCAGCTGATAGGCAACGGCTCCCTCTGCAGGTGTCCAGCTAATATGGGTGAGTTTTTTACTGCTATTGGCGCTTACGGTAACAGCGCTAGGTGCTAGTGCCGCGCAAATATTTTGCTGTGCAGGCATGCCCTGTAACCCAAGCTTGTCACGTGCGCTAAGACGAACTTTGTAGCAGCCGTTTTCAGTAATTGGCAGGGTAAGTTCATTGTCTGTTGTCGACCCAGAGCCTATGACCTTTTCCTCTTCTGAGTACTCTAATATGCTGATTTTATAACCTTGAGCGCCGGCTAGCGGGTGCCATGTAAGGGTAATTGGCAGCGCTTGGCTGGGGTTTAGGTCGCGCCATTCTGGTGCGGGCAAGAGGGCGGTAGGCTGCATAAGTGGCTGGCCTTTTTCGGCCTTAATCCCGTAGCCACGGGCGACCATCACTGCATCTGCAGCGCTGTTGTCGACATCGACATTACCTTCATACACCTCGCCGAGCATGCTGGCGGCGCCATCGTTGCCATTGGCACTTACCCGAAAGTCTGTGCCGCGTACCGCAGCCACGGCGGATGGAGTAGAAACGCGAAACTGTGAGCGCGGTTCACGTTTGGGCACTTTCGTTTTGGCGGCACCGCGCAACAGGTTAATGCGCGAATCGACCATGCCGGTGTTGCCGTGCTGGGAGAGTGAGTCCAGCTGGATATGACTGTTTTCTTCTAGCACCATTACAGCGCCGTCGGCAAAGCGCAAACTGGCACTGCTGTCGGCGCCGGTCTCAATTTCATTGCCCATGCTCAGTGTGTCGCCAAGCGCTGCAATGCGTGTGGTTTGATCACCTTCGCTGGTTTCGCGTACTCGAACTTCACCAGCAACATAAATTAGCTCTACGCCTATCGGTTGGGCTTTAAGCCAAGCAACAGGGAAGCGTATACGAGTTCCCGGGGCGAGCGAGCGTGGGTAATCAACACCGTTATAGGGGCCAATTTTTTGCCAGCAACCTTTCTGGGTGGTGTATTTCAAGCACAGGTGCCAAAGCGTGTCGTTGGCTCGCACGGTGTAAACCCAATCTTCGGCGCCTACACTGGCGGAGCCTAGTCCAAGCATTAGAGCAATGGCGACGCCTGTTAGGTGACAGCGGCGAGTAATAAACCCAAAGTCGAGACGTTTTAGAGTCTTAAGCACAAGGCAGTTCCTTTTTGCGGATTAATTAAGCAATAACTTTTTCGAGGCGATAGCCATGCTGATAAATTGTTTTTATGGTGTAGCCCATTTCCGGCCCAATTTTTAGGCTGCGCCTGACGCGGCTAACGTGTACATCTACCGTTCGGGTATCTAAACCCGTGGCAATGCCCCATACAGACTTTAACAAGAACTCGCGGGAAAGGACTTTACCTTGATGCTGAAACAGGCAGAGTGCGACCAAATAGTCTTTGCGGGTAAGCTTTACCGGCTCGCCACTGAGGCTAATAGATTCAGTTTGTGTATTCAGCTGAATTGGCCCCAGCTCAATAGTGGAGGAGTCGTCAGCAATACCAGCGCGGCGGCCCAAGGCGCTAATGCGAGCCAGTAGCTCCCACTGGCGAACCGGTTTGGTCAAATAGTCATCAGCACCAGATTGCAGGGCTTTAACAATATCTTCCTCGGCGGAGCGCTGCGTGGAGAATAGAATCGGCATGGTGCTGGCCATTTGCTGGCGCAGCGTGACCAGTACGTCCAGACCGGTTTGGTCGGGAAGCTGCCAGTCGAGAATCGCCATATCGAGGAGATGCTCGCGACACAGGTCTAAAAACAGGTTGCAGCGATTAGCGTGAAGTACTTCATGGCCCTCTTCTTCCAGCCAGCTTATGACAAGTTCGGCTTGTGCTGGATCGTCTTCGAGAAGCCCAATTTTCACTCTAACCCCCTAGTATTTAGTGTGGTCACGGCAATAGATTTTGCCTGTGAATGCATTAACCGCGTGCACGGCAGCAGCACAGCGCCTATTATGCCAAATAAATTCCGCTACGCTCAGCTTTTTCCACTTGTGGGACTTTGTGTTGAGCTGTTTGTGGGAGATCGGCGAGTGAATTCACCATACAGCAATTAGGCATTTCGATGAGTATTAAAAACGATATACAGAATACATCCAATAAACTGTACAACGCGCAACAGAAATTGGACGCGGCCGAAAAACGACGCGATACCGCGATGGTGGATAAATTCACCACCGATATTGCCGTTCTAGAAAAGCAGTTAGCATCGCTAAAGCAACAAACCGCGCGGCAAAATGTGGAAAAGGGCAGCGCGATTAAGGCGTTACCCTTTTCGCGGCCCCTAACCAAAGCCGAGCAGGCGGATATGGGATCGCTAAAAAAGAAAGTGCGAGGCTTGGTTGTTGTTCACCCCATGACGGCGCTGGGCCGCGACATGGGAATATCAGTGGTAACCGGCTACGCGAAATCTGAGTTTTAGTGTGTTGTAGCTCTACAGTGCTAGTGCTTTGTAGTGTTATGCCTTGGCGTTAGCGCGGGCCAATCGATCGTGGCGACGTTTCACAAATAGCATTGCTAGTATTATGAGAGCAGCTGCAATTAGGGCTAAAACTTTCCCTTCAAACACATAATATAAAATGTATCTTACCTGATGACCGCCATCAGTAAAGGCGGTAATAAGCCCCATATTTTCGATGCTGAATGCCGATGTTTGACTCGCGAGTTGTGTGTACTTCGGCGCTAGGTGTGTGGCGATGAGTAAAAATGAAATGATTACCGGAATGCCGGCTAGCACCGCTCGAAACACATTCCCTTTAAACATTAATACTGAAATCGACATAACCGAAATTAAATTGGGAAGATCCCCCAGCGGCAGCACTTTATTCCCCGGTAGAATCAAAGCGATAAGAATGGCTAAGGCCATTAGAATCAAGCCAGTTGCGATTACTGATTTGTGGCTCATTAAAAACCCCGTATCCAAAGCAACGATAAGGTTGGAGCGGTGCGGGAAGTATTTTTCAACTTGAATTCGAAGTGCCGTAGTCACCGGGATCATAGCGCTACCAATAAGGCCGGCACTTTTTGGCAAAATGAACATCACCGCGGCAATGTGCACGCTAAGTTCTAGGGTTTCTTTTAACGAATAGCCAGCAGCCAGAGCGAGAAGTAAACCCATCGAGCCGCCCATAACCATCGGCTCGCTTAATAAACTGAGTAAACTTTGCTCGGTGTCTTTTTCGTCCGCTGATTGATCCTTGTTTTTTTCATCTGCATCACGACCCGCGGGCTTATTAGCATTACTGGTGAAGGTGATATTAGCTGCTTTTTCAGGGTTGAAGTTGATTTTATTAATCACCGGAATACGCTCAATTAACCAGTCAAATAGTGCGGTATAGGGCACAATGCCGTTCACGGAGACCGGTGATGCAGAAACGCCCTTAATCCCAAGTTCACGCTCTACGTCCGGCGCTGTCCACTCGGTTAATTTAAAGCAGTAAATGGCCAAGCAGGCGGTTGCCGTCAACCCCAATAGCATACTGCCGGACGCATTCATAACCAGCGCCCCCAAGAAGGCAAAATGCCAGTAGTTCCATACGTCGATATAGATAGCGCGCGTTAAGCCGGTGGCGATCATGACCAGATTTAACACAATCACCAGTGGAATTGAGATTGCTGCCAGCGGCGAAGCCCATGTGATTGCTGCCAATGGTGGCCAGCCAACATCGAGGATGGGGAAATCTAAGCCGCGCACTATAGTCAGCTGTTCCACGGCGGGTTTAATGTTGGCGACAAAAAAGTCAAAAGCGATAAACACACCTGCGAAGCCGACCGCCAATTCAATGGCGGTAATAAGCGATTTTTTTAGTGAAAGCCTTACCGCTAAAGCCAAACAGAAAATGATAATGGGTAGCATCACGTAGGCTTTGAAGCTAAAAAAGGTATCGAGGGCGGTTTGTAGCATAGGGGCAAACTCACAGGGCTTTTCAGGATGGATTGGCTGGCAATACTAGATGAACTAGAACGGCAATACTAAAGCGTTTCAGTCGAAACTCCTATAGAATAGCGCGGCTTTATTAGCCCACAAAAGTGGCGGCTTAGGTTAGTTTCAGCGGTTCACTTACAAGGGTTCGGTTTTACAATAGTTATAGAAGATAGAGTTTATCCATGATTGATGCCCTTATTCAAAAAGTACGCAACACCCCAGAGAGTATAGAGTTTAATGACGTTATTGCAGTGATTGCGAATAACTATGACTACATACCCACAACATTTCATAATGGCGACATCGTAAATGTTGCGGGTAGCAATGAAGGTTCATGTAAGATTTTTTGTTTCGCGCAAATAAATGCATTGAGTGAAACCGAAACCTTAGCCTTATTTGGCGCCTACTATAGGGACGATGTAATGGGTAACCCAAGTGGTGACGATCACGCCAATATCCGCAACTTTATTCTCGATGGCTGGCTGGGAATTCGCTTCGACGGCATTGCGTTAACGCCTAAGCACGACGCGTAAAAACAGCTTAAGCGAATAACATTGGCGAATAAAATAACATCGGCTAATAAATAGGAGACTACTGTGATTACCCAAAAGCACTTTGAAACCTTAATCACCCCAACCGGGGCGATGCAAGTACAAATCTTTCGCCCCGTTGAAGATGGGCGTTTCCCCGCGATTATTTTTTATTCCGAAATATTCCAAATTACCGCACCGATTGCGCGCAGTGCCAATATACTTGCAGGCTTGGGTTTTATTGTTATCGTTCCGGAAGTTTTTCACGAGCTTAATCCGCTGGGTACAGTGCTTGGCTACGATGATGCCGGTAAAGATAAAGGCAATAATGACAAGTGGGAAAAACCACTCGAAAGCCACGACAGTGACACCAGTGCGATGATCGACTATTTGCGCGAGCAAGATTATTGCAGCGGCAAGGTTGGCGCTATGGGTGTTTGTATTGGCGGCCATCTCGCTTTTCGCGCGGCGATTAACCCTAATCTCGACGGTGCATTCTGTTTGTATCCCACCGATATACACAGTAATAGTCTGCCCGCTGCAGAGGGTAATGATAGTTTTAGTCGAGCTGTCGATATTACCTGTGAGGTCGTGTTGGTATTTGGTAAGCAAGATCCTCATGTTCCCGTAGAGGGCCGGCAAAAACTTATCCAGCATTTTCAAACCATCGGATTGAATTATCAGTGGCATGAAGTGAACGCCCAGCATGCATTTATGCGTGATGAAGGTGAACGCTATGACCCTGCCTTGGCATTAGAGATGTATATAAAAGCGAAAGATTTTTTCTCGCGGGTGTTGCGCGCTTAATTTGGCTGTCGCGATAATAGTTTTTGGTTTTAATTTTTAATCGGAGTGCTTTATGGCTTTAAATGCCACCATTATTAAATTTTCTATTTCACTGTCCGATTTAAATCGAAACCACTACGACACGCTTACGCTTACAGTAGCGCAGCATCCGTCGGAAACGGCCGAGCGGATGATGGCGCGTGTAATGGCGTATTGTATTCATGCTGAAGAGTTCTTGGCTTTCACCAAGGGTTTGTCCACGCCGGAGACGCCGGATATTTGGGCGAAAACCTTAGATGGCCAAACCGGCCTTTGGATCGAGGTTGGTGAACCGAATCCCGATAAGTTAAAAAAAGCAACGCGCGTAGCTCAGGATGTTTGGGTGTATAGTTTTAATACTAAGTCCGATGTATGGTGGGCGCAGGAATCAAAGCATATTGATGCGCTTAAGGTTCATGTACGACGTTTTGAGCGCGCTGGAATAGAGTCATTAGCGGCGAAGTTGCAGCGCACTATGGAGATCTCGGTCACTATTTCAGGCGATTCCGCATTTGTTGCTACCGCCGATGGTGAGTGTGAAGTTAACTGGCTAAACTTGCAGTAGCTTTTCTGCCCGACTGTTAAATTAGGTTTTCTACTTCTGACTAAAAAGGCCCATTCTTATGATTAGCTTTCAAACTTATGATAGTGCGTTATTCGGTATATTCGTGGTAATCGCAACCTTGGTTGTACAGTCGCTAATTGCGAGTTTTATCAAAGCCAAGCAGCCGGGTGCGATACCTGGGAAAATAGATGAAAGCCTTGGCCATGAATCAATCGTTTATCGCGCCCACCGAACATTTATGAACTCTTTGGAAAATACCCCAACGATGTTGGCGGCCGCTTTTCTGGCAATTTTTTCTGGTGCGGATGCTAAGTGGACCGCTATTTTTGTATGGGTTTACGCGGTTGCGCGGCTTATTCATATGTTGGGTTATTACTTTATTTCTACGTCTAAAAACCCTAGCCCGCGCAGCTACTTTTTCCTTATTGGTTTTATTGCCACAATTGCATTATTGGTGTTGTCGGCAATTTCTATTCTGTAATTTCCGTCCTTGGGGGCGCTTTCCTTGTGGAGCGTCCAGGCTAAAGTCGTTACATCGCTTTGGTGCTTAACCACTGTGACGGATCGAGATGATAGTAATCGCGCAGCTGTTCAAACAGCTCCGGGTGACGGGCTTGCATTTGCAGTGGTCGCTCGAAAAAAACCTCGGTAACCACGGCGAAAAATTCTGCGGGGTTGGTAGCGCCATAGCTGTCGATCAAGCTGGAATTGCCGCGTGCTAAGGTCGATTGTAATTGGTTAAATTCATCACTAAAAATCTGTGCCCAAATTCGATAGGCATCTTTTGTATACAGCAGCGGCGCACCATTGGCGGCGCCGTCTTCTTGATCGAGCTGGTGGGCAAATTCATGTAGTACCACATTGTGGCCATCGGTAAAATTTGCCATACCTTGCTCTACGCTGTCCCAAGCTAAAACAATTCGACCATTCTGCCAAGATTCCCCAAGTAAATGCGCACGCTTTTGCGAAACCACGCCGTACTCATCCTGGTGCTCGCGTTTTGCAGTGAAGGTAGTAGGGTAGACGTAAATCCATTTTAAATTTGCGTAGCGAGTTGTGGGCCTATTCAGCAGTAATAAACAGGCCTCGGCGGCGATGGTTACGCGAATGGTGTCGTTGATGTTCAGGCCGTTACAGCCGACAAATTGTTTGGTGTAAATAAAGTGGAGTATGTGCTGCTGTAATTCGCCTTGCAGCGCTTCGGGAAGACGCGGGTAGATGGGTAAGTATTGTTTTAAAATGGATGCCCACTCGGTGGGGAACGGCTGCGCCATAGCTTGGCGATAGCGCCATTTTCGGTAGTAGCGCCAAGCCACGAACGCTAAAATTGCACTGGCGAGAAGGGTGTAAAATGTTTGAGTTATTGTCATAGTGTTTACGTCGCATCCTTAAAAGAGAAGTCTACTTTAAATGAATTTACCCAATTTGCCGATTAGCACGCTGTTGCCGGCCATCGTCGAAGCCTTAAACAAGCAACACGAATTGGTCTTGGAAGCGGCTCCCGGTGCCGGTAAAACCACCTTGGTGCCACTGGCCTTAATGAATTGCAGCTGGCTTTGTGGGCGTAAAATTATTGTGCTTGAGCCGCGTCGGGTCGCTGCACGTGCGGCGGCTGAACGAATGGCGAGTCTACTTAACGAGCCTGTCGGCAAGCGTGTCGGCTACCGTATTCGTCTCGAGAAAAAAGTTAGCGAAAATACTATTGTCGAAGTGGTCACCGAAGGGATTCTAACCCGTTGGCTGCAAGACGATCCGGAACTCAGTAATGTTGCGGCCATTATTTTCGATGAATTTCACGAGCGTAGTATTCATTCAGATTTGGGCTTAGCACTGTGTTTACAAGCCCGCGAGCTGTTTCGCGATGCACAAAACCCCTTAAAACTTTTGGTAATGTCGGCAACCCTAGATGGCGTGGGTGTTGCAGAGCTGCTTGATCGCGCGCGTCTAGATGCCCGCGAACCCAGCGCTAGCGCGATGCCAGCAACCCTAGTGCTTAAAAGTGAAGGCCGCAGTTTTCCTGTTGCTATGCATTACGGGGCGGCGCGAAAGTTTGATGAAAATATTCAGCAGCGAATTGTAAAAACCGCCTTGCAAGCCTTAGTCGAGCAGGTTGGTAGTATTTTACTATTCCTGCCTGGGCAGGGTGAGATCAACCGCTGTATCGCAGCTATGTCTGGGCAAGTTGATGCCAGTGTTGCTTTGTTGCCCTTGCATGGTGGTTTGTCTATGGCTCAGCAACAGCAGGCCATTAAGCCGCTCGATAAAACCGCACCAGCAACACGAAAAATTGTCTTCGCTACGGATATTGCTGAAACCAGTCTCACCATTGAAGGTATTACCGTGGTGATTGATAGCGGTTTAACCCGCAAGCCAGAATTTGATCCGCGTACGGGCTTAACTCGCCTCAAAACTCAACGTATATCGCGTGCTTCGAGTATTCAGCGGGCGGGTCGAGCAGGGCGCTTAGCGGCTGGCGTTTGTTATAGGCTTTGGTCCGAAGAACAACAAGCACAGCTGACTCAGTTCAGCAGCCCCGAGATCCTTCAAGCCGATTTGGCACCCTTGCTACTGCAATTACTGCAGTGGGGGATTTCCAACCCAAGTGAATTATTGTGGCTTAACACACCTCCAGCGGCCGCTGTGGCGCAGGCGCTGGAACTACTAAAACTTTTGGGTATTGTGATTTCTAGTGGTGACCATGATCGGCTTAGCGATCATGGTGAACTGGTAGCGCAAATGCCGGTGCATCCGCGTATTGGCCACATGCTGCTTAAGTCTATGAGTTGCGGTCAGGCTCAATTGGGGACGTGGGTTGCCGCACTGCTGGCGGAACGCAATCCTATTCAAGGGTTCGCAGCTGATTTATTGCCAAGCGTGGAGGTGCTTGCCGGCCGCCGTCACTGTGATAAAGCCTATCAGCACTGGTGCACTCGTACTCGCCAGCAAGCGAAAAATTATTTACAACAGTTGCCAAAACAGCTCGATATAACGGCTGATGAAGTAAGGTTTGCTTCGAATGGGAATGATATTGACGAGCAGGCTTTAGCCTACATTTTGGCTTGTGCCTATCCGGATAGAATCGCACGGCAGCGAGACAACAATCGAACCCTCTATCAATTAAGTAATGGTCGCTCGGCAAAGTTAGGTGACCGCGATGGACTAACTAGTAGTCGCTGGTTGGTGGTAACCGAAGTCGGCGGTGCGGTTGGCCAAACCGATGATCGCATTTTTTCTGCTGTCAGGTTAGCAGAAGAGACTTTTGCTCAGGTCATGCAAGCTTGGGTAACGGAAGATGTTGTCGTGCATTGGAATGATGAGCGCTTAGTTGCCGAAACGCATAAGCGTGTCGGCTCAATTATATTGGAGCGAAAGCCGCTAGGCGCAATTAGTGATCAGCAACGCCAGCAAGCTTTACTCGGGTACATTCAAAAACAGGGCTTAAATATTTTACCTTGGACAAAAAAATTACGGCAGTGGCGGGCGCGTGTTAATTTGCTGCGCAACTATTGTTTGTCCGACGATCAACCTTGGCCAGACTTGAGCGATGAGTCACTTACCGCGAACCTAGAGTCTTGGTTGCTACCCTATTTAAATCAAGTGAAAAACAAAAGTGATTTACAGGGGCTGGATTTACACTCGATTTTACAGGGCCTTTTACCTTGGCCGCTACCGCAAAAACTGGATGAATTAGCACCCACAAATATAACGGTTCCCTCCGGTTCATCCTACTCATTGGATTACGATCGATTTCCCCCGGTTTTGGAAGTTAAATTACAGGAAATGTTCGGTGCGAAAACTACACCGACAATTGCTCAGGGCAAGGTGAAAATATTAATACATTTATTGTCGCCAGCACGAAGGCCGCTACAGGTTACCCAAGATTTAGAAGGTTTTTGGAATGGCAGCTACGCCGAGGTGAAAAAAGAAATGAAAGGGCGTTACCCGAAACACCCCTGGCCAGATAACCCTTGGGAGGCAACGGCAACTCGATTTACTAAACAGCGACTGCTAAAAGAAGCCTTGCCGAAAGATAATAAGTAAGTGTTCTACAGGGTTTAAATTGTGCTGTGTAAGGTTTTTAAATCGAGTCTTGTGGGTGATTACCCAGCCCTTAGACGGGCTGGGTTGTTTTGTGATACAGAGGTTTGAATTGCAACCTAAGCCAGAAAGTTTTCGGTGATTATTTTAGCTTGCCCGAAATCGGTTTTTCCCGATCCCAATTTTGGCAGTTTCTCCAGGTAAAAACAGGCGGATGGCAGCATTAAATTACTGACGTTATCGTCTGCTAAGGCTGCTTTTAAGGCCGCTATTTCCAACTCTCGATTACACAGCAAAATAATTTTTTCGCCTTTTTTCTCATCGCTAATCGCTACTGCAATAACTTCGCAATGGACGCTCGTTGTGGTGCTTTCGGCCTCGGTCGAATTTTTTAGTTCAGCTTCAAACCATTGGTTTAAGACCTTTGTTACCGCCGCTTCCACGGCACTTAGGCTGATCATCTCTCCGCCTACTTTGGCAAAACGTGAATAGCGGTCGACGATGGTAAGGAAGCCGTCGCCATCTAAGCGACCCTTATCACCGGTTACGTACCAACGTACGTCATCGATTATACGAATTACTTCTGCGGTTTTTTCTGGATTATTTAAATAGCCCTGCATCACCTGCGCACCACCGATTAAAATCATACCTTCTTCATCGGTCGCTAGCTCGTCGAAGCTCTCTGGGTCAACAATTCTAAAACTGGTGCCGGGCAGAGGCATACCGACGCTACCAAGCTTGGTGCCGACCTGCGGCCTCCAGCTGTCGGTGTCGAGTGCATCGGGCACGTTTACACTGGCTACCGGCGTGGTTTCGGTCGCGCCGTATCCTTCGTATACCGTTTTGTTAAATTTCGTTTCAAAGGCGCTGCGAACTTCGGGTTGTAAGCGTTCAGCTCCAGCAACAACAATACGTAAACTGCTCAGCATCAGTGGGTGAACTTTACGATTGCTGCTATATAACCGTAAAAATGTCGAGGTGCCAAATAAGGTTGTCGCACGATACTGGGCAATAGCTTTTGCAATGCCAAACGAGTCGGTTGGGTCTGGGTGGCAAACCATAGGGATGCCTTCAATTAACGGAAGAAATTGTGTAACCGTGAGACCGAAGGCGTGAAATAACGGCAATGAAGCCATGATCACGTCATCGGGTTGGGTATTCAGTACATCGGCAACTTGCTTTAGGTTGGCCATAATATTTTGATGGCTGAGTTGTACGCCTTTGGGCACGCCTTCGCTGCCACTGGAAAATAAGATAACAGCGTGATCTGTATTGAGGGTTGGCTTAGAAAACAGTAGCCGCAGTAATCTTGCAGGTAGTAGTTTGACGAGTAACCACTGGCTAACAAGTTCAACTTTGGATAGCCCCGCGAATACATCTTCCAAATAGATTACCCGCAGTTGCTCTAGCTGAGAGGTGAAATCGATACCACGCGATTGCAACTTGCCAATAAACTTTTTCGATGTGTAGATGGTTTTAATTTCGGCCTGGTCAATAGCGCCTTGCATGGCAAGGTTAGATGCACTGTAGTTCAGGTTTACCAGTGTCTTACCTTTTAATAGTAGCGCCATATTGGTTAATACCGCTGCGGCGCTTGTTGGTAGAAGTATGCCGATATTGATGTCGTTTTTATATGCTGAATCGCCAAGTTTTAGATGTCGGCCTAGGGTTATCGACACCGCTAAGGCGCGGCTCGGCGATAATGGTTGAGTGGTGGTGTCGGCTATAGCGATAGCTTGCGAGTTGTTGTTTTTAACACTCTCAATCCACGCGTTGGGAAGCGATGGCAGCTGTTGCACGAAACTATCCCAGGATTTAATCGAGAGGTCGAAGACGCGTCGCTTTACTTGATCGGTAGTTGCATCTTTTTCGATAGGTTCGCCAAAGGCCACGATTAAGTCGCGCTTCGAGCCGCGCGGTTGTTTTCGCTTTAGATCGTTGCTGGCACGTGAAAATTGGCTGCCCCAAAGTCCGCGCAAATAAAAGGGTAGGATTTTTATATCGGTGGTGGTCATTGCAATCGCACGCTCAAAGCCGTTGCGGAATTGTCCTAGCTGACCGTTGCGACTGATCGCACCTTCGGGAAAGAGGCAGACAACTTCACCTGCGTCGAGTAGTTCGGCCACTCGCTCCAGTGATTTTTTGCTATCCGCGCCAGATGAAATGGGAATACAACCAAACAGATCGAAAAACCACTTTAAGTACCAGCGTTGATAAATACTTTTTAGCATGACAAAGCGAACGGGGCGCGGGCTAGCGATTTGAACAATGGCCCAGTCGATCCAACTAATATGGTTGCCCAGTAACAGTACACCGCCGCGCTCAGGAATGTTTTTCATACCTTGTACGTCTGTTCTGTAGCGCAGGGCGAAAGTGCCGCCCATAACAAATTGCACTAAACTCTGGGGAAGTTTCATTACTGTATAGATGCCGCCGACTACCGACAGCCCAGCGGTTACCAGCAAAAGCTGTTTACTGCTGAGGCCCACCACGGCAAAGCCGATGGTTATAAGTAACACACACAGCATCGCGATGTTTTGGATTAAGTTGCTACCGGCTAGCACTCGGCCAAGCTCATTTTCACCTGCGTAAAACTGTACCAGCGACTGCAGGGGTACGATAAACATTCCGCCCATTGCGCCAATAAAAATAAAGTCTGCAATAAAAAACTTCATGCTGGTTAGATTGGGCAAAATCCAAAGCCCAACAGCAATGCCGACGGCGGCAATTGGAATTAATCCGAGTTCAATATAGTTGCGTGAAAGTCGGCTGGCGATGAGCGAACCAATAACAATACCAATACCCGATGCGCCTACGGTTCCCTGAATAACGATGGTGTTAGTCTCGCCGAGTTGCGACTTGGCAAATTCCGGGAAGGATGCCAGTAGCACTTGGCCAATTGACCAAAACATCGCCAAGCCAATGACGGAAAGGCGAATTACATCGCGTCGCCATACGGGATCTAAATCCTGTTTAAATAATTTCCCGCTAACGAAAGCTTTGGTATCGAAGTTCATACGCGGATCACCTGGCCTAATACTGGGCAGGCGATAGATCATAAAGACTTCTGCAAGACTTGTGACAATCAGAATAATACCGACGGGTACAAGACTGGAAAGTATGCCGACGTTGCTGTGCGGTGATAACGGTGTGGCGACTGGAATGAGGTTTTCAAAAAAAATCGAGAAGATGAAAGTCCCGGCTAGAATGGCAACAATCGAAACCGCCTGCACAGCACCATTGGCGGGGGCGAGGTTTTGTTTGCCAAAAAAGGCTTTTAGATAACCGTATTTAGCTGGATAGTAAAAAGCCGATTGCGCGGCGAGAAGAAAAGTCATGGCAAATGCAGGCCAAAACCAACCCAACATATAGCACACGGTAATCGCGCTTGTGAGACCAACCGCTAACCAAGCGCTAAAACGCATTACCGATGTTTTTGGAAACCTGTCTGAGGCAAACCCCGCAGGGCTAAAAAAGAGGATATAGGGGAGCAGTATCATCGCGTTGATAATCGCCGCGTAGACAATTTGAGTGCTACCGTCGTAGACCTTAAAAATTGTATTTTGAATAACAATCTTATGACCTAGGTCGACAAATGAATTGAGAAACACGGCAAACAAAAAGGGCAGGGCACCAGCCGTTTTTAAAATCTTGGACATTGCTAATTTCCTTTAGATAATCCGAAGGTGTTCTGAACGCTTCGGTTCAGGTGTAGATGCGATCCTGACGAAGTTAATACTGTGCTGCAAAGGTTGTGACGAAAAGGTCATTCTAATTGACTTTAAGTATTAAAATACGATACTTAATACTAAATCTATCCTTTGGCGAATACTTATGTCTCAAATAAGGCTACTAGTTAGTACGCTCAAAAAGCAGCTTAAAGCCCACGGCTATACCTATCTGCAGGTTGCTGAGGCACTAGAGTTGAGCGAAGCCACCATTAAGCGCAGTTTTGCCGAGGCGAGCTTTAGCCTTGCTAGGCTGGAGGCGATTTGCCAGCTCATGGGCTACCAGTTGAGCGATTTACTGGCGCTGTTAAAAACGGAGCAGCCGCGCCTACAGCAGCTCACTCTGGCGCAAGAGCAGCAGATTGTAGACGATAATCTATTGTTGTTGGTGGCCGTATCGGTGATTAACGGTTGCGGGTTTCGCGATTTGCTGGAGCTTTACGCTATTTCTGAGGCTGAACTGATTCGAGCGCTGGCGCAAATGGACCGGCTGCAACTAATCGACCTGTTACCCCGCAACCGGATAAAACTCAAAGTTTCGCCAAACTTCCGGTGGATCGCCAATGGGCCTATTCAGCGCTTTTTTTTGCAGCGGGTTAAGGAAGATTTTTTCAATTCGCGCTTTGATCAAGATGACGAAAAACTATTGGTACTAACCGCGCTACTGTCCCACGCCTCAAATCAGGAGCTGCAAAACCGCTTAAGCCTGTTGGCCAGACAGTTCGCCGAACTGCAGCAGGAAGATATGAGCCTGCCCATGAGCGAGCGTAACGGCGCTACCCTAGTTATGGCTTTGCGTCGCTGGCAGTATTCAGGGTTTGAGGCTTACAAGCCAAAACCATAGCGGGTTATCGGGCTTGCCTTTTCGGTTGGGTACGGGGTAGCATCCTCAACCCGACCAAAGGATTTGAGTCAGTTTTGCGCAGTACTCCTATTGGTTGTAATACAGATAATTCAAACAACAATAAACGTATTAATTTACAGGAGTGATTATGGATAACACCGCAGAAAACCCCTACAAAGCCCCAGAAGCCGAAGTTGTAAGCGACTCCGGTACGGGTAGCTTAAGTGATATATTCCCGCGCTTTAGCGCTTGGGGAGTGTTCGGCCTTTCCATCATTACCTTGGGTATCTACATTCCCTATTGGCTTCATACTCGCTCTAAGCAGATCACAAGCTATGTTAGCAACCCCACATCACAGGGCTTGTTGATTGCTATGTGGGTGCTGTTTATTCTTAACCTATCATCCAATGTGGTGGTGAGGATCGAGCCCGCTATAGGTGCTGTTTTTGCGTTTGCAAGCTTGCCTTATATGGTGATCTACTACATTTGTGCGTACAAACTTCGCAGTCAAATTCACGAGCGTTTGGGTGTTCATAAAGGCGATCGCCTTTGGATCGGTCCAATCCTGACCTTCTTTTTCTCAACTCTTTATATGCAGTACAAGATCAATCAGGCAATTGATCAAGAGCGCTAAATAGGTTTAGCGAACAGTCGCGGTATTTTCTGATATCGCGACTGTCTTTTAGATGATATCTGGCTCTAGCCTGTGCATGCGTTCTGAGCTGTACTCGGCAAATTTCAGAATGAGTTGTTAAAAACTTCTATAGGTTTGCCCCAATGCCTAAGGCCTCTACCGACACCGCGTTACTCGATACCACCTACAAAGTCGAAACCCCCGAAGCCATTGACCTTTCTGCCCAGTTGGCGGGGCCGGTTCCCCGCGCATTAGCCTTTAGCGCCGATTTACTATTGCGTTCAATTGTCTTGAGCATTCTCTTCATTATTTTGGCAATTGGTGGGAAGGCGGGTGTAGGTATTTTTCTGATTGTGAGCTTTGTTTTGGAATGGTTTTATCCGGTGTTATTTGAAGTTCTATATAAGGGCCAAACACCGGGTAAGCGCTGGATGAATATCGCTGTCGTAAACGATGATTTAACCCCAGTTTCCTGGAGTACTTCGATAATTCGCAACTTGTTGCGGGCGGTCGATTTTCTCCCTTTGTGTTACGTATTCGGCTTTTTCACCATGGTAATGACCAACTGCTTCCAGCGCCTGGGTGACATTGCCGCGGGCTCGGTTGTTGTTCATCGACAAAAAACATTACCGCTAGCAACAACCTTACCCAAGGTAACGCCAACCCCACCGTCCTTTGATTTAGGTCTAGACGATGTTGTTGCCTTCACCGGCTTTGTCGAGAGGGACGCGGCACTAACGACAGCCCGCAAGCAGGAGCTCGCGGATATGTTATCTGGTGTAACGCAAAAAACGGGGCCAGAAGCGGTTAGCTTTATTCAAGGTATTGGCTGTTGGCTACTGGGTGAGCGTAAATGAAACAACAAGTCTTTGAACAAAAATATCAGGGCTGCTGGAGTCGAGTAGCCGAAATAGTTAGTCTTGGTAAAGCTGGTTACGATGAGGATTTCCCCAATCTATTTCGTTCCATCTGTCATCATTTGGCCATAGCGAAGCACCGCCGTTATAGCCCGCAGTTAGTCGAACGGCTTAATGCCCAAGTTATTCAGGCCCACCACCTTTTCTATCAACACAATGCCCGCTTTAAAATGCAGTGGTTGTATTTTTTTGTTTGGCAGTTCCCGCAAACGCTTCGTAATAATTATCGATTTATTTTCGCTTCGTTACTTTTGTTTGCATTGCCAATGTTGGCGATGGGCTTAGCCTGCTACTTAAATCCAGAATTTATCTATTCGATGTCCTCCGCAGAGGAGGTAATGAAGTATGAGGCAATGTACGACCCGAGTAACAACGTGCTTGGTCGCGAGCGAGATTCAAGCAGCGATATTCAGATGTTTGGATTCTATATAAAACATAATATTGGCATAAGCTTTCAAATGTTCGCCGGCGGGATGTTGGCGGGGTTTGGCTCTGTTTTCTATTTGATCTTTAACGGCCTCGCGATTGGCGGTGTGGCGGGGCATCTTACTCAGTTGGGCTACACATCTACCTTTTATCCTTTTGTGGTAGGGCATGGCTCTTTTGAACTGACGGCCTTAGTTTTTGCCGGTGCCGCTGGTTTAAAGTTGGGATATTCAATTATTTCTCCCGGCGCTTATTCACGCTTAGAAGCGCTAAGAATTGCAGGGCGCGATGCTATTGTCATTATGTACGGTGTTGCCGTGATGCTGTTAATTGCGGCTTTTATAGAGGCGTTTTGGTCCTCTACTGCAGAACTGCCGCAAGTGGTTAAGTACTCGGTGGGCGCTGTATTGTGGGCTGCGGTACTTGGATATTGTATTTTATCGGGGCGCCGCCATGGATCTTAACCGGCTGGCAATTCGCGCTCGCATTAGATCTCCCATGGAAGCGGTAGATTTGGGTGTGGTGATGACTCGCCAATGGTGGCGACTGACTTTTTTAAGTTGGTTTATCCCAAGTTTTACACTTTGGTTATTGTTAACGCCCATTTTTTATAGCCATAGCTGGGTTGTAGCGCTAGTCGTTTGGTGGCTAAAACCTTTATGGGATTGCGGGCCACTGTATATTGCGAGTCGCGCATTGTTTGGTGAAACGGTTACCCTCGGACAAGTATTGCGACAATTACCAAGCTTGTACCGCAAGGATTGGTTGCCAGCTCTAACAATACGGCGGTTTAGTCTTACACGATCGTTCGACCTGCCGCTTACTCAATTAGAAGGTTTGAGTGGTAGTGCGCGAAGTGCCCGACAGATGATCTTACATCGAAAACACAGCGGTGCAGCAACATGGTTGTCGATTGTCGCCATTCATATTGAGTCGTTTATTTTATTCGCGCTCTACATGTTTTTGTATCTTATGATTCCAGAACAGGCCGATATTGATTACAGCGCGTTGCTGATTGAATCGAGCAATTTTTTCTCGGTCTTTGAAAATCTTGCGGCCTATATCCCAATGGCTTTAGTCGGGCCGTTTTATGTTGTATCTGGCTTTTCACTTTATATTGCACGGCGTATGGATTTGGAGGCTTGGGATATTGAAATTCGCTTTCGGCATCTTGCTGAACAGTTTCAGCGTCGGGCTACGCCAGTGGTTTCTGCGCTAATGCCGATGCTGTTTGCCGCGTTCGTTGCTCTGTCTGCGTTAACCTACAGTCCAGGCGCGGTCTATGCTGACGAATCGATTCAGTCTCCAAATTCTTCTGCTGAATTTTCGTTTAGTACTGACCTGCCTGCCAAATCAGAGTCGTTAGCTAAAACTCAATCGGAAGTTGCCAAACAGCGCATTATTGCGATTTTGGCGGGTGAAGAGTTCCACACCGTAAAAGTGGAAAAGGGTTGGCGGTTAAAAAGCCTTGAAGACCAAATTGAAGACGATGAGCTCCCGTTGTGGTTAATTGTTTTAGTGGAATTTTTCGAAAAATTCGGCAAGCTATTTGGTGCTGGTGGCGCGCTTGGTGATCTTTCATTTAGCTTTTTGGAAGTTATCTTGTGGTGTGGTTTAGCGGCGTTAGTGATCTATGTTGTGGTGCGCTATCGCGGTAATATTAAATCGCTCGCGGTTCAGTTCCGCTTGCCAGAAAAGCAGGAGTTGCCACCTAAAGTATTATTCGGTTTGGATGTTACCCGCGAAAGCTTGCCGGAAGATGTGCCAGCAGAAGTTCGTAAGCTGTGGGAGGCCGATCAACATCGTGCAGCTATAAGCCTGCTTTACCGCGCTTTGTTGGCACAGCTTATTCACAATTACGAGTGTAGTTTTAGCGATTCTGATACCGAGGACGAATGTATTCAGCAGGTGCGAAAGTTACAGCAACCAGCGCTGAGTGACTACGCCGCAGAGTTGACCGATTGTTGGCAATCGCTTGCCTATGGACATCGGCTACCAGCAGTCGCAAGGGTGCAAAATTTGTGTGTACGTTGGCGGGAGCACTTTGATTTTGAAAAATAAATTACTCGTGTTAATTACCCTTGCTCTCGCCGCTCTGACTCTATATCTATTTTTTCAGATGTTTGAACGCTATGAAGAAGAGGACGACCAGGGCTGGTCGAGAAAGGCGTTGCGCAATCCCTATCTTGCGGCCGAGCTTTATGCGCGTGAATTTGGGAACGAGGTAACGAGTATAGATAGCATCACAAAGTTTGATGACATTGAGGGCATTAGTACACTGTTCGTCGCAAAAAGCGGCCAAATAGTTTCTAAGCCGCGGTTAGATCAGTTGCTCACTTGGGTAGCTTTGGGTAATGATTTGATTGTCGCGGCTCAGGGTGGCAGCGATTGGTATAGCGATAAGGTTTTAGAGCGTTTAAAGTTGGAGCTTTACGCGACCGAATATGATGGACGTCCAATTTTTGATGAAAATGGCAATGCGATTGATTATTCAGATTCGCCGCCTAGTGACAAGGGGAACGAATCCGACTCTCTGCTGCTAAGCGAAGCGCTGCGTGAGTATAATCGCATTGTGGAAGCAGAAGCCGATGCGGAATCAGACGAAAAAAAATTGAGTCCCGAACATCGTATCAGAACCTACGAAGACGGTGTTGAACCTCACCAATTAACCCATTTGCGTTTTGGTGGTGTTGACGAAGGCCTGCGTATAGAGTTCCTCCCGGATCGCGCTTTTGATGTATCTAGTTACAGTCGCGACGACTCTTCTAACAATACTGATGGCTCTGATTCCGATTCTGATGGCTCTGCAGATAGCGACCAAAACAGTTCTGACGATGGGCTGCTGTACCCGCTAGCCGATAACGTGATTTATATGCGCGGCGGATCTCAAGGCGTTAATTTTCTGCAGCTTCGGTTTGGTCGCGGTATGGTAACGCTGTTGTCCGACGGCGATGTTTTTACCAATGAGAATATAGATAAGTTCGACCATGCTTTTTTGTGGCAGGTGTTGGCCGGCCGGGATAATCGTATGGCCATTCTATACGCAACCAATATGCCGTCGCTGTTGTCGATTATGCTCGCCTTTATGCCTGAGTTATTGGCGGCAGCACTGTTACTTTTTTGTTTATGGCTATGGTATCGCAGTGGCCGTTTTGGTCCGATCAACTCTCTGCAAGTTACTACCCGTCGTTCGTTGCTTGAGCATTTGTTTGCTCGTGCTTTCTATTTTTGGCGCGGCGGTTCATACGAGCAGTTATTGACACCTTTACGAAGTGAACTTCTGCTGCACGCCGGACGTGTTTTACCCGAATTTCATCACGCGGAAGAGGCGCGCAGAGTGGCGCTATTGGCACAGGCTAGTCATCAGCCTGAGGCCGATGTGGCTCAGGCCTTACAGGTTTCCTCGAGCCATACTGAATCCAGTTTTATTCATCAAGTAACGTTATTGCAGCGAATTAGGAAGGCAATATGACCGAACAACATACAGAAACGTCTGCCGCATCGAATGTGAGCGAAAAATTTGCAAGTGCTTTAGCATCTGTGGACAAACTGCGACAAAAAATTAACGGCGAACTTGTTGGTCAGCTTGAAGTGGTTGATCAGGTTCTGATTGCGTTGCTGTCAAACGGTCACGTTTTGCTAGAAGGTGTGCCAGGTTTAGGTAAAACACTGTTGGTACGTGTTTTAGCGAATTGCTTTGATGGCGACTTCAAGCGAATACAATTTACACCGGATTTAATGCCGGCGGACGTTACAGGGCATGTTATTTATGACGCGAGCGAAGGTAAGTTTCGTATGCGTAAAGGCCCAGTATTTACTAATATATTGTTGGCGGACGAAGTTAACCGTGCTCCCGCTAAAACCCAAGCGGCACTTTTGGAGGTGATGCAAGAGCGACAAGTGACGCTGGAAGGTGTAGCACGACCATTACCCAAGCCCTTTATGGTACTAGCTACGCAAAACCCAATTGAACAAGAGGGCACTTACCCTTTACCGGAAGCCGAATTAGATCGCTTCTTGATGAAGGTTGTTATCGATTACCCGAATCAAGATGATGAAATTGCCTTAACCAAACAAATCACCACCGGTCATGTGAATGATCAAGATGTATTTGCGCAGGGTTCAGCGCTGTTTAATGCCGACGATATTTTTCAATTCCAGCAGCTTGTTTCCGAAATCACCTTAGATGACAAAGTGCTGGATTACGCGGTGCGATTGGTTAGAGCCACGCGAACCACAACTTCACTCATTCGTGGCGCGGGCACGCGTGCGTGTATAGCGTTAGTTCGCTGCGCGCGTGCTAAAGCCTTTTTACGGGGTAGTGATTTTGTTCTGCCCAGTGATGTTAAATCTATGGCATTTCCGGTATTGCGTCATCGCGTCGGCTTGTCGGCTGAAATGGAAATTGATGGTTTTGATGTTGACCAGGTACTTTCGCAAATATTAAATATGGTTGAAGCGCCACGCTTATGAGGCCGAGCAAGCGTTTATTAAGCTTGGTTGCAGCATGGTTGGCCTTAGCCGGTTTAGTTTTTGCTGTGCGTATCGCTGCGGTATTGCAACCTAGCGATAAAGACCTGCTAGCGAATGCCTCGCAATCTGCGCAAGAGTTCGCGAACCTGTGGTGGTTGCTAGGTGGCGTTTTACTGGTAGCGGCTTGGATCGATGCCGTTCGTCAGCGTCGCTACCCAATGCTTAGGGTAGTGCGCCAATTACCCCATAGCCTCGCCTTGGGGGCGGAGGCCAAGGTAAGTTTACGTATCGAAAATGGTTATGACTTTTCAGTGCAACTGGAGTTGACGGACTATTACCCCGCCGAAGTTGAGACCCAAGCCTTACCGATTATTTGTAGTATCGAGGCAAACGCTCATAAAGATGTAGACTACTTAATTCGCCCGATTCGGCGCGGTGCGGCAGAATTTGGTAAAACCCATCTTCGTATCGAGAGCCGTTGGCGACTTTGGCAAAAACGCCAACAGCAGGGCGAATTGCAAAGTTTAAAAATCTACCCAAACTTTGCACCTATCGCCAAGCTGGCAATGATGGGGCTGGAACATCAGCTATCGCAATTGGGTGTTCACTTGCAGCAGCGTCGTGGCGATGGCAGCGACTTTCACCAGTTGCGAGAATTTCGCGAAGGTGACGCGATTCGTCAAATCGACTGGAAAGCCACGGCGCGCCACTCCAAAGCGATCTCGCGTGACTATCAAGACGAGCGCGATCAGTCAGTAATTTTTTTACTGGATTGCGGTCGTCGTTTGCGCAATAAAGATGATGAATTCAGTCACTTCGATCATGCCCTTAATGCATTGCTACTCACATCCTACGTTGCGCTGCGGCAGGGCGATGCGGTTGGTTTAATGACGTTTGCGGGTGAGGAACGATGGTTAAACCCCGTTAAGGGGCCTGCGAATATTAATGTGCTGTTGAACCAGCTCTACGATTTACACAGCGGTACGACAACAAGTGATTATGTTGAGGCAGCAGAACGTTTAGTGGGCCGTTATAGCAAACGGTCACTCGTTATTTTGATCACTAACGTACAAGAAGAAGACTCGGATGATTTAAATACCGCCATAGGAATTTTAACAAAACGGCATTTGGTGGTGGTGGCGAGCTTGCAGGAAGCGATTATTCAATCGTGCATCGATATACCGGTAAAAACTATTTCTGACGCGCTAAGTTACTGTGGCGCAAATGATCATTTAGAGCAGCGCCGTAAACTTTTGCACCGGTTGCAAAACCTAGGGGTAGGGATGACCGATGCACAACCGCAACATTTGCATCACGCTTTATTAGCAGAATATTTACGTTTAAAACGTAGCGGTAAGATTTAACGAATTAGACTTGCCAACAAAAAAGGGCGACATAAATGTCGCCCTTTTTTGTTTAAGCTAAACCGTGCCTATGGCTTGGGTCGCTTATGCGGCTTTTTTGAATCGTCGCTTTTACCGGTAAAGTCGGGCTTTGAGCCAGACTTTTTAAACGGTTTATTCCCCTTGTCTCCGTAATCGCGCTTACCTTTACCAGCGTTAGCTCTTGGCTTACTACTTGGTTTGCGGTCTTCGCCACTGCGTTCTGGCATTTTTGGCGGAGTGCCATCATCGTTAATGCGTTCGATATTGAGTTGACGTTGCTTAACTCGAGTTTTACGCAATACGGCCATAACATCGTTTGGCATACCGCCGGGTAAATCGACCGTACTAAAATCATCGTAGATTTTGATGTGGCCAATATAGCGACCTTCGATATCCGCTTCGTTCGCAATCGCGCCAACAATTTCTCGTGGAGAAACTTCGTCGTTGCGACCAACGCGGATACAGAAGCGTTCCATTTCAATTTCGGGGTTATCTTTCAGCGGTTCTGCGCTGCCGAGATTGCTTGGCGCTGGGCGCGATGGTCGATCTCGAAACTCTTCCTTTTGGCGTCCGTCGCGAGAGTTACGGTTGCGGTCTCTATCTTGACGTGGCTCGCGTGAGTCTCGTGAATCACGCTCAGGGCGTGGTTCACGCACTGGGCGATCTTTTGGCGGTTGCAGCGGACGGTCTTTTTGTAACAAATAGGCCATGGCTGCAGCAACATTTTCGGGGCTGACTTCTTGATCGTGGCAAATTTCTGAAACGATTTTTTCAAAGAAACCTTTGTCGTCGTTATTCAGGCCTTCAATGATCGAGGTTTTAAACGCTTGCGAGCGGCGATCAATAAGGTCATCACGTGAAGGTAATTGTACTTGCGTGATTTTTTGACGCGTTGTTTTCTCGATTGAGTAAAGCAGGCGGCGTTCGCGCGGTGCAACAAACAGAATCGCTTTACCTTTACGTCCTGCGCGGCCGGTGCGGCCAATACGGTGAACGTAAGCTTCTTCATCATAAGGGATGTCAAAGTTTATAACGTGGCTAATTCGATCGACATCTAGGCCGCGAGCAGCAACATCGGTAGCGATGAGAATATCCAGTTGGCCGCGCTTAAGTTGGTCAACGGTGCGCTGGCGCAGGGTTTGATTCATATCGCCGTTTAATGGCGAAGCAGAAAAACCGCGTGCACTGAGCTTTTCGGCCAAATCTACCGTGGCAGTTTTAGTTCGCACGAAAATAATCATACCGTCGAATTCTTCAACTTCTAGGATTCGTGTTAGTGCATCGAGTTTATTCGTGCCGCTAACTAGCCAGTAGCTTTGTTCAATATTGTCGTTAGTGGATACCGCGGAGGCGATGCTCACTTCCGTTGGGTTGTTTAGATACTTCGAGGCTACGCGGCGGATTTGCGGTGGCATAGTCGCTGAAAATAATGCGATTTGGCGATCCGCCGGTGTTTTTTGCAAAATTGTTTCAACGTCTTCGGCGAAACCCATGCGTAACATTTCATCGGCTTCGTCCAAGACGAGGGTGTGTAGCTTGTCAAAACTGATACTGCGACGATCGAGGTGATCGATCAAGCGGCCAGGTGTTGCCACGATAACGTGCACGCCACGACTAATTGCACGCAGTTGCGTACGCATGTCTTGTCCGCCGTAAATCGGCAGCACGTGAAAGCCTTTCATAAACGCCGCATAGGACTGCAACGCTTCGGCAACCTGCAAGGCAAGTTCGCGGGTTGGGCAAAGTACAAGCGCTTGTGGTTGCGTGAGTTTGAGGTCGATTTTATTCAGTAGTGGCAGAGCGAAGGCTGCCGTTTTGCCGGTACCGGTTTGCGCCATACCAACAATATCATTGCCCGCTATCAATACCGGTATGGTGGCCGCTTGAATAGGGGAGGGCGACTCATAACCCACCGCGTTTAACGCTTTTAGGAGGAAGTCGGGAAGGTTAAGGTCTTCGAAACGGAGATTCTCATCGGGAGTAGTAGACATTGGTGTCCTTTGTCAGGGTAAATCAAAGTATGTAATAGTGCGAAACACGCCAACGCCAGCTGGATACGAGATCCAGCGGGTTTGGTGTTTTTCGCTCAGCGATCAAAATTTTTGCAACCGCAATAGGAATTAGTGTGAATCAGGCGACACAACAGGCGATACAGAGGATTCGAATGCCTCGGTGTTACGGAAATTTGTCTGTAGCTGTGATTTACGATCATTCATGGCGCAGCACCTTGGCTTTGCCACGCTATAAACCCGAACAGCTCCTACAGAGTCTACTCTCTTCAATGAGAGGGGGATGGGCTAACAGCGTTAGATTGCATAAAAAATGGGCGCGAATAGTAACACACTTCTTTCGCAATGGTTGATAAATCGACAGTTTTTGGCGTGTTTATTGTCTTTTTTATTTTTTTGATAGTGCTTTTTTGGAATTGAGCAGGGAATGGTCCGTCGGGTTGCGCCTATATGGAGTTTGCCTGATCTTGGTGTCAGGCATGGCAACGAGCGAGTGATGAACCGGATTTAAATGATGCTAACGGCGTTAGCATCAGGAACGCCCGCCCGCAATTCGTTTTATGCGAAGTAACCCCTTCTATATTTCCCAATTATTGGGAGCTTGCATCCCAGACTCGGCCAGAAGCCGTGCCATCTTTGCCGGGGTTAAATACCTCGACGGCCATAACTTGATAGGTGGGGTCATCGCTGGCGTCGAAGTTGTTCATGTTCGGAATAATCCAGCCGGTATCGGCCCAGGCTTTAACGTGATCGGCAAAATTAATTTCGTAATCTTGGCCAAGCTCTCGTTGTTGGCTTGGTTTGCTCCAGTACTGATAAAAGGTAGAGGTACTATTGATGGATGGTTGTTGCGTGCGCAAGGATCGGTAGGTCGAGTATTCAACGCCATTGCTCACAAACGTTTTACCAAATGAGCCATCTCGGCTGGGGTCGTAGGTCCATCGTTGTAGGATGTAGTACTCCACTAGGTGTGCAGGGTTTGAGGTGGGCATGTTTTTGTCGTACCCCCAACCATACAAGGTAATATAGGTTGCGCCGCTGTCTTCATTGAAGCGGTAGCCGATAACTCTGTTTTTCTTGCCGGAATGCCATCCGGGGCCGCCGACATAGTTATAGCCACCGCCCTCCCAGCTAACACTGAAATCGCCTTCTGTATCCAGAGCTAAGGAGGTTGAGCCGCCGTCTTTCCAGTGTGTAAAGAACAAATCACCAACATGACCGGTCGCATGATTTTGAGTGAGCACGGTGTTGCTGGTGTAGGCCTGCGTATAAGCCTGATACTTTTCAATACTGCTTACGGTCTGTGCTTTTACGTCACTTTCCGCTTTCGAGCGCTGCTGCTCTTGAGCGCAGCTCATTAGGCCGACCGTGATGAGTAGAATAGATGCATTTTTACTAAAGTAGTTTTTCAAACGGGTTTCCTCTCTAAGGCGTGCACGACAAGCACTTACAATACTTATAAATAGAGTAAAGCCGCTAATGACTTTAATTCCAGCACTGGGCAGGAGAGCGAACAACTGAAGAGCCCAATTAGTCAGGGGGACGCTTTAGTATGGCGAGCGGCCCGCAAATCGTATTAGCGCGGTGTGTTTTTGATAGCGACTTCTTTGGCGAGGTTTACCCTTGCGGCGAGGTAGTCGTTACCGCCGTGGTCGGGGTGTAGCTTTTGCATAAGTCGGCGATGAGCTGTTTTGATCTCTTTGTGGGTGACCTCTTCTGGAGGGAGGTTATCTAGCCCGAGAATCTGTAGCGATTCTTTAAAGGATGGGTCGCCGACTGTTGCAAACTCTTGGCGGTTGCTATGTTGTTGGTTTTGCGCTCCGTTAGCGCCTTGCAGGCGTTGGCGTAACACACGCACTAGGTAGAGGCTGCGTTTGTCTTTGTCGCGATAGAAGTCCTCAAGCTCGATAAATTGTGCGTCGGTAAGTTCGGCAAATGGTGTGCCCTTGTGTGGGCCGTCGATAATTTCGCCGCTAATACTGGAGTTTTTTAAATCCAAGACTAGGCGTAAATAAGGCGTGGTAAATACCGGGTTGCCGAAGGGTTGTTGTTTGAGTATCCCCAAAAACGGCATAAATCGAGCGAAGTTTTGCAAGCCAAATTTGGCCACACCTACCAGCATGGCAAGAACGCCACCTAACCAATGCATACGCCCGGTTACTACCGCTAGCAGGGTAACGAAAATAACCGCGCCGATAGCTAGCTTTACCAACCACTGTTTGCGTTGCTCGTTGGGTAGGCGTCGATATTTGGCGAGCAGCCAAAATACAAAACCGATAACGACTAAAGCGAGAAGTAGGCGTGGGATCATAATAGTTTTAGTTGTACACCCAAAGGTTTTAGAAATTTAGCTTCTTGTTCTAGTCCGGTTTGGGTTAGTGGGTGATTGCTTAACCATTCGGGATCTAGACATAATTGGTACTGACTATCATCGACCGTAATACTGGGAAGAATATCCGCATCGTCGCGCCGACGGTGGAGGATGTTTGCAATGCGCAAACAAAACAAAAGTGGCAAAAACGATTTTAGCGCATCGGCATCCATGCCGTCGAAGCGGGTATCGGATATTTTTTTTCTATGGCTGCGGGTAAGTGCGGCCATTATATATTGTTCGTAGCGGCCGAAGCCGGCGAGATCTGAGTAGCGTAAAATATAGTAGCTGTGATGATGGTAGTTTGAGTGAGAAATACTTAAACCAATTTCGTGTAAACGTGCCGCCCAGGACAAAATTTTTGAACGCGAAACGCCAGCGAGTAATGGCAGGTCGGGCATTTGCAACCAAAGGTGCATGGCGGTTTTTGCGACGCGGCCACCGTGTACTGTATCAATACCATAGCGCTCTTCTAATTTGCGCACTGTGGTAAAGCGCATATCGTGATCACTAAAGCGCCCAATAGTGTCGTAAATTAGGCCTTCTTTTAGGGTGGCGTCGGCAACGTGAATTTTTTCGAGTTTGAGTTGGTCAAAAATAGCTTGCAGAATTGCCAGTCCAGCAGGTAAAACATCGCGGCGCAATTGCGCAGTATTGGGCGCATTTAGCTTGCCGTTGGCAATGGTATCGTCAATCAGCGTGTTAAGTGCTGCTTTTGTGATTACCGCACCGCCATCGTTGTCTTGTAATAGTTCTGCAATCGCTTTCATCGTGCCTGATGTGCCGTAACTTACTTGCCAGCCGGTGTTAAGGTAGTTGCGTCGAATTTCTTCAAGTTCGCCACAGGCGGCCATATAAGCACGACGCATATTGCGGGCTGATAATTTATCGGGGCTTAGATCAAAGTTTGCGGTGTAGGTGACGCAGCCTAAGCTCAGGCTTTCCATACAAAAAGTGTCATAAGATTTACCGATAATAAATTCGGTACTGCCGCCGCCAATATCAACAACTAAACGTTGATCGTGATCATTCACTACGGTGTTGGCGAGGCCGTTGTAAACTAAGCGGGCTTCTTCATAGCCAGAAATAATTTGAATGGGGGCGCCGAGCGCTTTTTCGGCGGCTTTCAAAAAAGCCTTTGAGTTGCGAGCGGTTCGCAGGGTTTTGGTACCAACGGCGCGAACCTGAGCTTCGGGAATATCGCGCAAGCGTTCGGCGAAGCGATTAAGACAATCCAGTGCACGGGTTTGGGTCTCGGCATCGAGGGTTGCCGAATCTTTTAGTCCGCGCGCAATTTGCACCATTTCTTTTACTCGGTCTACGATTTCAATTCGGTCGTCATTGAAACGCACGATCAGCATATGAAAGCTGTTGGAACCAAGATCGACTGCGGCGAAGTAGGGTGATGCAAATTGGGTCATTGGAGGCCCCTAGGTTGTGGCTGCTATGAATGGTGACGGCTTAGCGAGTTGAGAATTATAACTTTAATTAATACCCTAATCAGGTTTTGCTTGGATTAATTACCGTTGCTTCCTGTTTAATCACCGAAACATCCGAGTTAAATATAAACATGCTTTTACTCTTATTGAGGAATATAGATGCCTAGTACCGAAAAAGAAGCCTACGGATTGAAGATATTGACTAATAATCATCCAGATATCCGGCGATTACGACGGCAGACGGGTACACCCAATATTCACGGCAATAAATTTTGGAAGTCGACATTGGTCTTGATGGACTATTTGTGCGAATTTCCGCCGCCAAAGGCCGGTAAGGATAAGCCGCTGAGGGTGCTAGAAATTGGCTGCGGCTGGGGTTTGGCAGGAATATATTGCGCCAAGGAATTCGGTGCGGAATTAACATCGTTAGATGCTGACGATTCTGTATTCCCGTATTTAGAGCACCATGCGGCATTAAATGGTGTAAAGGTCACCACCTGGAAATGCCGATACGAGAAGATACGTAAAGTCGATTTGGAAAATTTTGATGTAATGATTGGGGCCGATATTTGCTTTTGGGACGAGATGGTTGCACCTTTGTATAACTTAACCCGCCGTGCTGCGCAGGCCGGTGTAAGGGTAGTGATGACCGACCCTGGGCGACCAACTTTCTCGGCTATGGCTTCGCAGTGCGAAGCAAAATTAGCTGCATTACACGAAGCTTGGTCGGTGCCGCCGCCGTATAATACTTCGGGTTTTGTTATGGATTATGACCCAATGGGGCAGTGAGTTGATATTGACTTCACTTAACCCTAACGCTTTCAATTGACGTCGAGGTTGCTATGGACTTATTTCAAAAAATGAATCAACGCATGGCAGATAAGCTGCAGATTCCCGCGGCAGAGGATTGTTTGCCGGGGAGGGCCGATGCAATCGCAACAGCCCCTAAGCATCATGTTTTAGAGACGGATCTAAAGCCGCCATTCGCCCCACAGCTGCAAACAGTCATTGTCGGCATGGGTTGCTTTTGGGGGGCAGAAAAACGCTTCTGGAGTGTCCCTGGAGTTGCCGTGACGGCCGTAGGCTATTGTGGGGGTATCACGCCAAATCCGACGTACGAGGAAGTTTGTTCGGGTAAAACGGGCCACAATGAAGTGGTGTTGATCGCTTTTGACCCTGCCGTTTTGTCTCTAGAGGCGTTATTCGCGCTGTTTTGGGAATCGCATAATCCTACTCAGGGGATGCGTCAGGGCAATGATGTGGGAACCCAGTACCGTTCGGGAATCTACTTAACGGATGCCGCACAAATGGAGCCCGCGCAAGCAAGTAAACAGCGCTACCAGCAACAGCTAAGCGCTGCTGGTGAAGGTGATATAACCACCGAGATCTGTATGGCTGGGGAGTTTTATTATGCCGAGGCTTACCATCAGCAATATTTGTCTAAAAACCCAAATGGTTATTGCGGGCTTGGTGGCACCGGCGTGTGCTACTAAGGCTGTCGGTTAGACGAAATGTCGTCTGGCACTTGCAATGAGTCCTGTGCGCTATCGCTGTTGTCCTGCTGTTCGCGCAACCCCTCCCAAAGCGCTTTTTTCTCCGCGCTACTAACTTCCACTACTGTTTCGCGCGAGCTGCGGCCGTGACAAACTTGGTTGCGACCCGTGGTTTTCGCTCGGTACAGGTGGTTGTCTACACGTTCAACAAAGCTTTGGCTGGATTCTGGTTGGTGGTTATGGAAGGTGTCGACGCCTAGGCTGGCGGTAATCTGTAAGGTCTTCCCCTGCCATTCTATTGCCGAGCGTTCGATCGATTCGCGCAGCCGCTCGGCCACTTGGGTGGCGATTAACAGCGGTGTTGAAGGCAAGATAATGGCAAATTCTTCACCGCCATAGCGGCAGGGGATATCCAGTCTTCGCGTGGAGTGTTTGATTAAAGTGGCGAGGTGCCGCAGCGCCTCGTCACCGGCAACATGTCCGTAGCTGTCGTTAAACCGTTTAAAGTGATCAACGTCGAGCATGATAAGTGTGGTCGGCTGGCCGCTGCGCAAGGTGCGTTCAATTTCTTGCTCGAGGGTGTTCCAGAAGTGGCGACTGTTGAACAGCGTTGTCAGTTCGTCGGTACGAACCTCACTGTTCAGCCTGTCCAGCTGCAATTGCAGCTCGTTGACCTCATTATAAATAGGACAAAGTTCTGGCCCCTGCGGACATGGGTGATCGTTATTATTCTTGTCGCTCATCCCGTTAGCTGCTCGTATATTGTGTTGGCTGTTTAAGTCGGCTGAGTTTGCGCGCTACGACTATCGGCTGGTTTAGGAGAGCCGTTGTTTAAAGTCTTGGTAGCCAAAATTCTTAACCACGCGCACCTCGTTGCTATCGCTGTTGTAGATCGCAATCGACGGCAGGTTGATGCCGTTGAAGGTTGTATTCTTAACCATTGTGTAAATTGCCATATCTTCGAACATGAGCCTTTGTCCTGCGGCAAGCGGGGCATCAAAACTATAGTCGCCGATCACGTCACCGGCGAGACAGCTGGGGCCGCCCAAGCGGATAGTTGCTTCTTTTTCACCCGGCTCTCCGGCACCGGTAATCCGCGGCCGATAGGGCATTTCTAATACATCAGGCATATGGCAGGTGGCCGATGTATCTAGAATAGCCAAGTCCATACGGTTGTGCAGGGTGTCGAGTACTTCTGCAACAAACACGCCGGTATTGAGCGCGATGGCTTCACCAGGCTCAATGTAAACCTGAACGTCATATTTGACACTAAACGCACGGATTCGCTCGATCAAACCATCAACATCATAGTCGGCACGGGTAATGTGGTGGCCACCGCCAAAGTTTACCCATTTCAGCGAGCCTAAAAGATGTCCAAACTTGGCCTCTACGGCATCTAGCGTGCGCGCAAGTGGTGCGAAATTTTGTTCGCAGAGGGTGTGAAAATGTATTCCACTTATTCCCGTCAAGTCGACGCCATCTAGTTGTTTGGCGGGGATGCCCATTCGCGAGCAGGGCGCGCATGGGTCGTACATGGGCGTTTCCCCTTCGGAGTGCTCGGGGTTGATACGCAAACCAAGTTCCAGCGTTCTGCTTTTGTTTGATTGTTGCTCTTGGCCAGAAGAGCGAACCCGCTGTAGCTCTAGGGCACGGGTTCGGTATTTATTCCATTGGTTGACGGAGTTAAAGACTAGGTGGTCAGACAGCCCGGCAATCTCGTCGAATTCTTCTGGGCGAAAAGCGGCCGCATAGGTGTGTACCTCGCGGTTAAATTCTTCGCGTCCAAGTTTGGCTTCGTTTAACCCGCTGGCGCAAACACCGTTGAGGTAGCGCATGACCAGCGGGGCGAGCGAAAACATCGAGAAGGCTTTTAAAGCGAGCAGGACTTTCGCCCCGCTCTCATTTTGCACGCGCGCCAATATTTGCAGGTTTTTTTCGACGGCAACTTCGTCCACAACATAGCAGGGGCTCGGCACCGAATAGGGGTCGAAATTACCGAAGCTCTGTTGGTGCGGGTGAAATAGCGGGGGCGATTGGCTCATTAAACACTCAACCCTGTGTTGTCCAGCTCTACTACCGTCCAAGGTAGGCCATATTTGTTTAGGTCTTCCATAAAGGGGTCTGGATCAAACTGTTCCATATTCCACACGCCAGCGGCTTTCCACTTGCCTTCCAATACCATCTTCGCGCCAATCATGGCTGGTACACCCGTGGTGTAGGAAATAGCCTGAGATTGAACCTCGGCGTAGCAGGCTTCATGGTCGCAAATATTGTAGATGTAGACGATTTTTTCTTTGCCGTCTTTAATGCCTTTTGCGACACAGCCAATACAGGTGCGGCCCTTGGTGAGTGGGCCAAGGCTAGATGGGTCTGGCAGTACCGATTTTAAAAACTGCAGTGGCACAACTTCTACGCCGTTATACATTACCGGTTCAATTCCCGTCATGCCGACGTTTTGCAGTACTTGCAAATGATTCAAGTAGTTTTGCGAAAAGGTCATCCAAAAGCGAGCACGTTTAATTTCAGGGAAGTGCTTGGTAATGGATTCCAATTCTTCGTGGTACATCAAGTAAATATCTTTTGCACCTATGCCTTCTGGGAAGTCGTAGCTGTCTTTTACGGTCAGCGGGTCGGTTTCACACCACTGGCCATTCTCCCAATAGCGGCCCTTGGCGGTCACTTCACGAATGTTGATTTCGGGGTTGAAGTTTGTGGCAAAGGGTTGGCCGTGATCGCCGGCATTACAGTCGATAATATCCAGCTCGTGAATTTCATCGAGATAGTGCTTTTTGATATAGGCGGTGTAAACGTTAGTTACGCCTGGGTCAAAGCCGCTGCCGAGCAATGCCATAATACCGGCTTGCTTGAATTTATCTTGGTAGGCCCACTGCCAGGAATATTCGAACTTGGCTTCGTTTGGTGGCTCGTAATTTGCGGTGTCTAGGTAATCGATCTTCGCCGCTAAGCAGGCATCCATTATTGGCAGATCTTGATAGGGCAGTGCCACGTTAATCACTAGGTCGGGCTTTTCGGCTTGTAAAAAAGCGGTAAGTGCCGGAACGTCGTCGGCATTAATTTGTGCTGTGCGAATAGGACGTGAAAGCTGTGCTGCAATCGCCTTACATTTTGATTCCGTGCGGCTAGCGAGGATGATTTCATCGAATACATCAACAAGCTGTGCACATTTGTGCGTGACCACACCGCCAACGCCGCCGGCGCCAATAATTAAAACTTTACTCATGGATTTGTCTCCCAATTAACTAAAGGGCGCGATAAGCGCAACCCTTTAGAAAAATAGATGTGGTTAAAAATAAGTGAAATTAGGTTATTTTTCGTAGTAGGTGTAGCCGAGCATACTTTCAGAGAAGGCCTTCATAATCTCTTGGCGTTCGACTGCTGTGATGTTGCCATCGCGCACCGACGCTTCTGCAATTTTACGGAAGCGCTCTTTTAGCAGGTTGGGTTGATACTCTACGTAACTCAGTACATCACCAATGCTATCGCCTTCGATTTCATCAGCAAAATCATAGGTGCCATCGGCGTGCATTCTCACGCTGACTACGTTGGTATCACCAAATAGGTTATGCAGATCGCCAAGCGTTTCTTGGTAAGCACCAACCAGAAATACACCAATATAATATTCTTCGCCCTCTACTAATGGGTGGAGGGGAATGGTGGTTTTGGTACTGTGCATATTGGTAAAACGATCGATCTTGCCATCACAATCGCAGGTAATGTCGGCAATAATAGCTTCGCGTGTTGGCTGTTCGGTAAGCCGGTGAATTGGCGCGATAGGGAATATTTGATCGATCGCCCAAACATCGGGCAGCGACTGAAAGAGACTGAAATTACAGTAGTAAATATCTGACAATAGTTCGCGCAGTTTATCCAGTTCTTGGAACTCTCGCGGCGCTGTATCGGATACTTGTAGTACCCGCTGCATAATTAACAAAAATAAATTTTCGGCGGTAGAACGCGAACGCAAACCAAATTGACCGCGCTTAAATAGCTCACGAACTTCATCGCGGTAATAGACCGCGTCGTTGTAGCATTCCTGTAAGTTTTTAAGTGTCACATTCCTCAGTGTATAAAACAGGTTGCGAATCAGCTGGTGCTCGCTTTCGCCTTTGTCTTCCGGCACTACGCTTGGGGTATAGTTAGTTACGTCGAGCACGTTAAAAAGCAGTACCGATGAATAGGCAATGGTCGCACGACCCGATTCGGTGACGATTACCGGGTGATCGATGCCTTCTAGGTCGAGGGTGTTCATTACTACATCGACGATGTCTGTGCAGTATTCGTCGAGGGTGTAGTTCTTGGAATGAACGTAGTTGGTTTTACTACCATCGTAATCCACAGCCAAGCCGCCACCGAGATCGATGTATTGCATGTTGGCACCTTCGCGGACTAAATCGATATAGACGTGACAGGCTTCAGTAACACCCGCACGAATATCGCGAATGTTGGGGATTTGTGAACCCAAGTGATAGTGCAAAAGCTGCAGGCAGTCGAGCATGTCTTCGGCTTTGAGGGTGTCGATCATTTCTACAACTTGAGCGATTGATAGACCGAAAATGCTGCGGTCACCACTGGTGGCGTTCCAGTGTCCACCGACGACAGAAGCGAGTTTGACTCGAACCCCGATCAGCGGCTTGATCTTTAGTGCGCGACTGCGAGCCAGAATAATCGGCAATTCGGTTGGCGTTTCAATCACAAACACGCACTTATAGCCCATTTTGCAGGCGTGCAGGCCGAGGTCGATAAACTCTTGATCTTTGTAGCCATTGCAGACGATAAGCGCTTCGCGTGACTCAAGATGGGCAAGGGCGATAATCAGCTCGGGTTTAGATCCAGCCTCCAAGCCGTGACCATATTGCGCGCCTACTTTGGCAATCTCTTCGATTACATGGCACTGCTGGTTCACTTTGATGGGGAATACACCGCGATACTTGCCTTTATAGCCACAGCTAGCGATAGCATTATTAAAAGCGCCGTTTAGGCGCCCGATTTGTTGTTCGAGCAGATCTTCGAAACGCACCAATACCGGTACGTCCATTCCACGTTCTTTAATATCTTGAACAATATTCAGCAGGGGAACTTCGGATTTATGCCCGTTGTTCTCCGATGTGACTGTTAATAAGCCATCTTGCGACACGCTAAAATAGCCCACGCCCCAGTCGTTAACGCCGTAGAGTTCAGCTGATCGGTCGGCGCTCCAGCTTTGGTGCAAAATCTTGTTCAATATAGTAATGCTCGCTAATCAAAAGGTTGTACTAAAAATCCGCCCAAAATACTTAAAAATCAGGCACTTATGTGGTTTGTGCGCAAGTTGCTTCGGCCCCTAAACTAGCGGGAATAGCCAGCCGTTTCTCCTGCTGAAATCAGCGGTGAAATCGACCAGTAGACTAGGGGGAACTTATGGCGCAACGACGGCGCGAACTATCGCAGATTTGAAAGTAAATTTCTAGGGTTCAGCCGTAAGGTTTGAAGGCTAAAAGTGGCGCTGAAATCATGCTGTAATGTAAAGGGGAATAGGAAGCTTGTGAGCCTAGGAGGGCGTAAGCTTAGGGTATGCTCGTTTGATGACAGTTTTGTGTGACACGGGCTGCTTGTTATGGTTGCTGCTACTCCACAGTACGGTGGGGAGTGTGAGTGGTTAGGCAATCAAGAATTGGTTCGGGCCCGCCGGGAAACAGCGCCGACAGGCCCGGAAAAGGTAGCTTAGGTGTTTAGTGTCGAACGTCGCGACGCTTGTCGGTACTTTCTTTGACTTTACGCTCGGCTACCGCAAAGGCTTCTTTAACCGCCAAGTGGACGGAGGAGTTGTCTTGGGTAACGGTGAGAGGCACGCCTTTAAGGCCAATCTCTATCGAGGCGCGGAACAGTTTACCTTTGTGCTTATGTTTGTGAGGGCTTTCTAGCACGACTCGGCTATGCATAATAGCATCGGAAAAACGGTGCAATTTTTCTACTTTTTTCTGGATGATGTCGTTTAGTGCAGGTGACGCGTCAAAGTCACGGTATACAACGTCTGCATAAGACTTCATAGATTAACCTCCATTAAAAATATTGGTTTAAATAGAACGTCGTGGTGTAAATTTCTCGCCGAGAACTCACGCTTTAATAATGGCGGATAGCGAAAATATTACAACGACTTTTTAAGCATAATCATTTTACTTTTGCGAACCTCTGGGAATATTCAGCACTGTTAATGCTTTTGTAATCCCCTTACAGTCTTTGTCCGTATCTATATTTTATAGTTCAGAAGAAAAACGTTGTTTTGAAACGATAGTTAAAAAGAACCGCATTCTGGAGCCGTATAAAGTTTTTAAAACATGCGTGGAAATTGCCCCTTGGGAATCTATATATGCCTAGTCGAATAGTTTTTATAAATGGTGGAACAGGCTTTATAGGGAAAGCTCTATGCAGCGATTTTTTAAGTCGTCCTTGTGAAGATACGCATCAAACCACTGTTGGCAGTGGTACAAAGCTGTACGTGCAAACACGGCACCCCAATCAGCATCGTCATCAAAGCATTACGTTTGTTTCCAGTTATCAAAATCTTCCCGATGATGTTGTTCCCGATACGATTATTAACCTAGCCGGCGCGCCTATTGCAGAGGGGCGATGGACAGATCGACGCAAGCGTATTATTCGCAATAGCCGCGTTTTATTAACCGACAATCTTCTCAATTCTGTCATCCAGAAAGGCCATACACCGGAGGTTTTAATTAATGCATCGGCGGTTGGTTTTTACGGTAACTGTGGCGATTTTTGTGTAGATGAAGATCACTCGAAAGGCACTGGTTTTGCCGCCGACTTATGTGCCGATTGGGAAGCCAGCGCCCAAGGTTTTAATCGTTTGGGAACTAGGGTATGCATTTTGCGTATAGGTATAGTGTTGGGTCTTGGCGGCGGTGCGCTGGCAAAGTTGTTGCCGATTTTTAAGCTCGGCCTAGGGGGCCCGATTGGTGACGGTGAGCAGTGGTTTTCTTGGGTACATAAAACAGATCTGCTGCGTCTAATTACTACGATGTTAGGCAATGCTCGTTATAGCGGTGTGTATAACGCGACGGCGCCAAACCCCGTGAAACAGAAAGATTTTGCTAAGGCGTTAGGGCGAGAGCTAAGGCGGCCAGCTGTTTTGCCAACACCTAGCTGGCTGCTGACGGCGATCTACGGTGAGATGGCAAAGGAGTTGCTCGTAGAGGGGCAGCGGGTAATGCCTGTGAAGGCCGAGAAGGATGCCTTTAAGTTTGATTATCCACAGCTGGATCTAGCTTTACGCGATATTCTTCGTCACTGATAAAGCTGAGCTACTCCAGCGGCCTTTGATTAAAGTCCTCGCCGCCGAACCATAATTTTATGGCAGGTAATTGCTTTAAGGGCCGGTTAGGTCGCCATTAGGGAATGTTATTTTTGTCGCCATTAAAAGACGATTTGTCGGCACAAATAAAAAACATAAAATTTTTTAAAAATCCGCTTGAACTCCAAAAACTTATCCTCATATTAGTTGTGAGCTTGCTCTTCGAGGAGCTCCAGCAGCGAATGCTGTTGATATAGAATGGTCTGACCAATGTCGGTAGGCCAAACACATTATATTGCTCACAACACGAGGATATTACTATGCGTAATTTAGATTTTGCACCTCTTTATCGTTCCGCTATTGGCTTTGATCGTATGGCCGGTTTGCTGGATAACTTAACTCGGGCAGAGCAAACTCAGCCGAGTTACCCTCCCTATAATATTGAACTTACAGGGGAAGATCATTATAGAATCTCAATGGCAGTAGCCGGCTTCGAGGAGTCTGAAGTTGAGATCGAGGTAAAACAAAATAATTTGACCGTTACCGGCCACAAACAAAGTCGGGACGAGGGCAGGACTTTCCTTCATCAAGGTATCGCTGCGCGTAATTTTGAGCGCCGCTTTCAATTGGCTGACTATGTTCGAGTTGAAGATGCCAGTATGGTCAACGGTTTGTTGCATGTTAACTTGGTGCGCGAGATACCAGAGGCAATGAAACCTCGTACCATCGCAATTAATGCCTCGCCTTCCGCGCAATCTTCGCGGCTAACGCGAAGCGAAGAAAATCGTGTTGAAAGTAAGAGCGGCGCAAGCAATATTGATAGCGATTCGGTAAAGGTTGCTAATGATGCCGCTTAAATAGGTAGACAGCTTTGGGGGAAGCGTTTTCGGCTTAATTTTTGAGCCTCCCTGAGCGTTAAGACTACGACAGTTTAATAGGGCCCTAACGGGCCCTATTTTGTTTTACTAGGGGGTAAACAATTTGGCCCGCACCGTTGTTCGGTATTGGCTGGGGGTGGTGCCGTGTTTCTTTTTGAAGAGTTCGCTAAAGTGCGCGGTATCTTGATAGCCAACACGAAAAATTATTTCACTGAGCGATAGATTCGTCGTCTTTAAAAGATCTTTTGCGTTGTTCATGCGAATGTTTTGCAAGTAGGTCAGCGGCGTTGTACCAGTAGCATTTTTGAAGCGGCGGTTGAATGTACGTGTGCTCATGCCAAATTCTGCGGCCAAATCCTGCAGCTTTATTTCTTTTGCGTAATTGTCTTGTAGCCAGATTTGGGTTTGGACGATATCTTCGTCTGGGTGCGCGTTATTAGTGCCGATATTGGTTTCAATAAAGGTTCGTGAATCTTCAAAGCTACTGCGAATTTCGTGAAAAAAGTGACGTTCGACATGGCTAGCTATGTGTCGACTAAAATACCGCTGAATAAAATAAACGGTAAGGTCTGCAAGGGAGTTAACGCTGCCTGTGCAGTAAAGATTCCCGGCTTGGGTAATAAAGTGGTTGCGCTTTAATTGCACCTGCGGAAAGCGCTTTTGGAACTCATCAAAGTAATACCAGTGGGTGGTTGCCGGTTTGTTATGCAGCAGCCCAGCTTCGGCGAGAAACCAGCATCCAGTGCCAACGCCAGCCAATACACGACCGTTCTCATAATGCTCGATTAGCCAAGGCGCAACTTCTGGCAAGCGATTTACGATAGGTGCTGGATTGCGCCATAAAGCGGGCAGATACAGGATGTCGGCTAGGGGCGCATCGGCAATTGCGCAGTCGGCAGTAAGTACGATACCCGTGTGGGTCTTGACCGGCGCACCATCGACAGATACAAGCCGAATTACAGCGCCCTGTTGCCTTAGTCTTACCCCTTTAGTTCGTTTTGTGGCTACGCGCGCCAAACTTGATGCGGCCTGCAGCAATTCCATAGGTAGAGTTGCGCTTGTGGCGAGCATATTAGGGCAGAGCAGAAAATGAATGTTAAGCACTTAGTAGTCTCTTAAAGCTTGTTATCCGGTTGCCTGCAGAGCCGCTAGAGGCGGTTTTCGGCGCAGATCGGGCGAACCTCTTCTTCGCCAAATTAGCGCGGTGGAGCGGTATGTCGAGGTTCTAGCCGTATTTTGCCAAGTTTAGCGGTTTCGTGGCGTAATTGGCATGGTTTTGTGGCTAAGATGCCAGAGAATACTCCTGTAACAGACAATAAACTGTGGTTCTCTTAAATACCTTTCAAAGTCCTTGTTGCCCGTTCAGGGTGCTGTATTAGCGGAATTACCTTATGTCTTATTTGCCTCTTATTGTTGGCTTTGGCGGCTACAATGCGGCCGGCCGAAGTTCTGGTCATCAGTCTTACCAGCGTATGATTCTCGAAAGTTTGAGTGACGCGGATAGGGCGCAAACCTTGAATTCACTCGCGCAACTAATGGGTGTCCCCGATGCGCCTGAAGATACGGTAATTAAGGGAACATTGGTACGCCGGATTGGCTCCGAGTTCTTCGATGTAAACAAAGCGCCGGTCGGCAAAGAAGTCACGCTGAAGGCGTCAAAAGATTCTCCAAATAGCTTCATCATCGCCACCAAAGACCTTCCCGATTTTATTCCAGATACTTGGCAAATCGAGCCAGTGCACACAGAGAGTCGTTACAGTCGCGTGACTTTCAGTCAGGAAGAGAAACTGTTGCTTTCGGCGCAAACCACTATGCCTGTGCAGTCTGCTGGTCAGTTGCCGCAAGGATTCGACCCAGGCGCCCACTACCGTTCGCAGCATCATCCCCGCGGTTTGCAAATGTCCATTTTAGGTGCTTCGGATGCCGTTAAATCTGTAGGAATTGATTGGCAGACCATTGCTGACTCTGTGTCACCTGATGCTATTTCGGTATACAGCAGCAGTGTTATGAGCCAGCTTGATCAAAACGGCTTTGGCGGCATGATGGGCGCGCGGATGCGAGCCTGTCGTGCAACGTCGAAGCAGTTGGCTATGGGCTTGAACACAATGCCGGCGGACTTTATAAACGCCTATGTGCTTGGCAGCGTAGGGGCGACAGCCGGTGTTACCGGCGCCTGTGCAACGTTCCTCTATAATCTTCGTTTTGCGGTTGATGAAATCCGCAGCGGTCGTCGTAAAGTTGCGGTGGTTGGTGCGAGTGAGGCTCCGATTTTACCCGAAGTTATGGACGGCTACTCGGCTATGAGCGCCCTGGCCACCGATGCAGACTTGTTGAAGCTGGAAGGCTTACCCTCTGGGGTGTTGCCGGACCATCGTCGTGCGAGCCGTCCGTTTGGCCCGAATTGCGGGTTCACGCTCGCTGAATCCAGCCAGTATGTGGTGCTGATGGCCGATGATTTGGCCATGGAGCTGGGCGCGCAGGTATTTGGCGCTGTGCCGGGTGTGTATGTAAACGCCGATGGCTATAAGAAATCGATCTCCGCACCGGGGGCAGGTAATTACATCACCATGGCGAAAGCGGTTGCCCTGGGGCGCTCATTGCTTGGCGAAGATGCGATTAAACATCGTAGTTTTGTGCAGGCGCATGGTTCAAGTACGCCGCACAATCGCGTGACGGAGTCACGTATTTTTGATGAGGTGGCAAAGGGTTTTGGTATTCAGCATTGGCCGGTAGCCGCGGTTAAGGCTTATTTGGGGCATTCCCTCGGGCCTGCGAGTGGCGATCAAATGGCGGCGAGTTTAGGTGTTTTTGCCAAGGGCATTTTGCCCGGAATAAAAACGATTGATGCTGTTGCCGATGATATTTTTTCCAGCCGTTTAAATATATCCAATAAGGATAATGAGTTGGGCGTCGATAATGCTGCCGTTGCATTTCTGAACTCCAAGGGGTTCGGCGGCAATAATGCGACCGCAACGGTGCTGTCGCCGAATGTTGTTGCCGGGTATCTCGAAAAGCGTCACGGCAAGGCATCAATGTCCAGCTATCGCAACAAGCTGAGTCAAACCACTGAAAAATCGGCGGCGTATTTAGCTGAAGCCGATGCGGGCAATCTAAACCCTATCTACGATTTTGGCGCCGGGCTTATCGACGAAGACAAAATAAAAATAACCGCAGATGCGATCACAATTCCCGGCTATAGCAAACCTATAGCGCTGGGGGATAACGAGGGCTATTCCGACTTTTAAATGTCAATTTTTTCGACCTCGACTCGTTTTGCCACCGTTACTACCTATTAAGGTATTGCCGAAAGGAATAGTCTATGAAAGAAAAGCGCACCCTTGGAAAAGCGCAGTTGGGGGCACCTAAATTAAGCGGTGAAATTGGCGAGCGTTTACACGCGGTGCGCAAACAGCTGGGATTGTCTCAACGTGAACTTGCGCGCCGAGCCGACATTACTAATAGCTCTCTGTCGATGATTGAACAGGGCAAGGTCAGTCCTTCGGTCGCTTCTTTGGAAAAAATTCTTGCCGTCATTCCCATGAGTCTACAGGAGTTTTTTTCCGACGCTTTGGAGTTGGCTTCACCAATTCTCGCCCGCGATGATTTTGTCTGCACGGACAACGAAGGTATCTACAGTGAGGTTATGTCGTTGGCACAGGCAGGTCGGGAAGGTGTCTTTTTGGCGCGGAAGACTTTTAAAGCTGGCGCCAAAATAAATGCGGAATGGATGACTCATAAAGGTTTTATCGGCGGCATCGTTATTCGAGGGTCATTGGTCTTAAAACTGGATGGCGCGGAGTATGAACTTAAAGCCGGTGAAGGCTTCCATTTTTCTCTGCATCGCTCCCATAGCTATCGAAATCTCGGGCATGAAGAGTGCGAGATTATTTCCGTGTCATTTAGCGATCGTCGCGGTTAGTTGCCCCTGTCTAAAACCTAGATCTTGATCCATACTCTATGGTCAGAGAGGCTGGTTACGCCATTCGAAACAGTCGATTTGGTCAATGTATGATGGCTGCTGAATAGGGTAACGTGATTTCCCAGAACTGTTTACTGTCTTTGGGTTTCTTAGTGGGCATGGGTTCGATTCTTCAAAATAGGCCCGCTAGGTTAACCAAGATAAATACAATATTTAACTGCTAAAAATTAGCCCGAGGTCGGCGATGATTTTCGAAGGACAGGCATTTCAAGTTAAGGCGCTGGACGCAGGTTTGGTGCAAGTTACATTTGATTTAAAGGGCGAGTCGGTAAATAAATTTACCGGGGTCGCTTTGCGGGAGCTGGATCAGGTCGTCGGGTTGTTGGAGGCCAAATCGGATCTTCGCGGCGTGCTGATTACCAGCGGCAAAGAGGTTTTCATCGTCGGCGCTGACATTGCAGAGTTCGGCAATGTCTTTGCGAGTGGTGACCAAGGTGTCCGCGATTTTATTGGCGGTGTAAACCAGACCTTTAATCGTCTTGAGGATTTGGCTGTGCCCACCGTGGCGGCTATTAATGGATACTGCTTGGGTGGCGGTTTAGAGCTGTGTCTAGCGTGTGATTTCCGTCTTTTAAGTGAAAGCGCGAAGATCGGTTTGCCGGAAACCAAGCTGGGTATTATTCCAGGTTGGGGTGGCACGGTGCGGCTGTCGCGCTTGGCTGGCCTTGATGTGGCGATTGATTGGATTGCGTCGGGCAAGGAGCAGGCTGCCACTAAGGCGCTAAAGGCGGGCGTGGTTGATGGCGTGGTCGAAGCCTCGCAGTTATATGAAGCAGCGCTCGGTGTGTTAACCCGTGCCGCGGCTGGAGAGCTGGACTACGCTCAGCGCAAACAACAAAAACTCAGTCCGCTTGCGCACAACGACATTGAATCGCTGCTTGCATTTGAAAGCTCCAAAGCCTTTGTTAAGGCGCAAGCTGGTTATCATTATCCCGCGCCGGTAGCGGCTATTACCTCCATGCAAAACGGTGCCAAATTTGGTCGTGACCAAGCCTTAGTTGCCGAGGGCGACGCGTTTATCTCCGTCGCGCAAACGACAACAACAAAATCGCTTGTCGGTCTGTTCCTCAGCGATCAATACATCACCAAAAAATCTAAACTTCTCGCAAAAGCGGCTTTAAAACCTATTAAACAGGCGGCCGTTTTGGGGGCAGGGATTATGGGTGGTGGTATCGCCTATCAGTCCGCCTACAAGGGCACGGCAATAAAAATGAAAGATATTGCAGACGAAGGTTTAGCTCTCGGCGTGTCTGAGGCGACAAAGCTGCTAAATAAACGCGTTGAGCGTGGCCGTATGACCACGCTGGAAATGGCTCAAGTTCTCACTCGCATCGACCCTGTGCTTAGTTATGAAGGTTTCGATCGCGTCGATCTAGTTGTCGAGGCCGTGGTTGAAAACCCAAAGGTGAAGCAAGCTGTTCTTGCCGAAGTGGAAGGGCATTTGTCCGACGATGCGATTCTGTGTTCCAACACGTCGACTATCTCGATCAGTCTGTTGGCCGAGGCGCTGAAGCGGCCAGAAAATTTCTGTGGCATGCATTTCTTTAACCCTGTGCACGCCATGCCTTTGGTCGAAGTGATTCGTGGTAAGCAAACATCTGACGCGGCAGTTGCCGCTACCGTAGCCTACGCCAATCAGTTGGGTAAAAAGGCGATAGTCGTGAACGATTGCCCAGGATTTCTTGTTAATCGAGTACTTTTCCCTTATTTCGCAGGGTTTTCAATGTTGCTGCGCGACGGTGCAGATTTTCAGCAAGTCGATAAGGTTATGGAGCGTTGGGGGTGGCCGATGGGGCCAGCCTATTTAATGGATGTGGTTGGTATCGATACCGGCGTCCATGCTGAAGGGGTCATGGCGCAAGGCTTCCCTGAGCGAATGGGTAAGCATTTTACTGCACCTTCCGATCTGCTGTTTGCCGCAAAGCGCTTAGGTCAAAAGAATGGTCATGGCTTTTACGATTACGCTCCGGATAAACGTGGCAAACCGCAGAAAAACGCAACCCAGGTTAGCGTTGAGTTACTTGCCGCAGAATACGGCTCGCTAAAAACTTTTTCTGATGAAGAGATCATCGCGCGCATGATGGTGCCGATGGCAACCGAACTGGTGCGTTGTCTGGAGGAGGGCGTTGTCGCCACTGCTGCCGAAGCGGACATGGCCTTAGTCTACGGTTTAGGCTTTCCGCCCTTTAGAGGCGGTATCTTCCGCTGGTTAGACGAAGTTGGAATTCAGGCCTTTGTTGATATGGCCAAGCCCTTGGCTGAGTTGGGGCCTCTATATGCACCCACAGTCGACATGCTGGCCAAAGCTGCAGATGGCTCGTCCTATTACACAGCGCCTCGAGGTGACGAACAATGAGTATAAATCCACGCGATGCCGTTATTGTTGACTATGCTCGCAGCCCAATGGGCCGCTCCAAAAATGGTTGTTTCCGCAATCTTCGCGCCGATGATATGAGTGCGCTTTTGATTAACGCGTTACTAAAGCGCAACGAAGCCTTGGACCCTAAAACTATCGACGATTTGATTTGGGGTTGTGTCATGCAAAGGGATGAGCAGGGCTTCAATGTCGCGCGAAATATTTTGTTGCGCACTGGATTGCCGCATGAGATTCCCGCACAAACGGTTAATCGCTTGTGCGGTTCATCTATGTCGGCGTTACATATTGCTGCCGCCAATATTATGGCCGGTTTGGGTGACGTTTATCTGGTCGGCGGCGTTGAGCACATGGGGCATGTCGATATGAACCAGAGTGTTAATCCAAACCCCGCTTTGGGTTTGTCGGTTGCGCAAGCGGCTGGTTCGATGGGATTGACCGCTGAATATTTGGCGTTGTTGCATGGAATTAGCCGGGTGCAGATGGATGAGTTCGGGGTTCGATCTCACCAGCTAGCCGCTCAGGCTCGCGCTGCTGGCAAGTTTGATCGAGAGATTGTGCCGATGGTTGGTCACGACGCAGTTGGTGCGCCAGTCTTGATACGAGACGACGAGACGATTCGGCCGGAGACGACGCTTGAGGCTTTGTCTGCATTAAAGCCGGTGTTTAACCCTAAAGGTGGAAGTGTAACCGCCGGTACTTCGTCGCAGATTACTGACGGTGCATCGGCCATGCTCGTTATGTCGGCTCAGCGAGCTGCCGACCTAGGTTTAAAGCCCATCGCGAGAATCCGCGGTATGGCCTTGGCGGGCGTAGATCCATCTATTATGGGGTACGGCCCCGTCCCATCGACCCAAAAAGCGCTGACTAAGCTTGGCTTGACCATGGGCGATATTGACAAGGTCGAGTTAAATGAGGCGTTTGCAGCACAGGCTCTGCCTGTCTTGAAAGATTTGGAGTTGCTTGACGATATGGATACGAAAGTGAATCTATATGGCGGTGCGATTGCCCTCGGTCACCCATTTGGTTGTTCTGGAACCCGTATAACAGGCACTCTTTTAAGTGTTATGCAGGATACTGATGCAACATTAGGGGTGGCGACGATGTGTATTGGTTTAGGGCAGGGGATAACAACTGTAATCGAACGCTTGAATCCTTAGCCAACTACCTCTAGAATGCGCGCTCAATTCGAACAGAGCCTTGTTCGGGTTGAGTCCCCTTATAAGCAGTTGTTGAACCAGTCTCTTTACTGTGGCACAATTGCCCCCCTTCAAATGGGTGAGCAAAGTTTGTTTTATTGTTTTATCTAATTAAAACAATGGCTTGCGAAACTTTTTTGATGCAGTTTGCTAGGCGGATGTGTAGTGCGGTCGTGGCGGAATTGGTAGACGCGCTGGATTTAGGTTCCAGTGTCTTTGACGTGAGAGTTCAAGTCTCTCCGACCGTACCATTAGCCTTTTAACTCCAACAGTATTTATTACTCCCATGATTCTTTACGAGGAACAAGATGCAAGTTTCTATTGAAACGACATCCGGTCTGGAACGTCGTCTAACCGTCGGTATCCCTGCAAATTTAGTTGATCAGGAAGTTGAAAAACGCCTGAAAGATGCCGCAAAAAACGTGCGTATCAATGGTTTCCGTAAGGGTAAAGTTCCTATGAAGGTCGTGAAACAGCGCTACGGTGCTGGCGTACGGCAGGAAGTTGTGGGAGATACAATTCAGCGTTCGTTTTACGAAGCTGTTCAACAGAAGGCTGTGCGTCCCGCCGGTCAGCCGCAGATTGATGCGCGCCAACTTGAAGAAGGTAAAGATCTTGAATACGTTGCCACCTTCGAAGTTTACCCCGAAGTGGAGCTCAAGGATCTAGAGAAGCTAGAAGTGGCTCGCTTAGATGCCGATATCACCGATGCTGATATCGACGATATGATTAAGACTTTGCAGAAAAATCAGGCCTCTTTTGTGCCGGTTAAACGCAAATCTAAAAAGGGTGATCAGGTTGTGATCGACTTCGACGGTACTGTAGGTGGTGAACCGTTTGAGGGTGGTAGCGCTAAAGATCACAAGTTAGAGTTGGGTTCTGGGGCTATGATTCCTGGGTTCGAAAAGGGCATCATCGGTATGAAGACTGGTGAGTCACAAACGATATCCGTAACCTTCCCTGAAGATTATCAAGTTGAAAGCTTGCGCGGCGCTGATGCAGAGTTTGTAGTGTCAGTTACCGAAGTAAATGGTGAGAAGTTGCCCGCTTTGAATGATGAATTTTTTGCTAAGTTCGGTATTACCGAGGGCGGCGAAGAAAAATTCCGTCAAGACGTAAGTGAAAATATGGCCCGTGAGAAGTCGCGCGCCAGTAAAAATAAAGTACGTGAGCAGCTATTAGATGGTTTGTTGGCAGCTAATCCAGTGGAGTTGCCAGCCGCTTTGGTTGCGTCTGAAATTGATGCGATGCGTCAGCAGATGGTCCAGCAGTATGGTGAAATGGCTAAAAACCTCGATTTGAAAGCCCTTTTGCCGGACGATATGTTTAAAGCTCAAGCGGAAAAGCGCACTAGTTTGGCGTTGTTGATTTCGGCCCTAGTTTCAAAAGAAGGGATAAAAGCTGATCCAGCCGTTGTACGATCTTTGATTGAGGATGCAGCTGCAACCTACGAAGATCCGCAGGAAGTGGTTAACTACTACTATAACAACGAACAGTTGTTGGCGAGTGTGGAAGCTGCAGCTCTGGAAGAACAGGCTGTTGCATTACTTTTGACAAAAGCAAAAGTAAGCGACAAAAAAGTAAGTTACGAGCAGCTAATTAAAGCGGACGGTGCGGAAGCGGAATAGCGCCAATCTTTAACTGCGTTAGTTGTTTATCATGACAGCCCCTTTATGGGGCTGTTTTCGTTTATAGCGAGTTAAAGTTTTTGCCCGCTAGTTGTTCGAATTGGTCGAATGCTGGCCAGTTTTGCAGCGAATATGCTGTTAACCTACAGCAAATATTGTAGTTCCGCCTGATGCGCATATAATTGCTGAAATACTTATTCCGCAACTGCGTAAATAATCTGGCGCGCTGTTCACAATTGATTAGTGATATTGGGAATGAGCGACTAAACTCTTATAAAAGCAGTCTAAGACGAAGCTCCATATAAAGCCGATGTGTTGCGCAGTGCGTATAACCATCTTTCTGGATAAGACAACCAACTGGATTTGCCTATGTCAAAAATTGATCTTCTCGGCGGCGACGCGTCCACCGTAACTAACTCTCTCGTGCCCATTGTTGTTGAGCAAACAGCAAGAGGTGAGCGTTCTTATGATATCTATTCTCGCCTTCTGAAGGAGAGAGTCATCTTTCTCGTCGGGCAAGTTGAAGATCACATGGCAAATTTGATCGTAGCGCAAATGTTGTTTTTAGAGGCGGAGAATCCGGATAAGGATATTCACCTCTATATCAACTCCCCCGGTGGTTCAGTAACCGCCGGTATGTCGATCTACGATACGATGCAGTTTATTAAGCCAGACGTAAGCACTATGTGTATTGGTCAAGCTTGTAGTATGGGTGCTTTCTTGCTGACTGCCGGTGCAAAGGGCAAGCGTTTCTGTTTGCCAAATGCCCGCACCATGATCCACCAGCCTTCCGGCGGTGCTCAGGGTCAGGCGAGTGATATACACATTCAAGCTCAAGAAATTTTGAAAATCCGACAGCGCTTAAATGAGATTATGGCCGATCACACCGGTCAGTCTGTTGAAGAGATTGCGCTTAATACAGAGCGCGATAAGTTTATGAGTGCAGAAGAGTCAAAAGCGTTCGGTTTAATTGATGATGTGCTTGATAAGCGCGTATTCGATACAGCTAAGTCGTAATTTTAAGTTTTAGCCGCTAGCGGTTAGCCCAGCTTGAACAGAGCTTGGGGAAAGGTCAGAATGACCTGTATAGGCGGCTACAACCGCTTGCTAAGAGATATAGCCAGATTGGAGACCATTGATGTCTGACAACAGTAACAACAGCGACGATAGCGGCAAGCTTCTCTATTGCTCGTTCTGTGGAAAGAGCCAGCATGAAGTACGTAAGCTAATTGCAGGCCCCTCGGTTTTTATCTGTGATGAGTGTGTTGATCTTTGTAACGACATTATTCGCGAAGAAATACAAGAGAGTGTCACCGAGGGTAGTGGCGATAAGCTACCTACACCAAAAGAGATTTCACAAACTCTAGATGAATACGTTATCGGCCAGAGCGATGCTAAAAAGGTGCTGGCGGTGGCGGTTTATAATCACTATAAGCGTCTTCGTGTAGGTGAGTCGAAGAAAGTAAAAAATGATGTCGAGCTGGGTAAAAGTAACATATTGCTGGTCGGCCCTACCGGTAGTGGTAAGACGCTCCTAGCGGAAACATTGGCGCGCTTATTGAACGTACCTTTTACCATCGCAGACGCTACGACCCTAACTGAAGCGGGTTATGTTGGTGAAGACGTAGAAAATATTATTCAGAAATTGTTACAAAAATGTGATTACGATGTAGATAAGGCTCAGCAGGGTATTGTTTATATCGATGAAATTGACAAGATTTCTCGCAAGTCTGATAACCCATCGATTACTCGTGATGTATCTGGTGAGGGTGTGCAGCAGGCGTTGTTGAAGCTTATTGAGGGTACGGTTGCTTCCGTCCCCCCTCAAGGCGGCCGCAAGCATCCGCAGCAAGAGTTTTTACAAGTCGATACGTCCAATATCCTCTTTATATGTGGAGGTGCATTTGCTGGGTTAGATCGCGTTATTCGAGACCGTTCAGAAAAAGGCGGGATCGGCTTCGGCGCGGAAGTTAAGAGCAAAGACCACAGCAAGAACGTCGGCGAAACTTTAAAAGATCTAGAGCCAGAAGATCTAGTGCGTTACGGCCTAATCCCAGAGTTTGTCGGCCGCTTACCCGTCATAGCGACACTTGATGAGCTAGATGCTGCAGCGCTAGTACAGATTCTCCGCGAACCAAAAAATTCTTTAGTCAAGCAGTATGGTAAGTTGTTTGAAATGGAGGGCGTTGAGGTTGATTTTCGCGACGAAGCGCTTGATGCCGTAGCGCGTAAGGCTATGGAGCGAAAAACCGGTGCACGTGGTTTACGCTCAATTATGGAGAACGTACTGCTCGATACCATGTACAGACTTCCTTCCGAGACGAATGTGTCGAAAGTTGTAGTTGATGAGTCTGTGATAAAGGGTGAGTCGGCGCCATTGTTAGTTTATGAGCACACCGATCAACCTAAGGCGTTGCCCGAAGAGTAAGCGTATATCGGAATTACACTAGACGACACTACTTAGTTTTTTATCCGGCTTATCGCTAAGTTGTGCGCCAAAGATTGGTTAAGATACGTGAAAAGGGCCCTATGGCCCTTTTTTTTGCGTCTTACTTTGTGATTTGTTCGAGGTCTGGTTGTATTCTTATTTGGGCGATGGAATAGCAACCTAAAACTGTCATCATTCGTATGGGGCGGTGATTGACTTGTAAATCATTGTTTCCGCCCCCAACTAGCCTAAAGCGGTCTTAAAGTCTGGCATATTAGTTTGCCAAGACCCCAGCTTTCTATAAAGAGGTCAGTCAATGGATCAGTCCGAGCAGGTATTAAGCGATAACAAACTCCCATTACTTCCATTGCGTGACGTAGTGGTTTACCCACACATGGTTATTCCTCTTTTTGTTGGTCGTGCAAAGTCGATTGCTGCGCTTGAGCGGGCAATGGCAGATGATAAGCAGATACTCCTAGTTGCTCAAAAACACGCGTCGGTAGATGAGCCCGGTGTTGATGACCTCTACAGTTTTGCGACTGTGGCTACCGTGCTTCAGCTATTGAAGTTACCCGACGGAACCGTAAAAGTTTTGGTGGAGGGGCGTCAGCGTGCCTCAATCGTCTCGGTAAGCGAAGAGCAGGACTACTTTATTGCCGAGATCGAGGTGGTTGCTAACAGCGAGCCAGAAGACCGTGAAATGGAGGCGTTAACGCGAACCCTGCTTAGCCGCTTCGAGCAGTATGTGAATCTCAGTAAAAAGGTTCCCGCAGAAGTTATGACCTCCCTAAGCGGTATCGATGAGCCAAGCCGGCTGGCCGATACCGTCGCTGCCCACATGAGTCTTGATCTTGCACAAAAGCAGGAAATTCTCGAGGTGGCGGACGTAGGAGAGCGCTTAGAGCATCTTATTGGCCTGATGGCTGCTGAAGCCGATCTGTATCAAGTCGAAAAACGGATTCGAGGCCGGGTAAAGAAACAAATGGAGAAGAGTCAGCGCGAGTACTATCTGAACGAGCAAATGAAAGCCATCCAGAAAGAACTTGGCGAAATGGGCGAGGAGCCGAGTGAAGGTGAGGAGCTGGAGCGAAAAGTAGCCGAGGCTGGTATGCCGAAAGAGGCTGAAACTAAGACGCGAGCGGAGCTAAACAAGCTTAAAATGATGTCGCCTATGTCTGCAGAGGCATCGGTTGTGCGTGCCTATATCGATTGGATGGTTAACCTACCGTGGAAGAAGCGCAGTAAGGTTCGTCATGATCTAGAGGCGGCGGAGAAAATCCTTGAGCAGGACCACTATGGTTTAGCTGAGGTCAAGGAGCGGATTCTAGAATACCTCGCCGTTCAAAAACGCGTGAAAAAAGTTAAAGGTCCAATCTTGTGTTTGGTGGGGCCTCCTGGGGTCGGTAAGACCTCCTTGGGTGAGTCTGTAGCGCGCGCTACAAATCGTAAGTTTGTTCGTATGGCTCTGGGTGGTGTGCGTGATGAAGCCGAAATTCGCGGTCATCGCCGTACTTATATTGGCTCTATGCCTGGCAAGCTCGTGCAAAAAATGTCAAAGGTGGGTGTGAAGAATCCACTCTTCCTGCTAGATGAAATCGATAAAATGGGTATGGATCATCGCGGCGATCCTGCATCTGCTTTATTGGAGGTGTTGGACCCAGAGCAAAACTCTACTTTTAATGATCACTATCTGGAAGTGGATTACGATTTGTCTGACGTGATGTTTGTTTGTACTTCGAATAGTATGAATATTCCTGGTCCATTGCTCGATCGTATGGAAGTTATCCGTATTCCCGGTTACACCGAAGACGAAAAGGTCAATATCGCAACGCGATATTTGATACCCAAACAGACTAAAAATAATGGCCTGCATAAAGACGAATTAATTATAGAGCCTGAAGCGATTCTTGATGTAATTCGTTACTACACTCGCGAAGCTGGTGTCCGCGGCCTTGACCGCGAGATTGCAAAAATATGCCGAAAGGTTGTTACCCAAAATGCAAAAGCGAAAACGAATACAACTATCATTGTTAGCGCCGAAAAGTTAGAAGATTATTTGGGTGTACGCAAAGCTGATTACGGCAAAGCCGAAAGCGAAAATCAAATCGGTCAGGTTACCGGTTTGGCGTGGACGCAAGTGGGTGGTGAACTGTTAACTATTGAATCTTCCGCCGTAAAAGGTAAAGGTCTTCTTGTGAAAACCGGTTCGCTTGGTGACGTTATGCAAGAGTCGATACAAGCGGCGATGACGGTAGTGCGTTCACGTGCGCAGGGGCTTGGTATTGCGCCAGATTTTCACGAGAAAAAAGATCTGCATATTCACGTTCCAGAAGGGGCGACCCCCAAGGATGGTCCGAGTGCAGGTATTGCTATGTGCACTGCATTAGTGTCGGTTTTTGCAGAGATTCCAGTGCGCGCAGATGTTGCCATGACTGGGGAGATTACCCTGCGTGGCGAGGTGTTAAAAATAGGCGGTTTGAAGGAAAAGCTGCTTGCAGCACACCGCGGGGGGATAAAAACAGTTATCATCCCACATGGAAATGAGGCAGACTTGCGTGAGATTCCCGATAACATTAAGGCAGACTTGGTGATTAAGCCGGTCCGTTGGATTGATGAAGTATTGGAAGTAGCGTTGCAATATATGCCAAAACCCTACAGCGATGAGGAGTATCGGGCACTAGAGGCGAAAGCCAGTGGTGAAAAAAAGGAAGATGAAAATCGTATAAGCACACACTAGGAATAGCGTATAGCACCATAAAACTGGTTGAAAACCAACCAGTTTCCTGCCTGCAGGGCAAATAATGGATTTCATTCTTGACCGGTATACGGGCAGTTGGTATAAATCGCAATTCCTTTAGAGCAGTTGAGTTGTCCCAGGCTTAGGTTTGCGTGGTTACACAGCGATTGCGGTGCAAAAAGAATTAATTGACTAATCCAATAATAAGAGGGGATTAAAGTGAACAAATCTGAACTGATCGAAGCGATTGCCGCTTCTGCCGACATATCCAAAGCAGCTGCTGGCCGTGCACTTGACGCCGTAACTGATTCAATCGCTGGGGCGTTAAAAGAAGGTGATCAAGTAGCTTTGGTTGGTTTCGGTACTTTCCTCGTGAAAGAGCGTGCAGCTCGAACAGGGCGCAACCCGCAAACCGGCGCTCCTATTGAAATCGCTGCTGCAAAGATCCCTAGTTTTAAAGCGGGTAAAGCGCTAAAAGATGCTGTCAACTAATTTGCTCTGTCACGAGTTCGGCGCTGACCGTAATAGGTTTTTGTCCGGCGCTTAGAAAGACTGGTAATAGGTAATATATTTTCCGTGTCAGCCCAACGTTTTTGAATTTAATTTTGTTGATCGTTGACTAAAAAAAATAATAAACCAGGCACTGATCGGAAAAGACATACAAAAGTTGCTGATACAAAAAAGGCGCATCTAAACGGCGCCTTTTTTCGTATAAATATTCTTATCTTTTGTGTAGCTCAATTCTTTTATATAAAAGTTTGGTTCGAAATTCGAGGTTCACTATGCTCCAGGGTGTAAGAGATAATTTAAAGGGCACGACAGTGTCTATTGTTATCATTGTACTATTCATTGTTCCAATGGTTATTGCCGGCGTTGGAAGTTCTTTTCTTGGTTCGGTGGCTGGAACTGATGCCGCAGAGGTAGATGGTCGATCCGTGAGTTTTGCGGAACTTGATCGCGAAGTGTATTTGCAGAAGCAGCGCATGCTTTCTCAGCAAGGTGTAGACCCGTCGGCGGACTATTTAAAAGACGAGAACCTACGAGGCCCTGTACTCGAGCGCTTAACTCGCAAAGCGGCAATGCTTGCTGCTGCTGATCACGCGGGAATGGGGGTGGATGCGGCAACGGTAAATCGCGTTATTGCAACACAGCCTGACTTCCTTACCGATGAAAGGTTTGACTCGCAGAAATTCCGGAGTGTGTTATCTCGAATCGGTTTGACTCCAGCGAATTTTAAAGTGTCGGTCGCAGAAGATTTGATGTTGAACCAAATCAACTACGGATTGGAAGCCTCTTCGTTTGTAACTCAAGCGGAAAAGGCAGCTTTAATTTCTTTAGTGCATGAAAAGCGAACATTCTTTACTGTCGATATCCCCTCCGAAGGTTTGCGCGAGCAGGTAACTGTCTCGGATGCGGATGCTCAATCCTATTACGATGAGAATCAAGAGTCTTACCGTAAAGCCGAACAGGTTGCCGTCGAGTATATTGAGCTTTCGCTGGCGAAATTGGCTGAGACGATGAAGGTTGACGAGGCGCAAGTAAAATCTCAGTATGAAGCTGATGTCGCTAAGTTTGATGCCGCGCCAGAATATACAGTTGCGCATTTACTTATTGAAGATGGTGATAGTAGCGCAGCCAAACTTGCTGAGGTACAAGCCAAGCTCGCCGAAGGTGAAGACTTTGCTGAATTGGTAAAGCAGTATTCTGATGACGCTGGTACGCGTGATTTGGGTGGTTCTCTTGGTGTTGTATTGCCTGGTATCTACCCTGTTGATTTCGAAATGGCGGTATACAGTTTGGACTCTGGCGAGATATCGGCTCCAGTGACAAGCGATGCTGGTACCCACCTAATTAAAGTACTTGATAAGCATGTACCTAAGCCGCCAGCGTTCGCGGACCGGAAAGCCGAAATCAAGGCCAACCTTCAGCGAATTCAAGCTGAAGAACTCTATACGGCTAACTTGGAGTCCTTAGATAAGCTTACCTTTAGTGCTCCAGACTTGAGTGATGCAGCTGCTACGTTGGGTTTGACTGTCGCTCAGTCCACCCTGTTCTCCCGTACCAGCGGTACTGGCATCGCAGGCAATACAGACGTTCGCAATGCGGCGTTTGCGCCAGAGGTGCTTCAAGACGGCCATAACAGCCGAATTGTAGAGCTTGCTAACAACCGCGCCGTCGTTCTGCACGTTAAGCAGCATGAGCCTGAGCATATTCAAGCTTTTGACGTGGTCAAGGCGTCTATTGTCGACAAACTCACACAACAGCAAGTGAATGAGATGCTGAAGTCGAAGGCCGATGTGTTTGTGGAGACAGTGAAGTCTGGCGAAGCAGCTGAGAAACTAGCCGAATCGCTTGGTTATGCCTACTCGTCATTTGAAGGCGCTACTAGATCAGACCCGGTGTCTGATCCCGCGACCCGTAGTCAAGCGTTTGCGATAGCTAAAACAGATTCGCCGGTTGACCTGCATGTCAGTATTACGCCGACGGGAGTCACTCGTGTTATTGGTGTTACCTCTCGGGAGCCTGGTAAAGCGAGTGAAGTTGGTGATGATATGGTGGAAGGGCTTTCAAGTCAGTTGGCGCGTGAAAATAGCCGTTATGAAGGTAGTTCTTTCGAAGCCGGTATCGTTTCTAGTGCGAAAATCGTTACCCGATAATTTGTTGCGGGCAACCTGATTTTCTAGTTTCATGTTATGAAGACCTCGACCGTATGGCTCGGGGTTTTTTTTCGCTTGCGACTTGAGGTTTGGGGCGTGAAGCCAAAACTATATGGCGCGAAGATTATACTGTCACCGTTTGGTGGGTAACCTCGGTTCCCGGCAAAAGATATGTAGAGAGGTAACGCTGATAATTGTGCTGGGTGGCTGGCGATGTCGACGCTAGAGTATAGATAAATTCCAGCTTTAATGGCGCGTCAATATTCCCGTGTTGGCTGCAACTTTTACCGAGGTTTGCGAGGTGGAAGCTTACCCGTCGAGCTATCGCATTCCCTGAGTCAACCCAGTTTATATGCGAAAACTCTGGGAGTAGATGAAGCCTATCTTGAAGTATTGGGAAGTGCGTGCAAGCGAGGATGATGGTATCAATATTCTTGCCATTTTTTTGCTCCGTAAGGTAGCGTAACTCTCTAGTGAGCAGTGTTTCATCGATAGGACTATTGGCGAGTAAATCTTCAGCATACCGCACCAACAGGCCACTGCCATGGCGTAGAATTGTATGCTCTTTTGCAAACTCCCTAATAAGATTTGCCGTGTAAGCGCGGTCGATTGTAGCGGGTGTCGCAAGTAAGCCTATTACGCCTGTTTGAGTAATAGCGGCTGCCGGTTTTATCGCCGGTACAACGCCAACAAATATAGTATCGAAGCATTTTCTAAGTGTTTCGAGTACGATAGTACTCGCAGTGTTGCAGGCGATTACAACAATATCTGGTTGGTGTTGAGCCAGCAGTACCCCCATAAGCGTAATAATACGGGTGGACAGTTGTGCATCCTCTAAGATTCCGTAGGGGAATAGCGCGTTATCCGCCACATACGTAATGTCGGCATAAGTGTTCGAGAGTAAGATTTCTCGGGTAACAGTTAAGCCCCCAGCCCCGGAGTCGAATACGAGAATATTTGCTCTAGTAGACATAAGTCTCAATAGTAAAAATATAAATTCAACTCATGATAACAAAGCTTAATACTCCATGACAGACAATACATTGGTTGAACTCGTCAACATTTCGATTACACAAGAGCAAATGATTTTAGTCATTTGTAGTGTTGTTTTTGGCGTGTTTTGCGGCTGGCTTGTTGTTCGATATCAATATGCTATGCGTCATAAAACGTTAGTCTTAGAGACTTTAGATTTAAAAAATCAACTTGCACAACAGGTGCAGGTTAGTCGTGCTGAGTGGGAGCCACAGGTACATCAGCAAGCGTTAGAGACAGCTCGATTACAAGCGGAGTTGCGGGCGGCACAGTCGCGGGTGGAGTCGCTAGGGGGGGAGTTAAATGAGCTACACACATTAAGAGCTCGATATGTTCAGGCAGAAACGCGTTTAAGTGAACAGCAGCTACAGCGAGAGCAGGAAAAGCGTCTACTCGATGAAACAAAACAGCAACTCTTTAGAGAATTCGAGTTGGCGGCAAACAAGTTATTTGATGCTAAGCAGGCGCAATTTACCAGTAGTAGTCGTTCGACTATAGAGGCGGTTATCACGCCCTTTAAGGAGCAGTTGAAAGACTTCCACAAAAAAGTTGATGACGTCTATTCCAAAGAGAATAATCAGCGTAATCAGCTCCTCGGTCAAATTTCTGAATTGCAGAAACAGGCGACTAAGATTAGTGCGGATGCCAATAATCTAGCGGCGGCGTTAAAAGGTGATAATAAGGCGCAGGGTAATTGGGGTGAAATTATTCTCGAGCGATTACTGGAGCAGTCGGGGTTAGAGAAGGGCCGAGAATACACTACCCAGAAGTCTCACGCCGATGCTGAGGGCAAGCGGTATAAGCCCGACGTGATTGTGCATTTACCTGAAGGTAAGGATATTGTCATCGACTCTAAGGTTTCTTTAGTCGACTACGAACGCTTTTGTGTTGAACAGGATACTAGCGCTCGCGAAACACTCTTAAAGCGACACGTGGATAGCCTACGGGCGCATATCAAGGGTTTATCTTTAAAACAGTATGAGCAGCTTGAAGGCGTTAGAACCCTCGACTTTGTCTTTATCTTTGTGCCAATCGAAGCGGCCTATATTACGGCTATCCAAGCCGCTCCAGCCTTGTTTAAAGAAGCTTACGATAAAAATATTGTGTTGGTGAGCCCTTCAAGTTTAATGGTGGCTTTGCGTACGGTAGAAACCCTTTGGCGATATGAAAAACAGAATACCAATGCCGAGACAATAGCCGCTAGTGCGGGGAAGCTGTACGATCAATTTGTGATGGTAGTAGCGGCTATAGAAGACATTGGTAGCCATCTAGATCGGGCTACTAGAGCTTACGATACGACGCGTAAACGCTTAACTGATGGCCGTGGAAACCTTATTCGCCGTGTCGAGAACCTGCGTGACCTAGGTGCTAAAACGAGTAAGAATTTGCCGGATAAGTTGCGTTCAGAGGCGTTGGACAGTGACAGCGAGCCGGAATCATTGGCGGTTGAGAAAACTGAAAACATGGAGTCTTAATAGTGAACTTAATTGTAGTTGCAGTGGTAATCGTCATTTTGCTTTCGGGGTTGGCGCTCTACTATCAGGTGAAGTTGCGGCGCCTAAAGAAACAGCAGCAAGAGCGCTTGCAGCAGCAGAACGTAAGGTTACAGGAAGTAAAAAAAGAAGCCTTGAATAGCATCATAGTATTGGCTCAGGCGGCAATTGAAAAGCAGGTAAGTTTAACCGAGGCGAGCATACGCATAACAGTTCTGTCAGAGCGTTTAGGGTTTTCGGAGCATGAGCTCAGTGATTTCCAGGTGTTTACTAAGCTTGCGGAGGCGACGGCCCATATTCCGATATTGGATCGTTGGACGTCGTTGCCCAAAACCGAAAAGCGCGCGTTTGAGCAAGAGCGTCTTCAGCACGAACAAAAATATCAGGACTTTATTGAAGCGGCTGCGCGCCAGCTATTAGCAAATAGTGAGCGGTATCGCGCGTTGCTAGGTAGCAGTGCCTAGGGGGCGCTAGCCGCTTTGACCTCTCTGTAAGTCTGGTTAACGCCTTCGTAGCCACACGCCGCACTCTCGATGATGGGTGTAGGGAAATTGATCGAATAGGGCAAACCTTTCTATTTTATGCGTGTCACTCAAGAAGGTTAAGTTAGTTTTTAGAGTCTCAGGGTTGCATGATATATATAAAATATTATTAAACCGACTTGCGAGTTCTTCTGTTTCTGAATCCAAGCCTGCTCTTGGTGGGTCGACAAAAATCGTTGTAAAGTTATAGCTTGTTAAATCGATCTCTTTAAGGCGGCGAAATTCCCGCGCGCCATTTAACGCTTGGGTAAACTCTTCACTCGACATTCTTGCTATCTTGATATTATCGACGTCATTGATGTCCATATTGTGCAGTGCAGAATTGACTGACGTTTTGGAAATTTCTGTCGCTAGAACCTTATCGAAATGAGCTGCAAGCGGCAGAGTGAAATTGCCGTTACCACAATAGAGTTCGAGTAAATCGCCACCAACCCCCGCAACCGAATCACAAGCCCAGTTCAGCATCTTTTCACAGACGTTGGCATTGGGTTGGGTGAAGCCAGTTTCAACTTGCTGGTATTGGTACAGCTTATCTCCGACCCGCATATTTTCGTAAATATAATCTTTACCGACTACGAATTTTTGTTTTCGGCTGCGACCGATAACGCTGCAATTAAGTGTTTTTGAAAGCTGTTGCGCTTTAATTTTCCACTGTTCGCTAACGGGCTTGTGGTATATCAGCGTGATGACTGCTTCGCCGGTGGTGGCGGTTAGAAATTCAGCTTGGAATAGCTTGTGGCGTAGTACTGGGTCGTTATTAATCTCTTGCCTTAGAGCTGCCATTAATTCATTTATACGCGTTGATCCAATAGAGTAATGTTCGATTACGACTAACTCTTGCGGATTTTTCGGATTGTGCATAACAAAATCCGCCTGCTCAGTTTCTTTTGAATACCAGACTTTAAACTCGGCGCGCATGCGAAAGTAGTCTTTAGGAGATCTAAAAACATCGAGGCCGGGTAGGTCGAACTGTGCAAACTCAGATTCTGTTTGCGTTATCTTGTCTTGAAGTTGTAAATCGTAATTGTGCGGTTGAGCGCTGCCTATAGTCATATTAAAACCAATGTGAGATTGCCGTGTGGCGCGTGCAGAGCTCTGCAAATGTGGCAGCATTTAAACAGGGAATCTTATCGCCGAATGTTTGTATTTTATGATCTAGTTCTGGTGCGGGGAATAGGAATAAATGGGGTATATCGTGTTCAGTACACAGTGCGTCATACGCTTGCTCGAGTTGGCTTGACTCGGAAATATTCATTAGCACAAGTGTGTCTGTAGGGACGATCAGCACTGCGGCCTGTTGATACAGGCTGCGGCAGTTAGAAATCTGATCGAGATTAAATATATGCAGCATAGGGGGTTAAAAGTAAAGGCACTGTTTAGATTCTGTGAGTAGCGAGCGAGTGCTTTTTGGGCTGAGGAAGATCAAGCTATCGTTACTCTCGGCAGTTAGTGGCGTATCGTCAGGCGAATTTTTATTGAGCATATAAATGGCGAAGGGTTGCAGCTGGGAACAGAGGTTCTGTAATGCTAGATGAAAACATTTTTCTTTGTCCTCATCGGAATTTTCTGGGGCAAACATAAGTACAGCGATTGACTGATCAAATATTAATGCGGTTGTAATTGCATCTAAAACGGTATCGAGATGGCTGCAGTCATCTACGAGTTTTACAACGAATAACAAATTTAGATCAGATGTTGGCTTTGTCATACGGCGTCGTCTTGCTGATTGGTGTTGCGTACGGCGAAGGTTAAAACTCTGTCTGCTTGTGCTTGTTGCGCGATCATTTGTGCCATGCCACCTAAGTGGTACGGTCCTGCACTAAAATGCTCTGTAAGCTCGTATTTGTTTGCTGCTTTAGAGCAGCATATCGCCTCGGTTGCATACTGCTCGAAGAAACTCCTCCATGGATGTGCCTCTTTTAGATTCGGCTGTGCATGTAAAACGCCATCCTCGTAGAAAAATATCTGGCCGATATCATGCCCAGCGGCTAACAAGGCGTGACTAACCCGCAGCGCTTGAGTTGCTGTGGCGCTGCCTGGCGCGGCATTGATTAGGACAAAAATGTTCATAAGCGATGGTTAAAACAATCTTTTTGGCCTGCGATAGCTCGGAAAAAAAGTTCTAGTAGACTTTTAGGTTTATAAACAAAAGCCCCGCGCTAGGCGGGGCTTGATCGAGCATAATCTACTAATGGAGCTGGTGTACCAAAGGTTGCTACTACAGTTTTATCGGTTCAGCTCTTCGGCTTTCGTTTAGTCGTCGGAGCTACCGCCTAGAAAGCTAAGTAGAATGGTAAAGATGTTATATAGCGACACGTATAAAGTTACGGTTGCCGAAATATAATTTGTTTCGCCACCGTGAATAATATTACTGGTTTGCCACATGATTAGTAGTGACGATAGCACCAAAAACATACAGCTTACAGCCAAGCTTAGCCCGCTAATGTTTAAGAAGTAGGCGGCTAGCATGGCTACGAAGGCTACGATGAAGCCAGTCATGATAAAGCCGGTTAGAAAGCTAAGGTCTTTGCGGGTAACTAGCACGTATCCAGACAAGCCAAAGAATATAAGCGCAGTGCCGCCAAGCGCCATTAAAATAGGTTCTATTCCGCTAACGCCAACGTAGTAGTTCAAGATTGGACCAAGCGTTAAACCAAGCCAGCCTGTCAAGGCGAAAACCCAGACTATTCCCCAGCCAGAGTTTTTGGTCTTTTCAACGGCAAACAGCAGACCGATATAGGGCAGTAGCGAGATAAGCCCCAAGTGTGGGAAGTTGATCGCCATGGAGATAGTGGCAGTAATGGCACTAAAGCCTATCGTCATGGCTAATAACGCATAGGTATTACGTAATACTTTGCTCACTTCCAGCGACGAGCTGTATGTCGCAGATTGAGTGTATAGCTCTTGCATTGTGTGTCTCCAAAACGGTAATTGTCAGTTCGCCCTCATCATACAAAGCCCCCTCTAAAAAGCAAGGGGCTAGGCGTTAACTTAGGCAGCAAGATAGGAGAAAAGTTTAATCGACCTTGCTTCCTAGTAAGTTTGGGGTCGGCGTGACAAATACAAGTGTGTTGGAGGTGAATTATCGACCGGGCTGCCTGCCAGGCTAGGGTAGCTTACCCTTATAAAGCGTAGTGACTTTTTCCGTTAATGTATCGAACTCCGCTTGTATCTGCGCTTCAATCTCGTCATAGGTCGAGTTGATATCGCGAGCGCTAGCAAAGTCGCCATCGCGCTCTACCGAACGCAGAAAACTCTCAAAGCCTTTACCTGCATGGAAGTAACCGCCTTTAGCTAGCACGTAACGAGCAACAAGTTGCTCGCAGTCGCGACATTGTATATAGACCATTTGAACCTGATCCCTAACCAAAATATTACGTAGATTGCGGGACCTACAGTTCTGACATTTTTGGATGTGAATTTCCATAATATTCTCGTTCTCTTAAGCGCTCAGCGTGATTGAAATTAGTTGATAAAACTCAGTATGAAGCGCCAATAGCTAGGCCCAAAAAGGGTGATCAAAATGTAGCCTGAGATAGTGATTATTCCGCCGGTGATAATCATATCGCGGCTATTGATGGCGCGTGAACTAAAGGCGATCGCATTCGGCGGGGTACTAACTGGTAGAGCCATCGCCATAGAGCACATTAATGCGAGCGCTACTACCAACGACAATATGTAGTCGCTGCCAAAAGGCAGGTTCATCACGAGGGGAATGATCAACCCTGCCGTCGCTGTGTTGCTCATTACGGTAGACATTACGCCTGCAACGGCGGCTGTAATGGCGAGTAGCGCCCAAGGGGAGCCGGATAAGGGTAGAACATTAATCAAGGATTCCCCCAAACCTGTCACCTGCAAGGCAACGCCGAGTGCTAAGCCGCCAGCTACCATATAGAGTACATCCCAAGGTAGATCGCGGAAATCTTTGGTGTCGAGAAGACCAAACCAAAAACAGAAAATTAGCGGAAATAGACCGATAGTTCCGGTGGCTAGGCCAAGTTGACTGGCAAAAAACCAGCCGCAAGCGGTTACCACAAAGACCCCCAATGCGGCCCAGTGTTGTAGGCTGAAATCTCCGGTATTACGCTCGGGAATGTCGAGTGTAAGGCCTCGGGCAGGGTAGAGTCGTATCAGTAACTGCCACAGTAGTACCAAAAATACAATTAAGAAGGGCAGCGTTAACATCATCCACTTTGCGAAACTAATGGTGTAACCCGCTTTGGTTAGATAGCTTAATGCGATTGCATTCGGAGGCGTACCGATTGGTGTCCCGATGCCGCCCAGATTGCAGGCGAAGGGTATGCAAAGCACCAGCGCCTTACGAAATTGATGCTCTTCTGGGATGCGTTTAATTAATGGGAACACCATGGTTAGCATCATGGCAGTTGTAGCTGTATTACTAATCCACATAGAAAGAAAAGAACAAGCCAAAATGATGCCGAGTAGGGTTGCGCTTGGTTTGCCTTTAGTGCGTTTAAGTATTGCTTGGGCAAAGCGAATATCCAGCCCGTACTTTTGCATCAGGCTAGATAGCACGAAGCCACCAAGAAACAGCAAGATAATATTGGAAAAGAACGGTGCAAAGAAAACAGAACTGGATACTACTTGACCGCTGAGGCCGAGTACAGGAATGAGCCAGACGATTTCCAGCGCTAGGATTAAAAAGCTAACGATAAATAGAGATACCCATTCCGTCACCCAGAGGACGGCGGCAACGAGAAGTATGGCCGCAGTGATTTGCTGCGCAGGCGGTAGTGACATGTATGGAATCGTTACAAATTCTACGATCACGACAGCTAAGATTAACAACGCAGTTGCTGCCCAACTGCCAAATCCAGCCTTGCTCATATAAACTCCTGAACGGTGGGGGCTATTGGAAAAATAGGATGAGTGGAAATTTGGTTGCCCTTATTGTAATGGCAATTCAGAGTGCTAATTGTGCCAATGTGGTTGGGCTTGATCCAAGTCAGGCTTTTGAATGAAGCGCGCCTCGATATGTGTGGGCTTCTCTTGTCGTTTTTGCTGTTTCAGCGCAAATCATGGAGTTGATGCTTAAACTAGCACGGAATAAGTGGAGTATTCGCTCTCCATCCTCTAAAAGGTTTGTGGCAAGCCCCGCTAAACCGGTAACATCGGCATTTATTTTGTTGGGTTGGAGTTTCGATGTTTGAAATAAGTAGATTACAGATAATGAATTTTATTAGTGTCTTCAGGCCGGCGAGTCTGGCGCTGCTTTTTGGGGTTGCTGCGTTAGGAGGCTGTGCCGATACCCATGACGACGCCAGTGTGCAGCAGTCTGCTGAGGCTGAAGCTCTAAATAGAGAGCATTTGAAGCATATTGAAGGCTTAGGCTCTAATGCTGAGCAGAGTCGTATCCTCTATAACGGTAGACCGGTGTATTTAAGTGGGTTCAATATCGCGTGGTTTGATTTCGCCCGCGACGTTGGTGCAGGTATATCCGAGCCAGCATTACGAGTTGCTTTGCAGGATGTGGCTACGGCGGGTGGCAATACGCTACGTTGGTGGATGCATATTGATGGTTCGTTAACGCCGGAATGGGGTGATATTAACGGCGAGCGTATGGTTGTTGGCCCCGGTAAGACCTTTCTCGAAGATCTAAAGCTTGCCTTAGATATTGCCACGGAATACAAGGTTTATATCGTGCCGTCGCTATGGTCTTTCGATATGCTTAAGAAAAACGACTATCGCAACCCGCCTAGTGCCGATAACTTTCGTTTGCTGACTGATCCCCAAGTATTGCAATCTTATATCGATAATGCGCTTATCCCCATGGTCAAGGCGCTGAATTCTCACCCACAATTGGTGGCTTGGGAGCTGTTTAATGAACCGGAAAATATGACGGAAAGTTGGCTGCCAGAACAGAGCGATTTCTATGGAGGGGCCGTTCCAACACTAGAGCAGTTACAACGGGTTCAGGCGACTATGGCGGCAGCCATTCACCGCACTGCGATTGACCAGGGCGAGGTGGCACTGGTCACCACTGGTTCAAAATCTATGGGTAAGTACAATTCTGATGTTGCTGGTGGTTTTAACTGGTATCGAGATGACCGCATGATAACGGCGGCAGGTGGTGATCCTTTGGCGACGTTAGATTTTTATCAGCCACACTACTATAACAATGAAGGTAAACAAGGGCGTTGGTCGCCATTTCATCATCCGGCTAGCTATTGGGCGGTGAACAAGCCGATTGTAGTTGGTGAATTTCATGTTGAAGATTTAAACGTACTTGATGAGCCAATCGCGGCGTTTGATTTATGTAAAGTGCTACATGAGCATGGCTATGCTGGGGGTTGGGGTTGGCAGTGGAACGAGCATTCAGAGCAATTAATTGCCTGTTTGAAGCGACTTCATCAGCCGTCTGCAGCGCAATAATTAGTTTGGTTTATTTAACCATTCAGTTGTTCTTTGTTTAATGAATGGGTTAACTACTAGTACAGAAACACATTGCCGTTTATCGAGTATTGAATAAACGGCAATGTGGATAGTTTGGCTTGCAATGCTATAAAAAACGTTACACATGAGCGTTATAAAAACAACTGTATAAGCTGTATTGACAGTTGCAATATAAGCGTATTCCACACTTTAAGACAGTTGCCTGAGGACCTGTAACGGCGGTGTAGCCACAACCGAACGGGTCGACAGCCATCCCACCATTCCCACCAGCAACGCTCCCATTATGGGGCCAATCAGAATCAACATAGAATTGGGCGCGTAATCGAGAGAAAACACTCGCGTTTGCAAACCGTACAAGGCGGCTTCCGCCGCGATAGCGCCAAGTAAGCCCGCCATCCCGCCTAGGCACCCAAACTCCACTAAGAGTGTTCGAATAACTAAACGCTTGGGCGCCCCTAACGCTCTCAGAATGGCGCTTTCTTGCATGCGAATATCCAAAGTCGACTGAATACTGGTAATTAGCACTAGGGTTCCTGCGGCCAGCACTAAAAGCAAAATAAACTCAATCGCCATCGACACCTGGCTAATAATACCTTGTATTTGCGCGATCATCTGATCGAGTTCAATCAACGAAATTGTCGGAAAGGCGGCTGTCAATTGGTTTAATACGGCTTTTTTATCTGGCGGTAAGTAAAAGCTTGTCAGCCAGTTAGTCGCGGCATCATCTAATACCGGTTGATTAAATATCATAAAAAAGTTCGGATTCATGGAGTCCCATTGCACCGAACGAATACTGGTCAAGGTGGCGGTAAATTCTTGAGCGGTAATACTAAAGGTAAGTTTGTCGCCAACGACTAGTCCTAACCCCTGAGCATAATCTGCTTCTGCGGAGACTTCGAGGCTCTCAGATTCAGCATCGTGCCAGTGGCCATCGGTCACCTTGTTGTCGTCACCTAGGTTTTTAGCCCATGTGAGATTTAGTTCTCGCTCGTAATTCATATGCGATGCGGTTTGTTCAATTCGTGGCGTGATCGATTCGCCATTCACCTCAATAACCCGCCCACGCATCATAGGGTAGAAAGGTTGATGGTCGATTTTATTCGCGACTAACTGTTCTTCTATCTGCGCTTTTTCATGATTAAAGATGTTAAACACAAACACGTTTGGGCTGTGTGTTGGCAGTTGTGATTGCCACTGGCCAATCAACGATGTACGGCTCGCAATAAGCACAAAGAGCAACATAAAAAGGCTGGCAAAAATCATGATTTGGAGCGCATTCACCTGTTGGTGACGCTGTAAGTTTGCAAGTCCAAGACGCCAGCTTTGCCCTAGGCTAGAGGCCACTAAGTTGCCGAGCTGCAGCGTAAGCCAGCCTAGGAAACCAACACCGAAAATAGTTACCAAACAGCCTACAGTAACGATTGCTGTGATTGCCAAGTCACGACTGAAAATTGCGACTAACAGTAGAATACTGAAAAAGCCAATAACCGCAGAAAGTCGCGCAGAAATTAACGCGTCCTCCGAATCTTCGCGCAAAACTTTAGCTGGAGGCACTTTACGCAATGCCAGCAATGGTGGCAGAGCAAAAGAAAATAATGCGACCGATCCTGCAAGAGCACCAACACCGTAGGCGCTATAATTTGCGGCCGCTAGATTAGCCGGCAATAAGTCCGCTAGTAAAGTTAGCAGCAAAATGTGCAGCCCCCAACCACTTAGAAACCCTAAGCTAAGTGTTATAGATGCAACCACGAATAACACAGCGAGGTATCGCTTTGCGATTTGATTGGGGGATTGCCCAAATGTTTTTAGCAGCGCAACGTTAGTTGTTTGACGGGTGGCATAGCGGCGCGCAGCCAGTGCAATTGCAACGCCGCAGAGGATAACGCTCAAACTGCCAGCCAACAGCAAAAACTTCTCGGCGCGCTGTAGTGCTTGATCTAAGCTTTGGCTTCCTTGTTGCGGTGTTGTCCAGCGAAAATGATTGCCAAAATCATCTTGGTGCAGCGTTTTAAATGCGTCCAGTTGTTTGTTTTCACCGGCAAGTAAAAGTGCGTAATTCACTCTGCTGCCGACTTGTACCGCGCCGGTTCTGGGAACGTCTGATTGATGAATCATAATGCGCGGCGCGACGCCGAAAAATGTTTGCGGACTGTCAGGTTCTTTGATTAGTACTGATGTTACGGTCAAGTCAGCATCGCCAATCGTAACAGTATCGCCGGTTTTGATATCCAGTGCTGCCATTAAACGTGCAACAATCCAAGCCTCGCCAGCGGCAGGGCCGTTCGAGACGATTTGACCTTCGTCCGCGGGGTTTTCTGCGATGGTAAGTGTGCCTTTCAGCGGGTAGCTATTAGATACGGCTTTGACGGTGGCAAGTTGCATTGCGTCTTTAGCAAACGCCATTGCTCGAAAACTTTGAATCTGTGCTGATTGTAAGTTTAGCTCGTTGGCGTCCTCAAACCATTCATCTGGAATGTTCATGGAGCTGCGAACTTGAACATCTGCGGCGAGAAATTCCGCGGCTTCCTGTTGAATAGAGTTTTGAATTCGATTGGTGAATAGACTGATACTGGTAACCGTTGCAGTAGCGAGAATAACGGAAAATACTAAGATGCTCAGCTCGCCGCCGCGCCAGTCGCGCCAAATAAAGGTTAAGAGGTTTTTCACGTATCCAGCTCCGCCAATTCACCAGCCGTCATTAAATATTGACGTGTGCAACGCTGCGCGAGCGCTCTGTCATGGGTCACCAGTACAAGTGTTGTGCCGGCCTCTTTATTCATCGCAAAGAGCAGGTCCGCAACCTTACCACCGGTTACGGTGTCTAAGTTCCCCGTCGGTTCATCGGCGAATAAAATAGGCGCTTGTGACGCGAATGCGCGGGCGAGGGCCACGCGCTGCTGCTCACCGCCAGACAGTTGTCGTGGGAAGTGAGTGTGTCGTTCAGCTAGGCCAACACGCCCGAGAAACTCTATGGCTTGTTGCTTTGCTTGCGGGTGGTTGGCGACCTCTAAGGGCAACATAACGTTTTCAAGCGCATTTAAACTGCTAAGTAATTGAAAGTTTTGAAAAACAAAGGATACGAGTTTGCTTCGAACCGCCGATCGTTTTTCTTCATCTAGCTGTGTGATCTCGGTGCCATCGAGGAGGATTTTTCCGGAGGAGGGCGTATCAAGCCCCGCCAGCATGCCTAGCAGAGTCGATTTTCCGGAGCCTGAGGCTCCTACAATCGCGATTGATTCACCACGCTTGATACTAAGGTTGATTCCTTTCAAGATAGTCAACACGCCATCGGTTACGGGTACCTGATGTTGTAGTTGTTCCGTTTTTATCATAGTTATCACTCGTTAACCTTTAAGATGTGTATAAATTTGTTTAGACACCACAGCGCTATTTGTCGCTGCTATTGTGTCAACTAATCGACTTTTCAGTATTAGCGGGGGGCAGCTATATTAATACAATGGTGTTGCTCTATTCTGATGCTATTTGGCATCACTAATAAATTTACCAAGAAGCCATTTTATGATTTCGTCTTTAATTACGACATTTACAGCAGTTTGGTTGTTTTTTGTTCGCTGCCGTTTGCTTGTATTTTTTTCATGCGCTTTTACTGTCGCGCCGTTGCTAAATGCTGAGCCCGACGTTGTTGAGGGCAAAAGAAATATTCTCGTTGTCGGTGATAGTTTAAGCGCTGCTTACAATCTTGCCGTTGAATCGGGTTGGGTGACGTTGCTCGAGCAGCGCTTGGCGACAACGCCAGCCTATAGCGATTACGTGGTTTTTAATGCATCTGCTGGAGGAGCTACAACTGCAGCCGGTCTACAACGTTTGCCCAGCTTAGTTCAGCAATATCGCCCCTACCTTATGATATTAGAGTTGGGTGCGAATGATGGTTTGCAAGGTAAGCCGGTTCCTTATATTACGTCTAACTTACAAAAAATGATTGATATCGCCCTAGCTGCAAAAGCAAAAGTCCTACTGGTTGGTACACGTTTGCCGCCAAATTTAGGGGCTCGCTACACTGGGCCTTTTTTTGATCAATACAGTCATTTGGCTGAGTATAACCGGGTTGCCTTAGTGCCATTTATTCTCGACGGTGTCGCGGGCAATAGCGAACTTATGCAAGCTGATGGTCTACACCCTACGGCGGCAGGTCAACCAATAGTTTTACAAAACATTTGGTCGAGTTTAGAGGCGTTGCTGTGAACTTTAGGTCATTGAGTTCGTACTCAGGGGCAAATTCAGAATAAAAGTTCTAGTGGTATTGGCATTCGGTAGCCTCGGTGGAGTGATTCGTTAACTATACTGGGGTAATGAGTTCTAAGTCTTACATAAAGCGGAGGCGCGGGGTGTTGGCCCTGCATCCTCCGCCTGCTCGTTATTCGGCGTCTGCCTTTGCTGTCTTTCTGCTGATGGGGTTGCTGTTGTTCGGGCTGATATTGCCTGCGGGCGCTTACGGCTATTTATTTGTGTCTGACGAGAGCTTGAGTGAAGTGGCGAGCAAGTGGGGTGGTCTTGCTAGGACTCGGGTGCAGCGCTGGGAGCAGATGATGCTTGCAGACCGCAATAATACTGAACTCAGCGATATGCAGAAGATGGTCAACGCCAATGATTTTTTTAATCAAGTGGAATGGATTTCCGACTTGCAACATTGGGGGGTTGAAGACTATTGGGCTACCCCAGTAGAAACGCTTGCGTCAAATGGCGGCGACTGTGAAGATTACTCAATTGGGAAATACTTCACACTTAAAGCGACCGCAATTGACCCAGATAAGTTGCGGCTTACCTATGTGAAATCGGTCACTTACAATCAGGCGCATATGGTACTTGCGTTTTATCCAACGCCAGATTCAGAGCCGCTAATTTTAGATAATATTAAACACGAAATTCTACCGGCTTCGCAGCGACCAGACTTGATCCCCATTTATAGTTTTGACGCCGAAAGTCTTTGGTTGGCGCATGAGCGGGATCGCAAGTTGGCTCGCAGCCCAGACCAGAGTTTGCCGCAGTGGTACCAGTTGAAGGAGCGGATGAAGTTGTTGATCAAGCGCTAGTGAGTGAATGTTTAGGTTGCTCAGCTATACAAAAAGGCCGCTTTTATAGCGGCCTTTTTTAATCTGCAGAGGTAAGTGTGCGAAGTTGGCAGAATCGTTTAGAAGTTGGTTGGATTAACTGCTGGGCGGTCGTCACGTGTTACAAAGTCACGTTTTGCATAGCCTTTATAGAGCTGGCGCGGGCGACCAATTTTGTATCCGTCTGTGATCATTTCGTGCCAGTGTGCAATCCAGCCAACGGTGCGTCCAGTTGCAAAAATCACTGTAAACATATCAGTTGGAATACCAATCGCTTTCATAATAATGCCGGAGTAGAAGTCGACGTTAGGGTAGAGTTTTTTCTCGATAAAGTACTCGTCTTCGAGCGCTATTTGCTCAAGACGCTTGGCGATACGCAATAGAGGATCGTTCTCTAAGCCCAGCTCGGCTAATACTTCATCACAGGTTTCTTTCATAACTTTAGAGCGAGGATCGAAGTTCTTGTAGACGCGATGCCCGAAACCCATCAAGCGGAAAGGGTCGGATTTATCTTTAGCGCGAGCGACAAACTGGTCGATATTTTTTTCGTCGCCAATTTCTTCAAGCATCTCCAGCACGGCTTCGTTTGCGCCGCCATGGGCAGGGCCCCAAAGAGTCGCTATACCGGCAGCGATACACGCGAATGGATTGGCGCCAGATGAGCCTGCGAGACGAACAGTAGAGGTAGAGGCATTCTGCTCGTGGTCCGCGTGAAGCAGGAATATGCGATCCATTGCGCGAGCGATAACCGGGTTAACGTAGGGGTCGTTGCAAGGCGTGCCAAACATCATGTGGAGGAAATTCTCCGAGTACCCTAAATCATTATCTGGGTACATGAAAGGCTGGCCCTGAGAGTGTTTGTAGCACATTGCGGCAAGCGTAGGCATTTTGGCTATTAAACGGTGTGCGGAAATGATGCGGTGGCGCGGGTCGCTAATATCAAGAGAGTCGTGATAGAAGGCCGAAAGGGCGCCCACTATTCCGCACATCATTGCCATTGGGTGAGAGTCGTAATGGAATCCGCGGAAAAATCGAGCGATCGACTCGTGCACCATGGTGTGGTTGGTGATTATATCAACAAATTCGGTGTATTCAGCTTTGGAGGGGAGTTCGCCATGAAGCAGCAGGTAACAGGTTTCGAGGTAGTCAGATTCTTTTGCCAAAACATCGATTGGATAGCCGCGATGTAACAACACACCTGCGTCGCCGTCAATATAGGTAATCTTAGACTCGCAGGACGCTGTTGATACAAAGCCTGGGTCGTAGGTGAAGTAGCCATTACCTGCAAGGGCGCGGACATCTAAGACGTCGGGCCCAACCGTGCCACTTAAAACGGGCAAATCGATGGGGTCGTTTAGCCCTGTAATCGAGAGCGTGGCTTTCTTGTCAGTCATTTTGGACTCCTGTATTTCTGTGTGCCGGCTGCAGTAATTCTAGAAGCCGCGAGATGAGCGTTCCCCAATCATAAACCAGATTTCAACAATCGCCGAGTGGGTGGCGAATATAAAGTACGGCTCTGAGCAGGTTGCGATCAATTTGGCTGATCTATAACCTTTGTAGGTGCAGATACAGCGTGAATCGTTTTTTACATGTGCCAGGTTCCCGATCAGCTTTCCTCGGTTCTCTTTTGAGTCGTTGAGGAAAGCTATGCTAAAGAGTAACCTCGCGTGGCTGACGCGTTAATCGTCACTTACATCGCGTTAAAGCTAACTTTAACATTTGAATAAGCCTTTAGATGGAAACCCTTTAGGGTTAGTGCGCGCTAGAAGCTCTATTTAAATCAATAAACGTCGTCTAATGAAGGCGTTGTCCGCAGGCCGTCTTGTTATCACGCGTGATAGCGATATGTCGATGGCTATCAATTTTAGTGCTAGCTGAACCAAAATGGGTGAGCTTCTTAAAGTTGATCGGCTGCGGGCGCGTGGATTATAGATAATTTTGAGGTTTTAGGTGTAGCCTTATGCAAAGCAGAATCAAAAAAACCTGCTTTACTTAACTGGGCGTGAGTGAAATTTGAGCATAACGATCCATTGTGGTGAATAATTTGATAAGTTAACCAAATTGGTGCGCGGGAAGGCTGGGGCCACTGGTCCAAAAGCGTGCTAAGTGCTTATAAATAATTGTAATTTTGGTGTGCGATCACTATAATTCCGCGCGGTTTTGGCGGACTATGTGAACGTTTTTTTGGCGCAATTTTCATGTTCGAAATTGTGTTGGTCGTCGATCAGTGCCACTTGTTCGGTGCAGAGTTCAGTCCTGTTGAGTTGTATTTTGGGTGAGGCTCTTGATTTGCCCCGTCTAGAGAAAACCGACTCTATCAATGGCGCGTACTTTTAAACTAAAGTACTTTTCGTTGTTAAGCGCTTGGTGTTTTGCCAGTTATACGGATAAGTTAGTTCGGTTATAGCTTTGTTGTTTTAGGTTTCGCGCAGGTGCTTAAAGTTGCAAGGCCGGTCGCGCCCTTGTTTTATAGCTGAGTTGGTTATCCAAACGCTGATTCAGCAATGTATTACGTCGTTCGGTGAAACAGTCACGTGCGATATATGGCGGTACCGACTTATTTAGGTTGGTGCGCCTCAGATCCAAATTTTCATACTATGTTTTCAACTCTTGAATGCAAGGTGCAACTACATCGTGAAAGATAAAAGACCGGTTAATCTAGACCTCTCCACAGTCAAGTTCCCCATAACGGCGATAGCGTCAATAACACACAGGGTGTCCGGTGTGATATTACTTGCTGGAGTATTGCTGTTGTTGGTGATGCTGGATATGAGCCTATCTTCGGAAGACTCGTTTGCTGAATTGCAGCAGCTAATGTCGGCTGTTTGGGCGAAGCTTATCGTATGGGCGGTGCTTTCGGCGTTGGCTTATCACTTAGCTGCAGGTGTTCGACACCTCATCATGGACCTTGGCTTTGGTGAATCGCTAGAAGGCGGTCGACTAGGTGCCAAGCTAATGTTCGCAGTGGCTTTGTTAATGATCGCGGGTTTGGGGGTTTGGTTATGGTAACGGCAGTAACGAATTGGGGGCGTAGTGGCCTTCACGATTGGCTAATACAGCGTTTTACCGCGATTGTTCTGGCGGCTTACACTTTGTTTTTGGTGGGTTTTATTATTTGTCACCCAAACTTAACTTACGCTGAGTGGTCTGGCCTGTTTGGCACGCTTTGGATGCGAGTGTTTAGCTTGCTAGCGTTAGTTAGTACTGTCGCGCATGGTTGGATAGGGCTGTGGGGTGTGCTTACAGACTACATTACTACGCGCATGGTTGGTGGTTCAGCATTGTTTTTACGTATGACCGCTATGCTTATATATGTCCTTATTTGCGTAACCTTCGTAGTTTGGGGTGTGGAAATTATTTGGGGGTTAAGTTAATGGGTAACATGCGTACTATATCATTCGATGGCATAGTGATTGGCGGTGGCGGTGCGGGTATGCGCGCCGCATTACAAATGGCACAGTCAGGCTTTAAAACGGCGGTTATCACGAAAGTTTTCCCGACACGATCGCACACTGTATCCGCTCAGGGCGGTATTACCTGTGCTATTGGCAGTTCTGATGAAAATGATGACTGGCGGTGGCATATGTACGACACCGTTAAAGGCTCAGATTATATCGGCGACCAAGATGCAATCGAGTATATGTGCTCGGTTGGTCCAGAGGCTGTTTTTGAACTCGAACACATGGGCCTCCCTTTTTCAAGAACTGAAAACGGCCGTATTTACCAGCGTCCATTTGGTGGGCAGTCGAAGGATTTCGGGCGCGGCGGTCAAGCGGCACGTACCTGTGCGGCAGCAGACCGAACGGGTCATGCGTTACTTCATGCCCTTTATCAAGGTAATGTAAAAAGTAACACGGTATTCTTGAACGAGTGGTTTGCGGTTGATTTGGTTAAAAACCAAGACGGCGTTGTTTGTGGCGTTATTGCAATTAACATTGAAGACGGCGAAACGGTCTTTGTTAAGTCGAAAGCTACTGTTTTGGCGACTGGCGGTGCAGGCCGAATTTACGCTTCTACTACCAATGCCCATATCAACACCGGTGATGGCATCGGGATGGCGTTGCGCGCGGGCTTCCCCGTACAAGATATCGAAATGTGGCAGTTCCACCCAACCGGTATATACGGTGCCGGTGTCTTGGTTACAGAAGGCTGCCGCGGTGAAGGCGGTTATCTTGTAAATAAGGATGGTGAGCGCTTTATGGAGCGTTATGCTCCTAACGCAAAAGATCTGGCGGGGCGCGATGTTGTTGCTCGTTCGATGGTATTAGAAATTTTAGAGGGGCGTGGCTGCGGCGAAAATGGCGACCATGTCTTCTTGAAGCTTGATCACTTGGGTGCCGACACCTTAAACCAGCGCTTGCCAGGTATTCTTGAGTTGTCGCGAACCTTTGCTCATGCCGACCCAATTAAAGAACCCATTCCGGTAGTGCCAACGTGCCACTACATGATGGGCGGAATTCCGACCAATATTAACGGACAAGCGCTCACGGTAGATGCCGACGGCAACGATCAGGTAATTGACGGGCTCTACGCTTGTGGCGAAGTTGCTTGCGTATCTGTTCACGGGGCGAACCGCCTTGGCGGTAACTCGCTACTGGATTTGGTGGTGTTTGGTCGTGCCTCGGGCTTGTTTATCGAGAAGTCGTTACGCGAAGGTATCGAAATGCGTGCGCCTTCAGAGACTGATATTGAAGCGGGTATGTCACGCTTGAATCGCGTCAATGCATCAAACAGCACTGAGTCTGCACCAGTATTACGTGCAGAGCTGCAGGGCATTATGCAGAACCACTTCGGTGTTTTCCGCAAAGGCGAGTTTATGCAAGAGGGCATTCGTAAATTGGCCGATCTGCGTGAGCGCGTTGAAAATGTTGGGCTTAGCGATAAGAGTGGTGCTTTTAATACAGCGCGTATTGAAGCCTTAGAGATCCAAAACCTGTTTGAGGTTGCTGAAGCGACGGCGATAGCAGCAGAAGAGCGAAAAGAGTCTCGCGGTGCTCATGCTCGTGATGATTTTCAAGATAGAGACGATAAAAACTGGTTGTGCCATTCCATGTATTACCCAGTCGATAAGCGCGTGGGTAAGCGAGCCGTAAACTTTGCGCCAAAAACGATGGACGCATTTGAACCTAAAATTCGTACCTATTAAATCTTGTAATGTTGGGTGACCAAGACATGCTGAAAGTTGAAGTTTATCGTTACAATCCGGAGACCGATCAAGCTCCTTATATGCAGTCCTACGAAATCGACACCAAAGGCAAAGACTTAATGGTGTTGGACGTGCTCGAGCTTCTAAAAGAAGAAGACGCTAGCCTTGCCTACCGCCGTTCTTGTCGCGAGGGTGTTTGCGGGTCAGATGGCATGAACATTTCGGGCAGAAATGGTTTGGCCTGTGTTACGCCTTTGTCTGAAAGCGTTAAGGGCAACAAGTTGGTGCTGCGACCTTTGCCAGGCCTGCCTGTTGTGCGCGATTTAGTAATTGATATGACCCAGTTTTACGATCAATTCCATAAAATCGACCCCTACCTTCAAAACGACACACCAGCGCCGGCTATTGAACGCCTGCAATCGCCGGAAGAACGTGAGAAGCTTGACGGTCTGTACGAATGTATTTTGTGTGCCTGTTGTTCGACCAGCTGCCCATCATTTTGGTGGAACCCAGACAAGTTTATCGGTCCTGCGGGATTGCTTCAGGCCTATCGCTTTTTGGCCGATAGCCGAGATACCGCGACTGATGAGCGCTTAGCTAAGTTGGATGACCCGTTCAGTGTTTTCCGCTGTCACGGTATTCAGAACTGTGTGGATGTCTGTCCAAAGGGCTTGAACCCAACACGTGCGATTGGTCATATTCGCAACATGTTATTACATCGCGGCGCTTAGTCTCGTCGCAAACCCGTCGATCTTAGCGTTGATCGGCGTAGAGGTTTTTGCAAACTTCACTCAGCGCCGTTAAAAACTGGGTTAGTTTTTGCTTTGCTTCTAGACTTAAATATTAAAAGGTGCGTGTCACTGTTGTTTCGCCTAGTGTGTCCACGTTTGTGGTAGTTGCTCCGGGTTTACAATATAGATACGGATGATCGTTTGTTAGAGGTCTTTTTGACCGCTTGAATTTTTGTCTCAACAAGATTGCGGGACGGTAAAAATACAATGCAAGAAAGTTCAATGGAATCGCTTTGGAGTACGTCTCTTATCTCTGGCGGTAACGCTGCTTATATAGAAGAGATTTACGAAACCTATCTGCAAGACCCCAATGCAGTACCAGAGCAGTGGCGCGAATATTTCGAAAAGCTTCCCAAAGTGAATGGCGCGAGCGGATCGGATGTTCGTCATTCCGAGGTGATTGAGTACTTTGAAATTCTTGGTCGTAATCGCACCCGTGCGGCGGTTATTCCAGGCTCATCAGGCACGGCCACCAACAATCACGAGCGCAAGCAGGTCGAAGTTGTACAACTGATTAATGCTTACCGTCTAAGTGGTCATCTGAAAGCCAAAATTGACCCATTAAACCTGCGCGAGCGCAAGACGCCGCAAGATCTTGATCTTGGTTTTCATGGTTTAAATGGTGCCGATCTAGACACGCTCTACCAAACTGGCGACCTTGCGTTTGGCTATAAAGAAGCTGCGCTGCGCGATCTAATCTCCGATCTTGAAAAAACTTACTGCGGATCTATCGGCGCAGAAATCATGCATATTACCGACTACGACGAGCGTCGATGGTTGCTAAAACGCCTCGAAAGCACGCGCTCGCAACCGAATTTTAGTGAGCAAGCTAAGCGTAACCTTCTGCGTAGATTAACGGCGGCAGAAGGCTTAGAGCGCCACCTTGATAGTAAGTATCCGGGTACCAAACGCTTTGGTTTAGAAGGCGGTGAAAGCCTTATTCCACTGCTCGACACCTTGATTCGCCGCTGTGGTGGTTATGGTGCCAAGGAGATGGTTATCGGTATGGCGCACCGAGGTCGTTTAAATACCTTGGTTAACGTACTTGGTAAGAATCCTTCTCAGCTCTTTAGCGAGTTTGAGGGGAAGAAGCTGGTCGATACCTCGGGCGACGTAAAATACCATCAGGGTTTCTCATCTAATGTGATGACCCCTGGTGGCGAAATGCATCTGGCTTTGGCGTTTAACCCATCTCACTTGGAGATTGTTGCCCCAGTAGTTGAAGGGTCTGTACGCGCGCGTCAAGATCGACGCGATGACACTACAGGCAATATGGTTGTTCCGGTTGTGATCCACGGTGATGCGGCATTCGCCGGTCAAGGCGTGGTAATGGAAACCTTCCAGATGTCACAAACCCGCGCCTATAAAACTGGTGGGACTGTCCATATTGTCGTGAATAACCAAGTCGGGTTTACCACTAGCTTGCCAGAAGATGCCCGTTCCACCATCTACGCAACCGATGTTGCTAAGATGATTGAAACTCCGATCTTTCACGTTAATGGCGACGACCCTGAAGCGGTTGCTTACGTTACTAATTTGGTTGCAGATTACCGCAACGAATTTCACAAAGATGTGGTTATCGACTTAGTTTGCTATCGCCGTCGCGGTCACAACGAAACCGATGAACCATCCTCTACTCAGCCGGTTATGTACAAGGCGATTCGAGCCCAAAAGACCACCCGTACCTTGTATGCTGAACAACTTGTAAATGAAACAGTTGTTACGGCGGAAGAAGCCGAAGAAATGGCGACGAAATACCGTGCGGCACTAGATCGTGGTGAGCATGTTGCGCGTGGTTTGGTGAGTGAGCCCGATTCCAGCCTCTTTGTAAACTGGAGCCCCTACATCGGCCATGATTGGCACACGCCTTACGATAGTACCTACCCAATAAAAGATTTGCAGCAGCTAGCCGACGCCATTAGCCATGTTCCCGACGGCATAATTGTACAGCGTCAAGTTGCCAAAATTTATGACGATCGTCGTAAAATGGCTGGTGGTGCAGTCCCTATTAACTGGGGGATGGCAGAGACGCTAGCCTACGCGACCTTGTTGAGGCAGGGCTATAAAGTACGTCTTACTGGGCAAGATGTCGGGCGAGGAACCTTTTCTCATCGCCATGCGGTTGTCCATAATCAAAAAGACGGCGAGCGTTATATTCCGTTGCAAAACATTTCAGCGGATCAGCCTGAGTTTGATATTTTTGATTCGTTTCTGTCGGAAGAGGCGGTGTTGGCATTCGAGTATGGCTATGCATCGACATCTCCCGGTGGTCTCGTTATCTGGGAGGCGCAGTTCGGTGATTTCGCCAACGGCGCTCAAGTTGTGATCGATCAATTTATTACCAGTGGCGAGCATAAATGGCAGCGTTTGTGTGGCTTGGTTATGTTGTTGCCGCACGGCTATGAAGGGCAGGGGCCTGAGCACTCGTCTGCTCGTCTAGAGCGTTTCTTGCAGTTATGTGCAGAAAACAATATTCAAGTTTGCAACCCAACGACTCCAGCGCAGGTGTATCATATGCTGCGCCGTCAGGCGATACGCTTAATGCGCCGTCCATTAGTCGTGATGAGTCCGAAGTGGATCTTACGCCATAAGCTTGCGACTAGTACGCTGGAAGAACTTGCTGACGGGACTTTCCAGAATATCATTCCGGACACCAGCGTGGAGCCGAAAGACGTTAAACGAGTGATTATCTGTAGCGGCAAGGTCTACTACCATTTGCTGGAAGCTCGTGAAGAAAATGAGCAAAAAGATATTGCGCTTATTCGAATCGAACAGCTTTACCCGTTTCCAGAGGAGGCGTTAAAAGTAGCATTTTCAGCGTTCCCTCACGTCACCGATTATGTTTGGTGTCAGGAAGAGCCGCATAATCAGGGCGCTTGGTATTTAACTCAGCATCGTATTAGCCGAGTAATCGAACGTGTTAATGATGATGCCTATCTGCGCTACGTAGGGCGAGCCGCGTCATCGGCTCCTGCTGCTGGGTATATGTCTACTCACCTTGATGAGCTGAATAAATTTGTATCGGGCGCTTTGGATACTAGCGCTTAATAGGATAAAAGGAGTGTGGCCAGCGGAACACAAAACTGCTGGCTTCGACGTTTTAAGTCGCGCGTTACCCCCAAAATTAACGCAGCGGCAGAAGATTGGGTTTTGGGTTGAACATTGATAGCTAGGTTCACCGGTAAAAATGAAAATAGCTAAATTGTAAGACGTTAAATTGTAAGTAACTAAATTTAAATAGCGCGTACTTTGCTAAAAAGCGACAAGGACAAATCTGGAATGAGTAACGAAATAAAAGTCCCGACTTTTCCCGAATCTGTTCAGGAAGGCACCATTGCCACCTGGCACAAACAACCTGGTGAAGCGTTTTCGCGCGATGAAGTGATTGTCGATATTGAAACCGACAAAGTCGTGCAAGAAGTGCCAGCTCCAGCCGATGGTGTTTTACAGGAAATTGTAAAAGGTGAAGGCGAAACCGTTGTCAGTAACGAGGTTATTGCAATTTTTTCTGCCGGTTCTGCTGGCGAAGCTCCGGCGGCTGCATCTAGTGAGTCATCAACACCGGCAGCTAAAAGTTCCAGCGCCGAAATCGTGGCTGCGCCAGCTGCGAAAAAGATGGCGAGTGAAAAAGGTATCGATCTAGCCGCCGTTTCCGGTACCGGAAAAGGCGGTCTGATTACCAAAGAAGATGTTGCTAGTTATATTAAAAATGGAGCCGCTCCAGCCGCTCCAGCCGCTCCAGCACCCGCAACGCCGGTTGCCCCCAGCACTAAGTCATCCGCAGCACCTGCGCAAACACCGGCTGCAGCGCCGATGCGAGGCGAGCGTATAGAAAAGCGCGTACCCATGACGCGATTGCGCGCACGTATTGCAGAACGCTTGTTAGAAGCATCGCAATCAACGGCCATGTTAACCACGTTTAACGAGGTTAACATGGCTCCTATTATGGAGCTTCGGGCTAAATATAAAGAGCAGTTTGAAAAATCTCATAATGGTACTCGCTTAGGGTTTATGGGCTTTTTTGTTAAAGCGGCAGTAGAAGCCCTGCGTCGGCTGCCTGCGGTTAATACTTCGCTTGACGGTAACGATATTGTTTATCACGGTTATCAAGATATTGGCGTGGCAGTATCTACCGAGAAGGGTTTGGTTGTTCCGGTGTTACGTAATGCGGAGAACATGAGCCTCGCTGATGTTGAAAGCGGCATTCGTGATTTTGGTATGCGTGCTCGTGACGGAAAAATTAGCATAGACGAGATGATGGGTGGAACCTTCACCATTACCAACGGTGGCGTTTTTGGTTCGTTGATGTCGACTCCAATCTTGAATCCGCCACAGGCAGCGATTTTGGGAATGCACAAAATCCAAGAGCGGCCAATGGCTGTAAATGGTGAAGTAAAAGTTCTGCCAATGATGTATTTGGCTCTGTCCTACGATCACCGCTTGATTGACGGAAAAGAAGCAGTTCAATTCCTAGTGGCGATCAAAAATATGATCGAAGATCCCGCGCGTATTTTACTCGAGCTTTAATTCGACCATTCGTACGTCGATAGTTCTATCGGCGTACTTATTCAATTTCACATAAATATTTGCACAATTTTAATTTTTTTGGGGATAGACCAATGTCCAACAAATACGACGTTATCGTTATCGGTTCGGGTCCGGCGGGCTATGTGGCTGCTATTCGTGCTGCACAGCTGGGTATGAACGTAGCCTGTATAGAAAAGTGGAAAGACAAAGCAGGAAAAGGCGTTAACGGTGGTACTTGCCTTAATGTGGGTTGTATTCCTTCCAAAGCTTTACTCGATAGCTCTTACAAGTATCACGAGGCTCATAGCAACTTTAAAAATCACGGTATTTCTACCGGAAAAGTTGAAATTGATGTTCCTGCGATGATTGCTCGTAAGGATAAAATTGTTAAGCAAATGGCTGGTGGTGTATCGGGTTTGTTTAAGGCGAATAAAGTAACCTCGCTTTTTGGCACAGGTAAATTATTGGCTAACCGTAAAGTCCAGTATGTAAATCTTGAAGGTAAGGAAGAAGTGTTAGAGGCGGATAACGTTATTCTTGCCTCCGGCTCTATTCCGATAGCCATTCCAGTCGCCCCTATTGATAATGATGTTATTGTCGATTCCACCGGCGCTTTAGAATTCACAGAAGTTCCAAATCGTGTAGGTGTTATTGGCGCAGGTGTAATTGGTCTTGAGCTTGGTAGTGTATGGACTCGGCTCGGTTCCAAAGTGGTTTTGTTGGAAGCCATGGAAACGTTTCTGGCAATTATGGATCAGCAGATCGCCAAAGAAGCCAACAAGATTTATAAGAAGCAAGGCTTGGATATTCGCCTCGGTTGTCGCGTTACCGGTTCAAAAGTTGAAGTGACGAAAAAGGGTAAGGAAGTTGTTGTTACCTATACCGACAAAGAAGGCAAAGAAGCGACCGAAACGTTTGATAAGTTAATCGTATGCGTTGGCCGTCGTCCGTTCACCGATGGTTTGTTGGCTGAAGACAGCGGCGTTAAACTCGACGAGCGCGGATCTATTTACGTAAATGATTTGTGTTCTACAAGCGCGCCGGGTGTTTGGGCGGTTGGTGACGTTGTGCGTGGCCCAATGCTTGCGCACAAAGGTTCAGAAGAAGGCGTAATGGTGGCTGAACGTATCGCTGGTCAGAAGACGGTTATGAACTACGACATCGTCCCGAATGTTATTTATACCCACCCAGAAATCGCGGCTGTAGGGCGTACTGAAGAACAAATTAAAGCGGATGGCGAGCCCTACAATGTAGGAACCTTCCCATTTTTGGCGATTGGCCGCGCAGTAGCGGCTGATGAGAGCGACGGCATGGTAAAAATGATCGCTCACGCAGAAACCGATCGCATTCTAGGTTGCCATATTGTCGGTCCGAGTGCTCCAGATTTGGTACAGCAAGTCGCTATCGCGATGGAGTTTGGATCAAGTGCTGAAGATATTGGTATGACAGTATTTGGCCATCCAACTTACTCCGAAGCAGTAAAAGAAGCGGCTTTGGCAGTCAATGGGCACGCAATTCATATGCCCAATAAAAAACGGCGCAAATAGCGGGAGTTTTCTTTTTCGAAAATTTTACTCGCTATTACTAAATAATAATCAGCGCATTGGCTCACTTTTTGAGGTGATGTCAAACCAAGGTCCGGAATATTTCGGCAATCGGAAACTGATTTTCTTCGCTGTAGATTTTGTAGGGTGCGCATACTACAGCTTAGAAACATATGGGATACAAAGATGAATTTACACGAATACCAAGGTAAACAGCTTTTTGCTGAATATGGTCTGCCCGTATCAAAAGGTGTCGCTGCAGAAACTCCAGCAGAAGCAGCTTCGGCGACAAGCATTATTGGTGGTAATAAATGGGTTGTTAAAGCTCAGGTTCATGCCGGTGGCCGCGGTAAAGCTGGCGGTGTAAAACTGGTTAGCTCAAAAGCTGAAATTGAAGAGTTTGCCAAAAAGTGGTTGGGCAATAATTTGGTAACCTACCAAACAGATGAAAATGGTCAGCCAGTGAGCCGTATATTGGTAGAAGAGTGTACCGATATTGATCAAGAGCTTTATTTAGGTGCTGTTGTAGACCGTTCTTCGCGTCGTGTGGTGTTTATGGCCTCGACCGAAGGCGGTGTGGAAATTGAAAAAGTCGCCCATGAAACGCCAGAAAAAATTCTCAAAGCGACTATAGATCCGCTCGCTGGCGCACAGCCTTATCAGGCGCGCGAACTTGCTTTTAAACTGGGCTTAGAGGGCAAACAAATTAAGCAGTTTACCCAAATCTTTTTAGGTTTGGCGAAAATGTTCCATGAAAAAGATTTGGCGTTATTAGAAATTAACCCACTGGTTATTACTACCGCCGGCGACCTACATTGTTTGGATGCTAAGGTCACTATCGATGGCAACGCTATGTACCGTCAGCCAGCGCTTAAAGAAATGCACGACCCCTCGCAAGAAGATGAGCGCGAAGCTCATGCTGCAAAGTGGGAGCTCAATTATGTCGCGTTAGACGGAAACATCGGCTGCATGGTAAACGGCGCCGGTTTGGCAATGGGCACTATGGATATCGTCAAATTGCATGGTGGTCAGCCAGCGAACTTCCTTGACGTTGGCGGCGGTGCGACTAAAGAGCGTGTAGTTGAAGCTTTTAAGATTATTCTTTCCGACGACAATGTATCGGCTGTATTTATTAATATCTTTGGCGGTATCGTGCGTTGCGATCTTATTGCCGAAGGCGTGGTTGGCGCGGTAGAAGAGGTTGGCGTTAAGGTTCCAGTCGTCGTTCGCTTAGAAGGTAACAACGCAGAACTTGGTGCAAAAGTCCTCGCTGATAGTGGTTTGAATATTATTGCCGCAAACAGCTTAACTGACGCTGCACAACAAGTTGTAAAAGCCGCGGAGGGCAAATAATGAGTGTTTTAATTAATAAAGATACAAAAGTCCTCTGTCAGGGTTTTACCGGTTCTCAGGGAACCTTCCATTCTGAACAAGCGATTGCCTACGGCACTAAAATGGTAGGCGGTGTTACTCCCGGTAAGGGCGGACAGGTTCACTTGGGCTTGCCAGTATTTAACACCATGAAAGAAGCTGTCGCCGAAACGGGTGCCGATGCCTCTGTTATTTATGTGCCAGCTCCGTTTTGTAAGGACTCCATTCTTGAAGCTGCTCATAGCGGCGTAAAACTTGTCGTGTGTATTACCGAAGGTATCCCAACGCTGGATATGCTTGACTGTAAAGTTAAATGCGACGAGTTGGGTGTTACTTTAATCGGACCAAACTGCCCTGGAGTGATTACTCCTGGTGAATGTAAAATCGGTATTATGCCGGGCCATATTCACTTGCCAGGAAAAGTTGGCATTGTGTCCCGTTCGGGAACCTTGACCTACGAAGCGGTTAAGCAAACCACCGATTATGGTTTTGGTCAGTCTACCTGTGTTGGTATTGGTGGCGACCCAATTCCGGGTTCGAACTTTATTGATATCTTGAAGTTGTTCCAGGAAGACCCTAAAACTGAAGCGATTGTGATGATTGGTGAGATCGGTGGTACTGCAGAAGAAGAAGCGGCAGCCTACATTAAAGAACATGTCACCAAGCCTGTTGTATCCTATATTGCTGGTGTTACGGCTCCTGCTGGGAAGCGTATGGGGCACGCCGGTGCAATTATTTCTGGTGGTAAGGGAACAGCCGATGAAAAGTTTGCGGCGCTAGAAGATGCAGGCGTTAAGACTGTACGCAGTTTGGCTGAAATTGGTGATGGCTTAAAAGCGATTACTGGCTGGTAAAGTCGTAAGTCTTGGTTCTTAATCGTTTTACTAAAGGCCGACAGTTTTGTCGGCTTTTTTAGTTTTCTTGAGCATACAGCTTTTACTTCCGTAGTTGACTAGCGTGATCAGAAGCTGATTTGATTTCAGTTGAACGGAACTTTTATTTACTGTGTTGCCTAATGGGGCACACGGAAAAGTACGTGAAGACATATTCGTAAGGAAAAGCAGGTAAGAAAAGGCGCGATACACAGGTGTTTATCGCAGAACTAGAATTGAAATTTGACTACCTTGTCAATGTTTGGGGGCACCATGAAAAATGTGAGCAGGATAAAAACAGCAGCACTGATCGGCGCGCTAATCTTAGCTGGAGGCTGCACTTGGGTGACACCTGTGGATGGTGTTGAGGCTATTGCACTGGTGAAGCCGCAAGTGGTTCAAAATTGTGAAAAGCTTTCGACTGCAGTCTTACAGGTAAAAGACAAGGTCGGTTTTATTAACCGAAGCGGCGCCAAGGTGTCGAAAGAGCTCCTCACTATGGCGCGTAACCAAGCTGTTCAGGCGGGCGCCGATACTATTGTCGCGGAAACTGCCGCTGACGACGGAAGCCAAAAGTATGGTTTATATCGCTGTCGCTAAGCGTTTATATTGATCTGCAAGTCATAGAGATACAATTCCCCACTCCCGTTTCATCGTTAGCCAGCAGGCCAGTATGAAATCGGTGTGGGGTTTCTGTTTCTGTGTGTTCCTCTGTGTTAGACGATTTCTGTAAAACGATCGTGCTAAGCAGCCTTTTATGGCCGTGTTACCGGCATTCGTCAATACCGTAAAATCCTCGATCACTACTTTTCAAACAATCCGGCTTCTTCACCTAAATTCTAGTGCTTGAAATCTTTGGCTACCACCTCCATATAGTTCACCAGCTGCTTGTCCTGAGACGAGCGCCAAAATTCTTTCTGCGCAGGTCAAAAGTTGACCTGCCCAACTGTATTCAGGAGCCAGACCAATGACCGTAGAGGCCGTAAAAGAAACCCGAGGATTTGAAACAGAAGCGAAACAACTTCTGCATCTAATGATTCATTCATTGTATTCCAACAAAGAAATTTTCTTGCGTGAGTTGGTTTCCAACGCATCTGATGCCGCCGACAAGCTACGTTTTAAGGCTCTTCATGACGGAGCTCTATACGAAGATGATCCAGAGCTTAAAATTCGTGTAAGTTTTGACAAAGAGCTGAATACTGTCACCATTGCGGACAATGGCATCGGTATGAACCGAGATGAAGTCATCGAGAACCTCGGCACTATTGCCAAGTCCGGCACCGCTAGTTTTATGTCCCAGTTGACCGGCGACCAAAAGAAAGATTCTCATCTGATTGGCCAGTTTGGCGTAGGTTTCTACTCTGCTTTTATCGTTGCCGATCGAGTAGAAGTTATGACCCGTAGCGCCGGTGCGCCAATCGAAGAGGGTGTTCATTGGGAAAGCAGCGGCGAAGCCGATTACAGTATCGAGACTATAGAGAAGGCCGGGCGTGGCACAACAATTGTCTTACACCTCAAAAAGGATCAGGCCGAATTCGCTGACGGTTGGCGTTTACGCTCCATCATCAAAAAATACTCGGATCACATTTCACTTCCAATCGTAATGGAAAAGGTTGCGGCAGCCACTGACGACGCAGAAGCGGCAGCTGAAGATGAAGTCGTTAATACGGCTACTGCAATTTGGACTCGCTCACGTAGCGACATTAGTGATGAAGAATATACTGAATTCTATAAGCATGTTTCTCACGACTTCGTTGCACCGGCAAAGTGGAGCCACAACCGCGTAGAAGGTAAGCTCGATTACACCAGCTTATTGTACTTACCGGCTAAAGCACCGTTCGACCTTTATAATCGCGATGCGGCTCGAGGGTTGAAACTCTATGTCCAGCGAACGTTTATTATGGACGACGCTGAGCAGTTCTTGCCGCTCTACCTGCGCTTTATTAAGGGTGTCGTAGATTCTAACGATCTGTCATTGAACGTTTCCCGCGAGATTTTACAGAAAGATCAAAGCATCGATAGCATGCGTGCCGCGCTGACCAAGCGGGTGCTCGATATGTTAGAGAAATTGAAAAAGAATTCTGCCGAAGCCTACGCCACGTTCTGGGCAGAGTTTGGCCAAGTTCTAAAAGAGGGGCCGGCGGAAGACTTTGCTAACAAAGAAAAAATCGCTGGGCTTTTCTTGTTTGCAACCACCGAGAACGATACCGGCGAACAAAATCAATCCTTGGCTGATTATGTCTCTCGAATGAAAGATGGCCAAGATAAAATCTATTACGTTGTTGCCGACAACTTTAATACGGCGAAAAACAGCCCTCACCTAGAAGTGTTCCGCAAGAAGGGTATTGAAGTATTGCTACTGTCCGATCGCGTTGATGATTGGTTGATGGGACATTTGAATGAATTCGACGGCAAGCAGTTCCAGGATGTTGGTAAGGGTCAGCTTGATTTAGGTAAGCTCGATAGCGAAGAAGAAAAGGAGCAGCACGAAAAAGTTGAAGAAGCGTATAAGGGCTTTACCGAGCGCCTACAGGCTGTTCTAGACAATCAAGTAGAAGCTGTACGTGTGACCCATCGTTTAACCAACTCTCCTGCCTGTTTGGTGGTTGGCGAAGACGATATGGGTGCTCAAATGCGACGTCTGCTTGAGTCTGCTGGTCAAGCGGTACCAGAGAGCAAGCCGAGTATCGAGATTAATCCCGATCATCCCCTAGTCCAAAAAATGGATAAGGAAGCTGATGAAGACCGTTTTTCCGATCTTGCTCACGTGTTGTTCGATCAGGCTAACCTTGCTGAAGGTGGAGCGCTAAAAGATCCTGCGGCCTATGTGCAGCGTCTGAATAAGCTGTTAATGGATATTCAATAGCCACGAGTCTGTATAGCTCTGGTATGCTTGACGCTGCTCGCTATGACCCTATCGCCTACCTGCCGGTACGCGATAGGGTAGTCAGGCTAGAAGCATTTCGTTAGCTATACTGTTTAGTGGGTAATCTAGGCACTGAACTTAACACCGCTAATGCACTTATGTTGGATTACGGCGATCACATGACTGCACGGGAGCAGCAATGACCGAAAGATTAACCCTAGCAGTTTTGGGTGGAGGCAGTTTTGGAACCGCTATTGCCAATATCATCGCGGCCAATGGCAACAACACCTTTTTGTGGATGCGAGATACCGATCGAGCAAATAAAGCTCAGGCTGCGCGCGAAAACCCCGAATACCTCCCTGGTTATGCGCTACACGATAACCTAACCGTTACCGACGACTTAGCTCTCGCCGTTGCGAACAGTGACGTCGTGGTCATTTCTGTGCCTAGCAAGTCATTTCGAGAGGTCACCAAGCGGGTGGCCCCGCATCTAAAGCCTAATACCATCGTTATCAGTACGACCAAAGGCATTGAGGGTGAAAGCTTCTTGTTGATGAGCCAGATCCTTGAGCAGGAGCTCTCCAATGTTCGTATCGGCGTGCTGAGCGGCCCCAATTTTGCGTCAGAAATCATTCAGAATCAGTTTACCGGCAGCGTGATTGCGAGTGAGCACGACTCCGTGATCCAGTGTATTCGCCAAGCTTGTTCCTCTCAGACCTTCCGCATCTATAGTAATCACGATCGCTTTGGTGTTGAACTAGGTGGAGCACTTAAGAATATTTATGCCATTATTACCGGTATGGCCGCGGCTTTGGGCTGTGGCAGCAATACCACGGCGATGTTGCTAACCCGCAGTCTTGCCGAAATGAGTCGGCTTGCATCTGAGCTGGGAGCAGACCCTAAAACATTTCAGGGCTTGGCCGGTGTAGGGGATTTAATTCTCACCTGTACCTCTGATCAAAGCCGTAATTATCGAGTGGGTTATGCACTGGGTAAGGGTAAAAAACTTGCCGAAACACTGGATGAAATAGGTCAGGTAGCCGAAGGTGTTAACACCTTGAGAATTGTTCGAAGCAAAGCTGAAGATTTGGGCGTGTATATGCCGCTAGTAGCAGGTTTGTACCAAATTCTGTTTGAAGACCGCGATATATTAAAAGTTGTACAAGGTTTGATGACAGGGGAAATGAGTAGTGACGTAGACTTACAAGGGGGTATGTGATGGACCAACAGTTAAAATCGAATTTAACCTCAAGCACACATTGGTTGCGATTAGTTTATATGTTGTTATTCGCAGTTTTACTACAGGTTGCACTGGCGGTTATGTGGGTGTTAGTGATTGTGCAGTTTCTTTTTGCCTTGGTGACCGGTAGCGATAATGGCAATTTGAGAAAATTTGGCGATTCGCTAGCTCAATATATTAATGCAACGATTCGCTTTTTAACCTACAACAGTGAGGTTAAGGCGTTTCCATTTGCCGAATGGCCAGATCCTGTCGAGAGCGAAGGCGAAGAGTCTGAGGACGTTTATGCGGAGTCGGAAAGATCTGAATCTGTTGACGATTCTAGTGGTCAACCCGTTGAATACGCTGTAGACGACGAGCGAGATGACGCTTCCTCTTCAGCCCCTGTAAAAAAAACTAATGAGAAGTCTGAGTGAAGGTTTACGTATTACGACATGGCGATGCAGTTCCCTCGTGGACCAATGATTCAGCACGTGCGCTAAGTGAATTAGGTCGCAAACAGGTACAAGCTTGTGCAGATTCAAATCGTGAAGCTCTCGCTCAGGTTCAGCAAGTTTTTGTCAGCCCCTACATTCGGGCGCAGCAAACTTGTGACATCGTGCGTGGCGAAGTTCTTCCGGAGGCGGAAACGGTCGATTGGTTGGCGCCTGATGCAATGCTCTCTGTAACTGTTGATAAGTTGCGTGATAGGGTCAAGAGTGATGTGGTGCTGCTGGTAAGTCATCAACCTCTGGTCAGTAATTTGATAGAAATACTGTCTGGCGCAAATGGTGGTTCTGTACACATGAGTACGGCGTCTTTGGCGCTACTTGAGACCAATGTGATTGCAGCTCGTTGCGCCGATTTAGTCTGGATTAAGCCGTCAGAATAACATCCGTTGAGCTTAGGAGAGGTAGTTGAACGCATTACCTTATAGCGATGTTGAATTTTCGCTTTCTGGACTTAAATTACGTGGCCGACGCTGGAGAAGTCAGCAAGATACTGATTTGTTGCCGGTAGTGGCTTTGCACGGTTGGATGGATAATTGTGGCTCATTTGATTTTCTAGCCCGCGAACTTATGCAGTTAACTCCGGCGTCTTTCGATATAGTCGCGTTAGACTTGGCCGGTCACGGCCAAAGCGATGCACGTAAGCATTGCGAGGCCTATAGTATTTGGCAGGATATTGGCGAAATACTTGAGGTGGCCAATCAGCTCGGTTGGCAACGTTTTGCTCTGCTTGGTCATTCGCGAGGAGCGATGATTGCAACTTTAACGGCCGCTACCTTTCCCGAGCGGGTTTCTCATCTTGCCGCGATAGAAGCGCTCACGCCGCAACCTGCTGCGGCGAGTGATGCAGTTGGCCAGCTCAGCGCTTCGATTAAGGCGGTGATGGCTGCAAAGAATCGCAAAACGCGATACTACACAAGCCTTGCGGCGGCCACCAAAAGTCGAGCGCGAGGTCTGTTTGAACTCGCTTATGCCGATGCCGAAGTTTTGGCGCAAAGAGGCGTTCATAATTCCGAAAAAGGTTTTTATTGGGGCAATGACCCTGTTTTGGCCGCGCCGTCTGCCGTTAAATTTACCACCGAACAGCTGCATGCATTTGTTTCTGCCTTGAAGTTGCAGGCGAAATTGATTTTGGCGTCAAACAGTATGATTTGGGATTTTTTGCCAAATAAAAGTTGGTTGGAACACTTTGATTACATTGATATAGAAACGTTTCCCGGCGGACATCACTTGCATATGAGCGAGCAGGCTCCTGCGATCGCGCTCTCGTTACAGTCGTATTTTGCGGCCGAGCAAAGTCAACTGTAGCTTATTTCTTGCCGTGCAATTTGCGCAGCTTGATCCGGTACTTTTCCGACGGCGTATATTTTTTATATTTGCGATAATTATTTTGAGAAAAATTCTAAAAAAGGTTTGTAAACAATGCCGCGCAGTTTTCGTTTTAGCCTAGTGCTGTCCCTTGTTGTCGCTACTGCGAGTGTTTCAAGCGCTATCGCAGGTGCCAACCCCCTATTTGATTTGTTTGCGGAGCATCGTGCAATTTTTCAAAGTGAACAAACCAATTCAACTTATCGGCTGGTGTTGTCCGCACCTAAAAAAATCAACAACGAATGGGTGAATGATCGTGCGGAACTTCTGCGTGGCGACTTGCGGCGAGCAACGGTTGAATTAGTTGGCCAGGACAATTTTCAAAAAGTCGTTGATCAGCTAGAAGCCTACGGAAGTTCTGGGCGTGCAATCTATAGCTGTACAGGGTTGGATTGCGGCAGTAGTAACGCTTGGGCGAACGAAATTTTTAACGTTAAACAACTCTATGGTTTAGACCAGTATCAGTATTACGCGGTGTGGGAGTTGGCAAACCCTCAAGCTAACGGTATTGCTGTTGCCTATTTAGTTCAGCGAGGTAATAAACGTCTCTATTTGCAGTTGGAATTCGTGAAGCTGCGCGGCGATCAATTGGATACTTTAGAGGCCGACCCGTCAACGATATTGATGCAGTTGCAAGACAAAAAATACTACGTGTTAACAATCCCGCGTTTTGATGGGCCGAACATGAAGCTCGATCGCCATGTCCAGGCGCTGGCAAACACTTTAAAAAGAAAGCCCAGTTTGTCTGTTGTTCTTGTTGGACACGATTATGGCTTAGGGTCTTTGCAGCAACGCCTAGACCGTTCGCAGGCTTATGCGGAGGCTTTAAAAGAGGCGTTGGTTGGTCTTGGAATAAAAGCTGATAGGTTGACCGTCAAGGGGCTTGGCCCCTTGACACCACAAGGAAAAACGCGCAGTTGGCGTTTAGAGGTTGTCGTTCTTTAGTACGCTGAATTAACGTTCGGAAATTTAATTTTTCGCGTAAGAAAAATTATTTTAACAGCGATAAAAATTCGCTGCGGGTACTTGGGTTGGCTCTAAAGCTGCCAAGCATAGATGACGTCTTCATGGTTGAATTCTGTTTTTCTACACCGCGCATCATCATGCACAGGTGTTTAGCTTCAATAATGACACCGACACCACTGGCATTGGTGACCTCTTGAATAGTGGTCGCAATTTGCGTCGTCAGCTGTTCCTGAATCTGTAAGCGACGCGCAAACATATCAATAATTCGCGCAACTTTCGATAACCCCAATACTTTACCCTGTGGAATGTAAGCAACGTGGGCTTTACCGATAAACGGTAGCATGTGATGTTCACACATTGAAAACAATTCAATGTCTTTGACGATAATCATATCGTTAGAATCTGAGGGGAAAAGGGCGTCGTTAACAACTTCTTCAAGTGTTTGCGTATAGCCGCTGGTGAGGAACTCAAATGCTTTTGCAGCCCGCATTGGAGTATCCAAAAGCCCCGGTCTTTGTAAATCTTCGCCAGTTGAGTCAATGATCTTCTCGAACAGGACTTTGGTGTTTTCTGCAGACATGATGTTCACCCGTTGTTATCTATAAAATACTTCCTACGTGCTCTAGCGTCTCGACTTACTTAATCCTGCCTGAACGTCGAACGGGTTAGGCTCGGAGGTTTTTAGGCGTTTTCGGACACTAACATCGCCCTACTTGCAATTACTATAGGCAAGCGGCTATCAATTGGATTGGGCGCGCAAGAAAAAAGGCGCTAGAATACCGGCCTTTTTGCCGTTTGCCAAAACTATCTGGCGTTATATCGCTAAATTCAGCTCTTGGAACAATCAGACCATGCCAGATTCCATTACTTCGGACCTTATAACTCTACGCGATTGGATTCGTTGGGGCGCATCTAAGTTCAGCGCAGAGAAACTATATTTTGGTCACGGTACCGACAATTCATGGGATGAGGCAGCAGTATTGGCCCTGTGGGCGATAAACCAGCCTTGGCAACGTTTAGATACTATTTACGATTGCAGATTGACCTTGGATGAACGAGATACGATTCTTTCGTTGTTTCAGCGCCGGATAGCCGACAAGGTTCCCGCTGCCTATCTCACTGGAGAGGCCTGGTTTGGCGGCTTGAAGTTTCGCGTTAATCACAACGTCTTGGTTCCACGCTCTCCTGTTGCGGAGCTGATTACCGCGGGTTTCGAACCTTGGTTAACTGAATACCCAGAGAAAATACTCGATTTATGCACGGGTAGTGGTTGTATTGGCATACTTTGCGCTACTGTATTTGAGGGTGCTAGTGTCGATATTAGCGATATTTCTACAGAGGCGCTCGAAGTAGCCCGCACGAACGTCGGCGAGCACGAGATGTCTGAACGCGTGACCATTATCGAGTCAGACTTATTTAAAGCCGCAGAATTCGAGGGTAAGCGCTATAACCTGATAGTATCCAATCCTCCTTATGTAGATAATTGTGATTTGTCAGCGATGCCCGCGGAATATCAGGCTGAGCCAGCGTTAGGGTTAGGCTCTGGCGTCGATGGGTTAGATATTACGCGAAAAATATTGCAGCAAGCCGCGAATTTTTTAACCGACGATGGCATGCTCGTTGTGGAAGTTGGCAACAGTTGGGTGGCGCTTGCAGAGCTCTACCCCGAGGTGCCATTTTTCTGGCCCGAATTTGAAAATGGTGGTCACGGTGTATTTGTGCTCACCGCCGAACAGTTGCGTGTTTGTAGTGATTTATTTGTTTAGTTTACTTAGCTCAAAGTAGCTTTGTTGAAATCCACAGGGCGTTAGCCTGAACACTTAATTTATAATGAAAACCCGAGAAAACTATGTCTGGTAATACCTTCGGAAAACTCTTCACTGTTACAACCTTCGGCGAAAGTCATGGTCCCGCACTGGGCTGTATTGTCGATGGCTGCCCTCCGGGGATTGCGCTTGATACTGCGGATCTACAGAGAGACTTAGATCGTCGCAAACCTGGTCAGTCGCGTTTTACCACTCAGCGGAAAGAGGACGATGAAGTCAAGATTTTGTCCGGCGTGTTCGAAGGTGTAACAACCGGCACGCCTATAGGAATGGTGATCGAAAACACCGATCAGCGCTCCAAGGACTACTCCAAGATTATGGATGTATTTCGCCCAGCTCATGCGGACTACACCTACCAGCAAAAATACGGGCTGCGCGATTACCGTGGTGGTGGTCGTTCATCCGCGAGAGAAACGGCTGTACGGGTTGCCGCTGGTGCTTTAGCGAAAAAAGTTTTGAAGCAAATCTGGGGCATCGAAGTTCATGGCTACCTGTCTCAGCTGGGACCAATTACGATAGATACTGTCGATTGGAATGAAATTCACAACAACCCATTCTTTTGCCCCGATGCATCAAAAGTTGAGGCCATGGAAACCTACATGAAAGACCTTAGTAAAGAAGGTAATTCGGTAGGCGCGAAGATTACCGTGGTGGCTCGGAATATGGTGCCAGGCTTAGGTGAACCTATTTTCGATCGTTTAGATGCTGATCTGGCCCACGCGTTAATGGGAATCAATGCCGTCAAAGGTGTGGAAGTTGGCGATGGTTTTGACAGTGTTGCTCAAAAGGGCACTGAGCACCGAGATGAAATTACCCCGCAAGGATTCTTGTCAAATCATGCAGGCGGAGTGCTTGGCGGAATTTCAACCGGTCAAGATCTGGTTGCTCACCTTGCGCTAAAGCCAACTTCCAGTTTGCGTATTCCTGGGCGTAGTGTTGATCGTTTTGGCAATGAGGTTGAGGTTGTAACTACCGGTAGACACGACCCTTGTGTCGGTATTCGTGCAACTCCGATTGCCGAAGCAATGATGGCTCTAGTGTTATTGGACCATGCCATGCGCAATCGCGCGCAGAACGGCAGCGTCAAGCAGGATACGCCAATCATCCCCAGCAGCGTAACCGAATAGAATTGTGGCGTGTATTGTGCGGGTGCTGTCACAGTTATCCGCACTCTCGGTTACCCCCCAGATTGTATTTAGAGCAGAGGCTGGTTATTCTGACGCCACGCTAAAGACTTTGATATTAATAACAATAGGAGTTTAGGTTGACCCAGTTTAAGTGTTTATTAACGCTAGTGCTTATTGGTCTACTTGGTTCTCAGGTAGTAGCGCAAGAGTCAAACACCCAAGAACTTTGCCCGCAAATAAACTGCGATTGTTCCAGCTTACCTGAGGCCAGTTGGGTTTCCGCTTGCGAGTCTCACCAGCAGCTAATAAAAAAACGCTGTGCAATAAATAACAATACGCCAACCGATTTTTGTTCCATTCATGGCCCTGCCGCGACGCCTTTACCCTTAACTGTACATCTGGACGAAGTTAAAATTTTACCTGAGGCTGAGATCACTGCTACCCACAAAAAGGCAGCGACAATGTACTGGGCTGCACATACGGATCTGAAGACACTAAAAATTAAAGTCGGTAATTTACAGGTTCGCGAAGCGCTAAACTTGTTAAAAATTATGGATCACAACCTCGATGGAATGTTCGCTCAGCAGCGTCAGGTGACCTTGAGTTGGTGGGTCTATGAAAACAGTGATGAGGCTGTTGAATCTTGGTCGATGTACGCTGAAGACTCGTTAAAGATGGCGGAGAATTTTTATAGCTATGCTCAGGAAATTTCGGAGCAGTTGCCAAATATGCAAAACCCAGCGGCCAGTAGCGCCTACCGTGTAATTGCTATGCGGCTATACCGGCTAGCGGGGAAAGCATACGAGGTGGCAGGCTACGCTTATGCTGGTGCTGGCGACCACCGCGGAGCTGCTCAGGCTTGGGTTAAAGGTTCGACAGTATCTAGAGCCGTTATGCTAGCTAAAACCAACTCGGGGGCTGAACTTACCCACATTAATTTTTACCAGCATCAGGCTGCATCTAGGCTGCATCGTGCTAGCTACCATTGGATGATGGCTAGCGACCCAGAAAAAGCCAAATCGTCCTTAACTGAATCGCAGCAATTTGTGCCAGAAGAGAATTCTCTAAGTAAGCTTTTCGAAGTGCAGGAGTCATCGGCGGAAAATGCGTTGTTAGCTCCTTAGTTTGTTAGCTCCCTAGTTTAAGAGTTACGGCTTCACTGTATTACTTTCCTACCAGCAGTGACCGGTTAAAAATAACTAGATATAAAAAAGGCTGATTCGAATTTTCGAACCAGCCTTTTTTATGGATGCTTGCTTAACTTTAACGACCGCGGTCGCTAACTAACTAAAAGTGCAGTGCAAGGTTTGCATAGGGACCATCAAAGGTCATATTGATGGTTGCATCATCGAGGTCGTCGAGATCAATTTTAAATTGACGGTAGCCGAGTTCAAAGCCGATATCGAGAGGGCCTTCAAACATGTAGCCGAGCTTGATATCGGTGTCGGTGACGGTGTTGCCGTCGAGTGATAGGTAATCGATGATTGCATCAACATAGAGGCCCGAGAAGGGAAGGTCGAAGCGGGCTTTACCGTATAGCATCGGTAGGGCGCCACTAAAATCCATGCTATCGGTTTGGCTGTTACCTGAGTCGTCGGTCACTTCAACGTCAGCCATGCCATCTAGCATTCGAACGTTTACGCCCACGTCAATACTCACCCAGTTGTCAAGAATCTCGTAGTACAGGGTTACGTCGGTCATATCGAGATCGATGTTGGTTACTGCGCGACCATTTGCGTCAAAGGTTTGGTCGTCGAAGGTAAATTCACGAGATACCGTCGAATCGCCGTCTAGGCTGATGTTTGTTAGGGCTACACGAGCGTTAGGTATAACCGGTACCAGGTGCTCAAAGGCCAAATAAGCGAAGGTATTTTTGGAACTGTCGATGCCGAGCTCAGAACTGGTGATGGGGTCACTGCTGGCACCAACACTGCCGTCTAGGGATGTGTCCCAAACACCGGCACCGGCGTAAATACCCAAAATGGTGTCAGACATGGCAGCAGGTGAAATACTCGCCAGTGAGCAGGCGAGCGCCGTGGTTTTGAAAAGCGAAGAATGAAGTTTTTTCATGTCGGGACCTGTATCAACTAATTAAAAATAAAAAATGGTGTGGTACTGATGAAAATGCTTTGGCGCAGAAAACATAATTCTATGTCAGCGCTTATCTTCAGGGTTTTATCGCAAAATACTTGAGTGTTTTTGTGATATTGCCGAAAAGACACGTTAATTGGCGCGCAATACATCATAAAAGGCGCGTGCCGCATTTCCCAGTGTTCGCCGCTTATGGGTTACAACGCCAAGGCTGCGGGTAAGCTGTGTTCCTGCAATCGGAATTTCTTTCAATTGAGAGTCTAGCATTGTTGCCGGCAGTACGCTCCAGCCGAGCCCGACGGAAACCATTACTTTTATGGTTTCCAGATAGTTGGTGGCCATATTGAGTCGCAGCGGTAAGCTCGCTTCGTCGAAACATTTTTTTACCAAGCGCCCAGTAAAGGTGTTCAGGTCCGGCAAGATGGCGCGAGCCTGACTCAGGTCTTTAAGCGTGATCTGGCTTCGTTGCGCAAGTTCATGTTTCGGTGAGGTAACGAAAACAAGTGGGTCTTGCCAGATTATCTCCGCGGCTAAAGGTTCTTTTAGTTCCGGGGCAAGGGTTACTACCGCCAGCTCGCAATCACCATTAATGACCTTTTCGTGAGCTTGTTCTGAGTCCAGAAACTCGAATTGCAGGTTCACCTTGGGATATTTGGAGGCAAAGATACGCAAAATCGGCGGTAGATGATGGAGCCCGATGTGGTGGCTGGTAGCGACCTTTAAGCTGCCGACCATTTCCCCGGATAGTTCGCGAATGCTGCGTTCGGTTTCACGAATATTTTGCAGTATAAACGTTGCCTGCGGTCTTAGGCGCTCGCCGGCTTCGGTTAGCTGAACGCTTCGCCCTAAGCGATCGAACAGGCTGTGATTCAGGCGTTCTTCGAGTGCAGCTATGCGTTTACTCACGGCTGGCTGAGTTAGATGAAGGCGCTCGGCGGCAATCGAAAAGGATTGGCATTCGGCAACCGCGAGAAAAGCTTTAAGTGAGTCGGTATCCATCCTTACTTTATATTCTATTCCTTTGAGGAATGCAAAATATGAAAATAATGAATTTGAGTTATTTGCTTGCGCTTCGTAAAATGCCTGCAATCAACAGTAGCTCTTCTTAATTTGAGGTTTTCTATGTCAGGCAAGACTCTATACGACAAGCTTTGGGACGACCACGAAGTCTCGCGACGCGATGACGGTTCGTCGCTTCTTTATATTGATCGGCATATTGTGCACGAAGTGACGTCGCCTCAGGCGTTCGAAGGGCTTCGCTTGGCCAGTCGTAAGCCTTGGCGCGTCGACAGCGTTGTCGCTACCCCAGATCATAATGTACCGACTACCACGGCCGAGCGCGCGTTTGGTGTGGAGGGTATCGCAGACCCAATTTCTAAGATTCAGGTGAAAACACTTGACGACAATTGTGATGAGCTGGGAATTGTAGAGTTTAAAATTAACGACCAGCGTCAAGGAATTGTTCACGTTGTTGGCCCTGAAACAGGCGCTTGCCTGCCGGGCATGACGATTGTTTGTGGTGATTCTCATACCTCGACTAATGGCGCGCTAGGCGCTTTGGCATTTGGCATTGGCACCAGTGAGGTAGAGCATGTGCTCGCCACTCAATGTATCGTCGCCAAAAAAATGAAAAATATGTTGGTACGGGTTGATGGTGAGCTCGGCAAAGGCGTTACCCCAAAAGACGTTGTGCTCGCCATTATTGGCAAAATTGGCACAGCGGGCGGTACCGGTTATGCAATCGAATTTGGTGGCACCGTATTCCGCGCGATGTCGATGGAAGGCCGTCTAACGGTTTGCAATATGGCAATCGAAGCGGGTGCTCGCGCCGGTATGGTCGCGGTTGATGATATTACCCTGGACTATGTAAAGGGGCGGGCTTTCGCTCCAAAAGCTGAGCATTGGTCGCTAGCGGAAAAGAACTGGCGAGAACTGCGCAGTGATGATGATGCTGTCTTTGATGAAGTTGTGGTTATAGACGGTAGCGATATCCAGCCGCAAGTTAGCTGGGGTACATCGCCAGAAATGGTGCTGCCTGTCGGTGGCTCAATTCCCGATCCAGCACTTGAATCCGATGCGGTTAAAGCCAGCGGCTACTCCCGCGCGCTGGAATATATGGGGTTGAAGCCCGGTCAAGCGATCAAAGATATTGCCGTGGATCGCGTCTTTATTGGTTCGTGTACAAATTCTCGTATCGAGGATATTCGCGCAGCTGCAGCGGTCGTTAAAGGTCGTAAGAAAGCCGCGTCGGTGAAGGAAGCGATCGTTGTACCGGGTTCTGGTGCGGTTAAGTTGCAAGCCGAAGCCGAGGGGCTGCACAAGGTGTTTATCGAAGCCGATATTGAGTGGCGCGAGCCCGGTTGTTCCATGTGTCTGGCGATGAATGCCGATCGTCTCGGCGCTGGCGAGCACTGTGCATCTACATCAAATCGCAATTTCGAAGGGCGTCAGGGCTATGGTGGTCGTACCCATTTGGTGAGCCCCGCAATGGCGGCTGCAGCGGCTATTGCCGGTCACTTTGTTGATGTTCGCGAATTTTAATCAGACTGGAGACTAGAATGAAAAGCTTTACGACTCATACCGGTTTGGTTGCGCCGATGGATCGCGCCAATGTGGATACCGATCTAATTATTCCTAAGCAATTCCTTAAGTCGATCAAACGCACGGGGTTTGGCCCGAATCTATTTGACGAGCTGCGCTATCTGGATACGGGAGAGCCAGGTCGAGATAACAGTACACGGCCAGTTAACCCTGACTTTCCACTTAATTTTGAACGCTATCAAGGCGCTAGTGTTTTATTGGCGCGCAAAAACTTTGGCTGCGGTTCTAGCCGAGAACATGCGCCTTGGGCGCTCGAAGAGTTTGGCTTTCGAGCGGTTATAGCGCCAAGCTTTGCCGACATTTTTTATAACAACTGTTTTAAGAATGGCATGCTGCCCATTGTTTTATCCGAGGCAGATGTAGAGCAGCTGTTTCAAGAAATGTACGCCGATGAAGGCTATAGTTTAACCGTCGATTTGGCCGAGCAAACGGTCGTGAGTCCGAAGGGTAACCGCTATGCTTTTGAGGTTGATGCCTTTCGCAAACATTGCTTGTTGAATGGTTTTGATGACATCAGCCTGACGCTGTTGGATTCAGATAAAATTCACGCGTACGAAGACGCGAGAAAAAACACCAAACCTTGGCTGTTTGGTGCGGTAAGTCAATAATTCGCGAGACAAATTACTAGAAAATTGCCAGCTGTAATATTTATTAATGCGTGGGCTACGAGGACTAAGTTTTGAGTAAAAAAATTGTACTTCTTCCGGGTGACGGGATTGGCCCGGAAATTATGGCCGAGGCAGTGAAAGTGCTGCAGGTAGTCGACAAGCGGTTTAAGTTGAATCTCAGTTACGAGACGGGTCTGATCGGTGGTTGCGCTATTGATGAGCATGGTGTGCCGTTGGCATCGTCAACCTTGGCACGTTGTCAGCAGGCCGACGCGGTGTTGATGGGATCTGTTGGTGGGCCAAAGTGGGATGCGCTGGATTCGAGTATTCGCCCAGAAAAAGGCCTGTTAAAGATTCGTTACGAAATGGGGTTGTTTGCCAATTTACGGCCGGCAATTTTATACCCGCAATTAGCGGACGCATCTTCGCTTAAGCCTGAATTGGTTGCCGGCTTGGATATTCTTATTGTGCGTGAACTTACCGGCGGTATTTATTTTGGTGAGCCGCGCGGTATTCGCCTGCTCGAAAATGGTGAGCGACAGGGTTACAACACCTACGTTTATGCGGAACACGAAATTGAGCGAATCGGTCGTACGGCGTTCGAAATGGCGATGAAACGCGACAAGCGAGTATGTTCAGTCGACAAGGCAAATGTGCTTGAAGCTACGGTACTTTGGCGCGAAGTTATGCAATCGCTTGCGAGTGAATATCCTGAGGTAACGCTATCGCATATGTACGTCGATAATGCGGCGATGCAATTGGTTCGAGCGCCTAAGCAATTCGACGTGATTGTGACTGGAAATATGTTCGGCGATATATTGTCGGATACAGCCGCAATGTTAACGGGCTCGATTGGTATGTTGCCATCGGCTTCACTCAACAAAGATGGCAAGGGTCTTTACGAGCCGGTACATGGCTCGGCTCCCGATATTGCAGGGCAGGGCATTGCCAATCCTTTAGCGACTATCTTGTCGGCAGCGATGATGTTGCGCTATTCCTTGAATGAGGCAGCAGCCGCGCAAGCGATAGAAGATGCCGTCGGCAAAGTTTTGGACCAAGGGCTGCGCTCAGCGGATATATATTCCGAAGGGATGACCAAGGTATCGACCCAAGAGATGGGTGATGCGGTCGTAGCAGCTTTAACAGTTTAATTGTTCATTCTTGAATAGAGAGTTATAGAAATGAAAGTAGGTTTTGTAGGTTGGCGCGGAATGGTTGGCTCAGTATTGATGGGTCGCATGCTTGAAGAAAATGACTTTGTTGGTATCGAGCCAGTATTCTTTACCACATCAAACGTTGGCGGCGCTTCGCCTGATGTTGGTGTGCCCAGCCCTGCGTTGCAGGATGCTTTTAGTATTGAAGCGCTAGAGGCCATGGATGCGATTATCTCCTGCCAGGGTGGCGACTATACCGCTGCAGTATTCGAGAAGTTGCGCGCAACTGGTTGGCAGGGTTATTGGATTGATGCTGCATCATCCTTGCGAATGAAGGATGATGCCTTGATTGTGTTAGACCCGGTTAACGACGGCGTTATTCGCGACGGCTTGAATAAAGGTGTTAAGAACTATATCGGCGGCAACTGTACTGTAAGTTTGATGTTGATGGGCTTGGGCGGGCTTTTCAAAGCCGACTTGGTCGAGTGGGTCTCGGCGATGACTTATCAAGCTGCCAGTGGTGCAGGCGCTCAGAATATGCGTGAATTAATTACCCAGATGGGTGAAATTCGAGATTCTGTAGCGACAGATCTGGCGAACCCATCTTCTGCAATTTTGGATATAGACCGCACGGTCGTTGAGACTATGCGTACCAGCTTGTCGACAGATCGTTTTGGCGCGCCGTTAGCCGGTAGTTTGATTCCTTATATCGATAAGCAGTTAGACAACCGCCAGAGCAAAGAAGAGTGGAAGGGGGGTGTTGAAACCAACAAGATCCTTGGTCGTTCCGGCAACCCTGTGCCAATTGACGGCATTTGTGTTCGGATTGGCGCGATGCGCTGTCACAGTCAGGCGTTAACGCTAAAGCTTAAGCAAGACGTCCCTTTGGCGGATATTGAGCAAATCATTGCCGAAGCAAACCAGTGGGTTAGCGTTGTGCCCAACGAGCGCGAAGCCAGTATTCATGATCTGACGCCAACGAAGGTGACTGGCACTTTGTCTATTCCGGTTGGGCGTTTACGCAAGATGCATATGGGGCCACAGTATCTGAGCGCTTTCACTGTTGGTGATCAGTTGCTTTGGGGGGCTGCTGAGCCACTGCGCAGAATGCTGCGAATCTTGCGCGAAGAAGCTTAATTGTCGTCGGTGAGTTTTTTTGTCTAGCTCGCCAGCGCGAATAACACACAGTGTTATCAGCAGTTCTGTTCTGGTTGATTGATACCGCAGTAAGTACAGCTACTCAACGTTAAAATGTTGAGTAGCTTCTTTATCTAAAACTATTCTCCACATCCTTATTATCTCGCTGTCAGCCCCGTCTTTACCCGCTTGCTAGTCTCGCCCCCCTTGGGTGAGGGCGCAATTGTGTACTAAAATCTAGAGCTTCCTTACTAAACCGTCGTTTTTTTGTGCCTTTGTGCAAAAAAACTACGGAATAGTCGCTGTTGCGATGCCATTTGCGTTGCCAATAAGTTGAAAAAAAGCTATTTATAATGAATACTTACGACCAATAGTGAAAGATTATTCGAGGTTTGGTCACCGCGAATATGACTGAGAGTTAGATTGGGTCGACTAAGGCTAAGCCACCTACTTATAAAAAACGCGCCAATCTACATTACTAAACAAGGATTCTCTGATGGGTCATCGAATACTGGTATTACTTTTCGCTGTAGCGGGTATGAGCTTTTCTGGCTTTGTACTAGGGCTCGGCTTGGGGGATGCCAACCTGAAAACGGCGCTCAACGAGCCGTTAAGAGCTGAAATTCAGCTGTTAGAAGTGCGTGACCTCAGTGATAGTGAAATTTTAGTTTCACTGGCAGGGCGCGAAGATTTCGACCGAATAGGGGTCGATCGCCCATATTTTCTGACTGACCTCCGGTTTAAAGTAGAGTTGCGCGGCCGCAATGGCCCAGTTGTTCTAGTTACCTCGACCAAACCGGTGCGCGAGCCTTTCTTGAACTTTGTCCTACAGGTGCGCTGGCCTACGGGGCGGTTACTGCGTGAATACACTCTATTGATGGATTTGCCGGTATACGCAGATCAAGCGGTGCAGCCAGTTGCGCCAGCGCAAACCTCTTCCAGCTCTAACTCCAGACCGTCAACTACATCGCAAACTACAAGCTCCTCCACACGCTATAACCCACGCAGTAGCTTTGAACAGGGCAATAGTGCCGCGCAAACACAATCAGCGACAAGTTCGTCTGGTGGCGTTAGAGCGGGTGACGACTCAGTTGCTGTGCGTGCGAACGATACGCTTTGGGATATAGCTAAGTCGATACGCCCAGACCGCAGTGTCACCATCCAGCAGACCATGCTCGCGATACAGCGTAAGAATCCAGAAGCTTTTATAAAAAACAATATTAATTTGCTGCGCGAAGGGCAGGTTTTACGTGTTCCGTCACGCGATGAAATCCAGCAATACAATCGTAATCAAGCCGTTTCCGAAGTAGCCCAGCAAAACGTTCAGTGGTCTGGTGACCCGAATGGTGATGCAGCTGGCGGAGCACAACTAGAAGGGCGCAAACGCCTAGACTCGGCGTCTACTTCGAGCACTAGCCCTGAAGGGCGAGTAAAACTGTCGTCGCCTGAAGATTACACTGCCAGCGAGGCCGGACGTGGCGCAGGTGCCGGGGAGAGCAGCAGCGACGCTCTTAAAAATGAGCTCGCAATTACGCTTGAACAGTTAGACAAATCAACACGAGAAAATTCTGACCTGCGCTCAAAGATCGATGCGCTTGAAGATCAAATCGAGACGATGGAGCGCTTAGTCGAGGTCAGCAGCCAAGATTTAAGGGCGATGGAACTGGCAGCCCTTAAAAATCAGCAAGACGCCGTGGACGCCAGTCAGGCCGAATCTGCATCGGGTGACGATGCTCAGGGCTCAACGCTTTCCGAGGAGATTGCCGCCTCGTTGGATTCTGCCGCTGAAACTGAAACGTCTGAGGCCGATGCTCTAGATGCTGGCGAGAGTATTGTTGATTCTAGCGAATTGGCTTCGGATGCTGCTGCAGCTGCCGAGGACGTTGTACCTACAGAAGCGCCTAAGCTGGTCGATCCGAGTAAGGTTGTTGCCTCATCTAAGCCAGAAGAAAAATCTATTGTTGATCTACTAATCGACAACTTGATGTTTATCGCTTTAGGGCTGCTGGCAATCTTGGTTGCAGTGTACTTTTTCATTAAACAGCGCAGTGCCAACGTTGATGAAGATGAGCTAGAAGAAGATTTCTTAGCTTACTCAGAAGAGCAGGATGTTGAGCCATTATTTGAAGATGCCGATGCCGAGTCTAGCGAGGAAGACTTTCCGCTAGAGGAGTTCGCAGAGGAAGAGGTAGCGGCCGATACAATAGCTGAAACTGATTCGGTACAGCCTCAAACAGAAGACGTTGTTGCCGAGGCCGATATTTATATTGCTTATGGTAAGTATGACCAAGCAGAAGAAATGCTGCTGGGCGCATTAAAGAAGGAGCCTGAAAACAACGAGATACGTCTCAAGCTACTTGAGGTTTACTCAAACCTTCAGGATGTCGAAAGTTTCGATCCCCACTTTGCTGCGTTGAATGACAGCGCTGACTCACAAGCTGTGGATCGAGCATCGCAATTGCGATCTGGCATTGCTGGCGCCGGTGTTTTCGTTGCCAGCCTTTATGCTGCGGATAGCTTTGCGTCGAATGAAGATACCGTTGCAGATCTTGAGGGCGCGGATGACCTGGATTTTGAACTAAAACTTGATGAAGAACCGGAGTTTAGTTTAGATCTCGATGATTCCGTTTCGGGTGATGACGGTGATGATTTTGCCCTTGATTTGGATTTGGGCGACGACCCCGCTGACGATTTAGATGAATTTAGCCTTGCCCTCGCCGGTGATTCCTCTGATGAAGAGGTTAAGCCTGAATTTAGCGAGGATAGCGGTGACGACGATTTTATATCGCTCGACGAAGAGTTTGGTTTAGATCTTGATCTTGATTTGGACAGTGAGTTAGGTGCTGAAAGCTTGAGTGAAGGGCTTGATGCATTGTCTGATAGTTCTTCTGAAATTAAAGATGATCTCGTCGCAGGCGCGTCGGATTTGTCTGAGTCCAGTGTCGGTGAGTTGAGCTTTGAGGTGGATGAATCCACTGATGACTTAGAGAATCTTCTCGATTTTGAGTTGGATGATGACGATCTTGGTATTGATGAACTCGAAGAGGGTCTCCTAACCGATGAGAGTCTTGCTGAACTCGCTAGCGAGTCGGTAGAGACGGCTAGTTCGGAGCTGGATGAACTCGGTGATCTAGACGGTGAATTCGATTTAGACTTTGATCTTGACGACATAGCAATTGATAGCAGCGCTTCTGAAGAAGCGGTGGCGCCGGTTGCAGCAGCAACCTTGGAAGACGATTTCAAGTTAGATTTGGGTGATGCTTTAGATGGGCACGAGGGTGACGAAGAGGATTTTGATCTTGAATTTGATTCTCCTTCCAGTCTCTCGACGGCTGAGGTCGCTGCAGATCTGAGCCTTGAGGCAGCAAATGAAGTCGACATTGAGTTGGAGTCTGATGATGACTTTGATCTCGATGGCCTCGACATGGATATTACTGATACACAAGTCTTTAAAACGGATTTAGCGTCTCTTACAGAGGAAAGCTTTGATGTCGATGACTTGGCGGTTGATGGTGAAGTTGAAGCCGAGGTCGAAGCGTCCACCCCGGTAGATATGGATGATCTGGATTTGGGTGATGACCTTGATCTATCCGCGTTAGACGAAGAACTTGATGCGCTAACGTCTGAGTTAAGTGTTGAAGAAAGTGATATTTCTAATCTTGAAACCGACTTGGATGGTCTGGATCTTGACTTGCCTGATTTGGAGAGCAATCTTGGTGGTGAAGATGAGCTCCCTAGCTCTACAGTTATGGACGAGCCGGTTACCGACTTTGAAGATTTTGAAGCGGAACTTGAAGGCGAGCTCGGCAGTGAGTTTGACATGGAAGAGGGCTTCGATTCTGTCTTAGACGACGGCTTAGACAGCACTGAAGACGATTCCAAGGTGTCAGCGTCGGAAGCCGCTGATATTGAAGAGTTGGCCGAAATAGATTCTGACCTGGAAGACGATAGTGAAGACTTTGTTTTTGATGCGGCTTTAGGGGAAGTGGATGAGTCAGTCGAAGATTTCTCGATGCCGGATATCGACCCAGAGTCTGATGACGACGATGAACTTGGCTTCCTGAGCAGTAGCGATGAAACGGCGACCAAGCTTGATCTCGCACGTGCCTATATCGATATGGGTGATGCTGAGGGCGCCAAAGATATTCTGGACGAAGTCGTTGAAGAAGGTAACGCTCAACAAAAGCAAGAGGCTGAAAATCTTTTAGCTAAGATTTAAGCGTTTAAGCATGTTAAAAAAGCCCTGCTAATGCGGGGCTTTTTTTATTCCATCTATATGTGAGACATTCATTTCACAGCCGCCGTATTGATAGAGATTGTGTTCAATTTATGACTAGTCGTACTTATTCTCGCAATATAGAAATTAAACCTCACATGGAGTTTCCCGCAGGCATGCGGCGCATAGCGCTTGGGGTGGAGTACGCTGGCGCTGAGTTCAATGGATTTCAACGGCAGGTTTCCACCTCGAATACCGTTCAGGGGAAGCTAGAGTTTGGCTTGAGTCGTATAGCGAATGAACCGATAACGTTGGTATGCGCTGGCCGCACCGATGCCGGTGTACACGCTACTGGCCAAATTGTTCACTTTGACACTTATGCTGAACGCCCCGATCGCGCTTGGATCGAAGGTGTAAATACCAAAATGCCAGCCGAAGTGAGGGTTCATTGGGTGAAAGAGGTTGGCCCCAGTTTTCATGCGCGTTTTAGCGCAACATCTCGCGTTTATCGTTATGTAATACATGCGACCAGGGTGCGTTCTGCGCTGCTTCGCCATCAGGTTTCTTGGGTAACGGCACCGCTAGAGCTAGCGCTTATGGCTGAAGCTGGGGCAAGTTTGGTTGGGCGTCACGATTTCAGCGCTTACCGAGCGGCTCAGTGTCAGTCGAAGAGCCCGGTAAGAGAGATCGAAAGTTTGCGTTTTTTTACACAGGGTCCGCTAATTGTGATGGAGATAAAGGCAAATGCGTTCTTGCATCATATGGTGCGCAATATTGCTGGGGTAATGATTGAGATCGGCAAGGGGGTAAAGCCGGTGTCTTGGGCCGCAGAACTATTGGCTGGTCGCGACCGAAGCAAGGCGGCGATGACGGCTTCCCCGTTCGGCTTATATTTGGTTGATGTTACCTATCCGCAATGTTTCGACTTGCCGCAAATGCCACTTGGTCCAGTCTTCTTAAACTGCTAATTTCCACCCAAATCGCCTGTATTTCTGGTAGTATTCCGCCTCTTTTATCCGAACTGGGGCGTCAGTGGTCAAAGTTAAAATTTGCGGAATTACCAGCGTTGGCGATGCTAAAGCCGCTGTGGCTGCGGGAGCTGATGCCATTGGCTTGGTGTTTTTCGCGCCTAGCCCACGAAATATTGCGAATTTCGCCATCGCCCGCGAGATTGCGTTAAGCGTTGGACCTTTTGTGACGGTGGTCGGTTTAGTTGTAAATCCAGAGCGCGGTTTTCTAGACGAAATTTTACGTCAGGTGCCTCTTCACGTGATTCAATTTCACGGTGATGAAGATGAGCCTTTTTGCGCGAGCTTTTGCCGCCCATTTATTAAGGCTGTGAGAATGAAGCCTGGGCTGGACATTGGCGCGGTAATCTCGTCATACCCGAGTGCTTGCGGCATATTGCTTGATACCTACAAAAAAGGTGTGCCGGGCGGTACGGGCGAAACCTTTAATTGGGAACTGGTCCCAGCTGACGCTATTACGCCGATAGTATTGGCGGGCGGGCTTATTCCAGAGAATATTGCCGCCGCGGTGAGAATTGTTTCGCCCTACGGCGTAGATGTTAGTGGTGGAGTGGAGTCTTCGCCAGGTATAAAAGACAAAAATAAAATTAAGGCGTTTATTGATAACGCCCATGCGGAGTTTAAGAGTGAGCACTAAACCTACAATTGACTATTCAGCGATGCCCGATGAAAGCGGACACTTTGGTATTTTCGGTGGACGTTTCGTGTCAGAGACACTCATGTATGCGTTGGACGAATTACAAGAGATTTATACGCGGGTAAAAAACGACCCAGACTTTGTTGCCGAGTTTGATAAGGACCTTGCCTACTACGTTGGACGTCCTTCACCGCTTTATCACGCCGAGCGTTTGTCGCGTGAATGCGGTGGTGCTCAGATCTATTTAAAGCGTGAAGATTTAAATCATACCGGCGCCCATAAAGTTAACAACACTATTGGTCAGGCGCTGTTGGCAAAGTACACGGGTAAAAAACGTGTTATTGCGGAAACTGGTGCGGGGCAGCACGGTGTGGCAACGGCGACGGTTGCCGCTCGTCTTGGGCTTGAATGTGTTGTCTACATGGGGGCCGAAGACGTACAGCGTCAGGCGCTCAACGTTTATCGCATGAAATTGCTCGGTGCTACTGTTGTGCCTGTAACGTCGGGCTCAAAAACACTTAAAGATGCCATGAATGAAGCCATGCGCGACTGGGTTACAAATGTTGATAACACTTTTTACATCATCGGAACGGTTGCCGGCCCTCATCCATACCCGCAGTTAGTTCGCGATTTTCAGTGTGTAATTGGGCGTGAAGCGCGTCAGCAGTGCTTGGCTCAAACTGGCCGTCTTCCCGATGCGTTGGTAGCCTGTGTGGGCGGTGGATCGAACGCGATTGGACTTTTTCATCCGTTCTTAAGTGACGATTCGGTATCTATGTTCGGCGTCGAAGCGGGCGGATACGGAGTTGAAACCGGTAAGCACGCGGCACCGCTTAACGATGGTATTCCAGGTATTTTACATGGCAATCGTACCTACTTGATGGAAGATGAAAACGGCCAAATAATTGAAACGCATTCGGTATCGGCCGGCCTTGATTACCCTGGTGTGGGCCCTGAGCACTCTTGGTTAAAAGACATTGGCCGTGTTAAATACGTTGCCATCAACGATGATGAAGCTATGAATGGTTTCCGTCGCTTGACCAAGGTTGAAGGTATTATGCCCGCGCTGGAATCCAGCCATGCTATAGCCTATGCCGAAAAGCTAGCGCCGCAAATGGACAAAGACGAGACGATCATCGTCAACCTTTCGGGGCGTGGTGACAAAGATATTCTCACCGTGGCTAAAATCGACGGTATTGAGGTTTAAGGACGATGCTAGATCGTACCGAGTAAAGGCTAGCTCTCAGTCTATTAATCTAACGATGACGCCCATTCCAGCTTCGCTGGGGGCATGAATCAAAATATTAGTAGGTCAGGCTTAAGTGGGATGAGGGCCAGTACTAGAATAAAAATAGGCGCTACCGGCGCGATTAGCTGCGGTTTTTTCCCAGCTCAGGTTTGGAGATTTGTGTGTGAATAGAATTACAAAGCGACTAACAGAGAATAAAGCGAAAGGTCGCAAAGCCCTTGTTAGCTACATAGTGCACGGCGATCCTCAGCCCGGTGTTACGCTACCGGCGATGCATGCGCTAGTTGCTGCGGGAACAGATATTATTGAATTGGGCATTCCGTTTTCAGATCCTATGGCAGAAGGCCCCGTTATTCAACGTGGTCACGAGCGCGCGCTTGAACATCATGCCAGTTTAACTAGCGCTATTAGTTTAGTATCAGAGTTTAGAAAGACAGACGAAGAGACCCCGATCGTGCTTATGGGGTATGCCAACCCGATAGAGCGTATGGGCTATAAAGTGTTAGCGACTACCGCTGGCGCAGCGGGTGTCGATGGCTTATTGACCGTCGACTTGCCACCTGAAGAAACTGTTGATTTAAAGCGTGAGCTAGAAGCTGTTGGGATGGAGAATATCTTACTTATTGCTCCAACTACCGCCGATAAGCGAGTCGGAAGCATTGCAGCAGCAGCCGGCGGATTTATCTACTATGTTTCGTTAAAGGGTGTAACTGGAGCTGGGCACTTGGATACCGACTCGGTTGCCGAAAAAATGCGCCAAATTCGCAACCATACAGAGTTGCCAGTACTCGTAGGGTTTGGGATCAAAGATCGAGCAACGGCGATTGCTATTGGCGCCTTAGCTGACGGTGTTGTAGTGGGTAGCGTTTTGGTTGACGCAATGGGCGCCGATCCAGATTCGTCTACAGATGAAATCTGTAATAAAATAGCGGCTATTCTGAAACCTATCCGAGAAGGTTTAGATACTATTTCCTCAATTTAACGCCTAGAAATGGCGATTAATAGCGTACTAGAAACAGAGAATTACAAGCTATGAGCTGGTTAGAGAAGATTGTTCCAAGTAGCGTTCGTTCTGCCGACGGCACGCGCAACAGCAAAGTGCCCGAAGGCCTTTGGAAAAAATGTACAAAATGCGACGCAGTTCTTTATCGTCCTGAGCTGGAAAAATACCTAGATGTTTGCCCGAAGTGTGACCACCACATGCGCATTGGTGCACGTCGCCGCTTAGATATTTTTCTGGATAAAGATGGCCGAGAAGAGTTGGCAACGGATGTTTTACCTGTCGATCGCTTAAAGTTTAAAGACGTCAAAAAATATAAAGACCGCATAACAACTGCACAAAAAACCACGGGCGAGAAAGAAGCCCTGATCGCCATGAAAGGCACTTTAAAAGGTTTGCCTATTGTGTCGAGTGCGTTTGAGTTTGCCTTTCATGGCGGCTCCATGGGGTACGCCGTTGGAGAGCGTTTTACGCGCGCGGCACAGGTCGCTTTAGAAGAGCGTATTCCTTACGTATGCTTCTCGGCTACCGGCGGGGCACGTATGCAAGAAGCGCTTATTTCTCTTATGCAAATGGCGAAAACCAGCGCGGTGATTGAGCGCATGAAAATGGAAGGTATTCCATTTGTATCAATTATGACCGACCCGGTTTATGGTGGCGTGTCAGCAAGTTTGGCGTTGCTCGGTGATATTAATGCTGCAGAGCCCGGTGCTCGTGCGGGTTTTGCTGGCCCGGCCATTATCGAACAAACCATTCGTCAAAAACTGCCAAAGGGCTTTCAGCGTAGTGAATTTTTGCTCGAGCATGGAGCCATCGATTTAATTATTCATCGTAAGGAAATGCGCGACAGGGTTGCTTCCCTGCTTGCGAAACTTACTAACCAGCCTGCTCCTTAAGCAGGCTTGGTCCTTCCTTTTTGGCTCACTAGAAAGCGCGACTGTTGTGATTCCTAAACCCCGTTTTGCGGATCTACCCGGTTGGCTGGCTTGGCTCGAGCAGCTTCATCCTAGCGAAATTGATCTGGGGCTAGAGCGTATCGCCAAGGTGGCGAAGCGCTTAGGCTTTCGGCCACTAATGGTGGCTAGACCTGTCCACCTGGAATCATCTCAAGACTTGCCGACTCTTGTTACCATCGCCGGAACCAACGGCAAAGGTACTTGCGTAGCTATGCTCGAACAGCTTTTGTTAGCGCAAGACGTTACGGTGGGAAGCTTTACCTCGCCGCACCTGCTTGATTACAACGAACGTATTAAAATCGATGGGATTGCCGTCTCGGATGAGAGTCTATGCGACGCATTTCAAGCTATTGATATTGCTCGCGCGGATGTCTCATTAACCTACTTTGAATTTGGCGCACTGGCGGCCTTTTATATTTTCCAGCAACGTAAGGTCGACTACTGGTTGCTCGAAGTTGGTTTGGGTGGCCGGCTCGATGCGGTTAATTGTCTCTGGCCCGATGTTGCGGTAATTACATCGATTGCGTTAGATCATCAAGCTTGGTTGGGCGATACCAGAGAAAAGATTGGCGCCGAGAAGGCTGGGATTATTCGGCCATCGACGCCCGTGATTTGCGCCGATTACGATCCGCCAAACTCCCTGTTAGACATTGTCGATGCAAATAACGCGACGCTTTTTCGTATAGGAGAAGAGTTTAATGGCAGCGAAGAGCTCGATATTTTAACGCTTAGTTACAGTGATATGACTTGGTGTGACCAGAGTCTAGGTGAGATTGAGATAGGGGAGCTTCGAACCTTCTCTATTTTACGCACTCAATATGCCATACCGAGTATTGCTGCCGCGTGTCAGGTTGCTAGGTTGTTAGGTTTTACTCGAGTTTGTGACACTGCCGCCAAATCGATTTCTAAGCTTGCGTTTATGGGGCGGTTTCAGCGGGTGCCGTCTTCGCTTGGGAATCGCGTTGTTGTCGATGTGGCGCATAACCCAGCGGCTACAGCTCACTTGGCGACTAAACTACGCTTAATGGGCGGGTCAGATCAGAAGCTTGAGGTGTTCGCCGTCTGCGCCATGATGGCTGATAAGGACAGAAGTGCAGCTCTGGCAGAGTTAGTGCCGTACGTCGCTCATTGGTACCCTGCTAGCCTTGCTGGAAATAGTCGTGCGGCTACGGCTAGTGCTTTGGCGTGTGGTTTAGAGGCGTTGGGTGTAGCGGCGGGGCAGATCAGCGAATGTGATTCGGTAGAAAATGCCATTACACAAGCGGATGAACGCATTGGGTCGGCACTTAAAAATCAGGCGGATAACACGATTATTTTGGTATTTGGATCATTCTTTACAGCGTCAGCGGCGTTGTCACTTTTAAACCGGTAAGAGGTGGGTTGTGGACGACGGATTAAAACAGCGCGTAGTAGGTGCAGTCGTATTGCTGGCAGTAGGGGTGGTATTTATCCCTGTGGTGTTTGATCGCGAGCGAATTGAACCGGTTGACCGCGATACTCAGATTCCCAATGCTCCGACAATAGAGTTAGTAGAATTCAGTGTTGCCGCCACGCCAACGCCAGTGCCGTCTAGGGCTGAGCCTGCGGAGTCTGTTTTCGTTCCGGATGAAAAAAAGGCCGTGCCTGAAACCCCTGAGCCAATCTCTCATGCTAGCAATGGAACGCCTAATTCTTGGGTGTTGCAGATTGCCAGTTACCGTTTTGAAGGCCATGCGAAGCAGACCCGAGATAAATTAATTGCTCTTGGCTATGCCGCTTATGTGCGCGATGTTGAAACTGAGCGTGGCAAAATGACGCGTTTATTCGTTGGGCCTAAAATTGATAAAAGCGCACTGATAGAGGCGAAGGGTGTTATTGCGAAGGAGTTTGGTGTGCAGCCGATTCTACTTAAATTTGAGCCTTAACTTTTCGGTTATTAACAAGGGCTTTGCTCGCGATACTGGTGTTTAGATTTGGGCCCTTGGTTTTTTGTGATTGTGTTTCTTTTGGTTTTCGTCCACAAACAACCTCAGGCCCATCGTGCGTAATAACTAGTCTTTAAGTATGAAGGTAATCATCATAGTGACTCGGTACTCGGTTACTTCAGATCCATTAACGCGAACTGACTGATCTTTAACCCATGCGGATTGGATGTTTTGTATCGTTTTCCCCGCTCGGCGTACGCCCTCATCAATCGCGTCTTCAAAGCTCTTTGGTGAGGATGAGATAATTTCTGTAACTTTTGCAATAGACATAACATTAATTCCTTTATTGGTGGTGTGGTCGTATTGAATTGAAGGAGCAGTATAGGGCGTGCTCCAGAGACTCGATGTAAAACCCTGTAAAATCTATCCGTGATTCCGTTACTAGCTGCAGAAATATCTACCTGTACATCGTGTAAATTAGGTTTTGCAGCGCTTCTCTTGCAGCCTTATGCTTTAGGCCGAGCGAGTTTTAGATCTCGCGTAACAAGTACATGCTTCTTGTGATTACGCTTTTATCGCTGGGTTATGTTAACGCTAGTCGCTAACCTGAGTACTATACAAGAGTCTCAGATTTTACTTTTGCTAGCACGGCTCTTTGGCCGCGGTGTATTTTTTCGTGACTGAGCTTATTCAATAACACCAGTAATACGATTGATGTAATCGCGCCAATCGCGTAGTACTTGATACGATGTGGCTGAAACTCAACTAAAATGAGTGTGCTAACTAATTCTACCGAGGCTATGCTGCAGATAAATATCAGTAGATCTCTGGGTTTAATTCTGCGGCATATTACCGCCCCAAGTGGTGCTCCGATAATAACGACTGGCGCCGCAATAAACCAAAGTTGGCGGACGTCTGCGCTAATGTCATTGAATACCAAGCCCTGCATGGCAGTGCCAACTAAGGCATTTGCAGCCATAACTAATACCGATGTTTGCGTTGCCAGCTTTAGGTCTAAGCGAAAATATAAACCCAAAAGGCAAAATGCCAACACGTCAGCGCCAGACCCCATTAGCCCCGATAATATCCCCCCGGCAGTTCCCGCAATAATGATGAGTTTGTAATCCATCCAGGTGAAGCGGGCGAGCGTTAGGTAATGGGTGTCTTTGTTGGTATAGGCCCAAACGTAGACCAGTAAAAAAGTAAGAACAAAGAGGGTGAAGGCAATTCGAATGTCGTCTGGCGCGAGCCGAGAGTCCAAATAGCTTAATGATATGCCTAGCCCAACAAAGGCTGCGGGTAAGTAGATGGCCAAGAAAAACCAAGGGATATTCTTTATTCGAAAGACGATATACAGGGCCGCCGATGTCATTCCGACACTTTGAATCGCGAGCGAAAAGGTTTTAGCGACATCTGGCGAGGTGGATAAGATCTTAGTTAAAGCGGGAAAGGCGACGGCGCCACCGCCTAAAAATGTCGCGCCAGCGACGAAACTACCTACTGCCATAATGGGAGCAACCAGTAGGTTCGGGAAGTTCCAAGCAGCGATGAATTCGCGATAAAAAAGTGCAAAGTACACAGCAACTGCCACAAGGTATAGCATCAGGGTCTTAGTTTGTGATGCCGACATATGCGACTGAAATTTAGTCGGTAAAAAGCGCTTTAGGCGTTCCGAAAGTGTGGGCTTCAAAAGGGGTACGCTCATTTAGGATGTGGGCGCGTATTCTAACACTGCTGTTGTGGCTCAGTAAGTCAGCGTGAGTCTAATAAGTTCCGGGGCTGAGATGATGGGGTGGGAACCGCAGTTGCGCTATGAAGATTGGAGTTCTGGGCTATAAGGTGTCAGGCACATTTTCAGCTGTGTTCGACGCAAGTAACTTTTCGTAATGCCTGTAAAGGTAATCGTGGCGACCTGCATAGTTTGAATCACTTGGGATCTGTCCCATACGCTGAAAACTTCCCGCAACGGTTTGCAGTTCTTTGGCACTAGGGTGAGTATCTTTGTTTTTACTGATGATGGCCTGAATCATGTTGAGGTTGAGGCCTATGTGGTTTGGCAGTTCGCGTAGTACCTCCTCAAATGCTTCCACAGCATCAGCATATTTTTGCTGTTGATAGAGTTCTATCCCTTGGCGGTTTAGTTTTGCGGCAATTATTACACCTTCGCGAGTAATGGGTTCACGCAATAGCTTATCGATTTTAATGGCGAGCTTTGGATCGTCATTGATACTCGCCAGCTCCTGTAGTAGGCGCTCTCCCTCGTCGTATAACCCCAAGCTCATAAACGCTTTAGCGCAGTCAATACACAGCTGGCTAGAGGTGTTACTCACGGCGCTCAACTTCATTTCGTTATTGATTGTTGCCGCTGTTTGAGTAGCTTCGGCGGCATCGTCTAAGTGATCTGCGAGCGTACAAATATCGGCAGTAATTAGCTTGCTTCTCATTTGTACGACAGGTTGATTGGCATAGCGGCGCTCCACAGACTTGATTGTTTCTAAAGCTTCGGTTGTTAAGGTCGCGGCAGCGTTACCTGGCTTGGAGCGAGCGAGGTTAGTTAAACCCTGAGCGAGGTTAAGGTAGTCCTCAGCTTGTTCGTGGCAGGAATTTTTACTGTATTTAAGCGTCGAACGATAGGCATGTACGGCGGCGTGATTATCGCCCACTTCATGGCTAATGCGGCCCATTTCCCGCTGCCGTGGCGCCGATCGAGGTGATATTTTGATGGCGTTAGTAAGGCTGTGTTGTGCCTGGGCAAGCTTCTTCGATGCTTCGTATACCTGAGCGAGCAAATCATGTGCTTCAACGCACATGGGGTTTTCGCGGACGATTTTCAGCAAGAGCGTTTCTGCTTGGGTTACTTCTTCTAGCCCTACCAATGCATGGGCTAGGCCGAGTGAGCACCACAGCGGCCGCCGATCACTTGAAGCATCTTTGTACAAGTTAAATGCCTCCAGATATTGATGCTGTTTTATGAGTAGCTCGCCGAGCATTTTACGTGCATCTGGGCTAAAGCGGTCGTTTTTGGCGAGCGCCTCTTCGCAGGCAGCGATGGCTTGTTTTGGTTTGTTGCGGTCGAGTGCCGATTTTGCGCGCAACAAGGCCTCGTTGCGCAATAGTGCGTGGTCTAGCCGTGGGCGTAGACTGTCGCGATTGATGGGCTTGTTTACATAATCGTCTGGTTGGAATTCGAGGGCATGAATGACGGTGTGGATTGCGCTGTCGGCGGTAATAACAATGTAGATTGCGGTGTTCTTTAATAGTCTGTGGAAACGCAGCTCTTCTAAGAGTTGTTGGCCATTTTTACCGTTACCGAGATTGAAATCGGCCAGTACGATATCGTACTGATGGCGTTGGCAGAGATCGATAGCTTCTTCTGCGTTCCCGGCCGTATCAATCGATGTGGAGCCGAAATCTACAAGAATACGTTTTAACGAAGTGCGTATCTCCGGCACATCATCAATTACCAGGCAGCGTTTTTGGCTGTAGGTTCGGATGATGTCAATTTGCTTTAACGGAATCTCTGACATTTTTAAATCTTAAAAAACAATAGTTTAGGATAATATGTTAATGTTGACTGTAATGTGTATTTTGGCGGGGCTCCACGCAATTGCTAGCTGTGAATTTACGCGCTTTAGGGTTTGTCACTCACTGCTGTTAAGTGTAGTCCAAACCTGTGAATGTGGCGCCGGAATCAAATTGACCTAAGAAGTTAATCTCACTCATATGCACAGCAATGTTTCGATTTGGGGCTGGCCTCTGCTAGAATTGCGCCTCCTCATTAATTCTCAAATCTTTGAAGACTTAAACCGAGCAAAACAGACGCATGAATTCGGCCGATTGGGTAATAATTGCAATATTAGTAGTCTCCAGCCTAATCAGTTTGAAGCGCGGCTTTGTAAAAGAAGCTCTTTCAATGGCTAATTGGGTATTGGCATTCTTCGTTGCCATGACCTTTAGCAATCAATTGTCGGCCTTGCTGGCCAGTCAGATCACCACGCCTTCAGTGCGAGAAATGGTCGCCTTTGGTGTGTTGTTTGCCGCTACACTTATTGTTGGCGCAATGGTGAATTACCTTATTGGTGAACTCGTTCGAATGACGGGTCTCTCGGGCACCGATCGTCTGTTCGGTATGATTTTTGGTCTGTTACGCGGTTTTGTTGTTGTGATGGCCGTACTTATCATCGTCCCAGGGGTTGTTCCTATAGATCAAGATAGTTGGTGGCAAGAATCAACGATGATTCCACATCTGCTGGAATTTGAAGATTGGTGCCGCGCAGCGGCGGCAGAACTCACAAGTTTAGCGACGAATTTAATTAAATAATTTTTTTTACAGCGCTGGTGTTGGCTTTCGGGCGAGTGGCAGTACATTCATTATCGGGATTTTAGCTATGTGCGGTATTGTGGGAATAGTAGGTAAGCAGGACGTAAATTTGGGTTTATACGACGCCCTGACGATGCTCCAGCACCGAGGCCAGGATGCCGCAGGTATTATGACCTGTAACAACGGTAAGTTTGCTCAACAAAAAGCCGTTGGACTTGTTAAAGATGTTTTCCGAACTCGCCATATGCAGCGTTTGGTTGGCAACATGGGAATCGGCCATGTTCGCTATCCCACGGCGGGCAGTACTGGGCCGGCGTTGGCTCAGCCGTTCTACGTGAACTCGCCTTATGGAATTGCGTTGGCCCACAATGGCAATCTCACTAATACGCGGCAGTTAAGCGAAGATTTGTTTCGCGCCGATCTGCGCCACGTTAACACCGACTCAGATTCCGAGGTGTTGCTGAATGTGTTTGCCCATGAACTGCAGTTGCAAGGTAAATTAAAGCCAGAGCCAGAAGATATCTTTAAAGCGGTAGAGGGTGTTCACAAACGCGTGCGCGGTGGCTACGCCGTGGTCGGCATGATCGCCAGTTACGGCGTGATGGCTTTTCGCGATCCTCACGGTATTCGCCCGTTGGTGTTTGGTTATCGCGACACTGATCGCGGCCGCGAATATATGATCGCCTCTGAGAGTGTAGCTCTCGATGTGTTGGGTTATAAGTTAATGCGTGATGTCGCCCCAGGCGAAGCCATTTTTATAACCAGTGATGGCGACTTGCATACTCGTCAATGTGCCGAGGCGCCGGAGTGCAGCCCCTGCATTTTTGAACATGTTTATTTCGCTCGCCCAGATTCCATTATGGATGGCGTGTCGGTATATAAGGCGCGTTTGCGTCAGGGTGAAAAACTAGCCGATAAAATTTTGCGAGAGCGCCCCGACCACGATATCGATGTTGTTATTCCCATTCCAGACAGCAGTCGCGTGGCAGGGCAGGCCATGGCGCATGTGTTGGGCGTGAAGTTTCGCGAGGGTTTAGTTAAAAACCGCTATATCGGCCGCACCTTTATCATGCCGGGCCAGACCTTGCGTCGTAAGTCGGTGCGTCAAAAGTTGAACGTAATCGACCTGGAGTTTCGCGATAAAAATGTCATGCTAGTGGACGATTCAATTGTTCGCGGCACCACATGTCAGCAAATTATTATGATGGCGCGAGAGGCCGGCGCTCGTAAAGTTTACTTTGCGTCCGCCGCGCCTGCGGTAAAGTATCCAAATGTTTACGGTATCGATATGCCTAGTGCCGCCGAGCTAATTGCGCACGGCCGTACCGAGCAGGAGGTTTGTGAAGCGATTGGTGCTGATTGGCTGGTCTATCAAGATCTCCACGATTTAGTCGCGGCGTCTGGCGAGGGTAACAGCGAAATCAAAAAATTCGACTGTGCTGTTTTCGATGGCAGTTACGTGACGGGTGACGTAGATGCCGCCTATCTTGATGATTTAGAAACGGCCCGGGGCGAGCGCGTTAAAGCCGGCCGTGAACGTTTACTCGCGCAGAGCGACAACGCCATGGTCGGAATAAATAACGACGACTAGCAAGACAAATACGAACAAATTGCGAAACGAATAAGAGCAGATAGAGCAATGGCCGAGCACAACGATCCTTTTGAATTTTTACATGGCGCCGAGCTGGATACACTCGCTGTGCGCGCAGGTCAGGTTCGGACCGAAGAGGGCGAGCACGGCGAACCCATTTTTGTTACCTCAAGCTATGTGTTCGATTCGGCGGCGCAAGCGGCGGCGAGATTTTCCGGCGAGCAGCCGGGCAATGTTTACTCGCGATATACCAATCCGACAGTGCGTACTTTTCAAGATCGAATTGCGGCGCTAGAAGGAGCTGAGGCGGCGGTCGCAACGGCTTCTGGTATGGCGGCAATTCTGAGCACCTGTATGGCGCTGTTGAGTTCCGGTGATCACATCGTCTGTTCGCGCAGTGTGTTCGGTACCACCACAGTACTTTTTGGCAAGTATTTGCAAAAGTTTGGTGTTCAAATTGATTTAGTGAATCTCACGGATTTAGATGCGTGGGAGAATGCGATCAAGCCGAACACTCGCTTATTGTTTTTAGAGACGCCCTCGAATCCTTTAAGTGATATTGCCGATATTCGTGCGTTGGCAGCTATCGCCCATGCTCACGATGCCTTGTTGGTTGTCGATAATTGCTTTTGCACGCCGGCTTTACAGCGTCCGCTGGAACTCGGCGCCGACATGGTGATTCACTCTGCAACTAAGTACCTAGACGGGCAGGGTCGTTGTCTGGGTGGCGCGGTGGTCGGCAAAGCTGAGCACATGAATGAGGTACTGGGTTTTATTCGTACCTGTGGGCCAAGTATGAGCCCATTTAACGCGTGGGTCTTTCTTAAAGGCTTGGAAACCTTGCGTCTGCGTATGGAGGCTCACTCGGCAAGTGCCTTGGAGCTGGCGCGCTGGCTCGACAAACATCCCAATGTGGAGCGAGTTTTCTACGCTGGTTTGGAAGATCATCCCGGTCACGAATTAGCCAAGCGCCAACAGACTGCGTTTGGTGGGGTGCTCTCATTTTGTGTCAAAGGCGGTAGAGAAGAGGCGTGGCGAGTGATTGACGCGGCTCGAATTATTTCGCTTACTGCAAATTTAGGTGATGCAAAATCAACGATTGTACATCCCGCAACGACTACTCACGGCCGTTTGTCCCCAGAGGAAAAACTGAATGCCGGTATTACCGATAACCTGATTCGTGTCGCAGTCGGTCTTGAAGCTGTTGGAGATCTTAAAAAGGATCTTGAACGAGGCTTGGGTCAGGTCGGTTAAACTTGGTTTCATTGCCACCAAAAAGCCGCTTTACGGTGGCTGAAATTAAAAGGACTGTCGTGGCTTTCTTTTCCCGCAATGTGCGACAGGTGCGATGGATTGGCATTATCGTCGTTGTCGCGGCAATCTTTTTCAATCTCTGGTTACTGTTCCTTTATCGCTTGCCCGGTAAAACACTGTTTTGGATGTCCTTGCAAAATGCAGGGCACTCCCTCGCTTTTCTTGAGCTTTCCCTCGCACTTTGCTACGCCGCTACGTTTTACTTTCATCGTCGCTTGGGTGTGGTTGCTCTAATGGTGATTGGCATTTTGTGTTTGCTTTTTGGCGGCATGGTAGAGGTGGTACAGGGGTTTGTCGGTAGGCAGTCCAGCTGGAGCGACCTTGGTTTAGATGGCGTTGGCACTTTTGCTGGGCTGTTAACCTACGGCGCTTTTCATTTTAGTCCCACATCTCGCTATCGCTACATCCGTTGGCTGTTGATACCAATCGCGCTAGGCGTTATGAGCCGCGCATTGTTTACACCGCTAAAGTACGCCGTAGCCGAGCAGGTGGTTAGGGCCGAATTGCCGCTGTTAGCCGATTTTGATAGCCGCTGGTTAAATGTTTTTGTTTCCAAAACATCGAGTGCTGTACTTAAGTTTGAAGCGCCGCCACCCGAATGGAAGGGTCACTCAACTCAGGTTGCGCGTCTTCAAATTTGGCCTGGTAGTTGGCCGGGAATTCAATTTTACGGGGTTGTACGGGATTGGAGTAATTACGACTATCTAGTATTCGATTTGTTTAGCGCAGAATCTGAAAACGCAAAAATGTATTTGCGTATTAACGACCTTAATCACAATCATCGCTACTCCGATCGATACAATCGTTCTATTACGGTAAAACCAGGCTATCAGCAGATCCGTATTCCTCTGGGCAAGGTTAAAGCTGGTCCGGCCGAGCGTGAAATGGATATGAGTAAAATCAAGGAAGTTATTTTTTATGCGTATCGGACAAAGACCGCGCGTACGTTTTATTTGGATAACCTGCGTTTACAGTAACGGGTTTTATCGAAACGTTCATATGCGTGCTAAATCATTTAGCGGCTAAGCCTATTCATTATTACCCATCTCTCAGAAAAGCTCGTGCAGCAATAAGCGCCATTGATAGTAAAGCCGACTACAAAACCGACCAGATAGGAACTATGCTTCCAAGATGAATAATACAATTTCAGCACTCACGACTCAGATCGGTACCGTTCTTTTGGGCAAAGAGCCTCAGGTTAAGCTGGCGCTTGCGTGTCTGTTTGCGAAAGGACATTTGTTGATTGAAGATTTGCCGGGAATGGGCAAAACCACCTTGGCGCAGTGTTTGTCACGGGTGTTGGGATTGGCGTACCAGCGGGTGCAATTTACCAGCGATTTACTGCCGGGGGACATTCTTGGCAGCGCCGTCTATGAGCGTGAAAAATCTCAGTTTCACTTCCACCCAGGGCCGGTTTTTACTCAGGTGCTATTGGCCGACGAAATTAATCGTTCTACCCCTAAAACACAAAGTGCATTGTTAGAGGCAATGGAAGAGCGCCAAGTGACGGTAGAGGGTGAAACTCGACCACTCCCGGAACCTTTTTTTGTGATTGCCACGCAAAACCCCTTGTCGCAGGCGGGAACCTATCCCTTGCCCGAGTCACAGCTAGATCGATTCCTTATGCGTATTTCGTTGGGTTATCCTAATCGAAAAGCCGAGCGGCAACTTTTTGAGGGTGTCGACCCGCGTGCGCGCTTAGCTGAGATCGAACCGGTTATCGATTTGCCCCAGTTGCAGAGCCTTCAGGCGCAAGTACAAGACGTAAAGGCCACTCAGCAGTTGCTGGATTATTTACAGCGCATGGTGGAATTTACCCGCAATGATGAAAGCTTCACCTACGGGCTATCACCCCGTGGCGCCATGGCGTGGCTGCGCGCGGCTAAGGCTTGGGCCTTAATCGACAACCGAGAATACCTCTTACCCGATGATTTACAGGCCGTCATGTCGGCGGTTGTGGGGCACCGAGTTCGTGGGGTTCACTCCCATTCGGTAAGTGGGCAGGCGAGTCCAGCACGCAGTTTGGTCGACCATTTACTCAACAGCGTGAGCGTGATTGAAACGCGTTGAATACGCGAGCGGTGAGCCCTATGGACCCAGCCTCGAAAATGTCAAAACCTTCTGGTGTCAGTGGTTTTTTTTCAGCGTTATTTGATCCGTTGTTCAGCGCTTTACGGTTGCGCGCCGAGGTGCGATTTTTTCGCTGGGTAGACAAACATACCCCCGCCGATAACCGGCATCTATTAACCCGTAAAAAACTCTATATATTCCCCAGCTGGCGCGGTATTGGCTTTATTGGTGTGGTGCTGTTGTTATGGCTGTTGGGAACGAACTATCAGAATAACCCCATTCTTGGGCTCTCATTCCTGCTGACCAGTATTTTGGTGGTGGCGATTCTGCGAACTCACGCGAATCTTTCCGGCTTAGATATTACCTATGTGGGGGCAGGGCAGGCCCATGCCGGTAGCGAGGTTGATTTTCATTTTAAATTGACGAGTTCGTCCGGCCGCTTTGTTGAAAATCTTGAAGCTAAGTGGCAGCGCAGCGAGCAAAGACTAATTCATATTGATGTGCCCCCCGCCGAGATGGTTACAATTTCTGTGCCTTTATTCGCGCCGCAACGAGGCTGGTTAAAGCCCGGGCGTTTATTGTTAGAAAGTCACTTTCCGCTTGGAATATTACGTTGCTGGACTTGGCTGGTGTGGGACGCTCAGGCGTTGATTTATCCGCGCTTGGTTGAGACAGACAAACCGAGTCAAGGCGGTGGCGAGGGTGAAGATGAGGGCTTTCATCCGCTTCGTGGTGGTGATGATTTTAGCGGTCTTCGCGAGTTTCGAGCCGGTGATTCGTTAAAACATATTGCGTGGAAGGTTTACGCGCGTGAACGAGGTTTATATGTAAAAGAGTTCGGCCAGAACTTGTCGCGAGAACTCTGGCTAAGCCTAGACCTATTGCCAACTTCCGATTTGGAAGAGGGTTTATCAATGTTGAGCTACCTCGCCGTGGCGCTTCATCGCGAAGATGAATTTTATGGTTTGCGACTGCCAGGGGTTACCCTCGCCCCCAATCGAGGTGAGGATCATAAGCGCAAAGTGCTGGAGCATTTGGCTTTGTTCGGCCTTGGCGATAGTGTTTCGTGAAGCGCGCAGCGGGAAGTGTAGCGGGCCGCAACGGCAGTGATTCCACTTATAGCTCTGAAGCTAGCGGCGGCGATATGGCCGAGCATTTGGCGCAGACTCAGGTAAATCGATCGGCCTTGGCTTGGATGTTTGTGGCACAGGGTTTAACGCTTCTACCCTTGTTTTTCTATTTGCCTAAATGGTTGCCTTTCCTCTGGGCGGCCGCCGTTATTCTGCGTGTTCAGGTGTTTCGCGGTGTTTGGGGTTTTCCCAGTTCGACGGTCAAAGCTTTACTCGGGGCTGTGGGGGTAGGCGGGCTCTATTTAAGTTTTAATCGCTTCCTTGGTATCGAGCCTATGGTGGCGTTTCTTGTTTTAGCCTTCACTCTGAAGCTGGTAGAGGTTAAATCTCGCAACGATTTACTGTTGGTTTTGTATATCGGTTTTGTGGCCATCGCCGCGCAACTTATTTTTAATCAAACCCTGTGGTTGAGTTTTTACGGCGTGGCTTGCACGCTGGTGTTGTTAGCTGCACTGCAGTCACTATTTCAGCATCGACATTTGCGCTGGCGTCGCCAGCTCAAACACTCGCTCGTTATTTTGCTGCAAGCTATTCCGGTCATGCTACTGCTCTTCATTACTATGCCTCGGCTCGGTCAAATTTGGTCAGTTCCATTGATTCAGGAACAGGCAAAAATGGGCTTTAGTGAGGATATGTCGCCCGGTGACCTTGCGAATCTTGCACGTAATAACGCAATTGCTTTTCGCGTTAGCTTTAACGAGGGCGATATTCCAGCGCCTCAAAACCGCTACTGGCGCGGTTTAGTGTTGGACGCGTTTGACGGCCGTAAATGGGAGCGAAAGCAGCGCTGGTACCCGATTATCAATGGTGCTCGCAGCAGTTCGCAGCTGCATCCTGATTGGCGCCTCAACAACCTCGAACCTGAGCAGCGTTACGACTACAGCGTCATGTTGGAGCCTCACGGTTATTCGTGGCTGTTTACGTTGATGCCAGCGGTTAAGGTTGAAAGCCAAGCCCTGCGCACTCTCTTCACTAACAACTATTTATTGCTCGCAACAGAACGTGTTACAGCGCGAAGCTACTACAAGGTGCAATCACTGCAGCGCTATAGTGTGAGTACCGAGCAGCTTTCGGTTGATGAACGTGATGTGCAATTGGCTTTGCCAAAAGTGGGCAACCCCGGCTCCCGTCGATTAGTGGCTGATTGGCAAGCGCAAAATTTGAGTGCAGAAGCGATCGTGAATAGAGCCTTAGCGATGTTTGGTGACGATTTCACCTATACATTGCAACCGCCAACACTCGGCGTAGATTCGATTGATGAGTTTCTATTCGAGTCTCAGCGTGGGTTTTGCGAACACTTTGCCTCGGCGTTTACATTTCTAATGCGTGCTGCCGGTATTCCCGCTCGCGTAGTGGTGGGCTATCAGGGCGGGGAGTACAAAACCGGCAGTGAACATTTAGTTGTGCGTCAATCTGACGCGCATGCTTGGGCTGAGATTTGGTTAGAGGGGCGCGGCTGGATTCGGGTTGACCCAACTGCGGCTGTCGCTCCCGCGCGAATTGAGCGCGGTTTTTCCGAATCTTTAAACGCCTCGGATAGTGACTTGGTGAGGGTAGGAGCAGACGCGGGGTTTGCGGGTATGTGGGTGTATCGAATGCAATCACGTATTGAACAGTGGGATTATCTTTGGCACAAAACCGTGTTGAGCTGGGATAACGAAAAGAAGTCACAAACACTGCAGCGTTTACTCGGGTCTCTGGATCCGTGGCGCACGGCGCTATTTTTCATCGGCAGTCTTTTCGGCCTTTTGGGGCTGTATTTCTTGATGGGTTTGGCATTGCGGTCACGACCACGCTTGGCCTTGGAAACACAGTTGTTAAATCGCGCGAAAGCGCGTCTATCATCCCGCGGGTTTATATCGAACCCATCTGAAACACCGCGCGCATTTGCCGCGCGGGTAAAAAGCGAATTTCCGCAATTGGGCACTCAATTCGATGACATTGTCAGTAGCTATGAGCGCGTCGCTTATCGTGCTCAGCCTCAGGCTATCGCCTTGCTACGTCGCCGCGTTGCTAAGTTCAGGCCCTAATTCAGGCGTGGTTTAGGTCTTGATTTATGCTTGTGTCCGGCCCGGTTTTAGACGCTAAGCCACCTTGCTTTTTCAGCGCTGAACTGTGTCGAAATCAGTAATGCTCTGTGGTATTGTTGCACCACTCTGACGCAGGGCGATTTTTAGCGCTGCTCACGGCACTTTCGACTCTTGTTAGAGTTTGAGTGCCTTAAGTAGAACTGGCCGCTGGGCTTAGCCTGACGCCTTCGTAAGATTGGAAAACGACAATAATAAAAGGCGCTAGCCTTAATTTGGTGCAATCTTGCCCCCAAAATCGACAAGAATATAAAAAAGAATAATTCGAATTAGGAGCGATAAATGAAAATCTCTGTTTGTCTTGCGGCGGCGCTGGCAATGCTATTCCCGAGCCTGGCTATGGCCGATGAGCTTAGCGGTTCCAATACCGCATGGATCTTGACTGCAACGGCTTTAGTTTTGTTTATGACCTTGCCGGGTTTATCACTATTTTATGGTGGTTTGGTTAGGACCAAGAACGTGCTGTCGGTGTTGATGCAATGTTTCGGCATCGCCTGTATGGCGTCCTTGGTTTGGTTGGCGTTTGGCTATAGCCTAGCGTTCGGCGAAGGTAATTTGTTGATTGGTGATTTTAGCAACGCGTTTTTCGCTGCAATAGGCAAGGATACGCTAGCGGGTGATATCCCTGAGTCACTGTTCGCAATCTTTCAAATGACCTTTGTGATCATAACCCCAGCGCTGATTGTTGGTGCCTTCGCGGAGCGGATGAAATTTTCTTCGGTGATGATTTTTAGCTTGTTGTGGATCATTTTCGTATACGCACCCGTGTGTCACTGGGTGTGGGGTGGCGGCTGGTTGGCGCAAATGGGGTTGCTCGACTTTGCCGGTGGTACGGTTGTTCACGTTACCGCTGGTGTGGCGGCGCTCGTTACCGCACTAATGATCGGCAATCGCAATGGCTTCCCGGATCAGGCGATGCCGCCTCATAATATGACCATGACCGTCACCGGTGCTGGCATGTTGTGGGTGGGTTGGTTCGGCTTTAACGCTGGTAGCGCTTTGGCGGCAAATGGCGACGCCGCTATGGCGATGTTGGTAACCCATATTTCGGCTGCTGCTGGCTCATTAGCTTGGATGACAATGGAGTGGAGCAAGTTTGGTAAGCCGAGTGTGCTAGGTATTGTTACCGGTATGGTCGCAGGCTTAGGTACGATTACACCTGCGTCTGGTTATGTTGGCCCCATGGGAGCGGTGGTAATAGGCTTAACCGCGGGTATTGTATGTTTTTACGCTACGCAGTTTATTAAGCGTAAGTTGATAATTGATGACTCCTTGGATGTTTTCCCCGTGCACGGTGTTGGTGGTATTCTCGGGACTATTGCGGCGGGGATCTTCTCGTCTACTGAATTGGGTATTTTTTCCGGCTTTGGTTTCGGCGACGGCAATGAAACCATGTTTGCACAGGTTAAAGTCCAAGTCATTGGTGTGGCCGCTACAGGGGTCTATACCGCGTTAGTGACCTTTTTATTGATCAAATTTACCGGCCTGCTGACGGGTGGTATTCGTGTCAGTCGCGACGAAGAAACTCAGGGCTTGGATATAGTGCAGCACGAAGAGTCTGGCTATAAACTGTAATAAACCGGCTTGGGCGCAAGCTTGAGTAGGTCTTAACGGGAAGGGTTCTAAGCGTTGTTTAGAACCCTTTTTTTGTTTTTCGCCTCAAAACTGGGGCTAAACTGAGTAATAATGCATTCTGTTCGCGTTTTTTTAACAGCACATGGCGCCGCGTCATTTGCCACTGGTATTCACCAGGTTTTATTGGCGTGGTTATCGATTCAGCTCTTACATTTAACCTCTGTTGAGATTGGTTGGGTGCAATGCGCTGCGCTGTTGCCGACGATTGGTTGGATGTTGGTGGCGGGGGTTTGGGCTGATCGTACTCGGCCGATACTGTTAATGGTATTAGCCCAAATTTTAATGGTGTTGAGTTTTATAGGGCTGGCGTTGTTGGTGTATAAAAACAGCCTAAATTTTTCCTATTTACTTGTATATGCCGTGCTCGTTGGGACGGCTAATGCTTTTGTTCAGCCTGTACGCGAGAAAATCGTCGGGGAACTATCCGATCATAGTTTGCAAATTAAAATTTCACGGGCGAGCTTAGTGCAATTTAGTTTGCAGAGTTTGGGTATTGTGTTGGCCTCATATTCGGAATATGTTGGTTTGCTGGCAATTATTGGAGCCCAGATAATCGCGACACTTATCTCTGCTGCGCTGCTCTATAGGCTTAGTCTGCAAAAATTGAGTGTTGCAGCTGAGCCTCCCGGGCGTGAACTCAGTTCAAATCTAGAACGAGGTTTTCGAACCGAACTCAAGCAGGGGATAGCGTTTGTTCTGAAAGATAAACCAATGGGCCATTTGTTGGCGTTGATTGCTTTTAACGGTTTCGTTCACATGGGCGTTTTCTTGGTGGCGGTACCTATAATTGCGCGTGACGTGTACCACCTTAATGCGCTCCAATACGGTATGCTGCAATTTAGTTTTGTCGCTGGAATGTTGTTGGCTTATTTACTGTTGTTGAATAAACCCAAGCAACATTTCCCTGGGCAGGGCGCATTATTTAGCTTGCTTTATTCTGCAATCGTCGGCTTCGCGCTCGCTCGGACGCCGACATTGACAGGCCTTTATATGCTGTTAGTTTTTTGGGGATGGGTTGCGGGGCATTCGTCAACCCACTGTCGTGTTGTACTGCAACAACTTGCGGCTAAGCAACCGGAGTTAAAAGGGCGGTTGGTGTCGATTTATCAGATGACGCTTTTTGGTATGGCTCCGCTCGGCGCTTTGGTGGTCGGTTATGTAGCGGAATATCATGCCGTCGGGGAGCTCTTTCAGGCGATGGCTATCGCTAGTGTGTTATTGTTTGTAGTCTTTTTATTTAGTCGCTCACTGTGGCAAATTCGCCAAGAATGATTTTTATGCTTTTCACTTCACTAGGAGATAGAAATGGACGCTCAAACACTTGTAGGTAATATTTTTTCGATTCAGGCTTTTGTGCTGATTTTTATTATCTTCCTGCTGACAAAGTTAATTCGCTTTGTGCCGCAAAATAGCGCTTATGTGATTGAGCGTTTCGGTAAGTACAATCGTACTCTCGACGCGGGTATGAACCTTGTAATTCCGTTATTCGAGAGGGTTGCGCACAATCGTTCATTAAAAGAACAAGCGGTAGATGTTCCCAGTCAGGGCGCTATTACGCGCGATAATATTTCCCTTACGGTTGATGGAGTGTTGTATTTTCGGGTAATCGACGCTTACAGAGCCTCCTACGGTGTAGAGGATTATAGCTTCGCTGTTGTGCAGTTAGCGCAAACAACCATGCGTTCAGAAATCGGCAAAATGGAATTGGATAAAACCTTTGAAGAGCGTGATGTTTTGAATACTAATATTGTTCAAGCCATAAACGAAGCCGCGGAACCTTGGGGTGTTGTGGTATTGCGCTACGAAATTAAAGATATTATTCCACCGCAGTCCGTGATGTCGGCAATGGAATCACAAATGCGTGCTGAGCGTGAGCGTCGCGCTAAAATTCTTGAGTCTGAAGGTGATAAGCAGGCGGTCATTAATCGCGCCGAGGGCGATCGTCAGTCGCAGGTATTGGCAGCAGAGGGTGACAAGCAGCAGCAAATTTTATCGGCTCAGGGTGAAGCTGAGGCGATTATGGCGGTTGCGCAGGCGCAGGCGGATGCCTTGCGTGTTATCGGCTCGGTATCGAGTACGGTTGAAGGTCAGTCGGCTGTACAGTTGGATTTGGCGACTAAAGCGATTGAGGCGCGTCATGCTATTGCCAAAGAATCTTCAGTAGTTTTGTTGCCCGATCAAGGTACTGATCCGGCGTCAGTGGTAGCCCAGGCGATGGCGGTTTTGAACGCAACTAAGGCTAAATAGTGGGGCGACAACTATGAATGATTTAGTGATTAGTTACCCAACGTGGTTAACCATAGTGGGTGTGAGTTTGGTGATTCTAGAATTTGTGGTGTTTGGTTTCAGCACGCTCTTTCTACTTTTTATCGCCCTAGGTTGCTTTGTTACAGCGCTAATTCTTTATGTTGGAATACTTGAGCCGGCGTTGCTGCCGATTTCAATTTCTGTTGGAATATTTTCCTTGCTAGCTACCGCGCTACTTTGGAAGCCGATGCGAAAATTCCAAAACTCTCAGCAGTCGCCGGAGATACAGCCGAACGCTTTTGCCGGCGTTAAGTTTCGCTTAAGCGCCGACTTAGCTGCCAATGCAGGTGTTACAGATGTTGTTACGCAGCGCTATTCTGGTATTGAATGGGACCTAGAGTTGTTTGATGAACATGAAGAGCTTATCGTTGCTGGAACCGAAGTTGAGGTGAAGCGAGCTGCCGTCGGCAAGCTTTACGTTGTTCGAACTAGCTAATTACTTCGACCGATAATTGTAGCTGAATCTATAGTTGTTGAAACTACAGCACCATGAACACGGCTGAAATTGCCGTGGTGGCAATAATAAACCAACGATAATGTTGGCTGGGTATTTTTTTAACGATCCATATTCCGAGGTAAACCCCCAAGGCAATAATGGGCAGCCCAGCCAAATTCAATAATAGCGTATCAATATTGATTGTCTGCCAGACGAACACATGGAATGGCACCTTAAAGAGATTGATCACTAGAAAAAACCACGCAGCAGTGCCGATGTAATTATTCTTCGGCAAGCGTGCACTCAATAGATACACCGCCATAACCGGTCCCGCTAAGTTGCCTACCATGGTGGTAAAGCCGCCCAAAATCCCGACGACTGCTGTAAAGGTAAAGTGGTTGGGAATCTTGCCTTTATTGCCTCGCTCTAACCAAATCATAATGACCAGACTGGCGAAAATAATCACGCCCATAATCTTTCGAAAGCTTGAGTCATCAATTTGCTGACCAAACCAAGTCCCGATTAATACGCCTCCAGCCGCCCACGGAAGTAAACGCCACAAGATCGACCAATCCGCATGACGATGGTAGTAAGCGACAGCGAGAATATCGGCCAGTATGAGTGTCGGTAGTGCCACGCCTGCAGACAGCTTGCCGCCATAGACCATGGCTAACAAGGGAATAGCCGCTGTTCCTACGCCTTGCACGCCGGACTTCGACATACCAGTGACGAGGGAAAAGAGTCCGAATGCGCACAAGGCGTTAAACGATAGGCTGGTTACGGTGATATCGGCTAGCAGTGGGGCGCTCATAAAAACCTGTCTTATCGAGGGTGTGTGGTGGACGGCCAATCGTAAGGCGAGTGTTTACAGTCAAATCGCAAGGCGACTTGTACTGCTAGGTGGGCCGGTAGATTGTACAGCGGAATGCAAGGCTGGTTGTGGTTAGAGCGGTGTATGAGGCTTACCTTTCTTTCTTTGGGGCAGTTAGCGTTAACTGTAGTTAAAACTGATGTGAGGGTGAGTAAAAAGCTAAGGCGAAAAAAAACCTCTTCATTTCTGAAGAGGTTTTTAAATTTGGCTCCGCCTGCTGGGCTCGAACCAGCGACCTAATGATTAACAGTCATTTGCTCTACCAACTGAGCTAAGGCGGAATTTTCTTTGGGTCACCCCCGAAAGAGCGCGTATCTTAGCGATGTGTTTCTACCCTGTCAAGCTCCATCAATAAAAAATAACTCATTGATTTTATTGGGTTAATCACGGCTGTACAAAAATAAATCGGTGCAGCTGTAATTGCCCTTAGCTTAGCTTTCCACTGGCTCAACGGTGCTTGCGAAAACCAGCCGCCGAATGAAAAAGTGGTAGGACCAGGCGGATTTGAACCGCCGACCTCTACCATGTCAAGGTAGCGCTCTAACCAACTGAGCTATGGTCCTAGGGTATAACACTTGCTTAGCGCCAGATTCTTGAAAGAACTAAACCCTTAGGTTCGAATCGGGGGCTACGCGAGGGCGCGTATTGTATCGGGGAACAAAAACTTGGGCAAGCGCTAAGACTACAGAAAATTGCAATTTTTCACGCCTGCCTTTTGTGCGGGGTAATCGGTTGTTAAAGCTTGCCGATTGCAGCAATTCCCAAGGCTGCTTGGTACATCATTTGGGTGACGCTACTCCAAAGTGTTAGTGCGTCTACCTTATCGGTCTCTAGCGGCACGACGATAGTGTCGCCTGGGTCAATAGCCTGCCCGCGAGAGCGGAACCAGGTCGAGTTGCTGGGAAGGTAAACGCGACCGTTGGCTTTCACAATATAGATTCGGTTTCGATCGGCATTGTGTTTGGTGCCACCGGAGCGATCGACATAATCTTCAACGGATAGCTTTTTGTCGAAAAAGTGCGAAGTGGGGTACTGGACTTCGCCCACCACCGTTACCGAAGGCTTGTAGCGCGGGATATCTAGTGTGTCGCCATCAACTAACTGAAAATCGTATTGATTCGGTGTTTTTATGATCGAGGGGAGATCGATCACCATGCGCCCGAGGGGTTTTACGCCGTCGAGGTTTTTCATAATCTGATCGGCTTGGCTTTTGTCCACAGCTTTTTTGGCTGCTGAGCTGTCTTGCAAGCTGGCAGCAACAATATCGGATTCGATTTGAGCCTTTAGCGCTTCCAGTCGCTCGGCTTCTAGGCGCCGCAGTTGCTCGCGTGAGAACACAGCTCCTTCAGGGTAAGCGTGGGGGGTAAGGCCGCCAGCGCGGTGTAAAACGTCCATTAACGTTTCGCCGGGCAGGATGGAATAAACACCAGGGTGGAGAACTTCACCCAATAGCGAAATCGATTCCTTGTCTTGCCATAGGGGAACTTGCTTTATACGCAGGGTATCGCCCGCATTGAGCAGCGGGTTATCAAAACGCATATCCAAATCAATATGCATAACAACGGTAGTTCGATCTTCGTTGAGATCGTAGCGTGTAATTTCACCGGAGGAATCGAGCGCACTTTCGGTTAGGCCGCCGGCTAAATTAACGGCGTCTTTTACGGTCAGGTCGTGCGCTAAGGGGTATTTGCCGGGAAAGCGCACACTGCCGTTAATTTCGATACTTTGTTCGCGCTGCTCGAAATTGGCTTGTGTTGTTAGGCGCGCAAGCAGGTCATCTAGCAGTTCGCTGCGATTGGTTTCGTAGTCGAAGAGGGTAATCGTATCGCGTGATTCAAGCAGTGGATTGTTGGAGCTGTGTGGGTGTTCGAAGGCCAGTCGAGGTGAAAAGGTAATCACTTCAATTTTGCGTGTTGATTTTTCTTCTCTCTGAATCAGGCCCACTTCGATATCGGGGTTGGCCAACAAGTCGTCGACGTTAATAACAATATCGGTAAAGCGCATTTGTGGCCGCCAAGCGAATCCGCCGGGACGCTTTACGTGGCCCTCGAGTTTGACGATATCACGCATGGTATCCAGCGCTGATGAAATCTGGATAACATCGGCGTCTTTTACTTTGAAACGGCGACCAGAATCAGTAGAAAGGTCCAAGTTGACCATGGTCTTTTCGCCGCTTTCAGTAATGATGCGTTCAATACGTGAGGCGGGTACATAGGCGGTGGGTAGCAAGCCTCCGGCAAGGCTCAGAACTTCGGCGACACTTTTTTCGTTTCGCAATTCGTAGATCGCGGGGCGTTTTACATCGCCAGAAACACCTACGGTTTTGCCGATCGGCGGAACAAAAATAACGTCACCGGGCAATAATCGAGCGTCTTTACTGGTGTCACCATTAAGCAATAAGTCATAGAGGTCGAGGGTGGTAACGATTTTTCCGGCTCGCTTAAGTTGGATGTTGCGCAACGAGCCAATTTTAGTAATACCACCAGAAGCGAAGATGGCGTTTGTCATGGTTGAAAGCGAGCCGACAACATAGGAGCCGGGCACATTCGCTTCACCCAAAACAAAGATGCGAACGGTTCTAAGAGCACCCATGGTAACCGACGATTTAACACCAATCATCTGCTCGCTAACGATCTCATTGATCTTGCCGGTAGCTTGGGTGAAGTTCATACCCGCGAGCGTAACCGGACCAATGTTAGGAAATGAAATTTGTCCGTTGCGGTCAACGGTCAGTGTATGGGTGGCGTTTTCTTTGCCATAGAGTTGCACCGTTAAGCTATCGCCTGGGCCAAGAATATAATTGGCTTGGATAGGGATGTCGGTGGCAGGTGTAAAAGAATCGGCACCAAATTGAAAAATGTCGTAGCCAAATAGTTCGAGTTTGGTGTCTAGAGTGCCGATTTCTTCGCCTTCGTCGAGGCTTAGCTCGTCGGTGGCCAGAGAGGCATTTTTCTCTAGTTCGGACTGGGGTTCAGGCTTTGCTTTACGATTTCCGCTGATGTTATCGGGTGTGATGGATGGCTGCGCGCTATCGCTGCCTAACAGACCGCTAAAGTCTTTTAGGTTAATGCCCATCGATGATGCTAAGGCTTGCTGCTCCGCGGGTGAAAGGCGCTTGAACTGCTCTATTTGTGCTGCGGTTGGTTGCTGCGCATGGGCACTTGTGCCGAGCAGCATGATCGCGGTCGAAATGAGAAGGGCGGATGTAATAGCAGCGAATTTAGTCATCATTGGATAGTTGTACTCTTAATTTCTTGCGCAATGTTTACCCGGAGGCATTGTAGTCAAAGGTTGAGTGTATGTCTGTTTTTACCAAATAAATCTAAAGCCCAAATAGCCGCCGCTGTATATGCGCTGCGACTGTATCGACATAGGCTCTTTGAAAAAATGGATGCCGGTGTCGAGCTGAGTAAAGCGTCCCAGTGGAATTTTGTAGCTGAGTTCCGCGAATTCCTGATCGAGTGGCGTATCGCCAAACGGATGAGCTGGGTCGATAGGCGTGATCTCGACTTGGCCCAAAGTCCAGCTAAATTGCTGGCCGTTGGCTAAGTAATGCTGGCCAAGCAAAGTCGTTGATTTTGCGTTGGAATAAAAGCTACTGCCGAGTGGGCGGCCATTGTTTTGATAGCCAGTTTGATAAGTGCTGTGGCTATAGGCTTGGTTGTCGTCTCCAAAAGTATCGCTTTGCTCTAGGGTGATATGCGACTGAACAAAGCCAGTGGAATAGATAAGCTCGACTCCCGCTAGGCTGGATTGATTGGTATCGCCGTTTGTTGTGTTTGACGACTCTCTGAGTAGTTGCCCGTAGATGCTGGCGGAGATGCCTTTAACTATTGGAAGTTGTAACTGCGCGTCGTAGCTAAGTAGTTGTTTGTTGGTATCCGACCCCGTTAATGCATCGATAAAGCTCTGTCCAGATTCGGGCTGCCCCTTTCCACCCCAAAGCGCGGAACGACTCAAGCCAAGCTCTAGTATAGGGATCGGTTTGATGTTTAGGCGCGCTCCCACTAGTTTGGTGTTTTTTACCTGCCTGCTACCTTCAAGTTGATTGGCGATGAGCGTAAGGCTCCAAGGCCCGAGGAGATTTAGCCCAGCGCTGCTGAAAGCCTCGGTCGATTTACGCTGTAAGAAAAGTCCCTGAGCAGGGCGCGTAGCGTTCGAAAGAATTAAGCTCGATTGCCACCCGGGGCCCCACCATCGGTCGATTGCCGCTATGCCGAGCACCCAATTGCCTAAGGCTAGGGCTGAATAGCTTCCATCAAAGCTATATTTATCACCATCGACAGCATCGTAATAGATATTTGCCTGAATTTTACTTGCGTGATTTTCGGATTGTTCGCTAAGACTAACAGATGCGCTAGCTTGTTCGCGGCTGTCGTCAGCGAAGGCGGTAAACGCTTGCGGGCTGTTATTTAAGTTGAGCTGTGCTTTGGTTGTTGCTGGTCGCTGGGCGAGGGCGAGTGAATGCTTTAGATAGCGGTAGGACCAGACCTCCGCTTTGCTTAGTTCTTCGACTTTTATTTCATCGAGGGCTTGCTTGATGTCGATCCACATCACCGGCCAAGTGTTAAGCGGTACATTTAGCTTGCCCGAGCTAGCCAGCATTTGTAAGTGATGGCGAGTGCGCTCGTCTCCAGTATTGACCCAAGGGTCAGCCAAGGCGCTAGGCACGCAAAGTACTAGAACCCATAGCGTGAATATTTTTGCTCGCGAAAACCTTAATCGTGGAAATCTTACCCTTGAAAACAATGACTTTTCCCTAGAAAACGTTGCCTGTGAAAACAGTGTTGAGGCTGAGCGCCATAGCGCAACAGCGCGCGAGGCTGTAGTACGCAAAGATTTAGTCCGCAGCGATTTGGTACGCAACGATCTAGTACGTTTTTCGTACGGTGTAATCGTTGTACGGTTTTGTGTGTTTGAGAGGACGCTCATCAAATTCCAAGTTTCTGATGTTCGGCTATATAAAGAGGGTGTAACTAAACTACTGCACGCATATTAAGATGTTTTGCAGAGCAGTCAATCATCCGCATGAAAAGAATTGTATAAATGGTTGAATTGCTTGAAATTTGAGCTTTTGGTGAGAACCGTTTGTGCAGCGCTTGTACTGCCTTTATAATCCCGCTCCTCCTGCCGTACTTACTAATATATGTCTTATTCATGTGGCCTTTGGTAGGGGTCACCACTGATGTAAAGGATAGATCATGCCTGTTATCACACTTCCTGATGGCTCTACTCGCACGTTTGAAAACCCAGTTTCCGTGCTTGATGTTGCCGCCGACATTGGTCCAGGCCTCGCCAAGGCAACAATTGCCGGCATGGTGGATGGCGTCGCCGTAGATGCGACCGACCTGATCAGCGCTGATGCTGAGGTTACCATTATTACTACACGCGATGAGCTTGGCTTGGAGGTTCTTCGTCACTCCTGCGCCCACCTGTTGGGGCATGCGATCAAGCAGCTTTGGCCGGACGTGAAAATGGCGATTGGTCCTGTGATCGAAAATGGCTTCTATTACGACATTGATCTGGAGCGGCGCCTTACCGACGAAGATGTGGCCGCACTGGAAAAGCGCATGCTCGATCTTGCCAAGACGGACTATGACGTAATCAAGAAAAACGTGTCGTGGCAAGAGGCTGTAGATGTATTTACCGAGAGGGGTGAAGGCTACAAACTAGAAATTCTAGAGCGCGACATCCCTCGCGACGCTCAGCCCGGCCTGTATCATCACGAAGAATATGTCGATATGTGTCGCGGCCCGCACGTTCCGAATATGCGTTTTTGCCATTACTTCAAGTTGATGCGAGTGTCTGGCGCCTACTGGCGTGGCGATTCAGATAATAAGCAGCTGCAGCGTGTCTACGGCACTGCCTGGGCAAATAAGAAAGACTTGAAGGCACACTTGAATCGCTTGGCGGAAGCCGAAAAGCGCGATCACCGCAAACTAGGCAAAAAGTTCGACCTATTTCATATTCAAGAAGAAGCGCCAGGAATGGTGTTCTGGCATCCAAAAGGCTGGTCTATTTACACCGCGATTGAGTCTTACATGCGTCAAGTGCAGCGTGATAATGGCTATTTAGAGATCAAAACCCCTCAGATTGTCGATCGTTCTCTGTGGGAGCGATCTGGTCACTGGGACAAATTCCGTTCGAATATGTTTACGGTAGAGTCTGAATCGCGCGATTACGCTGTAAAGCCGATGAATTGCCCTTGTCATATCCAAGTTTTTAATCAGGGTTTGAAGAGCTACCGTGATCTTCCAATGCGCCTGGCAGAATTTGGATCCTGCCATCGCAACGAGGCATCTGGCACCTTGTTGGGTATTATGCGTGTGCGCGGTTTTGTTCAAGATGACGCTCATATCTTTTGTGCTGAAGATGCTATTCAAGATGAAGTTTCAACCTTTACGGATCTGCTTTACGAGGTTTATCGGGATTTTGGCTTTGACGACGTAATCATCCGCTTATCAACTCGCCCTGAAGAGCGTGTTGGCAGTGACGAAGTGTGGGATAAGGCCGAAAAAGCACTCGCAGATGCGCTAGATAGCAAAGGTTTGCCGTTCGAATACTTGCCGGGCGAGGGCGCATTCTACGGGCCGAAAATTGAATTCTCGTTAAAAGACTGTATTGGTCGAGTTTGGCAGTGCGGTACGATTCAGGTCGACTTTTCTATGCCGGGTCGTCTCGATGCCCAGTATGTTGCAGAGGATGGTTCACGGCAGGTTCCGGTTATGTTGCACCGCGCCATACTAGGGTCATTTGAGCGATTTATTGGGATTTTGATCGAAAATTACGAAGGCGCATTTCCTCCGTGGTTGGCGCCAGAACAGGCTGTCGTGCTCAATATTACCGATAATCAGGCAGAATATGCTGAAAATGTGCAGAAAACCTTGCAAAACAAAGGTTTTCGCGTGTTTTCTGACTTGAGAAATGAGAAGATCGGCTTTAAAATCCGCGAGCACACCATCCAAAAGGTTCCATACCTCTTAGTAGTGGGTGATCAAGAGGTAGCAAATAACACCGTTACAGTGCGAACTCGCACCGGCGATGACCTTGGAACATACTCCATTGATGACTTTGCTAAACTCTTGGCCGACGCTGTCGCTAAGCGCGGTAGGCTGTAGTTTATGTCTCGTTAGGCCTTGGCCTAACGAGTGGTTAAAGTACGCCATTGGAAGCTAGTGGATGGAAAAGATAAATTTAACGAGGAGAGTTTGACCATTAACAATCGTGATAACGCCAAAGGGCGCTCAAAAAAAGCCACTATCAATGATCAGATTGATGCAAAAGAAGTTCGACTTATAGGTGCCGACGGAAGTCAGGTTGGTATCGTGTCTATTAAAGACGCATTGGCTGCAGCCCAAGAGGCCAGCTTGGATTTGGTGGAAATAGCCGCCGATGCCGAGCCGGTCGTTTGCAAAATCATGGATTACGGCAAACATCTGTTCGAAATCAAGAAGCAAAAAGCCGCTGCTAAAAAGAAACAAAAGCAGCAGCAAGTAAAAGAGATGAAGTTTCGCCCAGGAACAGAAGAGGGTGATTATAATGTTAAGCTACGCGCCATCACGCGTTTCTTGGAAAACGGCGACAAAGCCAAGCTCTCCCTTCGCTTTCGCGGACGTGAGTTAGCCCACCAAGAGTTGGGTATGGAGATGATGAAGCGTGTCGAAACCGACCTCATTGAGTTGGCGACCGTAGAGCAGTATCCAAAAATGGAAGGTCGACAGCTGTTTATGGTGCTGGCGCCGAAAAAACGCAAGTAGTTTCTAGTGGCCGTAGGCACCTAAAGTCATGGTGCGGCGCTAGAACAACCCTAGAATTTTCGCAATATTGCGAAAATGTGTCGCTGGAAAGTGAATGAATCGAATCACCGTTTTGGCTGATTTGCTCAATTTAACTCTTGCGGCTCTAACGAGTGGTCGGGCTTTTTAGCTGCCTGGGTCACTCTAAAGTAAAACCGAAGGGCCCTTTTTTATAGTGGGTGTCCTCTTCATTGGAGAAGTAACAATGCCAAAAGCTAAAGTACACAGCGGTGCAGCCAAGCGGTTCAAAAAAACTGCGTCTGGCTACAAGCACAAACACGCTTTCAAGAGCCACATCCTCACCAAAATGACAACCAAGCGTAAGCGTCAGCTTCGCGGCACCAGCACCTTAAACGCTGCTGACAAGCCATTGGTTGCTCGTATGTTGCGCGACGTTTAGTCGAGCCCCATCCCCCATTTTGAGAAAGAGGAAATAGTATGGCCCGTGTAAAACGTGGAGTGGTGGCTCGCCGCAGTCACAAGAAAATCTTAAAAGCCGCTAAAGGTTATTACGGAGCACGTTCACGTGTATTTCGTGTAGCTAAGCAAGCAGTTATCAAAGCTGGTCAGTACGCTTATCGCGACCGTCGCAATAAAAAGCGTAACTTCCGCGCATTGTGGATCACTCGTATCAACGCACAATCTCGCGTTGAAGGTTTGAGCTACAGCCGCTTGATCGCAGGCTTGAAAAAAGCAGAAATCGCTTTGGATCGTCGTGTTATGGCTGATATCGCCATTCACGATAAGCCAGCATTTGCAGCAATTGTTGCGAAAGCAAAAGAAGCCTTGGCTGCTTGATCTAAAATCGTTGAGCAATCAATGATGAAGTAATCAAGAAGGGAAGTGCTTCGGCGCTTCCCTTTTTTGTTTTACCCAAATGCATACCTACTGCACGTGAACTCGTTCTCCCTAGTCTTGTTACAAAATCGCGGTGGCGAATAGCTAATTATTAATTGGCTGCAGAATTAGTTGTTAACGAATAACGTAATTTAGCTATTAAATGTTTGAGCCAAGTGCTTAAGCGTATAAAAACACGAACTTCAAGTTGCGGTAGTAGTAGCCAATAGTAGTGATTACCAATAACGGTTATCAATCGTTGTTAAAAGCGTATCTAATAAATAGTAACTCTCAGAAATTACTCGAGACCTAGATGGACAACCTAAAAGAATTAACTCTAGAAGCGTTAGATTTGGTGGCGAATGCGCAAGATCTAGCTGCATTAGATTCCGTACGCGTGAACTACCTTGGTAAAAAAGGGCAGTTAACCGCATTGCTTAAAGGCTTGGGAAAGCTGTCCGCAGAGGAGCGTCCTGCTGCAGGGGCTGAAATTAATAAGGCCAAAGTGAGCGTCGAAGCTGAAATTGGCTCGCGCAAACAAGCGTTAGAAAATGCCGCTATTGAAGCAAAGCTCGCGGCAGAAAAAATCGACGTAACGCTAGGCGGGCGACGTGCCGAATTAGGCGGTGCTCACCCAGTTACGCGTACACTAAAGCGTATCGAAGAAATTTTTACCGCGGTTGGTTACAAGGTTGCGCAGGGGCCAGAGATCGAAGACGATTTCCACAACTTCGAAGCGCTCAATATACCTTCTCATCACCCCGCTAGGGCGATGCACGACACTTTTTATGTGGATGCGACTCATGTGTTGCGCACCCATACATCGCCAGTGCAGGTGCGTACGATGCGTAACAAGAAGCCACCAATTCAAGTGATTTGTCCCGGTCGAGTTTATCGCTGCGACTCAGATTTAACTCATACACCGATGTTCCATCAGGTTGAAGGTTTGGTGGTTGATAAAAACATCAGCTTTGCCGACCTTAAGGGTACGGTAGACCAATTTTTGAAATCTTTTTTTGAAGCGGATGTTCCCGTGCGTTTTCGACCGTCCTATTTCCCATTTACAGAACCGTCTGCCGAGGTAGATATACAGTGCACCAATTGCAGTGGTGAAGGCTGTCGTATTTGTAAAAATACCGGCTGGCTCGAAGTAATGGGTTGTGGAATGGTTCACCCAAATGTATTTGATTCTTGCGATATTGACGCTACAGAATTTACCGGCTTTGCCTTTGGTATGGGTGTTGAACGCTTGGCAATGTTACGCTACGGCGTAAATGATTTAAGACTGTTTTTTGAGAATGATTTGAATTTCTTAAAGCAGTTTTAAATCTGCAGAATATTTTTAGCCTTTTTTAATGTCGCCTTGTTGCGGCTGCAAATAGTTAACGAGATAAGAAAAGACAATGAAGTTTAGTGAATCTTGGTTGCGCTCTTGGGTGAGTCCCAGTATTTCCACACAGGCATTGGTTGATCAGTTAACCATGGCGGGCCTAGAGGTCGATGCCGTTGAACCTGTAGCGGGAGATTTTAATGGCGTAGTCGTCGGTGAAATTATCGCCGTCGCTCAACACCCCGATGCTGATAAGCTGCGCGTTTGTCAGGTTGCTGGTGGCGCTGATGAATTAACCCAAGTGGTATGTGGTGCGCCGAATGCGCGTGTAGGAATAAAAATTCCTTTTGCTACGGTAGGTGCAAGTTTGCCTCCCGGGCCAGATGGCAAACCATTTAAAATTAAAAGGGCGAAGCTTCGCGGTGTCGAATCGTTTGGTATGTTGTGTGGCCAAACTGAGCTACAAGCTGGTGAGGACGATTCGGGTTTGTGGGAATTGCCGCTCAACCTGGTTGTTGGTGCGGAGCTGCGTGAGGCGCTCAACTTAAACGACAATATTATCGAAGTGGATTTAACGCCAAACCGCAGCGACTGCTTGAGTATTCGCGGTCTTGCGCGCGAGACTGGCGTGCTTAATCGAACTCAGGTCAGCGAAGTGACTATCGAGCCTGTCGCAGCAACTTCGGACAAGCGTGTAGATGTTAACTTGGGCGCTGGCGATGCCTGCCCACGCTACGTTGGGCGTGTGATTTCTGGTGTCGATTTGAGTCGCCCAAGCCCCCAGTGGTTGCAGGAGCGATTGCGCCGGAGTGATGTTCGCTCAATTGATGCCGTTGTCGATGTTACCAATTACCTATTGCTTGAGCTCGGCCAACCCATGCACGCATTTGATCTAGGTAAGTTAAGTGGCGATGTAAGCGTACGCTTGTCGAATACCGGTGAAAAGCTGACGATCCTCGGCGGTCAGGAGGTAGAGCTTAACGACAGCACCCTGCTTATAACGGATAAATCTGGGCCAATCGCAATGGCCGGTATTATGGGAGGCGAGCCTACGTCGGTAACGGCAGAGACTCAGGATATCTTCCTAGAAAGCGCCTTTTTTAATCCGCTGGCTATTGCTGGTAAAGCGAGAAATTACGGATTGCATACAGATTCATCACATCGCTTTGAGCGCGGCGTCGATCCAGACTTGTGTTTACTCGCGATGGAGCGAGCCACCGAACTGTTGCTACAGATCGTCGGCGGCGATGCCGGCCCTGTTGTTTGCGCTGAGCGTGCAGCAGATTTGCCAGCGCAGCGTCAGGTTAGATTAGAGCGAAGTCGCATTCAGTCGGGCTTGGGCTTTGCTATGCCGGACGAAGAAGTTCTCGATATTCTGGCGCGATTGGGTTTGGTTTTGGTTGATAGTGATCCGCAGGGTTGGGCATTCTCCGTGCCAAGCTACCGTTTCGATATTAGTATCGATGCCGATTTGCTTGAAGAGTTGGCACGAATCTACGGATACAACAATCTGCCGACTACCGACATGAGAATTCCGGCGGTAATTGGCCTGCAGACCGAAACCGTTCTCGATGGCGATCGTTTTGACCGCCAGCTGATCGCTCGCGGCTATCAAGAGGCGATAACTTACAGCTTTATCGACCCGAAGATGCACCGGTTATTCAGTGGGGAGCAGCCAGCGGTAGAGTTGCTTAACCCAATTAGTGCCGATTTAAGCGTAATGCGAACCTCCTTGATCCCCGGTTTGGCCACGGCGTTAATGCACAATGTTAATCGGCAGCAGCAACGTGTACGAATTTTCGAGAAAGGGCTGCGATTTGTGCCCAACGGTAGCGAAACTACACAAACACAAGGTATCGCCGGTTTGATTTACGGCCCTCGCGAAGCAACCAGTTGGACGGCCTCGAAAGGCGATGTAGACTTTTATGATATCAAAGGCGACCTAGAAGCATTGTTAGAGTTAACGGCGCGTGATATCAGCTTTCAGGCAGGCATACGCGACTATTTACACCCAGGGCAAACGGCAGAGGTTGTTGCGAGTGGCGTTGTTATCGGTGTTGTAGGGGCTTTGCACCCGCAGTTGTTACGGGAGCTTGGTGTTTCCAAAGCCGTCTTTGTATTCGAGCTAGATCTAGCTGAGTCGTTGATTACCGAGGTGCCAAAATTTGTCCCACTGTCGAAGTTTCCAGAAGTAAGTCGTGATCTTGCGGTTGTTGTCGGGCGCCAGCTGGAGGTTTCTGCTTTACAGTCCGCTATGGCGGCGGTTGCGGGAGAGAACCTTAAGAACTTAAAGGTATTTGACGTTTATAGTGGCGAAGGTATTGATCCGCAACGAAAAAGTGTAGCTTTTAACTTGACGTTTCAGCATCCATCGCGCACTCTTAACGAGGAAGAAATCAACGCTTCAATAGCTGCTGTTGTGCAGCGTCTTGAGGAAGAATTTGATGCAAGCCTTCGCTGATACTACAAAAGACTCATTAACCAAAGCCGATTTGGCTGAAAACCTATATGAGGAACTTGGCTTCAATAAGCGTGAAGCCAAAGAGCTCGTAGAGTATTTCTTTGAAGAAATACGCAATGCGCTCGAAAGTAACGAACAGGTAAAGCTTTCCGGTTTCGGTAATTTCGATCTGCGCGACAAAAAGCAACGACCTGGCCGAAATCCCAAAACCGGCGAGGAGATCCCCATTACGGCTAGAAGGGTGGTAACATTTCGCCCCGGTCAAAAATTAAAGGCACGAGTTGAAGCGTATGCTGGAACCGAGTAATAACGACGAATTACCCGTAATCCCCGGCAAGCGCTATTTCACTATTGGTGAAGTAAGCGAGCTATGCGCGGTTAAACCGCACGTACTGCGTTACTGGGAGCAAGAGTTTCCTCAGCTCAAACCGGTGAAGCGTCGTGGCAATCGTCGCTACTATCAGCGCTCAGACGTGCTCACGATTCGCCAGATCAGATCTTTGTTGTACGATCAGGGTTTTACCATCGGTGGTGCACGCCAGCAGATGACTGGGGACGTTAAACCTGAAGCACACAGTATGAAAGATGTAGTGCAACAAATGATCAAAGAATTGGAAGAAGTTTTGGTCCTGCTTAAGACTTAAAGCCGTTTCCAGTTACAAGGTAAAATTTCCAGATTCCAACTTGCAATACAGCGCCCAATCCGTATGATGTGCGCCTTCCACAGCGATGTGGATTTCGGAGTGTAGCGCAGCCTGGTAGCGCACCACACTGGGGGTGTGGTGGTCGTCGGTTCAAATCCGGCCACTCCGACCAAATTATGTTGTTAAATCAACAGTTTAGAGGCCCGCCCTAGTCGCGGGCTTTTTTGTGCCTCAAATTTAAGTCCATATTATGTCCATGTGTTATTTCGTTTTAGCCTGCGTTACTATGCCCTGTCCAGAGCGCTCCGAGAATGAGTGTTTATAGGCGTATCAATTGAGTTAATGAGTGACATATTATTTAGGTTGTAATTTAAAATGAAAGCAATTGAAATGTGTGCAGGTGCTGGTGGCCAAGCGTTGGGGTTGCATAATGCTGGATTTAAACATTCAGCTTTGATTGAGTTAGATGAATTTGCCCATAAAACATTGCATTATAATAATTGCAGCCTAAATTTGGGCTGGGAAAACATTTTACATGAAGATCTCAAGCTATTTGTAAAGCAAAAAGCAAAGGAATTTGTCGGTTCAATTGATCTCTTGGCAGGTGGTGTCCCTTGTCCACCCTTTAGCAAAGCTGGCTTACAGTTAGGAAAGAAAGATGAGCGGGATCTTTTTCCAACGGCGATTGAAATAGCAAGAAAAATAAAGCCCACTGCAATTATGCTTGAAAATGTTCAGGGGCTCGCTGAGGCAAAGTTTGCAGGTTATAGGTCAGCCATAATTACTAAGCTCAGACGCTTGGGGTTTGAGGCTGAGTGGAAACTTTTACAGGCAAGTGACTTTGGGGTTCCGCAATTACGCCCTAGGCTCATACTGGTTGCGATTAAGAAGCCTTTTTTTCATCATTTCGAATGGCCAAAACCACATAAGACGCCGCCACCTACTGTTGGTGAGGCATTGTATGATCTGATGTCCTCTAATAATTGGGAAGGTGCGCAAAAATGGAAAGAAAAAGCGAATAGGATAGCCCCAACGCTTGTGGGTGGTTCCAAAAAGCATGGAGGGCCAGATTTGGGGCCTACGCGTGCGAAACGTCAATGGCATGAGCTTGGGGTTAATGGGCATAGGTTAGCTTATGATCACGAGATTCCCTGTCGAGGCTTTAAAGGTGTTGAGTTGAGGGGCGGGGGCATTAGGGAGGGTTATGAAAATATGCCTTTGTTGAATGTGAGGATGGCAGCAAGGCTTCAAGGGTTTCCTGATAGCTGGGAGTTTGTTGGAAGTAAGACCCATGCTTACAGGCAGGTTGGTAACGCTTTCCCACCTCCGGTTGCTGAGGCTGTGGGTAGGCAAATTTTGAGGGTCCTCAAATTAATTAAAGTTAAAGAGAGGAGAGGGCTGTGAGTATGTCGCTATTTAGTTGTGCACGAGCTGATTTTCATAGGTGTTTAATTGAGGGGCAAACATTAAGTACTAGTGGTTTCTCCAAGTTTAGTGAATCATTTATTGCAAGTAATGCTGACTCTGGCCAAAAAATGAGCGTGAAAGTGGCCAATCTTTTGGCCGAAAAAATCGCATCTAATGTCGGCTCCACTATAGTGCGACGTGAGAAGAAAAAAGAAGGCCAAACACTAGGAAATGAATTCGAAGACCATTGCGCTAATTTTTTGAGTTCTACATTTGATAGTTTACAGCATCTCCGACCTGGGACTTGGGTTATTGAAAAGGTGGGTGGTAGGTCTGAAGGAATGATTGGAAAGTATGAGCAATATTCTCACCTTTCTGACTTGAATCGTCTCGCTAAAGAGCATGATGAGTTAAGAGCTTTTCTTGGTGAGGGGTATATTATTGCTCCTGATGTTGTCATTGCAAGAAAGCCAGAGTCAGATGAGGCTTTAAATTTAAATGCGATTATCGTTGATGAAAAGTCTTGTCTCAAGGCGAAACTAAGGGCTAAAAATCATGAGGGTGATAATGCTCCAAATTTGATATTACACGCAAGCGTCTCCTGTAAATTCACTATGAGGTCTGACCGTGCGCAAAATACAAGAACCGAAGCTCTAAATTTAATTCGATCTCGGAAGGGGAGGTCTCCCCATATAGTTTCCTTAACGGCTGAGCCAACACCTAGCAGAATTGCGTCTCTGGCTCTGGGTACTGGTGATATGGATTGCGTATATCATTTTGCGCTTTATGAGTTAGTGGAGGCATTAAGGGAGCTAGATTATGAGGATGCGCTAGATACACTGGAGATGATGATTGAGGGAAAGCGAGTGAAAGATATAAGTGATCTACCATTGGACTTAGCTGTTTAGCAGAGCTTAAACTGCTTTAACTTTCAGTTTTTGCCTCTTGGGCAGGTGCTTACGTTATAAAGTTAGGGGGCCAGTAGAAGCCCCCATTTTGAGGCTAGGCTTCCCGAAATTCATCTTCAATAAATGCCTGTGGTGCTTTTGGGGCGTCAGGCCATCGTATACTAAGTTGGTTGTTTAGCTTGCCTATATCGATGTGAGCCACAACTTCGCCGCCGTTATGCTGGCTCCATTGGCCGTCCTTGAATTCCATAAACTCTAGCATGCCTGCACCTTCTCTATATTGGATAGCTACAAAGTACATTCCATCTAGCTCGGGTGGCTGGTAATCCCAATCAAGTATTATTTCTGCTTTCATTATGGCTAAAACCTCGCTCTAAAACGTTCTGCAATTTCAGCTAGGCTGGGCAGGTAGTGGGGTGAGTTTTGATAAGTCTGATGCGCACCTTCCAAAAAGCCTAGTAGCAGATATTTATTCTTATCAAAAAAGCCATGGCAGTATATGAGCGCGGTATTACTAGTCATATTAAACTGAAGGGTTTTTAAGTGCCAGTTTGCAGAAGTTGAATCTTTAAGGTGAAGGTGTTGGAGTTCCGCTTGCTTGACTGAGCTTGGTCTGTCAAAGCTGGCGTCCCTTCCGAATTCTGGCGGTCTTATTCCTGTAGTTTTGTATTGTTTAAAGTCTTGCACTAGCTTGTCTATTTTTTCCCTTGGGCAGCTCTCTTCAAAGAATGATGAGAGGTAAACTTTAATATCCATATTGTAGTTACTCTACTTCAATAATTGTAAATGTATTGTATGCGTTATTTTTGGTTAGTGATTGTTGGTTTTGCTGGCTGGAGCGCTTGATATCTGTGCTAGTGATTTTCGTATCGTTATTGGTGTTACTAGCTTTTCTTTTTTTAACTACGAGTTGCTTTTTCATCGTTAGATAATCCTTATCTAGGGGAGGCTGCGTATTCTGACTGCGAGGCCTTTAAGAATCTTAGGTATTGATCACAAGTTTTATGTAAGTTGGCACGTGACTCTCTACTTGGTGGATCTTGGAAGGGCTGTGAGGTGGTTTTGTTACTGGTTATAAGTGGTGTACTAACAGCCGCCTCAAGCTGGAGTGAGGCGGTGGCTGCTTGCAAACTAAAGGCGGTTAACCTAGCAGCGCAATTGCGCTTGATTTGTGATCTGGGGCTAGGTGGGCATAACGAAGTGTTGTGTTGAGGTCAGCGTGTCCGCAAAGCTCTCTAACCGTATTCAGGGGAACGCCTTTCGTAACGAGTTTAGAGGCAAAGTCATGTCGCATGTCATGCCACCGAAACTGGGTTATTGATGCTCGTTTGAGTAGATTACGCCAAGCGGTGTTAACGTTGTTAAGGCGGCCGCCGGTGTCAGAGGGGAATATTCGCCCAAATTTAGAACTACTTTGCTGTCTCCAGCGAATCAGAGTCTCAAAAGCTATTGGGCTAAGTGGAATATGTCGAGTTTTACTCGATTTTGCGTTTTCTCCGTGAACTGTTAGTACTTGGTTTTCAAAGTCGATACCTTCCCACTTTGCGTCAAATAGTTCGCCACGTCGCAAGCCTGTTTTAAGCGAAAGGATCACGAGAGGGGTTAATCTATCGCCATAGTGGAACCCTGTCAGGCTGGGTAGGAGGTCATATCCGCGCTTGCGTCGGTGCTCATTTGCGCGCTCGCGGGATTCGATGAGTTCTTTGTCTCGCTGTAAGAGTACATTGAATAGTCTGCTTTCCTCGTCTGCTTGAAGAAATCTCGCTTTGGTGGCTTCATCTACTTTCAGCTGTTTTAGTTTTTGCAGGGGGTGCTCGGGGATAGCCTCCCACTCGACCGCTTTGGTTAATATGGCCCTTAGTGCATTAACTAAGCGATTGATTGTGGAGGGCTTAATACCTGATCTCAGCTTCGTAGTACGCCAGTGTTCGATAGTTTTGATATCAAAAGAGATTAACGGGTTGTTCAGTGATTCTTTAAAAGCACGTTGTACTGATTGAATGCTTAGTTCCGCACTTTTTAGGTTGGCAAGTGCCCATGGTTTGTAGCTACTCTCAATGAAATTAGATAGGGTATTTTGCTGCAATGCTCTGTGCTTGGTCTCTCGCTTGCGCCACTGTTAAGCCTGAGCCAAGCACTCCAATCTTGATACGTTTCCGTTTTCTGGCAATTGTTCTGTAAGAGAAGTAACAGGTTTTTCTGCCAGTAGGTTGTACCCTAAGTATGAACCCTTTGATCTCGGTATCGGCTACTTCATAGGCTTTTTCTTCAGGGATAAGCTGTTTGGTTAGGCTTGTGGTTATTTTGGCTTTCAACGCTTGCCTCTAGCTCAATTTATTTAAGTCCATATTAAGTCCAGATGAATTATGCATCAGGGGGGAGTGGTGAACAATGGTGAATGATGGTTTTGTTTTTAACTTATTGAAATATAAGGAAATAATTTCCAATGTTGTTCGTTGTCGTTCATGGTTTGTGTTGGGGGGATATTCTTTTTTTTGCACTGGGGGTGTGGTGGTCGTCGGTTCAAATCCGGCCACTCCGACCAGACATAAAAAAACCGCCTAATGGCGGTTTTTTTATGTCTGGATAAAATCCAAATCTCAAAGCCTATTTTGCCGGTATGAGTTGTTACATAGTTTCTAGGCCATAAAAAACCGCACGCCAGCCCAAATCACTAAGCCATATCGAATGGCCTTCCCCGTTAGCGTAAGCGCAATAAAAACGCTGAACCGCGTGTTCATAGTGCCGGCTACGAAGGTTAATCCATCGCCAATCAACGGTAGCCAGCTAAATAGTAGGCTCCAAACGCCGTAGCTTCGGAACCACTTTTGCGCGCGCTCCAGTTTGGCCTGTTTAAATGGGAACCAAGTGCGCTCTTGAAACCGAAGAAGATAGCGGCCTAGTACCCAATTAAGCGCGGCCCCAAGTGTGTTGCCAGCGGTGGCGGCTAGCCAGAGCAATAACGGTAACTTGCCATCACTGAGGTAGGTCAGTAGCAAAATCTCAGACGATAGAGGTAAAAGCGTTGCAGCGAGAAACGCCGTAACAAAAAGAATAAGGTAGGTCACGTTACTCGCTGCAGTTTTTGCGTGTTAATAAAAAGGCCGGCGTAAGCGACGGCCTTTTAAGTGATAGTTCTATTTCTACGGTTTGCTGGCGACAGGGTTGCCAAAGCAATCGACAGGCTCATCATCGATAACAATATCGTCGATATACATAGTGCGCGCCTCGGCTGAGCTGTGGTACTGCTCTATCCCCAAATGAATTTCGTTAAAGGTCGCCGGTGCCAGCCAAGCATCATCTTGGTCGTGCGCGACGCAGCCATCACCACTGCCTTGGTTGTTGATTTGGGTGAGTTCCGCATTGTTTAGCCAAAACATCATTTCATTGTTGTTGCTGTCAAAATGCCACTGTACGCAGGCCCAGGTATCTTTAGGGATTAAGTAATCCGTTGGTGGTGGAAAGTTGGGTTGCTTCCAGCAGTCGGTTCCCCAGTCAGTATTGCCGTCGTTATTTGTGTCAATCCAGGTGTCATAATTCGCAAAAAAGTGATCGTAGCGACCATCAAGACGGCCGCGATACTTTGCAAGTGTACCGGTGGGCGCGCCAGAGGCTTCGGTTGACGGGCCTTCTGCTTGGATAAAGGTGAAATCGCCACCTATGCTATTGGTGCTCGAAAGCCAAACCATCATACGGCCGTAATGAGCGCCTTGCAGTGCGGGTAGGGCGGTTAAGTCATGCTTTAGGTAGTTGGCGTTATACCCGCCACCGGTGGCGGAAACCTTAATCGAATTTTCGCCGCTAAATGCGTAATCCGACGATACGGTGACTCGGCTACTACTGGTACTCCAGCCGCTTGGGATTGTCGCGGCGTCATCAAATTTTTCGCACAGCACTTGGCCTTCACTACAGGCAATAGGGCTGCCGCCAGTGGAACTACTAGAGGACGAACTGCTCGATGAAGAGCTGCTACTAGATGAAGAGCTGCTGGATGAGTTGTCGTAGCCGTCGTCGGGAGTCGACGAGCCGCCACCTCCGCAGCTGGCCAGTAGGGCGATGCTCAGTGCGCCGACGAAAGTTAATAAGTTTCGTGAGGGCTGATGATGTGTTGCGGGTACTTTGTTCATTGTTCACTCTCTAATTATTATGTTTTAGTTTTTTTGTGTTTACTTTTGTTGCTCTTAATATTTTACTGAAGACTACAGCTTTTTATGTTGATCATCCTGTTGAGCTAGTTTTCGCCGCGCAATTCCGCTTCTTTATTTTCCATGGCTTCGTTTTGTTCGAGCCATTCCATTTCCAGTTCCTCTAAAGCTGCTTTAGTTGCGCGCTGATCTGCCAGTAGGGTGGTGAGCTGGGTGCTAGCGCCCGCATAGAGTTCTGGGTCGGCAAGTGCAGTTTCTAGTTCGCCCAGTTTTTTCTGTAGGGGCTGCATTTTATTTTCAATAGATTTTATTTTTTTGCTGAAGGGCGTTAGCTGGGCGCGAATTTGCGCTTCGTATTGACGCTGTTCTTTTTTGTCGCGCTTACTATCGCTGCTTTCCGCGTTGCCTGCTGTGTTGGTGTCGGATGAGGGGATAGCTGTCGCTGCATTGTCGTCGGTTTGCTGTTTACTTAACCAATGTTGATAGTCTTCGAGATCGCCTTCAAATTCGGTTACTTTGCCGGCATCTACTAACCAATATTCGTCGAGTGTGCTGCGTAATAAGTGGCGGTCGTGGGAGACGATAATTACAGCACCTTCAAATGCTTGAATCGCCAGCGTAAGTGCGTGGCGCATTTCTAAATCGAGGTGGTTGGTCGGTTCGTCTAAAAGTAAGAAATTGGGTTTTTGCCAAGCTAAAATCGCCAGCGCTAAGCGCGCTTTTTCGCCACCCGAAAAATGCTGGATACATTCAAATGCGCGTTCCCCTTGAAAGCCGAAACTGCCGAGAAAATTACGTATCTCCTGTTCGCTTGCCTTGGGGCTAATGCGCTGGATATGCAGTGCGCAGGACGCTTGCATATCCAATGCTTCGACTTGATGTTGAGCAAAATAACCACAGCGCAGATGTACGCTTTTGGTAAGTTCGCCGCTAACTAAGGGTAGTGTTTCGGCGAGGGATTTCACCAGTGTGGTTTTACCGGCGCCGTTGTGCCCCAAGAGGCCAACACGGGTTGAGCCTAAAATGCTGAGGTTTATTTTTTTTACCAACGCTGTGTCACCATAGCCGATGTCAATATCGTCGAGGGTGATTAATGTTTGCGGCATACGTTCGGGCGCAGGGAAGCGAAATGAAAATGGCGAGTCGACATGTGCCGGCGCGATTTTTTTCATTCGTTCTAATTCTTTTAAGCGGCTTTGCGCTTGTTTTGCTTTGGTCGCTTTGGCACGAAAGCGGCGCACAAAGTCTTCGATTTCGGCAACTCGTGTTTGCTGCTTGCTAAATTCGATGGCTTGTTGCGCGAGTCGTTCGGCGCGCTGGTTTTCAAAGGAGGAATAGTTGCCGTTGTAGCTGATTAGCTTGCGCTGCTCAACGTGAATAATACCTTCGGCAAGGTTGTCTAAAAAGTCGCGGTCGTGAGAAATAATCAGCAAGGTTCCTTCGTACTGATTAAGCCATTGTTCCAGCCAAATAGTTGCATCTAAATCGAGGTGGTTGGTGGGCTCATCTAATAGTAAAAGGTCGGAGCGGCACATCAACGCTTGGGCGAGGTTAAGGCGAATGCGCCAGCCGCCGGAAAATTCATTTACGCCGCGATTGCTGTCGCTATCTTTAAAACCCAAGCCGTGTATCAGTCTTTCGGCGCGAGCTTTGGCGGTGTAGCCGTCGATGTTTTCCATTTCTTGATAGAGGGCAGCAAGTGATTCGCCGTCGCCGCTATGGGTGGCGATACGTTGCTCAAGATCTCGAAGTGGTTGGTCGCCATCCAAAACATAATCGATTGCGCAGCGGCTGCTGTGCCCAGTTTCTTGCGCCATGTGGCCGATCTGCCATTGCTTCGGCACTTGTACTTGGCCGGCGTCTTCGTGCAGTTCGCCGAGCAATAATTTAAAAAGGCTCGATTTTCCGCTGCCGTTGGCGCCGACGAGACCCCACTTTTGGCCCGGGTAAATGGTGAGATCTGCAAGTTCGAGTAGGTGCAGGTTTCCGCGTTGCAAGCTGACTGATTGGAGTTGAATCATGTGTTAGTTAAGTAGGTCCAGACCGAGTTGAAATAGAAATAGGTTTAGCGCGATAAGGGGCAGGCCAATTAAGGCTGATGGGTCGTCGCTACAGATTGACTCGAATAGCGATATGCCCAAACCTTCGCACTTAAAGCTGCCGGCGCAGTCTAGCGGATTTTCGAGTTCTATATAACGGTGGATTTGCCAAAGTGTTAGCGCCCGAAAACGCACGCGGGTTTGGATTACATCGCATAGCATTTGTGTGTTTGCGTCGTCGTGCGTTTGCAGTTCTGGCGTTCGCAGTACGCATAAGCCGGTATGGAAGGTTACTTCCTTGCCCTGACTATGGCAGAGCTGGGCGATTGCGCGATCAGTGGTACCCGGTTTGCTTAGCTGCATGCCGTCGCATTCGGCGGTTTGGTCGGAGCCAATAATAATGCAGTTGGCGTGTTCGGGCCGCTTGGCGATTTCTAGGGCCTTATCTCGGGATAGTCGTTGTGCTAGGACGCCACAGGTTTCGTTTGGCCGTGGTGTTTCATCTATATCCGCCGGTTCACAGCTGAAGCTAATGCCCAGCTGTTCTAGCTGGAGCTTACGATAGGGGGACGATGAGGCGAGGATGATCTTCGGTGTTTGTTGCTTCATTTATAGCGTTCGCCAATAGGTAGTTGGTAAGTCAGACGTTTTTTTCGGAAAGCAGCGCTGAATTGATAGAAAACACGCCGTAGAAACGCTTGTTAGGCGTGCTTTTCACTGGAAAACTGTTAAATATCAAGGTTTTCTTTGACAGCGATAGGTCTATTCCCTATCATCGCGCGCTTATGTCAGAGGGTGCTTTATTTAATCGGCTGCCGAAGCGGGTTGACCCCAGAAAAATGTCCCATGCCTTTTCCGAATTGGCGGGCATTGTACCTGAGGTTGAACTACCGCGTCTGCTCGAAGCCAGCGCAACATTGGAAGGATCTTCCGGTGCGGCGGGAGCTAATCGGGTGATGGTTGCTAAGCTTAAGTTTTCGGTCGACGATCAAAGACGTAAGCTGGTGACTGGGCTGGTGCAGATGGATGTGGTGTTGGAATGTCAGCGCTGCCTAGGCCCCCTCGCTACACAAATCAGTACCGATGTTCATCTGGCGGTTTGTTGGGACGAAGAAGAAGCGGCGAAGCTGCCGAAATCACTAGACCCATGGATTGTTGGAGAAGACGACGGAGATTTGCACGCTATTCTCGAAGAGGAGCTGTTGTTGGCATTGCCGACAGTAGCGCTACACGATTATAGCTGTGCAGAGGCGAGCACTGAGTTCGCCGGAGAAGAAACCCAGGTTGCTAAAGAGAGCGAAGAGCCAAATCCGTTTGGTGTCTTGGCAGGGCTGAAGCAACAATTGAAAAAAACGACTGACGGATAATCTCAAGCAGGCCTGTCAGGCGAATGTTTGTAAAATTCCAGGAGTATTTATGGCTGTCCAACAGAACCGAAAAACCCGTTCCAAGCGTGGCATGCGCCGTTCACACGATGCGCTTACCGAGACCACTTTGTCAGTAGATCCTACTACTGGTGAGAAGCATCGTCGTCATCACGTTACTGCCGATGGTTTTTACCGTGGCCGTAAAGTTGTAGACGTTAGCGACGCTGAGTAAGTTTGTCGCACGACATTCATCTCTCGATTGATGCGATGGGCGGGGACCAAGGTCCCCGTCTTGTCGTTCAAAGCGTGCGCGCTTTTCTGAACCACTCCCCGAATGTAACCGCAATACTAGTTGGCGATAAGGCTGAATTACAGCAAGCGTTTGACGAACTAGGCCCGTCTTCTATTGACTCTAAAATCTCTGTGTACCCCACAAACTCTACCATTAGCATGCAAAGCAAAGCTGGTGAAGCGTTGCGTAGTGGCTCCGATTCGTCGTTATGGAAGGCGTTAGAGTTAGTTGCTGAGGGCAAGGCCGATGCCTGTGTTAGTGGCGGTAATACCGGCGCGCTTATGGCGATCAGCCGTAAGCTACTCAAAACGTTTCCCGGCGTATCGCGCCCCGCAATTTGTAAGTCTGTGCCAACGGCATCCGGCAGTAGTTTAATGCTGGATCTTGGTGCCAACCTCGATTGCTCTGCCGATCAGTTGGTGCAATTTGCGGTGATGGGTTCTGCGCTTGCGCAAGTTTCTGGCTGCACTAAGCCCCGAGTCGCATTATTAAATGTAGGCGAGGAAGCGGGCAAGGGCAGTGAGGTGATTCAAGCCGCAGCGAAGATGTTGGCGAGCCGTGATGACATTCATTTTGTTGGATTTGTTGAAGGTCACGACCTATATAGGGGTCTAGTAGACGTGATTGTCTGCGACGGGCTGCTGGGTAATGTTGCGCTTAAGGTTAGCGAAGGTGTGGCAACGTTTGTGTTTTCGAGTTTGCGTGAGAGCCTTAAGTCTAGCCCGTGGCGAACACTATTGGCGCGAATTGCCAAGCCAGCGTTGACTCCTTGGAAGGCTAAGTTCAATCCATCTTTATATAACGGTGCTGCTTTACTAGGTTTGAGAAAGACCGTCGTTAAGAGTCATGGTGGTGCAGACCAGCTTGGCTTCGAGCGGGCTTTGGCTGTTGCCGTTGAGCAGGTTCGCGCTGATATTGCCAATAAAATTGGCGAGCGCTTACAGGTCGTCACTGATGGCAGTGGTAGCCAATAAATAATGAGGTGTTTCGGTCCTCATGTACGTTTAATTTATACGATTAAGTAAAGGCAGTAGGAAATAGATTATGAGCCATTCTGAACAGCTAGCATTTGTATTTCCCGGTCAGGGGTCGCAGAAGGTTGGCATGCTTGCGGATATAACACAGGGCGCGGAGCTGGTACAAAGCACCTTTGCCGAAGCGTCCGAGGTGCTGGGTTATGACCTTTGGGATCTCGTCCAAAATGGTACCCAAGAGCAGCTAAATCTTACTGAGACCACACAGCCAGCTCTGCTGACCTGTAGTGTTGCTTTGTGGCGTGTTTGGTTGGCCGAAGGTGGCGTAAAGCCTGGGTTGATGGCTGGTCATAGTTTGGGCGAGTGGTCGGCACTGGTCTGCGCTGGTGTAGTCGACTTCAAAGATGCGGTGCGCTTAGTGCGCTCGCGTGGGCGCTATATGCAAGAAGCTGTGCCTGCAGGCGTCGGCGCTATGGCCGCTATTATTGGCTTGGACGACGCGCTAGTCGAAAAGGCATGCGCCGATGCAAGTAACGAATCTGAAGTTGTTGCACCGGTGAATTACAACTCTCCGGGCCAGCTTGTTATTGCCGGTAAGAAAGAAGCGGTAGAGCGTGCCATGGTCTTGTGTAAAGAGGCGGGCGCCAAACGCGCTCTTCCTCTGCCGGTAAGCGCGCCGTTCCACACATCGCTAATGAAACCGGCTGCAGAGCGCTTGGCGAGTGAAATTGAAGCCACGGAGTTTAAAGTTCCGGCAATACCAGTAGTCCACAACGTTAATGCACAGCCAGAATCAGACCCAGTAAAGATAAAAGCATTAATGGTTGAGCAAATCTATTCTGCGGTGCGCTGGGTAGAATGCGTTCAGTATCTCGCCAAGCAAGGTGTCACAACGACAGTTGAGTGTGGCCCCGGCAAGGTGCTTTCTGGCCTTAATAAGCGAATTGAAAAACAGTTAAACACCTCAAATCTTGAAACTCAAACGACATTCTCTGAGTGTCTAGAAGCTCTTAAATAAGGAAAATGATATGTCTTTAGAAGGTAAAGTTGCGCTGGTTACAGGCGCTAGCCGAGGTATTGGTGCTGCTATTGCGGATACCCTAGCTGCCTCTGGGGCGATTGTTGTGGGTACCGCAACGAGTGCAAGTGGTGCAGACGCTATTTCTGCGCGAATGCAGGAGAAGGGACTAAAAGGCGAAGGTATGGCTTTGAATGTCACTGATGCGGAATCTGTTGCCGGTGTATTGGCTGCGATTCAAGAAAAGTATGGCGCGGTGCAAATTCTTGTTAACAACGCTGGAATCACTAAAGATAATCTGCTCATGCGGATGAGTGAAGATGAGTGGTTTGACGTGATCAATACCAATCTAAGTGCTATTTACCGTCTTAGCAAGGCTTGCCTGCGCGGCATGATGAAGGCTCGTTGGGGGCGTATCGTTAATATCAGCTCTATCGTTGGTCAAATGGGCAACGCTGGGCAAACTAATTATTCGGCTACAAAAGCTGGGGTTATGGGTTTTTCTCGATCCTTGGCGAAAGAGGTGGGGTCGCGCAACATCACCGTGAACTCTGTAGCGCCGGGTTTTATTGATACCGATATGACCAAGGTATTGCCTGAAGAGCAGAAAAAGGCCATGTTTGACAACATTCCTTTGGGCCGTTTTGGTCAGCCAGAAGAGATTGCTGGCGTCGTAAAATTCTTGTGTAGCGCCGATGGAGGCTATGTTACCGGCGAAACGATCCATGTAAATGGTGGCTTGTACATGTGCTAAGCTTTTGAAATTAAACGATTATTTTCGAAATTTACAGAAATTTATGAATCATGCGTTACAACATGAAGAAAATCGCGTTAAAATGCGCGCACGTGTAAGCCGGCCCAAAGATTTTGCGGTTTCAAGTGTCAAATGAACGCTCGTTAGCTTGACCTTCTTTGGGCAGCGACTACGGGCAATAAGGTGACGGCTTAAGTGGTTTTAAATCAATCGGCTTCACAGAAAGTTATCATTAGGAGTTAAACACGATTATGAGCAGCAGCATTGAAGAACGCGTAAAGAAAATTGTCGCAGAGCAACTCGGCGTTAAAGAAGAAGAAGTAAAAAATGAGGCGTCCTTCGTTGAAGATTTGGGTGCGGATTCTCTTGACACCGTTGAGTTGGTAATGGCTCTTGAAGAGGAATTCGAAACCGAAATTCCAGACGAAGAAGCTGAAAAAATCACCACGGTTCAGTTGGCAATCAACTACATCAACGAAAACCTGGCTTAATACGTCGGTTGTTCGTTACCACCACCATCAAAAGCCGTATCTATCTCGCATAGTGCGGCTTTTGTTTTTTCTGTGTCCAATAACAAAATGTAATGGCGAATACACGTCATAAAAAAGCCTAGAGTTGGCTTTTTAAGAAATGGAGGATTCCTGTGGGTCGTACAAGAGTTGTGGTAACCGGATTGGGAATGGTCACTTCCGTCGGTCACAATGTGAATGATACTTGGCGCGCTATATTGGCCGGTCAAAGTGGAGTTCGCCCTATAACATCATTTGACGTTGAAGCCTTCGGTACAAAGATTAGTGCGTCGGTTAAAGATTTGGATCTTGAGCCTTATCTAGATGCAAAAGAAGCGCGCAAAATGGATTTGTTTATCCAGTATGGAATGGTTGCAGGTATTCAGGCTGTTGAAGATTCCGGCATTGAAGTTACCCCCGAAAACGCCGCTCGTATTGGCTGTGTAATTGGTTCCGGTATTGGCGGGCTAGGCTCGATCGAAGATACTGCAATTACCATTCGCGATCGCGGGCCACGTCGTGTTTCCCCATTTTTTGTTCCCGGCGCGATTATTAATATGATTGCCGGTAACCTTTCTATTCGTTACGGCTTTAAGGGTATTAATCTAGCTGTAACGACTGCCTGTACAACCGGCACTCACAGTATTGGCCTAGCCGCACGCGAAATTATGTATGGTGCAGCAGACGTTATGATTGCTGGTGGTGCAGAGATGGCTACAACCCCTGTGGGTATCGGCGGCTTCGGTGCCGCGCGCGCTTTGTCAAAGCGCAACGACGACCCCGAGCGTGCCAGTCGGCCATGGGACAAAGGTCGCGATGGTTTCGTACTTGGCGATGGCGCAGGCATTATGGTGCTCGAAAGTTACGAGCATGCCAAAAAGCGCGGCGCAAAAATTTATGCAGAATTAAAAGGGTTTGGCACCAGCGGCGACGCATATCACATTACTTCGCCCTCTGGTGAAGGTGCTGAATTGTCGATGCGCAATGCACTCCGCGACGCCAGTTTAAATGCCGATGCCGTCGATTATATTAATGCGCATGGCACCTCAACGCCGGCCGGCGATGCCGCTGAATGTGGCGCCGTTAAAGGCGTTTTCGGTGCGCATGCGCAAAAGCTTGCGGTGAGTTCCACCAAGTCGATGATTGGTCACTTGCTCGGCGCCGCTGGCGCAGTAGAAGCGATATTTTCTGTATTGGCGATTCGTGATCAAGTGGCGCCGCCAACCATTAATCTCGATGAGCCGGACGAAGGTTTCGATTTGAATTTTGTGCCGCACAAAGCACAAGAAATGAAAATCGAAACGGCGGTTAGTAATTCTTTCGGCTTCGGTGGTACTAACGGAACTTTGTTATTTACCAAAGTTTAATTCTTCTCAAATCGGGTGCGCACCATGACATTGGGGCAGCATGAATGCTTGTTTTTAAACGGCAAACAGCTTGCCCCAGATGGTGCTACCAGTTCCTACTCTGATCGCGGCTTTTTGTTGGGCGATGGCGTATTCGAAACGTTACGCTTCCAGCTGGGCGGCTTTCCATTCTTAGATTACCATCTAGATAGGCTAGCAAAGGGCTGTACGCTTTTAGGCATCTCGCTCGATATTAGCCAATTGCGGCGGGAGCTCGATGCGTTTAGCCTAGCTGTTGGTAACGACAACGTTCAATCAAATATAAAAGACGGAATTGCTCGTATCACCTGTACGCGGGGTGTCGGCGGTCGCGGTAATTATTTCTCCGCAAATCTCGAGCCTAGCAGGGTGTTACAGTTTCGGCCTACAAATATTCTGGGTTGGCTGCAGCCTCCTGTTGATGTTGTTAGCGCTAGTCATCGGCTGTCCGATAATCCCGCGTTAGCTGGGCTAAAGCATTTATCGCGGCTCGATTATTCGCTGGCAGTGTCGCGCTCAAAGCCGCAAGATAATCAAGAGTTGCTACTTTTAGACAGTCGTGACTGCTTAGTTGAAACGGTACACCATAATATTTTTGTGAAACAGGGCGAAAATTTGTTAACCCCAACAATTCAGCGCGTCGGTGTTGCCGGCGTAATGCGGCGGTTGGTGATAGAAAACTGTTCTGCAGCGGCGTTACCCAATATTGTCGAGACGGATATTAGCCTCGCTCAGCTACGCGCTTGCGACTACGCCTTTTTGACAAATGCCGCACGCGGCATTGTGCCGATCGCGAGTATTGATGGAAAAAATTGCGGCAGCGGTGATACATCTGAAATGGCTCTTATCGCTGAGCAAGTTTCGAATATGGCGAATAGGCTTCGGGTCGCACAGGCTTAAGTTTAAAGCTCAATTAGTTTCACACACGCTTAGTTTTATATAGGCATTGATTAAATGATGACGAAAAAAAGTGTCTATTGGTTGTGTTTAGGCCTAGTAATGTCTGCTTTTTTAGCGGTATCGGCATCGGTTTATTTTTGTTATAGCTGGTTGCACACGCCGATAGCGACGATTTCCCGTGGTCAATCTATTGATGTTCCCAAAGGTACTTCGTTATATCGCGTTGCGGCAAAGCTTAATAGTGACGGTGTTCTTGAGTGGCCGCGGGTCTGGGTGCAATACGCGAAGCTCAAGTCGTTAACCTTAATTAAAGCCGGTGAGTATCAAATTACAGCTGGTGTTTCACCGGTGGATATCCTGCATCAGTTACATGCTGGCAATGTCGTTAAGTATCACGTTACGCTTGTGGAGGGCCTCACAGCGCAACAATATCTGCAGTATTTGCAGCTTCAGCCGAAGCTTATCCATAAGGTCGAAGCGTCACCTACCGAAGCGTTATTAAAGCAATTAAATCTAGATGGCGCGCACGCGGAAGGTTGGTTTTTCCCTGACACCTATCAATTTATTAAGGGCGACAGCGATGCCGATATTTTGACTCGTGCTTTTAATAAAATGCAGCAGGTGCTACAGGAGGAATGGCTGCAGCGAGCCGAGAATTTACCCTACAAGACACCGTATGACGCGCTGATTATGGCTTCTATCGTTGAAAAAGAAACGGGCGTAGGTTACGAGCGCGATATGATTGCTGGTGTGTTCGTACGTCGCTTAGAAAAAAACATGCGTTTGCAAACCGACCCGACAGTCATCTACGGTATGGGCGATAGCTATAGTGGTAACCTGCGACGCTCTGATTTGAAAACGCCGACACCGTACAATACTTACACCAACAAAGGGCTGCCGCCAACGCCAATTGCAATGCCTGGGCGTGAGGCCATTTATGCCGCCTTGCATCCTGCGGCTGGTAGTGAATTATATTTTGTTGCGCGCGGTGATGGAACGCATCAGTTTTCTGACACATTGGAAGAACACGAAAAAGCTGTTCAACAGTATCAAAAAAAGCGTACCAAGAATTATCGTTCGGCTCCGCCAGTGGTAATTGAAGATGCGGTAAACGATGTTATCACTAGGCAAGAAAACTCGGAGTAAGTACGCTAATGTTACAAGCACAAAAGCGCGGATTATTTTTATCTGTCGAAGGTACTGAGGGCGTAGGTAAGTCTACCAATATTAATTTAATCGAAAATTTTTTACGTGATCGCAGTATTGATTTAGTCGTTACACGTGAACCCGGTGGCACGCCTCTCGCGGAAGAGTTGCGAGAAATTTTGTTAGCCAATCGAGACGAGGCGTTCGACCCAACGGCCGAACTTCTTACCGTGTTTGCGGCCCGCGCTCAGCATCTAAACACGGTAATTGAGCCGGCGTTGGCTGCTGGGCGCTGGGTGTTGTGTGATCGTTTTACCGATGCGACTTTTGCGTATCAAGGCGCAGGCCGAAGATTGTCACAAGAGGTAATCGCACAGTTGGAAAAACTGGTGCAAGGCGATCGTCAGCCGGATAAAACCTTTCTTCTAGATATCGATGTGGAGCTTGGTTTACAGAGGGCGCGCGCGCGCGCTGAGCTGGATAGATTTGAACAGGAGCAGCTGGCTTTTTTCGAGCGGGTGCGAGACTGCTACCAACAGCGTGCGGTCGCCGATCCGCAGCGCTTTGTTGTCATCGATGCAGGGCAAACGCTAGAGTCGGTGCAAGCGGATCTACTTGCCGAACTAGAGCGTCTGCTCGAGCGTGTTTTATGAGTGTGCTAGCCATGCCGCCATATCCGTGGCAAATAGCGCAATGGCAAAGTTTTACGGCTCAGTTGCGCAACAACACCTTGCCTCATGGGTTATTGATTACCGGTAGCAAAGGGCTCGGCTTAGAAAAGCTTGGTCAAGCGATGGGGCAGTATTTGTTGTGTTTGGCACCTATCGATGAAAGTGCCTGTGGAAGATGTAAAGCATGCCATTTATTGTCGGCCGGTAGTCATCCCGATTTTGTTGAGATTCACCCAGAAGAAAAGTCGCGTCAGATTAAGGTTGATCAAGTTAGGTCTGTTAACGAGTTTATGTCTAAGACGGCCCAGCAGGGCGGGCGCAAGGTTGTCGTCTTGTACCCAGTTGAAGCAATGAACGCCAATGCGGCCAATGCTTTACTTAAATCTCTAGAAGAGCCGTCAAACGACACCATTTTAGTGCTGGTTAGCCTTGAACCGAGTCGCGTTTTGCCGACGATCCGCAGTCGTTGCGCTATTATCCCGATGGGAATTCCTGCGGCAGCCGTGGCTTCGGAGTGGTTGCAGTCCATGGGCGTTGAAGACTCCGTCAGTTTGCTCAATGACGCCGGCGGCGCGCCGCTAACGGCCATGCTGTGGTGGCAAGATGGAGTAGTCGATAACCGCCGAGTAATGTGCGAAAGTCTCGCATCGTTAAGTTGCGGAACTAAGACCACGGCTGCACTGGCTGTGGAGTGGAAGAATTATCCGCTGGACGAAATAGTCGCCACACTCATTTCTTGGGTAGAGCGTTTAGTTAAAGTGAAAATGGGCTCGGTCGAGCCTGACGCAGGTGTAGCGCGAGAGTGGGCAGAACTGCATTCAGCTTTTGATGCGGTGCCACTGGAGGCATTGTTTCGCTATCGAGACAGTCTATGCCAGCGGAAAAAACTGTTGTCTAGCGGCGCTAATGTGAACGCTCAGCTAGGCTTGGAAGAAACCCTATTAGATTGGCAGTTATTGGCTCGCCTACGCTAGGTTTAGCTTTTCGATTGGCGCTTCTTACTTATGTGTTCATTATTGCGGCTGTAACCCTAGAAACTAGACACCTACTGGTAGATTGTCTATCGTAGCGGCGCGCGACGCTATTGCTAGCTAAACTTTCCTCAAAAACAGGCTAAACTTAATCGGCATTACGGTTTTTGACTCAGGATTCCTTTAAACTGTCGGCAGTCAAGGTCGACAATTTGACATAAGTTTCGCTTGGTCAATTCAAGTATAGCGCTTCTGATATTTGTCGAGCCGCGGGACCCAGCTTTAGGGTTGAACAGCTGGTTCTAGCTAGCAGCATTAAATTTTGAAGGTGTATCGGCTTATATCTGGCGTAAACAACACAGTGGAGTTTTGATGAAAGGTTTAGGTGGCGCAGCCCGCAATGGCATTCTTTCGTTAACCATTCGCGATAAGGCGGTTTTGTACGCAGCTTATATGCCGTTTGTGCGGCACGGCGGTTTGTTTATTCCTACCAACAAGACATATAGCCTTGGTGACGAGGTATTTATGTTGTTAAGCCTGATGGATGAGCCCGAAAAAATTCCAGTTGCAGGTAAAGTGGTGTGGATAACGCCGAAGGGCGCTCAAGGTAATCGAGCTGCAGGTATTGGCGTGCAGTTTAGTAGTGAAGATGATATCGCTTCAAAAAAGATCGAAACCTATCTTGCAGGATCAATAGAGTCAGACCGACCCACTCATACCATGTAATTTAAATCACAAAACTTGTTCAATTCCTGCGTTTAGGTGTATGCCTAACGCTGGCAATTGGCCGCGTACTTACACGTAAAAGCTTTAATTATGATTGTAGATTCCCACTGTCACTTAGACCGCCTTGAATTGTCCCGTTACCCTGACGGTTTGGCTGGGGCTATCGCCGCTGCAAATGAGGCCGGCGTTAGTGAAATGTTGTGCGTGTGTATCAGCGATGAAAACCGTCAAGCGGTGTTGGATATTGCCGCAGCCTACCCAAACATCTATGCATCCGTAGGTATTCATCCTACCGACGTGAGCGATGAAGTTGTATCGGTGGAGACACTTATCGAATGGTCGCGAGCTGCCAAAGTAGTCGCCCTTGGTGAATCGGGGTTGGATTACCATTACAGCGCTGACAATGCAGACAATCAAAAACAAAGTTTCTCCAATCATTTAATCGCCGGTGGCCAGCTGGGGTTGCCGATTATTGTACATACCCGAGCAGCGAAGGAAGATACCATTGCCTTGATCAAAGATTACGGTAGTACCGAATCTGCAGGGGTGATGCATTGTTTTACCGAGAGTTGGGAAATGGCAAAGCAAGCACTGGATTTAAACTATTACATATCAATCTCGGGTATCGTTACGTTTAAAAATGCCGATGAGCTGCGAGACGTTACTCGGCAAGTCCCTTTAGATCGCCTGTTGATCGAAACCGACTCCCCTTATTTGGCTCCGATTCCCTATCGCGGCAAACCGAATGAGCCGAAATATGTTCGTCAAGTCGCCGAATATGTAGCAGAGTTAAAGGGCGTGACACTTGAGCAGTTGGCCGAGATAACACGCGACAACTTTCATCGCTTATTTTCTCGTGCTGAACAAGCGCGCACCGGTTTAGCTGAGGCTTAATTTAATGCAACAACAACTAATTACCATGCTTCAATTACAAGAAGCCATGAACCTAAAAGTAAATGCAGATTGGCGCGAGCAGGGGTTTGAATGGTATCGCGCGATCTGGGTTGAGTGTGCCGAATTAATGGATCACTACGGTTGGAAGTGGTGGAAGCAGCAAACGCCCGATACCGATCAGGTTGTTTTGGAGCTTATCGATATTTGGCACTTCGGATTGAGCTTAATGTTGCTCGAAGTCAAACCTGATCTTGCTGGTTATAGTAAAATCGCTAGCGAGATCGCACCACAGCTACATCATGATGAGACTGACTTAGATTTCAAACAGGATTTGGAAGCGTTCACAGAGACTACCTTGCGGACAAAGGCATTTAGTATTCCAGAATTTAATCGTTTAATGCTCGGTGTCGGGCTAACGTTTGATCAGCTATTTAGTCGATATGTTGGCAAAAATGTATTGAACATATTTCGCCAAGAGCACGGTTACAAAGAGGGTTCCTACAGTAAGATCTGGAGCGGTAGGGAAGATAACGAACATTTGATAGAGGCGATTGATAGCCTTGACCAGTCGCGCCCAGACTTACAGCAGGCACTCTATTCTGAACTCGAAGCGCGATATCCAAACTGATATTCATAAATACCCCCATGTGCTGGGCACAGCATAGATATTTAACTAACCACGGAGAATTATCGTGAAAGCACCCGTACGTGTAGCCATTTCCGGCGCAGCAGGCCAAATTAGTTATTCACTTCTATTCCGTATCGCCGCTGGTGATATGTTGGGAAATGACCAGCCAGTCATTTTGCAGTTACTAGAAATTACTCCTGCGTTAGAGGCGCTTAAAGGCGTTGCTATGGAGTTAGATGACTGTGCATTTCCATTGGTGGATAGCATTATCTGTAGCGATGATCCGAACGTTGTATTTAAAGATGCTGATTACGCATTATTAGTTGGCGCCCGCCCGCGTGGCCCAGGTATGGAGCGCAAAGATTTATTGGAAGCGAATGCCGCAATATTTTCTGTTCAGGGGAAAGCAATTAATGATAATGCTTCCCGTAATATTAAGGTTTTAGTTGTTGGCAACCCTGCAAACACCAATGCTCTTATTGCTCAGCGCAACGCCCCCGATATCGACCCACGTCAATTTACCGCTATGACGCGTTTAGATCACAACCGAGGTATGTCACAACTTGGTCATAAATTGGGTGTGAGCATTAACGACATAACCAAGATGACTATTTGGGGCAATCACTCCTCTACTCAGTACCCAGATTTATTTCATGCCAAGGTTAATGGTGATGTTGCAATCGATAAGATTGATCGCGACTGGTACGAAGCGACTTACATACCGACGGTCCAGCAGCGCGGAGCAGCTATTATTAAAGCTCGTGGAGCATCTAGCGCGGCTTCAGCGGCGAATGCTGCGATCTTCCATGTGCGTGATTGGGCGCTAGGCTCACCGGCTAACGATTGGGTTAGTATGGGTGTTTATAGCGACGGTAGCTATGGTATCGAGGAAGGTTTAATCTACTCGTTCCCTTGTGTATGTGAGAATGGTGATTGGAAGATCGTTCAAGGTCTATCAATAGACGAATTCTCTCAAGCGCGAATGAAGGCAACCGAGGCTGAGTTGCAAGAAGAGCGCGATGCAGTAAAATCTTTATTGCCTGCCTAATATCACAAAAGCGGAAATACAAAGGTATTTCCGCTTTTCCCCTATTTATCGATCCCTCGCATTCTTCCCCGCTCGTTACACAGTAAACACTCTTTTTTATTAAATGCGGTTATCCAGTAAGCCGTTAGTTACGTATAATTATTGTTATTACTTAACGTCCACTTTTAAATTGCAATACGAAAAGGGCACCGCTATGACATTTCCAAAAGTTGGTAATAAAGCGCCAGTATTTACACTGAAGAACCAAAATGACGAAACTATCAAATTAACCGATTACAAAGGGAAGGCAAACGTCGTTGTCTATTTTTATCCTAAAGCTTCTACCCCAGGTTGCACTACGCAGGCGTGTGGTATTCGGGATATTAAATCGGAGCTTGCTAAGTTAGATACCAAGGTTTTCGGCATTAGCCCTGATCCTGTATCGCGGTTGAAAAACTTTGAAGAGAAGCAAGGTCTAAACTTTGATATTTTGTCTGATGAAGATCATGCGATAGCCGAAAAATACGGCGTATGGGGATTAAAGAAATTCATGGGCAGAGAGTTTATGGGTATTCTGCGAACGACATTTATTATCGATAAAGAGGGGCGTTTACGTGAAGTAATGGATACGGTAAAAACAAAAACACATCACGATGACGTTATTGCATGCATTAAAAAATTGTAACTGCTGAGAAATAAATCAACTCCCGCCTAAATTCGGTCGCTTCAATTCGTAAAAAGCCAATGTTAGTACAACATTGGCTTTTTACTTATCAAATCTCATAATTATTCTTTTTATTTTTACAAAATTCAGTAAGATCAAAAGCGTGTCAAAGTGTTCCTTAACATGCTAATTAGTGTGGATTGGGTAGCCTTCCAAAATTAATGACGCATAAAGTCCCTAGCTGGCGCACTTGATGCTGGTGTCGTGCAGAGCAAAACAATAGTTTACGCCTATAAGTAGTTGGCGACCCTAAATCGCTGTTAATAACAAAAATGCATAAGCGCCAAACCAAAGCGCATAAGGTGAGTGATTTGAAGCTGATAGCCAGTAGTGGTTTTCATCAGAGCCAGCCAAGGACGATACCCGATATTTCTGATTATGATATGGATAACCCCGTTGAAACCCTAACCTGTTTGTACCGAGTGTTAGCCCATGTGCAAGACCTTGATTCGATCAATCAGGGCGTTAGCCTTTTACTAGAGGTAGGATTAAAACGTTTGAAGTTTGATGTGGCCTTGGTCACTAGGCCTGTATCCGCGCGGGTTTTTGAAGTCTATGCGTGCGCAGGAGGGGGCGATAATTTTTTTGTTGGTCAGCATTTGACCCTAAGTGGTGCATTTTGCGAGCAAGTTCTGACTCAAAATGAGACTTGTGCCATCCCCGACACTAGCTTATTTAATGTGCATTCATTAAATGTGGCATATAATAATACACAAGTGGGTGCGTACCTCGGCACGGTTGTAGATTCTCGTAATACCGACAATGCTGTTTTGTGTTTTCTTTCTTCTGTCGGGAAGGCGGGCGATTTTGCTGTTGAGGATGTATCTTTTGTTGAGCTACTGGCTGAAGGAGTGGCCTCTATGACTGACCAACACTTAGCACAAGCACAGAAAAAGTTAACCGATCAGGCGATGTTTGCCCTAGGTTCAATCAAAACTCTAGATGAATACCTCGAACAGGCACGTTTGCCTGAGGTATTTGGGGTGCCTGCACGAGTTGTGGAGGTACTGGAACGCCGTATTGGACAATCTCCTTTGAGTATTGGCCATATCGCCGAAGAGTTAAATCTATCTAAGCGTACACTTCAAAGGCGGCTCCAGCAGCAAGATGTTAGTTTTGCTGATCTGCGAGACCAGGTTCGATTCCACTATTCGATTGATTACTTGATAAAGCAGCACCTGAGTATCGATAGTATTTCGGCGTCTTTGGACTTCTCGGATCGTACTAGTTTTACCAACGCTTTTAAGCGTTGGACTGGACTTTCCCCGAGTACGTTTAGAAAGCTGTTCCGGGATTACGTGTAGTTTAGAAATTACGTAAGTTTTGAACGGTTATTAAACGTCTGTATAAAAACACGGGTGCGCCAGCGCTCGTGTGTTTTGGACTGCGACGGATGGAGCAGGGCGAGATACTTCGCGGCGAGGGTTGTTAGTATCTCGTTGAGAGCCGCTAGCGAGCTTTCCTAGTAATAGCCATTCGATCTATAAGTATCTTCCCTTATTGCGTCTGTCAGACAATATCTAGCCCTTGACTCTATCTCAAACTCTTGTAGAGTTACCCGCCTCTAAGTATGCCCAGTTTCGGGCTCAATTTAATTTTACTGAGGTCCCTCACCGATGAGCTTTTTTATCGCCGACGCTGTAGCACAAACCGAAGGTGCAGCACCCCCAAACGCTGGTTTCATCAATATCCTGTTGTTGGGCGGTCTATTCGCGTTTATGTATTTCGTTATCATTCGCCCTCAGCGTAAGCGCCAAAAGGAGCATCAGTCTTTGGTCCAGAGTCTTTCAAAAGGCGATGAGGTGGTACTTACCAGCGGTATGTTGGGTAAAATCGTAGATGTTGACGAACACTACATTACGCTTAACGCAGCCAATAATGTTGATTTTAAGTTTCAGAAATCTTCAGTACACGCGGTGTTGCCCAAGGGCACTATTAAATCTATAGCCAAGTAAGCCGGCGAGCATAGATTCAAAAAGAGCGCTTTAACCTTTTTGGGTTGGCGCTTTTTTTTGCTTTGAAATCACAGAAATTATGGCTTTGCTTTACCTGTGGGGTGGAATAGAGGTAACTTTGCGCCATGACCGTTACTTACCCTCCTAAAATATCCTTGGCTCAACTCCCTACACCGCTTCGGCATCTGAAGCGGTTTTCGTCGCGTCTTAACGGGCCTCAAATCTGGTTAAAGCAAGACGATTTAACCCACTCGATGATGAGTGGCAACAAGGTGCGCAAGCTAGAGTTTGTGCTTGCCGACGCACTTGCAGCTGGCGCTGATACGCTCATCACCTGCGGTGGCTTACAGTCGAATCATTGTCGTGCGACCGCTATAGCAGGGGCTCAATTGGGCCTGAACGTGCATTTGATCTTGCGCGGATCCATGCCGGAGCTCGCTGATGGGAATCACCTACTAGATTTACTTGCCGGTGCAGCGGTGTCGGTGTATCCCGCCGCTGAATATCAACGAAACCTTTCAAGCCTTTTTGCTGAGTGGTCGCATCACTATCATGAGCAGGGCAAAACCCCTTACCTTATTCCAACGGGGGCGAGTAATGGCGTTGGCGTTTGGGGCTATGTCGCGGCCTTTGAAGAGATAATTCGAGATTGCGAGCAAGCCGGATTTACACCGGATGCAATTGTCTGTGCTACGGGTTCTGGAGGAACTCAGGCTGGACTTACCCTTGGCTCCACTCTCACAGGTGCTGCGATCCCTGTGATTGGGATTGCGGTTTGCGACTCGGTAGATTATTTCGAAAAACGTATTCACGACGATGTCATTTCGGCCCAGCAGCTATACCCGCATCTAATGCCTGATTCGACCGTTGTTGAGCGCTTGCAAATTATTACCTTAGATAGCTACATTGGCCCAGGATATGCTCAGGGTTACCCCGAGTTATATAAAGAAATTGCCAGTCTAGCGAGGGGGGAGGGGGTTGTCTTAGACCCAGTTTATACCGGCAAGGCATTGGTTGGATTGGTAAACGAGGTGTCTTCTGGCTGTATGAAGGGGATGGGGAATATCGTATTTGTTCATACCGGAGGCCTATTTGGATTATTTCCTTACAGAGATGTTTTTACCGATTTCTTAGCTGGGGCGGGATAGAAATAATCTTGATATGTGCAATAAAATTCTTGGGGGAATTTGCATGAACGACGCATTAAATACCATCTCGGGATACGTTTGGGGGCCGGTGACCCTCGGGTTAATTCTGGGTGTGGGCCTACTTTTAACTGTAAGGATAAAAGCACTTAGTTTGCGAAAGATTCCGTATGGGTTTTCGCAGCTGTTCGCTGGCCGAAAAGCTGCTGGGGATGGTTCGATTGCGCCATTTAGCGCCTTGATGTTGTCACTCTCCGCGACTATAGGTACTGGCAATATTGTGGGTGTTGCCACTGCGATTGGTATTGGTGGGCCCGGTGCGCTTTTTTGGATGTGGTGCAGTGCGCTGGTGGGTATGGCAACTAAGTACGCGGAGGCGGTTTGCGCGGTACATTACCGAGAAACCAATGACCGAGGCGAGTTGGTTGGCGGCCCGATGTACTACATAAAAAATGGGCTAGGTAAGAAGTGGAAATTTCTCGCCTTAGCATTTGCATTTTTTGGCACTATCGCCGGATTTGGAATCGGCAACACTGTACAGGCTCACTCGGTTGCCGATGCTATGTTCAATTCATTTTCCGTTCCAAAGCCGGTGTCTGCTGGGGTAATGGTTGTCTTGGTGGGGCTTGTGTTATTGGGCGGTGTTAAGCGTATTTCAGAGGTGGCGAAACACCTGGTTCCGTTTATGGCCATCAGCTATTTCGTCGCTGGCCTAGTCGTGCTGTTGTGGAATTTCTCTGCTGTGCCCGCCGCTTTTGTATTGATCGTGGAGAGTGCTTTTTCACCGGTTGCCGCACAGGGTGGTTTTGCCGGAGCGGCAATTGCCCTTGCGATTCAAAAAGGCATTGCTCGCGGCGTTTTTTCAAATGAAGCTGGCTTAGGTAGCGCCCCTATCGCCCATGCGGCCGCCGCGACCGATAGTCCTGTGCGTCAAGGTACAGTCGCTATGCTGGGTACTTTTATCGATACTATCGTGGTCTGTTCAATTACCGGTTTGGCGATTATTGTAACCGGTGTTTGGACGGGCGATGCCAAGGGCGCGGCTATGTCGCAGCAAGCATTCGCCGCGGTGTTACCTTATGGTGATAAGTTGGTGTCATTTGCTTTATGTTTATTTGCGTTTACGACAATTCTTGGCTGGAGTTATTACGGCGAGCGCTGTGTCGAATACCTGTTAGGGGAAAAGTCGGTATATCCTTTTCGGTTGCTTTGGGTGGCTGCGATTCCGATTGGTGTTTTAGTTAGTTTAGATACCGTATGGATCGTTGCCGATATTATGAATGGTTTAATGGCAATACCGAATTTGATTGCGTTAATTTTGTTATCTGGCGTGGTTGCTAGATTAACGCGAGAGTTCTATTCGAAAAGCGACAATCACGATAAAGCGGCAGCGGAAGCTGAATCGTAATTACGATTAATAATGACTATTTTTTGGATATAAAAAATATGAGCACCGGGCTTGGTAATAAACTGGTTATCGCAATTTCATCACGCGCGTTGTTTGACTTAGATGAGAGCCATCAGGTATTTGAGAGTGAAGGTTTGGAAGCCTATTCTAAATATCAAATCGAACACGAGGATGTAGTGCTGCCGCCTGGCGATGCATTTCAAATGGTGGAGAAGCTTTTAAAGATAAATGATGCAATGGAGACTCCGAGAATCGAAGTTATATTGTTATCGCGAAACAGTGCCGATACGGGTCTTCGTGTCTTTAATTCAATTAATCATTACGGTTTAAAAATTACCCGGGCAGCTTTCACTGGCGGGCAGAGTCCGTATCGTTATATTGCACCGTTTAACGGCCACTTGTTTCTGTCTACAGATGCTGAGGATGTGCGCCATGCGCTTGAGCATGGTGTGGCGGCGGCAACCTTGTTAACGTCAACTCGAAGTAAGTCTGAAATGGACGAGCTGCGTTTTGCGTTCGACGGTGACGCGGTAATTTTTTCTGATGAAGCTGAGCAGGTTTTTAAAACTCAGGGGTTAGATGCGTTTACTAAGAGTGAGCTTGCCGCAGCCAAGACGCCTTTAAGCGGTGGTCCATTTAAGTCTTTTCTGGCGGCATTGCACGGCTTACAAAAAGAATTTGCACCTGGCGAATGCCCGATTCGTACTGCATTGGTTACTGCGCGTTCTGCACCGGCACATGAGCGTGTCATCCGAACACTTCGCGCTTGGAATATTCGCATCGACGAGTCGTTATTTCTTGGTGGGTTAAGTAAGGGTGAGTTTCTTAAGGCCTATGGCGCCGATGTTTTTTTTGATGACCAGCCTGCACATTGCCAGTCGGCACGCGACCACGTTGCAACGGGCCATGTTCCGCATGGTATCGCCAATCAAAACGAGCAATAAGAAACGCCAAATTAAGCGCTAAACCATCTATCACTCGTGACGCTCTATAGCTCTTCGCCTGCTACTCTTAAGGATGTTCTTAGGAGGGCAGCTCCGCGACAGTGGATTTCTGCAGGTGTTAATCCGATATCTGTAATCGAACCTCTCAATAACATGAATTAGATAAAACACATGGTGACGCTTTCGTGTACTTGCTCATGCAACTTAACTATACGGTTCACAAAATCAATTATTAGTACTATCCATTATTAGTGCTATGAAGGCTAGGGCGGCGGAGTGATAGCTAGATAATGATAAAACGAATCTTATTCGCTGCAGATATGAGCGTATTTACACCCCATGTGTTGCTGCAGGTTGAGTCATTGGCAATTCAGATGGATGCCTTTATTACGGTGGTCCATGTTGTTCCCCCCATGAGCGAACTGGCTGAGGCAGTAGTTAAAGCACACTGCTCGACGCAAGTTAAGCGGGAGGTGCTGGCAAAGTCTCGTGTGGATGGCTTGCTTGACGTGCTTCGAGACGAGGTAACTGAAAGCATCAAACAAAACTCATTGGTAGATGACGAATTGGCTAATCGTATTACGGATGTCGTTGTTGTAGAGGGGAATACTGCCGCTGAAATATTAGCTTTAGCTGCAGCGACTGACGCCGATTTGATCGTGGTAGGGAGCCATGGTGTTGACTCGTTAGACTCAAGGCTTATGGGTTCTGTAACAAGCAAGATCTTGCAACTGTCTCGGGTTCCCGTTTTTATGGTGCCAATGATGAATCCGGCGGGTTCTGTTGGACGCTCCTTGGCGTCTTTTTCATCGCGTTTGAGGTGATCACTGCCGCGTCCCAATTGCGACTTTAGCTAATAAATATTGTGAGTATTCCGCTTTAGTGGACCGCAAAGAAAGCAAACCGAGTTCCAATGATCAGCAAGATTGTGGCTAGTAGCGGTTGTAAAATGCCATTTGGCACACGTGCCGCTAGTTTGGTTCCGAAGTGAACTGCGGGTAACGATCCTATTAATAGGCCCCCTAACAGCTGAAAGTCCACATTCCCGTTCCATAGGTGGCCCATGCCGGCGAAAAGTGTCAACGGTACTGCGTGAGCTATGTCGGTGCCAACAACTCGTAATGCGGGCCAGCGAGGATAGAGGGTTAACAGTAGTGCGGCGCAAAAGGCACCGGCGCCGACCGACGAGAGTGTGACCAAAATACCGAGAAGTATGCCTGCTATGACGGTGACTGGTGATGAGTGGCGTTGAACCCACGTATGTACCGGGTCGGCTGACTCGCTTTCGGTTTGTATTCTATTTTTAAAAAATACAACAAATGCGGTGATGATTAACATGACGCCGAGCGAGTGGGTCAAGATGGGGCTATAGTCAAAATCGGGTGGTATCCAACTCTTTAACCCGTAAGCGGTTATAAGCGATGCAGGGATGCTTCCGGATGCCAGTAGTGCAACGGTGCGCCACCTGACGTTAGATTGCTTGTGGTGGCCGTACAGAGCCCCAGTTTTGGTTGCGGCGGCATACAAGAGGTCGGTACCAATGGCGAGCTTTTCTGGAACGCCCGAGAGTATGAGTAGCGGAGTCATCAGTGAGCCGCCGCCAACACCGGTAAGCCCGACGGCCAAGCCGACACCAGCGCCGGCGAAAATGTAGAAGATTAAATCGTTCATAGGCTTAAAAGTGTGATTCTCGCTGCTAAATTACAAACACGGGTGGCAAATATAGTTATTTATAACTATTCTTCAAAAGAATATTTTTCTATATTTTTATAATCATTTTAATTTTTTGGGTGCATTTGGGTCCACGGCGATCGAATCTAAGGTTCGAAGATCAACGACAGCCGCCATCCGGAGGGCATATGAAACTGCAGCAGTTGCGTTATATTTGGGAAGTTGCTCATCATGAGTTAAATGTGTCGGCAACGGCCCAAAGTCTGTATACGTCTCAACCCGGTATTAGCAAGCAAATACGTTTGCTTGAAGATGAGCTTGGGGTAGAGATTTTTTCACGAAGTGGTAAGCACCTTACGCGGATTACGCCTGCAGGGGAGGCTATTTTAAGAACCTCCGGCGAAATTCTGCGCAAAGTTGAAAGTATTAAGCAGGTAGCGCAAGAGTTTAGTAACGAGCGTAAAGGTAGCTTGTCTATTGCGACGACACATACGCAGGCGCGTTACGCTTTGCCGAGTATCATCGCTGATTTTATTCAAAAGTATCCCGACGTAAGCTTGCATATGCATCAGGGTACGCCGATGCAAATTTCGGAAATGGCCGCCGATGGTTCGGTTGATTTTGCAATAGCGACAGAGGCATTGGACCTCTTCAGCGACCTGATTATGCTGCCTTGCTATCGTTGGAACCGCTGTATTCTTGTTCCTAAAGCGCATCCGCTTGCGCAATTGGAAAATCTGACACTAGAAGACGTGGCGAAACATCCAATCGTTACCTACGTATTTGGTTTTACTGGGCGATCTAAGCTTGATGAAGCCTTTATGGAAAGAGGCTTGGCTCCGAAAGTGGTGTTTACCGCAGCCGATGCTGATGTAATCAAAACCTATGTTCGGCTCGGTCTCGGTATTGGTATTGTCGCCAAGATGGCCTACAAAGAGGATGAAGATAGCGATTTAGTGGCGTTGGATGCGAGTCATTTGTTCCGAGCTAGCACTACTAAAATCGGTTTCCGACGCGGGACCTTCTTGCGCGGCTTTATGTACGAATTTATCGAGCAGTTTGCCCCTCACTTAACGAGGGAGTTGGTAAGTGAGGCATTTAACCGGCATTCAAAGGTCGAGTTGGACGAGTTGTTTTCGGGGATAGAGCTTCCAGAGTACTAAATTGTATTTGCTCCAGAAATAAAAAGGGCCGG
>NZ_MRUH01000124.1 GCF_001922985.1 Teredinibacter waterburyi
CGAGGTCGTCACTGTTTTCCATAATCTCGCGAAGCTCGTCTTTTTCTTCGGTTTTCTGCTCTAAAACCTCTTTTACAAACTTCATGTAAACCGTATAGATCTGGGTTTCTTTGCCTTCTTCTTCGATTAGGAAAAACGGCGCACGGTTCACATCGTGCTGTTGGGCTAGCACCATGCCCTCGCTGCTGGGATCACGCTCATCGGCAATTACGATACGATCAATGGCGGACATTTGACCGCTACTTTCGAGCTTGGCAAGTACGTCACCGCACTTCTTACAGGGCGTGCCGTCCGCTAGAATTTTTTTTACAAGGGTGATTGTCATAATAAGGTTCCCATCTCGGTCATTGAGGTCGTCTTTTGCCGAGCGTTTATGTTCGGTTCAACAGCTAAACATTCAGTTCAACAATTTCCGCTATGATGGGGGCAAAACTGTGCTTTTACAATCTCCCAGAACTACTGCGCGTGTTGGACGCGTGCAGCCCGCATTCTTTCTTGGTGGCTTCTTCCCACCACCAGCGACCTTCGCGCTCGTGCTGACCTGGACCAACTGGTCGGGTACAAGGTTCGCAACCAATCGAGACAAAGCCACGATCGTGCAGCGGGTTGTACGGCACACCTTCAGCGCGGATGTAGTCCCAAACCTGCTGTGAGGTCCAATTTACCAGCGGGTTGAACTTGGTCAGGGTTTCGTTAGGGCGGGCGAACATCTTGTCATTTTGAATCACCGGTATATTCGTGCGCGTACCGGGGCTTTGATCCTTGCGTTGTCCAGTAACCCAAGCGTCCAGCGTCAATAAATGCTTGCGAAGGGGGCCAACTTTACGAATTCCGCAGCACTCTTTGTGGTTGTCTTCGTAAAAGCTAAATAAGCCTTTTTCAGAGACCAGCTTCTGCACCATGTCGGCGTCGGGCACGAGAATGTCGAGCTTAATGTCGTAGTGTTTCCGTACTCGCTCGATGAATTGGTAGGTTTCACTGTGCAAGCGGCCGGTATCTAGGCAGAATACTTGCACCCCCGGACGAATTCGACAGGCCATGTCTACGAGGACTGCATCTTCTGCACCACTAAAGGAAATTCCAATATTGTCGTGTTGCTCGAGTGCGTACTTCACGATGTCTTGCGGTGTTGCCAACTGAAGTTCGGCGTCGATATCCACGAGGTTTAGGGGGTTCGTCATGCTAGGGCTCGTATCTCTGGTGGTCTATTTAAGGGCTGCTCATAGCTGAAGTGCCAATAAACTGGGTTGAACTAGCCTAGTTTTTGAGCAATTGCTATAGGTGTCCGATTTTGGCGGCAAGAATACCAGAGCTGTCACCTCATGAGAAATAATGAACAGCGCTAGGCTTATAACTATTCTTTGTAAACTTCTCGGTTAGAGGTGTCTCTATTTACCGCGGAAGATTTGCCAAGTGCTGGCGAAAACTGTAGATTTGCCGCCTTATAGCCACTGATAATATTGCCTAAGGAGCAGAGTGTGGAAATTGCTTGTCTTGATCTTGAAGGTGTTTTGATTCCTGAAATATGGATCGCTTTTTCTGAAAAAACCGGTATCGAAGCGCTGCGAGCGACTACCCGCGATATCCCAGACTACGATGAATTGATGACCATGCGGTTGGCTGAGTTGGACAAGGCTGGTCTGGGTTTAACGGAAATCCAAGAGGTGATTAGCACCTTGAGCCCGCTTCCTGGTGCTGCAGAGTTTCTGGATTGGCTGCGCGAGCGTTTTCAGGTGGTCATTCTCTCCGATACCTTTTACGAGTTTGCCGGGCCATTGATGGCGCAGTTGGGCTATCCGACTCTGTTGTGTCACAAGCTAACCGTTGATGAGAGTGGTAAGGTAGTGGATTACAATCTGCGCCAAGCGAACCCAAAACGACAAGCGATTTGTGCCTTTAAAAGCCTTTATTATCGTACTATCGCAACCGGCGACTCCTATAACGATACCACTATGTTGACTGAGGCTGATGCGGGAATCTTATTCAGCGCGCCACAGAATGTGATTGAAGAGTTTCCTCAGTTCCCTGCGGTACATAGCTACGAAGATCTGAAAAAAGAATTTATTAAAGCAAGTAATCGCGACCTCAGTTTGTAATTGCGCCTGAAAGCCTATTTTGATGGTTGGGTTTTATCGCTGCGCTTTCGTTAAACCTTCGTCGATGCTTGTTTGATTTTGGTTTAACGGAAGCGATTTGAAAACCCGAGTGCTGGGATTGGTCGTTTTTTGGCTTGATTCGGTTGGGGTCGAGGTTGTCCTGTTGTGGGCAATTGATATTGCCGTTGGCCTCCAGGCAATGGGTGGAATTCCACGGATGGCAGTGTAATTGAGGTGGAATACTATGGTTTTTTTCCCTTTAGAAAAAATACATTTACTCTACGACGGCTATCAAAAAGCCTTTCAGGTGGGGCGATTAAATCTTTTGTTGATACAAAGTGATGGGACGCCTTACCTTATTGAAAACAGATGCCCGCATATGGATGTTGCGCTTACCACGGCAACGCAATTACCGGGCAACAAGTTACGCTGTCGTGCTCACGGCATTGAGTTCGAGTTAGAATCCGGTAGGCCGCAAGGGCCTCTAGCTAATACATTAGACTGTTTGAAAAAGTATCCCATTAGTTTTGATGGCAACGTGCTTGGTATCGAGTTGGACGCCAATTAAATAAATATCTGAGCTAAATTCGGGTCGCTAGCGCTGCCGTACTGCCAAAGTCTTTCAAACTCATCAAGTTGACGTCGAGATTCCGCAGCCGCGTTGTACTTGGCAAAGCCAACAAAGTTCGCTTCATCGTTAAGAAATACCAGTCGCTTTTGGTCGATTATTCCATAACTGATATTGGCGGTAGCCTCGTCTGTTGTCAGCACTCGAATTGCCATTCGGCTAGGTAGTCGCTGGCTGAGCTGCACTAGGGCATTTCGGTTGCCCTTTAGCGTTGAGCTATCTCGCAGCAGGATGCGTATCGACGAATTGCGGCTTAAGCGCGCCAGCGCCGATATTGCCGCGACTATTTGAGGTTTGTTCCAAATAGCTGGATGTAATTCACCGCAATATAAATCAAAGCTTCGACGCGCAATGTTAAGTTGTTGGCCAATGTGTTGGTTTAACATTGCCGCACTTTCAAGCCGAATCACCTCGTCACCATAAATAAATGTGTAGGTGTCTGCATTGCTGCGATCTAACTTCATATTGCGGTGGGGGATGCCGGCATCCATAAATACGTCGCCGGTTTCGATAAACCCGGCTTTGCGGTAGAAGCCAATGGCGTGAAGTTGTGCGTGTAAAAAGGGGGGATTGAGGTTGTCGCCAACATCGGCGAGCCGGCGCTGTAATAAACTACGCAGCATTATACGACCAATACCACAGCCTCTATGTTCTACGAGTACAGCCATGCGACCAATTTGACCACTTGAGAGCAGACGTGCGCAAGCGACAGGTTTGTGGTCTAGGTAGACGAGTAAGTGCTGAGTAGCGACCGCCCGATCAAAATCATCAACTTCTTCATCTATCGGTACATTCTGCTCAGTGACAAAAACCTGATGGCGTATAGCCGTAAGGGCGTCCGCATACTCGTTCCAGCTAACCATACGAAGGTCAAAATTATTGTTTACAGTCATCATAGTAAAATGGTCGTTGGTTGGTAATCTTGTTGCGGTCGTGTGCTGGATGTTAGGATTCAATCTAAGTCACCGCAAGAGTCACCGCAAGTTTTAATATTGTTACTTTTAAACCGTAGAGAATAATAAGAGTTTTAAACAAAAATCGATTAAAGCCAAGCCAAAAAATATAAGAAATATAGAAAAGAAAAGTACAAACAATGTCCGACCAAAAAGGCGCGCGCATGAAGTTTTGGATAAACCCGAACCTGAATAACGATAATGTCATAATACTCGCTAAAACAGCGGTCTTAATCGGCTCCTGCGAAAAGCTAAACTTGGCTCAGTTGGAGCAAAAGTTAAGGGATAATATCCATCCATTTAAAGCACTAGAGAAAAGTGCGTATAAAACGCTGATATTCGATAGGGTTACAACACTTAGCAGCCATCAAGATCGTAAAGCAATCAATAGTAAAGCCGCCAATAATCAGCGCGAGAAAAAATCCAACCGTATAGATGTAAGCGTTGCCAATGGTGACGCTGAAAAAATACATTCGATTGAGTTCGCTGACGCCGCCAGCAAAGCTGATTTTTTGCAGTGCATAGAGGGTTTGCTCCTTAAGCAATGGTTTAAGGCTCGCGTTGCACCATCAGCTCTGCAGACTTGGTTTGCCCCCGTAGCCGCTACTGTTATTGCCGTTGTGTTACTCGCCTCATTACTTTTCACGTTTAGTGGTTTGCTGTTGGTCTGTTCGGTGTTGTGGACTTTAGCTGCTACAGCACTGATTGTATACCGGCTTAAAACCACGGTGTCGATGGGCGTTTGGAGTCGGTCACCCATACCTCAACCGCAATTGTCGTGGCGGAATCTCGTTACCGAGGCTGCAGCGGTGTTCATGGCTGCAGCAATATCCGTAATTGGGATTGTTGTTGTTTCAACCCTCGAACGCAATAGTGCGCAACAACAGCAAATTGATTCAAAGCTTCTTTCGTTGGTGTCACAGGAGGTTGCGCTTTTGTTTCCCGCCGACGGCTCTTCAGCTTGGGCGAGTGATGGCTTAAAAGCCGACGCAAACTCAGAGTCTGGGAGTGCTGCCTACAGTTTGCCACCCGGTACGAGTTTGGCCACCTTTGCACCGTTGATCTTCGAGCGGGCTATCGGTGAGTACGAGTTTTTACGCAAGGCACTTAGCTACAGTCAGCGTTGTCACTCAGTGGGTTTTCAGCGCACGGAAGCGTTAAACCAATTTACCGCCGAGCGCATGAACGCCAGCGGGCGATTTTACGCCATAGCTGAGATTTTGATTGAAAAGAATATGGCGGTTACGCTAATGGGGAAGACTCAGGCCGCTGGTGATGTCAGTCGAGCGCTATTAAGGGACTTAGAAGGTATTGATCAGCGATTTCAGTCGCAAGACAATAATCCGAACCCGAGTTTAATCGCCGAGTGCGAGACCATGACGCAGCGCTTAGAGACAAGTTCGGAGTAGATTAAGGATTTAAAGAGCGTGGCCTAGCCGTTATGTTTCATCGGCGTCTACCAACCAGCCAAGCTGGGCAAGTTGGCGCAGCAGTTCACGTTCTTCAGCCGTTACGTCTTGGTATTGGATCGCTTGATAAGCGCTTAGTTTCTGCGCGAGTGCGCGTGAACATTCCCAGGCCTCACCATTGATAAACAACTGACATTGGTCAGTGGTTTGTTTGTTAGCGGCATCGTCAGTTGCTGTGCTAATCGGGTAAAAAGCGCAGCGAGCAAAGCGCGATAGCGCGATGGATTCAGCGTTGAGTTCATCTTCGCTAAGCGCATTTTCGTCGGCGAATTGGCCGCCGGGATTCGGGCGAGTCATATAGCTGCCAAACCAATTCGCCAGCTGTTGTTCGTCACCTAATTGGCTCGCAATAATCGCTTTTAATTGCTCAATACTGTTCGACGAGAGCTCTCCCGTATGCGCTTGCAGTGGCAGGTTTGGGTCGGTATAACGCTGGTCCGGATTGCAGTGAGAGGCGGCTTCTTCGGTTAAATCGAGCAGGATGTCACTGTAGCTGGGTGCGCGAAAGCCAATGCTGTAGGTAATGCAGTTTCCTTCCGCGGTTCCCCAATGTGCAACATTTGGCGGAATATACAGTAGATCCCCTGGTTCGACGATCCAGTCGTGCAGGGTGTCGAAATCCTTTAGCACTTTCATGTCTTGGTCTTCGAGCATTTCACTATGGCTATCGCAGGTTTGACCGATACGCCATCGGCGTCGACCTTCGCCTTGCAGTAAAAATACATCGTAGTAGTCAAAATGCGGGCCGACACCACCTTGGTCTGCTGCGTAGCTAATCATGATGTCGTCTAGCCGCCAGTTCGGAATAAAGCGAAACAAATCGAGCAGTGCGTTGACCTCTGGGTCCAGTAGATCGGCGTGCTGTATTAGTAGTGTCCAGTGGGAGCTGGGCAGGGTGGCAAAGGCGTCGTCAGCAAGCGGTCCGTGAGTAAGTGACCACTGGTTTTGTTCTGGCTTTTCTATCACTAAGCGCGAGACCACATCCTCTTCTAGTGCAAGGCCTGCAAGTTCGTCACCACACAGCGGCGATTCAAATTGCGGTATGGCCTGACGGATAAGCAGTGGCTTTTGTTGCCAATAGTCCCTTAAAAAGGTTTCGATCGGCATATCGCCAAGATGTGTTAAGCGCGCTTGAGTCATAGTTGTTGTGGATCTTAAGTCTTAGGTAGCCGTAGCCTATTTTAGGTAGTCTTTGATTGCATTTGCCTGAGCGACTGCGTTACCAATGTAGCTGCTCGGTGACATGGCCTTTAACTCGGCTTTGGCATCGGCGGGAATATCCAAGGTATCCAGGAATTCAGCCATAACTTGCTCGGTAATCGCTTGCCCACGGGTAAGTTCTTTCAATTTTTCGTAAGCGCCTTCAATGGCGTAGCGACGCATAACAGTTTGAATCGGCTCGGCCATCACTTCCCAAGCGTTGTTCAAGTCTTTGGCGAGGGCAACTTCGTTAATCTGTAGTTTGCTAATGCCTTTCATCGACGACGCGTAGGCAATCAGCGAGTAGCCGAAGCCGACACCCATGTTGCGCAATACCGTGGAGTCGGTGAGATCTCGCTGCCAGCGGGAAACCGGCAGTTTAGCCGCGAGATGATTAAATACCGCGTTGGCAATTCCCAAGTTACCTTCTGAGTTTTCGAAATCGATTGGGTTGACCTTGTGCGGCATGGTCGACGAACCAATTTCACCGGCGATCGTTTTTTGCTTGAAATAACCCAGCGAAATGTAGCCCCACACGTCGCGATTAAAATCTAACAAAATGGTATTGAAGCGACAGATGGCGTCGAATAGTTCGGCAATGTAGTCGTGCGGCTCAATTTGTGTGGTGTAGGCGTTCCAAGTTAATCCCAAGCTGCTAACAAATGTTTCTGCGTTGGCTTGCCAGTCGAGTTTTGGGTAGGCGGATAGATGGGCGTTATAGTTGCCGACGGCGCCGTTTATCTTACCCAGTAGTTGTACCGCAGATACTTGCTGCACTTGGCGTGCAAGTCGAGCTGCAACGTTGGCGAATTCTTTGCCGACAGTTGTTGGCGATGCCGTTTGGCCGTGGGTACGCGATAGCATTGGCACTTCGGCGTAGGCGATGGCCATATCGGCGATGGCGTTGGTGATGTCACGCATTTGTGGCAACAGCACTTGGTCACGACCATCTTTTAGCATTAGCGCATGGGACAGGTTGTTGATGTCTTCCGAGGTGCAGGCAAAGTGAACAAATTCGGAAATAGCTTCGAGCTCCGCGTTGCCTTTGAATTTGTTTTTAATAAAGTATTCCACGGCTTTAACATCGTGGTTGGTGGTGCGCTCGATGGTCTTAATGTCGTTGGCATCCGCTTCGCTAAAATCGCTTACGATACGGTTGAGAAGTGTTTGTGCAGACTCGCTAAAGGCCGGAACTTCTGGAACTTGGTTGTGCTCCGCCAAACGCTGCAGCCAGCGAACTTCAACCTCGACTCGGCAACGAATCAGGCCGAATTCACTAAAGATTGGACGTAGTTCGGCGGTTTTACTACCGTAGCGACCGTCGATAGGCGAAATTGCGGTGAGGGCTGATAATTCCATAGTGTTTACGATCTCAAGGCTGGGGCCAGAGGCTGAACTGACGCGATAATCGCAGCGATTCAACACGGTGTTTGGCGTTGTGGATATGGTGAGGGGAGGTCAAGCAAGCTTCTTCTCGAGACGGTACGTCTTTGGAGATCTGCAGCTGAAATTCCCCTAACGGAAAAGCCGCGCAGTTTACCCGATTCGCGGGGATATTTCAGCGGCTTTAACGCGGTGACAGTTTTTGTGGGACTATTTTGTAGGGCTGTTTTTGGAAGCGGTCTAATTTAGCGCTTTGCTTTCGCCGAGTAGGTCTGACACCGCCTGCTCGATACGGCTGCGGTAAAAGATTAAGTGCCAGCGAGAGCCGCCAGCTTGACGCCACAGGGTTGCTGCGCGAATACCGGCAAGTAGTAGGGAGCGAATTTGCGCGGCGACTCTAGCCTGCTGGAGGTAGTTGTACTCGCCGTTAACCTGAATGCGGTATTGAAATTTGCTAATAGTGTCTGTGTAAATATCCGCCACATTACTCACCACGTTGTCGTGGCTGAGGCCAAACATCTCCACCTGCTTTTCCACCTTTTCTAAGCGCGCGCCAATGATGTAGAGCACATCGCTGCGCCGCGCTAAACGTTTCTGGAGGTGCAGTATCCCTAAGATATAGCGCAGCAGGTCGGCGTTTTTGGGGTCGCGATGCTGCTTCAGCAGCAGCTCGAGTGTGTTCAGTCCGTCGCTTAGCGTCGAGACGCTGCCGAAGACCTGCTCGGCATCGGTCGCCGATTGGACAAGCAAGCTTTTCATTGCCGTCTCAAACTGTTCGCTTTTTAGGTAACCGGTTTTTGCTAGCTGTTCGACCAAACTGGCGGCTTGCGCCATACCTGCGAGACCAAGTGCAATATTGCGCCAAGACTTATCCAAGAGTGTTTCCTGTCGAATTATTGGGGGAAGTTGATGACCGCGCCACCAAGGCAGATGTCACCATCGTACAGTACTATCGACTGGCCTGGGGTAACCGCGCGCTGAGGTTCATCGAACACAACCGATATGGTGTCGCTATCAGAGGATTCCAAGGTGCACCACTGATCCGGCTGCCGATAGCGTGTTTTGGCTAGACAGCGATAACCGGCCGGCTTTGGCTCCCCGTTTATCCAGTGCACTTGGCTGGCACTAAGCGCTGGGGCAAATAAAAGCGGATGATTCTTACCTTGTACAACCACTAAATTGTTGTTTTCCAGATCTTTTTGCGCCACATACCAGGGTTCGTCCTTGGCGCCAGGCACACCGCCGATACCCAGCCCTTGGCGCTGGCCAATGGTGTGGTACATCAAGCCTTGATGCTCACCAATCACGGTTCCGTCGGGGCTAATAATCTTGCCTGGCTGCGCGGGTAGGTAGGTTTCGAGAAAATCCTTAAAGCGGCGCTCACCGATAAAGCAGATGCCGGTGGAATCTTTCTTGTCGTGGGTGACTAAATCGTGTTGCTCCGCCAACTGGCGAACTGCGGGCTTTTCCAGCTCGCCAACAGGGAAGAGGGTTTTGCTGAATTCGGCTTCACCAACGGCGTGGAGAAAGTAGCTTTGATCTTTGTTGCCATCGAGGCCTTTGCGCAAATAGGTTCGGCCGTTCTCGCGGTGACTGCGGGCATAGTGGCCGGTAGCGATAAATTCGGCGCCGAGCGCTTCGGCATGCTGCAGAAACACTTTAAATTTAATCTCGCGGTTGCAGAGAATGTCAGGGTTAGGCGTGCGCCCGGCTTTGTATTCGGCTAAAAAATGCTCGAATACATTGTCCCAGTAGTCCTGTGCGAAGTTTACCGTGTGCAGGTGAATGCCGAGCTTTTGGCACACCGCCGCGGCGTCCAGCAGGTCGGTCATGGCGGTACAGTATTCGGTGCCGTCGTCTTCGTTCCAGTTCTTCATGAACAGGCCTTCCACTTGGTAACCTTGCTGCAATAGCAGTAGGGCGGCAACGGAGGAGTCGACACCACCGGACATACCGACAATGACTTTTGGCTTGCTAGCCGAAGGTGTTGCTGAGCTGGAGTTTGTATTGGCTAAAGTGGACATGAATAACAGCTATTGGCGACTTAGATTTGACTGGGGAGCGAATTGTAAACTATTGCGGGTACGCGCGGCGAGAATCCCTCGTTGAACATGCCGCTACAAAAAGCGTTTGTTTGCAACCCGTCAAGCCCATCTGGCGCAATGCCGACGGGGCTTAACGAGCGGACTGAGGAAACGGGGGCTTGGTGATTACTTTTGTAACTGACTTTTGTGTTTATTCACAGCGTGAATAACATAGTTAGATTCGAAATAAACGGTAAAGTCGGTGTATTCCCAATAGAAAATGGGTGGTTCACCGGTTGGCCCTTCTTTAGTTTGTGGGGCGCCAAAGCGTTGTTCGACTTGCGCTTTGGTCATGCCACGGTTGGGTAGCGTTGCACTCGAAGCGACTCGCGCTGCGGTTTCGGGGCGAGGCATTTGAACGGTTTCGGCACTAACCGATATTGCTGCCAGACTTAAGCCGGAGGCCATAGCGACAACAAGCGCGCATCGACGAGTTTTTCCTTTAGTAACCCGTGCAGAGATTCCTGCCGTGGTTGTTGATGCGTGTGCGGGTAGCATAGTTGTCATCCTGTTCTGTCCTCTAGAGTCTTAAATAACGTAAATAAATAATTCTGCGCTAGGGTGTTTGTGCCAAGGGCTTTGTATTTGTGAGGCTGCTTACTTAGTCTTTTGTACGCCTTTTTGAGCGACTTGCGCTCTTATAATTTGCCGCGATAGTTCTTGCCGATCGCGATCACTCAAGCGGTGGAAGCGCACAGCAATTTGATACTGTTTTTCTTTTGGCTCACAGCGAATCACCTTGGCGAAGGTCACAACTTGCGCATAACTGGGCAAGAAAACCATTCTAAGTGCTAAACATGCGCCTTTGTATAGGGTTCGGTCGGAAATAAAGGCTACGCCATCTTCACTAAGATTAATACGGGTTTTGGGCCTATTTTGTAGGCCCTCTTTGTCGTCGTTACTGCTTGTCTGGGCAAATAAGGTATGGCGTGCAATTAAGTCTATTTTGTTGCTTAAGCTTTGCAGATAGTCGCCTAACAGCCGGTTTTTTTCAGTGATAAGGCGCAAAGTCTGAATATTATCGCGGTCGAGAGTGCGCAATTCGTTCAGCATCGACATCGCCACAGAGTCTTCAAATTCGAGTTCTGGGCTGCTTTCTTCGGCGGTAAAGGCATCGACGATTTTAGAATCGAAGATAACATCGTGGCTTACGCGAAAAAAATCTCGGCGTTCACGTCCGCCTGCCGTTGTTTGGGAAGCCGTGGTTGGCTTTAAGGAATCAGTCATAGACGTTTGATTATCACCTGTTTGTAGTCGCTTTAATAATAGTTCATCCTGCTGCCGCTTGTCCCCGAGAAACTTCTCCTGTTTAATCACCGCCATGCAGCTAAATACCCCATTCTTTGTCCCCAACCTCATCGGCCTGCGCTACGCTAGCGCGGGTCGCCGCAACGGCTATATATCGTTTGTTAGCCTATTTGCCTTCGCCGGTATGGCGCTGGGTGTGTTCGCCCTGATCGTTGTCTTGTCGGTAATGAACGGTTTCGACAGAGAGTTGAAAGAGCGAATCTTGCGCGTTGTCGCACACGGTAGTATAGAAGATAGTCGCGGCCTTGAAGACTGGCGCGACTTGCAAAGCCGAATCGTATCGACGTCGGGGTTAGAAGGCTCTGCGCCCTTTGTGGATGGCAAGGCACTCATTCACTACGGCAAGAACGTAAAAGCGGTGGAAATCCAAGCGGTATTGCCGGAGCAGGAGCGACAGGTGTCGATTGTCGAGGAATACGTATTGCTGGGTAGCCTCGATGCGTTGCAACCCGGAGAGTACGGCATTGTTCTCGGTTCATTGGTGGCGCGGTCTTTGGGAATTGCCCTCGGCGACAAGATTACCGTTACCTTGCCGCAGGTGTCGGTAACGCCTGCGGGAATCTTTCCGCGAACCAAGCGCTTTACCGTGGTTGGTGTGTTTGAGGTGGGCGCGCAAGTTGATCAGTACCTCGGGCTTATTCACTTGGCGGACGGCCAAAAGTTGTTTCGTACCGGCGGTACGGTCGATGGTTTGAGATTAAAGTTTAACGATATCTATACCGCGCCTCAGCAGTTACAGGCGTTGGAACAGCAACTGGGTGAAGATTATAAAACCCGCGACTGGAGTGAAACCCAAGGCAGTTTGTTTCAGGCGGTAAAAATGGAAAAAACTGTCGTTGGCTTGATGTTAAGTATCGTTATCGCGGTGGCGGCTTTTAATATTGTCACTAGCTTGATCATGATGGTGGCAGAAAAGCGCAGCGATATTGCGGTGCTTCGAACTCTGGGGATGACCCGCGGCGACATCGTCCATATCTTTATTGTGCAGGGGCTGGTTATTGGTGTGTTAGGGGTATTAATTGGTGCTGCCTTGGGTGTTGTTACGGCGGTGTGGTTACCGGAAATTGTCGGTGGCCTAGAGCGCCTTAGCGGCGTACAAATATTCGACCCCGATATTTATTTTGTACCCTATCTGCCCTCGTTGTGGCGTTTAGATGACACCTTGGTGGTTACGCTTGGGGCTGTTGTGGTTGCCTTACTGGCAACCCTATACCCAGCGTATCGGGCCTCGACCATCGAGCCGGCCGAAGCCTTGCGTTACGACACTTAAGTTTGTGTAACGAACCTAGCCTGCGTAACGAACCTAGCCTGCGGAATGAATTTAGCTTGTTAACAATCTACGACATTGAAGAATGGAATTTACATGGTAAAACCCGTATTGGAATGTTTTGGGGTGGTAAAACATTACCGTCAAGGTCCTCAAACAATCGAAGTGCTAACTGGTGTAGACCTACAGCTGTTTGCCGGTGAACATATTGCTATTGTCGGTTCGTCGGGCAGTGGTAAAAGCACCTTGTTGAATGTGCTGGGTGGTTTAGATAAACCCGACAAGGGTCGAGTAGATTTACTTGCGCAGCCATTTTCTAGTTGTTCAGACAATCAGCGTGGTCGCATTCGCAATCAGTCGCTGGGTTTTGTCTACCAGTTTCATCACCTTCTGCCGGAATTTAGCGCGGTCGAAAACGTTGCCATGCCCTTGTTGATCGCTGGCGTTAAACGCTCGCAAGCTTTGTTAAGTGCAGAGCAGATGTTAACCAAGGTTGGTTTGCTGCAGCGTGTCAGTCACAAGCCGTCAGAATTGTCCGGCGGTGAGCGGCAGCGAGTTGCTATTGCCCGCGCAATCGTTAATCAGCCGGCGTGTGTGTTAATGGATGAGCCAACCGGTAACCTTGACGAGAAAAATGCCGAGTCTATTCAAGCGCTTATGAAATCCCTAAGCCGTGAAGTTTCAACCAGTTTTGTTGTGGTTACTCACGACAATAAGCTGGCCGCAACCATGGATAAAACCTACCATCTAAGCGAGGGTGGTTTGCATCTTAAGGGAGGCGAGCCGGATGGACTTTAGCGCTAAAGTATCGACTTCGCTGGCTGTCTTCGCTCGCATCCCCGTCTGGCTAACGCCTCGCGGCCGTGTGTCTTACCTATGAATCAGTCCCTCGCATTTTTTATTGGCCTGCGCTACACCAGTGCGCGGCGGCGCAGCCAGCTAGTTTCTTTTTTATCGGCAATATCCATTACTGGCTTGGCAGTTGGTGTGGCGCTATTGGTAGCGGTTTTATCGGTGATGAATGGCTTTGATCGTGAATTGCGTGAGCGAATATTGGGGCTAGTACCGCAAGCGGCTATTTATCAACGTGGCGGCGTAGAAGATTGGCCAGACCTGGTTGCGCGTATTAGCGAAGATCAACAAGTGCTGGGTGTGGCTCCGTTTGTCAATTTAGATGCACTTGCCAGTTTGGATAACATTACCGTTCCTGTCGCACTATACGGCGTCGATGTAGAGGCGGAACGTGCTGTGTCGCGCTTGTCTGAATATGTTTCTGCGGATGTTTATAACAGTCTCGCAAGCGATGCTGAAGCGCTGTTACTCGGCCGCGATATTGCGATACAGATGGCGGCAGAGGTGGGCGATAAAGTGATGTTGGTGGTGCCGGATTTTAGCCATCAACAGGCCGCCCCGAGAATTGCGTATTTTCGCTTAGCCGGCATAATTCATTCTGGTACCGAGCTGGACAACCTTCTCGCCGTTACCGGTTTGGTAGCAGCGGCCAATTTAACCGGGTCGCCTGATCGCGTTACAGGCGTTCGTTTAAAACTGGCGAACCTGTTTGATGCCCCGCGTGTGGTTTACGAAAACTTAGTCAAGTTGGGGGCGGGTTACTACGGTAATAATTGGACGCGTACCCACGGCAATCTTTACCACGCTATACATATGTCGAAGAGTCTGGTGGGGTTGTTGATGTCGCTAATTGTCGCGATTGCCGCTTTTAACGTGGTTTCAACCTTGGTAATGGTGGTGGTGGATAAGCAGGGCGATATTGCAATTTTACGCACGCTGGGTGCTTCTACTCGGTCGATTATGGCGATTTTTATGGTGCAGGGCACCTTTATCGGTTTGGTTGGAACGGCTATAGGCTTAGTCGCTGGGTGTATTCTGGCTACGGGTATTGCGGATGTTGTCGGCTGGCTAGAGCGGTTTTTAGGTGTGCAGTTTTTAAAATCTGATGTTTATCCGCTAACGTATCTACCGAGCGAGATTCAGTTGGGCGACATTCTGCAGGTGGGGCTAACAGCCCTCGGTCTAAGTTTTCTTGCGACCTTATATCCCGCGTGGCGAGCGAGCCGCGTACAGCCAGCTGAAGCCTTGCGCTATGAGTAATCTGTGAAGGGAATTTGTTGGTCGTTTATTTTTGTGTTCGGGCTTTATAGCGTTTGCTTCGTTGCTTCCATTTCTGTATGACATGCCAGCGCCAAGTCCACTGAATGGTGATAAAGCCTAAGCAGCCAAAAAATAACCCCGCCATAAAACAGCCAAGGACTAATGGCTCCCAAATCATTAGAAACTCAGTGGCAAACCAATCCCAAGACATTTGAAACTCAAATGGCCGCGGATGAATTTGCAGCAGTCGTGCGCCGAGTTTGTATGTGGCAAAAAAGATAAAGGGGAAGGTGAGGGGGTTGCTAACCCAAATTAGCCCAACAGTAATGGGAAGGTTGCAACGAAACAGTAATGCACCTAGCGCGGCTAAAGGAATTTGCCCAAGAACCGGCATAAAGGCGATAAACAACCCCACAAAAAATGCCACCGAAACGGAGTGACGGTTCATATGGAACAGATTCGGGTCGTGCATCATGGTGCCGAGTAGGCTCACGCCGGGTAAGCTACGTACCTTGCTGGGATCAGGCATCCAACGTTTAATAATGTTTCGAGGCATAGGTACTACAACTGCTCACAGAAATGGCTTACATGATCAGGCGTTAAACAGCAGGTATATCAACATACATGTCTGATATACGATAGCCGATCTGAAACGGTTCGGCTTCAATTCGCTAGCCCCGCCATTATCGGTCAACTCGGCAGGGGGCTGAGGGCGAGTATTATGCCTAGAGGCCTAGCACTTTGCTACCGCGATTGTGTGCTTAAACGGCTCGACAGAATAAAATAAAATTTCCAAGGATTGGAAGATGAATACCCCTATCTCGCCCATTCGGGCGCTAAGTTTGTTGCTCGCCGCCGCTCTGGGGGCTGGCTTGCCGGTGTTGTTGCCGCTTGCCGCGAGCGAGATCCCACCTTATATACCGCACATACTTATTATTGTGTCTGCCTGCTTAGGTTTTCTGCAGTGGCTTAGCTATCGCGGTGTTAGCTGTAATCGCGGGGCTGTTAATCATAGGGTTACTAACCGTGCCTTTGTTGATAACAAGAATGTGTCTGGTTGGTCTTGTGTTGCTGCGCCTGTCGCGCTGTTTCTACTCGCTTACGCTTGCAACCTCGCGAGGCTAGAGGCGTTGATTGAGAGTCAGCTACCGGAGGCGTGGCAGCAAAAAGATATAGAGCTGCAATTCCGTTTGGCGAGCCTGCCGGAATACCAAGAGGGTTTTAAAAAAGGCTCTGAAAAAGCCAGCTTTTACGCGAAAGTTATCGCTTTAGTGGCGGCGCCAGAAGGTGGCGATGCGGCGAACTATAGCGAGCAGCTCATTGGCAAGTTGATACGTTTAAGCTGGTACGACCTTCCGTCGGAGACGATGCTTGTTCCTGGCCAGCTCTGGCAGGCTAAGGTTCGTTTGCGGCGCCCGAGAGGAACCGTTAACCCCAACGGTTTTGATTATCAGGCCTGGTTGCTTACCCGCAAGGTGGTCGCTAGCGGTTATCTTAAAATGCGCGCGGAGGTATTGCTCGTTGATTCGCAGCCGCGATTATCGATAAACCTTGCGCGCTATCAGATCAAACAGCGTTTATTTGGCGGTTTGCCCTCCGGCGCCGATGGTGATGATGCTGAGGTGTCGCTTCAGAATCGCGGCCTTTTGCTGGCGCTGTTGCTCGGCGATAGGTCGGATATTTCGGCGGACAGTTGGCGGGGCTTGCAAAATACCGGCACGATTCATCTTATGGCCATTTCGGGTTTGCATATTGGCTTGGTCGCGGGGTTTTGCTTTGCGGTTTTTCATTGGTTGGCGCGATTGTTGGCGATCTGGCAACCGCTTGGGGTGCGTTGGTTAGCGCCCGCAATGTCGTCGCTTTTCGCACTTATCTATGCGCTCTTATCTGGTTTCGGTGTGCCGTCCCAGCGCGCTTTAATTTTAGTGGTTATGCTCAACCTTGGTTATTGGCTTGGGCGCAGGCTTAGTTATGCGCGCTGTCTTGTGATCGCGGTAATGGCGATTACATTGCTCGATCCCTTTGCGTTTATCCAGCCGGGTTTTTGGCTGAGCTTTTCCGCTGTTTCGGTTTTGATCTACAGCTTTTCGTGCCGTGTTATCGAGCCGGCTAAATGGCTTAGTCTATTGCGTGCGCAGTTGGTTTTATTTGTCGGAATGCTAGTGCCCTTAGCGCTGTTGGGTTTACCCGTTAGCCTTATCAGCCCTGTGGCAAACCTGATTTTCGTTCCGCTGGTGTCATTTGCGGTGATACCGCCGTTGCTGCTGGCTGGTATCACTGGATTGGTGAGTTTGCGCGTAGGCCATTTATTTTTGCAGCTGGCGGATTGGGTTTTAACTCTAGCGGTTCGCGGGTTAGAACTTATGAGTGATTACGCAATGGAAAACCCCTTGCTTTGGCATCCGACTATTTCGCCGCAGGGCGGCGTTTTGATGCTTGCGGGTTTACTGGGGGTGGTACTACTGTTGGCGCCAAAAGCTGTCGGTTATCGCGTGTTGGGTTTGTTGTTGCTTGTGGTGACCTTAATTCCAAAATCTACAGAGCAATCGGCACTTGGTATTACCATGTTAGATGTGGGGCAGGGGCTTTCGGTGGTAATCGCAACCCCAAAACACACCCTTGTTTACGATACCGGTGCCCGTTTTGGTGAAAGCTTTGATATTGGCAGCCGTGTTATTGCCCCCCACTTATACCAGCAGGGGCGAACCCATATTGACACGCTTGTGGTTAGCCATGGCGATAGCGATCATAACGGCGGAACCACCGGTCTGTTGTCGATGATAGCTAGTGAGCGGATTATTAGCGGAGAACCTAAGCGGGTAGAGCGTAGCTTGGCCGTGCCAGAATCATCTGCAGGTGGAATTAGGGCTGCACTGAATGCCCGTGCCGTTGAAGTCGAAGCGTGCGGTGATCAAACCGCGTGGCAGTGGGACGGTGTAACATTTGAAGTGCTCTGGCCAGAAGCCGGCACAATGGTCAATGCCGAAGCTGACGCCACGCTTAAATCCAACAATCGTTCCTGTGTGTTGTTAGTTAGTTTTGAAGGCAGGCGAATCTTAATTGCCGGCGATATCGAAGCCCCAGTCGAACGAATCTTGCTGCGCGATCCACGTTTGGCTGCCGGGGTAGACTTGTTGGTCGCGCCTCATCACGGCAGTAAAACCTCGTCCACCAACGCGTTTATTGCCGCGCTTCAACCGCAATACGTTTTGTTCAGCGTAGGTTATCAAAATCGTTACCATCATCCGCATCCCAGTATCGAGAAGCGCTATCAAGATTTAGGGAGCCATCTGTTGCGCACAGATTTAGACGGCGCTCTGGTGTTCAATTTTGACTTAAGCGGGGGTGTTAGCCTAAGTAGAGAGAGGCAGCAGCGGCGCCGCTTGTGGCTGGAGTGAGACTCAAATCCCGTTGCTGAAACAGGCGCGGCAAAACTGCCGACAATCGGGTATCATACCGCGCTGTATGGGTTCCTAGGCTTTAACTTGCCACGTTATGGGTAAAACCTGCGCAACAGACAATAACAATATTAATAAGAATTCCAACGACAGTAATATTAGGAGTGATGAGTGTTCGAAATAATCGCCTCCGGCGGATGGTTAATGCTGCCGATCATAATCTGTTCTATCGCCGTTATCGCGATTAGCGTAGAGCGTTACTGGTCGTTAAATCCCGCCAAAATCGCGCCAAAGCATCAGCTTGGTCAGGTTTGGAGTTGGATTCAGAAAAATCAGCTCGACAGTGAAAAACTAAAAGAGCTGCGCCGCTCGTCTCAGCTGGGCCGAATTCTTGCCGCTGGACTCAGCAATTCAAAACACGGCCGCGATGTAATGAAGGACAGTATTCAAGAAGCCGCCAGCCAAGTTGTTCACGATATGGAACGCTATCTTGGCGCGCTCGGAACAATCGCCGCAATTGCGCCACTGTTTGGCTTGCTGGGTACGGTTATCGGCATGATTAAAGTTTTTACCGCGCTAAACCTAGAGGGCGCCGGTAATGCTGGTGTTCTCGCCGGTGGTATTTCAGAAGCGCTAATCACCACGGCGGCGGGCTTGACCGTTGCGATTCCAGCCATGATGGCACATCGATTTTACGTGCGCCGGGTCGACACTTTAGTCGTAACCATGGAGCAAGAAGCGATCAAACTTGTAGACGCTTTGCACAGCGATCGTCGCGTCGATCTTAAAGTGGCCTAGGGCGTTAGCAATGCAGTTTAAACGACAAGTAAAAGCAGAAGAAAGCGTCAACCTAACGCCGTTAATCGACGTGGTGTTTCTTTTGCTCATCTTTTTTATGGTCTCTACGACCTTCACCAAAGAAACCCATTTAGAGCTCGATTTACCCGAGGCTAACGGTGAACTTCAGCCGACTGCGGCCGCGCAAATAGAAGTTTTGGTGTCTAGCCAGGGCGGTTACTCGGTAAATGGCAAGGCCTTGGTTAACAAGCAACTCGCCACCTTGCGTACCGCTATCGATGAGGTTGCCGGTGGCAATACAAAGCTGCCCTTTATCATTACCGGTGACGCTAACGCAGCCTATCAAGCGATTATCGCGGTTATGGATCTAGCCGGACAAATGGGGTACAGCAACCTCAGCCTTACCACCCAAGCGCCTGCAGAAGAGTCGGCAGCGAATAGCACGCGTTAGTGCTGGCAATACTCGCGCTGTTATCTTTTGTCGTTATCGACATTTATATAAATGCCTAACTCAGCCCGTCACACCTCAGCCTCCTTGGCAACGCGACTTGCAAGTTGGCTGAGCCAAGCCATTCAGCGTCGCTGGTATAGTCGACCGGGGTGGTTGTGGCTGTTGTTCCCCTTAGAACTTTTGTTTCGAGGCTTAAGTGATGCTCGGCGCAAGCGATTGCAGGCAGACGCGAAATACTTTCCGGTACCAATTGTTATTGTTGGCAATATTTCCGTTGGTGGCACAGGCAAAACGCCGTTATTGGTCGCGCTAGTAAAACGCTTGCAACAGCGCGGGTTCAATCCGGGAGTGGTGTCTCGTGGCTATGGACGAAAAAGTAGCCCTGGCAGCGCCGACGTAATTGTTTTAGATAAAGCGTCAACAGCGCATGCGGTGGGCGATGAGCCGCTCGAAATATTTACCCTAACCGGTGCGCCCGTCGTAGTGGCGGAAGATCGCGTTGCGGCCGTGGAATTACTGTTGAAGCAGTTCGACTGTGATCTGGTGTTAGCGGATGACGGTCTCCAGCATTATCGTTTGGGGCGAGAAATAGAAATTGCCGTAGTCGATGCGAAACAACTGCTGGGGAATGGCCACTGTTTACCTTTAGGGCCATTGCGAGAACCCCTGAATAGACTTACTCGTGTTGATCATATTTTATTGGCTGGCGCTGTTGATGCTGAATATACAATTCAACAAATGTTGGTTGAGCAGGGCTTGCCGTTACACCAATCGGTTTGCTGTTTCTCCCCGCGTTTATGCACCTTAGTGCACTTGCAAACCGCACAGGAATTTAGTTTAGAAAAATTAACGTCATTTGACCGCTTTGAAGCGATTGCGGCGATTGGCAACCCGCAGAAATATTTTAATGCCCTCGAAGAACTGTTGGGGGTGGATAATTTTAATCGTCATAGTTTCCCCGATCACTATGCTTTTTCTGCAAAAGACTTAACCGACTTCGCTGATAAACCGGTGGTTATGACGGCGAAAGATGCCATGAAGTGTAAAGCTTTTGCGCAACCCAATTGGTGGTACGTACGTTTAGATACGGATGTGCCAGACATTGTTGTCGATTCAATAGCGCTAGCGGTAGCAGCGAAATCGATCGAGAGACCCAACGTGGAAAGTTTGTAAAACCATGAAATATTCAGTCATTATTCCTGCGCGTTATGCTTCTACACGCCTACCGGCAAAGCCTTTAGCGATTATTGATGGCAAGTCAATGATCCAGCATGTTTATCAACGCGCACAGCAAAGCGGCGCCGAAAAAGTGATTGTAGCTACCGACGATCAACGTGTATTTGATGCCGTTACGGCGTTTTCGGGTGAAGTGTGTATGACGTCCGCAGATCACCAGTCTGGTACCGATCGACTACAAGAAGTGGTGAAACTGTATGGGTTCGCGGACGACGAAATTATTGTAAACGTACAGGGCGATGAGCCATTAATTCCTCCCTCTGTTATCCAGCAGGTAGCAAAAAACCTAGCGCAAAACAGCCGAGCAAGTGCTGCCACATTGGGAGAGCCCATTCACGACCTGGCAACGTTGTTTAATCCCAATGCCGTTAAGGTCGTTGCCGACAATATGGGGAGGGCGCTTTATTTTTCACGCGCGCCCATTCCTTGGCAGCGAGATGAATTTAGTCCCGCTCAGATACAAGAAATGTTTGACCGCGATTTTGATGAAACGAAGTCTGCGGTTGCGGGGGCGCCGGTCGAAATAAGTTCGCTCGCACGCCGTCATATCGGCATCTATGCTTACCGCGTTGCCGTGCTGCATGAATTTGTAACTTGGCCGCTGGCACCGTTGGAGTCAATAGAGAAGCTGGAACAATTGCGCCTGTTAGCTAACGGTCGAGAAATTCATATTGCCGACGCCTGTGAACACGTGCCGGGCGGAGTTGATACCGAAGCAGACCTTGAGCGGGTTAGGGCGATAATTGAGGGTACTAAGTGAAAAAGGTTGCAGTATTATTTGTTTGTCTTGGCAACATCTGTCGTTCGCCAACAGCCCATGGCTTGTTTCGTCAATTAGTTGCCGAGCACAACCTTAGCCACTGTATCGAGATAGAGTCAGCTGGGACGTCTGGCTGGCATATAGATGAACCGCCAGATCCGCGCAGTGTCAGCGCCGCGAAATCTCGCGGTTGCGATATTAGCGACTTACGTGGCCGCAAGTTTGAGGCAGTAGATTTTAACCACTACGACTATATTCTTGCGATGGACACGGCAAATCTAGATCATTTGATTGAGCTATGTCCCGCAGGCTATTCTGGAGAAGTGAAATTGTTTTTAGACTATTCCTCGCAAGCCAAGTATCGCGAAGTGCCCGACCCTTATCATGGCGGCACGAAAGGCTTTGAACTAGTGTTAGATTTAATTGAAGATGGTTGTAACGGCCTGTTAAATACGATTAAAAAAGAGAAGTAATGACGCCTCTAGTAAATGTAAACCTACAGCGTTTAAACACCTTAGCCGTACCTTCGGTGGCGGCTAACTTCGTTCGCGCTACATCCATTACGGATCTTCGTGACGCATTGGCCTGGGCACAGCAAAGGCAGATGTCTGTTCACCTTTTAGGTGGTGGCAGTAATGTATTACTACCAGAACGAATTGACGGTTTAGTATTACAGCCAGCGCTGCGCGGTGTGGAAGTGTTAGAAGAACAGGGTGACACATTATTAGTACGCTCTGCCGCAGGCGAAAATTGGCACAGATTCGTACAGTTTTGTACCGCTAAAAAATATTACGGGTTAGAAAATTTATCGTTAATTCCCGGTTTGGTTGGCGCCGCGCCAATTCAAAATATCGGCGCCTATGGTGTTGAATTGTGCGATGTGTTCGATCACTTGCAAGCGTTAAATCGCAGTACCGGCGAAGTGGAAGTGTTTGATAAAAACAAATGTGAGTTCGACTATCGAGAAAGCGTATTTAAACAGCGTTTACGCAATCAATATATCGTTGTCTCCGTTACGTTCCGCCTTTCGCGCACCCCGCAAATACACGACCATTATCCCGCGATTAAGCAAGAGCTTCTCGGGCTTAAGCGCAGTGCCATCACGCCAGAAGTTATAGCGCACACAGTGATGGAGCTGCGCCGCCGCAAATTGCCAAGCCCAGATCAAATTCCGAATGTAGGTAGTTTTTTTAAAAACCCGATAATTTCTGTCGAGTCATTCGAGAAGATTCGTGAAATGTATCCCGACGTCGCGGCCTATGATGTCGCGTCAAATCAGAAAAAAATTGCCGCTGGCTGGTTAATTGAAAAAGCAGGTTGGAAAGGGCGTACTGAATTTGGTGTTAAAGTTCACGAACAGCAGGCGCTGGTATTAACCAACCCTAATCGCGGCCCCGCAAAGCAGGTGCTAATGCTTGCCAAAGCGATCCAATCCAACATTAAAGCGCGCTTCGATATCGAGTTAGAACAAGAGCCGCAATTTATCGAATAGGTGATTCACGAGAGACTGTGATACCTGTCACCTAAGTCTTTGTTGAATAACCTTACAGTGTCGGGTCGATAAGAAGCCAGCCACAACTGCGGGGTTCTTTTTTATTGCCAGTGTAACCGATTACTTTTTGATGCTGACGCCCATTAGTCTAATTAAGACTAGGCACCAGAATAGCCAAAATGGTAAATTGCACCACCAATGTAGGTATACATCATTACAGCAGTAGCCGAAGGAGAGTGCGCTGACAGGTGATAGTTCACCCCCTGTAATGAGCGCCGCAAGATTTGGCCCAAAAAACAAAAATATGGAGTAGGTAGAGTGACAACAATTTTAGTAGCAGACGACCACGATCTAGTGCGAATGGGTCTGGTGCGAATGCTTCAGGACGTTACAGGGTTTGAAGTGGTAGGAGAGGCCAAGACAGGTGAACAGGCGGTACAGCTTTGTCGTGAATTAGGCCCGGACATTGTATTAATGGACGTTAAAATGCCAGGCATTGGTGGCTTGGAAGCAACTCGTAAAATCTTGCTGGCGTGTGGTGCCACTAAAATTATTGCGGTTACTGCTCTGGCGGACGATATGTTCCCTGAGCGATTAATGAAAGCGGGCGCCTCTGGTTATGTAACCAAGGGGGCGGGCTTTGACGAAATTATTAATGCTGTAAATACGGTTATGAAAGGTAATCTATTTATGAGCAGCAGTATTGCACAGCAATTAGCGCTGCGTAACTTTAATGGCGGCAAGGGCGATAGCTCTCCCTTTGAGCTGTTGTCTGAACGGGAGTTGCAAACGGCCATTATGATTGCAAACGGCTCGAAGGTTCAGGAGATCGCCGAAGCGTTTTGCGTAAGTCCCAAAACGGTAAACAGCTACCGCTATCGTATTTTCGATAAGCTCAATATCAACAGCGATGTTGAGCTAGCGTTGTTGGCGGTTAAACATAAAATGTTAGATGTAGATAGCTTGTCCTAGTATTTTAGGCATTCGATAGGCTGTTCCAGCATTCAACACTTAATTAGTAGCCGTCAATACCAGCAGCAAACAATACCAAGCAACTCACTTGCCGTGTAATTATAACGCGTAATCGTAACGTTAAATGGAGCCTTCAGCTTTGAAATCTAGCGATGTATCCGCTTCCGAAGCCGGCTCCGAGTTTGACCCTAAGCAGTTTATAAAAACCCTAACTTCCAAGCCGGGCGTTTACCAAATGTACGACGCCAAGGGTAAAATTCTTTACGTTGGCAAAGCCAAAAATCTAAAAAACCGTGTATCGAGCTATTTTCGCGCAGCCGGTCTCACCACCAAAACACTTGCCCTAGTAAGGCGTATTGCCGCAATTAACATTACCGTAGCGCCAAGCGAAGCAGAAGCGCTAGTGTTAGAGCACAACCTTATTAAGTCACAAAAGCCGCCGTTTAATATTTTATTGCGCGACGATAAATCCTTCCCCTATATATTTCTGTCCTCAGATGAGCGACACGTGCGTTTGTCGCTGCATCGCGGTGCAAAAAAGAAAAAAGGCCAGTATTTCGGCCCCTACCCAAATGTGGGTGCGGTGCGAGAAAGCCTGAATTTTTTACAAAAAACCTTCGGCGTGCGCCAATGTGAAGATAGCGTTTACCGCAACCGCACTCGGCCCTGTTTGCTCTATCAAATTGGCCGCTGTTCTGGGCCCTGTGTCGAGGCCATTTCTGAACAGGCCTATGCGCGTGATGTGGTACAAACGGCACAGTTTCTCGATGGTAAAAGTGATAGCCTGCTGCAGGAATTGGTGAAGTCGATGGAGACCGCCTCCAGCGAGCTGGATTTTGAACAAGCCGCCATATTTCGCGACCGTATCACCGCATTACGCCAGGTTCAGGCGCAGCAGGTGATGGAGTCTGGGTTCCAGAATATGGATGTTGTCGCCTGTGCGGTAGAGGCAGGTAAGGCCTGCATCCATATGCTTTATATCCGTCAGGGCAGTGTAATGGGCAGTAAAACGCACTACCCAAAAGATCGCCTAGATTCGACTACGGGCGATGTTCTTAACGCATTTCTCTGTCATTTGTACTTAGGGGGCGGCGATATGGATATTCCGCCAGTTGTGATCGTTAATCAGCCAAGCGCCGATCTCAAAGTGCTGCAAGACGCTGTAGCCTTAAAATCGGGTCGACAAGTTAAAATTACCGCCAACGTACGAACCTATCGTGCGAAATGGCTAGCGATGGCAGAGCAGGCGGCGCGGCTCAACTTACAATCCCTATTAAACAGTGCCCAAACCCAGCGCCAAAGACTAGAATCGCTACAAGATACCCTTGGCCTAGACGAACTGCCTAATCGCATCGAATGTTTCGATATAAGCCACAGTAGCGGTGAAAACACCGTTGCATCCTGTGTGGTATTTAATCAACAGGGCGCCGCTAAATCCGATTATCGACGTTTTAATATTAGTGACATAACCGCAGGGGATGATTACGCGGCTATGGGGCAAGCCTTAACTCGTCGTTATTCACGCTTGCAGAAAGAGGGCGTTAGTCTGCCAGACCTACTACTTATCGACGGTGGTAAAGGACAGATCAGCACCGCGCGAGCGGTGTTAGAGGAGTTGGGTATCTCCTACCTGAAGATTGTCGGCGTCGCCAAAGGCACGACTCGTAAAGCGGGATTTGAAACCCTAGTTCACCCCGATGGCCGTGAACAGGTGCTGGCCAGCGATCACCCAGCATTGCACCTTATACAGCAGATTCGCGACGAGGCCCACAGGTTTGCCATTACCGGCCACAAACAGCGCCGCGACAGCCAACGCAGAACCTCAACCCTAGAGGCTATTCCCGGTGTTGGCCCTAAACGACGCAAAGAATTGCTAAACCACTTTGGTGGTTTACAGGAAGTGATGCGTGCCAGCGTTGATGATCTGGCAAAAGTGCCATCAATCAGCAAAAAAATGGCAGAAGAGGTTTACAGCGCGTTGCACAGTGAGTAAGTTTGCCACCTCATTGAGCTAGGCGCCGTCTGCTCGGTTCAACTTAGACTCGCCAATGCCGTAATTACTTGGCTAACTGGAATATGCATGTTTAACATCGCCAATCAGCTCACCCTAATTCGTATAGCCTTTATCCCGCTATTAGTCGTCATTTACTACACGCCGTTCGAATGGCGCTTTTTGGTATCAGCGGCACTGTTTGGTTTGGCCGGTATTACCGATGCGCTAGATGGCTACATTGCCCGCAAGTACCATTTGGTTACCCCGTTTGGTGCATTCTTAGACCCGGTTGCCGACAAACTTATGGTTGCCGTGGCGCTAACGGTACTTATCGATAGCCATCACAACATTTGGTTTACCCTGCCAGCCACGGTCATCATTTGCCGCGAGATTGTGATTTCTGCATTGCGTGAATGGATGGCGGAACTAGGTAAGCGAGCCAATGTGGCGGTTTCTTCCATTGGCAAAATTAAAACCACCTTGCAGATCATTGCCATAGTGGTGCTGTTGTTAGTTGAGCCGTTTAAATACCGCTACATCGATATGATTGGTTACTTTACGCTCTACTCTGCTGCAATTTTAACCCTTTGGTCTATGTTCCTTTACCTGCGTGCCGCTTGGCCGAGCTTAAGTGGTAAAGAATAGCTACAAAGGGTTTGCATTCGTTTTGGAATCCATTACAATTCGCATCCCTTAAAGGCGCGGTGGCAGAGTGGTCATGCAGCGGACTGCAACTCCGTTAACGCCGGTTCGATTCCGACCCGCGCCTCCATTTTTTTGTTAGTAATGAACAGCATTCACGTTCTAGTGATCGTTCATTTAGTAGTACGCCCGGGTGGTGAAATTGGTAGACACAGGGGACTTAAAATCCCCCGACCTTAACAGTCGTGCCGGTTCAAGTCCGGCCCCGGGCACCACCTTCCATTTAACGTTACGAATCTTAGCTTCGCTCCTTAGCTCCCACGTCTTCGCCTCGAATCACAGCTCGTTTATTTCCCGTTGTTCTACTCACTAGTCTTGCGTTGCTATTTCTGTTTAAACTAATTTTATTTGCCTACCAACATAGGCTGTTTTTTGGCCGTTTTTACTGTGGTTGTTGTTAAGGCAAGCAAAAAGCGAGCGAGAAATAGCGGAAAGATAAATACAGCTAGGTATAGAGTCGCAAGTTAAAAATGGAAACGGAGCCAACATGGGAACTGACAACAAAAACACACTTGATATAACCCCAAGATTTAGAAGTCGAAAAGCCTACAGTAAATGGTGCTAGAAAAGCTTTATCGAAAACCTTGTTCGCATAAATGAAAATTATGCTCTGGGTGTAGAGCGCTTTAAACTCACAAAAGATTTTCATGGCTATATAAGCGTAATGTGCAATTTCGCTTTGCTTCCAAATCGATAGATATGCTTGGAACGCTGTTACTACTCCTGACGGCGCTGGGGAAATGTTGATGTAGAACGCCTATGTTGGCGACAGATCGTTCCTGCTAAATACGTTAAATTTTTGATTAGATTTATTCGACTTAAAGCTTGTTGGCGGCGGTGAAACGCCATTAACACAGCTTTTCTTATTACACCTCGCGAAAAGGTGTTTTTAGCGGCAAGCCGAGAAGCGTTTCCTGATTACGATGAGCTAATTGATAAGGAGAAAATACGTGACTGGCGTATGGTGGAGTGCGCTGTAGTTATAGAGCCGTGAGCAAAATGCGAAAGGAATCGCTAGCAGGAAGTGGTAAAGTTCCTACCCAAGCAAACTAAGACTTATTAGAGCAACGAGACATGTTAGGTCTGGGAGACAACCTAGATCGCTCAGATCAACTATGCAACTTGAATCTACGAAATAGCTTAGATTTACGAAATAACCTAGATTTACGAAACAACCTAGACTAACGAGATAACACCGTGATAAATGAAATTGCCGAGATTTTACACGAACGCGCAGAAAAGCCGTTAATAGAGCCAGATATGCCCACGCTAGACGATGTGGTGGAAGCCCAAGAAGCGATGCTTATCTCGGTGCCCGCAGAGCTGCGTGATTTTCTACTCAATTCCAGTTTTGAAATATATGGGCGCTTGGAGCCGGTTACCGTCGCAGACCGCAACTGCCATACCTACCTGCCCGAAGTCGCCGCCGAAGCCTGGGCTCGTGGCATGCCGCGCGAATACATTCCCCTTTGCCAAGATCGTTCCAATATTTATTGTGTTTCCGAAGAGGGAACCGTCTACGTTTGGAATGAATCGCTAGACGAACAACCAGAAGAAGTGGCCAGTAATGTTTGGGAGTGGGTAAGGGATGTTTGGCTGGAATCATAACTCAGAACAAGCAAAGCCCAACCATTGAAGTTTGTTGTCCCGGTGTTTTAGCTTTATTGCATTTAGACTCGTAGTGGGAGTTTCATCCAACAAGCTATATTCAAAAAACGTGTTCGGCGTAAAGGTGTATCTTGTAAGCGAAGCGTCAGGCCTGCAAATGTTGGCGCCAAAAGAATTGTTTTTGCGCTAGAAATTTTTAGCACGATAAAGTATCCTTCCAGTGTTAATTATTTTAAATTGGAATAGAAGTTGTACAAGGAAGTCCCTCAGGTGCCCGTTCAATTCTTGAGAAAGTGCGTTTTGCTAAACTTTGTCTTTGGCGCGATTTTTTTTGCGTTAAATTCATGGTCAATTACGTTTTCTGTAAGTGATGAAGATGCTTTTTCTGGTAAGCGAATCTCAAGTAATTCGTACAAAATACTGAATATCTATAGTACTTTTTACACCTTATCCAATAAAAAAATCGGTATTCACTCCTTGATCCGGCGTATAACGATAATGGTAATCAGGGTGTAGGTATTGGTACGGCCAAAAGTACACTTACCGCTTTAGGCGCGTCGTCCCCAGATTATCAAACCTTAACTTCCCCAAGCGTTCCAAGCTACGATTCTAATTTTAATTGACTACGGGATGACGACTCGACCAATCAATGTGCTGTTGTTGGGGCTTTTCACTTTCTTAATAAATTCTGTTCAATAAGTAAGTTCGCTATGAGTGCTAGCGTTGTTTTCATTGGTTGTCGCAGCGTTTATGGCTGGTAAGCCTGTTAAGCTCGCGTTTAGCTGTATATATAGGCGGCCACTAATTACGCATTTGAGGGTGATGTATCTCTGATTGGCTAGCTGAAGGTCTGAACTTTATATGATGCATGGTTAGCCTGCTCAAGTAACGTATGTTTAAAGTAAAGCGTATGAGATTTTCTCTTTTTGCTAGTGTGTACGAAGTTGGCAGTTTTATTAGGTTAAACGTGGCAATCTAAAATTATTTTTAGCTCTGTATTGTTATGAATAAATTACTTTAATTTTATCAGGTAAGACAGTTAGATAGGTGATACTACTGAGCGTAAGCTGGTTTATTTTGGTCATACTTATTACCTAGAAATAAACTTAATAAACGGTAGTAAATTCGTATATATAGCAGGGTGTTAAGGCGTGCATATTGGCCGTATTAATATGAAGCACCACATGGTGGTGGTTACTCATCACCGCATAGGCGCACACATCAATACAAAAAATGGCGCCTAATTCGAGAATGCGTTCTTCCACCCACTGTCGGCGGTGTTCGTAGTTATTGTCTTGCTCATCGATACCGCAGAGGAAGGCCTTGCGTACGCAGCGTGAGGTACAGTGATAGTAAGGTGTGGCTTCTAGAGATATTAGGTGCTTTCTGGCTTTGGGCATATCGGCATCCTTGCGTTATGTTGTACTGGGTAAATATACAGTTATTGAGGTTGCCGTGCAAGTGATGGGGTGGGTGTCTAGTTTTTATTGTTGTGACTGAGTTCGACCCCGCAAATAGGTAGAGAATATGTCTATTGAATTTGAATTTGAAGTGAATTGGGGGCGTAATTTTTCCTCCTCAATGATTTGGCAAAAAGTATGTCAGGTTTTAGATATCATAGGGCACGGATTTGTTGAAGAGTTCGAAGGGGTGAGGCGCAGCTATGATGAAATTTTCGAGCTGTTGGAAGCTCATGATGCGGATTTCTTTTATCGCACAGATGATTTGTCAATTTCCTTAATAAGTTTTTCAGATGAGAAAGTTGATAGATTACTAATAGCTCCCCCGCAGAAAAGTCGCGATACACTAATGGAGCAGTTTGCTTTGATAGGGAGTGGTGGTTTTTGCCGTTGGGGGAGGGTGTATGATAGTGAATACAACAAAATACAAAATAAAAAGGACTTGCGGGAGTTGCAAGTCCTAGGGGTAGACGTAACTTCTTGGGCGATAAAAAGCAATGGGTTGCCACCGCCATTACGTAAGGATGTAATTGATGTTGCAAGTAATCCTGGTAGGAATATTATCGTTAAGGGTGACATAGAGGCTGTTGGAAGTACCATGTGGTTGTCAAACGAGTGGTGTGCCGATCATGACGTGCTCCCTAACAATCTTAATTGCATTTCTTTGTCGGTTTTTGATGGAGGCATCTTGGTGACATTTTATGACAGTTGTTTCGATTCATGGACTGGTGATCAGAGATCGGTGCAAGAGCGTGTTTGGAAAGAGCTTTACGGTCAATAAATACAACGAATAATCGAGACACCCACATTAACGCACACTAACGAAAACGCCGGATAATTTTAATATTAGGGACTATGGCTGATAGATCTGGACTTAGTTCCTTGAAGTTTATTGATACAAATGAAAACCTTACATATTTCTGGACTCGGTCTCCAGATCCAAGTAAGCAACCTCATATTTTGCGAACGGTTAAGGGGGTCTCTAATCGATGATTAATAATGAGGGTAAATTAAAGCTTTCTCTCTTTGCCTCTCCTCTGCACAACGGTCGGGGGGCAGAATGGTTTTTTGAGTGGTCGGCGGTCGAGTCTGCATTAGAAGAAACTTTTTTATCGGGTGGTACGGTTTCGTTGCGTACGAATTATGAGTACTTCGAGCCCAGCTACTATTTTGTACAACGGGATAGTATTTCAATGATGGTTTTGCCGGGGCGTTTTCGCTTGGCAATATTTCCATTTGAATGCGCTGGAGAGAAATCAAAGGTTCGTGACTGGTGGCAGCCCGATAGCGTTGCATATGAGGGAACGGTGCGATTTGGAGAAGATGAGTGTGATAATAGGCTTATATGCGAAGATTTAGACGTGGCTAAGCGGCTCTTCAAAGAGTTTTTCACAGAGAAAGCAATAACAGATGTTTTAATTAACTCGACGCGTTCCGCGTGGAACCCAAAGCCTAAAAGTTAAAAGCAAAGATGGTCAGGCAGGAATAATTAAGACACCCATACTAACGAAAGCGCGGGATAGAATAAGCACACTAACGAAAACGCCGGATCATTTTAATATTGAGCTTGTTTGAAAGTTGTCTGTTTTTGATTGGCGCTGTAAAGCGCTGATAAAGCGTATTTTAACGTCAAAAAACCATTTCTAAGGCGAGCGAACATCCTCCAATGAGGAGTAATTTCTACGTAGGAGGGAATGTTAGAGTGATGGGGTGGGTGTCTAGTTTTTATTCACTGTTAATGCCTTCATCGAAAGCTGCTAAACCGGTTGTGAGTGCTCGGTCTGAACTTTGTATGCGGTCGCTGATAACATCGACAATTTCGCCAGATGACGTTAACGCGGTATTGTTGAGGTTAATAATATAGGCGGTATCACTAGTGAAAGTTAGGTGTATACCGGTATCAACATCGACGACGATGGGCTCGATACTGCCGCTGCCTATATTTGTCGAATTAATATTGAGCGTGTCGCTGTGAATATTGACTTGGTTTACGGCATCCACCAAATTAATTAATGGCGGGTAGCTGGATAAAACGGAGTTGCTGGCAACTAGGTTAATAGCTCCATCATCAACGGCGGTATCGGTAACCGTTGTCAATACTTCTCAATGCTTCGTGCAAGCGGCGCAATGGTGAGTTCTATGGTGTTGACCGGTATCACTAACACCTTTTCGAGGCAGGTACTGGTCCGGCGAGGTACTAAATTTTAGGCGTTCGTGCGAGTCGAATGTAGATGATCGCGCTGCTTGCGGTGGTCATTGGATTTTTGCTACGAATTATTGCTGATCTTCGCTGTTTTCGGTGTTTTAGCGCTCCATTCAGGAAACATTGACTACACTTACCTCATATTTAATGTATTAGTTAAATCGGTGTTGTTTTAGGCGTCATTTTTAGCGGGCTTAATGGGTGGCGGTTCGAGTTTCGCGTTAATTCGTAGTAGCGGTGTTGGTGCCTTGAGGTATTCTATGTCACGTGGGCCTATTCGGGAGCTGTCTTTAAAGCGCTTTTCGGCAATACTTGTCGGTATCGCGCTTATCTTGTGCATCGCATTTGTCGTAATATTCGAGAGCTTGGTGCGAAATAGTGTGGTTGAAAGCTATCGCGTGCGGGTCGAAGAGCAGTTGAGCATGCGCCAGGCGCAGCTTCAAGATGAGATTAATATTCTACGCAATAAACTGACCTTTATTGCCTCTACGCCACCGATTGCGGGCATTCTCCGTTCGAAACAGAGTGGTCGAGATCAGCAGGATGGTTCGTCCTACACCGAATGGACAAAGCGATTACAAACAATCTTTATTGCCTACCTAGAAAATAACCCCGAAATTCTTCAGATTCGCTACATCGGTGTCGCTGATGGAGGCCGTGAGTTGGTTCGTGTCGAGCGTAAAAAACTCAATATCTTAGTCGCCGCTGAAGATCAGCTCCAATCTAAGGCCGATTCCGAGTATTTCCGAGCGGCAATGAAGCTCGTTCCCGACGAAGTTTATTACTCCGATATAAACTTAAACCGAGAGTTTGGCAAGATAGAGTTTCCTTATCGCCCAACGTTTCGAATACTGATTAATGCGCTGGACGATAGCGGCAATATATTTGGGTTTGTGATACTGAATATCGATGCTCAGGTATTAATCAATAGTTTAACTGAAAAGGTTCCGCACAATCTGGCCCAATTTATTCTCAACTCGACCGGTGGGTTTATCTATAACCCACTAGATAATCGTAAAAACTTTAGTTTTGAATTCGATCCAAGTGCTGGATGGGGTAAGGAGTTTACGGTGTCTAACGAGATAGAGCAGGTGGGCGATTTTATTGAAGCCGTGGGTGACCGAAATTCGGATCGATACCTTTTTATGTCGGCAATAGTTCCGTTAGAGGCAGAGTTAGATCGTCGTAATATTTCTTTGGTCGTTGGCGTTCTGTCGTCGCAAATCGATAAGGAGGTAAGTGTTAGGGTTTTTGAAACAATGTTGTTGGTGACTCTGGTACTAGCCATTATGGTGTTAGGGTTTATTAGTTATCAAAGTAATATTCTCAAACGATTTAAATTATTGAAAGATCATGCCGAGTTTGAGGCGATTGTTAGTAGTTCTAGTGACGCCGTTATTGCGATGGATGAGCGGGGCGTGGTTCATAGCTGGAACCCTGCTGCCGAACAGATATTTGGATTTAGCGCACAAAGTGCGATGGGCAAGTCAATTTTTAACATGCTGTTTAAGGCGGGTGAAGCCTCGGCATTTACAACCGAGAAAATTAGTTATGTTTTCGCCGGTGAATATTTGGCGAATGTTGAAAGCGTCGCTACTACGCGTTACGGAAGTGATATTGATATATCTGCAAATTTATCCCCTATTATTCTTGCAGATGGTGAGGTTGTTGGAGTTGCCGCGATTATTCGTGATGTTAGCGAAAGCAAAGCTATTCAGGCAGAAATTTATAAGATGAATTTGGAGCTTGAGCGAAAAGTTGCAGAGCGAACCCGCGAACTTGAGACAGCGCGAAACGAAGCTATCGATGCTAGTGAGATGAAAAGTGGTTTTATTGCCAATGTTAGCCACGAAATACGTACACCAATGAACGGTGTTATCGGTATGTTGCATATGCTTGCGCGTGAGGGCTTAACGGAAAAACAGCACCGTTTGGTGCGCATGGCGGAAAGTTCAGCGCAAGCGCTCACCAGTTTGATAAATGATATTCTTGATATGTCGAAAATCGAAGCAGGTAAGCTCGATTTGGAGAACCGGGAATTTAGTTTAATTAATATAGTAAGTGATATTTCTACTTCGCTGGCGATAGGCGCGGCAGCGAAGGACCTGGAATTTGTGTTGTCGACAGTGGGGGTTAAACACGATCGAGTTGTGGGTGATGCCAATCGGTTGCGCCAGATTTTGACCAATCTTATTAGTAATGCGATTAAATTCACATCTGAAGGTGAAGTCTATCTTCATTGCGAAACTGAGTTGATCGATGATGAAATAGATTCGTCAGTTGTTGAAGTTACTACTCCGGCGAAACGTATTTTACTGCGTTGCTACGTACGTGATACCGGTGTGGGTATTGCGGAAGAAAATGTCGGCAAGTTATTCGATGCTTTTACCCAAGAGGATTCGGGTGTTACCCGTAAATTTGGTGGTACGGGTTTGGGGCTAACCATTTGTCGGCAGCTGTGTAAGTTAATGGGTGGAAATATCGGGGTTACAAGCCAAAAGGATAGAGGGAGTAAGTTCAGATTCGAAATTATTCTAGAGTGCGAAAGTGAGCAGCTTCCTTTTCATATTGTTCCAGAGGTACAGCAGTTGAGTGTTTTGGTTGTGAGCCCGAATACTTCTATTCGTCAAACACTCGAAGCTCAGTTGCATAGTTGGGGTGTAAGCGTTGTTGCAACCCTGTCTGAGCTGGATGAATTGGGTAGCGAGGCGTTGCGCAATTACAGTCGCATTTATCGTTTGGTCTTGGTTGACGAAGCGGCGTGCCCTCACGGCGAATGTCGCAGCGCAGAATTTAAACAGTACTTTGCGTCGGGCAATACGACCATGGTGCTACGGGCGAATACTTTCGAAGGTGTTTCCTCCGTCGGCTTGAAAGATTTGTTAAAGCCTGTAACACCGCACATGCTTTGGTTTACTGTTTTGGATGTTGCAGGTATTTCATCGGAAGAGGCGCGGCGAGAATACTTGCGTGGTAGCTCCTATCGGGGTCCTTCAGTAAACCGTATAGGACGCAGGAAGAGTGCTTTAGCTGAAAAGCTGAAAGGTAGCTGCGTTATGTTGGTTGACGATAATCTTATCAACCGAGAGGTGGGTAGTGGCCTTTTAGAAGACTTGGGTATAGACGTAGTTCTTGCATCTAGTGGACGTGAAGCGATTGAGTTACTGGCGAGTGGAAGTAGTAAAATTGATCTGGTGTTAATGGATTGCCAAATGCCAGATCTTGATGGCTATGCAACCACCAAAGAAATTCGTAAAGGTGGAGCTGGAGAAACAGCACAAAATATACCAATAGTCGCAATGACTGCAAATGCTATGTCTGGTGCCCGCGAACGCTGTTTACAGAGCGGTATGAATGATTACATGACAAAGCCAATCGACCCGGATGAGCTGGAGGTAAAGCTACAGCCCTGGTTGGCCTCTGGTCTAGCACACCTTAAAAAGCCTAATTATAGCTTAACAAATGATGATGGCTTGGCTGGTGATCACGTGATTGCTGAGCACTTAGAGCGTGATAAGGATGTTGAAGCCGTGCCAGCGCTTATTGATGCTGTAGAAGATGATTGCATAGCTGAAGATTCGTCCTCATCCATTTGGGATGAGAGCGCTGCTCTTACGCGCTTGCGTGGCAATCGTTCGCGGCTATTGAAATTAATAGCAATGTTTTTGCAGCGAATGCCTGAGCGTATGGAGGCACTTGAGCAGGCGCGTCAAGCCCGCGATAAAGCGGCACTACAAAAACTCGCCCATGAGATACGCGGTGTGGCTTCGAATATCGATGGAGTAAAATTAATAGCATCCTGTGAGCAGCTGGAATACACCGTTGAATCAGCGGACGATACGACTTTAGATTCTATGGTAGAAGCAGTAAACACTAGCTATATAGAATTCGAGCAGGTTCTGACTGCGGCTAGCACTTAATATTGATAGTGCTTAATATTGATAGTACTTAACATTGATAGTACCTGCATGGTACGTAATCAGGGTCGCTAGCAGGAGGCGCGGCACAAAATTCATAGTTTATTGTATATACGACTAATATTTTTTTCTTAATGCCCTTAAGATAGCCCGCATACAAACATAATAATAAGGGGCTCCAATGGAGAACTCGCGCAGCGATATCAGTTTTAACGGTGAAGTATTTAATGCAGAGCTTGATGAAATCAAACTACGCAGAAAGCAAGCCTTTCCTTTATTAGCTCCTAATTCAATCGATGCAAAAATAGAATCTGTGCCGACTATTCGCAACGAATTGGTTGGTTTAGCCTGTTCCGGCGGAGGTATTCGTTCGGCATCCTTTAGTCTCGGTATTATCCAGCACCTGATTCAGAAAAACCTGCTTGGCAAGGTCGATTATCTGTCTACGGTATCGGGTGGTGGTTATATTGGCTCTTGTTTAAGCGGTCTAGTAAAGGATTACGATTCTAACGCCAAGCTATTAGTAACGCGCGCCGATGACGCAGAACCTCAAGGTTTAAATCATATTCGGAACTACAGCGAATATCTCGGTTGTGGTGGCTTACTCAATTCCATGCGTATACCGGTACTTTTTTTGGAGGGTATATTGCGCAGTTTTTTTATGTTTTTACCCTTAATTATTCTTGCCGTGTTGGCGACAGAGGTTTTTTTTGAGGCTACGGGTAGGCTCAGCGATGTGTTTCAGCGTTGGATTCCGCTGTTAGGTTTATTACCGTTGGCGTTATCTCTCGCTGTACGGCCGATATTTAAACGTCATTTAAATTGGCGAGGGCGGGATGCCGCCGATACGCGGGTAATTCTATATACGGTGCTGGCGATTACCGCACTGGTTTCTATTCCGCTGTTCGAATTTTTGCGCAGTATTGTATCGCTTAGTGCCGTGGGGTTGATGCAAGAGGTTGCGGTATGGGCCGGTAAGCATATGCTGGCAATAACTACCGGCTTTATCGTTACTCTAATAACTTTGGGAGTGGGGCTGTTCAAAGCTAAAGATAAGGTGTTGGTTTTAATCTTGGGGGTTTCTGCCCCTGCGGTGCTCTTTATGTTTTATACGCTTTTGTGTGTGGAAGCAATAAATTCGCCGTTTAGTTTTCATACCGCTAGTCGCGGTGCAACCGTATCAACGCCGGTTAGCTATATTGTTGATACGATACTGGAAACAACAGCGCCGCGAGATCTAAATTTGGATTGCAGTGACGTAACGGCTATTGCCGGAGCCGAAATGGATGCATTTACGCCAAGCGAAAATTTCGAAAGTAATATTTGTAGCGCGCTTCGCATTTTTCTTATGCAGAAAAATATCGGCCTAGAGACTTATCGTATTGCCACGTTGGATAAATCTGGATTGGTGCTAACGCATAAACAACCTCAACCCAGCAGTATAGTTACTTGGTTAACCACCCAAGAGCGCAATCGCTATGATATTACTGTGGTTAGCGAGTTTGGTGGTGATAGCGCTTTGTTGCAAATTCGACAGTTAATGCTGAGCCACGGAAACGCCGAGTGGTGGCTGTATTTACTTGGTCTAGCCGTACTTATCTACAATTTTTTGTTTGTTAATATCAATCGATTTTCGTTGCATCCTTTTTATCGAGATAGATTGAGCCGTACTTTTTTATTCAAGCCTATGGCCGGCGATAAAACAGATGGAAATTGCGAGGGCGCGGTAGCCCCAGCCGACGAGATTAAGATGTCAGAGCTTAATCAAGCAACTAGTTCTGCGCCATACCATATTATTAATACTGCATTGAATCTACAGGGTAGTCACAACCCTCAGCTACGCTCGCGCAAAAGTGTGCCTTTTATTTTAGCCAAGCGTTATTGTGGCAGCGACTATACCGGCTATTGCGCAACGGCCGATATGGAAGCACAAGACCCGCATTTTAACTTAGGTACGGCCATGGCAATTTCAGCTGCGGCGGCGTCGCCCAATATGGGGGCGGTTACCGTTAAGCCCTTGTCATTCTTTCTTACCTTGATGAACATCCGTTTAAACTACTGGTTGCCACACCCGAAAATTGTCGCGCAGGGTAAAGCGCTAAGGGTTCGCTATAACAGCTTAGGCTTGCGCTATCTGTTGCGTGAAGCACTGGGTTTAGTGAGTGAGCGAACCGCCTTTGTCAATTGCTCAGACGGCGGCCATATCGAGAACCTCGGTGTTTACGAATTGCTCAAGCGCCAGTGCAAGACCATTGTTTGTATCGACGCGGAGGCTGACCCCAGCTTCACTTTTAACGGTTTAATAACCTTGCAGCGTTATGCCGAGATTGATTTAGGCGCGAAGATTGAAATTGATCTTAGTGAAATAAAGCCAGTAGAAGGGCTATCCAAAAGCCATTACAGTTTGGGCAGTATTCACTACAATAATGGCGAGACGGGGCGGCTTCTCTACTTGAAGCTTTCGGTTACCGGAACCGAGCCGGAGTACCTACATTATTATAGGGCCCAAAATCCAACCTTTCCCCACCAGAGCACAGCCGACCAATACTTTGATGAAACCCAGTTTGAGGTGTATCGCGCATTGGGCAGTCATGTGGCTGAGGCGGCAGCCGATGACATGCAGCATCTGCTGACAAGTTGACATTTATGGGAATATCACCCTAGCCCTACGCCTACCAATTTGGGTATGCTTGGGCTTGATGAAGTGTCGGTGTGGCAAACCAACACATCTGGCATTGCTTGTGCTTCATGACGACTAGTATTACTTCTATTTAGCTTACGCTGTAAAGAGCGCAATCGGGATTTTAAAGATATATGACCGCAACGATTAAGAAACTCATAGGCTGTGAAGAGTGGTGTTCGTTCCCCAGTTTGGGTATAGCGGCCATTAAGGCAAGGGTAGATTCGGGCGCAAAGACATCGTGTATTCACGCGATGAATATCCGTGTCGTAAAGCGCGAAGGCGTGCGCTGGGTAAAGTTTGATATTCACCCATTACAGAAGAATCGACGCACTCACCTTAGTTGCGAAGCGAAGTTGGTTGATCGTCGTGTGATTAAAAGTTCATCTGGTGATACCCAAAAAAGGGTTGTTATTGCCGTGCCCATGACACTCGGCGATGACACTTGGGAGGTTCAGCTAACTCTCACCAATCGCGATTCAATGGGCTATCGAATGCTGTTGGGGCGCGAGGCGATGGTAGGGCGTGTGATTATCGATCCAGAATTACAATTTTGTATGGGCAACCTGAGCGATTCAGAGGCCCTTAGTCAATATTAAGCGTGTCAATCTACGAGGTGTATTGTGAGACAACGGCGGAAAGTATTTCTATTTTTAATGTTTACCTGTTTATTAGTTGGCTGTGACAAAAAGGCCGAACAAGCTGACCTAAAGGCTACCGAGGCATCTACCGCTGTATACGATCAAGCGAGTGCCGATGCGTTTTTAGCTGAAGCGGAAGCGGATTTGGCGCAGCTGGGGCAGTTCTCGGCTCATGCGGCTTGGCTTGCAGCAACCTACATTAATATGGATAGCCAGTTTGTTGAGTCGCGAGCTAATAAAGAGTTTACCCTCAAGGCGGTGCAGTACGCCATGCAGGTTAAGAATTGGGATGGTGTTGAACTCTCTGAGGATGCGCGACGAAAAATGGATGCCTTGCGCGCAGGCATAACTTTTCCATCGCCAAATGATGAGGCACTTGCGGCGGAACTTTCCGATATCGGTTCAAAAATGCAGGCAATGTATGGCGAAGGTAAATACTGCCGCAACGATGACGAATGTTTTACCTTGATGGAAATGAGCGATACCTTGGCGACTAGCAGTGATCCCGAATTGATGAAAGAATTCTGGGAAGGGTGGCGAAAAATCTCGCCGCCTATGCGAGAACTTTATGAGCGACAAGCGGCCATTGCGAATGCCGGCGCGCAAGATTTGGGGTTTGAAAACCTCTCTGTAATGTGGCGCTCGAACTACGATATGTCGCCCGATGAATTTGTTGTCGATATGGAAAAACAGTGGCAAAAAATTAAGCCCTTGTATGAAGCTTTACACTGCCATGTTCGCGCTAAATTAAATGAAGTTTATGGTGATGAGGTAGTACCGCCTGCGGGCAAAATTCCCGCCCACCTGCTAGGCAATATGTGGGCACAAACATGGGAAAATATTTACCCCAAAGTTAAGCCCGATAACAGCGAAAAGAGCTACAACATTACCGATTTAATCGCACAAAAAGGGCTCACCGAAATGGATATGGTGCGCACCGGTGAGGCATTTTTCTCATCGCTCGGCTTTGACCCTCTGCCCGAAACCTTTTACGAGCGTTCGCAGTTTACAAAGCCGCGCGATCGCGAAGTCGTTTGCCATGCTAGCGCATGGGATTTGGATGATAAAGATGATCTGCGTATTAAAATGTGTATTCAGCGCAACGAAGAAGATTTTTACACCATTCATCACGAGTTAGGCCACAACTACTATCAGCGCGCCTATAAACATCAACCGATGTTATTTCGCGGCAGTGCCAATGATGGTTTTCACGAGGCTTCTGGCGATACCATTTCACTTTCAATTACGCCGCGTTATTTAAAAGAAATTGGTTTGCTTGAAGAAGAACCGCCCGCGAGTGAAGACTTAGGTTACTTGATGAAGCAGGCGTTAGAGAAAATCGCGTTTATTCCTTGGGGAATGTTAGTGGATAAGTGGCGCTGGCAGGTTTTTAACGGCGAAATAAAACCCGAAGATTACAACAAGGGCTGGTGGGCGTTACGCGAACAGTATCAAGGCGTTGCGGCCCCTGTGGCGCGTAGTGAGGATGATTTCGACCCAGGTGCCAAGTACCATATTCCCGGTAATACACCTTACGCACGCTATTTCTTAGCCTTTATTCAGCAGTTTCAGTTTCATCGTGCACTATGCGAAACCGTTGGTTTCGAAGGCCCACTACATCGCTGCACCATCTATGGCAACAAAGATGCTGGCGCTAAGTTAAAAGCGATGATGGAGATGGGCGCGAGTCGCCCGTGGCAAGAAGCGATGCAGGCGCTTACTGGTCAGCCAGATCTCGATGCCTCGGCTATGGTCGATTATTTTGCCCCCGTTAAAGAGTGGTTAGATGAGCAAAACGCAGAACGAAGTTGCGGCTGGTAATGCCGCAGTTTCTTGTTAGCCTATTGGTCTGGGGGAATAGACATGTTGCAGATCGAGCTTAGCAATTAAACGAACGAACAAAAAAACGAATGAACAAAAAAATAAGCCAAACTAAACTTGGTTGAAATAAAAAGGTTTACCCATACTGTTGGATAAACCTTTTTTGATTAGTGAATACCGCGCATACCGCGTTTTAATAGCGGTGATAGCGCTAACACAAATACGCCAACGCCGAGCCCCAGCCACATTAAAAATGTGTAAAGCTCGGTGTAGGTTGTTAGCATGGTAAGGGCATCGCTTGCGGCATGGCTGGTGTCGATGGAGGCGAGTTTGCCGATGCGTGTCGCCAAGGTTTCTGACAGCGCGGTAGCTAGAAACCAAGTGCCCATACTTACGCCAACCACATTACCGATCGAAAGTTTACTTACCGCCGACAAACCCACGGGGGAAATACAAATCTCCCCGGTGGTGTGCAGTAAATAGGCGAGCACTAACCAAATCATTGCCACCTTACCGGCGTCGTCTGCGAATTGCGCGCCCAATACCAAAGCGCCAAACCCCAAGCCTACTTGAATAATCGCCAGCCCAAACTTTACCGGTGTGGAAGGCTCCATATTTTTTCGGCCAAGCCACGTCCAGAGTATGGCGAAGGGAATAGCCAGCAGCATAATAAAGCCAGCGTTTAATGAGCCGAACATCGAAGCTTTAACGCTGGTGCCAGCTATGTCGCGGTCTAATACGCGGTCGGCGTAGAGCGTCATGCTGCCAGCCGATTGTTCGAACAAAGACCAGAATACAACGGTTGAAACAATAAGAAACATTAGCACCACGGTACGGCTGTATTCAGGTGATTTATTTATTTTGAAACCGTAGCCAATAAAGCACACTAATCCCAATAACATTAAGCCCAAGCCAAGATCATTGCCGGTAATCGCCCAAGCTAATCCACTAACAACAGCAAAGCCAGAAAAAATCCAAGCGAGAAGGTTAGGGCGCTGCTTAGTCGTACCCTGCGATAGCGCATATAGAATCAAGCCGACAATAGCGACAATTAACATACTGTTTTGGGCGATGTGTACCACCGGTTCGCGTTGTACAACCCACCACACCAGCGCGAGGCTGGCGAGCGTCGCGGCGTAAATAGTCCACTCTTGGTTGAGCGGGCCAAAGCCGCGGGTTTTCAGTTTTTCTGGCGCTGGCGGTTCGGCATGACCTTGTAAATATTTTTGACCGTACAGGAACGTAACTAGACCAAACGCCATGCCGATTCCGGCTGCGCCAAAGCCATAACTCCAACCGTAGGTTTCACCCAGCCAGCCACAGAGTAGGGTGGCGATAAAGGAGCCGATATTAATTCCCATATAAAAAATGGTGTAGCCGGAGTCTTGTCGTGGGTCGTCTTGTGGGTAAAGCCGACCAACAATTACGGAAATATTAGGCTTCAAAAAACCAACGCCGAGGGTAATTAAGGCCAAAGCAAAAAAGAAAACCTTTAATGCAATAACATCTTGCACGACTATGCGCTCAGTTAGCACTGTGCCAGCGGCAATTATACTGCCGTCGTTAAGGGTTATGGCTGTTTCTAAAACGCTCCCTGCGGCGTAGGAAACAGCAGCAGCGCCTTCGTAAGTCATAGTGGCGTGGCCAAGGGTTAAGAGTATGGCTCCAAACACCACGGCTTTACGCATGCCTAGGTAACGATCGGCAATTAAGCCACCGATCAGCGGCAGCGCATAAACTAAACCTGCGTAAGCACCAAGAATGTCATAGCCGGCATTGTCCGAAAATAAATGGTACTTGGTGACATAGAGCAGTAATAAATACTTCATGCCATAAAATGAGAAACGCTCCCACAACTCGGTGGTAAAGCAGACGTATAGCCCCTTGGGATGGCCTAAAAATTCGCCTGAGTTTGCAACAGATGTTGTCATGATTACTCCGCTGTAGATCGTTTATATCGTTGATGTTTAGTGAGCCTAGTTAATTGTATGTTCTGTAGATTAAAAGGCATGGAAATCGCTAAGCACTGACTTTTAGTGTTGGAATCGCACTTAGCAATTGCTGGGTATAACTGTTTTTTGGTGACGAGAATAGGGCTTCGGTTTCTCCCTGTTCAACTATTTGGCCCTTGTTCATCACCATAACGCGGTCGCATAAATAGCGCACTACCGAGAGGTCGTGGGAGATAAACAACATGGTTAGGCCGTGCTTTTGGGTAAGTTCTAATAGCAATTCTAATATCTGCGCTTGAATGGTTACATCTAGGGCTGATACGGGTTCGTCGGCAATAATAAGTTTTGGTTGTGGCGCCAGTGCGCGTGCTATGGCAATACGTTGACGCTGACCACCGGAAAATTCGTGTGGATATTTTCGAATGTGTTTGCGCTCAAGGCCAACGTCGTCGAGAAGCTCGTTAATTTTTTGCAGTAAGTTATTTTTATTGGCAATGCCGTGAACGAGCAGGGGTTCTGCGAGTGTATCAAAAACGGTAAAGCGCGGGTTTAAAGAGGCAAATGGGTCTTGGAAAATCATTTGTAGGTTTTTGCGAGCACGACGTAAGTCGTCAGCCCCCAAACTTTGTAAGTCGGTATTGTCGATCCGCAACACATTGGCATCAGCATCGAGCAATCGGATAACACTGCGCCCCAATGTAGATTTTCCCGAACCAGATTCACCTACCAAGCCGAGAATTTCACCTTTAAAAATGTCGAAGCTTACATTGTCTACCGCTTTAAACTCGCGTTTCTTCGAGAAGAACCAAGTGTTCTGGGTTAGCGAATAGCTTTTAGATAAACCTTTTACCTCGACCAGAGGCGTCGCTGCGGCGTTAGCCTTAATCTCATCGCCGGCGTTTACTTCGATAGCGTGGCGATTTTTGGGTTTTGCCGAGTCGGGTATTGCCGCGATAAGGCTTTGGGTGTAAGGATGTTGCGGCGATCTGAACAGAGCGTTGGCTGTAGCGGCTTCGACAACCTCACCGTTTTTCATTACCACTATGTCATCAGCTAGCTGCGAAATTACCGCAAGATCGTGAGTGATAAAAATCACCCCCAAGTTATGGCTAATCTGTAAGTTTTTTATAAGCTGCAGTATTTGCGCTTGTACGGTTACGTCTAAGGCGGTGGTGGGTTCGTCGGCAATTAATAATTTTGGTTCGGTAATCAGTGCCATTGCAATCATCACCCGTTGCCGCATTCCCCCCGAAAATTCGTGTGGGTAGGCATTCATGCGCTGTTCGATATTGGTAATACCCACTTCTTGCAGCACTTTTATTGCGCGAAGTTTGGCTTGCTGCGAGGTAGATTTATTGTGTACGCGATAGGCTTCGATTAGCTGTTCGCCTATAGTCATGTGCGGTGTTAGCGATGTCATCGGGTCTTGGAAAATCATCGCGACGCTATTGCCGCGTATCTTGCGTAGTTCGCGCTCCGAAAGCTTTAGCAGATCCTGCCCCTGAAATAGGGCGCTACCGGATTCTATTTTACCCGGCGGGCTGGGTATTAACCCCATAAGGCTGTAACAGCAAACGGATTTTCCGGAGCCCGACTCGCCGACAATGCCGAGTATTTCGCCTTGCTTAACTGTGAAGCTAACCTTATCTACGGCTGTAGTTATCCCTTCGCGGGTGTAAAAGCGGGTAGTTAAATTACTAACGGTAAGAAGCGACATAGGCTTTATTAATCCTTCGAAGAGCGTGGGTCGAAGGCATCGCGCAAGCCATCACCAAGAAAATTTAAAGCGAACAGTGTCACCGACAAAAATAAGCTCGGGAAAATTAGTAGCCAGGGGTATTCCTCAATCGTCTCAACACCGTAAGAAATCAACGAGCCCCAAGAGCTGGCGGGTGGCTGAATGCCTAGCCCTAGAAAGCTTAAAAACGATTCCAACAAAATCACGCTTGGGATGGTGAGTGTTGTGTAAACAATAATAGGGCCGAGAATATTAGGTATAAGGTGACGCGACATAATTTGCCAGCGGCTAAGCCCCATTGATACGGCGGCTTCAATAAATTCCTGCTGGCGCAAAGCCATAACTTGGCCGCGAACAATACGTGCCATGGTTAGCCATTCAACCGCGCCAATGGCTAAAAATAGTAGGAAAATACTGCGACCAAATACCACGGTTAATAAAATAATAAAAATGGTGAAGGGCAGTGCATAGAGCACATCGACTATACGCATCATTATCGCATCGGTTTTACCACCGCTATAGCCTGCAATTGTTCCCCAGAGTACACCGATAAGTAGCGCTACGGCGGTGGCGACAAAGCCAACCATTAGTGAAACGCGACTGCCATGCAAAATACGGGTTAACTGATCGCGGCCGAAGATGTCTGTTCCCATCCAATGTGCGAGCGATGGGGGCGTGGCGCCTAGGCTTAGGTCTTGTGCATCGTAGGCGTAGGGTGCCAGTAAGGGGGCAAAAACGGCGAGTACAATCATCACGCTCAGGTAGATGAGGCCGAACAATGCGAACTTGTTCTTTTTCAAACGATTAAATGCATCTTCCGATAGGGAGCGTCCCTGTTCGTATTGATTTAACTCTTGCAAACTAATGGCGGATTTAAAAAACATAGACAAGATCTACTTGCTTAAGGATTGACGAAGCTTGGGGTTTATCCAAGCTTGTATTACATCGGAAATAAAATTAAATAGGATAATGAGCGTGGCAAAGAAGATAGTTGTACCCAAAATCATGGTGTAGTCGCGGTTAAACGCGGCCTGTAAATAGAAGCGACCTAAACCCGGAATTTGGTAAATGGTTTCTACCACAAACGAACCGGACAGCAATCCAGCTGCAGCCGGCCCAGCAAAAGCGACCACCGGTGCCAGAGCGCCACGCAATGCGTGCAGGCCAACAATGCGAGCCGGACTTAAACCCTTGGCGCGAGCGGTACGAATATAATCTTGCGACATCACGTCTAACATACCGCCACGGGTAAGGCGGGCGATATAGGCGGCATAGGCTGCGCCGAGGGTAATTGCAGGCAGTACCTTGTCGCCAGGGGAGTCGCCCCACCCTGACACTGGAAACCATTCCAAACCAATTCCAAATCCTAAAATTAGCAGTGGCCCAAGTACAAACGAGGGTAGACAAATACCAATCATGGCGATGGTCATAGGAATATAATCTTGCGCGCTATTGGGTTTTAACCCCGCCATTACCCCAGTACTAATACCAACGAACATGGCAAACAGTAGCGCGTATAAACCCAGCTCTAAGGTTGGCGGTAAACCGGTCAGAATAATTTCGGTTACGGTACGGGTTGGGTATTTAAACGAGGGGCCAAAATCACCGCGCAAAAGATTGACGAGATAATCTTTAAACTGCACAACTACAGGGTCGTCGAGGTGATATTGTTTATTAAGATTGGCGAGCACAGCCGGAGGCGCGGCGCGCTCTTGGTCAAATGGCCCACCGGGGGCCAAGCGTACTAGAATAAAGGTGATCAATATAACCAGAAACAACACCGGTATGGCGCTGAGCAAGCGAATAAAAAAATACTTTAGCACTGCTTAGTTCGCCTCTGTTTCTAGATATACATCGTTAAAGTGATGGCGATGCATAACATTGTCGTACCAGTTTTTTACGTTACTACGTACAAGGTTCAGGTCAGTCATAAAGTAGATTGGGATAACCGGCATCTCGTCGGCGATAATTTTATTGGCCTGCTCAAATAATGCCATACGTTTTAGGTGATCACTTTCTAAGCGCGCATCTTCTACCACCTTGTCATAGGCTGTGTTGACCCAGCCGGTATTGCTGTTGCCGCCGTAAGAGAGCAGTAATTCGTAAAAGTTGCTGGGGTCAAGATAGTCGGCAACCCAGCCGCGGCGAGCCACGTCAAAGTTCAACGACGTTTGAGAGTCTAGGTAAACTTTCCATTCTTGATTTAGCAGGTTTGCTTCAATGCCGAGATTTTGTCTCCACATTTGTTGAATCGCCAAGGCGACTTTTCGGTGGTTGTCGTCGGTGTTGTAAAGGATTTCGAAGCTGGGGAAACCTTCGCCATTGGGGAAGCCTGCCTCAGCCAATAATTGTTTCGCCAGCGCAACATTTTCGCTGAAATGCGCTACAGGTTTGTGCCCTTGCTTATCGGCAGGTACAAAGGTGTAGGCGGGTACTTCGCCACCTTTAAGAATGTTTTCGACCAGCGATGTGCGGTCAATTGAATAGGCAAGCGCTTTGCGCACGCGAACATCATCAAAGGGTTTGCGGGTGTGGTTAATTAAATAATAGTAGTTTGAATAGGTCTGGGTGACGCGCAATAGTTCGGGCGCTTCTTTTTTGTAGGTCGCTATTTTTTCAATGGCCATTTGCGGCGAATAGGTCAGGTGTACTTGGCCGCTGCGAAAGGCACGCTCTTCGGCTTGTTTATCGTTAATGGGTAGAAAGCGAACACCCTCTAGTTTTATATGCTCGGCATTCCAGTAGTGAGGGTTTTTGTCGACGGCAATGAGTTTGTTTATTTCCCATGAGCTGAGCTTAAACGCGCCGTTGGATACGATATTTTCTGGTAGGGTCCAGCTGGAGACGCGACTGTCAAAATCACCATGCTTTTCGATGGTTGCGCGCGGCAGCGGGTAGTAAGAGTGGTGATCGAGTAGCTGCAGAAAAAATGGTGTGGGTGACGCGAGTGTGACTTCTAAGGTTTTCGCGTCTAGGGCGTGAATGCCGACGAGATCAAAGTCGGTAATCTCGCCGGTGTTGTAGGCTTCGGCATTTTTGACGTAATACATCATATAAGCGTAGAGGTTGCCGAGTGCGGGGGTTAGCGCGCGGCGCCATGACCAAACAAAATCTTCGGCGGTGACTGGCTCGCCATCAGACCAAGCGGCATTGTCGCGCAGGGTAAAGGTGTAGGTTAGCTTGTCGTCCGAAATTACCCAGCTCGCGGCGGTTGCGGGTTCTGGTGCAAGGGTTTCGCCATTGAGTCTGGTTAGCCCTTCAAATAGTGAGGATATGACATGAAAATCTGGCTCACCGGTGGTGATATGCGGGTCTAATGCTTGTGGCTCATCGGCGTTGGCGACAAACAGAATTTGGTTTTGGTTGCCGTATTCAACATTAGTCAGCTCATTTTTACTACAGCCAGAGATCAGTGTGCAGACAGCTGCGCAGGTAAACAGGAGTGTTAGGACTAATTTCGTTTTTTGCATGATCGACCTTTTTTGGTGCGTTGATAGCCTTTTTATAAGGCGTATTTACGGAGTGTTAAGGTACACCGATTTGTATGGGTGTCTATGTAATTTGTTGCCATACCAGTTGATAACTTCGGGCCTAACTAGATTGTTGTCTGCCGGGTAAAAAAGCGGAATAACCGGCATCTCAGTATCGAGAATTTGCTTTGCCGTTGCAAACAGCTGCTCGCGCTCGCGGCTATTGCTAGTCACTTGCGCCATTTTCACCGTGTTGTCGTAGTGCGTATTTGCCCAGCCGGTGTCGTTATTACCGCTGTCGCTTAGCAGGGTTTCATAAAAATTACCCGGATCCAAATAGTCGGCAATCCAACCGGCGCGGGAAATGTCGTAGTCCATGCTGTTTTGCGCGGCGCTGAATACCTTCCATTCTTGATGCGCTAAATTAACCTTAATGTTCAAGGTTTTGGCCCACATTTGTTGAATCGCGGTCGCAATTTTCCGGTGATTGTCTTGGCTGTTGAATAATAGTGTTTTAACCGGAAAGCCAACTCCGTTTGGGTAACCTGCTTCAGATAGCAGTTGTTGGGCCAACTCCGGTTGATAGAGCGGATCGGTATGAGTTTTTAGACTATCTGCGAATTCTTGATATTCCAGCGGCGGTACAAAATGTTTAGCGACCTGTTCACCGCCTTTGGTAATTTTGCTGACGAGTAATTGTCGGTCTATAGCAAAGGCGAGTGCCCGTCGTACCTTTACCTTGTTAAAAGGTTCTCGCTGGCTGTTGATAACGTAGTAATAGCTCGAATAGAGTGGCGAAGATTTAAGCAGGTGTGGATCGTTTTGACGGTAGGTTTCCATTTTTTCAATGGCCATGGTCGGGGTATTCGTCAGGTGTACTTGGCCGCTGCGAAACGCACGCTCTTCGGCTTGTTGGTCGCTGATAGGTAAAAATTGAATAGCGTTCAGTTTTACGTTTTCCACATCCCAGTAATACTTGTTTTTGACTACTTCAATTACGCGGTTTAGTTGCCATTCGCTCAGCGTAAATGGCCCGTTACTGACTAATTCGTCAGGGCGTGTCCAGTTATCAAGCGGGGTTGAGTTGATCGCCGAGCGGTGTAATGGGTAAAAATTATGGTAGTCGAGGGTTTCAAGAAAATACTCGCGCGGTGTTTCTAAGGTGACTTTTAAGGTGAGTGGGTCAATTGCTGTTACTCCTACCTCATCGAAATTAGTGATAGCCCCGGTGTAAAAGGCTTCCGCATTTTTCAGTGTGAATAATTGATACGCGTTGGCGTTTGCTGTTGTCGGGGTTAGCGCGCGATGCCAAGCGTTTACGAAGTCGGACGCAGTAACAGGGTCACCGTTCGACCAGCGTGCATTTTTGCGCAGACTAAAGGTGTAGGTTAATCGGTCGGTGGAGATCTGCCATTGCGATGCCGCTGCAGGGATTATCGACAATGTTTTCGGGTCGCGACTGGTTAGCCCCTCGAACAGTGCGCTCAAGATATTGTAATCGGGGCTGCCAACACTTTTGTGCGGATCTAAACTCTGCGGTTCGTCGCCATTGGCAATAAAGAGCACTTGGTTACGATTTCCGAATTCCACATTGGTCGGTGTTTGACGGCTACAGGCCAGCTGACTAATGCAGACTAAAATGATAAGTGCGAGCCAGAGCGTTGGTTTGTAAGGTGTTGTGGTAATGCGTGCTAAGCGGTTTTGAACGCGCTGCTGAACCATAATTACTCTAATCCGTTTCTCGTTGCCCCGTTAGTCGTAGTTGGGGAGCACCATATCTAGTGCGTTGCTATGTTGGTTGTTGGTGCAGGCTATATTGCCGAACTTGCGCTGTTTGCGAAAGGTTAATAGCGGAATTTTGTGAGCCCTAGCGGTGACACCACCGCAACGCCTAGAACCGATACCAGCGATCCATCTTGGCGAACAGTACTGACTTGGCTTAAAAAACTACAGATTTGTGTCACTAAGCTACACTGGAATACATAAAGACTATTCTTATAACTTTTTCTGAAACCCATTCTGAGCGCTTCGAATCAATGTCTACTAAAGGTTTATCGGCTTGGGCTACAAAACTACGCAGCCAAAATATGCCCGTACTCGGTGACGTCATCGCTGAGTTGAATAAAATTACGGGCAGCGACGATGCTGATGTTAATCAGCTCGCCGAAGTCATTTTACGCGATCCGCACCTGACCACCCATGTGCTTAGAATCGCTAACAGCGTTCAGTACAACTACTCTAAGGTTCTTATAAACACCGTAAGCCGAGCCATAGTGTTGATTGGTTTAAAAGGTGTGAGGGCGATGTGTATTTCACTGCTGGTAATGGATTCGCTTCTTACCGATCAGCCCAAGGAGCGGTTGTTGGCGCTGGTCGCCCAGGGCTTTCACGCCGCTACACAGGCGCGCAACCTCGCCCAACGGATAGATGACAAAGCGGGTGAAGAGGTGTTTGTGGCCGCATTGCTCTTTAATCTCGGAGAAATGGCATTTTGGGCGTCTGAGGATGTTGTTGCCGATAATGCCAATCTATTGAGTGATGACGCTAAGGTTCGCCGAAGTGCGATGGAAGAGGTACTTGGGACCTCGTTTAAGGCGATAACGCGAGAGCTGGCGAAGCATTGGAAGCTAGGTGACACCCTAGAGCAGGCACTTTATCCCACTCATCATTCGAGTTTGAAGGTGAAAGCTGTGGTTGCAGGTGAGCGCCTGAGCCGCGCTGCACTTTATGGCTGGGAAAGCCCACAGGTGCGCAAAGTGCTAAAAGAGGTTATTGAGTATACTGGTCAAGCCGAAGATGAAGCCCTAGAAATGGTTCGGCAGGGCGCCGACCAAGCGGCTCAGGTCGCGCTGAACTACGGCGTCGCTCAGGCTTGTCCACTAATCCCTAGCTCAACTCGTTTACATACAGAGCTGCCAAAAACTCCAGCGAGTCGAATCCTTAAGGGCGATCCGAAATTACAGCTAAGTATTCTGCGTGAGCTGGGGACGGCGACACAGGACCGGCTTGATGTGAATACTATCTTTCAAATGGTTTTGGAGGGCATGCACCGCGGTATAGGGTTGGAGCGCGTATGCCTTGCGTTTATTGACCGTCACAAGCTAAAAGCGAAGTATGCGCTGGGCGACAGTACGGAACACTGGCGTTCGAGATTTGTATTCGATATCGGCCCCTACAGCGAGAACCTGTTTACGAAGGCCATTCAAACAGGTGGAGCGCATTGGTTTAATAGCGAAGAGATAACCCGTGATAGCAGTTTATATTCTGCGGAGATCATTCCTATACTCGGCAGATTTCCTGCTTTTACCTCGGTTTTACAGTTAGATCAACGCAAAGTTGCGCTGTTCTATGCCGATCGATGGAGTTTTGGCGGCAAATTGGACGAGGATCAGTTTGAAAGCTTTAAACATTTCGCTAGCCAAGCGGAGTACAGTTTGAGGGTTCTCACAAAAAAGCCCTAAACCGACGCTCGCCAGCAGTTGCTAGCGAGCGCCGGTCACATTTACAAACAGTGTAAGTAGCTGCCCAGGTTGTAAATACTTGCTGGTACTGACGCTATTCCAGCTCAATATATCGGTTACTGACAATTGGAACTTGTCTGCAATGCGATGTAGCGAATCGCCATTGCGAACTTTATAGGTGACTTTGCGTACTTCGGTCTTTGTTGCCCCGGTGGTGGGTGCGGTGATGATTTTGGTCCAAATTGCCAAGCGTTGGCCCGGGAAAATAGGGTCGCTAGGCGCCATGTTATTCCAGCGCGCTATCTGGCCGGTACTCACTTTGTATTTTCGGCTAATCGTCCAAAAGCTCTCACCTGGTTGTACTTCGTGGTCAATTCTACTTTTATTTTTCGATGCGCCTTTCTCTTGCTTCGCGGCTAAGCGTTGCGTCTGGCTGTAGCGATAGTGTTCAGCGCCTGCCGACGCCACGGGTACCAACAAGGTTTTACCGGCGCGAATATTATTGCTCTTGAGATTGTTGATGCTTTTTAACGTTGGGGTATCCAGCTTGTACTTGGCGGCAATAGTCGACACGGTGTCGCCGTTCTTAATGGTGTAGCGCTCCCACGTAACGCGGCTGCTACTGGGAATGGCTGCAAGGTTGGTGATGAACTCCTGTTCATTTGCGAGTGGCACTAAGAGTCGATGTGGGCCGGCTGGGTCGGTGGCCCAGCGGTTGAAGCCTGGGTTGAGGTAGTAGAGCGTATCGATATCGATTCCGGCTAGATCGGCAGCTTGCGCTAGATCGATTTGGCTGGTGGTATCGACAACGGCAAAGTAGGGCTCATTGGCAATTTCTGGCAGCTTTATCCCGTAATCGTCGGGGTTTTGAAAGAGTATCGCCAGCGCGATGAGTTTCGGTACGTAGGCTTCGGTTTCGCGTGGTAAGTTTAGGTTCCAGAAGTCGGTAGGCTTACCCTTCTTTTTATTTTTTCGAATGGCTTTCGAAACGTTGCCAGCGCCACTGTTGTAAGACGCCAAGGCCTGTAGCCAGTCGCCATCGAAGCGATTGTTAAGGTGTTTGAGGTAGGCGACAGCTCCCTCTGTTGCGGCGATTACATCGCGGCGGCCGTCGTACCACCAGTTTTGCTTCTGGCCGTAAGCTTTACCTGTACCCGGTACAAATTGCCACATGCCAGATGCGCGGCCATGAGAGTAAGCAAAGGGGTCGAAGGCGCTCTCTACAATTGGTAGGTAGGCGAGTTCTAAGGGTAGGTTGTTCTTTTCAAGCTCTTCAACAATGTAATAGAGGTAGGGTTCGCCACGGCTCAATACGCGGCTGAGGTAGTTTGGGTGGCGTGCAAACCAATCGATTTGCTGCTGTACGCGTTTGTTGATGTCTAGCGGCAGGCCGTAGCCGGCGGTAATGCGATCGATAACGTTGGTGGGTGCCAGTGGTGTAATACTGTCTAGTTCTGCTTCGCTTAGCTCGTCGTCCGGTTCAGCGGTTAGACGATGCTCAGCAACAGGCGACTGTTCAGCCGTTAGCGGTTGCGAGATCAGTTGTGACAGCCCACAGCCGCTTAACAGCCAGCAACTCAGCAGCCCGATTAACGTTAGAGGTTTCCGTATTGTTAAGCGCTGTATAGGGCGGTGCGCGAACCAACAGCTAAGGCGGATTAAGCAACGGCGTGTCGGGCGGGGTGAGCGGTTATGAGTATTTTGGATTAACTGCATGTGGCTGTTGTTTACGCTTCGTCAAATTAAAATGTTCGCCCTGTGACCCGCAATAAATATTAGAGTTCAGCCAAGCAAACCGATGCGCCAAATGTTTTTTGGAAACTGTGGTCTAGGTACTCGGTTTTAGGCTTGATTCTTCCATTGGCGTAGAAGCTTGAACAGGGCGCTGCGGCCGGCATTATACACGCCAAAGTGGCGTTGTATTGATTCTTGAACCTCGAGTTCGTCACAGCGCAGGAAGGGGTTGATGGCCAGTTCCTGTGAGATTGTGGTTGGCAGGCTGGGTATGCTGTTCTGTCGCTTTAAGGAAATTTGCTGAATATAGTCCGCTAAGACGCTATTACCTTGCTCCACCTTAGCCGCGAAAGCGAGGTTGGATTGAGTATATTCATGGGTGCAATACACCTCAGTATTGGTTGGCAGTTGAGCGATACGATTGAGGCTAGTTTCTAACTGTTCAATCGTGCCGTTAAAAAGCCGCCCGCAGCCGCCCGAGAAAAGCGTATCACCACAAAACAGTAGACAGTGTGGTTGTTCGGGCGAGGGCGGGATTATATAGCTGACATGATCAGTCGTATGACCGGGTGTCTCCCACACCTCCAGAGGGTGAATCTGCCAAAGGGACAGAGCGTCGCCCTCGGATAATCGATGGGTTATCTGCGCTAAAGGTGATTTAGCGGGGCCGTACACTGGGCAGCCAAATTCCCGCACTAACAGCGGGATGCCGGTGACATGATCCCAGTGGCAGTGGGTGATGAGGATTCCGGCGAGACCGAGTCCGCGGCGATCTAGCGCAGCTTTAACAGCCACTGCGTCACCTGGGTCTACTACATAGGCGGATGACTCATTACTTTTGGTGATCATCCATACGTAGTTGTCTTGATAGATTGGTATAGGTTTAACTTCCAACATATTGAATATCTTGATTAAAGTTAACTTAGTTAATGTGCTTTAGAGGTTTTGCTGGCTGGTTTGCTCGGCTTCAAATTGGTACTATCCTTGGCAGTATAATTCTCAGGAATATCATCGTTGCCGCTCAGCTAAAGACAACAACCGCAATTGCGGGAGATTAGAAAAATGCAATCTTGGAAAAAGTTCTTTAAAGCTCGCAGTAGCGTACGCCCACTGCATGAAACTATCGCAGACCTTGCGCGTTGGTACGAGACGCCGTTGGGGCAGTCTATTCTTACTGAGCAGCGCGAAATTTTAAGCGACGAACTTAGCTGCCTGTTCGGCTACCACCTTATGCAACTTAGTGTTGTGCCCTACGAACGTTTGTTTGAGTCCAGCCGGATCAATCACTGTTTTTCAATGGCTCCGGCCATTGTGCCTTCCGAGCGGGTTAAAACCCAGCTTTGTGATTTACAGGCCTTGTCAGACTTGGACGCACTGCCACTTGCAGACGAGTCTATCGATGTGACCATTTTGCATCACGTCTTGGATTTTTCCGAGAATCCTCAGCAGGTGTTAAAAGAGGCCGCTCGGGTTACGGTGCCACGTGGTCATATTATTATTATCTGCTTCAACCCCTTTAGCATGATGGGTGCGTTGCAGCCTATTCTGCGGTTAACCAGTTCCAAACCGGTATGGCGGCGCAAGGCGCTGCGAGCGGGCCGTCTGAGAGATTGGTTGGAATTTCTAGATTTTTCTTGTGTTAACATGCGCCAGCTTTCCCACAACCTACCGATCAACCACTCTCGTTATTTGGCTCACAGTCGCTTCGTAAACAAAGTGTTCTCTGGCCGTTCGGTCCCTTTTGGTTCGACCTATTGTATTCTTGCTCGCAAGGACAAGGTTGGTCTAACGCCGTTAAAACCTGAGTGGGACAAAGCCAGCTTATTGCGTGGCTCGGCGGTGGCGAAGCAGTCTTTGTCTGCGCGAACAGAGCCGTCAGCGAGGATATTGCCGCTGCGGCGCAGGCCTCGTACAGGCTCTATGAATATCACCTAACAAAAGAGTTTTAGTGTTGAAAAAAGTCGAAATTTTTACTGATGGCGCCTGTCGTGGCAATCCCGGCCCCGGTGGTTGGGGAGCATTGTTGCGGCACGAAGGCAAAGAGAAAACCTTTTACGGTGGTGATAAGCACACCACAAATAACCGTATGGAGCTGGCGGCGGCTATCGAGGGCCTGAAGGCCTTGAGTCAGCCCTGTGATGTTACCCTCACCACGGATTCTCAATATGTACGCAAAGGCATTACCGAATGGATGGCGAACTGGAAGCGCAATGGCTGGAAAACAGCGGCAAAAAAACCGGTACAAAATGCCGAACTTTGGAAGCAACTAGATGAAGCGGCCGCCGTTCACACCGTTAAGTGGTGCTGGGTTAAAGGTCACAGTGGGCACCGTGAAAATGAAATTGCCGATCAGCTCGCCAATCGCGGCATAGATGAGTTGTAGTACAGGCGCTAACCTTGACGGCGAGCACGACGAAACGATCAACTCGACAAACATACTTTGCGATTCATTACATAGCGTTGGTAAAAATACGGCGTTAGGAGTGTAACCTTGAGACAAGTTGTACTGGATACTGAGACCACCGGCCTTGAGCCTCAGTTGGGCCATAAGATTATTGAAATCGGTTGTGTTGAGCTAGTCAATCGCCGTCTTACTGGGCGTCACTATCATCAATATATCAAGCCGGAGCGCGAGATCGACCAGGGCGCGATGGAAGTTCACGGCATCACCAACGAGTTTCTTGAAGACAAACCGGTGTTTTCTCAGATCGTCGCCGACTTCCTTGAATTTATCGGCGATGCCGAATTGGTTATCCACAATGCACCGTTTGACGTGGGCTTCCTGAACCACGAACTGTCGTCTCTAGATAAGGGTTTAGGGAAAATCGAAGACCGCTGTGCGGTGTTAGATACCTTGCTGTTAGCGCGCAAAAAACATCCAGGCCAAAAAAATAATCTGGATGCACTCTGTAAACGCTACATGGTGGATAACTCGCAGCGCGATCTGCACGGCGCTTTGCTTGATGCTGAGATTTTAGCGGACGTCTACCTCACCATGACCGGTGGGCAGACCTTCCTTGCCTTGGGTGGCAAGCAAGTTGGCGAGGGCGGTGGTGAAGATGGCGAAGAAACGATCGTACGGTTACCGGTATCGCGAACGCTTACCCCTGTTCTTCGTGCGAGCGACGATGAGTTGGTGCTGCATAGAGAAAAGCTGGAACTGCTTGATAAGGCTTCCGACGGAAATTGTATTTGGAAAAGTCTAGAGCAGCCTGAACTCTAACCTTTTTGTTAAAAACACATAGCTGCTCGTAAAAACCACTCTTCATAAAAAAGCCGCCAAACCTAGTAGGTTCGGCGGCTTTTTAGTAACGCAGGTACCAGTTTTAGCTGGACATTCGTATCACCATAACCAAACCGACAGCGCCCAGCACGAATGTGTAGGGCAGTGCCATTATCACCATGCGTCCATAAGACAAGCGAATTAATGGTGCTAGTGCGGAGGTTAATAGAAATAGGAAGGCGGCTTGGCCGTTTGGTGTTGCGACACTGGGTAAATTGGTGCCGGTATTGATGGCAACCGCAAGTAAGTCAAAGTGCTCGCGCGTAATATTGCCAGCATCAAGTGAGGCCTTCACTTCTGAGATATACACCGTCGCAACAAACACGTTGTCGCTAATCATCGATAAAAGCCCGTTGGCGACAAAAAACATTGGCGCTTGTAAGTTCTGATCCAAGTCCAGCAGTATCGCCGTAATCGGATGGAATAGGTGCTGGTCGTGAATAACCGCGACGATGGCGAAGAACACCACTAATAGTGAGGTAAACGGCAGCGCTTCTTCGAAGGCGTGGCCGATACGGTGCTCGTCGATAATACCGTTAAATGCGGTTAGCAGAACGATGATCATCAAGCCAATAAGGCCAACCTCAGCTAAGTGGAAGGCTAAGCCCAGCATTAAAATAACGGCAGCAATAGCTTGAATGCAAAGTGCTGCAACGTCTCGAGGGGTGCGCTTTGCCGATTCCTTTTGATCGAACTCCATTAGGATGGAGCGAACGGGATCGGGTAGCTGCGCGCCATAACCAAACCATTTTAACTTTTCCAACGCTAAGCAGGTGAGTAGGCCGGCGACTAAGGTTGGCATGGATACCGGTGCAACCTCTTTAAAGAAGGTAATAAAGTCCCAGCCCGCCTGCTCGGCGATAAGAAGGTTTTGCGGTTCACCGACCAGAGTACATACGCCGCCAAGTGCGGTGCCCACTGCGCCATGCATCGTTAAGCTGCGCAAAAAAGCGCGAAAGGTATCGAGATCTTCGCGATGATGGTCGTTTACACCTGCATCTTGTGAGTGGTCGTGATCCACATGGCCGCCGGAGGCAAACCTGTGATAGACCGAATAGAAGCCAACCGAAACACTAATTAACACGGCGGTTACGGTAAGTGCATCGAGGAATGCCGAAAGTACGGCGGCGACTAGGCTAAACAGCAGCGAGAGCAGCATTTTGGAGCGCACACCGAGAAGTATCTTGGTGAACACAAACAGCAGTAGGTCTTTCATGAAGTAGATACCCGCAACCATGAACATCAGTAGCATGATGACGGGGAAGTTAAGTTTCGCCTCTTGGTAAACCGTCTCGGGCGAGGTCATACCGAGGATAACGGCTTCGATGGCGAGCAGTCCGCCCGGCTGTAAGGGGTAACATTTCAATGCCATTGCAAGGGTGAAAATAAATTCTAGAATCAGCGCCCAGCCAGCAATAAACGGATCGAAGGCGAATAAAAAGGGGTTGATGACCAAAAAGGCGACAATGGTTTTCTTATACCAGCCGACAGATTGGCCGAGAAAGTTTTCCCCAAAGGCTGCAAATAGATTATTAAACATAAGGATTTCCGTTAAAAATCAGTGAATAAGCGCAACTTGTTAAACATCTATGATAGCGCAAATTTTCGGATGCCAGCGGGCCAAGTTGTATTTCTTTGCCAATTTGGCGCAATTAACTACGAAATTCTGTGCCATATCTTGGGCTCGACGCCTAAGTTGCTTAGAGCCGTGTTGCTGTGGTGTTTTGTGCTAGCGACTTCACTTGCAGGCTGCGGCCTTTGTAATGTGCTGTCTAAGTACTGAGGTGCCGCCGTGATGGCTGAATTACGCGTGCTCAAGGGCCTGTGACAAAATCGAGATTTTGAGTTAAGGTTGCTTGGTAACTACACGAATTGTAAAGATTTTTTAGCAAAGGGTATTATACTTACCTATATCTGCGGCTTTCAGACCGTTCAACCGATAACGCTTGGGTAACATTATTGTGAATTCGATGGATGCAGTTAATTTTCAATCACTCAATATGGTTCGCGACGAACTTGTCGCCACAATTGATGAGTCTGCGCGCAACCTAGAAGTGTTTGTCTCGGAGCAGGAGAACGCCGAAAGCCTGCAAACCTGTATAGACGGAATTCGCCAAATCGTTGGTATTCTGCGGCTTATTCAGTTTCGTGGCGCCGGTAATCTGGCAGAAGAATTGTTGACTGCCGCTATGGAAATATCGCCAGGCAATAGCGGGAAGAACTACGACAAGCGTTTAGAGGTTATTTCGAATACCTTTTTTGTGCTTACGCGCTACCTCGAATACGTGCAACAGGCTGAGCGTTTGGTGCCGGTATTGTTAATTCCACACATAAATAATCTACGGGCGCTGCGTTCAGAGCAGTTGCTACCCGAAAGCCATTTCTTTCAGCTCACCCTCGACAAGCGGCTTTCCCCACCCGAATTACCGGCGATCTCGCTCGGCAATGAAAGTGTGAAGCAGTATGTGCGACGCCTTCGACAAATGTATCAGGTCGGTTTGCTCGGTTTGATGCGAGAGCGTCAAATAAAAAACTCCTTTGCAATAATGCGTAGGGCGATTATTCGCCTGCAGAGATTGAGTGGTGCAAGCAAGCCTTTAACCGAGTTGTGGTGGTTGGCCAATTTGGTGTTGGATGCTATGTCGCAACAACAGATGACGATTGTGGCGAGTCGCAAACAGTTATTTGCACGTATAGATCGCGTTATTAAGCAAGTCGAAGGTAATGCCGAAGCCGCGTTTGAAGTGTCACCACCTCGTACATTGATGAAAGAATTGGTTTACCTCGCAGCCTTGTCTGGCTCGCAAAATCCTGAGATTCGAAAAATACTAGAGATGTTCGGGCTGCAAGATTACGCCTATACCGATCGCGAATTGGGACGTGATCGCGACGCGCTTAACGGCCCTAGTGCCCACACCGTAATGTCGCTCGCCAAGGTGTTGCAAGCCGAGTTGGCGAACACCAAAAAAGTGTTGGAAAATGCCGCCCAAAGCAGTAGCCAGAAAGTCGAAGAGCTCGATGAGTTTATCTCCAACCTTAGTAAGGTCGCGGAAATATTGTCGGTTGTCGGTCTTGTCTCCCCCAGTAATATTTTGAAAGAAGAAATTAAACGTATCCAGCTTTGGAAATTAGAAGACGACGGCCCAGATGTGGGTGAGTTATCAGAGGTAGCAAGTACCTTGTTGTATCTCGAAAGCGCCGTATCAACCCTCGAAAACGCTAAGCTCTCAGATGAGCGCTTAGAGCTGGCGAATAAAATCGCCCAGTCAGAAATTGTGGCCTCGGGCGAACTGGCCGAAGCTGGGCGTATCGTAATAGAAGAGTGCCAAGCGGGAATTGCCTTGACCAAACGCGCACTTACATCCTTTTCCGACTCTAACTTTGACTCTGGACATATCCGCAATATTGCCAAAACTCTGAACACCGTGCGCGGCGGTATGATTATGCTGAAACGAGAGCGCGCAGCTTTGGTTTTGGGGCGTTGTGTCGATTTTGTTGATCAAGTCTTAATGGATCAAGATCCGCCACCGGCATTAAAGGAGTTGCTGGAAACATTCGCCGATGCGGTTGTTTCTGTCGAGTACTATCTTGATTCGGCATCCGGTTCATCGTTAGCTATGGATGAAACCGTATTAAAAGTGGCGGAAGAGAGCCTCGAGGTACTCGGCCACGCGGTTTATGGTAGCGATTAGTGACTTCCACCTATGACGCTACCTCTTTGGCCGTGCAGCCAAATAGTCAGTATCTTATCGTGTGTGGCAGCTATTTTTGGCAGTCGCCAAAGTTAAAACGTGCAATTTCGGCTAGTGTGCTCGAAGGGAAAGACCTAGCGCTTTCAATAAACTGTTTGCCTTGGGTTGATGAGCGAGATCTTGCTCAAACACCTTATGCTGAATGTTCGCGATTGCACTTAGCCCATTTAAACGAGACGCCACTCGCGATTGCGCTAGTTGAAAATCTCGAAACAGATTTAAGTGTCGATGAAGATTGGATCCCGTTACGTTCGCTTTTAGGTTGTTTGGCAGAGCCTGAATTTCAGCTCTGTGGTCGCGCCGTTCAATTGCGTCGTTGGTATTTAGATCATCGATTTTGCGGTCGTTGTGGAGCGCAAACAGAGATTGACGAAATAGAGCGATGCAGAACCTGTCACCACTGTCGCTTACAAACGTACCCACGACTTTCACCCTGTGTCATAGGTCTTATTGTACGTGGCGAAGAGTGCCTACTTGCTCGGGGCGCTAAGCACCCCGACGGTATGTTCAGTACGCTCGCCGGTTTTATCGAGCCGGGCGAAACCGCAGAGCAGGCTTTTGTGCGAGAAACCATGGAAGAGGTCGGCATTGTAGTGAATAACCTACGCTACGTGGGTTCGCAGCCGTGGCCTTTTCCAAGTCAGCTAATGATCGGTTTTGTTGCAGATTATGTCTCTGGAGAGATTTGTGTAGATGACAATGAGATTATCGAAGCGGCTTGGTTTCGCTACGATCAGTTGCCTCGCATTCCTCCGCAGAGTACCATCGCTGGCGAAATCATCCGAAATTTTCAGCAGCAGATGGCAGAGCTTTAGTAGTAAACACTTTGAAGTTTTGGGCCTTCGATTAATCGCATTCGAACCGCTTAACTTACACGCGTAGTTTAAGATTTTAGGACCCGATATGTTATACACCGCCTTTGCAGGCATTACGATTATTTTTGCCTTAGTGGCTGTTGCGCTAGGTTTGCGGCTTGTTGCCCGTGCTGGGTGGTTTATGAGCTGGTTGCGGGGCACGATGGGGTTGCTGCTGATCACGCTTGCGGTACTTTTCGCACTTACCGCCATGGATATGTTTAGCTACCGTCAGTTAACTAAAAATAAAATTCTCGCAACCTTGAGTTTTAGTGAGGTAGAAAACCAACATTACTCGGCTACCTTGGTGTTGATCCGCGACGGCAGTGAGCAAACCTTTGATTTGCGCGGCGATCAATGGCAGATCGATGCGCGAATCATAAAGTGGTCGGGGTTGATCGAGCAGTTTGGTGCTAAACCGGGTTATCGTTTTGACCGCTTAAGTGGTCGTTATTATTCGCTCGAAGATGAATACCGCAAACCCAGAACGCTTCATCAGCTCAGTAGCAGTGAATACTGGGTAGATTTCTGGGCTTGGGCGAAAGCCTATGGTGACTATGTGCCTGGCGTTGAGGCGGCTTACGGCAACGCAACCTACCTGCCGATGGCAGATGGCGCGTTGTACGAAATCTCATTAAGCTCGACGGGCCTGCTTGCCAAGCCAATGAACGACGTTGCCGAAAAATCTGTGCGTCAATGGCAGTAGCACCCCATCCAATTTCTTTTTTCTTTATTTTTTTAATCGGTAAGTTTGGAGTACTCCCCCTTGGAATTTTTAAGTGAATACGGGCTGTTTTTGGCTAAAACAGTGACCTTTGTTATCGCCATTGCAGTCGTTGTCGCAATTGTTGTTGCTGCCGGAATGAAGAACCAGACACACGAAAAAGGACATCTCGAAGTCCGTAAATTAAATGAAAAGTACAAGCATATTCGAGAGGGGATTCAAGCCGTCGTTGTTGACGAGAAAACCCTAAAGGCCGAGCAGAAGCAGCAGAAAAAGGACGATAAACTAGCCGCAAAGCAGGCAAAAGTCGCTGCAAAAAAAGCCAAATCTAACGCTGATAAATCTGATGTTGACGTGCCGGGTGATAGCGACTCGTCCGATACGCGTTCGCGAATTTTTGTTATCGACTTCGATGGCGATATAAAAGCCTCTGCAACTGAAGGCTTACGCCAGGTTATTACCGGTATTCTTTCATTAGCTCAAAAAACGGATCGAGTCGTTGTACGCTTAGAAAGCCAAGGCGGCATGGTACATAGCTACGGTTTAGCGTCGAGCCAATTGGCCCGAATTACGGAGAAGGGCATCCCTTTAACCGTGTGTATCGACAAGGTCGCTGCAAGCGGTGGCTATATGATGGCCTGTGTCGCAAATCAGATTGTTGCCGCGCCGTTCGCGATTATTGGTTCGATCGGTGTGGTTGCGCAATTACCTAACTTCCACAAGTTATTGCAAAAGAATGATATCGACTACGAATTGCTTACCGCAGGTGAATATAAGCGCACCTTGACCATGTTTGGTGAAAATACTGAAAAGGGTCGCTCTAAGTTCGTCGAAGACCTAGAAGATACCCACGAGTTATTTAAGTCATTTATTACTGAGCACCGCGGACAGGTGGACATTGATGCGGTTGCCACGGGAGAAATCTGGTTTGGTAGTCGCGCCTTGGCACAGAAGCTTGTCGATGACATTCAAACATCGGATCAGTATCTACTAGATCGCTGTGAAGAGGCGGATGTATTTGAGGTTGAGTATGTGCAGAAAAAATCATTGCAAGAAAAGCTAGGTATTGGCGTAGAGCACGCCGCAGAAAATATTCTTACCAACCTTTTGCACAAGATGAATTTCCGCTTCTTTAGCTAGGTAATAATAGCGTGGTGTTTAGACGAGGCGAGGCAAGTGGTTTTGAGGCTAGTCTCGTCGTAACTTGTCGGAAACTGCAATAGGGTTCGGGAAGTTGAAAATAACGATGTAACTGGAAACGACAAAGCTCAATATAGCGGCGGTCTGGATTAATACCGACGCCGCCTCACCAATAATCCCCGAAGTTGTCGCTACAAAAACAATTAATAGTGAGAATTCACTAATCTGCCCCAGGCGAAAGCCGATATCCCACGCCAAAGCCGATTTTTCACTCTGTCTTTTTAGCAGCCCGAAAAACACTACCGGCTTAAGAATCAATAGTGCAGACGCCAAGAAAATTGCCGGCAATAACACTGATGGCAACAGATCAATATTGAGACGAGCCCCCAAGCAAAAGAAGAACAGGACAAGAAAAAAGTCGCGCAAAGGTTTAAGGTTTAAGGCGATGTACTGTGCAATAGGGCTTGTGGCAATAGAAATTCCCGCAATAAAAGCGCCAATTTCCACTGATAAATGAAATGCGTGAGCTAGTTGTGCCAAACCTAGGCACCAGCCAATGGCGACTAAAAAGATATATTCATGGAAACGGTCGAACTTAGCGATGAGTGGCGTAATTACCCATTTCACCATCAAGTAGGCGCACCCTGCTAGTAATGGCATTGCTAGCAGGGTAATACTAAGTTCAATCAGTTGTGAATCGCCTCGGCCGCCACTTAAAAGTACTAGCAAGCAAATGATTGCGAGAAAATCTTGGATTAGCAGCAAGCCGATCATTAGCTCGCCGGTATGCTTGTGATGAAGAACCGTAGTTGGTAGAAGTTTGATGCCGATAATGGTGCTGGAAAACATCGAGGCCATGGCGATCACGCCGGCTTCGGGATAACTGAAACCGAATAGTAGCCCCACGCAAAAGCCAATTGCGGCAAATGTTGCACTGCTCACTAATGCGATGCTGGTCGCGCTCTTGAGTACTGAGATTAGCGCTTTCGGTTGCATGTCTAAACCGAGCAAGAAAAGCAAAAATACAATTCCAATTTCAGAGAGGTCGGAAATCGCATTGATATCAGTAATGGCGGAAAACCCATGGGGGCCAAGTAAAACGCCGACAACAATATAGGCGACAAGCAACGGTTGGCGTGTGTAGAGCGCAATGGATGCGAGAATGGCTGCACCACAAAAGATGAGAAAAAATGCGTTAAATATAGAGCCGTCCATCACCGTGCCTATTGCTGATAAATGAGGGTAGAGCTAAAAACCCTGTTGTAAGTGTAATTCAAAAATGCGTGCGGCGGTGGTTCGGTGGTGAAGTGAAAGGTATACCGAGTCATACCAATCGCAAGCCGATAGGGATGGGTCAGTGTTTTTGTGTAGAAGAATTGAACAGCTCTTTTTATTAAATGCTCTGGGGTCGAGAGCTTAAGTGCTCGACCCCAGAGAAACACTGGCGCGGTTAGCGACGGCGATAGAGGGGTTGTGGTTCATCCGCTGCGGCTTGATAGCAGTCAGTAAAATCGTTCAAACTTTGAATAGCAGATTCCAGCTTAGTTTCGTCGGCTACAACGAAACTGCTGAATCCGCAACGTTTAAGAAAGAACAGTTGATCTTGAATAAATGCGCCAGTCGCACGCAATTCACCGGTGTAATCGAAGTGGTCACGAATCATCCGCGCTAGAGAAAAGCCTCTGCCGTCAGTAAATACGGGGAACTCGATACAGATAAGTGAAACCTGCTTAACCAGTTGTTTAACGCTGGCAGGATCTTGGTCACCATTCAGTAACAAGCCAGCTTTTGCCGCTTTCTCTGGGGCTTCGCTGAGAAGTTGATTGTATAAGTCTAAGCTCACTACAAAGTCCGCCGACTCGACTACAGCGTCTGTAAGCATTGATGCGTCGGTTACAACAACGGTTGTGTCATCACCTAACTGGCCGTTTTTAACTAGCTTTGGCATATACACGCTCCTTAAACGGTTCGATTCCTACTCGTAGGTAGGTTTCTGAAAAGGTTTCGCCATCAATACGGTTTGCGACAAATACGTCGATCACTTTGCGAACGACTGAGGGCATCTCATCGGCGCCGAATGATGGGCCGAGTACCTTACCTAGCGCCGCTTGTTTTCCAGCGTTGCCGCCAAGCTGTACTTGATAAAATTCCTCACCCTTCTTGTCGACCCCTAAAATACCAATATGCCCTATGTGGTGGTGGCCACAGGCGTTCATACAGCCGGAAATATTGAGATCTATATCACCGAGGTCGTAGAGGTAATCCAAGTCATCAAACTCACGTTGAATGGCTTCAGCGATCGGAATTGACTTAGCGTTAGCTAGGGAGCAGAAGTCGCCGCCGGGGCAGCAGATCATATCGTTTAGTGTACCGATATTGGCGGTTGCAAAACCCGCCGGACGGAGTTCCTGCCATAGGGCATAAAGCTGCGCTGCAGGGACATCTGCGAGGACGATATTTTGTTCGTGAGTCGCACGCACTTCGCCAAAGGAGTAGCGATCGGCAAAGTCAGCGATTTGTTCAAGTTGCTTGTCGGTAATATCGCCTGGTGCTACGCCGGTAGGCTTTAGGGACAGCGTCACGGCGCGGTAGCCGGAGATTTGATGCCCGCACACGTTGCGGCTTAGCCAGTTGCTAAACGCTTTCTCTGAAGCCGCTTGTTCGTTCAGTTGCTGTTGCGCTGATGCTTCATCCAGCGTTTGGTAGGGCGGCGCGGTAAAATAGCTCTTCGCTCGGTTGATTTCTTTCTCGGTTAGTAGTGTTGGCGTCTCGGAAATCTGCGCCCACTCTTTTTCGACGATTTCGGCGAAGGCCGCTGGGCCCATCGCTTTAACCAAGATCTTGATACGCGCTTTGTATTTGTTGTCGCGTCGACCCTGAAGGTTATAAATACGCAAAATAGCTTCGAGATAGGTGAGTAAATCCTGCTCAGGTAAGAATTCTCGAATTACGCTTCCAATCACCGGTGTACGGCCCAGACCGCCGCCAACAAGCACTTGAAAGCCGATCGCACCTTTGTCGTTACGAACCAGCTGTAAGCCGATATCGTGGAAGTGAATCGCTGCACGATCCTCTTCACTGCCACACACCGCAATCTTGAACTTACGAGGTAGAAATGCAAATTCTGGATGGAATGTGGACCACTGGCGAATAATTTCACAATAGGGGCGTGGGTCGATGGATTCATCGGGTGCAACGCCTGCAAATTGGTCTGTTGTGGTGTTGCGAATACAGTTGCCGCTGGTTTGTACCGCGTGCATTTCCACCTCAGCTAGCTCGGCAAGAATATCGGGTACTTCTTCTAGCTGAGGCCAGTTTAGCTGTATGTTTTGACGCGTGGTTACGTGGCAGTAGCCCTTATCGTAGTGGCGACAAATATGTGCGAGCTTGCGCAACTGCTTGGAGTTAAGCATCCCGTAGGGCACGGCAATGCGTAGCATGGGCGCGAGACGCTGAACATAGAGGCCATTTTGCAATCGCAAGGGAAGGAATTCTTCGTTTTTGAGTTCGCCGGCGAGGAATCGGTCGGTTTGTCGACGGAATTGTGCCACGCGCTCACGGATGATCTGATGATCATGTTCGTCGTAAACGTACATGTAAGTTTGATACCTGTAGGTTAGGGCCAAAAAACAAAATAAGCTTTATCGTAACGCCAGCCGCTGCTGGTTATTCGCCATTGAAGCCGACGACAAGTAAACCGATGAAAACCATGAATAGCTACACTCATGTTTGACGTTAGGTAAACCGTTGAAATAGAAGCTGTTCGCATTAAAAATAGTGGCGGGCAGGATACAGGAAAACCCCGTTTCCTGCGAGAGCGCTAGGACTAAACTCGCAGATAGGAATTGTATCTATCATGCATGTTGCTGGGTCAGCATAGGCCGGTGCCACGATTTGCCCTATTTTCGGTTGCTGGAGGTCGATATGCACCTGATATTTTCATTGCGTAGACTAATTTCTAGATTATTTTGAGAAGTATTTAGAATGAAATGGCATAAAGTGACGCAAGGGGTTGCCATGTGGCGTAATTTGAGGTTGAATTGCTCGCTATACCGAGCGGTGTACGCGGAGCACGGTGTGGAGATTGAAGCTAGTGTTGTTGAGGGTTTGATTCCTGAGTGCTCGCTGGATCGGAAAGACGGCTGTTAAGTGTCACGTAGCCGGTTAGGTCGTACCTAAAACTACAAACCAAAATAAAATAATTAGGAGGGGACGATGGAAGACGAAATTCAAATGATGGAACAAGGTGATAGCATTGCCGACGCAGTTGCTGCAGTAGCACTAATTCTGATATTCGTATCTACTTGTGTATTCTGGATTAGCGGTCAGTAGATTATTCAAGCCTGCAACAAAGTAACAAGCCTTTATAATCTAGGCTTGATTCAAGCGCAAAATAAGCGCTAGCAGCATAAAAAAACCCTCTAGCCAAAAGCTAGAGGGTTTTTTTATGGGCGTATTTTTAATCTTTCCCGCCCAGTATTCTAGACAACATACGAACTAACTGATTGCGTATTTTGCCACGCTTACCACGGTGATAACGAAAATCATTGTGAAAACAACGCCCATAATAATATAGGGAATCGGACTTTTCTGAGAAAAATCCTCTTCTAAGTTTTCCTGGTTTTGTACACCAAATGCAGCAGCGAACGTTGTTAAAACTAAACGTAATACGCTAGGGCGTTTTTTCTTGGGTTGAGGTTCAGGCATCTCACTCTGTGTATTTAGATTGTTGCTCATAGGGCTATCCGTCATAGTCGAGATTTGGTTGAAGCCAGCGTTCAACATCTTGCAGCGATTGTTGTTTACGCTCCGCAAAGGCTTCTACTTGGTCTTTACAGATATTGCCAACGCTAAAGTATTTTGCCTCTGGGTGGGCGAAGTACCAGCCGGATACGGCTGCTGTTGGGTACATAGCAAAGTGTTCGGTCAAGTTTAAACCTATTTCGTTTTCAGGTTGCAACAGTTTAAATAATGTGGCCTTTTCTGTGTGGTCTGGGCAGGCAGGATAGCCAGGAGCAGGGCGTATACCACGATATTTTTCTTTAATGAGCTCATCATTACTTAGGGTTTCGTCTTTAGCGTAGCCCCATTCGTTGTTTCGAACTAAGTGGTGTAGGTGTTCCGCAAAAGCTTCCGCTAGTCGATCGGCGAGTGCTTTCACCATAATGGAATTGTAATCGTCGCCGTTATCCTGATATTCCTTTGCCAGCTCTTCTGCACCAATACCTGCTGTTACCGCGAAACCACCAATGTAATCAGTTTTGCCGGTTTCTTTGGGGGCGACGAAGTCTGCAAGTGAGCGAAATTGCGAGCTATCACCGGATTTAGCGATTTGCTGGCGCAAGTGGTGGAGCATGACCGGTGCTGGCTTACCTTCTACGGTCAGCTCAATATCGTCGTGGTTGACGGTATTTGCTGGCCAAAAACCAAATACGGCATTGGCTTTTATTTGACGCTTGTCGATGAGCTGTTTCAGCATTTGTTGTGCATCTTTAAACAGCTGGGTCGCGGCTTCGCCGACAACTTCGTCATCAAAAATCTTTGGATACTTACCGACTAAATCCCAGCTGATAAAAAATGGTGTCCAGTCGATATAGGGCACAAGTGTTTCTAGTGGGTAGTCGAGCAATGTTTTAGTGCCGGTAAAAGTTGGCTTGTCCGCTTTGAAATTATCCCAATCGAGTGCGAGCTTGCGCTCGATGGCTTCTTTGTAGGTTACGACGGTTCGGTTAGTCGGTCTTGCGGCGCGACGCGCTCGAACAACGTCGTAATCGGCTTGGACGCCAGCAACAAAATCCGCTCTTAGGTCAACCGACATCAGCCGCGATGCAACGCCAACTGCACGTGAGGCATCGGCGACGTATACCACTTGATTTAAATTGTATTGCGGATCGATTTTAACGGCGGTGTGCGCTTTAGATGTGGTGGCTCCACCAATAAGCAGTGGCATATTAATATTTTGCCGCTGCATTTCTTTTGCGACCGTTACCATTTCGTCGAGCGATGGTGTGATAAGCCCAGACAAACCGATAATGTCACACTTTTCTTCTACTGCGACTTTTAGGATTTTATCGTAGGGCACCATTACGCCGAGGTCGATCACTTCAAAGTTGTTGCACTGCAGAACAACGCCAACAATATTCTTGCCGATATCATGGACATCACCTTTTACGGTAGCCATTAATATTTTGCCATTGGGTTCGCTTTTACCATCTTTTGCAGCCTCAATAAAAGGCTGTAGATGAGCGACGGCTTGCTTCATAACACGTGCTGACTTTACGACCTGAGGCAAAAACATTTTACCCGCACCGAATAGATCACCGACGACGTTCATACCGTCCATCAGCGGGCCTTCAATAACATCGAGAGGGCGGGCACTGTCTAGGCGCGCGGTTTCCGTATCTTCGATAATAAAGCTGGTAATACCTTTAACCAGTGCGTGCTCTAAACGCTTGTTGACCGGCCACTCGCGCCATTCAAGGTCTTGCTTGTTGTCTTGTTGTTTGCCGTCACCGCGAAACTGTTCGGCTATATTGAGCAGTTCTTCGGTTGCATCGTTACTCTTGTTAAAAATAACGTTGGAAACTTTTTCTCGCAGCTCGGTGGGTAAGTCATCGTAAATGGCGAGTTGCCCCGCATTTACGATGCCCATGTTCATACCGGCTTGAATTGCGTGGTATAGGAACACTGAATGTATCGCTTCCCTTACAGGGTTGTTGCCGCGAAACGAGAATGAGACATTGCTTACGCCGCCAGAAATACTGGCGTGAGGAAGGTTTTTGCGAATCCAACGCGAAGCTTCAATAAAGTCGACGGCGTAGTTGTTGTGTTCGTCGATACCGGTTGCGACCGCAAAAATATTTGGATCGAAAATAATATCTTCCGGTGGGAAATTAAGCTTGTCGACTAGAATTCTATAGGAGCGTTCACAGATTTCTGTCTTCCGTTTTATCGTGTCGGCTTGGCCATCTTCATCGAATGCCATTACCACTATAGCCGCGCCGTAAAGTTTACAGAGGCGTGCCTTGTGTACGAATTCCGCTTCACCTTCTTTTAAGCTAATAGAATTAACGACGGACTTGCCTTGAATACACTTAAGACCGGCTTCGATCACGTCCCATTTAGATGAGTCGACCATAATCGGGACGCGGGAAATGTCGGGTTCACTGGCGATCAGGTTGAGGAATTTGACGATAGCCGCTTCGGCATCGAGCATGCCTTCATCCATATTGATGTCGATTATCTGCGCGCCTTCTTCGACTTGCTGCAGTGCAACTTCCAGCGCAGTGGTGTAGTCGCCTTCAAGTACAAGCCGTTTGAAACGGGCGGAACCGGTAACGTTACAGCGTTCGCCGATATTCACAAACAGCGAGTCGGAAGTGATGTTAAAGGGCTCTAAACCGGAAAGACGACAGGCTGGGGCTATCTCTGGGATTGTGCGCGGCGCGATGGACGCAACCGTTTCTGCAACCGTTTTGATGTGTAGCGGGGTGGTGCCGCAGCAACCACCAAGAATGTTGATATAACCGCTTTCGGCAAAATCTTTAACAATAGCGGCCATTTCTGCCGCGCTTTGATCGTACTCGCCAAACTCGTTCGGTAGACCGGCATTTGGGTGAGCTGAGACGTAACAGTTCGCTATTCGCGAGAGTTCTTTTACGTAGGGCGCTAGCTCCTTCGCGCCCAATGCGCAGTTAAGGCCAATCGATATCGGGTTTGCGTGGGCTAGCGAGTTGTAAAAAGCTTCGGTGGTTTGGCCAGACAGTGTGCGGCCAGAGGCGTCGGTAATGGTACCGGAAATCATTATTGGCAATTCGTAGCCAATCTCATTGAACAACGAGCGCACGGCAAACACGGCGGCCTTGGCATTCAGTGTATCGAATATTGTTTCGATAAGAATGATGTCGGTGCCGCCGGCAATAAGACCTTTAGTTGCTTCTGTGTAGTGCTCGACCAGCATATCGAAGGTGACGTTGCGCGCGCTGGGGTCGTTAACGTCGGGCGACATACTCGCGGTGCGGTTACAGGGGCCAATAACACCGGCCACCCAGCGTGGTTTATCTGGGGTTGAGGCGGCATCGGCAGCCTCGCGAGCCAATTTTGCGGCGGTTTCGTTCAGCTCGAATACCAGCGGCTCGAGGTTGTAATCGGCTTGCGATAGACGGTTCGAGTTGAAAGTGTTGGTTTCAATAATATCGGCACCGGCATCCAAATATTCTTGGTGTATTGAGCGAATGATGTCCGGTTGGGTCAGGGTGAGTAGATCGTTGTTACCGATTAGATCTAGGTGATGGTCACTAAAGCGCTCGCCGCGATAATCAGCTTCCTTAAATTTGTAACGCTGAATCATTGTGCCCATAGCCCCATCCAGAATCAAAATACGTTTCTGAAGTGCTTCTTTAAAGGCTTCTTGGCGAGTTAAATCCAATGTCATTCTATATCTACCCGTGGTTAGGAGTCAGTTACCGGTGTTGTTAGTTCAATCGATGCCATAGCGTGGTGGCTTATGGGCTTTAGTAAAGCGACCTATATCAATAAGTTTTGATATAGGTCGCGCATGTTACCAAAATCGCGCAGTCAGCGCATCCTTTATGGGTTGTCGCACCCGAGCATTATCGTGGCGCGCAAAAACATCTATCTTGCTGCCACGCCTCTAAAATTGCTCTGCTACACTAAAACAAAGGATCAACACATTTTTACTTGTGCGCGTCCAAAATGCCTGTTTTTCGGGTTGTTAGAACCTTTGGCGGTTAAGACTCTTAGCTGTTAGGGGGAACTACACAAATATTTGGTGTGGTTAAACCGAGTGGCAGGCTAAATTTTACAAACGATTACATAAGCAGGGGTAAGCATAACCTTGGCTTTTGGAGATGCAAACGTGATTTATCGATTTCTGCTGTTGCTATTGATGTCGTTGCCGCTGCCAGCCGTTGCAGAGGTGAGTGGCTCTATATCAGTTTTTACCAATCGTGGAGACCTCGTTCGCAACGGCAATTTTGCGCGTTGGGCGAAAGAATTTCAGCAGCTTAACCCTAAAGCTAAGGTAAGCGTGGTACTGGTAGAGCGTTACGCCGAAGAAATGGCGGCACGTTTTGCAAGTCGAGATTACGGCGATGTGATCTTGGTGCCAACCGATATGCCAAAAGAGGCCTACTCTAAGTTCTTTTTGCCTTTAAATGATATGAAGTTGTCCGATAAGGTGTATTTCGCGGATAGCTGGAGCCACGACGGTAAAGAGTACGCCTACACCCAAGGTGTTAGCGCCGAGGGTCTAATCTATAACCGCAAACTTATGACCAGCGTAGGCGTTGCAAAACCTCCGGTAACCTTGACGGAGTTCTATGAGCTTTGCGAAAAATTAAAGGCGTCGGGTGTTACACCAATATACCTTAACGTTGGTGCTGGCTGGCCATTGCAGCAGTGGGATAAGGCGGTAATGGTGCTGGGTAATGATGGTAATTACTACGAAGGCATGATGAATGAGCGGGCTCCATTTAGTAAGGGCAAGCCTTACGCTCAGTCACTGCGAATCGCCAGTACAATTTTTCAAAATGGCTATAGCGAAGACGAGTTTATATTTGATGTTTGGCAAGACTCAAAAAAGATGTTTGCGCAGAACAAAGCCGGGCTATTTTTTCTCGGTAGCTGGGCCATACCGCAGTTAATCGAGGAGGGCGCCAAATCTCGCGATGTTGGTTTTATTCCTTTCCCCCTTGATAACAGTGCTGAAGCTAAAGGCATTCTGAATTTCGATTGGGGTGTGGCAGTGAGTCGCTATTCTAAAAACCCAGCTACGGCTAAGGCTTGGTTGAACTATCTGTTAACACGCTCGGATTTTGCCGACGTGTCTGGCTTTATACCTACAGTTAAGACCCGTAAATCTGGAATGCCGCAGCTTGCCGAGTATATGGACTCTAAGCCGCAAGTGATTCAAACGGCACCCTACAAAAATGATTTTTTGCGTTTAACTAACAAGGCTGGCATGGATTTTATGGGAGGAAATTATATTCGCAATATTTTGCTTAGCCCAGATTTCGATGGAAGTATGAGTTATTGGGATGCTCGCTGGAAGCAGGCACAAGCTAATTTTGAACAGTAATATACGTTTGTGTGTCGGGTGCGACGGTTTAAATATTAAGCGAATTAGAGCGTAATCAATGAATATGTCAATTGTATCGAAGGTGATTGTAGGTTTTGCTGTAGTGCTAGGCTTACAGTTTCTGGTGACCTCGTTTGGTCTGGTTAGCCAAGTTAAAGTATCTAAGCAGTTTTCCCTTTCTACGGATACTATTTTTCCTATGTTAGAGCGTAGTTCTCTCGCCACGCTCTATGCACAACAAGCCTCGCAAGCGGTTGGTATGCATGCGGCAGAATATGAGCTGTCGCGACTCTCACCGATTAAATCTCAGTATAAAACCGCAATCGATGCCTATCAGCGCGAGTCTGAAAAGCTCTTGGATTTATCGAAAAATCAAGCTGACTTTTTAAACGCTATCAAAGGCGCGCTGGGTTCAACACAGAGCGCGTTAAGTATCGGCGCCGAACATATTGCTAGTCACGAAAAGCTGGTGCGAACAATTGAGCTTGAATACGAGGCATTAAAAGCCTTTGAGGAAACCTGGCAGTATTTTGCGGCTGATCTAAAAGATACGCGCTTTATGCTGACGGATGCAGAGTTGGGTGCACGTTGGTTGTTGGACTCATTAGAACAAGATGCGAATGAAGCGGCCGCGATTATGCTGCGCGTTCCATCCTATAGAGCTAATACCGAGCTGGATAATGCGGCGCGACAATTAAAGTATTTTTGGCAGGGCATAAAAGTTAAGCACGACATTATGACCGAACGATTTCCAATTATGGCGCAGCGGTTAGAAAAATATACTCGGCTATTATACACCCATATCAGCCAAAGTGATGGTGTGCTCGAGCAGCAGCAACTAAGAATTGAGTTAACGAGTGAAAGTCGTGAATTATTGGTCAAACTCAGTCGAGAATTGGAAACGAGTGTACAGCGACTGAATAATCTCAATCAGGATTTAAGTAACCTAGCTGACCGGACTGGTGCTGAAACCACCAATATTTTAAATAAAAGCCGGATGGCAATTTTAGTTACTTTTGTGTTGGCGATTGTTGTAGGTGTAGTCGTTGCTGCGTTGGTTGTACGGGGGGTACGCGGCCCACTCAGACAACTTGTGCAGCGCCTTGACCGTTTGGCACGAAACGATTTAACCGACCCTGGTGATCATGTTACCAGTGGTGAGTTCAAGTTGATTTCTGAATCGCTGGATAAATTGGTAGACGGCCTAACCAGAATTATTAGGGAAATAAAGGTTCAAAGTGGCAACCTGTCTGAGGTTGCCACCACGGCCTCAACAATGAGTTCCGCGTCGCGCCAAGACATCGATGATCAGCGCGAACAAACGACCACCTTGGCCGCCGCGACCACAGAAATGGAATACACCGCCAAGGATGTTGCCGGTAACGCGCGCAGTACTAGCGACGTGGTTGGCGACCTCTATCAATCTGCGCAAGAAGGACAAGTGATTGTTTCGAAAAGCCGCAGCTTAATTACCTCCTTAGATGTTGAGCTTGATAAAGCCGCTAACGTTATTAAGGAGCTTCGCAATGAATCAGAAAACATTGATTCAATTGTGTCAGTGATTATGGGTATTGCAGAACAAACGAATTTGCTAGCACTAAATGCTGCAATCGAAGCTGCCCGCGCGGGTGAGCAGGGAAGAGGCTTCGCTGTGGTTGCTGACGAGGTTAGGGCGCTGGCCAATAAAACTCAGTCATCTACGAGTGAAATTACTCAGATGATTGAGAGTTTGCAGAATAAGTCTGCCTCAGCCAACGAGATTATGGAGCAGAACCGCCGCACCGCGAATGCCTGTGTAGAGCATTCTGATCTTACCGCTAAGTCGTTGGATGGGGTTATTGAAGGGCTGGATAAAATACGTTCGATGGTGGCGAGTATTGCGACCGCCGCCGAAGAGCAAAGCCGAGTGACAAGTGACCTCGCCCATACCGTAGTGATTATTTCCAATGTTGCAGAAGGTATCCAAACCCGTGCAGTCGCTATGGAGGACTCAAGTAAGAACTTGAATGGTATGGCCGGTTTACAGCACAGTCTGGCGGACAAATTTGTTTTGAAAAACTAGCGGTGAGTTTTAGGCGTTAATCGCTAGCGTTACCTACGCAGTGCTAGGGGCCTATATAAGGTTTGTGACAGTTCATATAACCGTTAAGCTTTTGTTCGTATAGTAAAATCAATTTCACATTGGTGGGCGAATCCGATACTATACCTGACTAAATTGATCAGGTATTAAATAGCGGTATTTTTCCCATTATGCTCAATGTAACTATTACGCCCTCTGCACAAACCTACCTCCGTGAACTGCTCGACAAGCAGAATTGCGAAGGTATTGGCATTCGTATGTTCGTTTCTAATCCCGGCACAGCTCAGGCTGAAACCTGTATAGCGTACTGTCGCCCAGGGGAAGAAAAAGAAGAAGATGAAACTCTGGAATTGGAAGGCTTTACGGCGCATTTTGATGGCGCCAGTATTGCCTATTTGGACGAGGCGAAGGTAGATTACGCCGCCGACAAAATGGGCGGTCAGTTAACTATTCGTGCACCTAATTCGAAAATGCCGAAAATTAACGACGATAGCTCCGTAACCGATAAGATTAACTATGTGCTGTACAACGAGGTTAACCCGGGTTTGGCATCGCACGGCGGGAACGTCAGCTTGCTCGAGATAACCGAAGACAACTTCGCTGTACTCAAGTTTGGTGGCGGTTGTCAGGGGTGTAGCGCAGTTGATTTAACCTTAAAGCAAGGCGTGGAAAAAACCCTGCTTGAGCGTGTTCCGGAATTGGCTGGCGTGCGCGATTTGACTGATCACACTGATAAGAGTCAAGCCTACTATTAAATATAGGCATCCTCGCTAACCAGTTTTCATCATCGATTGGCGAGTGTTTTAATAAATAGCTAAGTTTTCAAACAGCTAAAACGAAAAAGCCCGCTAACCCCTTATAAGTTCAACTATAAAAATAGTCGATCTTAAACAAGAGGTTAGCGGGCTTTTTTAATGTGCTTTATATCTGTTGCTTAACGGTTCGGCAGCACATTCCGCAGTTTGGCAGCAGCGCTGCGCAGCATAACTTCGGTTGTTTCCCAGTCGACGCAAGCGTCTGTTACCGACACACCGTATTCCAATTGACTTAAATCGGCAGGAATCTTTTGGTTGCCGGCACCAATGTTACTTTCAACCATAACGCCAATAATAGACTTGTTGCCTTCCAAGATTTGGTTGCTAACGTTATCCATTACCAAGGGCTGAAGCTCATGGCTCTTGTTGGAGTTGGCGTGACTACAGTCGATCATAATGTTGTTAGCGACCTTGCCTTCAACCAACTCTTTCTCACACATGGCAACACTGACGGAGTCATAGTTTGGCTTGCCGTTGCCGCCGCGCAATACTACGTGGCCATAGGCATTGCCTCGGGTTGTAACAACCGAGACAGAACCATTCTTATTGATACCCAAAAATCGGTGAGCACTAGAAACAGACTGCAATGCATTGATAGCTACGGTAAGGCTGCCGTCAGTGCCGTTTTTAAAGCCGACAGCTGAAGATAGGCCGCTGGCCATTTCGCGGTGTGTCTGGGACTCGGTAGTCCGGGCACCAATTGCCGACCAAGAAATAAGGTCTTGCAAATATTGTGGTGAAATAGGGTCCAGTGCTTCGGTAGCGGTTGGAAGCCCAAGCTCGGCGATATCAAGTAAGAGTCGACGCCCGACCTCCAGCCCTTCGGCAATTTTAAAGGAGTCGTTCATATAGGGGTCGTTGATCAAGCCTTTCCAGCCAGTTGTGGTGCGTGGCTTTTCAAAATAGACGCGCATCACAATGAACAGGGTGTCTTGCACTTCTTCGGCCAAAGCCTTCAAGCGGTGCGCATAATCCATAGCGGCTTTAGTGTCGTGAATGGAGCAGGGGCCCACTACAACAATAAGGCGTGGATCTTTACGGTCGAGAATATTGCGAACTGTTTCGCGCCCGATGTTTACGGATTGCGATGCCGCCTCGCCAATTGGAAGTTTCTCCTGTAGCTCTGCTGGAGTAATCAGAACCTCTTGGGAGACGACGTTTAAGTCTTCGAAATTGGACATAGTGTGATACCAGATCTCTCGTTAAATAACGTGGTTAAGGTCAAATTTGGTGGCCATTGTACTGGATAAACCTTATGAATTGTTGCAAAGCGCGCATAAATATTTGCTATTTGAACGATTCATATTCTGCCAAAACGTCTATACAGGGAAAGTAAAGAGCACAGGCAATCCGCGACCAGCGGCCTAGGGCTATGCTCGACGGTATTTCTGAATAGTTAAGTTTTTCGATTAACGACTTATAGCCGGCCATTTGTTGATGATATTTTGTACGTTCTATTTCGACAAAATCTTCGACCGCTTCTGCATCAATTGGGGCAGAGGATTTATAGTCAATGATCCAAAGGGTTTGTTGGTCGAGGAAAACCCGATCTATCACATAGTTGTTGATTGTTTTGTTGTTGGTATCGCTGCGAACACGCGTAACCGGAAATTCACAGAGGCTGAGTTCGTATTGGCTGCTTAACAACCAGCGTGCGGTAGAGCTGTTAATAAGCCGTTCAACTTGAGCACTTAGCCAGGGTAGTTCTGCAGAGGCTTGCGCTGGGTTTAACCCTAGACTCAGTAACTGTTGCAGCCAAAAGTTTTGCATTCGCTCGATGCGCGAGGTATCCCAACTGTTTGAACCTTGCTCAACCATGGTTTGCATAATCCGGTGCAGCAGTGTGCCACGTTGCCGCTGGGTAAAGCCTGCATGCTCTGCGCTCGCGTCGACGAAAATATTTAACTTGCTGTTATCAAAACTGGGCGGTGCGAAATCGGGATAAATCGGGTTGCCGAATTGTGCGAGTGGCCAGCTCGGTTTTAGACGAAGAATTTCCGAGTGGGGTAGTTGTTCACTGTTTAGAACTTCGTTGTCTGTATCGGCATTATTCACGATTGAAGACGCGCTTAAGGGCTGTTCGATGCGTTCAAATTGCCTTTCAGTTTGTGCCCATATTCGCGCCAGAAGGGATGCTGACGAGGGGGCTGCAATTTCCCCTTTTTGCGATGTTTTTAGTTGTGCGGATAGAAAAAGTCTTTTCTTCGCGCGCGTACAGGCGACGTAAAGTAATCGTGTTTGCTCAAACTCGGCGCGGCGTTTTCCCTCTTGTTGAATCAGCTTGGTAAGCGGGTCATCTGTTGGCGTTTGTTTCGCCGATATTGGACTGAGGATAAGGTGTGCGTCGGCTTGACTGTGGCGGCGTTCGGTCCAGTAGAGCAATCGCTGTCTATCACTGGCTCCGCCGCGATGTAGTGATGGCAAAAATACGGAATCGAACTCTAATCCCTTGGATTTATGCATGGTCAAAATTTGCACGGGGTTTGCGTGGGTCTCGCGTGGTTTTGCATACAGCTGCTGCAAGGCTTGATCGAAGGCTTGCATGTCGGTAAGTGCGCCGCGCTTCTGGAATTTTGCCACGAGTTTTAAAAAGGTTTGTTGGTCGTCTAACGCGCTTAAATCGTTTAAGGTCGCGGGACCGCCGAGGCTTAGCCAGCAGGCTTCAACCAAATCGACTAAGCTGCGACGCAGGCGGTTGGCAAGGGCGGAGCTAAGCACTTCAACCACGCGCTGGATTTCATGGCGCGCATTGCTAGCTTGGCTAAAACGTTGCAACTTATCCCACAGGCTCGGCTTATAGTTACGTTTGGTTTTTCGGCGTTTAAACGATTCGGCGTTGTCGCTATTAAGTGGTTGGCCGTCATTCGAAAGGTTATCTAGCTTGCGGTTGTGCTCGTCCAGTTGATCGCTGTGTATATCCAATAGGTCGTTTAGGGCCGCAAGCTCAAAATTGTCGACTGCACATATGGGGCTGCGCAACAACGTCAACAGCGCAAGTGAGTCGCTAGGGTCCTGTAAAAAGCGTGTAAGTGCATAAATATCCTGTACACCGCGACGCCCCGCTAAACGATCAATTTCTACTGCAGAATAGGGGATTTCTACTGCATTAAGGGATGGAATGATCGCGTCAAGATGGCTGCGTGAGCGCACCAGTATCGCAATTGACTCGTCCGGGTACTGCGCTCTAAGTTCGTTAACCTGTTCAGCAATGTGATTGGCTTCGAGGCTAGTGTCGACGGGGTCCACGAAAGCGGTCGCTTTTATATAGCTGTCTGGTTCTAGTTCTGGCTGTGGGCGCGCGTCTGTTTGATTGTTTTCCGCTTGCTGAATTGATTGTTCTGGCGGCAGTTTTTCAGACGGTTTAAACGCGTTGGAGCTGTTATAGCGAACCGCGCCGAGTTCGATATTGTCTCTGCGCGGGAAGCTTTGATCAAAAACGCCGTTAACCCAGTCGATAATTTTTGCGGTCGAACGAAAGTTGACGTTTAAATCTAGAGGTTGCAACACTTTACCGGCTAGGCCCTGGGCGCGAACGTCGAGAAAAATACCGACGTTGGCATTGCGAAAACTGTAGCAGGACTGCATGCCGTCACCCACCACAAACAAGGTTTTCTCTGGCGTCGTGTCCCATTCACGGGTGAGCAGGCGCAGTAGGTCAATTTGTGCGTAGGAGGTGTCTTGAAACTCGTCTACTAAAATGTGGTGCAATTGATAGTCGAGCTTTAATGCGAGCTCGGTGGGCCCGTCGTAAGCTTCCAGCGCTGTTTTTGCTTGTGCGGCTATCTCAATAAAGTCGGTAGATTTTTCCTGTTCAAAAATAAGTTTTAAATGCGCTACAAGCAGCGGCAAAATATCGGTTAGTGCCGCGAGCATTTTCCACTGCGCTTCAGGGTATTGTGGGGCGGGAAAATTCGTCAGCGTGACGAGTTGTATTTCGAGATCTTCGATGAGTCTCAGTTCGTCTAAAATTTCACTAAAGCGATCTTTTTGATCTTTGTAAAACGCGGTTTGCTGTTTGTCCGGTGCGGGTGGAAAACCGTGATTTTTGGTTAAGCGTTTTATAAAACTGCCGGTCTTGGTAAGAATAATCGCACCTACCGCTCGCCAAAATATCAGCGCGTTTGCATCGCTCGGTTTAGGGAACTGTAATATGTCGCCAAGTTCTAGCAGCGCCGCGCTGGGCAGATCGCGCGCTAAATTGGATTGCGCGAATCGCAGCAGTTCACAGATCTCACCTTCAAACACCTTAAGCTCACGGTTTACTATTGCCAGCGTATCTTCAGCCCATTGCTGCACGCCCTGTTCGAGCCGATACCGAATTGCGTTCGCGGTGTCTTCGGCCTCTAGCTCATGGTCGGTATCGAACTCGTGTTCTTGTTCCTGGTCTAGCTGGGTCGCACCATAGATAAGTGGCAGCCATTGATCGCGATTGCCAAGTAGTTCGATTAATAAAACACCGAGTCGGTCGAGATTGCCGTCGAGATGGTTCACGAGGGTGGTCAATGCTTCTGGCCAAGGTTTGTCGCGGTAATAGTCGAGCAGCGATTTAACGGCTAAGCGATACGCCGGTTCGGTTTGATCCAGTATGGTTGTGTCGGGGTCGGCGCGACTCGAGAGTGGCATTTGCTGGGTAAGCGAACGACAAAACCGGTCGATGGTTAAAATACGCAAGCGGTATGGGAGCTGTAATAAATTCCAATCGCGGGCTAAATTATTTTGCCAAGCCGCGTAGGCATAGCTCAATAGTTTTTGTTGGTGCGGATCTTCAATTTCTGCTATTTGAGTGGCGTCTAGTAGCGCCGCATCGGTAATCGCTCCGAGAATACGTTCACGCATTTCAAAGGCAGCTTTGCGGGTGAAGGTAATCGACAGTATTTCTTCTGGCTGCTTGGCTTGGGCTAAAAGTTTTAACACGCGCAAGGTGAGCAAACCTGTTTTACCCGACCCAGCGGGAGCCGAAACGGCGAAGGATTGTTGTGTGTCTAATGCCGCTTCGCGCGCGTCGATATCTAAGGGTTGAACTATTTTGATTTGGCTCGACGGGGTTTTCATTGTTGAGCCTCCGGTGTTTGTGCGTCTACGATGTCATCATCGGCGACGCATTGGGAGCGCTGCTCCTTAGCGTTGTTACGGCTTAGCGGCACTAGGTATTGATTGTATTTAATGTTATCTGGTGTGAACACAACATCAGCTACATAACCTTCTGTGAGCCGAGCAATACTCCAGCCGAGTGATTGATGCCACCATTTTAAGGCCTCACCCCAGCCGTCTGTGAAGGCCGGTGTCTTTGTGGCCGCTGGAGAAATAATACCTTTGAACGATTGTTGGATCTCACCAATCCCTTTTATTTCAGTTTTATCCGCCGATATTCGAAACCATGCAATTGCATTTACGCTAGCCGCAGAGGTGGTATCGATTTGTTTTGTTGGTGCCGACCTAAAGCCAGTGCTGAAATGATCTAGTGTCGATAAATCTAGCTGAGAATACAGTGGCAGTTGTGGGTCTGGCAGTGGATGCCGTTGTATATGTTGCAGATTAACGGCACCACTTTTGTAGTCGATTAAGATCAGCTCATCGTTGACGGTGCGATCTATTCGATCGATCCGCAGGTGTAGGTTGTAGCCATCTATATTCACGGTAGCGCGGGTTTCAATACCCACAACCGTAAAGGCGTCTCGGGTTAACTCCAAGGCTAGGGCTGAACCTAGTTTTTCTTCCATACGTTGCTGCTCTACTGTGAGGTAGTCGCGGTGAAATGTGTTTGATGAGCGTTGCAGGGTTGCTTCTAGTGCGCTGCTACAACAATCGTGTATGAGCGCGTTAAGATCGCTTGCCGATAATGATTGGAGTTGTGCTAAGGATTCTTGGCGGCGCCAAAATCTGGCAAGCGCGTCATGCATAAAGTTACCGCGCATCGCGGCATCAAATCCAAATTGCGGCTCTACCGGTTGGTCAATACCGAGACGGTAGGACACAAATGCATAAAATGGATTGCCGTTAAATAGCTTCAGGTGATAGGCGCCGTGAACAGCGTCGTTAGCTGTCGCGAGTGGCGGCGCCCAGGTGGTGTCGATTGTGTCGTAATCATTGTAATTTAGCTGTTGCTTGTAATAGCTGGTAAGTGCAGTTGGCGCAACGGCGTCGACACTCACACAATTGTTGCTGTTCATTTCTAGGTTCATGCCTAGGTCGAGTAGCAGTGGGCTGGGGTTACAATGTTCATCGTCATTTTGAGATGCAAAGGTTAATGTCAACGAGGGGTTATTTGAGCGGTACGACGCCAATAATTCTTTCGCGTATAGTAGTTCGCGCTCGGGCGTAGCTCTCGGTAGGCCGTGATGTTTTTGTAAACTGTAGGGAATCAAACTGTTTGGCTGGGGCTGTGCGGGTAGTGTGTCTGCATTTAATTGCACGATTCTACAATAATCAAAGCTAATGCCTGCGCCCTCCATCAATCCCAATATTTGTATGGGTTTAGGTGTTGTTTGCACATGGAATTGATGTGTTGAACAAAGCGTGTTTAAAAGTTCGCGGAGCTGTGAAAATGACTTTTTGGGCTTTTGCTTTTTATCGCCGCTTTCATCGCCATCGTTTAACAAGCTATCGAAGCGACCGAGGTTGTTAATCAGGTCGATAAAGCGTTGGGCAGCCTGAAACTCGCGGCTGTTAAGTTCGCGCGGTCCCGGCCAGCCAATTGCTTGCAGGGCTTTAATTAAGGTTGGCTGCCAAGCGGTATAGGTTTGCTCCACTGTAGTTAGGCGCAACAATGTTCGCAGTGAGAGCAGGTGGGCGGAACAGGTGGTTGGTGGTGCAAGTTTATCGCTTACCTCTAGGGTTGATGCGGTAGTGTTGGTAGAGGCGAATTCACTTTCGGTGCGAAGCAGCGTATCGATATAGTCTTGAATGGCGAGGTCATAGCTCGGGCTTTGTTTGCACCATTGCGCGCAGCTTAATCGTACGGGGTTGTTGTCGCTTCCCCAGAAGGGGTTGTTGTTTAAGGCAATTACCCGCTCCCGTGGCCAGTCGAACTGATTAAGATGAAGTACCTCCAGTGCCGCAGCGACTACGGGTTCCTCGGCAAGGCTTGATGCGGCGGATATATCGCAGGGGATACAAGCGGTGTCGGCATCCGGTGTACTGGTAAATTGAGGATCGAAAACTTCAATAAACGCGCGCTCTACAGTGGCAATATTCTTGTGTAGGTTGGGTACCACAATGGCAATGCTGGGGTTGCTATCGCCGTGATTGTCTAATAATTCTCGACACCAGTGTGCAGCGGCTAAAATTTCGTCTTCGATGGTGCTGAAACGCTCAAACTGAAGCTCCGCTGGGGTGCTTAATGCTTCGACCGCTAGGCTCGCACATTCCGCCACCACAATCTCGCTTTCCTGCCAAAAGGCTTGCCAGCGCGGCGTTTGTTCCGCAAAGCCATACAAGGCAACGCGATTTGGCTTGGCGATAGCCTTTTCACTAAAGGCCCGCTGAATAGCTTTGAGCGCATCAAATTCAGTCGCTAGCCGGTGGCTGTTCAGGTAGCTATCAAAGCAAAACAAGGCGGCGCGAAGTAGGGTTGTTTCTTCGTTGTCGAATGGTAACAACACTTCTGCATCCAGCTGCCAATTTTGGAGGGAATCGTGGGCTTCCTGAAGTGTTTTGGCGAGTGAGCCCGATGCGATAAGGGTGTCATTTAGTTCTAGCTCGCTGGCGTTGCCGAAGCGATTCGTCCTAATAGTGCGTTGGATTTGGCCGGAAGTGAGTAGGTGTTTCCAAATCAACTGCGATTCGGCACTAGTTAAAAGCTGTTTATCGGTGTCTAAAAAGGCCCGATTCTGAAGGTCGAGCCAAAGGTTTGATAGCCAGTTTGTTTGGGTATAAATAGAAGGTTGCTCACCAACGCTATTCTCTGCAGGTAAAGCCAGCGCACCTAAATAGCGCTGCTGGCGTTGATTGGCGGTGAGAATTAAATCGTTATCTAATAGCAAACTGTTCAGTTTTGGCCCGAGTGCTGCGGTATTTCGGTGCATTTTTACAACCTTCCGTTTACTTGATGATCGAAAATCGATTAACGCTTGAACTATTTCAATTCGATGACTACGTGGTTCCGGGGGTTAGCGCCGGCTAACCGTTTATGCACAATCATAGTTTTCACCTATAGCAAGCAGTTTTTTCACTCAAATAGTGATCAATGACAACAGTTAACTCTAAGATAATTACGTAAGCTATTGATATATAACGATAAATATTCATCGGTCAAAAAGTGTACAATCTGTAGGGGGGCGAGGGTTTCTAGGCCCTGGGACCGGTTCCACATAGAATATCCACGAAGTTATCCACAGGAAATGTGGAAAAAAATTGCTGTATATATTTTAATCACTGACAAAAAACTGTCACAAATAGGCATAACTTAGTTTGACTGATAGGTGAAATTCCGAGGCTAGCGGGAAGTTTCTATGTGCTATTGCGCCAATCTCAGAATTTCTTGCGCGCCATTGTAGCAGAGACGACATTCAGCAAGAGGAGCTCTAACGGAAATAGACCCGAGCTACGAATCGCTGATTATAAGCAAAGGCGATGGATGTTGGATTGCCGTCGTTGACTGCTTGGTGCTTGGCGTTGTGCAAAGCCTGTTTTTTACTCTGCTCTCTAAGTAGAATACCGCAGCTTCAAATGACTAATGGTTCCAAACGAATGACTCCAGAACGCTTTCAGCGCATTAATGATGTACTCAATAAGCGCCAACCGGACCTAACCGTAGTAACGGATGAGGTACACAAAGTACGTAATATCTCAGCAATCGTGCGCACTTGTGATGCTGTGGGTATTGATCAAATTCACTGTGTGACGCCTAAAGCGGGTTTTCAAACCTATAGTGGTACCTCGGCGAGCGCCGATAAATGGGTGGGGGTTAATGCCCATACGCGTGTTGCCGAGCCGTTGGCGCTGCTTAAGCAGCAGGGTTTTCAGGTTGTTGCCGCGCATTTGGATAGCAAGGCTGTCGACTATCGATTGCCCGACTATACCAAGCCGACAGCGTTGCTGCTTGGCGCAGAGATTGATGGGGTGAGCGAGATTGCACAGGGGTTTGTAGATCACACCGTGGTAGTGCCAATGATGGGGATGGTTGAATCTTTTAACGTATCGGTCGCCGGCGCAATTATTTTGATGGAAGCCCAGCGACAACGGCAAGCTGCGGGCCTTTACGATAACCGTCGAATTGATGATGAGACCTTTCGGTTGCGCTTCTTCCGTTGGGCCCACCCTGTGATTACACGTTTTTGCGATGATTTTGATTTCCCCTACCCAGCAGTTCGGGAGGATGGCGAAATTATTAATTTATCGGCGTGGTACGCGCAGGCACGCAAACAAGCGGCTGAAATAAAAATAGCGCGTAAAGCGCGTCGCCGAGAGATAGCTGATCGTGTTGCTAGCGAGGAAAGTTGAATTACAGGCAAAAAAAGCCCGACGTTTCTGGGGGGAGAGCGTCGGGCTAGGACCATTAGGAGTGAAACATTAAGGAGTTAATCCTTATCGAACCACTAAACTAGCAGTTCTAACCGACAGCGAATAATACTTGGGGGGGATGTTCGCTATCGGTAATGTAATTATTAATCAGATCTCAAACTTTTCCAGTATTGCGCGGCTAATTCTTAAACCAAAACTTAATGAGAACCCAGTATTTATAGTAACTTGCTATAACGCCGCTGTTTGGTGAATTTCTATAGTCTTTTCGATGCGTCAGCGGCTGTTGTTATCACCACGCTAGGGAGTTATAGGGCGAATCAATCCCTCTTGTGCGGTGGAGGCTATAAGCGTTCCCGCTTCGGTATAAATTGAACTGCGCGCAAATCCTCTTGCACCGCCGGCCCAAGGGCTATAGGCGTGAACTAATAACCATTCTTCTGTACTGAACTGATCGCTATGAAACCACATGGCGTGATCAATACTGGCTGCGAATATTTTTCCAGAAAATAATGAAATACCGTGGGGTAGTAGTGACGTTGCCAGTAACCCCATATCGGATGCGTAAGCGAGTGCGCAGTATTGAAGAATTTTATTTTTGGGTAGCGGTTCTACAGCACGAAACCAACAGAATGCCTCTGGCTCTCTAACTCGATTCGAAGTGAATAAATCGGCTTCTATTGGTAGCAGCTCAAAGGGCGAATGTTCAGTTAGGGGGAGTACGCGTCGCGGCTCTTTTGGTTTTTCACTGTTAGCTTCGCGGGCTCTCTTTAAAAGTGATTCTGGCGTGGGGATACCGGCAGGGAATGCACTTTGGTGATGGTATCCGTCTTCCAGTTTATGAAAGCTCGCCGACATATTAAAAATGGGGCGGCCATTCTGTCTTGCCACTGCGCGACGGCTGCTGATGCTTCTTCCGTCTCTTACCTTTTCAACGTCATAGATAACGGCGCTGTCGCTTTTTCCTGCGCGTAAAAAATAGGCGTGCAGGGAGTGGGGGAGGCACGCAGAATCCTGCGGGCCTTGGGTTAGGTAGCAGGCCATTAACGCTTGGCTTAACACTTGCCCGCCGAAGAGTGAGCCCAGAAAATTCTCGCGGTTGAACTGGCTGCGATATAAATTAGCGTCTAACTGTTCCAGCTCAAAAAGTTCGTACAGCGATGCTGTCATATGACCTGATTCCTAAATTAAGTTGGAGGCCGAGACTACAGATTCCCCCACAGTTGCCGACAAGTTAATAGTAGCAGTAACGCTTCTAAAGCGGGCGATCAACTGCGCTCAATCAGTTCTGCTAAATCAATGTGGCGATACGTATGTTTTTTCAAATTAAAAATATGGTTTCTGTAGTTGCTGTTGTGTTGTTACCGATTGGGCAGTTCTTATGTTGCTGTAAGCGGTTCGGTTCTACACGTTATGGTACGTCTTTGTGCGCGGATCATAGCGCTAAGATTCGCACCTTTACACTTGTGTTAGGCGTCGTCGTGCTACAAGGCTGCACTCCACAGTATGGGGCGTCAATTTGGCGACAAACCGGAGAGGCGCTTTCACTGAGTGACAGCCAGACCTTAAGTCGTCGGGTCGATTGGCGTCTTCACCCTGAAACCTCTGTGTATTTGGCTCGTCCCGAGTACCCATTAACGGCAATCTCCGGTAATAACACCTACCCACGTACCCGCTATGCATTGTTCCAATCTCTCGAGGGGGCATTCCGTGGCCATTTTCCAGCAACTCAAGTGGCACCAACAGATATGAGCCTGGCTGAGTCCCTAGTCGTGGCAGAGCGCGCTGGTGCGCGCATCCTTGCTTGGCCAAAGCTTATTGCCGTAGCGGGACCAGATCGTCAAGTTACTGTTCAAGGTGCCGGTGACCTAGCCGTGAGTAATGCCGATGCGAGTCATACGTACACGCTTGTGCAGATCGTTTTATTTGATGTGAGCGATGGCAAGCAGCTCGATATTGCCACCATAAAGGTCCAGGGCGGTGTGTTCGGGACGTCGAAGAAAAGTCCTGCTCAGGCATTTGATGCGGCGGCTTCGGTATATGTGAAAACACTCAGCGCGGTGCTGTAGTATTTCTGACGTATAAAACAAAGGGCGGAAAACTTCGCCCTTTGTTTTATTGTGTTGAGGCGACTTACTATTGGTACTGCTTACATATTGGGGTAGTTTGGGCCGCCGCCACCTTCCGGTGTAACCCAGGTAATGTTTTGCGCAGGGTCTTTAATATCGCAGGTTTTACAGTGCACACAGTTTTGCGCATTGATCTGAAATTCGCGTTCACCGCCACCTTTCTCTATCACCTCGTAAACCCCTGCAGGGCAATATCGCTGTGCGGGTTCTAGGTACTGCTGCCAGTTTGTCGTAAGCGGCGTTGCAGCATCCTTCAACTGCAGATGGCAGGGCTGGTCTTCTTCGTGATTGGTGTTGGATAGATAAACGGACGACAACTTATCAAAACTAATTACACCATCTGGCTTGGGGTATTGGGGAGCCTTACTCTCACTGGCGAGCTTCAAGGTCGCATGATCGGGAGTAGGGTCGCTCAAGGTCCAGGGTAGTGTGCCGCGAAAGATATTGAGATCTACAAAGCTATAGGCAGAGCCAAGTAAGTTCCCCCACTTATGTTGAGCTGGCCCAAAGTTACGTTGCTGATGCAGTTCACGATACGCCCAAGAATCTTTAAATGCCTGCTCTATCGCGTTACCAAGATCGAGCGGGACAGCGTTTGTATCGGCCCCTGAAGCGTCAGTTGGGCTAGCGCTAAGGGCGGCAGCGACGACCTCTGCGACAATCATGCCCGACTTCATGGCGGTGTGCGTGCCTTTAATTTTTGCAAAGTTCAGGGTGCCAGCGTTATCACCAATAAGTGCGCCGCCGGCAAAGCCCATGCGCGGCATAGATTGAACGCCACCTTTCACTAGCGCGCGGGCGCCATAGGCGAGGCGTTCGCCTCCTTGCAGACGCTCTTTAATCACGGGCAGATGCTTGTAGCGTTGAAACTCGTCGAAGGGGCTTAGGTGTGGGTTGCTGTAGGACAGGTCAGTAATCAGACCAACAGCGACCTGATTGTCCTCAAGGTGATACATAAAACCGCCGCCCGTACTGTCCGTTTCCGAGAGCGGCCAGCCTGCACTGTGCACCACTAAACCCGGCTGGTGCTGCTCATTTGGCACCTTCCAAAGCTCTTTGATGCCGATCCCGTAGTGTTGAGTATCTTTGCCCTCAGCAAGACCAAATTTAGCGATTAACTGTTTGCCGAGATGACCGCGGCAACCTTCCGCAAACAGGGTGAAACGGCCGTGAAGTTCCATGCCTTGGGTGTAGCTGTCTTTTTGTTCTCCGCTAGCATTTACGCCCATATCGCCGGTCGCAATGCCTTTAACTGCGTCGGAATCGTCAAAAAGCACTTCTGCGGCGGTGAAACCTGGGAAAATGTCGACGCCCAAGGCTTCGGCCTGCTCGCCTAGCCAGCGACAAAGATTGCCGAGGCTGACAATATAATTACCGCTATTTTTCATGGTAAAGGGCGCGAATAGGTGCGGGATCTCTGTGCTGCTAGTCTCGCTGTGACACAGCAGAATCTTATCTTCGCTGACGGCCGTGTGCAGTGGTGCGCCACGTTCCTGCCAGTCGGGGAACAGTTCATTTAGCGCGCGAGGTTCTAATATGGCGCCGGAAATAATATGCGCGCCAACTTCAGAGCCTTTTTCGACTACGCATACACTCAGTGAGTCGTTAAGCTGCTTCAGCTTGCAGGCAGCGGCTAGCCCAGACGGCCCTGCGCCGACTACCACAACGTCGTATTCCATTGATTCTCGTTCCACTCTCCGCCTCGTCAGTTTGAATTAGATTAATTTCGTCTACCCTAGCATATATTCTAGCTGTGGAATTCATTTTAGGGACAGAAAAGTGTGGCGTTCGACTGAACCAATTGGGCGCTAGAACGTCGATCATTATTCAAGATAAATGCCACGTATTGATATACACTTTACACACTGTGAACGGCTGGAATCAGCAAGGAGTTTGTTACTAAATGAAAATACTCGTGCCAATTAAACGCGTTGTGGATTACAACGTAAAAGTAAGAGCAAATGCCGACGGCAGCGACGTGGATTTAGCCAATGTCAAAATGTCGGTAAATCCTTTTTGTGAAATTGCTGTAGAAGAGGCGATTAGATTAAAAGAGGCCGGAACCGCCAGCGAAGTCGTTGTTGTTAGTATCGGCATCGCCAAGGCGCAAGAGCAGCTGAGAGCGGCGCTCGCATTAGGTGCAGATAGGGCCATTCTGATAACCACAGAGACTGAGCTCGAGCCTTTAGCCGTAGCTAAATGTTTGCAAGCTTTAGTCGAGAAAGAATCTCCAGAGTTGATTTTACTTGGCAAGCAATCGATCGATGGCGACAACAATCAAACTGGTCAAATGTTGGCCGCATTGTGTGGCATGCCGCAGGGCACGTTCGCATCAAAAGTTGAGGTGACTGACGGCTATGTTGCTGTTACGCGAGAAATTGACGGAGGCTCACAAACCCTAAAGCTAAAACTACCCGCAATTGTGACCACAGATTTACGCCTCAACGAGCCGCGCTACGCGTCTTTACCGAATATTATGAAAGCGAAGAAAAAGCCGCTGGAAACCCTAGCCGTTGAAGACTTGGGTGTAAACATAGCTGCGCGAACACAGTTGCTAAGTGTTGCCCCGCCGCCCGAACGAAAGGGCGGAATAAAAGTGGCGAACGTTGATGAGCTTTTAGATAAACTAAAGAATGAAGCGAAGGTGATAGCATGAGTGTACTTGTCATTGCTGAACATGATAACAGTAGTTTAAAGCCCGCTACCCTTAACTCTGTAGCCGCAGCTAGCGCGTTAAATACAGATATTCATATTCTTGTCGCGGGGCATAACTGTAGTGCCGTTGCCGAGGCGGCGTGTGCTGTTGCTGGTGTTGCCTCCGTATTGGTGGCAGACCAACCATGCTACGGGCATCAGTTAGCAGAAAATCTTGCTCCCTTAGTCGCAGAGCTTGCAGCAAATTATTCCCATGTTCTGGCGCCGTCAACAACCACGGGAAAGAATTTAATTCCGCGCGCGGCCGCTCTGGCAGATTCGCAACCTATCAGTGATATTTTAAGCGTTGTGGACGGCGATACATTTACTCGACCTATTTATGCTGGCAATGTAATTGCCACTGTAAAAAGTAACGATGCCATTAAGTTTTTAACTGTTCGTTCCACGGCGTTTGACGCGGTTGCATCTGTGGGTGGTAGCGCGGCGGTTGTCACGCTTAGTCAAGCTCACGACCTCGCTTTATCGAGCTTTGTCGGCGAGGAATTGGCTGAGTCTGATCGCCCCGAATTGACCGCTGCTAGCGTGGTCGTATCCGGTGGGCGCGGTATGCAAAATGGTGAAAACTTTGAGCTGCTTTATACCTTGGCTGATAAGTTGGGCGCCGCCGTCGGTGCTTCGCGCGCAGCTGTCGATGCAGGGTTTGTTGCAAACGATATGCAGGTTGGTCAAACCGGTAAAATCGTAGCACCAGATTTGTATATCGCCGTGGGTATTTCGGGTGCGATCCAGCACCTAGCCGGCATGAAGGGGTCAAAAGTGATTGTCGCTATTAACAAGGACGAAGATGCCCCTATTTTTCAAGTGGCCGATTATGGCCTGGTTGCAGATTTATTCGATGTGTTACCAGAGCTTAATGAGAAACTAGGTTAGGGAGTAACCTTGGCTGGTTATGGGGTTGTCAGTATATTCTCAGCGGGGCTCCCCGTTTGCTGATAACGACTTTGCCGGTGCTCAGTATTATCTGAGCCTAGATTTAGCTTGGTCGACGGCTAAACTCTCGGGCAGTTAAATCTCCGGCTAGTTTGTGACTTGCACAACCAGCCGGAGTACAATGGCGCCAAATCTGGGCGCAACTCTTCTCGCTCAAAAAGTGATCAGGTCGACGCCGCTCAGTTCGTCTAACATGCTTAGTGTGTGGCCAAAGTAGTGGATATTGGTCTCTTTATATCGAGTATTTAACTTCGAACACTTTAGTATCACGCATCTATTATCGGCTGCCGGATAACCGAACCACAGGACCACGCCAGTATGTTCAGTTTTTTTATCCCCACCAGTAAAGTTCAAAAAGACCGACGCATCATGCGCGAAACGGATGCACGCATGGCGAAGTACAGCCGGCGTGGCTTATTCTTCAATTTTATTGCCTACCTTATTTGTTTGATCGGTGGTCGATTTATCGATGAAAATCGCGACCTCACTATTGTGCTAACAATTGGCTTACTGCTGATTACCTTCCTTCGTGGATTTTTCCTGTTTCGCTTTGACCAGCTTTATCCTCGTGCGCCACAGCGCTGGCGCAATGGCTATTTCGTTGCCACGCTATTGGGTTCTATTTGGTGGGCGGTAATTTTAGTCAGCGTTACCTTAAAACTCGAGATGCAGGATGAAGCGCCACTGCTGTGGTTGTATACCGTGGTGTTCTTTTCAACTACGGCGCACGCATTTGCGCCTTATCAGCGCTTCCTCTCGTATTATCAGTTCTTCGGTCTCATTCCCGCGGCCGGTGCCGCGTTTGCCCTAGGCGACGTTACCGTATCGTTATATGGGCTGCTGACACTGGTGTTCTATTTGGTGTTAAGTCACCAGTGCCGTTTGATTTCGGAAAATTACTGGGAACGGCTTGAAGCAATCTACGCGCTTGCTCGAAAGGCGCAGTCGATTGAAGAAGAAAAGCGTGATACCCGTGCAAGCGCACAGTTAAACCAGGAGTTTCTCGGTTGTTTACGGAATGACTTGGAGAATATTTCTAATATTTCAAAAACCGCCTTTGCCGATTTAAGTGATGGCAAGGTGGATGTTCGTTCGGTGAGAGCCTGTGAACGTTCGTTCAACAAGGTTTATTCCAATGTCTCGGACTTCAATAGCATCCTAGGTAAAGAGTTGGTGTTAGAAAACCGGATCTTTAATATCCGTCACGAGTTACAGCAAATAGTTGCTGAGTATACCGATGAGTCTGAAAGTCAGGGCGTGGTTATCGAAACATCTCTGTCGCCGACTTTACCCATGCGCCTTAAGGGTGACGCGGCTCGGTTTGCGAAAATTATACGCACATTACTAGGGCAGGGCTTGCGTAATATCGACACCGGTTTGTTGTTGCTTGACGTCGAATTTTTGCGAGAGTTTGAAACATCTGGTGAACTTTATATTAATGTGTCTTCGCACAGTAACGTAAAGGCTAAAGGTTTTTTTGGCAGCACTAAAAATCCAATAGCGAATATTAACCTTTCATTTTCAGTTGCCAAGGGTCTGGCTGAATTTATGGGTGGTGGTATTGAAATTCAGGCAGTTCCCAACGAGGGCCCGCAATACCGTTTTAATGCTAAATTTGAAATTGCAGAGCATGCCGGCCATTTAGATTTTCATCAAAATTCGTTTGCTGGCCATCAAATTATGATGGTGCACAGTAATACTCGGCTTACGGATGCGAAGCAGCGTGAGTTAGAAGCCTTGGGCCTAGAGGTGCATGTTGAGCATCAGTTTAAGCGTGCACAACAACAACTGATTAATAGCTATAAAGATGGCCGGCCCATAAAAATGGTTTTTTATTACCTCGAAAACGATAACCAAGAGTTGGTCGAATTTAACAACTTTTTATGTGAGCACCCAGAGCTTCGTTACACGCATCAGTTGGTCGCGAGCAGTAATCGTCAGCAGCGTTTATTCGAACGTGTTGGCTTTATGGATAATGATACAATTCATTTTGTACACAAACCGGCTGGGCTGTTTGAGCTTGAAGCCGCTTGTAATGAAGTGTTTAGGTCGGCTGATATTGTTGACGAAGGTTTAATTGAAAGCGCTCTGGTTGATGGGGAGTTACCCGAGAGTGAATCGATCAACGCCGAACATTCAATTCTAATCGTTGTCCGCGATACGCAAGCCGAGGCGGAGTATCGCAAGCAGTTAGAGTCACCGCGCTGGCAAGTCGTTGCTGAATCAGATCTGAAAAAGGTGAAGTCACTTTTAGCGAAAGAAATGCCGAGCTTGGTGCTGATCGATACGGACGATGAAATCGATGTGCTAAGCCACGTAAATTGTGTGCGTGAAGCCGAAGACCAGCTAGAAAAAGATTTTTACCTTCCAATCCTCGGTGTTAGCTTAGAATTACTGCAGGTCGATTCTTCGGTATATGAGTTAGGCGTAGACGACTATATTGATTTAAGTGCGCCTAAGGTGAAACTTAAGGGTATCGTCGAATGCTGGATTAATTTAATGTCTGACGACAGCAACAATTAAGGGTTAGTTGTTACTGTCGTTTTACGTTATATGGGGAATTTCAAGCTAGGTTAAGCGTAAATTTGTAATGCCTAAATGCTGAATTCAGAATAGATAGGGCAGTGGTCGGAGGGTTTTTCCATGCCACGAATATCTAGATCAATGCCAGCGGCAAGGCACTTTTCTGCGAGCGCTGGGGTTGCAAGAATTACATCAATCCGAAGGCCGCGTCGCGGCTCTGCTTCAAAACCACGGCTGCGATAATCAAACCAGCTGTAGTGATCAGTTGCCTCAGGGTATAGCTTTCGAAAGGTATCTACTAGGCCCCAATTGAGCAGTCGTGCTAGCCATTCGCGCTCTTCAGGCAAAAAACTACACTTTCCTGTTTTTAGCCAGCGTTTCCGGTTAGCCTCGCCAATGCCAATATCGATATCCTCGGGTGAAATGTTGATGTCGCCCATGACAATAAGATTGTCAGCTGGCGTAAAGCTAGTTTCTAAGTGACTTTGTAAGTCGTTATAGAATTTACGTTTGTTTGGGAATTTGGTTGGGTGTTGGTCGCTTTCTCCTTGCGGGAAATAACCGTTCATAACCGTTACTAAGCCAAGGCCGGGGACATCGAACTGGCCTTGTATAAAGCGCTTTTGCGTTTCTTCATCGTCGTCTTTAAAACCCTTTTGTACATTGATAAACGGGTGCTTAGACATTAAGGCAACGCCGTAGTGGGTTTTCTGGCCGAAGAATTCCACGTGGTAGCCGAGGGCTTGAATCGCTTCGAGCGGGAAGTCTACGTCGGTAACTTTTGTTTCTTGTAAGCCAATAAAGTCTGGCTGGTAGCTTTCAATTAGTGCGCTAATTTGGTGTAGGCGCATGCGTAAGCTGTTCACATTAAAAGAGATACACTTCATCGATCTTTCCAATTAAAAATTTGCGGCGTGATGTTGTTTTTTCTCGGACATACGAATGAGGTCGACGAGAATGTTGCCGGTTTCTAGTAGAAGCGTATCGCCGTCTACATCTATTTTCGTGCTGTTGTCTGTAGCCGCAGCTTCTTCGTCTTCGTCTTTTGGCTCTTCTGACGCACGAAATTCCGCTAAGGTTTTATAAGGTTCTAGGCCTTTCGCGCTGCGACGCTTATTGTCGATAGCCATAGCGCGAAGTTCCAGAGTTTCTTTTTTCGCGATGCGTTCTTTCTCGTTGAGAGAGACTTCTTTTTGACCGCGATTTTCTTCCATAATAGCGATTTGATCGAGAATGAAATTGTAGTCTGGGTCCGTCTTAACACGTTCTTGGTGACTTTTAACAAGGCCTGGTAGCAACTGCTTAAAGTCGAAGTAGCTCGCATGAGGTACGGCGTGTATTTGATCCCAGGGAAGCGGGTTGTCGTAAGTGGATTCTCCAACTTCTTCTGTGTCGATCATTACCGGTAAATCAATATCAGGAAGTACGCCGCGGTGTTGTGTACTGTCACCGGATACCCGATAAAACTTAGATTCCGTTATTTTTAGTTTACCTTCGAGCAATGGTGTAACGGATTGGACTGTACCTTTGCCAAAAGACTGCGAGCCAACGATTAGGCCGCGGTTGTAGTCCTGAATAGCGCCGGCGAAAATTTCAGATGCAGATGCACTTAAGCGGTTAACCATAACAACTAGGGGGCCACGATAACTGGCTTTGGATACTGAACGGTTATGGCGATTTATACGGCCATCAGTGGAGCGAATTTGCACAACTGGGCCTTGATCAATAAACAGATCCGTTAACATGGTTGCTTCTTGCAAAGAACCGCCGCCGTTGTTGCGGAGGTCTATGATTACGCCGTCGACATTTTCGAGACGAAGCTCTTCCAATAATCGAGCAACGTCGCGCGTACTACTTTTAAAGTTTGGGTCGCGGTTGTTGTAGGCTTCGAAGTCAATATAGAAAGCGGGAAGATTTATAACGCCGAGTTTGTAAACGGTATCGCCATTTTTCAATTCGAGTACGGCTTTTTGCGCTGCCTGATCTTCCAGCAATACTTTGCCGCGATTAATGCGAATAACTTTGCTTTTTTCTTCGCCAGATTTACCCGACGCCAATACCTCAAGTCGTACTACCGTGTTTTTAGGGCCACGGATAAGGTTCACAACTTCTTCTAAACGCCAGCCGATCACATCGACTAATTCGCCTTCATCGCCTTGTCCAACCGAAACAATTTTGTCGGCTGCCTTCAGCTGGCCTTGCTTGGAAGCCGGGCCACCGGGAACTAAGCGAACAACTTTGGTAAATTCGTCTTCACTTTGTAGTACCGCGCCGATACCTTCAAGCGATAGGCGCATATTGATATCAAAGTTTTCTGAAGTGCGCTCGTTCCAGTAGTTTGTGTGCGGGTCATAAAGTACCGCCAGCGCATTTACCATGGTTTCAAATACATCGGTACTGTCTTGCTGCTGGATACGATTAAGTTGGTTTTTGTAACGTCGCGCTAATGTTTTACGCGCTTCTTCAACGGTTTTGTCAGCAAGCTTTAAATTTAAAATACTGAGCTTCAAACGCTTAAACCAAATATCGTCGGCGTCGGCACGAGTCGTTGGCCAAGGCATTTCTTTACGATCCAGGACAAAGCTATCTTGGGTTTCAAATGTAAATTTAACACTGCTGTCGTTTAGGATTTCGACTACGGTTTCAAGGCGAGATACCACGCGTTGGCGGTAGGTGTGGTAGATATCAAAGCCAGCGTCTAGGCTGCCTTTTTTAAAATAGTCGTCGAACTTGGTTTCGTTGCGTTGGAAGGCGTCGATATCTTTTTGATAAAAGAACATGCGGCCGGGGTCGAGAGTTTGTAAATATTTATTTAGAAACTGGCGCGATAGGTTGTCATCGACTTCTTGATCGCGGTAGTGGCGCGATCGCAGTTTGTTCAACACTTCCTTGGCGGTCTCGGCTTGCTGGGGCGTGTAGCTGAGAGGCGCAACGATACTGGCGAGAGCTGTACTCGAAGTAAATGCTGCGACGCTGAGGGTACAAAACAGAAAAGTGGCAAGACGAAATTTAGAGATCCGATTCATTAATAGCTGAAACCTGATAATTAATACTGGAGATAACCCGTTAAGGCTATGATTTATAAGCAAAACGTTGGACAAACTATAGCATAGTTGGTTTCTTTCGAAGCGTGCCATGCCTCAAATTAAGTGGCGGTATGGCTGTTTTGAGGTTGTTTTGTGCGCGCGAATATCTAAACAAGCCATTTTGGCACCCTTATCTATGATGAATCTATCACTGCAATTCAACCTGTTTACCGTCTTAACGGAGTGAGGGCCGCTATCCCTAGCGACAGGCTAGATTAGCAATACCGGCTTGGGTTTGAGTGTGAACTTCGTCGTTTGTTCAGTTTTCCACTGCAAGTGCAATGTTGCAGGTACTACAAGATGACTCCCGACAGGTTCTATAAAGTTACAAAAGCTTAGGTAAAGTAAAGTGTTAGCGCGTTAGTAACCGAGTATAGCAGGCCCAGTTGGGCGGTTTGCGCGAGTAGCGGGTTAAGCTCACCAGCCTTTAAGGCAAGGATGCGGCGGCAAGCTAAGCCTGCTGATGGGGTAACAAGCGCCAAGGGCAGCAAGCTTAACAGCCAAAAAGAGGGCGTTGGGTGAGATCCGAGAGTTGCAGTGGTTAGTAGGTAGCTTCCTGCTATATGGCACAAGGCCGCCGCAAGTAAAATAAGGATATACAGGTAGCGACTGCGGCTGTCACCAAGACGCACTGCAATGGTGCGTTTTCCAGCTGGGCGGTCGGTTTCTATATCACGGATGTTATTCACCAGCATGATATTGGCCAAAATCAAACCCAGTGCATTTGCATAGGCAAACACCGTCCACGTTAGCTGGAGTGTTTGCACGTAATAACTTCCCATGACGGCCACCCAGCCAAAAAAAACCAATACCGCTATTTCACCCAAACCATGGGAGGCCAGCGGGAATGGCCCGCCGCTATAGGCCAATGTAGCGATCACACACGCCAACCCAGCCCACAGTAGGTAGTGATGGGTGATAGCGACGAGAATTAAGCCACACGCCATCCCCAAGCCAATAAACAAGGCAATCCCAGCGCGCATCATGCCAATCGAGACGAGCCCAGACTGAGTAACACGTTTGGGGCCTAGGCGCTTATCACTATCAATTCCAGCTTTTGCGTCGAAGTAGTCGTTTGCCAGGTTAACCGCGATCTGCAAAAACAGCGAGCAGCCTGCCGCGAGTAGAAAATTCCAAAGCGAGAAAATGGAGGAGGGCGCTAAACTCGACCCAAGTATTACTGGGCTTAACGACGCAGGAAGCGTTTTGGGGCGAATGGCCAATAAAAAAACCGAGAGTTTGGTCGTTGAGTCGTTGGCTGTAGTGTCGTTCATAGGATATTGGCTAGATTAACCTTGGTTGTTAATTGATCACTGTGGTGAGCGTGGCTTTTATCGATAGTTGCTTTTATCGATTAGTGCTTTCTATAGATAGTTGATTTGCATCGAAATTCGCTGAACAAACCCAGCAAGTCAATTTATAACGGTCAATTATCCCTGTAATAGCACGGTTCTGTAACCCCTCGCCGTTTAAGATTACGACGGTTTGCTTTTGTAGATGAACGGTTGTGCAATTCTTGACATTCAATCGCCTGCCGCCTAAAGTCGCGCCACGTTTCTGGTGCCGAGTTTTTAAGCCTTTAAGAAGAGCGCATAACACTCGGTTAAATGGGAAGTTTGGTGGAATACCAACGCTGCCCCCGCAACGGTAAGCAACGATATAGAGCCTTGAAGCTAAAGCTGTATAGTCCTGCGAGCCCGATACCAGCCCGAAACAGTTCGTTGATGGAGCGGAGGGCTACCATTCCGGAATGATGTTTATTAATCCTGCAATCAATATCATCCCCGCGATGCCTCCCTCATTTGCACACCGCTAATGAGGATTATTATGTACTACAAACTTATCTCCCCTTGGGTTGCCGTCTCTGCGGTAAGCCTGTTTATGTCCACTTGTGTAAACGCTGCCTCTGACGAATCAGCGGAAATTGCAGCAGACCCAACTCAAACCAGCCCCTTAGAAGAAATTATTGTTACAGCGTCTCGCGTTGCTACACCGATAAGGCAGGTCGGTACTGCCGTGACTATCGTTAATGACACGGAAATAGAATTGCGTGGTTACAACTCGCTTGCCGATGTTCTGCGAACCGAGGTTGGCGTTGGTGTTTCTAATAACGGCGGCGCAGGTAAGGTTACAACCTTGCGGATACGCGGCGAAGAAGGTTATCGCACGCTAGTGATAATTGATGGCATGGAGGTTTCTGACGCGTCGGGTACTCAGGTTGGACCGCATATGGGCTATGCTAGCTCGACGGCAGACATTGAGCGTGTCGAAATATTACATGGTCCTCAGGGCTTTGCTTACGGCGCCGATGCCGGTGGCGTGGTGAATATTTTTACCCGCAAGCCGGCGCAGGGTGTGGCCGCAGAAGTAGGCTTGGAAGGTGGTCAATTTAATACGCTGAATACTCATGGTTTTATTGCCGCCGCAAATTCTACGGTGGATGGCTTTTTATCCCTATCAAATCAACGTACATCTGGCTTTAATGCGGCGAAAAGCGATCCTAATGAAGATGATGATGGTAACCGCAATACCACTGTACATGCTCGCGCGGGCTTTAATGTGAATGACCGGTTGCGTTTGGAGCAGGTTGTCCGCAGTGTTGACGCTGATACAGAGTACGATAATTGTTTCAATATTGACCACGACTGCGCTACCGAATTTTCTCAAGTCTCAGGCCGCTTCAGCGTCAAATATGATGGTGATCGGCTAGATCATAGTGCAGGGTTTTCATTAACCGAGGTGGAGCGAGAATATTATAGCTCAGGGGAGTCCACCTACGAGGTTGAGGGTAGTATTGAAAAATTTGACTATGTTGGGAGTGCCATGCTGAACGACCAAATACAGCTGGTAGTTGGCAGTGACTATAAAATTGAAAGTACTGTTAGCAATAATGAAGAAACGGAACGATCACAGTTGGGTATTTTTTCTGAGCTTCAGGCTAACTGGAACGATAACGTTTATTTAGCTGCAGGTACTCGCTTTGATGACAATGAGGATTTCGGTCAGCACACGAGCATAAGGATTTCTGGTGCGATCGTGCAGGAATTCGATACTAGTAGCCTTAAGTACCGGAGCAGTGCAGGTACTGGTTTTCGTGCGCCGAGTATAGGTGAGGTTGGCCTCAATCGTTCACGTGATGAGAGGATTGGTGTCCAGTCAACGGCACTGCATGAAGAGCGCAGTGAGGGGTGGGATTTTGGTGTTGACCTTTATACTGATGGTGGCAACGGTATTCAGGCAACGCTGTTCTATCAAGTTGTTAGCGACCAGCTTTATTTTTATTATGACCCCGATACTGGTGGCCACTACCGACAAGACAGTGGTGATAGTAAGTCCAAGGGGCTAGAACTTACTGGTGATTATCATATTTACCCGTGGCTGAACCTCCGCTCTAACTATACTTACAACATTGCTCGTGACACCGATGATAAGCCGCGTCTGCGACGCCCCAAGCATATGGCAAATATGGGCTTAGAATTTAGCCTTCTTGACTCAAAACTTACCCTGTTAAGCAATCTGCGTTTGGTACAGAGCACTAAAGATGTCGGCGATGTTGATCTCGATAACTATGGTGTTGTTGACTTGAGTGGTACCTATAAAACTGAGCGACTTACTTATTTCGCACGTATCGAAAATGTTTTAGATCGTGATTATGTCGAGGTGAGCGACTATAACGTTTCGGGTCGTGCAGCTTATGCCGGCGTTAAGTATCGGTTCTAAGTCGTTAAGTTACGGTTAGGTGGTTCTAGGTTAGTTAACCTGTGTTTGCATGTTAACTAACCTTTCAGAATGAAAATTAAAAATAGGAGTTTCCGTGTCCACAGATGCAAATGATACCCGTAAAGACGGCAAACATAAGCGGGCGATGGAAAAGCAAAAAACCAAAGTCGATGCGAATATCGAAGCCGCTAATATCGAACGCGGTGTTTCCGTTTTGTTGACCGGTAATGGTAAAGGAAAGTCCAGCTCTGCATTTGGCATGGTGATGCGTGCCTTGGGATACGGTCAGCGCGTGGGTGTTGTGCAATTTATTAAAGGTGTACAGCTTTCGGGCGAGGAAATTTATTTGCGCGACCGCTGTCCCGACGTGTATTTCTATCAGATGGGTACAGGCTTTACCTGGAACACCCAAGATCGCAGCGGCGATATTGCTGCTGCCAAGACGACTTGGCAACATGCATTAACCTTGCTGTCTGATCCAAGCTACGACCTTGTGGTTCTCGATGAACTCACCTACATGTTAGCGTATGACTACCTCGACAAAGAGGCGGTAATTGAGGCCATTAATAATCGTCCGGTTGAGCAGAGTTTAGTGGTAACAGGCCGAGGTGGTGGCAGCGAGCTGCGCGATGCGGTCGATACCGTTTCGGAAGTGAAAGATATTAAACACGGCTTTACCGCGGGTTTAAAAGCGCGCAAAGGCGTCGATTTTTAACGGATACGATTTTTATGCAGCCTTTTTCGCTAATGGTACAGGGCACTACATCCGACGCGGGTAAAAGCACCTTAGTCGCAGCGTTGTGCCGGCTGCTGGCGAGGAGGCAGGTAAAAGTCGCGCCCTTTAAGCCGCAAAATATGGCACTAAACAGTGCCGTTACCGAAGCCGGTGGAGAAATAGGCCGAGCCCAAGCCGTTCAGGCGCAAGCGGCAGGCGTAGTCCCGCACACCGATATGAACCCTGTATTAATTAAACCCAGTAGCGATACCGGTGCACAAATTATTATTCAGGGGAAAGCAAAACTGAATATGAGCGCGGCGGATTTTCACCAGTTTAAGCCGCAAGCCATGCAAGCGGTAAAAGAATCTTTTAGCCGATTAACCAATGGTTATACCGCCGTCATTATTGAGGGGGCCGGTAGCCCTGCCGAAATCAATTTACGTGAGGGTGATATCGCCAATATGGGCTTTGCCGAAGCGGTCGATTGCCCGGTAATTTTAATTGCTGATATTGATAAGGGAGGCGTATTTGCGCATATTATCGGTACTCTCGAACTGCTGTCCGCATCTGAACAGAACCGTATTATTGGTTTTGTCATAAATCGCTTTCGCGGTGATATTCGCTTGCTGCAGTCGGGGCTCGATTGGCTCGAAGCGCGTACTGGCAAACCGGTACTCGCGGTTGTTCCATACCTGCATAATTTTTATTTAGAAGCGGAAGATGCTATCGATGCGCGTCAACCCGATAAAGCTTCGAGCAAACTTAATATTCTCGTGCCGGTATTGCCACACACCTCGAATCACACCGATTTCGACGCGCTGCGTTTTCATCCATCGGTAAACCTGCAGTTTATTCCTGCGGATCAAACGCCACCGGCTTGCGACTGTATTATTCTGCCGGGCAGCAAAAGTGTTGTCAGCGACCTCAATTATTTAAAGCAGCATGGCTGGCAGCATCACCTAAACAAACATTTGCGCTACGGCGGTAAGGTAATGGGGGTTTGCGGCGGCTATCAAATGCTGGGGGAATCGATTTCTGATCCGTTGAATATCGAAAGCGAATCTTTTTCCGGTCAAGACAATACCGAGCTTACCTACGGCTTTAAATTACTGCCAGTACACACACAGTTCTATGCGGAAAAATCCCTACGGCGCGTTACGGGCATATTGCGATTACCGGTCCCGCCGCTATCTTTGAATACAGAATTAAGAGAAGGCTTCAACCTTAAGCCAGCAATAGAGCAAAGCCTCAGTGTTGCAGTCGAAAAAACAGCCGAAATTGGCGGTTATGAAATTCACAACGGTATTACCCAGCCTATAAATTCTACAAATCCAGCTTTACCGTCAGAGGTTAATGTCAGTCGTTCGCCAATTGAATTACATGGCCCGCTACCAAGTTCGACCAGCTCCCAAGACGGTTACCTCAATAGCGATAACAATGTGTTGGGCACCTATCTACACGGTTGCTTCGATTCCCCTGAGGCTTTGAATTTATTGCTCGCTTGGATGGGGTTAGACAATATCGATATTCCACTGCTGGATATTACCGCGCTTCGCGAACAAGAAATCGATCGCTTAGCGGATACGCTGGAAGGTGATTCCGGTTTTAAAGTAGATGAGCTTGTCGAAAGTTGTATTGCCTTTTATCAATCTCGTTCATCGATGGTAGAAGTGCAATGATGGTTTCGGCAGAATCTCTACCACGCCTTTGGCCGTTGATTTTTTTGGGTAGTATTGTGCTGCTGATGATATCGATCGTTACAGGCCTGATGTTTGGTGCAGTGCCGATATCTCTCGAGCAGATTGTTAGCTGGTTAACTTTTACAGATGTCGATAACGGTGATTTCAGTCATGTAATTCTCGAACAACTACGCTTGCCGCGTACTTTGTTGGCAGTCGTTGTAGGTGCCGTTCTCGCCAGCAGCGGCGCGGTCACACAAGGTTTGTTTCGCAACCCCTTGGCCGACCCGTCACTTATTGGTGTTAGTGCTGGCGCGTCTGCTGGTGCAAGTATTGCCATTGTACTCTTGCAGCCCAGTGGTGCTTCTTTAATGGGGTTATCAATTGTGTCGGTGGCAGCCTTTGCCGGTAGTTGTATTGTGGTGGTATTGGTTTATCGGTTGGCAACAAATACTCAGGGCACGAGTGTGGCAACCATGTTGCTCGCTGGTATTGCTTTAACTTTTTTGGCGGGAAGCTTAACTAGCCTATTGGAGTTTTTGGCGGACAACACTATGTTGCGCCGAATAAGTCTTTGGCGAATGGGCGGGTTAGATGCCGCTAATGGTTCGCGATTATTGCTGGTGACGGTTATTGGTTTCATTTCTATCGCTGTGTTCTATCGCTATCGCTACGCGCTTAACGCTTTACTATTGGGCGAGTCCGAGGCGCGACATCTAGGGATTAATGTTGATCGCGTTAAATTCCATATTATTTTATGTGTCGCTGCCGCGGTGGGCGTTTCCGTTGCTGTGGCGGGCACCATTGCCTTTATTGGTTTGGTGGTGCCGCATGTTATTCGTATTATTGTAGGCCCAAACCACCGTTACTTAATTCCGCTTAGTGCAACCTTGGGCGCGGCACTCCTAGTTAATGCGGATACCTTATCTCGCTTGGTCTTGGCGCCAACCGAACTGCCAGTGGGGTTGGTAACGGCGGCCATTGGAGCGCCGATGTTTATTTCGCTATTGCGTAGGCGTTCGGCATATGGAAGCTAGCGCTATGACGAATACTATTTTAGACGTGCGGGAACTTAGTGTAAGCATCGATCAGCGGCAATTGCTTATTGACGTAAGTTTTAGCCTAAAGGCCGGCGAAGTTACGGCGATTGTCGGTACTAACGGCGCGGGAAAATCGACTTTGTTAAGAGCTATTGCTGGCGATAAGCCATTCACACCTACTAAAATTGTTGACGAAAAATGTTTAAGCGGAATTTACTTTTGCGAAAAATCGATCAGCCGTTGGTCGCAGCAGGAACTAGCGAAACATATTGCCGTATTACCCCAAATCAGCCAGTTAAATTTCCCTTTTACCTTGGCGGATGTCGTCGGCTTAGGGCGAATTCCACATAGCACTGGCGCTCAACTCGATGGTGAGATTGTTGAAGCAGCCATGCAGGCCACCGATGTTGTGCATCTTAAAGATAGATTCTATACACAAGTTTCTGGTGGTGAACAGCAACGCTGTCAACTCGCTCGGGTTATGGCGCAAATATGGCGAAGTGAAGATGCTACCCCCAGATTATTACTGTTAGATGAGCCAACAGCCGCTTTAGATTTGTCTCATCAACAACAATTAATGTGCGCCGTTCAAAATTTTTCGAAACAGGGCGTTGCCGTGTTAATGGTTGTTCACGATATTAATTTGGCATCTACCTATGCGGACAATATTATTGCCTTACAGCAGGGCCGGATATTGTGTAATGGGCCGGTTGCAGAAGTGTTAAACCAGCCGTTACTTGATAATTTATTTGGCGGTGACGTCCATTTGTTTTTTCACCCGAAAACGGGTAAGCCTTTGGTTTTATCGTAAATTACTGGAGGTCAGTAAGAGATTATTATGCACGACAAATATAATGAAATTACCCATTTGCACCTTTTGCGTCATGGTGAATGTCAGGGTGGTGCAATTTTTCGCGGTAGCAGTAATGTGGAACTTTCCGCAAAAGGCTTCGCCCAAATGCAAGCATCCTGTGACTACGCAGCGCAAACGCTCAATCATCATTGGGATGTAATTATTAGTTCTCCATTAGCTCGCTGCCGATACTTTGCTGAACATTTTTCCAAGAACAATAATATTGAACTGGATATAGACGAGCGCATTCGGGAAATGTCGTTTGGCGATTGGGATGGAAAATTAGTCGAAACAGTTTGGCGGGATTACGAAGCCGTAATGACCCGATGGTCTGCCGACCCCGCCAGTATAACGCCACCTAATGGTGAGCCCATGAGCGATGTTGCACGTCGTTTGCTTGAGGCCTACCGCGATATAACCCAGCGTTATCGCGGTAAAAAAATATTATTGATTATGCATGGCGGTGTAATCCGAGTGTTGCTAACACAGCTGCTCAATATGCCATTAACGTTTGCCAATAGATTTGAAGTTCCCTACGCAAACTTAACCGCGTTAAATCTTTATCATGGGCACGCCGTTACAGAGCTAACACCTGACAGCGCGCGGTCAGAGGCAACAAATTCTATCAGCCCATCTATCGATAAATTAAAACTCGTTAGTCACAATATGGTGCCGCTATGATTCAATCAGAGCGTTTTTATTCTGCCATAAAATTTACGTGTGTGTTGCTATGTGTGGTTTTTACCATGCATGTACAAGCAAGCGGGATAGTGACGAAAGTGGGCAGAGTAAAAGTAGAAGGTAATACTGCCGCGATTAAGTCTGAAACTAGGGCAATAGAAGTTACTGACTATCTTGGTCGTAGCTTAAGTTTTAGTAAACCGATAGAGCGCGTTATTGCCTTGGCACCACATATTGTCGAAAACGTTTATTCCGCCGGAGCTGGCGAGACTTTAGTTGGTGCTGTCGATTACAGTGATTACCCTGCGAGTGCAAAAGATCTTGTCCGTGTTGGTGCGATTAGCAGCTTTAGTCTGGAAGCCATCGTTAGCTTGAAGCCCGATCTGGTTATTGTTTGGCATTCTGGGCGTGGTGCGAATGTTTTAGAGAAGCTCGAAAAAATTGGCATTCCCACCTATGCGAGCGATCCCCATTCATTGCTGGATGTGGCGCGTTCTATACGCGATTACGGAGCCTTAACGGGGAATGCTGATATTGCAGAGGCCTCGGCGAAAACCTTCGAGCTAAAATATCGCAGTCTCGCGGCGCTACATCAAGAGTCTGAAGCCGTGAGTGTGCTGTACGAGGTTTGGAATCAACCGCTGCAAACATTGAATAACAAGCATATTATTAGCGATGTCATTCGGCTTTGCGGAGGTGTGAATTTATTTGGTGATGAGCCCAGTTTAGCGCCGGTAATTAGTGTGGAAAGCGTTCTGCAACGTAATCCCGATGTTATTATCGCTAGTGGTATGGGTGAAGAACAGCCTGAATGGTTAAACGATTGGTACACATGGCCGCAACTAAAAGCGGTTAAAAATAAAAATTTGTATTTTATTTCGCCGGACTTATTACAACGGCATACCGCCCGTATTTTGGATGGCGCAGAGATAATGTGTTCGCAGCTTGATGCGGCACGGTTAAAGCTAGGCTTATAGTTCATGCCTCGGTACTTCGATCGTCTACCATCGCTAAGGTTTAGGGGCTTTTAAACGTTAGCGATGGTATAAGCTTCTCGCGACTAGTCCAGACGCGTATCGGGAATAAATTCGTGCACATCCCGAGTCGCCATCTCTTCATATACCGACCATTTTTGATTCACAACTTTCTGAGCCATCGCCATAAGTCGGTCTGCTTCGCTCGGATTTTTTACCCGCAGTACCTTGTAGCGATTTTCTCGGTCGGTGTAGTCAGTAAGCGGCCGGTCTGGTCGTAGCGAATCGAGAATAAAGGGATTACTACCGGCGCTGTGTAAGTCTGGGTTGTAGCGATAGAGCGGCCAGTAACCACATTTCACCGCAAGCTTTTGCTGCTGCATTCCCTCACTCATACTGATGCCGTGCTCAATACAATGGCTGTAGGCGATTATAAGAGAAGGGCCATCATAGGCTTCAGCTTCGCGCAGGGCTTGCAAGGTTTGCTGTGGGTTCGCTCCCAGCGCTATTCGTGCGACGTAAACATTGCCGTAGGCGATGGCTTGCAAACTTAAATCTTTTTGGGGAACAACTTTTCCTCCTGCGGCAAATTTTGCAACGGCGCCTATTGGGGTGGCCTTCGAAGCTTGTCCGCCGGTGTTGGAATAAACCTCCGTATCCATAACTAAAATATTAACGTTTCGGCCACTGGCCAGTACATGGTCAACACCGCCATAGCCAATGTCGTAGGCCCAGCCATCGCCACCAACAATCCACACACTGCGTCGAACCAAGTGGTCGATTACCGATAATAAATCCTCGGCGAGCGGGTCGTTCAGTTGTCGTAGAATCTTTGCAATTTCTACTACGCGATCACGTTGTTTACGAATATCACTTTCATGAATTTGTTGGGAGTTTAGGGTCTCATCTATCAGCTTTTCGTCGAGCATTGCAGACAACGGTTCGCGTAACTCTCTCAAACGCTGTTCGGCAAGCGCTAAATGCTGATCTGAGGTTAAGCGAAAGCCGAGGCCAAATTCAGCGTTATCTTCAAATAGAGAATTACACCAAGCAGGGCCTTTACCGTCCGCGTTTTTACTCCAAGGTGTCGTGGGTAAGTTTCCGCCGTAGATAGAAGAGCAACCAGTCGCGTTAGCGATAAGTGCGCGGTCACCGAATAGCTGACTAACTAATTTTAAGTAGGGTGTTTCGCCGCAGCCTGCGCAGGCGCCACTAAATTCAAATAATGGCTGTAAATACTGCACGCCGCGAATATTAGAAAAATCTACCGCCGATCTGTCGTTATAGGGCAAGCTTTCAAAAAATGTAAGGTTACGTTTCTCTTCGCTTAAGTGCGGCAGCTTTTCTTGCATATTTATCGCTTTGATATCGGCGGATTGCTCTGAACTTACTGGGCAGGCTTCAACGCAAAGTTTACACCCGGTGCAATCCTCTGGATAAATTTGTAGGGTATAACGCAATTCAGGAAAGCCGCGGGCACTAATATTTGCAGATTTAAAACCTTCAGGGGCGTCTTTAAGGAGTGAATCGCCATAGAACTTTGCTCTTATTGCAGCGTGCGGACACACCGCCGAACAGTTACCGCATTGTATGCAAAGATCAGATTCCCATATCGGAATATCGACGGCGATGTTGCGTTTCTCCCATTGAGTGGTTCCTGTAGGGTAGGTGCCATCGTCGGGCAATAGTGTAACGGGGATTAGGTCACCGTTACCTAAGATGAGTTCACTTGTAACGGATTTAACAAAGGCAGGCGCGTTTACAAATTTTTGCTTAGGATCGGGATCGTAAATACTTGTTACTTGTGCCGGGTAGCTCACTTGTTCTAAGTGTGCGAGTGCTTGATCAATTGCTGCAAAGTTTCTTTGCACAATTTCCATACCTTTGCGAGCGTAGGATTTTTCTGCAGCGGCTTTAATTTTTTTTATAGCCAATTCTTTTGGCATAACACCGCTTAACGCGAAGAAGCAGGTTTGCATCACCGTATTAATACGGCTCCCCATTCCGACAGAGCGGGCTACTTTAGCGCCGTCTATAACATAAAAATTAATGTTTTTATCAATGATTTGCTGCTGTACACGTTGCGGTAGTTTTGCCCAAATAACATCTTTGTTATGGGGGCTGTTTAATAGAAAGGTTGCGCCGTAACCGGCACGCGACAACATGTCAACCTGCTCGATAAAGGCATATTGATGGCACGCTACGAAGGAGGCCGAACTAATAAGGTAGGGGGCTTCGATATGGGTTGGGCCAAATCTAAGGTGAGAAACGGTAATACTCCCAGCCTTTTTAGAATCGTAAACAAAATAGCCCTGGGCATAAAATTGTGGTTCGGCCCCAATAATTTTAATACTGTTTTTATTTGCACCTACGGTTCCATCAGACCCTAAGCCAAAAAAAACCGCACGAACGGTTTCGTTGGGTTCTATATCTAAAGGAGGTATATTGTCTAGGCTGGTGAAGGTACGGTCATCACGAATGCCTATTGTAAAGCCATTTTTCGGTTTAACCGCGCGAAGTTCGCTATAGATTCTAGCTACCATTGCAGGCGTAAATTCTTTACTCGACAGTCCATAACGACCACCTATGATTCGAGGTAGGGCGGCCATTTCACCGCGAATAACGGTTTGTGCAAGTTCTGTAATAATATCTTTATAAAGTGGTTCGCCATCAGCGCCTGGTTCTTTTGTTCTATCGAGAACGGCGATACTGACAACCGTTTTCGGAAGTGCCCTCATAAGATGCAAGGCACTAAAAGGGCGGAAAACGCGTACTTTGAGTACACCAACCTTTTCGCCGCTGACGCGAAGATGGTCTACGGTTTGGCTCACTGTTTCAGCGCCTGAGCCCATGATTATAATGACTCTTTCCGCTTCCGGGTCACCATGATATTCAAATAATTGGTAGTGGCGGCCGGTTAGTTCAGCAAACTTTTTAAATTTATCTTCAAATATTTTTACTGCGTTTGTGTAGTAGGCATTTACGGATTCACGACCCTGGAAATAGGTGTCGGGATTTTGCGCCGTTCCACGCATAACCGGTGCATCTGGATTTAGCGCGCGTTGCCGATGGGCTTGTACGAGCTTATCGTCAATCATTGCGCGAATATGTGTGTCGCTGATTAAACTGATTTTGTTTATTTCATGGGAGGTTCTAAAGCCATCGAAGAAATGTAAAACAGGTACACGGCTTTCAAGGGTTACCGCCTGTGCGATTAAGGCCATGTCGTGGCATTCTTGCACGCTCGAAGAGGCGAGTTGTGCAAATCCGGTTTGACGCACAGCCATTACATCTTGATGGTCGCCAAATATAGACAAACCCTGTGCAGCAAGCGAGCGCGCCGCGACATGGAAAACCGTAGGGGTAAGTTCGCCAGCAATTTTGTACATATTTGGAATCATTAACATTAACCCTTGTGATGCGGTAAAGGTTGTTGTTAAAGCTCCGGTTTGTAACGCGCCATGTAATGCGCCTGCGGCACCACCTTCACTTTGCATTTCGATAACTAAAGGTGTTTGTCCCCAAATATTATTTATACCGGAACTGGACCACTGATCGGATAGTTCTGCCATTGGCGTAGAGGGAGTAATGGGGTAGATAGCGCAGACTTCGTTAGTACGGTAGGCAATATAGGCTGTCGCTTCTCCACCATCAAAGGTTACAAAGGTTTCATTTTGAGTTTGCATAGCGGCTACACCCTTAAACGGTATTGTTTGTCATGTGGATGGCTGCAGTGGGGCACTGCAAGGTGCAGGCGCTACATCCAGTACACTTGGAATAGTCAATTTGGTAGAACTTTCCCGTACCTAATTTAATAATGGCTTGCTCAGGGCAGGCACCAAAGCAACCATCGCATTCAAAACAATTACCACAGGAGTAGCAGCGACTGGCTTCGTAATGCGCTTGCTGTGTCGTTAGCGCGCCGAGCACTTCTTCAAAATTATTTTCGCGTGTTGCGAGAGGAGCGCTAGGCTGTTTTGATTGTTCGGCTTGGCTGTAAAACCAAATACGGAGATCCTCTAAGTGTGCAATTTCCTTCGATGCAGGCTTTGCTGAATTATTTTGTTGTGTTATACAGCCCCGAATAAATTGGTCGATATTATTTGCGGCCTTTTTTCCGTGTCCGGTTGCAACCGTAACGGTTCGTTCACTCGGTACCATGTCACCGCCAGCAAAAACACCTGGGCAGCCAGTCATCATGTTGTCAGCAACTTGTACCGTACCATCTTTATCGAATTTAATTCCCGGCAGGTTGGTTAATAATTGGGTGTCTGATTGTTGACCCAGCGCGAGTATTAACGCGTCTGCAGATAGTTGTTCGATTTCGCCGCTGGGCTGAGGGCGACCATTTTCGTCGAGTTCCATTTTTTCTACAGTAATCGTTTCTCCATCAATTGCGTTGATAGTACGCAGCCAATTAAATTTTACGCCTTCGTCCAATGCATCGGAGAGTTCTTCAGGGTGTGCCGGCATATTGTCTTGATCGCGCCGATAGATAATTAGCGCTTCTTCAGCGCCCAAACGCTTTGCTGTTCGGGCCGCATCCAGCGCCGTATTACCGCCACCGTAAATGGCTACGCGTCGTCCTATATTGGGTTGTTCGCCTAGGCTTACATTGCGCAAAAAACTTACCGCGTCGAGAATTTTTCCGGCTTCGCGTGCGGGGATATTAATTTTTTTAGAGAGGTGTGCACCTATTGCGACAAAAACCGCATCAAAATTACCGTCACGCCGTTCTAGTTCTAGGTCGATAACATTGTGATTTAGGGTGATTACCACACCCATCTTTTCGATTCGAGCTATCTCATCTCTAAGTACTTGGCGCGGCAAACGGTAAGCGGGAATACCAAAATGCAACATACCTCCGGCGACCGGCCCTGCATCTCGAATTTCCACTTCATGACCCAAGCGACGCAAATGGTACGCGGCACTTAGACCACTCGGTCCGGCGCCAACAATTAAAACCCGCTTGCCGCTCGGGGCTTTAATAATTCGGGGCGACCAATTTTCTTTAATTGCCATATCGCCAAGGAACCGTTCAACCTGGTGAACACTTACGGCTGCGTCGACTTGATCGCGATTACAGGATGTTTCACAAGGGTGGTAACAAACACGTCCGTGCACGCCGGGTAGGGGATTGTCGGCAAGAATTGTTTGCCATGCTTCCTCGTAACGCTTTTCGTGGACTAGCGACATCCAGGCTTGAATATTTTCACCGGCTGGACAGGCATGGTTACAGGGGGGCATTAAATTTTGATAAACGGGGCGTAACTTAGCGGTAGGGCCTGTGCCGGTGCTGTGGCGTAGATCCGGCTCCTCGGTCATATCGTGAGTGCGAGTTTTCATCGGGTGACCACCTAAAGCGCAAATGTCTAAAATTGCGCGGCCGCTCGCCTTCAGTACTCAAGCTGCGGACGGCGCCGCACTGTGTATGCTTGTAGAGTAAGTGATCCAATGGCTGGACAAATTGATTTGAGGCAAACTATGACGGTTTGCCTTGGCTTATTAGCGCGGATACTGGGATACAGATCTAGGCTTTGATAAAACCTAGGTCTGTGGAGTCGAAGTTGCTTAAATTGGGGAATATATCGGCAAAACTAGAACCGGGTACACCATACCATTTCGCCAGTGTCGCGCTGTATTGATCCATACTTGTGGTGGGAATAATACGGCCTTCGCCCATATCATCGTCACTGTTAAGGGTTAGATCTGGCATGGTGCCATAGATGTCGCCACCGGCGACGGCATCGCCCATTACGATTTGATGGCTGCCCCAGCCGTGATCTGTACCGTCACCGTTACTGGATAGCGTGCGACCAAAATCGGAAGCGGTAAAGGTGGTAACTTTATCGGCCACACCAAGCTCTACGGTGGCATCGTAAAAAGATTTTAACGCGTCGTTTAATTGCGACATTAAAATATCGTGGCGACGATTTTGATCGCCATGGGTATCGAAATCCCCAACGCCAATAAAAAAGGTTTGTCGCGATACGCTTAGCTCGTTGCGAGCGGCAATCATTTGCGCGGCCATTTTCAAGCTCGACGCCATGCGATTATCGGACGGGAAATTTGTCGATAAACTTGTGCTGGCGGTAAGTGCAGCCCCGACCTCGTCGGTTAGATCCCAAGCTTTGGTATAGGACTCGGCATAGGCGTTGGCAAAGGTGTGGTTGTGCCCTTGCTGTAAGATATTTTCGTAGGCCTGAATTCGAGCGAGCATTCGCTCATCGCTAGACGAGCGGTCGAGCTGTTCAAAGTTTTTTAAACCGGACGGGTCTATCGCGTAGGGAATCGTTGCGGCGCCGCTCTGCCAAAGATTACTGCCGCTAAGGGAGATGTTCATTGATAGACGTTGGTTGGTGTTCATATCGCTAAGAATATCCGCGGCGCGTCCGGCCCAACCGTTGCGACGTGTTGTACTCTGTAAACTTTGAATAAAATTTTGTTGATCGTTGTGAGAAAACAACTGCGGGGGCAAGGCGACGGTTTTCGCCTGATAAGCAATTTTACTTACCGGCTCGACTAGCGCCCCGACGTTACCGACAAATGAAAGTTTGTTGGCAAGATAGAGATCGTTTACATCTGTGAGTGCCGGATGTAAACCGTAGTCTGCGCCGCTTTGTCGGCTGGCCGAAATGGGAATTAAACTGCCGCTGGATTTGGCCAAGCCTTGTCGTGCATTTGCATAAGCCGTATAGGCGCTGGTGGAACGTGGAATAAGCATGTTAAATGCATCGTTACCACCAAATAGAAATATACACACCAGTGCTTTGTAGTCGTTCGCTGGCGCTGTTTGTGCGTGTGCTAACTGAATGCTACCGAGCGTGCCGAGCGCACAGCTACTACCGAGTGCTAGGGCTGAGCAATTGCGCAAAAAGTGACGGCGATTGAGCGTCTCGATGTAGTTGCTTTTTTTGAATTTTTTCATGGCTTTATCTCCAACCTGTCACTATTGCTGTACGGCGTAATCCGGTGAAATCGATACAAGAAATAAGGTATCGTAAATCATCGGTCGCCATAGCCAGCCTTCGACAGATTGGCTGTCCATGTAGGCTAGAATGTTGTTATACGTTACGGCGGACATCTGCCCACCGAGTAGCAGTAGATTGATGCGATCAAGTAATGCGGCTCGATCTCCAGCCAATGATTTTTCTTCGGCAAGATAGAGTTGGGAGGGGTAGCTATCCCAATCTTGTCCTACTTCTTCCGACTTGGGCCAATCTTCTTCGGTATCGCGCCAAAAGACATTATTAGACAGTCGGTTAGTAGAGGATACGATTTGGCTTTCGGTCATTATTTGAAATTCTGGTGAATATAAATCGGCATTTTTAATTTCGCCTGGCTGTTGGTAGTCGGGCCGATAGAAATTAAATACTGAGAAGCTGCCGAAAGGTCGTTGCCCCAATTCCCGGTCGGTCGCACGCATACGCAAGCGATTAATAATTAAACCGTTGTTATGCTTTACCGGTGCTCCTTGTGCTTTAAATGCACGCCAAACGCCAGCTACTTTCATTATGGGCTCACGTAACTTGCCAAATGTGGTGGGTTCGGATATGTGGCCATTTATCGCTTCATCATCCAATAGAATAGCTTTAACCACGGCGACCATATCGCCACGTACATCACTACCATTATTATTAAATGTACTTGCAACGCGTTCTACGTAGGCTGCAGACGGGTTGCTGGTTACTAGTCGTTGAATAAGTTGCTTACTAATAAATGGGCCAACATTTGGGTGGTTAAAGAGAATGTCCAGCGCAGCTTCTATATCTTCCTCTGCGGTTAAACCTGCGGGAATTGTTTGGTCGCCAAAAAGCGTTTTCGCGTCCATGTCGTGGTAGCGCCGAAACGCTTTCATCGGCAATGTTTCGCTAATACCGTCGTTCGCCCATTCATACCAGTTGTTGACAGTACCGTGATTCCAACCGGTAAACACTCGGGCCAATGCTTTGATATCGTCTTGCCCGTAGGTTGGAATTGGTTGGTCTGTTTCGCTTAATTTAGTCGAGCCATCGAGCTCTAGCTCAACTAAGCCAATGGTGAATAACTGCATTAACTCGCGCGCATAGTTTTCATCTGGGCGAATATTGCGTTCAGGGTCGGCTTTTTCATTGCGAATCATACTGAGGTATTCGCCCATTATTGGGCTGAGTGTTACCTCGGATAACAGCGTTCTAAAATTACCCAGCGCATGTCGAGCCAGCATGTCGTGATAGTTGGCGATACCGCGTGAATCGTTAAATAAAACGTCGGAGACATTGGAGACTACAAAAATTTGGCTAAGTGCGTAGGCGACTTTTTGGCGGAGTTGATCTTTGCCCCAAATTGCGGTTTCCCACCAAATATCACTGCGCTGTAAATCGCGCTGCCAAGCTTCGGTGTCTAACTCCTCGGTTCGTATTGGTTCCATACCTATCGCCGCTACGCGCGCATCTAATATAGGTAACTGCAGTGTTTGTGGCATCGTAATTTGAGTGTCGATCCATTCTTCACGACTAATGCTCATGGCGGTATTGATTGATTTTGCGGTAGCTCCAAAGGTCGCTTGGTTTAGAAACCGCGCGGCTGTAGCGGCCGCTTGATAATTATCGTCGCTTGGCATCGGCAACGCTGGGTCAGGGGTTTGATCAGCTTCTAATACAGTGGGGGTTGGCGTGGGGGCAGGCGGAGGTGTTGGTGTTGGTGTAACGGCGGGTGTTTGCGGCGTTATCACGATATTGTCGATTAAAATAGTGCCGCCGACGCTGGTTGGCTTTCCGCGCGACATAATTTCCACACCAATTTGCGCGACTTCGCTGATACGAAAGCCTTCTTCTATCCAACCTAGTGGATTGTTATTGTCTGGAATTGTGTCGATATTGGTGTAGCTAAATGTTGTCCAGCCGTCGCCGGTTTGATATTGGCTTTGTTCCCATTGAATCGTCGCGTAGTAGCTTTCGCTATCGCGTACGAAGGGTTGAAAAGCGAGTGTGCCGTCATCGACGTAGGCTTGAGGAATGTAGATGTCTAGCGAAATAGAGGCATTTTCAAGGTCAAATAGGCCCCCTAAGTTGGTAAAAATTACAAACTTATCGTCGTCGGCGTTGTTCCATTGCGGTGAAAGCGCAATTGCGCCCGAGTTGTCGTGGCTTATATCGACATCCACAGTACCGCCCCAACGTTGATACTGCCATTGGTCTACAGTTGCTGCGCTCTCAAATAGATAATGGTATAGGTCTGATTGTGGTGTTGGTACAGGTGTTGGTGTGGCGGTTGGAGCACTGGTGGGTTCCGTGGTGGGAGACGGCGAGGGCGTTGGCGTTGGATTCGGTACGCTCGAGCTACTAGAGCCACCGCAGCTTGTTATAACTGAAACCAATAGAGGTAGAAGGATTTTAGATCTAAGGTGCATCAGAACAGGCCACTCTTATTAATTTTAGAAAGATCGTGCACTAATTTTTTTAAATATCGTGAAATATACTGCATTTCGTAAAGTTAAATCTGAGGGTATCCCAGAACAGCGTCTAGGTAAACTCTCGTGCCAATAGGAAAAACGCCCGCTAGCGTTATTTATGTCGTTCTTCCTCTAAATCACTACGGTTTTGGTTGCTACTTTTTTGACGGTATTGTTTTTATTAAGTGATTTTTGCGTTATGAATATTGGCTTCGGTATTTAACACGCGAACTTCGCGTTGTGGGAAAGGTATTTCGTAACCGTTCTGTTGTAGTGCTTCTAAGATCATTAGCATTAAATCGCCACCGACGCGATTTTCGCCGTCGTCGATGCCTTCCATCCAGAATTCTACAAACATGTTAATGCCGGAATCACCGAAGCTATCAATTTCGCAGTCTGGTTGTTCTTCTATGGGTAGGTTGTTGCCGCTCATCACCTGCGGATGTTCGGAGACTACCGTTTTTATTAGGCTAACTAACTCGCGGACATTGGTGTGATAGGCTACCGAAAAATCTACACGGTAACGTTGTTTTTTATTTTTGTGGGTCCAGTTGGTAAAGGTATTGCCGATAAATTTTTCGTTGGGAACCATGATGTCTTTACCATCGAAGGTTTCCAGTGTTGTCGAGCGCATATTTAGTTGACGAACAATACCGGTGCGGCCATCGTCCAGTTCAATGTAGTCGCCGATCGAAATTGAGCGGTCAAGCAGAATAATAATACCGGAAATAAAGTTAGCAGCAATAGACTGCAAGCCAAAGCCTAGGCCGACACCGACAGCACCGCCAAATACGGCAAGGGCAGTAAGATTTACGCCCATAATTTGCAGTAGCAATAAAAAGATAAGGATAAAAAGGCCAATTTCAAAAAGCTTGGCCATCACTTCGCGGGTGCGAATATCAAACTGTTGTTGACGGCGAATAATATCTTGGCCGGTATTGTTAGATACACGACCCAACCAAAATAAAACGCTACCGAATATAGCGACGCGAGTAACACCAAATGCCGAGACGCTAATATTGCCGACGCTAAACGAAATGGATTCCAAAATATGGATAATGCCCGCCAGTACACCAACCATATGTAAGAACAATATGGGAATACCTACCCAGCGAAACACGCTGGCTAAGAATGGGCTGCGTACAAAGATTTTTACTACGGTATTGAATAACAATAGTAGGGCAACAGTTAACGCTGTTTTTACCAGCCAGCCTTCTTTTAAGGCGATGTATGTTAAGTCAACGCTTATCCGTAACAGAGAAATAGCCAGTAGTGGAAATATAAGTGTGCTGAATTTCCTAAGTAACGATTGGCTCGGTGGTGTATTTGGGTCATCAGGGGTAGGCGCTGCTTTTAATAATGAGTGTCGGCGAATACGGCTAGCCAAAAACCACGACAACAGATAAATCACAAAGATAATGATTAACTGGGTATAGGTTTCTTGTTGCGCGAGTACGGTCGCTATTTTACTTTGCACCGTACTGCTAATGTCGTCTAGCGTGCTGAAACTCATTATTATTATCCGCAGTGGTAAAAGATGGCTTAGAGATTGATTAAGCGATAAATCGCTCCCTGTCGAGAGCCTGAATCTGGGTTTAGTATGACATAGATATAGCCGTCCGGCCCATTGGCAACATCGCGTATGCGGCCTTGGTTTTTCATTAAGATTTCATCCTTCACGACCTTGCTATCTACTATCACTAAGCGATGTAGTTCTTGTTTGGCAAGGCTGCCAACTATGAGGTTATTGGTCCATTTGCTGAACTTGTCGCCAGTGTAAAAGTCGATGCCGCACACGGCAATCGAGGGAACCCAGTAGTGCTTAGGCTGCTCCATACCTTCGCGTGCAGTTTCAGCGGTAATAGGTGTCCCGTCGTAATTCATACCGTAGGTAATCACCGGCCAGCCGTAGTTTTTACCAGGCTCGATGATGTTAGTCTCGTCGCCACCACGTGGCCCGTGCTCGGTCGCCCAAAGCTGACCGGTAATAGGGTCAAAATCGAGGCCTTGTGGATTCCGGTGGCCGTAACTCCAAATACTGGGGTAAGCGCCTTTGGTTGTAACGAAGGGGTTATCGTTTGGAATGCGGCCATCATCATGAATACGATGGATTTTGCCGTTGGGGCGAGTTAAGTCCTGCGCCATTTCCTTGCTGCCACGATCGCCAATACTGAAGAATAGATAGCCGCCCTGAAAGGCGAAGCGCGAGCCAAAGTGATAGCCGGCTTTTAACAGGTACTTGTCGGGCACAGCAAAGATGGTTTCTTGATCTAGCCAGTGATCGGCCTTGATCTTGCCTCGAACCACCTGTGTCATCGAGCCGCCATTGGCGCCATCAACCGCATAAGAAAGATAAACCCAGCCGTTCTTGGCGTAGTCGGGGTGCAGCTGTACCTCAAGTAAACCGCCCTGAGAGTCATCTTTCACCTTGGGGGTAGCCATAATTGGGCCGTAGCGTTTGCCATCCTTAAAGCGCCACAGCTTGCCGTCTTTTTGGGTCGCTAATATCGAACCGTCGGGCATAAAGTCCATAGACCAAAGTGTGCCAGTACCCTTAGCAACTTCTTCTAGCTTAAACTTGTGTAGATCGGTAGAGAAAACACCGTTAGTTGGGTCGATCTTCGTTTGGAAATCAGCGGCGGCGGCCTCTGCTTCCTGCTCGTGTAGGTAGATGACAAGGCCGCGAATCTCTTCATCGCTTAAGCTTTTCCCCCAGGCCGGCATACCCACCTTGGCGATACCTTGTTTGATGTTCGCCATGATCTCTGCATCCGAGGCGCCATGTTTCCAGATCTTGTCGACAAGATTGCTACCTAGGCCGCCGCGCAATGTTGGGCCGTGACAGCTGGCACAGCTACTTTGGTATAGACTCTCTACTTTTGTGGCCGCATGGCCGAAACTTGCCGAAAGACAGAGTAGGCCGGTAAATACAGGGCCTAGGCAATTAACGGTTCTTGATAGCATGGATGATCTCCTGAACGATTCGATAAGTGGGGTAGGCCGCCCATTGTCCATTGGCGACTACGCAGATACGGTGCGAGAGCCCAAGCCTTAGTATTTTATAGGTTATAAACTAGGTGGGGCTGATGGTTAACCACAGAAGTATAAACGCTACTATGTGTTTGTTCTGTCAATCGCTGAATAATCTAATAGGTACATTTGGATAGTATTCGAACCGATTGGAAAGATTTACGTTGGTGCGATTGATTATTGCGGCGAAAGCGCTCTTATTGGTCAAGTGGTTGTAGTATTCCTGAATGGCAACACGCTATCGCCAAGATTCGTGGCGGTTTAGTCCAGTTAGGCATAACGCCAATAGGCAATGAGGTACGACTACTAAAGCGCGAACAATTACGTTCTATAACTAAGTGCGACAGAGAACAACGATTTGAGCCTACATAAAGACGACATAGCCATAGTTCGGCAACTGCTTAGTGGCGATCAAAGTGCGTTTGCGGCCTTTTATGATACCTATTTCCCGCGAGTGTATCGCTTTTGTAAAAATCGACTAGCAAACGACGAGTGTGCGAAGGATGTGGTGCAGCAAACCTTAACCAAAGCGATGCTAAACCTCCAAACCTACCGAGGCGAGGCATCGCTGTACACATGGCTTTGCCAAATTGGACGCAATGAAATTAGCGCTTGGTATAAAAAAGTGGGGCGCAAGCAAGCTCAGACATCCAGTTTTGATCAAGATGAGAGCCTTGTCAGTGCAATCGAAAGTATTGCTGCGGGGTTCGACGGCGATCTACAAGAACAGTCTCAGCTGGTTCAGATTGCCCTAGACAGTTTGCCGGGCAACTATGGCACGGTATTGGAGCTCAAATATATTGACGGTTTCAGCGTTACGGAAATTGCCGAACAGCTAAAAACTGGCGAAATTGGTGTGCAGTCGCAACTCGCGCGGGCGCGCAAGGCCTTTCGCTTGGTTTACAACGACTTAACTAAAGAATATCAAACGACTTAGCCGCCGTTAGCGCTGAGCAGTTAACACCTAGGTGGACAAACCTTATGAGTGACGATAGCGATATTCGCGATCTATTACAAAGAGCGGGCAAGCGAGAGCAGCCTGATGCCGATATGATGAATGAATTAAGGCAAACGACCTATGCTGCATGGCAGCAGGCGGTTAAACAGAACCGGCAGGCGAAGCGTAGACGTTGGTTAACTGGCGTCGCCCTGGCCGCCAGTGTATTTGCTGTGACTGCGTTGGTTGGGTTCCAATTGACGCGCGGCTTTGGTGAGCCGTCTGTTCGGGTTGCGGCGGTTGCGTATCAGCAAGGCGCCATTAACATTATTTCAAAAAGCCGTGAGGAGAATCCTTTAACGGCGTTATTCAGTAGATCTGAACCACATTCTAATGGCGAGAATGTCTCGAATCGGAGCGTTGCCAATCAACCGCTCTACAGTAACGACATCATTTCAACCGCAGCTGACGGCTTGGTTCGTCTAGAGCTGGCCGATTCAACAGTTTTAATTTTGGCGGCAGACACTGCATTACAATTGCAGTCTGCGTCTAGAGTAAAGCTTATAAAAGGTAAGCTATACCTAGATTCACCCGGTACAAAAGCGTCTACCGACATCACCACTGCTTGGGGTAATATTCGTGATATTGGCACTCAATACGAATTGAGCGTCGATGAAAGTCGATTGCAGGTAGCCGTTCGAGAAGGGCAGGTTGAGATTAGTTTGCGCGATCAGAAGCCGGTTTACGCCGGTGTTGTTAACAACTTGGGCGACGTAATTGTTATCGATCGCTCGAATAAGATTACAACAACTAAAGTGGCCGCAAATGATGACTATTGGATGTGGGCGCAGTCGGCTTCTGCGGGTTTGAATCTAGAAGGTTTAAGTGTCTACGACTTGTTAACTTGGGCCGGTCGGGTTACGGGGAAGTCGGTAACCTACGAAAGCACACAAATTAAGTACAACGCGCAACATACACATTTTTCGGGCGGTGTTATTTCTGCCGAGGATATCGAACTGAATCTAATCGAATTGTTAAAAACCACTAGGCTCAGTGCAAGCTTAAATAGCGACTCGATTCTACTCCGAAGTAGCGAATGACTTTAACTGCACCTCGAATAAAATGGTTGGCACTTCTAATGCTAGTCATAATCCAACTAACCGGTAGCTGCTTTGCAGCTACTTTGGGTTTAGACGCCGAAAATTTAAATGCTTCGGAAGCTTCTGACACGTACGAGTCTAATTCAGTATTACGCGATTTGGATTTTTCCAATCGTACTCTCGCGGGTGTTTTAGCGCTGTATCAGCGCAATAACGTTTCGCTGGTATACAGTTCGGCGCTAGTCGATAGCGATATGGTGGTTAGGATAAACCCCAGCGATAACAGCATCGTGAAACGTCTGCAAGAAGCCTTAGCCCATTTTAATCTCGCCCTAGAATACACGCCGCAATTAACGTCGTGGCAAGTTGTTCGTGCGCAGCAAGTGAACCGTTTTATGCGCTTGCGCGCCACAAACCTGCCGGCGGCTTTTGCCGAGTTAGATATCGGCCCGTATAGCTATAGAGCAAATAAGAACGGCGAAGTATTTCTGCCCTCTGCATTGATAGACACGTCGTACCCTATCTTAGTGCGTTACTCAAACTCCGACGCCGTTATTATCAATAGTGAAACGCTCGCAACTGAGACAACTCTGTATTTTGATTCGCCAGTCGACACCAAACTAGAAGAAGTTTGGGTGACCGCAAGCCGGTTTGTTGTCGGTGAAAAAAATAAAAGCTCACGACGAGCACTTAGCGCAGAAGAATTTAATGCAATGCCGTTGCGGGGTGGAGATCCTGTTCAGGTGGTCAATAATTTGCCTGGGGTTGCCAGTTTGGGGTTTTCTGCGCGGCCGCATATTCGTGGGGGCGAAGCCGACGATGTACTTATTGTGTTTGATGGTATTGAGTTGATCGATCCGTTTCACCTTAAAGACTTCAACAGTTTGCTCTCGGGCCTAAATTCCAGCGTGGTCGATCAGGTGGAAGTCTATACCGGGGGTTATTCGGTACAGTACGGCCGAAAAATGAGTGGCGTAATCAATATTGCCACTAAAGATAACGACGATGAAAACGAACTTAATTGGAATTTTATTACCAGCTCAGCAAAGTTAACTGGCGCCAGTAAGGGTGGAGTTTTGTCGTGGGTTGCAACAGGGCGCAGAGGTAACCTGCAAGACATAGTTGAACTCTCCAATGAAGATATAGGTTCGCCTAAGTTTTCTGATTTCAGCGGGAAATTAGTTTGGAAAATCGACGATGGTATTAGTTTAGATATAGGCGCATTGAATATCCGCGACGACATAAAACTAAGTTTACTTGATGGCGATGAGGGGGAAGTCGCAAGTTCACTCTATCACAGCAACTACTCTTGGTTACGCTTAAGGCAAGTTAAAGGCACGTTCTTGCAAAGCCTGACTTATACGGCTGTTGAACTTGAAAATAATCGTAATGGCTATGTCAACGAACCCAATAATCCGGATGAGAGTGTTGGTAATCTAGCCGATATTCGTGATTTTAATATCGACCGTATTCAATATGACGCCAGTTACAGCCCCAGTGAAAAACACCTATTTAAAACCGGTGCGATTTTGGAATATGCCAACGGCAAATACAACTATAGAGCTACGGCTTCGCTGGGTGAGCTGGCGGGATTTCTTGGCCAGTCACGCCAGATAGACGTTGCAGTCGATACTTCCCTTAGCCGAATTGATACCGGTGCTTACCTGTCCTATCAATATTTACCACGGAGTTGGTTTAGTAGCGAGCTTGGACTACGTTGGGACCGTCAAGATATGACGAATAATTCCGAGGGTTCTATTGATACATCAACAAATAGTTACAGTACCAATGATTCTCATCGACAGTTTAGCCCGCGTATTAATAGTCGGTTTCAGATTGGAAGTGATACTGCCCTCTATATGAATCTGGGCCGCTATTATCAGGTTTCAGGCATTAATGACTTGGATGTAACTAAGCAGAAAACCCATTTTTATCCGGCACAAAAATCAGATCAACTGATCCTCGGGGTTGAATATTATCTAACCAGTAATCTTCAGTGGAAATCTGAAATATACAAAAAGAAGATTGCCAACCCAACGCCGCGTGCAGAGAGTCTGTACAGTAGTTACAGTCTTTTACCCGAAATATCGGCCGACTATATTTACCTAACGCCAGACTCTGCCGAAGCCTTTGGTGTCGACACCTTCCTTAAATACGAAAATTTGAAGGGCGATTCGCGCTGGTTCGGACATACCTGGAGTGATACCACCGATAGTTTTGATGGCGTAAACGTTGCGCGACAGTGGGATCAAAAACATAGCATCTCACTGGGGATGGCAGGGCGCTTTCTTGGCTTAAGCTATTTTGCTCAAGCCGCCTGGCATTCTGGCTGGCGAACCACCTCAGTCAAGCCTGTTTTAGTGCTAGGGGAAGATAACCTTGCGGAACACCGCAACGACAGCGAGGTGTCGGACTTCTTTTCTTTTGATGCAAAGATTAGTAAGGAATGGAACAAGAATGACTACAGCGTTATTGCATATTTGGAAGTCTATAATCTAACTCGCCACACTAATGCTGGTGCCTATGAGCTAGAGTTAACAGCTCTCGATGAGCTAAATCACTTTAGTTCGCAAAGGGAAAGAGAGTCATTATTGCCAATAACTCCAATATTCGGTGTTAGCCTACGTTTTTGAGCTATACGTCGTCGATATAGGGTTTCACTGATACCTAATTTTTCTTCTCGATTTACCCCTAAAACCTACCGAAAGTAAAAAACTCAACCCTTCTAATAATATTTTAAGTTTCGCGATTGATAATGCTCGCAATCGCACTCTAACTGGCTAAATGTCGCTAAAGACATATTTTATGTGCCGGTATGGGGCTTATGCAGAGCTGATTAATACAGTGATTTTTCGCCTATTGGTCGAGTCTTAAAGCGCTTGTGTAGCCAAAGATACTGCGTTGGGTATTGTTTAATTTCATCGCTTAGCCATTGGTTGTAAATCTGAGCATCTTTATAGTCATCGCCGCTTGGGAAGTTCTCTGGTTTGAAAAAGCGTAATTCATATTTTTTATGACTGACTTCGAAATAAGACATAAATAACACATTCGCTTGGCCGAGCTTGGCTAAACGAGAGGTGGCGGTAATGGTGGCAGCTGGATGGTTAAAAAAGTCAATGAATATACTGTGTTTTCTTCCGTAGTCTTGGTCGGGGGCGTACCACATGACGTCGCCCTTTTTTAGCGTGCGAATCATGGTTTTAATATCTTTTCGATCTATGCAGCTTTTAATGAAGCGTAAGCGTGACCGGATCATAAATTGATTTAGTAAAGGGTTGTTGTGATGACGGTATACAGAATGATATGGGGTCAATAAGCTCAGTAATGCGCCAGCCATATCAAGAATAGTAAAGTGGCCACCAACGATTAATGTACCTTTTGGCGATTTAATCGCTTCAGTTAAATGTTCTAGACCTTGAGTGGTGAGTGTATTTCTGAAACGGCTTACTGGGCGGCACCAACTACTAGCTGTTTGAAAGTACCCCAGTATATTTTTATAAAAACAGTGTTTGGCCAATCTTATTTGTTCGGTTGTGGAAAGTTGTTCAAAGCATAGTTCAAAATTCTTAAGGGTGATTTTTCGTCGAGATCGAATTAAATACCAGCTCAGTACAGCGACCAGCTTGGCGATCACTTTTTGCACGAATACGGGGCAAAAAGAAATGAAATAGAAGAAGGTAATCAAACTGTAGGCGCTTAATCTTTGATTAAAACTAGGGGTTTTATCGGATTCTGAAACCATGATTTATGATGACCTCAAACAATTATGGGAAGGTAGAGTTAAGCAGACCAGTATAACTGTAAAAAAATGAAATTTCATATCGGATTGAGGGGGTTGAAGCGGTTTTTAGAGCACTTTCGCGATGTGGATTTCTCGGTAGGGTTCTAAAGTGAGCCTCTAATTTGTATGCAGCCTATAAGTATACGCAGTTTTGATGAATTAATGATAAACAGCTTATTTTGACCAGCCACATCAGCTAGGCGTTGTCGATCAATCCCACACCTAATCGATTTCGGCCGTTATCAGCACTTTTAAAAAAATTATAAATTTCGCGATTGATAGTGCGCAAAACCGAACTCTAAATGGCTACACGTTGATAGAGCGTAACGATAAATCCAAATTGTTAAATCGCTCGGTAAAGTAGCTAATTGAGTAGCGCGTTGCTATGTTTTCTCTGACAAAAAATAATTTAATACTAATACTGTTCGTAATAATGGGTCTTAGGCTAATTTCTTTGCCTATGTACCCGCTAATGGATACCACCGAATCGCGTTATGCGGAGATATCTCGAATAATGCTGGAGTCAGGTGATTGGGTGACACCGCAGTTTTCTGCGGGTACACCTTTTTGGGGTAAGCCTCCACTACTTTTTTGGCTGACTGCAGGTTCGTTCAAAATTCTAGGTGTTAATGAATTTGCAGCACGTATTTCTGCCTGGTTACTTAGTGTTCTTGTGCTATTTCTTACCTATAGGGCTGCAGTATCTTTATCGATAGGCGCGCCGTTAAAGCCAGTGCTGGTACTTGCCAGCACGGCTATTTTCTTTATCTCATCTGGTGCCGTAATGACCGAAGCTTGTCTGCTGGCAAGTGTTACGCTGTGTTTGGTGAGCTTTCTAGAAGCGATAAAGACGCACAGTAAGGCGTATTGGCGGTATTTGTTTTTTGTCGGACTTGGCATGGGCATGCTGGCAAAAGGTCCTATTGCTATTGTAATGGTCGCCACCCCTGTTTTTTTATGGGCTGTTATCAGCAGGGGTTTCCTCTCACTGTGGCGATCGTTTCCCTGGGTTATCGGATCAGCGATAGCCATCAGTATTTTTCTACCTTGGTACATTCTTGCTGAGCAAAAAACGCCAGGTTTTCTCGATTACTTTATTGTAGGGGAGCACTTTAATCGCTTTTTAACGCCTGGCTGGCAGGGTGATCTATACGGCACCGCACACAATCGTCCCTACGGTACTATTTGGGTTTTGTGGGTGCTTGCTGTTTTCCCTTGGAGTTTTGTTTTTCTAGCACTTTTATTTAAGCGTGGAATTTCTAAAAATCGATTACTGACCCAAATGCGGGATGCTAAGAAGAATATGGATTCCGCAGATCTCTTGCTGCTGGCTTGGACCGTAACGCCATTATTATTTTTTACTTTTGCCGGTAATATTTTGGCGACCTATGTAATTACCGGAGTTCCGAGTTTTGCGTTATTAATAAGCCGTAAAAAGTCGAATTTGTAAATACTATACCAAAGGCTAAAAATGAAATTAGGTGATATCGCTACACAGTTTCCGGATAGTTTTCTATGGTTGAAAGAGACGGCGCGGCGCGGTCGTCATAAATTGGTCTATATCGATTTAAGCCTATATTTTTTTGCGCCATTAATATTTTTCGTATTGGTCGCAGCGCTTCATTATTCACCATCGTTACAGAAAAGTGAGAAGTCGCTCGTGACTCGGCTTTTTCAGATTAATAACGATGAAACTGTTTTTTATCTGGGGAATGCGGATTTTTCTGCAAGATTTTATTCTAAAGGTAAAGTGAAATCCCTCACAGGGAAACAACTAGAGCATCATTACAGATTCCCGTTCTACCTTGTGGCTCCCAAGGAATTTGATTTGGCTCGGGTGCTACACGGTAAACGATATAAATTTGTTGACTCAAATTCACGCAACAATCTTTACAAAGTGGGGCCGGCGGATAATTGAGTGTAGGCGTTAAACAAACATTTATAGTAGAAAGTAGATATAGGATAAGTGAAAATTGATGTTATATACCAATTTTGTTGGCGATAGAAACCTATTTAAAAAACATATGATTGTTGGCTTGGTTTTACTTTGTTTGTGGACCTTTTCGCGGCTATTGTTTGTTAGCTATTTCTATGGTGACCGAGTGTCAGCCGAAAGTCTCTTTAGTTTTATTGTTATACAGGGTCTTCGTTTCGATATTATAACCTTAGGCTTATTGATTGCTTTGCCAATCACGACATCCGTTTTGTTCTCCTTTAACCAGAAGCTGAGTTACTATTGGGACGGCGTTGTTAACAGTTATTACTTGGTATTATTTTGTATTGCCATCTTTATGGAGCTGGCAACCCCGTCGTTTATCGAGCAGTTTGATATTAGACCAAACTACTTTTTTGTGGAGTATCTTAAATATCCCAAAGAAGTTTTTTCCATGCTAACTAAAGCCTACGCACTAGATCTAGCAATAGCCGCCGTTATCGTACCGCTAGGTGCTTACGTACTTTTTCGTATACTTCGAACGGCTAAACCGGTTGGGGATAATACATGGTTCAAGGCCATCGCTCTTGCACCTTTGGTTCTACTTCTGTGCGTTGCTTGCGCACGCTCTTCATTGGGCCCAAGACCAGCCAATCCAAGCAAGCTTGCTGTTTCGAATGATTTGATGGTAAACAGCTTAGCGCTAAATTCTACCTATAGCGTGTTATACGCGATTTACTATAACTCCAAAGAAGCGGGCGACGTGGTTAGTTACGGCAAGATGTCTCGGGTGGATGTAGTTGATGTAGTAAAGCGAGAGATGCATGTTGCTAGCAGCCGTTTTACCAGTACACAAATCCCAACCTTACATAGTCAACAAGCCACAGTGAAACGCCAGCGGCCGTTAAATTTAGTCATAGTTCTCGAGGAGAGCCTCGGTGCGGAGTTCGAGGGATCTCTAGGCGGCTTACCCTTAACGCCAAATCTGGATGAGCTGGCAGAGCAGGGTATGTGGTTTGAACAGATGTACGCCACCGGAACACGCTCAGTACGTGGAATCGAGGCCGTCATTACGGGTTTTACACCCACACCTGCGCGCAGTGTGGTTAAACTTCAAAAATCTCAGACTAACTTTTTTACTATCGCCAGCCTCTTACAAAACCAAAATTATGCGACCAGCTTTATATATGGTGGCGAATCCCATTTTGATAATATGCGCAGCTTCTTTATGGGTAATGGCTTTCAAACGGTAATAGAACAAAAAGACTATGTAGATCCTGTTTTTAAAGCTGGCTGGGGCGTAAGCGATGAGGACCTATTTAATAAAGCCCATGAGTATTTCTCTGGAATGGGAGATAAGCCGTTCTTCAGTCTCGTGTTTAGCTCCTCCAACCATACGCCTTTCGAATACCCTGCCGGTAGAATAGAGCCCTATGACGAAGAGTTCGCGACTGTTAACAATGCTGTTAAGTATGCCGACTTTGCGGTAGGTGATTTTATTGCCAAGGCGAGGAAATCTAGCTATTGGGAAAACACCCTTTTCTTAATTGTGGCGGACCATAACTCAAGAGTGTTTGGCGCGAACCTTGTTCCTATTGAACGTTTCCATATTCCAGCGTTAATTTTAGGTAAAGACATAAAGCCGAAAAAGATTACGCCTATCGCGAGCCAAATTGATTTGATACCGACTTTGCTATCGCTAATGGGAATCGATTCCGTTCATCCAGCGATCGGCCGCGACCTAACCGACCCTAAACTTGCTGCACTACCAGGTCGTGCGCTAATGCAATATAACAGTACCTTTGCCTATATGCAGGGCAAAGGCGTAGCAGACCAGCTTGATGACACGAGTCCTAGCGAAAGCAGAAAAACCGGTACTTCGGAAATGGGCGCTAACGTTGTTGTCTTGCAAAGGGATGCCCCAGCGAAAGTCTATAGCTACAATAGTCTAGAATTAGAACCGACAAGCGACGATGCAGAACTAATAGATACAGCGTTAGCACACGCTTTGTTTGGGCAGTATGGTTATGAGGATGGAAGTTACCGATTGCCAGAGATAGAGTGACGATTAGGGTGTAGGGCTATCGGTCTCAGTGTTGTAGTCTTAGTGCGATCTGATAGGTCATAAATTGTGATACGCATCGCAACTTGAGTCCGATTTTATATTTTTACAGCACTATTTTAGAATCACAATTAATTCCAGTCGGTTTATCATTTATAGCTCTTCCTGCTAAGGGTGTGTCGCCTATCAACACACTTAAATCTATATGTGAAAAGAACTTCATCTTTGCGAGTTGTATTAGCAAATAACTCTTGCTTTGTCTCCTCAATTGGAGCTATTTTATCTTGTCTAAGCCTATTAGAATTTTGCTCCGCCATTGAAACTATAAAAATAAACTCGCGGTGGTTTTTAAGTCGTCCCCTAAACGTTCATTTCGTATTTTCAGCCAAGTTACAGGTCAATATTCACTGTTTAGGAAATTCTGTTTTTAACTATATGTAATTAGTTAATTGTTCAGGTTTCTCAGGAATCGTCGTGGAAAATTTTTAACGCTAACGTCAGGAGTAGAAAACTCGGCGCGATATGTTCGACGGTAGTGTTTGTGATGTATATCCATTTCCATCGCAAGGAGGAAGGTATCGGCGCGCCTAAATAACATAGTTCTGTCTGTAGTTATCTCTATCATTAACTTTCATTACGGAAGGTTTTTAATATGTACAAGAGTGCTTATGTTTCTGCTGTAGCTACGCAAGGTGGCTTAAACCTAGTCGAGGCTCCAGTGAAAGAGGGCTACTTTAGCCAAGGTAAGATATCTGTTTTGCGAGGCTGGGGGTTTGTTCGGACGCGAGCGATTCAAATGGATCGGCTCGCTGCGATTCCTAGGCGTGAGCCTATGGTATCTACTTTTGTTTTCAAGGCGACTTTTATGTGGGGTGAAAACTAATGCTAGAAGTAATAAAACATGACGAAACACTACTAGCCTATATCCTTCGGGCTGGATTCAATACTCCTGGTATTTCGTTCGTCACTCCGGACGAATTGACATTACAGCTAGCATATATGCAGCACCCAAACGGAAAGAAAATATTGCCTCATAGACATAATCCAGTTCCCCGAGATGTTTTGTATACCTATGAGGTGCTGGTCATTAAAAAAGGTAAGCTACGCGTCGATTTCTACACTAGGGAGGAGGAGTATTTACATAGCCGTGTTCTATATAGTGGGGATACCATTTTGTTAACTGATAGTGCGCATGGATTTGAGGTTCTCGAAGCAGTAGAGATGCTTGAAATAAAGCAGGGCCCTTTCGTAGGTGATTCAGAAAAGACTCGGTTTGAACCCCATTATGCCTTCCAACCTTGCATTGTAGCCTGAGTATGAATGTAGAATCTGAAGCCTTTATCCCAGTAAACGAACCGCTACTAACCGGTAATGAAAAGCGCTATTTGAACGAATGTATTGATAGTGGTTGGATTTCATCGGAAGGGCCGTTTGTCGATAAGTTCGAACAGTTGTTTGCTGAGCGCGTTAATCGTAAGCATGCAATCGCGGTTAGCAATGGTTCGGTCGCGCTAGATGCGGCTATTGTAGCGCTAGGTATAGGCGAGGGCGATGAAGTTATACTGCCGGCGTTTACTATTATTTCTTGTGCCGCAGCGATTGTTCGTGCAGGAGCTACTCCTGTGTTAGTCGATAGCGATCCAGTTACCTGGAATATGGACGTAGAGCAGATCGAAGAAAAAATAACTTTGAACACAAAAGCCATTATGGCCGTTCATATTTACGGGTTGCCGGTGGATATGAAACCATTGTTAAAGCTTGCCGAAAGGCATGGGCTTACCGTAATTGAAGATGCGGCTGAAATGCATGGTCAAACTTACAACGGCAATCCATGCGGCAGTTTTGGCGATATCAGTACTTTTAGCTTCTACCCAAACAAACATATAACAACCGGGGAGGGAGGCATGATCGTCACTGACGACGATCATTTAGCTGAACGCTGTCGAAGCTTACGGAATCTCTGCTTTGTACCCGAGCAACGTTTTGTGCATCACGAACTGGGATGGAATTTTCGCTTTACAAATCTGCAGGCAGCAGTTGGTTTGGCTCAGCTCGAACGTTTGGACGAGTTCGTGACGCTAAAGCGAAAAATGGGTAATCAATACACGGATTATTTGGCCGGAACTAACGGCATAGCACTTCCGCTGCAACACACGAGTTATGCTCGCAATATCTATTGGGTATACGGGATTGTGCTCGACGAAAGTCTCGGTGTGGATGCGAAATGGTTTATGCAGCAGTTGCAAACTCGGGGTATTGGCAATAGACCATTTTTTTGGCCGATGCATGAGCAGCCAGTGTTTAAAAAGATGGGGCTATTTGGTGGCGAGCATTACCCTGTTGCCGAGCGGCTCGCCCGACAAGGATTTTATATTCCCAGTGGCTTGTCGCTACAGCCTGTGCAAATACAGCGTTGTGCTGAAGTGACACTAGATATACTTGACGAGCTTTCGCTTAGATAACTCTCCACTCAATTCTTTCAAAAAACGATAGGTTTTCTATGAGCGTTTTTGGTAAATACTCTAGTTATTACGACTTACTCTATAAAGATAAAGACTATAGTGCCGAAGCTAATTTTGTCTACGGTTTGATCGAGCGCTATAAACCGGGTGCTAGTAGCGTACTAGAACTCGGCTGTGGAAGCGGTCGGCACGCATTAGAGTTTGCAAAGAAAGGCCTGAGTATTCACGGCGTTGATCTCAGTTTAGAAATGCTAGCTGAAGCCGAAAATGAAAAGAAACGTGCTCCGGAAAATTTGGCCGCGAAACTTAGCTTTTCCCAAGGCGATATGCGTGAACTAGATATTGATAGCCATTTTGATTCAGTCTTATCGCTATTTCATGTGGTAAGTTATCTGCCTACCTTGGCAGACATAAAAACAGCATTTCTGAAAGTGCACGAACATCTTAATCCGGGTGGAATATTTATTTTTGATGTGTGGTACGCCCCAGCAGTGGTTTCCGAGCAGCCAACTGTTCGTGTTAAAAAAATGGCGAACAGCGATATAGAAGTTACCCGTATTGCAGAACCAGTTTGGCATCCGAACGAATGTTGGGTCGATGTTTGTTACAAGGTATTCATACGAGACATTAAAGCTAATGTGATCGAAGAGTTAGATACTGAAGTTCACCGTATGCGGTATTTGTCGTATCCAGAGATTGAAATACTAGCTGAGCTTTGCGGTATGGAGATCGTGCATAGCGGTGAGTGGATGACAGAGAAAAAACCAGGCGGAGATACTTGGGGTGTGTTCTTTGTTTTACGTAAGCCCGAATAGCTAACGAATTTGTTTGGTAAAAATTCGTTAGCTAAAGGGTGATTATGCCTGGCTACTAATTATATAATGTGGCTGTTAGCGAATTGAAATAATGCCAATTCCCGCCGCCACACAGAGCGTGCCGATAATCTTCGGCATTGTTAGTGGCTCTTTAAACAGTAGTATGCCTGCCGCAAGAACCAATATGTAGGTTAGGCCTGAAAGGGGTACGGCATAGCTCAATTCCAACTTGGCTAATGCAAACAACCATACAACCGCGCCGCTACCAAAACATGCAAATCCAATAATAATGACGGGGCTTAAAAACATTTCTAGCAAGGTTGTAGGTAGCGTCGCCAGCGAAAAAGTTTGATTGGCGAATTTTTCCATACCTTTCTTAAAAGCTATTTGCCCTACAGCCGTCAATATACAAGAAGCTAAAACTAACATAATGTTTTGCATGTATTTATAATCTCGGGGAACAAGCTGTCAGCTTGTGTATAGTGAAATACTTACTACTCATGTTTTTATTTGATCGCGTTTATTACAGGTTTACGCCTTGACGACGGGGGCGTGTTTTAGCTGCCATATAACCCGTAAATATTTGTGCCCACGTTTGAAAAACCCCAAAAAATTGGTCGCGGTTTTTGATTCGCCATGAATGCGCGGTGTAAGCACATAGGGAATTTCAATAATATTGGCTTTTTTAGTTTTGAAGAGATAGTAAATTAGGCTAATAAAGTACTCGCCATAATCGCCTTTAAGATCATACTCCGCTAGAAATTCGCGTTTTAGAACAATAAACCCACTTGACCAGTCGCGGAATTTGCAGCCCAGCATCCAGCCTCCCAAAATACTGAGTACTTTACTCAGCAGTAGTTGTGTCGTGAGCAGAATATTTACCGCTCTAGCATCGCCGCCGCCGAGAACATAGCGAGAGCCAACGGCCACATCGGCACCATCTTCAATTGCCTTTAGAAGTGCTGGTATTCTGTGCGGTGGCATCGAGAGATCCACATCCATCCACATCAACAGCCGACCTTGTGCCAATTTTAGGCCGGCATTAATTGCTGAGGTTAAACCCCGGTCGCGGGTTCGGTGCAATAGTTTTACGTTGGGGTGCGTTTCGGCATAGTGTGCGACTAGCTCCCAGGTTTTATCGGGGGAGTCATCATCTACTACAATCGCTTCGTATGAAACCTTAATATGTTTTTCCAGTTCCGTTAAAACATCTAGAATATTATCTTTTTCATTGTAGGTCGGCAGGATGATGCTAAGTTCAATGTTATTATTCATGTGTAGCGCCTTTTATTTGAACGAATTTTAAAGCCCCAGTACTTACCCCTATAAACTGTCTATGATTCCAGTTTTCCTCGTCAATGTAGTTGTAGTTGATTGCCAGCCCCCCGGGAGTAGGGTAATAATTCACCCTTACTTCCAGTATATGATCGCCATCGCTTAGATTTGTGACTACGCTCTGCTGCTGAAAAAAATTCATATTAACGCTGTCAAATATTAGCTTGCCGTCAATCCATACTTTGGTTGCCCAAGCGCTATTTATATCAAGCTTAATTTTTTTCGCGATTGCATTGCCACGCTCTCTGGCTAGTGTCGTCTTAAACGAAATCTCTCCCGGCGTATGTAGCACGAAGCGTTTGTCGTCCCCTTCAAGCTTGCCATCACGAGAATAGGGAAAATGGATTTTACTGATCTCTGTTTGGGTACTTAAAGAGTCATCTTGTGTTGCACTATACCTAGCCTGAATAGTATCTGGTGGTACGGGTGTAATGGCGTAGACGACGGCTTGCTCTAACCCCCAAAGAGCGATATAGATAGCGCCTAGAATCGGAACGAGTTTAAGCCTTTTCTTCCCATGTGCGGTGATAATCTGTAGCGCTTTTAAAGAGCCTATATAGAATATGAAAATGATTGAATAGGTATAGCGCGGTTCCCCAGTAAACACGTAGCTAACCAGCATGGTTATACCTACGGTGCTAAACATAAAAGCAAAAAAGGGCTTGTCATGCTTGCTTAGGTCACGCCAGATCCAGAAGAAAAGTCCGCAACTAAGGAACATCAAAAACTTGAGCGTATCCCACTTTCCTCTAAAAAATTCAAAGCCGGGCGCATCGGTGCGGCTTGGCAGCATATCCGAGAAAAATAGGTTTTTAATATGCGCGATATTTTTAACGAATCGATAGGGGTCCTGTTGAAGTGAATTCCAGCCTAGACTGTAATAGAAATCTTGCTCGAAATAAGGTGTGGTCGTTTCAAAAACACCGTTCTCTGGTCGCCACGACATAGCCGGAACAATAATCATATTGTGCCAGCCTCGGTAATTCAGGTTGACCTTGTAAATATCGCTATTGGCGATAAAAAAATCTAACCCACCGTTGGCCGATAAGCCTGACACCTTTCCATGTGAGATTCGGGATACTTCGAGCATTCCCAAACCAACTACCATAAAAAATAAAATGGAGAAAGCTGCTGACCTCAATATAAATTGAATCGATAATCGGTATTGGACTAAGAAGCCAATTACAAAAGCTAGCCCGTAAGGTGCAATTGCGGGACGTACTATACTTGCAACCGCAAAGAGCAGCGCCGCAGCCACTAGGCTCGGCCAGCTGCCGCGGTAGTACACTAGGCATCCGGCTATTACGAAAAGCGGCGTTGCGAAGTTTTCAGATAATAAAAAAGCATTAAAGTACCAAGCTGGAAAGCCAAATGCATATAGGCAAATGACTGCCAATGCGTAGCCTTGCTGGTGGTCGAAACATTTTATGCAGGCGCGGTGGAGCGCATAAACCGAACAGGCGAATAGTATTAGGTTTAGGGTTAACGCGGTTTCTAGCCGAATTAAAGCGCCAAGACCGAAAAAATTTAAGATCTTAAACAAGTCGGCAAGAATGATATGGTACCAAGGCGGCCAAGCCAAGAACTGCGACTCGATAAATTCTTTACCATTTAGCCTGTCTAGTGCTCGTACCCAAAAGCCACTCATATCGCTATAAAGATAGTTGTAGTAGGGCGCAACCTGGAAAACATAATAGGCAATACAGAGGAAACTTAGCACTGCGATTGCAAGGCTAAAACTACGTTTGCCCGAACGATCTAGCAGTGTGCTAATGCCTGCCATAATGTTGTCTTGGTGATCTTGGTGATCTTGGTGATCTTGGTGATCTTGGTGATCTGGAAGTGAATCCGTGCTCATTGAAATTTGAATACCCGCGTACCTAGTTAATATTATTATTTTGGTCTTGAAATCAGGCAGTGATTACGATGAGATTTAGCGCTTAAATTGAGAATTTCGCAATCAGTATTTACCTACTTTTTGATTATTTTTTTAAGGTCAGATAGTCGTTCGCCAATGCCGGCCTTTGTGGGCTCATCACGCCCCCCCTTTATTCAGATTTCGTTTGGTTTATGGTAAATAAACACGTGTGTTATAACCATTTGTTTCGGTGAAGTTCAACCGCTTCCGATCGCCTGTGGCGATAGCTATAGGTGGCGGCTAAACATCATTTTTTGGCCCTATTCCTAACAACAAATTAAACCCAAGGCAATTGACATCAGGTATGCAATTTTGAGATCTGTCGCTAGTCTCTAGTTGTTCTGCAAGGTATGCTATGGACGGTTGTTCGTTCAGAACGGGGAGGGTTACGTGAAGCTTGTCACGCTGTTGAAAGAGAAAAGTCAGCAAATACAGCATAGTAATGAAGAACTCATTCGAAAGTTTGAGCCTCAGGTGCGAGAGTTTAGGACTTCTCTTAGTCAATCCGTATACGGGACTATGGCGAGCGATTGGATTTCGAAGTGGGTCGCTGCGGGCAACGCCGCACCGGTAGTCGTGCAACCTCTGCCGGAGTGCCAAGCGCTCTACGACAGTTTACGCTCTAAGCTTGGATCCGAGATTCATACCAGTGATTGGCGTATGATCAGCCAAAGCCTGATTACGGAGTTCGCTCAGCTTAGTGGTGATTCTCAGTGGATTCACACCGATGAGCTGAGAACCCGGAAAGAATCGCCGTTTAAGGGTACGGTAGCTCACGGCTTTTTATTACTATCGTTACTACCCAATTTACGCGGTTTGGCTGATGCTCATCAGTACCCAGGGTCACGCTTTATTCTTAACTCTGCGGTTCATAATGTCCGCTTTCTAGCACCGGTTAAGCCCGGCCAATCAATTCGCTCACGTTCTATTTTACGTAGCGTTACACTGGCGAAACGCAGTGTTGAAATTCATGAAGAAATTACCCTAGAGCTCAAACACAGCAGCAAAACCGCGTGCGTAGCGTCCCTTGAGTTGCGTGCCTACTTCTAGCTTTTATAGTTGTAAGCTCATTGTCTAGTGATGTATTCAAGGCGGGGTTTAGCAATAGCTCAGTTTTAGATTTGTCTTTGTTTTACTTTTTTTGTTAGGCTAGCCAAATCAGCTAACGCGTAAAAGGATTCAAATTAGGTGCGAAAGGCGTATGTACGCTCATTTCTGGCGATTATTATTCTGCTGCAATCATTTGTAGCGGTGGCTGACGCGCACCAATTTCACCAGTCAGGTAATCAGCACGAGACTATTGCGGAGCATGTTCATGACCAAGCTACGGATTCTGCGGATCAAACGAACGATTCCCGCGATTGCCATCATTGCTGCCACTGTCATAGTAAAGTGAGTTCAGCATTACCCGCCGCTTTTGGCTGTGGGTTTCTGGTCAATAAGCAACCTAAGATGTTCGCTTTCAGTATCCAATATTCCTCTGAAGTTACGCCTTCACTGTTTCGCCCTCCAATCGTTTAGTCCTCGCCTATAGAAACGGCCGATTTACCTCGGCATCACGATTCATTTAGCAGGACATCATTATGTTGTTTCCCCTTTCATCAGGCTCACGCTTGCGTTTTTGCCTAGGACTTCCGTTGCTTCTAGCGTTTGTTGTCGCTGCGTCGACCACGGCGTTTGCTCAAAATAGCCCGCCGCAAGCTTCAGGTAATCTAAAAACATCTAGTCATCGCATACTTTCGCTTCAGCAAGCCATCGAGATGACCTTGGCCGAAAACCCGCAGCTTCATCAATTTAAAGTTAAAAAAGAAGGTTTAGTTGGTCGTCGTGAAAGCGAAGAACTAAGGCCAATAGTGAATATGGTTATCGATGTAGAGAATTTTGCTGGTAGCGGTGAGTTAAATGGCGCGCGCGCGGCTGAAACCACAGTGGCTTTATCTTCCGTAATAGAATTTGGCGGTAAGCGCCGTGCTCGAATATCCGCTGCAGATGCACAGCTTCAACTTTTAGATAGTCATCGCCAAGCCTTTACTTTGGATATTCTGGGCGAACTCACAAGCACGTTTATACAGGTATTAGAAGTGCAAGAGCGCATTACGCTTGCGAAAGAGGCCCACGACTTATCACGGATTACGTTATCGGCGGTGAAAAATCGCTCAGAGCAGGGCGCTGCGCCGGAGTATGAAGTGAAGCGTGCAGCCGCAGCGTTACGGCAAGCCCAACTTTATTTAGAGGCGCAGCAACATCAACAGCAACGGTTATTGATTAAGTTGGCGGCTTACTGGGGCGAAACCTCACCAAACTGGAAGCGGGTGGACGGTGATCTTTACGCTTTTGGCGAAGTTTCAGACTATGTAACGCTTTATGACAGAGTAAAAGCATCGCCGACGATTACTGTATTTGCCAACGAAGCACGACTAAAGAAAGCCGAGGTGTCACTAGCAAAATCACAGTCGGTTACCGACCTCGGCTGGCAAGTTGGTGTGCGCCGCTTTGAAGACAGCGGCGATACAGCGTTCACGGCTGGAGTATCTGTCCCGCTTTTTAGTGGTAAGCGGAACCGCGGCGCGGTTAAGTCGGCCTTGGCGGCAGAAAATGACGTGGAGTATGCCCGTCAAACAGCGCTACTGAAATTACATGTGCAGCTATTCGAAGCCTATTCACAACGGCAACAACATGTAGCGGCGGTGGCAGCTTTTCGTTCAACAATATTACCGGATTTAAATCTGGCGCTAACGGCTATACAACGTGCCTATGAACGGGGCCGTTACAGCTATCAAGAGTGGACCGCCGCACAAAAAGAACTACTCGATGCGAAGCGTGCACTAATCGATAACGCCACTGCAGCATCGCTCAATCAAGCCGTTATTGAACAGTTGATTGGTGAACCGTTGCTTGCAGTCGAAAGCTTTCGCTAGTAACCCAAATTATATTTCGGCGTTAAAAAACGTCGAAACGATAGGATTGTAATCATGAAAAGTCTTTTAATTGTAATGTCTATTATTGTTTGTGGGAGTCTTTCTTTAGTCGCGAAGGCCTCTGAAACACACCAACACAGCGACGGCCAGGCTAACGCAGACACTGCCGAACACCAGCCTTTATATAATCAAGAACATAACGAAGAGCATAACCAAGAGCATAACCAAGAGCATGATCATAAAGATGAGCATGAGCACGGCCATGAAGAAGGCGTTACCGAGATCGATGACGCGATGGCCCAACAAGTGGGCATTGTGGTTGCTCGTACAGGCGCGCAAACCTTACACCAAACATTTACCAGCTATGGTCGACTAACCACGTCGCCAGAACACAATAGCCATGTGCGTGCGCGCTTTCCCGGTATCGTTCGTTCGGTGGTGGTTAATATTGGTGGCCAAGTGAGTACGGGGGATCTACTTGCGGTTATCGAATCGAATGAAAGTTTAAAACGTTACGACGTTCGTGCTCCAATAGACGGCACAGTAATTCAGCGACACGCTAACGCCGGCGAAATGACTCAGGACCAAGTATTATTTTCGATATCAAGTTTTGAATCCTTGTGGGCCGAATTACGAATTTTTCCAAGTCAACAGCGTTCACTGAACGTTGGTCAGCCAGTTTACATCAAGGCGGGCGACAAACGTTTTGAGTCACATATTTCGCACCTGCTTCCGGCGGAAGATGCGTCGCCGAACCTTATTGCTCGAGCAAAAATTAGTGGTGAGCAGGACGGTTGGTTTCCCGGCCTTATGGTCGAGGGCGAGGTCGTGATAAATACATTCGAGACATCGCTTGCGGTTAGTAAATCGGCTATACAAACGATAGGTGGGGTTATCGGCATATTTGTAAAGGAGCACGATACCTATAGGTTTACGCCACTTTTACTCGGTCGCAGTGATAGCGAATTTGCCGAGGTCTTGTCCGGTGTAACAGCGGATGTTGAGTACGTGACTCAGAACAGCTATCTAGTAAAGGCTGATATTGAAAAATCCGAAGCCGAGCACGAACACTAAGGGGTGTGAAATGATTGATTCAATTTTACGCCTTGCCATAGAGCGGCGTTTATTATTTTTGTGCAGTATTTTCTTAATTGTCGGTATCGGCTTTTGGAGCTACCAAAAGCTACCCATTGATGCCGTACCCGATATTACCAATGTTCAAGTGCAAATTAATACGGCAGCGCCGGGTTATTCGCCCTTAGAGGCCGAGCAGCGTATTACTTACCCGGTAGAGACGGCTTTGGCGGGGCTGCCAAACCTGTCTTACACGCGTTCGCTTTCGCGTTACGGACTTTCGCAAGTAACCGTTGTTTTCGAAGAAGGTACGGATATTTATTTTGCGCGGAATTTAATTAATACCAAACTCGGCGCAATCAAAAGTATTTTACCTAAGGGAATGGAACCCGAAATGGGGCCTATCTCTACCGGCCTCGGCGAAATATTTATGTATACCGTCCACGCCTTGCCGGATGCAACGCAAGGAAATGGTCAACCCTACGACGCAACAGCGTTACGAGAAATTCAAGACTGGATAATCAAACCTCAATTAGCCCAAGTGAAAGGGGTTGTGGAAGTTAACAGCATTGGCGGCTACAACAAGCAATACCACATTACTCCAGATATTCAAAAACTCTTACATTTCAATGTGGGTATGGAGGATATCGTCAAAGCACTACAGGCCAATAACAGTAATCGCGGTGCGGGTTATATCGAACGAAATGGTCAACAGCTATTGGTTCGATCGCCTGGGCAATTGGCAAGCATAGATGATATTGCGAATGTGATTATCACCGCAAACAACACCATTCCAGTAAAAATTTCCGACGTTGCAACAATTGCTATAGGGAAGGAATTGCGTACAGGTGCAGCAACACAAGATGGCATAGAAACAGTGTTGGGTACGGCCATGATGCTGATTGGCGAAAACTCGCGAACTGTTGCGCGCGATGTGGCGCAGCGTCTAGAGGTGATAAAGACATCGCTTCCAGAGGGCGTTGTCGCTACACCGGTATACGATCGAACGGCACTGGTAGATAAAGCGATTGCCACGGTGAGTAAGAACCTTTTGGAAGGCGCTTTACTTGTTGTTGCCGTGCTCTTTCTATTGCTGGGGAATTTTCGCGCGGCGTTAATTACGTCGGCGGTAATTCCATTGGCAATGTTAATGACAATTACCGGCATGGTGAAGACTGGGGTATCTGCAAACTTAATGAGTTTGGGTGCGCTGGATTTTGGCTTAATCGTCGATGGAGCAGTGATCATTGTCGAAAATTCCATTCGTCGTTTAGCGCACTCACAACAATCTTCCTACGCGAATCAGGGCGGACAATTAGATCTGCGCGAACGTTTACAAGTTGTCTATGAAGCTACAGCGGAAGTAATTCGCCCGAGTCTGTTCGGCGTTGCGATTATTACCGTGGTCTACATACCCATATTTTCCCTAACAGGAGTGGAAGGAAAGATGTTCCACCCGATGGCGGCTACAGTGGTGATGGCATTAATGTCCGCTATGCTATTGTCGCTTACCGTCGTGCCCGCCGCCGTAGCGGTATTTTTAAAGGGCAATATCAGCGAAAAAGAAAGCGTGGTAATTCGTGGAGCCAAGTCTGCCTATGCGCCGCTATTGATACTGGCCTTTAAACTTCGTTGGATTGTTGTCGCTGCGGCAAGTGTACTGGTTGCTTTTTCTCTTTGGCTGGCGACAACTTTGGGTTCCGAATTTGTACCACAACTAAATGAGGGCGACATCGCACTGCATGCTATGCGTATTCCTGGTACTGGCTTAGAGCAGGCTGTAGAGATGCAGGAATTACTTGAGAAACGCATTAAAGCATTTCCACAAGTTGATAAAGTGTTTGCGCGCCTCGGCACCGCCGAAGTCGCAACCGACCCCATGCCACCCAATGTGGCCGACAATTTTGTTATTCTAAAACCGCGCTCACAATGGCCAGACCCGTCACTTACCAAGCAGGAACTGGTCGAGCAAATTGAGGAATCCCTTGCTGAGCTACCCGGTAACAACTACGAATTCACCCAACCGATTCAAATGCGGTTTAATGAATTAATTTCTGGGGTACGAGCCGATCTGGGTATTAAGGTATTTGGCGATGACTTAGATCAGCTCGTCGCTACTGCCAACGATATTTTAACAACACTCAATAAAGTTGACGGCGCAGCCGATGCGCGGGTAGAGCAGGTTACCGGTTTGCCCACCTTGTCAATTATTCCCAAACGCACGGCGTTAGGTCGCTACGGCCTAAATGTTTCCCAGTTGCAGGATTGGGTCGCCATGGCGATTGGTGGTGAGAGTGCGGGGATAATATATGAAGGCGATAGACGTTTTGAACTTGTGGTTCGGTTGCCGGAAACATTGCGCCGCGATATCGAGCGCTTGTCATTTTTACCTATTCCCTTAGCGAATGGCAATTTCGTGCCGTTATCCGAAGTTGCGACTTTGGATATAGCGCCCGCGCCAGCGCAAATCAGTCGTGAAAACGGTAAGCGTCGCGTGGTAGTAACTGCCAATGTCCGCGGTCGAGACCTCGGTGGCTTTGTTGCGGATGTAAAAAGTAAAATCGCATCCGATGTCGATATTCCTGCAGGCTATTGGCTCGATTACGGCGGAACATTCGAACAGCTAGAATCCGCAAGTAAAAGGCTTTCATTAGTTGTGCCCTTGACCCTGCTATTAATCATTGGCTTATTAGTTATGGCTTTTGGCTCGCTAAAAGACGCGTTAATTATCTTTAGCGGTGTACCGCTGGCGTTAACAGGCGGTGTACTCGCGCTGGCATTTCGAGGCATGCCCATGTCTATTTCGGCCGGTATTGGTTTTATCGCACTTTCCGGCGTTGCGGTATTAAACGGGCTAGTCATGCTCGCCTTTATCCGCGACCTATGGCATGAGAAGGGTGATTTGATGCTGGCGGTTACCGAGGGAGCGCTGGTGCGATTGCGACCAGTATTAATGACCGCTTTGGTTGCAAGCCTTGGCTTTGTGCCAATGGCATTAAATACGGGAACCGGTGCTGAAGTTCAGCGGCCGCTCGCTACCGTTGTTATTGGCGGTATTATCTCCTCTACATTATTGACCTTGTTCGTGTTGCCGTTACTTTATCATTGGTTCCATAAACGCGATTGAAGTTGAGCTTAATACTTTATATCAACCTAAAGGCCGCGCTCGGCTCTCAAGTAGTCAAGCTCACGCCGTAACATATAAATATCCATCCTCTGTTGCGGCGTGAGCTTGGCGAAATATTGATATTTAATATCTAAGTATGAAACGGTTATGGTTTATCTCTGTGGGCCAATCGGTAAAGCACCGGCAACACAAATAATGTTAGCAGTGTTGATGAAATAATTCCGCCAATGACCACCGTGGCAAGTGGACGCTGTACTTCTGAACCTATACCGGTATTTAAGGCCATAGGTACAAACCCTAATGACGCAACCAGCGCAGTGGTAAGAACAGGACGTAGCCGCGTTAGAGCACCCTTAACAATAGCTTTTTCAACGCTCAAACCGTCATGGATTAATTCACGAATAAACGACACCATCACCAAACCATTTAAAATAGCGATGCCCGACAAAGCGATGAAACCAACCGCTGCGGAAATGGAAAATGGGATATCCCGCATCAGCAAAAACAGAACGCCGCCGGTGAGTGCGAGCGGTACACCGGTAAAAATAATGAGGGCATCTTTGAACGAACCCAGGGCGAGAAGCAGTAAGCCGACGATCATGATCAGCGTGATCGGAACCACCAGTGTTAAACGTTTGGAAGCGGATTGAAGCTTTTGGTAGGTTCCACCGTATTCCACCCAATAGCCTACCGGAATATCTACAGAGTCTTTAATTTTGGCTTGAATGTCCGAAACAAAAGAGCCCAAGTCACGCCCGCGTACATTGGCGGTAACAAAGACACGGCGTTTGCCGTTTTCACGGTTGATTTGATTAAAGCCCTCCACCAGTTTCATTGTTGCTAATTCCTGCAAGGGAACAGCGCTGTCATTAGCTAGCTGAATGGGCAGGTACTTTAAACGATCCATATCTGTACGACGCGCTTCCGGCAAACGCACCACAATATCTGTGCGTCGGTCGCCCTGGTAAAACTGACCAGCGACTTCACCACCCAATGCAATGGCCAGTTGGTCCTGCAATTCACTTACGGCTAAGCCATACTGCGCCAGCACGTCGGTTTTGGGTTGCAAGGTCATAATCGGTAGCCCGGTGGTTTTCTCCATTTGCACATCGGCAATACCTTCCACACTGGCAATGGCCTTTTGAATATCGTTACCCAGTTTGTCTAACTGCTCAAAATCATCCCCGAATATTTTGATCGCCAGCTCTGCACGAACGCCCGATAGCAGCTCATTAAATCGCATCTGAATGGGCTGTAAAAATTCGTAACGGTTGCCGGGAATAGGGGCCACTAATGCGGCTAAATCGTCCACAACTTGAGCTTTTGTTTTATTCGGATCGGGCCATTCACTGCGAGGTTTTAAAATAATGAAATTGTCGGCAACGCTAGGGGGAACCGCGTCGGTTGCCACATCGGCAGTACCCACCTTGGCGAAGATGCGTTCAACTTCTGGCATCTCTTTTATTTTGGCTTCAAGTGTTTTTTGCAATTCCACGGCTTGACTCAGCGAGGTGCCTGGGATTCGAAGCGCGTGCATCGCAATATCACCCTCATCCAAATTGGGCACGAATTCACTACCCAAACGCGTCGCTAGCCAAGCCGAACCAACGACCAATACAAGCGCAGTTGTCACTACCACCCAGCGCGCTCTTAACGCGATATTCAGGAGCGGTTCGTAAACCGAGCGCGATACTTTAATAATGGCGCTGTCTTTTTCTGTTACCGGTTTTTTGAACAATAGCGCGATACATGCAGGAACAAAGGTAATCGACAGCACAATTGAGCAAAGTAATGCGATTACAACGGTCAAGGCCATGGGGTGAAACATTTTTCCTTCCACACCCGTCAGCGCAAAAATGGGTAAGTAAACGGCGGTGATAATAAATACCCCGAATAATGCGGGACGAATTACTTCACGTGTTGCATGAAAAACAATATCAAAGCGTTCTTTTATATCCAAGGTTTTACCGGGAGAGGACGCATGACCGAGACGTCTTAGGCAATTTTCGACAATGATAATGGCCCCGTCGACGAGCAAACCAAAATCCAGAGCGCCCAGGCTCATTAAATTGGCACTGACACCGGCATGCACCATGCCTGTCACGGTCATTAACATAGCAATCGGAATGACTGCGGCAGTCAATACGGCAGCGCGCACATTGCCTAGTAAAAAGAACAAGATGACAATGACGAGTAAAGCACCTTCTAGCAAATTCGTTTGCACCGTTTTTAAGGTTTTATCGACTAGAGTGGTTCGATCGTAAACGGCCGTTGCAGTAATGCCGTCAGGCAAGCCTTGTTTAATTTCATCCAACTTTTCTGCCACGGCTTTGGCTACGGTTCGGCTATTCTCACCAACCAACATAAACACGGTACTCATCACCACTTCGCGACCGTTTTGCGTGGCCGCGCCACTGCGTAATTCCTTACCTTCTTCAATATTGGCAATATCTTTAATGCGTAGCGGCACTCCTTCATGGCTGCGAACTACAATATTCCCGATTTCACTGAGGGTTTCTTTTTGCCCTGGTACACGTAACAACCATTGCGCGCCGTTGTGTTCAACAAAACCAACACCGCGATTTTGATTGTTATTCTGAATTGCCTGAATGAGATCCTGTTGAGTCAGTTCAAATGCCAGTAGCTTTTCGGGTTCAAATGCCACCAGGATTTCACGCTTAAAACCGCCGATAGGGTTCACTTCTACCACACCCGGTACGCGTAGCAACTGAGGTCGAATTATCCAGTCGTGCACAGATCGTAAATCGGTGGGCGTTACCAGTGAACCATCTTTATTGAGTGCGCCAGGCTCGGCATCTACCGTAAACATAAAGATTTCACCCAATCCCGTGGCGATAGGGCCCAATTCAGGCTCGAGCAAGCGAGGAAGATTTGATCGTGCGCTGGATAGGCGCTCATTCACTAACTGACGGGCAAAGTAAATGTCGGTATCATCACTGAAAATAATGGTGACTTGTGAAAGCCCGTAGCGGGAAACCGAGCGTGTGTATTGAAGATTGGGTAAACCCGCCATTGCGGTTTCAATGGGAAACGTCACCCGCTGTTCAATCTCTTGTGGTGTATAGCCCGGAGCCTCAGTGTTGATCATCACCTGTACGTTGGTGATATCTGGAACCGCATCAATGGGCAACTTAGTGAAATTCCAAATACCCAAACCACTGATGGCCAGCACGGCCACCATAATTAAGGCCCGACGTTGGATAGCAAATTGAATTAAATATTCAAGCATGATGTTTCCTTAAGCGGGTAGGCCTTAGTGGTCGTGAGAAGCGCCGGATTTTTCTATATCGGCTTTGATAATAAAACTGTTTTCTGTCACGTATTCGGTGCCGGGATTTAATCCGCCTAATACCTCCACCCACTCTCCGGCTTCACGCCCAAGTTCCAACATTCGCACCTCATACTCGTCACCAACTTTTGCATACACCACGGTAAAGTCTCTGAATGCCTGTAAGCCAATCCGTTTCACGGCCAATGGCACGGTATAGCGTGCGACCTCTATCTCGCCGGAAATAAATTGTCCTGCGGATAACGCATTGGCTGAGTTGTCGATTTCTACGCGTAGGGTACGGGCTTGATTAGCGTTTAGCTGTGCATCAATGGCCTTGACACGTCCGCTCAATGGTGGCGCGTGGCCATTAATACGCAGAGTGACTTCAGCTCCTTCTGTAACGCGTTGACGATCAGTTGGGAATACCGATAGTTCGGCCGTCAGATTTGATGTGTCAACGATCGACATTAATATGCGACCGCCAGTTTGTTCTCCAGAATTGGCCGCCTTGTTAATAACGACACCATTAATCGGCGAGTTAATGGTAAAACTTTTTAAACTCTCATTACTGTTGACGGTGATGAGCTTATCTCCAGCCTTCACAGTTTGCCCTAAGCGTGCATGTACTTTAGTAATCTCACCCTCAAAGCGCGCGCTAATTTTTCGCTCCGCGTCGGGTTGCGGAACTAACTTGCCGAACGATTCGATGGTTTCAATCAGCGTGGCTTCACCGGCTATTTCGGTTTGTATTTCCATCGCGTTCGCCACAGCAGGCTCAATAAGTGTTCGACCTTCAAAGTTATCGTATTGCCATTGATGCTTCTTGCCTTGGTGGTCTGCTTTAATCGTTACTACAAAAGAGTGCGGTTCATAGATTTCCATATCGCCGCGCAAAAAATCGGCCTGTGGCTTGAAGTTGATCGTGTCAACCATATTGCCTAAGCGAGTAAGCGTTACCACAAGTGAAACATCTTCCGGCTTGACGGGCTTACCATCATTCATAGTCCACACGCGAAATTCCGGCGGCACACCCGTTTCAAAAATAGCGAGTTCCAGCACGAAATCTCCATCTTTTAATAGACGCCCTCGATGCAGTCCTTTTTCAGGTTCTGCTTCTTTAATTTCTGTTTCGACGGCCAAACTGAAAGAGGTATACCCAAGAAAAGCTAAAGCAATAAGCGCAATCATAAAGTAGCGAAAAGGCATAAAAGGGCGCAGAAGAGAGTTGATCATTGGTAATCCCCGTTGTTTTCAAATTCGTTTAGAGATGATACTTCCATTAAATTCAGCCCCGTTAAACGTTCGATTTCGGTCAAATTGTTGTGTGCTTTTAAGCGCACTTCGATCAATTCCATTCGCGTATCCAAGACTTCGTTTTGTAGGGCATACCACTCTCTGTAGCTATATTTTCCCAGCGAGTAGGCGTTTTGTGTTTCGACTAGCGCTCGTTCTAGGCGCGGCAATATTTTCTGTGTGAGTGCGTTGTTGAGGTGGTAGCTGTGCAGAAGCTCTTCGTAAAGCACATACAGCTGAGTGGAAAGTTGAATCTCTTTAGCGCGAGCATCAGCTGCGTAACGCGCTTGCTCGGCGCTAAGTGCTGAAATTTGATGCCGATTGCGCGTGGATTTACCAAGCGGAAGGGATACGCCGAAGGTTAAGCCGTAATCTTCAGTCGCTTCGTAGCGTCGAACCCCGGTATTAAATCGCCAGCGATTTTTTACCTCTTCACGCGCTAAGGTAATTTCAGTATCGATTACCCGTTGTTGCGTTAAAAAATATCGAACTTGAGGGTTGTTACTTATTCCGTTTTCCAAGGTGTCGTAGTTGATGACTTGTTCTTTTAGCGTTAGCGCTCCGTTAACCCGAGGGAAATCTACAGTGGAGCTCCCCCATTGTGATGCCAGTACCTTTTTAGCTGATTTTAGTTCATGTTGAATATCTTCTACTTCCAGTTCACGCCGCTCCAAATTAACCTCGGCTTGCAACTTGTCGGCAGAGTGAGAGCGGCCGGCATCCACCCGTTTCTGTATTTCTTTTAGTATTTGAAGGGCGTGTTGTCGCCCATTTTTAGCCACAACTAATCTTTCTTGATAGGCCAGAACCGTTAAAAATACATGTGCCGTTTGCGCTGCAATATCGTAGCGTTGAATATCACGCTCAATTTCCAGTACCGTAGCTTTGGATTGGGCAGACTTGACGCGTTGATCAAGCAAGCCACGCTGTAAAACCCAACTGATGCTGAGCGTTGATTGTGCATTGTCGAGCCCCGCGTAATTGCCAGTGCCAAGTGCATCGTCGAGAGTAAGGTTGATTTCCGGCTTTTCGCCTATAGACGCTTGTCGGGTATACGCATTCGCTGTCTTTAAGCGGTATTGATAAGCCGCGAGCGTAGGGTGGCTTTGCAAGCTAAGCTCAACCGTCTCGCGTAGAGTCAATTCGTTGCGGGGCGTGTCGGCTGCGATAAGGGGAGCGGAGATGCAGAGATAAATTGCTGTTCCAGTAGCGGCGGCAAGCTTCAGTGACCAATCAAAAAACCGACCGGCAGCCGGTTTTTTGATTGTAAAGAAGGGAGTAAATAATCGCATTAGCGCTCCTTTAAAAGCGTAAATATAAAATTAGGACGTTAGTGACTGAATTGCCGCTCAAGTGCATGATGAAGTAGATCAACAGACAGGGTGCTGAGCAGGCATATCGCTATGGAAAAGGCTATAAATAACAAGACGGGAAATGACAGACCTTTGTCATCGTCGAGAAGATACCGAATACGCAAAGTCAAAGGGTGCGTCGAAAAGTGACAGCTCGACAATGGAATAGTATCTATAGGTCGATAACTTAATTTGGATACTTTAAGCAGGGTTGTTGCTATCACGGTTTTCTCGCTCACCCTCGACAATACAGACTCATCTGCGGTTTGCTCCAAAGCGAGCGAAAATTCCTTATTGAGTTTCTCTGCAATAAATTTTGGGAAAAATGCCGCTACTAGCGAGAACCCATATTTCCTCAGCGGGTCGTGCGCCCGCGCATGCGCAAATTCATGCTCACTTACCACGGCTATTTCTTGTGTGGTCAGCTGATCGATAAGCCCACTTGTAATATATGATCTAGGCCGAAAAAGCCCGGAGGTAAATGCCTTACACTCTTTTGATTCGATTATTGTCAGCCCAGGCGTTGTATTCGCGTTTTTTATAAAGAAATCGAGCTGGTTAAGTTGGGTATTGACCTTGATGGCATTGGCTAGCTTCGTTACGCACACACTGATAAAAATTATACAAAATACACATAAAGATGCGCCATGCCAGCTTAGAATTTCAAAATGGGAAATGTGATGCCAGTGCAGGATGGTGGGTACCCATACATTACTACTTGGAGTTAATTCAGGGAGCGCGAGTAAAACAACACTAAACAAACTTATAAGCCAAGGTAAAATGCCAATACACCATAAAATACTGATCTTAGTATTAGCCTGAAAGCGGTTTAGTAAATCTGAAATGAAATATAAAGTTACACTAATAAAAATTAGCGACGCACAGAGACTGACAAAAATAATTGACAGAATATTTAGAATCAGTGCCCAAGAACCTAAAATCATTTAGCGTTACCTGCTCTAGAAGCGGCACGCTTTTCTTCAATAAGCCGTTCGAGTTCATCGAGTTGTTCATTATCAAGATCTGAAGACAATGATGAAAAGGCCGCTAGAAGAGGGTTTTCTTTTGTTGCGCCAAAATCATTGGTGATATTATTGATTAATTGTCCTATAAAAGCGTTGCGATTAATTGCTGCTTTATAGATATAGGCGTGTCCGTGCTTTTCTCGGCTTAATAAGCCCTTTTTAAACAAGCGATCTAGGGTGCTCTGGATTGTATTTAGCGTCCCTCCGCGATTTTTCTCAAAATGAGCGAACGCTTGCTTGGCATCCACTGGGCCAGTATCCCAAATATGCTGGAGCACTAATTTTTCAAGTTCACCGAGGTTCATAGTATCACTTACGCCAATATGATAAGGCTGGCAGGGTAGCACAACAAAAACCGACTGCCTATCGGTTTTATGCTTATACTATGGGCGGAAGGTGATGGGGGCGCTTGTTTTTAACGGTAAATTAAGAATGAGACCGGTCATAGTTAAGATCGCTGCGGTACCCAACTAGGAGCGCGAACCGTAGTCTAACTTGACGCGGTTTATCGTCTACAGGCTGCTTTTAGCCTGTATTTTAAAATGCCCAATTAAGCCAGAAAGCGAGTTACTTAGCTCTTCTAGTTCGCTACTAAAATAAGTCGTTTTTTCTATTTCTGTATGGGATTTCGAGAGAAGTTGTGCCATGCGGTTAATGCTTTGATCTATATCTTGAGCCACTGCAGATTGTTCTTCGGCTGATGTCGCGATCTGTATATTCATATCGGTAATTGAGTTAATGGCGTTCACAATACTTTCTAGCGAATGCCCGGCTTGCTCGGCTTTAGAGACGGTTAACTCTGTGGCTTGATCACCGCTCACCATCGTTTGGACGGCTTTCGCTGTCCCCTTTTGTAAAGATTCAATCATCCCGCGAATCTCCTCAGTCGACGCCTGGGTGCGTGCAGCGAGTGTCCGGACTTCATCGGCTACAACAGCAAAACCGCGTCCTTGCTCGCCGGCGCGTGCTGCTTCTATCGCCGCATTTAAGGCGAGTAGGTTCGTTTGCTCGGCAATACTGCGGATAACATCTAGCACGCTAGAAATCGCTTGGCTATCGGAGTTCACTGTATCTATTGCTGTCGAAGCTTGTTTAACTTCGTCTGCAAGCGCTCTTACCGATTTAATCGCTTCTATTACCACTTTCTGTCCACTTGATGCATCTTCGTTTGCTTGTGTTGCTGAACTCGCTGCGCCCTCTGAGTTTTTTGCAATTTCTGTTGCCGTGCAGGCCATCTCTGTAATGGCGGAGGCTACAGCATGGGATTCTGCCTGTTGCTGATCCATAGATCGCGCATTACTTAACGTAATCTCTCGCAACTGGCCAGACGCTACAGTGAGGCGCCCGGTCGCTTGGCTTACTTGTAAAATAATCTGTTCGATTTTTTCCACAAAGGCATTGAAACTACTCGACATTACCGACAGTTCATCTTTGTGGTTCGGATCGACGTGCAATCGTTGGGTAAGGTCGCCGTCGCCGGCAGCTATATCGTTCATCGCGGTGTTAGTTTGGGCTAGCGGTTGAATAATGGAGCGTGCGATTAAATATGTGAGCAGGCTGACAATTAACAAAACAATAAGACTGATAGTAGTCGGCAACACAGAAGCGCTTACAAACGCGGCTTGTACATCGACTAGATACACACCCGAACCTACAATCCATCCCCAAGAACTAAAACCTTTCACGTAGGATATTTTATTGGTTGGTTTGGTTTCGCCAGGCAGTGGCCACATATAGGCGACTTCACCTTCGCCGTTAGCCTTTACGACTTTGGCCATCTCCACAAACAAACGCTTACCATTAGGGTCTTTAATGTTGGAAATATCGGTGCCATCCAAGGCCGGTTTGAGTGCGTGCATAATCATATTCGGGTGACTATCTTGCACCCAAAAATAATTGTTATTCTCGTAACGAAGACTTTTTAAGGCGTCTATTGCCTGGCGTTGGGCGTCCTCTCTAGCCAGTTCTCCAGAGGTTTCTTTTTGGTAGTAGTACTCCAGCGTGCTGTGGGCGAGCTCTACCAGCAAGCGAGTATCTTTTGATTTTAGTGAGAGTAGGGAGGAGCGTAACTGCCCCATGGTCGTAGTAACTAAAACGATAAGGCCCACCAACACAACTACCAGTAATAGCCAAAGCCTTACCTTAATGCTTACGCGTCGAAATAAAGTCATTAATTCCGCCTGATTGAATTGAAGGTGCGGGAAGACCCCTGTCACGCTCACACAGTTTAAGATTGTCATTACAATTAATAGCAGAATATCGAGATATTTGTAGTTATTTGGCGTTTAATTCGTTCATTTATCAGACCCAGTAGAAAGTTAACAGCTCGGTAATTGACCTGTAAATAGCAGTGTTACTAATACGTTTATTCTTTAAAAACAATAGCTTGTACGCAGGTTTTCTAGCGCTTTGTAATGGTATGGAACGGGTTAAGTCGGCCAGCACGACATTGTTTAGGCGGTCAGGCTAGGTGGACAAACAAAAGCTATCGGTTGTGACAGTAAGCGATAGCTTTGCTTATGTATTAGTACTGGATAGGGCGCGTTATTGTCGAGATGTGGAAACCACTAATATCGACTATAGCGGTATTCACGGCTGGGGATGAGGGCGCTGGACATTTTAATGTGGGCCGCCAGGTGTTGAGACCAATAGGAATAATCAAGCTGTTGTAAATTCAAGACGCCAATCCGTTACGGGTAACGATAATTAGCAAGTTTATTTTTGCTAGTCCAAATCGCTGGCATCGTGGCGTTCGGAGAGTTGTTCTTCGGGTTCGCCCCAAGTGCGATTCACTCGGCTGCCACGTTTCACCGCTGGGCGCGCGCTAATCTCGTTACTCCAGCGCACAACGTGCGTGTAGGATTTAACATCCAGAAATTCGCCCGCGTCATAAAGTTTGCCTTGTACCAAAACACCGTACCAAGCATAGACGGCTATATCTGCGATGGTGTAGTCGTCACCGCAAAGGTAATGACGCGACTTTAGATGTATGTTCAGCACATCTAATTGCCGTTTAACTTCCATCGCATAGCGATTAATCGGGTATTCCAACTTTTCGGGTGCGTAGGAATAAAAATGTCCAAAGCCGCCGCCTAAAAAGGGCGCGCTACCAATTTGCCAAAACAGCCACGACAAACATTCCGCGCGGGCAGCTGGCTCGTTTGGTAAAAATACCTGAAACTTTTCTGCAAGATAAATAAGGATAGCGCCAGATTCAAACACAGGTGTTGGAGCATTTGGATTGGTGTTGTCTAGTAGGGCAGGGATCTTGGAGTTAGGGTTAAGCTGTGTAAAGCCGCTACCAAATTGATCGCCTTTGCCAATATCGATTAACCATGCATCATATTCCGCAGCGGTTATACCGAGGGCTAACAGCTCTTCTAATAGAACAGTAACTTTCACACCATTAGGCGTGCCCAGGGAGTAAAGTTGTATCGGGTGTTTGCCAACCGGTAACGGCTTATTGTGCGTGGCGCCGGCGATGGGTCGGTTAACACTGGCGAATGCACCACCGTTTTCGGTATCCCAAGTCCAAACATGTGGTGGAGTATAAGTGTTTGTATTGTTCATATTAGCCCTGCCAACTTATCCTTGATAACGGCTTCCAGCAAAGGAAGGTTTAAAGTCGAATACCGTCACTTTGAAGTCGTCACTCTAGCAAAAATCTAGGGACAAAAGAATCTGGATTCACCAGTGCGTTGTCATTCAGGATATCGTAAATCGGTAGGTCTGTGACTCAATTGAAGTCTAGTGCGGCCCTGCACTATAGAAATACCGAAAATTCGCGAAGTCCAATTTTCTTCATGATCTCGATGAATTCGTTTAAATCTTCACTTAAAATTGGATTGTCGTCATCATTTACAAGCATGAAGGGGCGCAGCTTTTTATCGGTGAGCATTACAAACCATTGTTTGGGTGATGAAGGATTTCTGCGGATATGCCCGTACAACCAATTTTTGGTCTTGCCTTTTTTTATCGCGACCGAAATTTTCATAATGTCTCCAAGTCTGGAATGGAAATATGCTCTAGTGCATGCTCGAGGCTAGAAAAGAAACGAACTTGATCTCCCGCGGGAGCCACCTTAGCTTTTGCTAAAGTTTTTAAAGGTTGAAATTGCCACTCTGCAAAATACATCTTCTTTCCCGATTTACGATTATCAGACATGAGTCGCGCCAGTGCGGCGAGCCCTCCAGCATCAAGAATTGGTACCGCCTCCATATACAAAACAATACCCTCCAAGCTTTTTAGTTCGGCATTTATTTCACCAAAAACACGCTCAGCCGCGGCAAAAAACAACGGGCCATTCACTTTCATTACCTTCCAATTATCAGGTACTGGGAAGGATACAGTTTTTTTGTTTTTGCTGATGTCGGTTAAGGTCGTCATGTTTGCTATCTCTCGCATAAACAAAATTGAAGCCAACACAATGCCGGTGGTAATGGCGATTACCATGTCGATCCAAACGGTGAGGCTTAAGCACACAATAAAAACGATAATGTCGCTTAGTGGCGAGGTTTTAATTAAATGCACCGCTTTGTGGGCCTCACTCATATTCCAAGCGACAACAACCAGCATGGCCGCGAGCGCAGGCATAGGTAGATATTTCAAAACCGGCGCGAGTGAGAACAATGCCAGCAATACAAATAGGGCGTGAATAATGGCTGCCAGCGGTGATTGAGCGCCGGCCTTAAAATTAGCCGCGGATCTCGCTATGGCGGCCGTTGCCGTTATACCACCAAAAAATGGGGTGATGATATTGCCAATGCCCTGACCAAGTAGCTCGCTGTTTGCGCTGTGGCGTTTGCCCGACATGCCATCCAGCACTACCGCGCACAAAAGCGATTCAATAGCGCCAAGCATCGCAATCGCGAATGCCGCTGGAATAAGTTCGCGTATGGTTTCCCAGTTGAGGGTAATAGCGATGCCATTAATACCGGTACGCAGCCACGGCCATTCAAAATGCGGCAATACCGGTGGAATTCCACTGCCCGACAAACCATTCGCAAGTGTGTAATTAAATCGCGAGCCGACGGTCGCAATGTCAAACCCATATCGATTGAGCAAAGCAGTCAATGAACAGGCGAATATCAAAGCTGGAAGATGCGCGGGTACAGGTGTTTTTAGTCGCGGCCAAAGTAATATGAAACCCAATGTAAAGGCCCCAACTAAAACGCTAGCAAAATCGACAACGTGTAAGTTAGTCGCTATCAGGGCGATTTTTTCGGGGTAGTGCTCAGGCATTCCGGTAACGGGTAAGCCGAGTAAGTCGGGAATTTGCAGCGTGGCAATTACGATGCCTATACCGCTGGTAAAGCCGAGTGTGACGGATTCAGGAATGTATTCAATAAATCGCCCAAGCCTAGCGTAGGCCATGGCGATAAGGATGATTCCAGCCATAATACTGGCAACCAATAACCCGCCCAAACCATGCTGAGTAACAAGTGGATGCAAAATCACCACAAAGGCCGCAGTAGGGCCGGACACACTAAAGCGGCTGCCGCCGGTTAGGGCAATAAAAAAGCCCGCGATGATAGCGGTATAAAGCCCATATTGCGGTGCAACTCCACTCGCAATAGCCAGTGCCATGGCCAAAGGTATGGCGATTACGCCAACGACACAGCCCGCCATAAGGTCTTTGAGCAGCTTGTGCTTGCTATAGCCTTCGTTAAGAACATCCCGCAAAGCATGTGAAAGTCGCAAAGAAAACAAATAGGCACGATGCGACATGGATTAGAGCTCCGGCAGGGGTGTTGTAACGTGGTTATCAGTATATGCTCATCTAATTGACCGTCAATGTTAATATGATTAACATGCCTACCAACGAATCTTGTGGAAATTACAGGTATGGAACAGAGAACTGCACGTTTGACACTCTTGATAGACCCGAACAAAAAAGCTGTTTTTGATCGTTTGTGTATGCAGGAAGATGTAACGCCGTCGCAAAAAGTGCGGCAGTTTATTCGAGACTATATAGAGCAGCAGCTAGGCCCGAATTGGCAGGAAAGCGTTTTAGCCCAGCCAGATGGTAAGGCAGAAAAAGAATAAACAGTGCTTTGCGTTTCGGAGTGGTACTCCAAGTCACGCTAATTGATGTCATGGCGTGGCCACAAGCAGGCTATTTATGTTTTTTTAGATAGCCTCGAAATTGGTCATAACTCAATGACAGAAGTTCGGCGGATTTTTTCTGGTTGTGTTTTGCTTGCATCAGCGCCCTAGTTAATAGCGCTTTCTCAAACTCAGCGACACGTGATTTTAAATCGATGGGAAATTGCTCTGGTGTCTCATCCGTATCTCCATCGTCCAGTTTTTGTTTGCCATTGCTCTCCACTAGGTTTGGCGGCGATTGCTGAGCTGTATCGGCTGGGGGATAGTTACTGGTAAGCCGGTAGGGCGATTCGAAAGGGTCGAGGCTGAGTGAGTCTAGTGCTTCGGTGTCGGAGTTGTGGCGGTAGACGCTTCGCTCAACGGTGTTTTTAAGTTCGCGAATATTGCCAGGCCAGTGATAGCTGTTTAGTTGTTTACAGGCGTTGCTACTAAAACCGGTAAAGAGCTCTCTACCAAGTTCTTTACACATACTTATGGCGAAGTGTTCCGCCAGTAATACAATGTCTGTTTGGCGCTCGCGCAAGGGTGGTAGTGTTACAACATCAAAGGCGAGGCGGTCCAATAGGTCGTGGCGAAACTTGTTAGCATCGGCAAGGCTGGGCAAGTCCACATTAGTCGCCCCCACTAAACGCACGTCACTCTTTATAACACCAGAGCCACCTAGGCGCTCGAATTCGCCGTACTCGATAAAACGCAGCAGCTTTTCTTGTGTGCGGGTACTGAGCGTGGCGAGCTCATCTAAAAATAGCGTACCGCCATCAGCGCGCTCAAAGCGGCCTTGGTGGCGTCGCGTGGCTCCCGTAAAGGCACCTGCTTCGTGACCAAAAAGTTCCGATTCCAATAACTCTTCGTTAAGGGCGGCGCAATTCATCTTAATAAAGGGCTTGCGCCAACGATCCGACAGGAAGTGAAGCCGTTCGGCGATTAGCTCTTTGCCTGTACCACGTTCGCCAACAACTAATACCGGGCGGTTTAATTGGGTAAGTTGCGAAACCTGTTCCAGCACTTCCAAGAAGCTGTTGGATTCACCTAAAAGTTGCTTGGTTGGCGTGGTGGTCATTATGACCTCCTTTCGGTGTATTTGACTAAAATATAGTTATTTTTTCGGCGCAAGGGAAGGTGTTTATCCCCTTGTGTTTTCTTGATTGCTAAAACCTTAATAAAAACAACACCTTAGCAGTGCAGCATTTTTTGGCACGGTTTCTGTAATAACTAATACGTGAATATTTAATTAACCACGTCAAGGAGACGAAAATGGGCATTTTTTCACGCTTTTCAGACATTATTAATTCCAATATCAATGCAATATTGGATAAAGCCGAAGACCCAGAAAAAATGGTTAGGCTGATTATCCAGGAAATGGAAGAGACATTGGTTGAGGTACGAACGGTTTCGGCTAAAGCCATAGCCGACAAAAAAGAGTTGTTGCGTCGTAGGCAGTGGCTGTCTGACGAGTCGTTAGCATGGGAACATAAAGCCGAGCTAGCCATAAGCAAAGGTCGTGAAGACTTGGCCAAAGGCGCGCTGGCGGAAAAGCTAAAGTTTGAGAACGAAACCGTAGCTGTGGACTCAGAGCTGGACTTAATCGAAGCCAACTTGCAAACCCTTGAAGATGAAATTAGCCAACTGCAAACCAAAGTTGCCGAAGCCAAATCACGCCAAAAGTCTCTGGTAAGTCGCCAAAAAACGGCTAGCTCGCAACTAAAGGTTCGGGTCGCTATTGGCGGCAGTGCGGTCGAGCAAACGCTGTCGAAGCTCGATAGCTATGAGCGCAAGCTAGATGAGTTAGAGGGGCGCGTTGAATCCTATGATATGGGCAAAAAATCTTTAGCGGATGAAATCGAGCAACTAGAAAAAGACGAAGAAATAGAAGCGCAACTCGCCAAGCTAAAAGCGAAGATCTCGGCTAACAATGCGCAAGTTCAATAAATTATTCTGGCAAAAGGAGGCCGCTAGATGAGCTCTATTATTGGTATGTTACAGCCGGCGATTATTTTATTTTGTGTGGTCGTTGCACCCATCTGGATTGTGATGCACTACCGTCATAAATCGAAAGAAACCGGCACAGGAAAAACCAGCGAAAGTGAGCGCCAGAAAATTGAGTCGCTCTTAGCGCTGGCCGACAAAATGGAAGATAGAATAGAAACCTTGGAGTCTATCTTGGATACTCAAAATCCCAGCTGGAGGACCCACCCATGAGCGAATTTCGACGCGATAAAAAACTATACCGAAACCGAAAAAAAGGCATGATTGGTGGCGTATGTAGGGGGCTTGCGGATTATTTTGAAGTGGATGTAGTGTTGGTTCGTATTATTATGATTACCTGCATGATTTTCACCTTGCAAGTCGCTTTTATTGGATATTGGGTAGCGTTTTTCGTACTGAACGATGACCCAGGAACACTTACTGATGATAAAGGTCACTTAAAGAGTAAGTTTCGTGGCAGCTACGAGCGCAACTCGGTATTAAATAGTGTTCACGACCGCTTTGCGCAGGTAGAAAAACGACTGCGTAAAATTGAAGCCTACGTGACGTCATCCAGCTATAAGCTGCGCGATGAAATCAACAAGCTGTAGTAATTTATAAATACCTCAACTCGCTACAAGATAGCCAATAACGCAGACTATCTGGGGTATTGGCTATCTATAGGTTTACTCGGATGATGTCGAGCTGGGCACACACAAAATAGCCTATACCTGTCAGTATTGGACATAGTGTTATATCTTCACTATACTCCTCAAAACGCCCAAACACCCCGTACCCAAGCCTGCTAGCGGTCTTAAGGACTTTCTATGGTCACATCCACACTACCCAAGCCGATCCCTTTATTTCCAACCCAGGACGGCATTAAGGGTTTGGCGCTTGATGATTACCCCGAAGTAAAAACGTTCTTAGAGGCTGGCCCGAGTTGGCGAATGCAGCATTGGCTTTGGGCGTTGGATTTTCTTAAATATATTGCGCGCAGTAAATCTGAGCATACTTACAGCCGGTTTCGCAATGAAACCGAACGCTTTCTAATCTGGAGCTTTGTTGTAAAGCAAAAGCCAATCGATAACTACCGAAAAGCCGACATTCTAGATTACGCCGATTTCTGCTGGCAGCCACCGATCAGCTGGATCAGCATCGGCAGTAACGACAGATTCTTGTTGGTCGATGGCTACTACAAAATTAATCAGGACTGGTTGCCGTTTCGTTTGAAACGCCATAAAAATGAAGAACAAACGCCGGACAAAAAACGTTATAGACCGTCCCAAGAAACGATGGCGGCAATGTTTACCGGTATAAATGCGCTATACCGACATTTGATGAACGAAGAATACTGTTACGGCAACCCTTCACAAGTCGCTCGTCAAGATTGTCCGCATCTTATAAAAGATGCGCAAGTTAAAGAGATTCGTCGTTTAACTGGTGATCAATGGTCCTACGTAATCAAAACCGCGGAAAATCTCGCCGCAAAAGATCGTAAATACGAGCGCAGTTTGTTTGTAATCGCCACCTTAAAAACCTTGTTTTTGCGAATATCCGAGCTTTCTGAGCGCAAAACCTGGATACCGGAAATGAGCCATTTTTGGCAGGATCATGACGAAAATTGGTGGCTAAAAATATACGGAAAAGGGCGTAAAGTTAGGGACGTTACCGTGCCCACCGAGTACATGCAGTACTTAAAACGCTACCGCCTATACCGAGGCCAACCCGCCCTTCCCTCTGCCGCCGATAACAGCCCGCTAGTCGAAAAACTGCGCGGCCAAGGCGGCATGGGTACGCGTCATTTAACCCGTTTAGTGCAGGACATATTCGACCACGCCTACACCGCTATGGCGCGTGAATTAGGCGCTGAAAAAGCCAAGAAATTAAAAGAAGCTTCTACCCATTGGTTACGCCACACCGGCGCCAGCATGGAGATTGAACGCGGGCGTGAACTAAAAGATGTATCCGAAGATCTCGGCCACGCCAGCATGGCGACAACCGATACCATTTATGTACAAAGCGAAACGAAAAAACGTGCGGAAAGTGGGAAAAATAGAACGGTTGATTGAAGATTACAAAGTATAATTTCATTGCCTGCTTTACTGATTCAGCTCATGTAATTAAAACGGGATTCTTATTCAAGATAAGAAATCAACTCGCGTAATGTTGTCGATTCAATATCAGTTATTTAGCACATATCCCAGATTCGTCATAACCGCCTCCCTAAACCGCTGGCTACCGCGCTAAAAAAATAATTATTTACGGTAACCGGTTACCAACTTTAAGTTTGGTATCAGCATGTTATAGTCGCTTTAACCATAAGCTGGATTGAAGGAGTAATCTTGATGGGCACAAGCGACTTGCTGTGTTCTGTAAATGGCAAAAATCACAATAAAAATAAGAGTATCAGTATATGAAAACGCCTTATAACCTCTTCGCTGGCTTGATGTTTATGTCAGTCTCGCTATATACGAATGCCGAACTATTACAACAATTTGAGTTAGAAAACGGCACGCTTATCGGTGACTATAGTGGGACTACGACGAGCCCGTTCGACGGTATTGCCTGCTATGGCAATGACGATGGCGTAGAAACAGACGCGTCGCTTAGCGGTGTCCCCGGGGAGTTTCGCTTAGATTTGCGCGGTGCGAGCAGTAACGACTCTAGCGCTGGCATTAGCGTTTACTTGTCTGGGAAGCGTATCGGTACCGCGAGTTTTGCCGGCACTGAGCCAACTACCGTCAGTATTCAATTTGATCTGCCTGAGCAGCCAACCGATAGCACTTTGAGTTTCATCCTAGAAACTGATAACGGCAGTAATGATACCTATCTCGATTGGTTTGAGTTGCATCGCGTTGGCGATATTCCGCCGCCACCTCCCCCCCCC
>NZ_MRUH01000125.1 GCF_001922985.1 Teredinibacter waterburyi
TGAGCTTGGCTATTCTGCTGTTGAAGTTGAAGCCAAAGTGCAGTCGGCATACGACCAATTGTTTCATAGTGGTGATTTGGAGAACGAGGCTATATTTATCCCGGTTGGATCCGATATGGCGTATATCTGGGATACGGGGAATGACGATGTCCGCTCCGAGGGAATGTCCTACGGCATGATGATGGCGCTTCAGCTAGACCGGCAGGACGACTTTAATAAACTATGGAAATGGGCGAATACCTACTCGCTAAATACCAATAATGAGATGAAGGGGTATTTTGCTTGGCAGGTAAGTACAGACGGCCAGGTAATGGACAAAAACCCAGCGCCGGATGGGGAGGAATATTTTGCCACCGCACTGTTTTTTGCATCACATCGCTGGGGCGATGGCGAAGGTATCTTTAACTACCGCGCAGAAGCTAATAAATTATTAGATAACATGTTCTATAACGGTGAAACTCGCGCAAACAATGAAAAAGTAAGTTTGTTTTTTCACGCAGAAAAACAAATTATATTTTCTCCGGCAATGAATGAGGACCGTCAATTTACCGATCCTTCGTATCATCTACCTGCATTTTATGAATTATGGGCACGCTGGGCAGATAATAATAATGATTTTTGGGCGGAGCTAGCGACAACTAGCCGCGCATTTTTTCATGATACAGCCAACTCGACTACTGGGTTGACGCCTGACTATGCTTACTTTAGTGGCGAGCCGCACGGTGAACAGGACTCGCAAAAAGTGCATTTTCAATACGACGCGTGGCGGACAATAAGTAATGCCGGAATGGACTTTAGTTGGTGGAAGCAGGATTTGTGGCAAACTACTTGGGTTAATCGTTTACACGCGTTTTTTATTGAACAAGGTGTTACGACCTATGGCGGTCTCTATCATCTAAATGGTGATGTGTTCGAGAATAATGCTGATCATTCTCCTGGGCTAGTAGCGATGAATGCGGTTGGTAGTTTAGCGTCTGACAATGCAAATGCTTGGAAGTTTGTTGACAATCTTTGGGATACCTCGGTACCTACAGGACAATATCGATATTACGACGGTTCGTTATATATGTTTGGCATGTTGGCGATGAGTGGTAACTATAAAATTTATTGTCCTAACGGCGAGTGTGACGATAACTACGTTCCCCCAGTATCTAGTAGTTCATCCAGCTCTTCTTCCAGTTCTTCCACCGGTTCGTCAACGAGCGGTTCAAGTAGTTCCGGCGGACAGAGTGCCGGTTATTATGAGTTTGAAGACGGCGTTATATCCCCCTCTTATCGCTCTACAATAAGTTCACCCTTTGCGGGCGTAAAGCTTTATGGCAATGGTGAATCAGTCAGCTTTAGCAGTATTTCACTCGATGCTGGTTCATATACTTTTGTGATACGAGGTGCTTCTACCGACAGTACTGCTGCGGGCATTAGTGTTTATGTAGGTGGCAACAAAGTTGGTTCGGTCGAGTTCAGTTCCACTACGGCTAGCGAGCAATCTGTCAGCTTCGATCTAAGTACAAGTGCAACCTCTGTAGAGTTTCTATTGGAAACAGACGTAGGCAAAAATGACACATTGTTAGATTGGTTTGAGATTGTTTCATCTAGTTCATCTAGTTCATCAAGTTCATCTAGTTCATCTAGTTCATCTAGTTCATCTAGTTCATCTAGTTCATCTAGTTCATCTAGTTCATCTAGTTCGTCTAGTTCATCAAGTTCATCCGGTGCGACTGCAGCAAGTAATAATTTAATTGTGCGTGCCCGAGGAACGGCTGGCGATGAAATTATTCGTTTGGTGGTTGGCGATAGTGTTATACAAAGCTGGACCTTAACAACAACGATGACCGAGTACGCCATTACAACGAATACCGGTGGTTTAGTTGTTGTCGAATTTACTAATGACGCGTCTGGCCGAGATGTGCAAATAGATTATGTAAATGTTAATGGTGATGTTCGCCAAGCTGAAAATCAAAGTGAAAACACTGGCGTATGGGGCAATGGTAGTTGCGGCGGTGGAAGCTTATCAGAATGGCTGCATTGTAGTGGTTTGATAAGCTTTGGGACGGTGGATTCTGCGGATGTGGGTGGCACCTCTTCATCAAGCAGCTCATCGTCTTCTAGTAGCAGCTCAAGTTCAAGTAGCTCGTCATCTTCAAGTAGTAGTTCAAGCTCTAGCAGTTCCTCTTCATCCAGTAGTAGTTCAAGTAGCTCCGGTGGCGCAACCGCTGGAACTCAGTGTAATTGGTACGGTACGGTTTATCCGCTTTGCGAAAACAGTTCCGGTTGGGGTTATGAAAATAACCAAAGCTGCATAGGTGCACAAACCTGTGAAGACCAGTGGGGTGATGGCGGAGTGATTTAAGCTAGGTAAATCGATTGCGCCAACAGCGACGAACAGAATTTTCGTTGTTGGCGCTATTTTAAGCCATTAAAGTATTTGAAAAATTTAAGCCTACAGTTTCGACGAATCATCTGAAGCGCGAGCGTTAAAAACCCGAACGCAATCTCTTCCATCGGCCTTGGCAGTATAGACAGCACTGTCTGCTTGGCGAATGGCCAGTTTCCAGCTTCTATCTCCAACAGTCGAAACACCAAAGCTCGCGGTTAAGCCATTAAAGTCACTTCCTATCTTTACTTGAGCGAAGACATAACGTAGTTTGTTGGCAAGCGCCACGGCTTCCGCTTCGCTGGTGTTAGGGCAAACCAATAGAAACTCCTCGCCGCCCCAACGACACACCTGATCCGACTCTCGCACATTAGTAATGAGCGCATCACAAACTCCGATTAGCACACTATCGCCAAAGTCATGGCCAAACGAATCGTTGATATTTTTGAACCAGTCAATGTCGATGAGGATAAGTGCAGCGTTCGCTAACGAATTGGCTGCAATAAGCTCATCGATCACCGCCTGAATGCCACGTCGATTCAAAACTCGTGTTAATTCATCAATCGTGGATAATGTTTTATATTTTTCCGATTGTTCACGCAGTTCAACGCCGCGATCTTTTTCAACCTGAAGTTGCTGGCTACGCTGTTCGTAAGCATGCCAAACTTGCCAAAACCGAAATAGGCCAAAGGTCAGCAGCCCCGAAAACCAAAGTGCCAATAGGCTAAGGTAAAAATTTTCGCGAGTAATAAATGGCCGCACCAAATATAAATCCGCAAGCTCAAATTCGTGCACACCGAATGGTGCTGGGTACGGCACATCGACACCTAAATGAACGATATTGCTGAACTCAGGGTGGACCAGCGAGCGAGAAAGGCCGTGGGTACGCATCCACCACTCAGGAACGGTAAATTCCCTGAGATTAATATCGATTTCTTCACGAAGCTCATGGACGGGAAGCAACATACTCAAATATTTAGTGGAGTTGGTACTATCAGCAATATTTGAGTAGCTTTCTGAATAGTTGCGCATAAAAACCCGCACTAACTGGGCTCCCCCGCGGTAACGGATATGAAGCTCAATACTCTCATAACCGCTCAAATCCACACCGTACTCGCGGCCATTGCCAAATTGTATGTCGAGGCCGCAGTATTTCAGCTTGGAAGGTTTATCAATATAAGTGCAAGTAAAATGGTTCTGCTCTTTGTTTACCCATTGAGCAACGCTGGTGTCACTTTCGTCTGAATATAAGCTTAAAAACGCGTCATCCTGAAGAACCGAATACCGTTTAAGTGGGATTAGGTCGTAGCTTAATACCGCTATCAAACTGATACCTAGGCAGCTCAGCAGCAGCACAATTTGACGTTTAGGACTCATCTTTACCTTGACCTTTGTCGGTTACCATTTATACACGAAAAGCCACACATCACACCTTTAGAAACAACGATTACCTGCTTACTTGGAACACGCCGTATTACAAGTGTAGACGGAACACTGTGGTTCCTAACCATCACAATTAAGGCTGCTGGCCTAAAAATACCTCTACAGAGTACCTTCCCTACACCTAGCCCGATGCACGCGATGCCTTAGTAGCCGCTAATTGCGATATGGCAAGCAATACTGAGAATGTAGCCTAGCGCTATAACGGGCGTCCATTTTAGGTGATATATAAATGTGTAGTGCTCGCGGGCCTGCCCCATTAGTGCTACACCGGCGGCCGAGCCTATAGAGAGCAGGCTGCCACCTACCCCAGCGGTTAGGGTAATCAGTTGCCACTGGGCTTCCGACATTTCTGGCTGCATTGTTAGCACCGCGTACATTACGGGTATGTTATCGATTACGGCAGAGAGTACGCCCACAAGGCTATTGGCTGCGGTGGGGCCAAGCTGCCCGTATATTTCAGCCGAGAGTAAATCTAAGTAGCCGATAAACCCTAAGCCACCTACCGCCATAATCACACCGTAAAAGAAAAACAACGTATCCCATTCTGCGCGAGAAACCATTGAAAAACTATCAATCGGCACCGGCTGAGCGTTGGCTGTATCACGATTTTTTTCGACAAGGCGCCTACAGGCTTTGTGGTGTTTCTGAAATAAGTAGTAGGAATACAACTTAAGGTAGGCAAGCCCGGTAATCATGCCGAACACCGGCGGTATATGCAGCAGCATATGAAAACAAACGGCGGTAATAATCGTGGCCAAAAACAATACTATTACCGCGACACCGCCTTGCTTCAACTCGCGTTTGCTTTTGCTCTCTGCCGACATCTCGGCGGGAAGGCCGCTACCGACAAAGAACTGCATGATCAAAGCTGGAACCAAAAAATTTACCAGCGAGGGCACGAAAAGCGGAAAGAATTGCGTAAAAGTAAGGGTTTGATTTTGCCATACCATCAGAGTTGTGATGTCGCCAAAGGGGCTAAACGCACCGCCGGCATTCGCACCTACAACAATATTCACACAGCTTACACCAATAAACTTAGATCGCCCCTTGCCCACAGCGACCACAACGGTACACAAAATTAACGCCGTGGTTAAATTATCCATAATGGGTGAGAGAACAAATGCGAGGCAGCCAGTAATCCAAAATAGCGCGCGATAGCTAAATCGCTTTTTTACCAGCCATGTGCGCAGCGTGGCAAACACTCCGCGCTCGAGTAGCGTATTGATATAGGTCATTGCGACTAGCAGGAAAAAAAACAGCTCGGCGAATTCAACGAAAATAGTCTCAATTGCCGCTTCTACTTCGTGGGCGTTGGGACTATGCCGATAGGTAATGGCGATGAGTACCCAGATAACTCCCGCGGCTAGCATTACCGGCTTTGACTTTTTAAGCTCGATTTTTTCCTCTAGCATTACCAGCAGGTAAGCGAGGATAAAAACCGCCAGCGCGCTAAAACCTACCCAGCTGTGGGTGAGGTTAGTTGACGCAGAAGCGGAGGAGGCATAAACAACATTTGCAAGACTAGATACTGCAATTAGCATGACTGTAAACAGTTGTTTTATTCTACGCATAGAAACACCTCGATTACCGGATAGGAGCTACTGCAGATAGGACCTACTACAGTGTCGCTTGGTTACAGGAACACGACCGCACAATTCTGCAATACTACACCAGAGCGCCGCTAGATCGACAATACTCATAGACAAATGCGGAACAGATTTCTTTGAGATCGCGGTCTTAACTGGCTACACTTGATCACAATCAAACCAAATGGCTAAACACTCGTGGCATTTACGCTTGGCACGACTCCTAAGGTAAGCACATGGCTCAACACAAAATTGCTCGCACTCTTCTGATAAGCGTTGTTTTATTTGGCTGTGGCCACTTAAATACCCACAATATTCAAAAGTCTTCCAACGCCATTCCGCATCTTATCCGCGCTGGGAATACGCACCAACTCATCGTAGAAAATGCTCCATACCTTATGTTAGCAGGGGAACTGGGGAACTCCACTTTTACCAGCGAAGAAGCTATGCTGCCGGTTTGGCCACAGCTGAAGGCGATGAATGTAAATACCCTGCTCGCACCGGTATTTTGGGAATTGATTGAACCCACCGAAAATAATTTCGATTTCAGTTTGCTCGACCAACAAATCCAGCTGGCACGACAAAACAATATAAAATTAGTACTGCTCTGGTTCGGCAGTTGGAAAAACAGCATGTCTAGCCATGCTCCTGCATGGGTTAAACAAAATACCGAGCGCTTCCCTAGAGCGGTCGATAAATCTGGGAAGCGCCATGAACTACTGAGCCCCTTCTACCCGAACAACTTACAAGCTGACCTGAATGCTTTCACCGCTCTAGTCAAACACATAAAAGCATTCGACCAAAAAGAACAAACCGTTATTATGCTGCAGGTCGAGAACGAAACTGGCATGCTGCCGAATGTAAGAGATTATTCTGCTGCCGCTAATGCCCTATTCGAGCGCCCTGTTCCCCGTGCACTACACACTTACCTACTCGATAACAACGAAAGTTTAGTACCCGAATTGCAAAAAATGGTGAGCCACGGCGGCCCTATTCCTACTATTGACAAGGTAACCAGCTGGGAAGAAATGTTTGGTCGCGGTATTGAAACAGAAGAACTTTTTATGGCTTGGTACTATGCGCGTTTTAGCAATGCATTAATCGAAGCTGGCAAGAACATCTACCCGCTTCCCATGTTTGTTAATGCCGCTCTTAATCGCGATGGCGCTTTGCCGGGTGAAGGGTACCCAAGTGCAGGGCCTTTGCCTCATTTGATGGATATTTGGAAAGCCGGAGCCCCTGCCGTAGACTTTTTCTCGCCAGACATTTATTTCCCCAATTTTAAACATTGGGCAGACCTTTACACGCGCAACAATAATCCGCTATTTATTCCAGAGCACCGCTTTGACAATACTGTTGCCGCTAAAGCAGCCTATACCATTGGTCACTATCAAGGTTTAGGGTTTTCGCCGTTTTCTATCGAAACAGGTAGCGAAACTAATAGCGAGTCTTTAGGTGAAATGTATAAATTACTTGAACAGCTCTCGCCGCTTATATTGACACACCAAGGGTTAGGCAAAATCGAGGGCGTTTTGCTCGATAAAGAAACACCCTCTACAAAATTTATACTGGGTGATTATGAATTCACCGTAAAACACAGCCACACACTAGGCTGGGAAGCGAATTCTAAAAATGATATTTGGGAACCGGCCGGCGCAGTTATTATACAAACGTCTGCAGATGAATTTTATATCGCCGGCACGGGAATAGTCGCCACCTTTAAAAATGTCAAAAACCCTCAACTTGAAGTCGGTATTCTTAAAACAGAAGAAGGCCGATTCAATACCGGCGAATGGCAAATTATTCGCCATCTAAATGGCGATCAAACCCACCAAGGTAGACACCTACGAATATTCCTAGAAAATTACGCGATACAGCGCCTAGAGCTGTATAACTATTAACCCGAGGTGCATTGTTGGTTGCGTGCGTGACCAACTAAACCTCTAAACTTCGCCCATTTTCTTTCAACCACGTAGTCAACTACCCGATTGCGCTAGCAATTAATAGTTTAAACCCTATTTTCGCCACAGCATCATGGGTGCCGCGTCGGGGGATAATTTTGTTAATACCACCCAATCAGTTCCCTTACCAAATGCATCTTTTACATACCAGTCCATACGAATAAAAATATCTTGATAGCCGTCCCGATTAAAGTCTGCACGCGCCACCTGAACGTAATACACTTCCAAGTCATCTACTTCAACCGCAATACGGTTTTTATGCGGTGCTTCAATAAATGTAAGGCTTTCATCATAGGTCGAAAGTGTTCCAGTTCGCCCCTCCAGAGCTTCGCCGCCTAGATAAGGTATCGCCGTGGCAGGGAAAAGTTTAATTAATTCATAATCAAACCCCTTGGGCCAAAAACTTTTGGCGACTTTCGGTGCGCCATAAAACTTATTGGCGGCAATGCAATTATCTTTTAGCCACTGCCAGCGGTGATACTCTCGCTCCGCCACGACACCTTCACCACTGTAGAGCACAAAAGCACACTCTTTTGCAAAAAAGGGCTTTTCGTCTGACCCTGTAAATTCAATATTGAATTGAATATCTGACAAATAGCCGTCAGTTTTAATTTTTTGCTCAAACGTTAGCGGGTTTAGCCATGCTGTTTCAATATCCGCTTGCGGGCCTGAATTTTTGCCGTATAAAGAACATGAAGCAAGTATGCTAAAAGTGATACACAGGTATAACCTATACGTTAAAAGTAATGGAGTCTTCATTGTGGCCTCTTATGGTGTAGCTGGCTGGTTTTGAGCAGAGAGAAACAAGCTTTCAACATAGTTATTTCTCTTCATCCCTATCTGGGGCCGTTTGCTCTCGGCAGCCGCTGTAGCCCAGTTTTCAATCTTAATAGAATTGTTCATTTTTACGTATTGTGCCCGTAATTTTGTTATACCCAGATTAAAGACCATATCAAATAAGGCTTGTTGTACTGGGTGAGGCATTACATCAAACTTTTTAGTGAAGCCGTTAGTAGTGGTGTAATACGCTGCCAGTTCTGTATAGAAAGATAAGATATGCCGTTCTTTTTGAGTGGCAATATCATGATCTTTCATTACCAAGGTTGTGTGCGCTGCATAAAATCTTGCATTGTGGCTAAAGCCGTAAGGTTGCTTTTTTATCGTGTCATATTCCGCATATTTTTCCGCCAGCGAGGCTAATACAAGCACGTTGTTTGCGTTCTTTTTAAACATGGGCACCGCTGCCATAGCCGATTTATTCGGTATTAAATGGCCAATACCCACGGTTACCTTACCTCTTGAATCCAAATATAAATGCGGAATCCGGCCTTCATATTTCTCTGTATTTTTAATCACTTCCTGTTTAACTGCTGCATTTAGCGGCATACTTATTCTCCTTTTTACGTTTTTTTTAATGTCGGTTAGTCACACGTAATACACGTAGGTCCAGCCCAATTGTTTTGATTGTTCGATGGCTGTAAGTTCTACTTTTTCTTCTTCGTCGTTGAACATGACGTGCATGGATAGGCAATTGTCGAAAATCGACAGTTAGCTTATCGCGGCCTCCTGATATTCAGTTGGATTCTTCTTTGCCCCATTTTTTGAGCGAGAATGGCGGGCTGGGGATTACGCGGTCGAAGGTCATTAACTCGATTAAACTTTCCCACCCACACCTTTAAACTTCTCCACAAATGCGGCTATCTTTTGGAAAACGCTCTGTTTCTTGATCAGATATTGCGGATTTAACGGGCTCATCTTGGGCAGAATGGTATTGAGCTCTGTTCCTGCGTCGCTGGCGTATTCCCGTTTGAGTGAGGTGATGATATAGCGTCGAGCTTCTTCAGCATTCAGACTTTCTGCGTTGATCAGCTCCTCGGCTTCTCGTTGCTGTTCATCTTGGGCGAAGGAAAAGAAGGCTTCGATTACGCTGGACTTATCGCCAATCTGATCCAGGTCCGTTTGATTAATGAAATCTACGACTAAGCTTTCTTTAGCACGGTTGCCAAGGCTGGCACGAATCACCCGGCGCACTTCATCAACCAAATCGGCTTTACTTTTGGTTTTCTTGTTATGCTCGAAAATCAGCTCAAGAATGTAATCGAGGTTGATCTCCTGGGATTTCAGCAAATCTATCTCGAATACCACGTCATCCCAGTCGATGGTGGATTTCTCTTTTTCCTCAGCTGATTTTTGCCGGCGCTGCCAATCACGGATGTCGTTGTAACTAGAACGGTAATCCTGAATTTTGCGATCAGCTGGCAGGCGTATAGTCTGCAACTCTGCCATTTTTTCATCATCTAAGTAATGCTCTGCTTTAAATGCTTCAACCGCAGCTGGGTCGCTCATGTCAAGGTTTTGCATGGCTTTAAGACTGGCAAACTCATCATAGTTTTGCAGCACGTTCTCTACGCGCAGGTATTCGCCAAAGAGTTTGGCAAAGTCTTTTTTATCGGACTCTTTTTCAATGGCGGACGGATCAGGAAAGCGCTGTTCCAGCTCGCTCACTACATCCATAAAGCCTCGCCGCGCCTCACCGCTTACTACATCGGTAAAGCCTTCCATGTATTCCTTGTAGCTTTTTTCTAGCACCACGTTTTTGGTGTTTTTATCACCAAACAGGGTTATAGCATCCACGGTTGCCATTTCTAGGTCGCGGAATGTGACAATATTACCGAAGGTCTTGGTGGCGTCGTAAATGCGATTAGTGCGCGAAAAGGCTTGCATCAAACCGTGGTAGCGTAGGTTTTTATCCACAAACAGCGTATTAAGTGTAGGGGCATCAAAGCCGGTGAGGAACATTCCCACCACTATCAGCAAATCAATTTCTTTGGTTTTCACCCGCTTGGTCAAATCGCGGTAGTAATTCTGGAAGCCGTTGCTATCGACACTGAAATTGGTTTTAAAAAAGGCGTTGTAATCGCCTATCGCTGTGTTTAAAAACTCTTTAGCACTAGAGTTCATGGCAGAAACGTCAAAGCTCTCATCCAGAATATCCCCCACCGCGTCCTGTTCTTCATTGGCTGCAAAGGAAAATATTGTGGCAATTTTCAGCGGCTTTTCTTTGTTTTTATACGAAGGGTCGGTTTGTAACTGATTCAGCGACTCATAATAGAGCTTAGCGGCATCCACACTGCTCACGGCGAACATGGCATTAAAGCCCTTGGCCTGACCGTTACTAGAGCCCTGCAATCGGTGAGTCTTCTGGCGGTAGTTGTTCAGAATGTACTGAGAAATTTCGCGAATACGTTCTGGGTGCAACAGCGCCTCTTTGTTTTCAGCGGCAGATAGTTTTTTCTCATCTTGCTCAGTTTCAATGGCCTTAAATTTGTGGCGCACATCGTTATAGTCCACCTTAAACTTCAGCACCTTCTCATCGCGAATTGCATCGGTAATTACATAGGAGTGCAACTCACGGCCAAATACACTGGCGGTCGTTTCCGCACCTAAAGCGTTGAGCGGGAAGATGGGCGTGCCGGTAAAGCCAAATTGATAGAAGCGTTTAAATTTCCTGTTTAAGTTTTTCTGAGCTTCACCAAACTGGCTGCGGTGGCATTCATCAAAAATAAACACCACCTGCTTATTGTAGATGGTTAAGTCGCCTTCGTTTTTCATCAGGTTGTTGAGCTTCTGGATGGTGGTAACAACGATCTTGTCATCATCTTTATCCAGATTACGCTTTAAGCCTGCGGTACTGTCAGAGCCGTTTACGCTATCGGGCGAAAAGCGCTGGTATTCTTTCATGGTTTGAAAATCTAAATCTTTTCGGTCCACCACAAAAAACACTTTGTCGATAAACTCAAGCTCTGTAGCCAAGCGTGCCGCTTTAAAGCTGGTTAAGGTTTTACCGGAGCCGGTGGTATGCCAGATAAAACCGCCGCTTTCTGGCTTGCTCCAGGTTTTTGCCTCATAAGAACTTTTCACCTTCCACAAAATACGTTCGGTAGCCGCAATCTGGTACGGGCGCATCACCAGTAATGTGTCACTCACATCAAACACCGAATAATGCAGCAACACATTCAGCAGAGTGTTTTTCTGGAAGAAAGTGGCAGTAAAGTCTTTTAAATCTTTAATTAGGCTGTTATCGGCCTTCGCCCAGTTCATGCTGAAGTCGAAGCTGTTTTTGTTACGCTGGGTGGTATTAGCAAAATAGCGGCTATCGGTGCCGTTGGAGATCACAAACAGCTGCAAGTACTTGTACAGCGAATCGTCGCTATTAAAACTCTCTTTGCTGTAACGATGCACTTGGTTAAAGGCTTCACGAATGGCTACGCCACGCTTTTTCAGCTCGATTTGTACCAGAGGTAAGCCGTTCACCAGAATAGTCACATCATAACGGTTGGCATGGCTGCCGGTTTGTTCAAACTGCTTGATCACCTGCACCTTGTTGCGGGTGATGTTATTTTTATCCAGCAGATAAATATTTTTGATGCGGCCATCGTCAAATACAAAGTCGTGAATATAGTCATCGTGAATCTTTCGCGTTTTATCCACGATAGTGTCACTAGGCTTATCCAGATAAGTTTCCACAAAACGCAGCCACTCACCTTCGGCAAATTGCACATGATTTAGCGTTTGCAACTGCTCGCGCACATTGGCCAACATAGCTTGCGGGTTATTCAAACCCGGCAGGTACTCATAGCCCTGGTTTTGCAAATCCTGAATCAGCTCGCGCTCTAAGGCATCTTCGCTCTGGTAGCTTTCGGCCACTTTCCAGTCTTTGTTATATTTATCCAGAACGATAAAGCTGTTCGATTCGGCAATGGTTTTATAATCCATCATACGTCGTAATCCTTTTTAAGCAGTTTTTTAACTTCCCGATCAAAGTCTGATTCGATGCGTTGTTGCTTGTTAAATTGGTCGTATTCAGCATGGGCTTCTTGCTCAGCTAGCTTGCGAGACACTTTTCCGTAACCTTCAAGAATTTGATACTCATTGAATGCCAGAAACTTGTTCACGCTCTCGGTAAAGCTTTCCATAGTAAAGGTGTTACGCCGTTCGATAATGCCCTCGATGTAATCAAAAAACGCAGACACGGCACGCTCCAGCTTTTTAATGTCATCTTCACTTAAATAATTTTTCGCGATTGTCGCATCCGATTTTAATACCCGACCTTCCGGTGCATTTTTATAGGTACTCATGCCCATCAGAGGTTTGTTGGCATCGGCCTTGTGAGAAATAATCTCGGCGGCAGTATGACCGGTAATGGCAAAATGAAACTTATCTTGCACATGGGCGTAGAACTGCTGGGTGGTTTGGGATTTTGGGTCGTAATCGATGCTGCACTCGGCGAAAATATCGGTAATCTGTTGATAAATACGCCGCTCGCTGGCGCGTATAGAGCGCACCCGCTCCAGCAGCTCGCGGAAGTAGTCTTTACCGAAGAATCGACCATTCTTTAAGCGTTCATCATCCATGGCAAAGCCCTTGATGATGTACTCCTTAATGAGCTGGGTCGCCCAGATACGAAATTGGGTGGCCTGGGTGGAATTCACCCGATAGCCAACGGAGATGACTGCATCCAGGTTGTAGTATTTCACCTTGGTCGTCTGAGTTTTACCCGCAATTGCGCCGTGTTCAGTGGTATGTTCCAAAATGGAACATACCACATCCTCTTGTAACTCATTGCTTTCAAAGATGTTTTTCAGGTGCTTAGTGATAGCAGGCCGCTGAACGCCAAACAACTCGGCCATGCGTTCCTGCGTCAGCCAGAGGGTTTCGCCACTCAGTAGTACCTCGACTTTGATCGCGCCAGTGGGCGCGGTATAAAGTAAAAACTCGGTGGTTTGGTCTTGCAGGCTTAGGTTAGGCATAGGGGATTCTCAACTATCTGCCTGTAACAAAATAAAATGCTCAACCAAACGAATCATTAATTCTTTTTGATCGGGCAGGCTTTCGGCCACTAATAGCGCCAAGGCTACCAGGGTATTGTCGTTAATCAGCTTCTCGACGGGTTTGGCGAGCAAATGCTGGTTAATGCGCAAATACCATAAAAACAGAAACGAACCGCTGCGCTTGTTGCCGTCCGACAAGGGATGATTCTTGATGACAAAGTAAAGTAAATGCGCAGCGCGGCTAGCGATATTGGGGTAAAAAAGCTCGTCGCCAAAACCTTGCTCAATGGTGGCAATAGCAGAGGCCAAGCCATCGCCACGCAAATTACCAAACAATGCCGTGGCTTCGCCTTTGGCTATCAGCGTTTGTTTTAACTGGCCTATCGCTGCTAACACATCATCCAGATGCAGTACCTGCATATCAGATTGCTTGTTGGGCAGCTCACTCAGACTTTGCTCGTCATAACCCTGCAACAGGCTCCAGCTACGGGCATAGTCGCTAATCACTGATAGTACCGCAGCGCCCTCGGCATTCACCAACTGCTGATTGCTCAGGGTTTGTGTTAACAGCGCCACCGCCTGCTCAAACTCAATGCCGCGCTCCTGCAAACGGCGCTGATTCAAGGCGTAACCCTCTACCAGATGCTGTTTCAGGGTATGAGTGGCCCACTGGCGGAATTGCACACCGCGAGGCGATTTCACTCGATAGCCAACAGAAATAATCACGTCCAGATTATAATGCTGAGTTTGGTAGGTTTTGCCATCGCTACCAGTACGTGCAAATTTTGCACATACTGAATCACGCTCCAACTCTCCCTCTCTAAATACATTGTTAATATGCTTAGTGATAACCGAACGTTCGCGCCCAAAAAGCTCGCATAGCTGATCTTGAGCTAGCCAAACTGTGTCATTATCCAAAGCGACTTGCAGCTCTAACTCGCCATTGGCGGCTTCGAATATGTGAATCTGTTGATTTGAACTAGCCATAGGGTTCCTTCCTTATGCAGTGTTTTGGGCTTGCTCTGGCTTGGGGAAGCTCAGCAGCAAGTCGCGGTAATATTCGTATTGCTGTTGGCGCAGTTCGATTTCGCGGGGTAAGCCTTCGGTGATTGAGCTGGTTAGAGTGTCGAATTTATCAAGGATGGCGACGATGCGGGCTTGTTCTGCCATTGATTTCTCAAGATCATTTGGGTATGGAATGGGTAAGCAAACTTTTGAAAACCCTTTGATCAATAGAGTGTTGATTTTAGTGCGTGCGATATATTTTGCCTTTTCAGCTATGAATCCTGCTGTTTGCATGTAATAGGCAACAAATTTAGGGTTCATTGAGTGGCGAAAAGCGTAACAATGATCGTGTATTGCCACTTTTTCATTCCCTAACCAAGCGATTGCCTTGCCAACCTCTTCGACAGTCTCGCCGACATCAGTGAATACAACGTCGTTTGGTTCAGCGTAGCGCAGTGACTTTGCCATTTCAGAACGAACCTGTGATAGAGCCTGTGTTGTTGAAGTACCGTATTGAGTATAAATTTCACCGTAATGAATGACTTTAATACCACCATCTTCCACATAGTCGGCTTTAGTAAAACGCTTGCCTCTGATGAACTCGCCAACATCACCAAAAGCCTTCCACTCCACTTCCCCTTCTTCAAAACTCAACAACTGGTCGCGATAGTAGTTGTATTGTTTTTTGCGGGCATTAAGCTCGGTGGTCAGCTCGGTGGTCAGCTCGGTGAAGGTGTCCAGAATGCGGACGATTTCGGCTTGGATTTCTAGGGATTTTTTTGGGTTATCTGGGCAAGGGATGGGGATTTGAAGTTTTTCGAACCCAGTTTTAGATAGACGAGGGATGCTAGCTCTTCTAACCTTTGATGAAATATTATGCTGCTGTGAAAGTAGGAAGTGATATAAGTATTTACTATTTATAGTACTATTTTTCGGAAAGTAGTAAACATCATCTGCGGCCCAAAAATCCGCACCACTATAACCAATTTCACCAGCAGCACCTGCACATATAATAAATGTAGTATCCGCCTTAACATTACTTTCGTGAAAATATCCTAGGGGAGTCATACAATTTTGATAAACAGCAAAATCTCCAGCATCTTCTAGCTGACTTTTAACAAGCCTTTTCCCGCGTTTAGCTTCTAGAACATCGCCAAGCGTTTTTCTTTCAACCTCAACACCATCCAGCAGCTTTTCCATAAAGCTCATTGTGCTCATCCTTCAATCTCCGCCACAATTGCATCAATGTCTTTACGCAGTTGGGTAATCTTAGCGACAGTAATTTTTAGATCAGCATTCAGCTCAACAATATTAGTCACTTCGCGGTTGTCTTTAGCTTCCACATAGCTGCTCACCGACAGGTTGTAATCGTTGGCGGACACTTGTTCAAGGGGTACGGATTTAGCGAGGTGGTCAACATTCTCCTTGCTATCAAATACCGCCATGATTTGCTTGATGTGGTCTTCGGTAAGCGTATTGGTGTTGGTATCTTTTTTAAATAAACCACTTGCATCAATAAACTGGGTGGCGGTGTCAGTTTTGTGTTTAGAGAGCACCAGAATAGTCACCGCAATGGTGGTACCAAAAAACAGATTGGGTGCGAGTGAAATAACCGTTTCCACATAGTTGTTATCCACCAAGTATTTGCGGATTTTCTGCTCGGCACCGCCTCGGTAAAAAATACCGGGGAAGCAGACGATCGCAGCGCGGCCTTTGCTAGAGAGGTAACTGAGTGCGTGCAGCACAAAGGCAAAGTCGGCTTTGGATTTGGGTGCGAGCACACCGGCGGGGGCAAAGCGATCATCATTAATCAGGGTTGGATCATCACTGCCTACCCACTTCACCGAATACGGCGGGTTGGAGACGATGGCATCAAAGGGTTTGTCATCCAGAAAGTGTGGGTCTGTTAAGGTGTTGCCCAGCTGCATATTGAACTTGTCGTAGTTAATGTTGTGCAAAAACATGTTCATACGGGCAAGGTTGTAAGTGGTGTGGTTGATCTCTTGGCCGAAGAAGCCGTCTTCAATGATGTGGTTATCGAAGTGTTTTTTGGCTTGCAGCAACAGCGAGCCAGAACCGGCAGCTGGGTCATAAATTTTATTAACGCTGGTTTGCTTGTGCATGGCCAGCTGCGCAATCAGCTTGGAAACGTGCTGAGGGGTAAAAAATTCACCACCGGATTTACCGGCATTAGCGGCATAGTTAGAGATGAGGAACTCGTAAGCATCGCCGAACAGGTCAATTTGAGCGGCATCAGGCTTGTCATAAAAGTCATGGCCAAAATCCAAACCTGCCACGCCTTTTAGTACCGCCGCTAAACGCAGGTTTTTGTCTTTAACGGTATTACCGAGTCGGTTACTGGTGGTGTCGAAATCGGCAAACAGCCCTTTGATGTCCGGCTCAGAGGGGTAGCCATTGGCCGAGGCTTCAATAGCGGAAAAGATGGCGGCGAGATCAGTGTTCAGGCTTTCGTTGTTGTTGGCGTTTTTAGCCACAGAGGCAAACAGCTGGCTTGGGTAGATGAAGTAGCCCTTGGTTTTGATGGCGTCGTCTTTGATGTCTGCCGTGATCACCTCATCGCTCAGCGCGGCGTAATGAATACTGTCGTCACCGGCTTCAATATAGAGGGCAAAGTTTTCGCTGATGAAGCGATAAAACAAGGTGCCGAGCACATATTGTTTAAAATCCCAGCCGTCTACTGAGCCGCGTACATCGTTGGCAATGGCCCATATTTGGCGTTGCAGGGCGGCACGTTGTTGGGTGCTTGTCATGCGGTAGTTCCTGTTGTGTTTCTTGGTATTAGTCTTGGTATTAGTTGTTTACTGGGTGTCGTTAAACGTCTTATTAAATGATCTTTATCTTTTAACGGGCAACCCTTTTTATTGTGGTGTCAGCTCAAGTAGGTCGCTTGAGGCGTTTTAAGAACATCATGCCGAAGATGTAGTCTTTGAACTCGGAGGCGTCCATATTGCCCCTGAGGATGTCTGCGGTCTCCCAGAGGAAGGATTCTAACTGCTGTAGGGTAACGGTTGTCATAGGGTATTTTTATTCTTCTTAAACAGGTGTATTTGGTAAGTTTCAAGAATGTAGTGAAGTAAAACTGGTGTAGAGAAACAGGTGAAGAGAATAGAGGTAAATATCTCAATCCTCAATGTAAAACTGGGGTTTAGCTGGCGTTTAAGTGAGGTTTACGAATGATGGAGTGCGTGGGCTAGACTAGATAACTGGCGGTGCCGCTAAAATAGACACCACACTCGGTACAGACTTTTTGCAGTAGCACCAGCACTTCCTTGCCAAGGGCTTGCGGTGGTGTTTGGGATGCCCTAAAAGCCTATGCTTGACCAACCCAGGCTAGTGCTTCGGTTTTCTTTGTTATAGGGAAGTGGCGGGACTCTTGAACCAAAAAGCACTTTGCGATTAACGGCAACGCTGCCATCACCTTATCATCGGACACAACGGCCAGCCGCTTGACGTTATTGCGATGATTTTTGATGAAGCGAAAATGTGCTACAAGCGCGCTAAAATTATCCCAACCCGGAAAATGCTCGGCCTCAATGATCACACCTTTCAGGTCACCCACATTCGCGATGTGCGGATCAATTTCACCGGCTATACGCTGGAAATCCGCTGCGTTTAACTCACCATGCGGTTGTAGGATCAATATGCTTTGATCTTCGAGAAACTCAAAACCAAGGTCGCCGGTTGAGGCAGGCTCAGATACCCATTCTCTGGCTTGGTGTAGATTATCGATGGCGAAAACTTGTACCTCGCCAGGCATCGCGAAACCAAATACCTTGACAGAGTTGCGAATCCAATCGACATCGGTAACGACGGCGATTCGATCAAACTGCGTGAAATGTGTGAGCCCCACTTTGGCGTCCTGCCACGCAGCAGCACTGGTAAAACCCTCGAAGGTGTCAGCCAAAACGTAAAGTAGGCGAACTTTTTTGATCTTTAGAAGCTTAGCTTCAAGTTCTGGTATGAGTACTGTCTGATAGTCTTCGGCGGTGACCTTTCCGCTTGCCTCAATGCCGAGGACATTGTCCGGCAGGTCTGTAATGGGCTTGAGCATGTTGTACCCCTCTCTTGTCAATCGGTTTAACTAGGTATCGACTAGGCACAGCGCGAGGCCGTCAGCAAGACCGGCAAGACCGGCAAGACCGGCAAGAGCGATGCCTCTTATCTGGATAACAAACACCGCTCATATTGCGAAGGCCATCAACCACCCTATTCGGGTTCGGGTTCTGGTCCGTCCTCAAGCAAGGGCATTGCAGGCGGCTTGTCGCGACGATCATGCAAACGCCCTAGTGTGCTCTCAAGTAAATGCGTCAACTTCTCTGCCGCGCCAGCCACTGCTTCCTCTAAGCTTGTGGCATGATCTGTTACCGCTACTGGCTTTCGACCTTCGAGACGCGCCTCTAGCATGCAGCGCTGGTCGTGCAGCCCAATCTTGCCGCGGCTCTCGTCACTCAGGTGCACTTCTACACGAGTGATATGTGTCTTAAAGTGCTCCAACGCTTGGCTAATGGAAGCGCTGACTTGTTCGGCCAGAGCCTCAGTACCCTGGATGTTGGCGTCGGTATTAATTTGGATCTTCATTGACATCTCCGTAAGTTTTTCTGTATTTATTCTTATGGCTGTTTGTAAAAAATTTACCCGTGAACATCGCAGAAATTATTCCGCCACCTTCTCGTATGGATAAAATCCTAATAATTTTCGGGGTTCAATAATTCCACCGAAACTTTTTGCGAAATAGGCGAAACGGCTGGACCAAATTGGTTGTACACCGCTACATCGGCGGCATCACGGCCGTAGCCAATTGCAACATAGCCACCTCTTAATTTTTCTTCAGTTGGGTCAAAGGTATACCAGCGGTTGCCGACAAACGCTTCAAACCACGCATGTAAATCCATTGGTTCTAATTCGTGTAGGTAGCCAACCACTAAGCGTGCGGGAATGCTGAGGCTTCGACAAAGTGCAATACACAGGTGTGATAAATCACGGCATACACCGTATTGCCGCTGGTTAACTTCCGTGGCTGAAATAGTATCGTAGCTTTGTCCCGGCCTATATTCTAAGGTGCTGTGCACAAAACGGGTTATGGCTTCTACCTGATCATAGCCGAGTGAGAAACCGGCTGTCAGCGACCTTGCCATTTCCCCGAATCTATCCGATTCACAATAGCGACTGGGTAATAAGTAGTAGAGCACATCATCCGGTAAATTTTGTACTTCAACAAAAGCGGCTCCCGGTGCAATGTCCACTAAGTCGGCTGTCATTACATCGGCTTGGGTATATACCGCGAAGGTCGGCGGCATCGCAATTAATCGCTGACAAAGATTGCCATAGACATCGGTAAACTCGAAGGCCGGAACGCTGGGAACTAATTTATATTGTTCTTTGGCTACCCATTGTTGTGCACCACTGCGCGGTCTTAGCATCAGTAAAAAAGGTGTTTTTACGTCGATATTGAACGTGATATCACAGCTGGTTCGTAACCACATGGGACAACTCTCCGGATCAATGTAAAAGGGCTTTCGTTAATGAGTTATAGATAAATAACTCAAGAGGAACTGTTTGGAGTTTGATAAACGCTGGAATTGCATGGAAATGTAAGCTTAATAAGCTCCGCAAACTAGGAACACCAATGAGCAGATTGATTTTACTCAGATCAATACTCCGGCGGAGCTTTTAACATAAATTTAAAATCGACTATGGTTTATAGCTGTAACTTTGATACTTCGTTATTGCTCGATTTTTTTAGTTTCTTTGCATTCTTTTTCTCTTTGGTGCTTAGCAAAGAGGGTTTTTTACTTTCTTTTTTACTGTCTCTATTTTTGCTCATGTTATGTAGTCCTTTGTGATATCAATAAAGGTTCGACGAATATCGAACCGTGTTGAAATATGACTAAAATAGTTTAGCTGAACGCTTAACCTAGATTGATCACCGCGCTTGTGGTGATCAATCTACAACTACAACATAAGCTATCGCTGGCTAGGTTTTATTCCCTTCAGATATTTAAATAGGTCGCTATTTGTCGACATGATCAAGGTTGTTTCAGAGCCTACAATTGACTGATAGGCGGCCATGGTGCGTGTGAATTCATAAAACTCCGCAGACGCTTTACTCTGATTGTAGGCTTTTGAGTAGATGTCGGCGGCAAGAGCATCTGCCTCACCGCGAATCTCTTCGACTTCTTGATACGCTTCTGACTGAATTTTATTAAGATCGCGAACGCGGTTGCCTCGAATTCTGGCTGCCTCGCCGTTACCTTCCGATAAAAATCGTTCGGCAATCTGACGTCGTTCACTGATCATGCGGTCATAGATTTTGGGTCGAACACTGGCGTTGTAGTTGATGCGTTTAAAACGAATATCCAGTAGTTCTATGCCAAACACTTTGACTTTTTCAGCTGCCGATTTAAAGATTTCATTCTCTACGACTTTGCGTCCCTTTTGGATAGGCACAAGGCTACCCATATCTAACCTCTTTTCAGCGTCGGTAAGTGATTCGTCGCGCTGGGGAAGTCGGTCTTTAGAGGTGCGAATAATTTCAATCAATTCGTGCTTTGCTACCGCATTGCGAGTCTCACTGCCGAGGATGTCGTCCAACCGTGACTGAGCGCTGCGTTCATCTCGTAGACGAAGAAAATATTGCAGTGGATCGGTAATGCGCCAGCGAGCAAACAAGTCGACGGATATGTAAAGCTTGTCTTTGGTGGGCATGTCGGAAGGGTTTCCGTCCCACTCAAGAACGCGCTTTTCAATAGGATTAACTTCCTGAATAAACGGCATTTTAATTTTTAAACCAGCCTCTACAATCGGTTCGCCTACGGGCTTACCAAACTGGGTGACTATCACCTGCTCCACTTCGTTAACGGTGTAGAGAGCGTTGTTTAGTACAAAAATACCGACTGCAGATACAATCGCAATGGGAATTAAGGTTAACTTATTCATTATTGCTGCCCCTTTTCCCATCTAAATTCATTAAAGGCAATATACCTTGGGCGCTTTCATCCATTATGAATTTCGCTTTGATTTTTGGCATAACCTCTTGCATTGTTTCTAGGTAAATTCGTCGTCGAGTGACTTCAGGCGCTTTTAAATACTCTTCCAACAATGCGTTAAACCTAGCTGCATCACCTTCTGCTTCATTAATGCGTTTTAATCGATAACCATCCGCTTCGCGAATACGCTGATCTTTTTCACCTTCAGCCAAAGGAATTACTTTGTTGTAGTCTCGACGCGCTTCGTTAATTAACTTTTCTTTTTCCTGCTGGGCCTGATTCACTTCATTAAAGGATTCTTGTACAGGTTTTGGTGGGTTAATATTTTTGAGTTGCACCTGGTCAATACTGATACCCATGGCGTATTTAGTTGAAAAAGCCTGCATCTTAATGAGCGCTTCAGATTCAATCTCTTGTCTACCAATGGTTAGTACTTCATCAACCGTGCGATCACCAACAACTTCACGCATAACAGATTCGGATACATAGCGTAGGGTTTCGCTAGGCTCTCGCACTTCGAACAAGAATTTAACGGGGTCTAAAATACGGTATTGCACGACCCATTCAACTAGCGCGGCATTTAGGTCGCCGGTAACCATTTGAGTTTCTCGTTGGGTGTCGTTTACCCGTGGGCTTTGATGTTTATCGGTAGCGCCGGGTGTACTAAAACCAAACTCCTGCTTCAGCTGACGTTTGATCGGTACGATTCTGGCTGTGTCGACACCAAAAGGTAGCTTGAAGTGGAGCCCTGGCGGCACATCTTTTACATATTTGCCAAAGCGCTGCACTACGGCCACGGAATCACTTGGAACCGTGTAGAACGAGCTCCATCCAAATACGCCGATAATAAAAATAAACAGAAGAACTAAGGAACTTGAAGGGCTGCCGCCGGGGAGAAGTGATTTAAATGGGTCTAAAAAATGGTTAATAATCTTAAACAGGTCGGGGGGAGAATTATTGCGATCGCCCCAAGGATTTCCCCGAGGATCTTTATCATTGTCGTGCGGCATATTAGATGCCTCCAGTAACAAGCAAAACGTTTTGCCATGCAGAACAAGTGGGGGTACAAAGCCAAAAATCAAGCTCTGATGCGAATTTAGTTATTTCACAAGCCCGTACTTTCGCTCTAGTTGCGGAAGCCAGCCTCTCCTTGTCTTAGTTTAAGCATCGATTGTGAGTTTTTGTGGCGTGATCTTCATTAAATCGCAATGCTATTCATTGGCAATATGATTGAGAATTCAGAGCGTTTCTGTGTGCCCTCTACCATCGATACCGTCTAGGCCAACACTGGAAACAAGCCTTTCAACCCATTAGCGATAAATTCAACCGCAATCGCCGCCAAAATCAACCCCATAATTCGGCTGAAAATATTAATTCCCGTTGCACCTACATGGCTAGCGATCCAGGACGAAAGCCGTAATACCCCCCAAACTAACAAGCTTAATAAACCAATGCCAAGTGCGATTATCAAATAGTGGCCAATATTACTATTTTTGTGTGCGGCTAAAATTACGGTACTAATTGCACCAGGCCCAGCGAGCAAGGGCATAGCCAAGGGGACAATAGCAATTGAGTCTTTATCCATAGACTCATTCGCTTCTTCTTCCGTTTGTCTTACCGGGCTGGTCTTTGCGTGTAGCATGGCGATAGCCATTAACAGTATTAGGATACCGCCGCCGACACGGAACGAATCCATACTGATGCCGAAAAACTTGAGCATTAACTCGCCGAAGAATAATACCGACAACAAAATAATCGCTAAACCGAAGGCGACACGATTAATGGTTTTCTGGCGTTGGGGCTTGTTGAAGCCCATGGTCATAGTAATAAACAGCGGTACTGCACCAAACGGATTGATAATGGCAACCAGCCCGATAAATATCTTTATATATTCAGCATACTCAAGCATTAATACAATCTCTGACAGGGGATTTTTAAACGGCGTAGAACACCTGTAGTTTGTGATATTTAGTGGTCAAGCTAAGATTCTCTTAAGCTTCGCGGTAGAAAATACTTACTATCTTAGGTGTGGTTGATTTAAGGAACGTTTTACCAGTAGAGCAATCTAAGTGACGCACGCCCTATTCAACCTCTATCAGAATTTAACGCAAAGGTTAGAGCTCAAGGAATTTCTTATGAAAAACATCTCCATGAAAAAAGCGGCTGTTGACAACGTATCTGCGCAAGACAGCAGCACTATCATTGCGGCTGATTCGCACCCTACTTTTATTCGTTACGTTAAATTATTGCTAGTTTCAGCAGTTCTGGGTGCAGGCGTGTTATACACACTAGATGCATTTAACCATTCGATGAACCCCAATACGCCGCCATCGAGCTTAGGTCAGCATTTTCAATAGCAGCCCAGCTATTCCAATGCTGCCACGCTAACACTAACGCTCATAGACGAGGTGGCAGAACCGACGTAAGCCCCTTCAATTGGTGGTACAGATTCCGGCAACCGCGCAACGGCTACAGAGATATAATCTGGCCCAACCACTAAGCCAGATGACGGGTCGAAGCCTTTCCAGCCCGCCCCCGGAAGGAACACCTCCGCCCAGGCATGAGTAGATCCCGGATCGCCCGGTGCCAATGTTGTAAACAAATAGCCGCTCACAAACCTTGCAGCAAAACCCAAGCGGCGCGCGACAACCAAAAATAAATTGGCCGCATCACGACAGGACCCAGAGTTGCAATTAAGTGACTCGAGCGGTGTTTGCACTCCAGGCTCTTCTCGGCGGCAATAGGTCAAGCGATTGTAAATAGCTTGGTTTATACGCATTAACAAAGCGAAGCTCTGAATCTTTTCGTTGGGGTGCCAGAGTTCAGCGACAAAATCCGATAGACCATCCGTTACCGGGAATGGCTTCGCTTCCATAAAGGGTAATAGTTCGGCGTGATCGTCGTTGTCATAGAGAAATGGGTAATAAAGGGCGTTTAGGCTAACCACGAAATTCAGCGGCGATTGGTCGTATTGCTGAATGACGATTTCACTCTCAACTACCAAAACAGAACTTGTTGTTTGAAACGAGGCAATTGCAACCGAATTACCGGCAACGTCTCTGTGCCATTGCAGCTGTGCATTTGGACTTATATTCAGTAACGAACGTTCGATACGGAGTTCGTGCCCTTCTCGAGGGCGCAGGCGCAAGGTGTGCGGCAATAGCTGAACACTGCCAGAAAAGGTGTATTCGGTTCGATGATTGATAATACAGCGCTTCATAGGCCGCTAGATTCTTTGCAATGCTGGTGAGCGAATCAAAAGTAGGTTGCTATCGCCTACCCTTGTAATATTGATTGATGACTATAGCGCGTTACGATGTCAGTGTATGTCAAATAGTCTGAAGCTCTGGCGCAAATGGTGCCAATTTATTGATTCAAGCAAAGCCAAAACACTTCGATTTCAGATATGTTACGACGAGATCCCATAGGTTCTGCTTTTACTGGCAAGAAGGTGTTAGCCGACGTCGTTCATAATCTAAGTGGGTTGCGCTGCGGAGTAGCTTACACCCGAATCGGGGCCCGCTTTATCAGGATTGCCCTTGGCTAACCTAGTCCAAAGCTTCTCATGAAAGAAGTATGCCACGCTGTTCACGGCTGGTTCTACTAGCGCTATAAGGCCGCCAACGACTATATCGCCCGTTAACAGCCAGGTGACGCCAAATGCTACGGTAAAGTGCATTGTTGCGAAGCTACAGGTCTTAGCCATTGCCAACCTCCTTAGATCTAATGCTGAGTTTTGTTAATGGGTAGTCTACTGAGCAACGCCTCTTAGCCATAGTTAATAAAGTGTAACGCTTTAATAGTTATAGTCTATTTGTATCGCTGCAAGGAGGTTAATAGTTAATGCAAATGAGGCGTAGGAGATTCTTAAAAGCCGTAAAGCGTTCGTCTAGACAAAGGCGGCGACATAGTGCTCTGGTTTCTAACAGCTTCACGAGCGAATTCGCTGCGTCTCGGGCAACAATCCGAAAGCGTAGTCTACTTTTACCTGTCGACTAGGCACCTACCGACTAGGGTATCGATCACCAAATAGGGAGCGACCAATGGATAGCAGTCATTGCCATGCTGAGACCAAGCAAACTTCAAATTCAGGAACAAATAACCTGCCGACCACATCGTCCGAGAGCAACCAAATTGAATTGCATATTGAGGGGGTAAGCTGTGCCAGTTGTGTCGCAAAAGTTGAAGGCGCGCTTAACGCTGTAGCAAAGGTTCGCCGCGCCGAAATGAATTTCCCACAGCGCACAGTCGCGGTGTTTGGATCAGCCGAAATCGATAAGTTAATCGCAGCAGTAGCCGCCGCGGGATACAAGGCAAAACTCAGCGAAAACGAAAGCGATGCCGATACATTGGGAAAAAAAGAAAAATCTGATCGCGTTACTTATCATCGCCTGCTGCGCGATATGGCCATCGCATTAGCGCTGGGTATACCACTCATGCTGTACGGTGTTTTGGTTGGTGATATGACCATTACCACCACACTCGAACGTATTGTTTGGTTGGTTGTTGGCTTAATGACCTTAAGCGTTATGATTCTTTCCGGACGGCACTTCTATGTGGGCGCGTGGAAGTCTATCAAGAATCGCTCGGCTAATATGGATACCCTAATTGCACTCGGAACCGGTACAGCCTGGTTTTATTCTATGTGTGTAGTCGTTGCGCCAGGCCTATTCCCGGAAATGGCGCGGCACGTCTACTTTGAGGCAACGGCAATGATTATCGGCTTGATAAATTTAGGCCTTGCGCTCGAATTAAAAGCCCGTGGGCGTACCAGTGAAGCCATAAAGCGCTTGATTGGTTTACAAGCTAATACCGCGCGCGTGGTTAGAGACAATGAAGAGATCGATATTGCCATTGATGAGGTGAGATTAGAGGATTTAGTGCGTGTGCGTCCTGGTGAGAAAATCCCAGTTGACGGCTCTGTGGTATCTGGCCATACCGCTGTGGATGAATCGATGCTTACTGGCGAGCCTATGCCAAAAGAAAAAGTCGGCGGAGACGAGGTGGTTGCAGGAACCTTAAATAAAACCGGCACAATTGTTTTTAAAACTACCCGCGTTGGTAAAGATACAGCGCTAGCGCACATTATTAGCATGGTAAAACGCGCGCAAAACGCTAAGCCCCCTATTGGTCGATTAGCGGATTCTATTTCAGCTTATTTTGTACCCGCAGTAATAATTATCGCCCTGCTAAGTGCTGTTGTCTGGCTAGTCATTGGCCCTCAACCCGTTATTGCTTATGCCGTTATTTCCGCCACAACCGTGCTCATTATTGCTTGCCCCTGTGCGCTGGGTTTGGCTACACCCATGTCGGTAATGGTGGGGGTCGGTAAAGCGGCTGAGGCGGGAGTGCTGATAAGAAATGGCGAGGCGCTGCAAACCGCATCGAAAATCACCACAATGCTATTGGATAAAACCGGCACCATTACACTCGGCACGCCGAAAGTTACCGATGTGGTCGTCGCTTCGGGCTATAGCGAAGCGGAGGTTATAAAGCTAGCAGCAAGTCTTGAATCCTCATCTGAACACCCTTTGGCTATTGCGATTCTCGAGGAGGCACGTGATCGCGAGATTACGTTAGTAGCGGCCTCAGAGTTTGAAGCCATAGCCGGTCACGGCGTTTCCGCACTTGTCGACAATAAACGGGTTTTATTTGGCAATGAAAAACTCTTAAACAAATATGACGTATCTCTAACTGACGCTACAGATCATCTAAAACAAGCAAAGCAATTAGCTGAGCAAGCCAAAACCCCTATCTACTGCGCAATTGACAACAAGTTCGCGGGAATAATTGCCGTCGCCGACCCAATTAAAGATGACTCGATTGACGCGATTAAACGTATTCAAAATAATGGCATTCGAGTGATTATGTTAACCGGTGACAATGTCGATACGGCGAGAGCCGTTGCTAAAAGCGTGGGCATAACCGACTTTTTTGCCGATGTGCTCCCAGAGGATAAAGCGAAAAAAGTAGAAGAGTTACAGCGGGCGGGTGAAATTGTTGGTATGACTGGAGATGGCATCAATGACGCTCCTGCACTTGCCTTAGCCAATGTCGGCTTCGCAATTGGCACAGGTACAGACGTAGCAATAGAGAGCGCCGATATCACGCTAATGCGCGGCTCTTTACACGGCCTAGGTGATGCCATTGCGATCAGTAAAGCAACGCTGCGCAATATAAAACAAAACTTTTTAGGAGCGTTTATTTACAACGTTGCCGGCATACCTATAGCCGCCGGGATATTGTTTCCCTTTTTTGGATTTCTACTGAACCCTGTAATAGCCGGTGCAGCGATGGCATTTTCATCCCTTACCGTGGTGACCAATGCCAATCGCCTGCGGCTGTTCAAACCTCAAGATCATTAAGCGCTCGGCGCGATATAGGGTTCACGCATAGTTACAAACTCTTCCGCCGCGGTTGGGTGTATACCAATGGTATTATCAAATTGCGATTTAGTTGCACCGGCGCTTATCGCTATGGCAATGCCTTGAATAATCTCACCCGCTTCGGGGCCAACCATATGCGCACCTATAACGCGATCGTTATCGCTGTTAACAATAAGTTTCATTAAAGTTCGCTCTGTGGAGCCGCTAATGGTGTTTTTAAGTGCGCGGAATTCGCTGCGATAAATTGTGACCGGTAGCTGCTCGGCGCGAGCTTGCTCTTCGGTATAGCCGACTGTTGCAATATTCGGCTGACAGAACACCGCCGTTGCAATATTTTTATAGTCGAGATTAATCGGTTGTTGCGCAAACAAATAACGCGCTAATGCCATTCCCTCTGCCAGTGCTACGGGCGTAAGTGCAACGCGGTCAATCACATCGCCTACCGCATAAATAGAATCAATATTAGTTTGGAAGTTATCGTTAACCTTTATCGCGCCGTTGCGTTTTAATTCTACGCCGAGATCTTCCAAGCCTAGGTTGGATGTTTTTGGGTCACGGCCTATCGCGGTTACAACAGCGTCAACGTCTACGGTTTTTTCTACAGTTTTTCCCTGCTCGTCGGTATGTAGCAGCGACACCTGCAGTTTTTTGTTATCAAGCTGTTTGATTTCGCGAATCGTAGTGTTCAGGGAAAGGTGAATCCCCTTATCCGATATTTGTTGTGCGGCAAACTGCGCGATATCGGCATCGAAATGTTTGAGTATTTTCGGGCCGCGATACACCAACTCGGTTGCAACGCCTAGGCCATTCAGAATACCGGCAAATTCGACGGCAATATAACCGCCGCCTTCGACGATGACACTTTTCGGGAAACTCTCCATATAGAAGAATTGGTTAGAATTTACGGTAAGCTCGGCGCCCGGGTAACTCGGCTGTTTTGGCCAACCACCGGTAGCAATTAAGATTCGTGCGGCGCTATAAAGTTTACCGCCCACCTCTACGGTGTTGGCGTCGCGAAGCTTGCCGCGCCCTTCTATTACGGTAACCCCTGCCCCCTCTAAGATATTATTGTAGATGCCGTTTAAGCGCTGAATTTCCGCCGTTTTGTTATCGCGCAATCGCAGCCAATCAAAATCCGCTGGCTGTGAATTCCAGCCAAAGTTTTTTGCATCTTCAAAGTCTTCTTTGTAGTGAGAGGCGTAAACGAATAATTTTTTGGGGACACAGCCTACGTTCACACAGGTGCCGCCCATGTAGAGATCTTCTGTTATGGCTACACGAGCACCCAATTGTGAGGCAATGCGTGCGGCGCGTACGCCGCCAGAGCCGGCCCCAATTACAAATAAGTCAAATTGAAAATTACTAGCGTCAGACATGCGACAAAGATCCCCTTAGAAGCTAAGGCTCTATTGTAGTCTACGGGTTGTGAAGAAGTCGAAGCGGTTGCGGTGTAGTCATTCGTCAAGAATGCTATAGGATCGATTAGGCGTCTATATCGATGCGTGGAGTGCCTATGTCAGAGGCACGACGTCCACGGCTAGACCGAGATTCATAAACAGGGCGATTACCATGCTCGTTGCGTCTATCGGGGTTTTTACGTCGGTCTCTACCGCGCCACAGTTTGGTGTTAACGCGCTTTTCGTCGGTGTGCGTTTCTACGCCCTGGGTGGTTTGTCCACGCCGGGAGGTGGGGTTTAAAACCGGTATGGGCCGGTATGTAGGTTTAATCGAATCGACCATAACAAACATTAACAAATAGGTGGCTGTTAATTATTGTTTCGGCACGCGCTCCGAATAGTTTAACCCTAATTGGGTTTGTACCAATTCAAGCGGTCGTGCAGCAGTACTACATCGCCAATAATGAGCAAAGTTGGTGCATGAATTTCTTTACCTGCAATTAACTTGGGCAAGCTCGCAATTGTACCGATATGTACTTGCTGTTCTGGTAGCGTGCCGCGCTCTATCAACGCTGCCGGTGTGTCCACCGGTTTACCGTGGCTGATGAGCTCATTACAAATTTGTTCTAAAGCCGTTAAGCCCATATAAAAGACAAGGGTTTGATTGGCGGCAACGAATTCCGCCCAACTCAGATTAACAGCGCCTTCTTTAAGGTGCCCTGTAATAAATCGAACAGATTGTGAGTGATCGCGATGGGTCAGCGGAATACCCGCATAGGCGGAACAGCCAGAGGCAGCGGTTATACCAGGAACAACTTGAAAGGGAATATGGTTAGCCGCAAGCAAGTCAATTTCTTCGCCGCCTCGTCCAAAAATAAAGGGGTCGCCGCCTTTTAAACGCAGAACACGCTTGCCCTGTAGCGCCAAATCCACCAACAGTTGATTAATTTGGGTTTGCTCCATGGCGTGTTCACTACGGCGCTTACCAACGTAAATACGCTCCGCATCGCGGCGTACCATTTCCAGTATGGGTGTAGATACTAAGCGGTCGTATAGTACTACTTCAGCTTGTTGCATTAAACGCAGCGCTTTGAAGGTTAACAGATCCGGATCACCCGGCCCTGCCCCCACTAAATAGACTTCACCGCTGGTACTGCAGTCGGCTGCATCAATTTTCGCTCGAATTTCATCGACGACGGATTCGTCGCCGGCGATTATTTTTTCACCGATAGGCCCGCCAATAATAGATTCCCAAAAACGTCGCCGCGTCTCGCCATCTGGAAACGCTTTTTTTACCGCATCACGATACTGGCTGGCGATTTGCCCTAGGCGGCCAAAACCACCGGGAATCGTACTTTCCAGCATGGTGCGAACTTTTCGAGCCAGAACCGGCGCTTCGCCGCCACTGCTGATAGCAATAATGAGCGGGTTGCGGTCGACAATTGCGGGGGTAATAACGGTACAAAGGTCTGGACTATCGACAACATTTACCGGCAGGTTGCGCGCATTACAATCGCTTGCGACCTGCTCGTTAAGGTGGCGAATATCGGTAGCTGAAATCACGAGGACTTTATCGTCAATAAACGCTTGCCGATAAGTTTCGAAAAAAACTTGTCCGCCGGAGGCTGCAACGATTTGCTGCAGCTCGGCGGAAATTTCGGGTGCTACCACAAATATTTTTGCGTGCGCCTTCGCCAATAGCCGCGCTTTCCGTGTTGCGATGGTGCCGCCGCCAACCAATAAACACGGCCGATTTTTTAAATCAAAGAACAGCGGCAAATAATCCATCGTTTCGTACTACTCTAATATCTGGGGCTAATTAACATGACTATTTCGATGCTGCAGCAATCGACGTTTGACCGTTCATATAAGGTTGCAGCACGGCCGGTATTTCAAGTGAGCCGTCAGCCTGTTGATAGTTTTCCAAAATTGCCACTAGGGTTCGACCAATCGCGAGACCAGAACCGTTGACGGTATGCAGTAACTCGGGCTTGCCCGTTTCGGCGTTGCGGAAACGCGCTTTCATGCGGCGGGCTTGGAATTCACCAAAGCTACTGCAAGATGAAATTTCGCGATAGGTTTTTTGTGATGGCAACCAAACTTCTAGGTCATAGGTTTTGGTGCTAGAGAAACCTATATCGCCACCGCAGAGAATAACCTTGCGATATGGCAGACCCAATTGCTGCAAAATCAATTCGGCGTGGCCGGTTAATTCTTCAAGCGCAGCGGCTGAATTGTCTGGCTTCACAAACTGCACTAGCTCAACTTTTTCAAATTGATGCTGGCGAATCATACCGCGCGTATCACGGCCGTAACTTCCGGCTTCAGAACGGAAACAGGGTGAGTGACAAGCAAATTTAACCGGCAATGCGGCTTCATCTACGATTTCATCGCGCATTACGTTGGTAACGGGAACTTCAGCGGTAGGAATTAAATAGAGATCGCGGTCGTCGCGAAGCTTAAACAAGTCTTCTTCAAACTTAGGCAATTGGCCCGTACCAAATAGCGAATCTTTATTCACAATATAAGGGACGTAAATTTCGCTGTAACCATGTTCGCCGGTATGGGTATTCAACATAAATTGAATTAGCGCACGATGCATTCGGGCAATTGAGCCGGTCATAACTGCAAAACGGGAGCCTGTAATCTTACCGGCTGTTTCAAAATCTAGGCCGCCGAGTTCTGCACCAACATCGACATGATCTTTTACTTCAAAATCAAAACTACGCGGCTCGCCCCACTTGCTCACTTCAACGTTGTCGTCTTCACTCTTACCTTCTGGCACTTCGTCGGCCAGCAGGTTCGGAACGCTTTCTACGATATCGTTAAATTCGGTTTGCACGGCAGCGAGCTTTTCTTCGGCTTCGCTTAAGGCCTTCTTTAAGTTGTCGACTTCAGCTAGCAGTGGCGCAATGTCTTGGCCTTGGGCTTTTGCTTTGCCAATATTCTTGGAGCGAGTATTGCGTTCTTGTTGTAGATTTTCACACTCGACCTGGACAACTTTACGGGTGTCTTCAAGGGCGCGCAGGCGCTCTACGTCTAACTGATAGCCACGTTTACTTAGGCCTTTGGCGACTTCGTCTAGTTGGGTGCGAAACAGTTTAGGATCTAACATAGTGCTCTCGTTATAGTATTTTTTCTGTCAGGGTGATGGCGATATAAACAGCTAACAGACACAAGCCGAGACTAGCGCCCATATAAACACCAGCTAAGGGCCAGTTACCTGCTTGTATCAAATTTAGTGTTTCAATCGAAAAGCTCGAAAAAGTTGTAAAGGCTCCAAGAAAACCAACCATTAGTGGCTGCCGCATGGTTGCCGGTAGCAAACCTTTTTCGACTATGACGATATAGCAGACGCCCATTAAAAATGAGCCCAGCACATTTGCAGTTAAGGTTCCAAACGGGAATTTCGACGATTGCGGCGCTAGCGCCAACGAAACACCGTAGCGAGCCATTGCTCCAAAACTCCCGCCAATTGCAACTGCTAACCAAAGCATGAGCTCACCTCAATAATACGATTCGTTAATATTGATTGTTCGTTAATGTCGTTGGTGTACGTGTTACGGCTAATCCGATGGATCGCTAGCAGGGTTTGGTGCCTGCTCGTTTAAACGGCGCAAATGGCGTAACTTTTCTGCAATTTTTATTTCCAAGCCACGCTCGACCGGCTGATAGTATTGGCGCGGTTCCAGCTGATCAGGGAAATACACCTCACCGGCGGCAAATGCGTCCGGTTCATCATGCGCGTAGCGATAGCCGCGACCAAACTCCATATTCTTCATCAATGTCGTTGGTGCGTTGCGCAAATGATTGGGAACATCATAGCTCGGCTGCGAACGCACATCGGCCTTAGCGGCTTTGTAGGCATTATACACGGCGTTGCTTTTTGGTGCTGAGGCCAGATAAAGCACCGCCTGCGCCAGTGCCAACTCCCCTTCTGGGCTACCCAAGCGCTGCTGTACATCCCATGCATTAAGTGCAATTTCTAACCCGCGAGGGTCGGCATTGCCAATATCTTCTGTGGCCATACGCACAACTCGGCGGGCAATATACAGAGGGTCGCAGCCGCCGTCGAGCATTCGACTAAACCAATAGAGTGATGCGTCTGGATCCGAGCCACGTACAGATTTATGCAGGGCAGAAATTTGCTCGTAAAAGAGATCACCGCCCTTATCAAAGCGGCGAACATCGCCTAGCAGAACCTGCTCAAGCAAGTCACGGGTGATAAGACCATCGTCATCGACAAGGTCACTAGCGATTTCTAGGATATTTAACACCCTGCGCGCATCACCATCGGCCGCGCTAATCAGCATTTGGATTTCGGTATCGCCAATCTGCAACTGACGTTCCAACAACCCCTGCTCGCTAGTAAGTGCCCTATCCACAAGTTGCTGCATTTGCGCTGGACTAAAACGTTGTAATACATACACGCGGCAGCGCGATAGCAAAGCGTTATTAACTTCGAAAGAAGGGTTTTCCGTGGTTGCGCCAATAAAGGTAATGGTGCCGTCTTCTACATAGGGCAAAAAAGCATCTTGCTGAGACTTGTTAAACCTATGTACTTCGTCGATAAACAATAGCGTTTTTCGGCCGCGCATCTGTAATTGATGCTCGGCATCGGTAATGGCGGCACGAATTTCCTTAACCCCGGCGAGTACTGCAGAAATCGATACGAAGTTCGCGTTAACTTCATTCGCCAACAGTTTCGCAAGGGAGGTTTTACCGGTTCCCGGTGGGCCCCATAAAATCATTGAGTGCACTTGACCCAGTTCGATACATTTGCGCAGTGGCTTGCCGGCCCCTAGCAAATGGTCTTGGCCAAGGTATTGATCTAGGTTCTGGGGTCGAAGACGGGCCGCAAGCGGCTGAAATTGGCTAGCCGCTCGAGCTTGGTCATCTGTAAATAAATCGGAGGACATCGGTTTTGCTAGTTACCGCTAATAAGGTCTACGCCTTCAGGAGGAATAAAATTGAAAATTTCGGAATCCATCGGCTGATTGACTTCAAGATCGCTGAACGAAATCTCGGTGATTTGATCCAGCTTATCTATAAGCTCAAGCCGCACCAACGCGCCAGAGGCATCAAACGAAAAACTCAATTTTTGAAAGCCCGAGTCGCCACTTTTCAAACTGGTCATTTGATAGTTTTCGGCTTTCTTAGCGCGCTGGTCTGAATTGAGTTTTTTTGAATCAAGTTGCTCGACGAAATACTGCCCTTGCAGCAAACTAAAATCACCGGTAAGGATCTGCGCGGGGCTGGAATTCATTTTTTCTTTAGGGGTAACCGTGACCTGTTCTAAGTCTGGGTCGTAGACCCACAAACTTTCGGCGTTGGCGATGACTACCTGCTCAAAGGGAGGCTGAGTTTCCCAGTGAAAAAGACCCGGCTGCTTTAAGTTTGCGCGCCCTTCCGTTTTCTGTAGCAATTTACCGTCGCGGTTAAATAGGTTTTGCTCAAAGTTTGCGCTAAAAGTTTTGATGGAGTTTAAACGTGCACTAAGTTGACGGCTAGCGGCTGAGGTTTGATCGTTTTGTAGTTCTACTGCTAGCGTTTTACTTGTTAAAACTGCCTGCCCATAGGCTTGGTTAACGATTGTTAATGGCGCAACGGTGAACACGGCAACGCAGGCTGAACGCGCACAAAAATTGACGATGCGTGAGACCTTAATTCGAGGATTCACGCAACTACTTAAAAAAGGTTGAGCCATTTGGTTAGGTCCTTAAAAATTTATCCTAATCACTTTTGATCTAAGTGCTCTAGGTTTTAGCGTTTAGGTGGTGCCGGGGCCAAAACCTCGCGGCTACCGTTGGTACCCATTGGCGTTATCACGCCGGCGGCTTCCATATCTTCAATTAAGCGAGCGGCACGGTTATAGCCCACTCTAAGTTTTCGCTGTACCGATGAAATACTCGCTTTACGGGTTTCGGTAACAAAGGCCAAGGCCTCGTCGTATAACGGATCCGATTCGGCCTCGGCGCCTCCTTCGTTTTCTGTAGCAAACCCCGGCACTGCAATATTCGAGACTTCGTCGCTGAAGATCTCTTCGAGGTAATCCGGTTGGCCGCGTTTTTTCCAGTCGGCGACAACACGGTGTACTTCATGGTCATCAATAAAGGCACCGTGTACACGTACGGTGACGGCCGTACCCGGTGGTAAAAAGAGCATATCGCCGTGACCAAGTAACTGCTCGGCCCCGCCTTGATCTAGAATTGTCCGCGAATCAATTTTTGATGAAACCTGAAACGCCATTCGCGTCGGTACGTTAGCTTTAATCAGTCCGGTAATAACATCGACCGACGGTCGCTGGGTTGCAAGAATCATATGTATTCCCGCCGCACGTGCTTTTTGGGCAATACGCGCAATCAATTGTTCCACTTTTTTACCGACGATCATCATCATATCGGCGAATTCGTCGATCACAATTACGATAAACGGCATGGTGGTAAGGTTTGGTGCAGTTGGATTCTCTTGTCCGATCAAGCCTTCTTCTTCGGGGTTCCAGAACGGATCGGCGATAGGTGTTCCGGCCTTGTCGGCATCTTTCACTTTTTTGTTGTAGCCGGCGATATTACGAACCCCCATCGCCGCCATAAGTTTGTAGCGTCGCTCCATTTCCCCCACACACCAACGCAGCCCCGTGGAGGCGTCTTTCATATCGGTAATCACCGGCGTGAGCAAATGCGGAATACCTTCGTATACCGATAGCTCCAACATCTTTGGGTCGACCAGTATTAAGCGAACATCTTCTGGCGTCGCTTTATACAGCATACTGATAATCATCGAGTTCACACCCACCGACTTACCCGAGCCGGTGGTACCCGCCACCAACAGGTGGGGCATTTTCGCGAGATCGGCAATCACCGGTTCGCCCGAAATATCGTGCCCCAAGGCAAGCGTAAGTGGTGATTTAGAGCGTTCGTAAAGATCAGAATTGACAACCTCACTCAAACGTACCATTTCGCGGTATTCGTTTGGTATTTCAACGCCGACTACCGACTTACCCTGAATTACCTCAACCACACGCACGCTGATGACAGCCAGCGAACGCGCCAAATCTTTTGCCAAGTTGGTAATCTTACTTACTTTTACACCGGCGGCGGGCTGGATTTCGAACCGTGTAACCACTGGCCCGGGCAGTACACCGACAACTTCTGCCACGACGCCAAAGTCTTTTAGCTTCAGCTCAAGTAAGCGCGACATGCCTTCGAGCGACTCTTGCGAATAGCCTTTGTCGCTTTTCACATTTGCTGGCTCTAACAGGCTAATTGGTGGTAACTCACCGACGGGGGGAGCATCGTTAAAGTCGAGTTTTTGTTGTTTTTCTTTTGCAGCACGAGCGCTGGGCTGGGCCACCGCTTTCGGTGGCGTAATCGTCGGAGCTTTACGCTTTTCCTCTATCTTTACCTGAACGCGTGCGGCTTCACGACGCTCGGCAACGGCTTGTTTGGCGAGTTTCCGTTCGGCCCGATTACCACGCCAGACGATAAGGCGCTGCTGCATCCAAGTAAGTGCGCGCAAGACCGCACCACCGAGCACGTCCATAACCGTAAACCACGAAATATCGATAAAGATGGTTAAGCCGAACAGTAGCATTGCCAAAAGAACAAGCGACCCGCCAAGGTAGCCAAATGCACCATCGACGGCCACGGCGGTGGTGAGGCCGAGGTAGCCACCGCTTGAAAACGGCAGGCTGGAGTGTTCTTGGCCATATTGCATTACCGCAATGGCGGTGCCCGCCAGCATCACTAAGCCAAAACCGATCGCACGTAGTGCCAATAATAGAGGATCTAACTGAGCGCCGGCCTTATCGCGAAGCAACATAACAACTTGGTACGCGAGCATCAGCGGAAACAAGAAGGCTAAGTTGCCGAACAAGGAGTAAAATACGTCGGCAAGCCAAGCACCGGCGGGACCGCAAGCGTTGATGATATCGCCGCCAGAGCCTGTTTTTGACCAGCCGGGGTCTTGATCACTATAGGTTGTTAGCGCCAGCAACAGGTAAGCGCAGAGTGCAATCAATACGATTAGCACCCCTTCACGTAGAATCTTGACGGCAAGCTGAGAAGCCGCTGGGCTGCTATTGCGGGCGTCATCAAGTTGCAAAGATTTAGTTTTGTTGGGTTTTGTAGCTTTACTCAAAATGGGATCCGAAACGTTTAGCGTTTTATTATGGCGCCAACACAGCTGGTGCAGCGGCGCGTATTGTACCTGTAATTGATTGTACCTGTATTTGCTTGCGAGAAATCGGCTTGGATTACAAACCTAACTAGAAATATTGCTATTACCTATTAAAAACATTGATGTCATTGCGTAGAATAGCGGCATCGACTTCTTTAAGATGCGCTTCAAACCGTAAATTGAAGCGCCATATCTCGCCAGTTTGGCGATAAATTTAACTATTCACCATTGGATGATCACTTTATGAGCGAAGCCAAGCATTACCCGCTAATTATTCTAGGTTCAGGCCCCGCGGGATACACTGCAGCTATTTACGCCGCGCGCGCAAACTTAAAGCCCGTTGTTATCACCGGTATGCAACAAGGTGGTCAACTAACCACCACCACTGAAGTTGAGAACTGGCCAGGCGGTGTTCACGATCTGCAGGGGCCAGACCTTATGGTTCAAATGCAACAGCACGCAGAGCGTTTTGAAACCCAGATACTGTTCGACCACATCCACGAATGCGACCTCAACAGCACACCGAAGAAGCTTGTTGGCAATGAAACGTACACCTGTGACGCCTTGATTATCTGTACTGGTGCATCTGCCCAGTATTTAGGTTTAGAGTCCGAGCAGACTTTTATGGGCAAAGGCGTTAGCGCTTGTGCGACCTGTGACGGGTTCTTTTACCGAGACCAGAAAGTTGCTGTTGTCGGTGGTGGTAATACGGCTGTAGAAGAAGCCTTGTACCTCTCCAATATCGCCAGTGAGGTGACCCTGATTCACCGTCGCGATAGCCTCCGCTCCGAGAAAATCTTGCAGGATCGCCTCTTGGAAAAAGCCAAAAATGGTAACGTCAAACTCATGTGGAACAATACCCTTGAGGAAGTTCTAGGGGACGATACCGGCGTATCTGGCCTACGACTCAAGTCGACCACCGATGGCACTACTCAGGATATCGACGTAAGCGGCGTATTTATCGCTATTGGACACAAGCCAAATACTGATATTTTTGCAGGCCAACTAGAAATGAAAGACGGTTATATTGTTGTAAACAGTGGCCTCAGCGGCAATGCAACCGCAACGTCGGTTAGTGGTGTATTTGCTGCCGGTGACGTTGCCGATCATATCTATCGTCAGGCTGTAACCTCGGCTGGCGCTGGCTGTATGGCCGCCCTAGATGCAGAGCGCTACCTCGATAATCTATAGTAATCGTACCGCTTACTGCATGTTAGACGTAGCGCTAAACAACTAAACTAATGCTCGCTATCAGTTCCACTGGTGGCGAGCATTTTTACTTCTAGACGCTTTTTTCGACGCTTTCTTTTTCACGCTTGCGATACGGAAACTTATTATTAAAGGCGATTCAGTATGACCCAACTGCATTGGCTAGCAGAGGATAATAACGAATTTCCGCCAACGAAAAACGCATTGGACGACCCTAACGGTTTGCTCGCTGTTGGCGGGGACCTATCGCCGGAACGTCTTATCGCGGCATATAGCAGAGGGATATTCCCCTGGTTTAGCGAGGGCCAGCCACTCCTGTGGTGGACGCCCAGTCCACGTATGGTATTGCTCCCCAAAAACGTCCATTTCGGCAGAACACTGCGTAAATTACTGCGTAAGCGTCAATTTACGATAACCGTTGATACCGCATTTGAATCGGTGATGAGACAGTGCGGCACGATTGATCGACGCGATCAGGACGGGTCTTGGATTACAGAAGAAATGGTTGACGCCTACTTAGAGCTACATAGCCGCGGTATCGCGCACTCTGTCGAGGCTTGGCAGGATGGCGAGCTGGTCGGTGGTTTATACGGCGTAGCGCTAGGCAGAGCCTATTTTGGCGAATCGATGTTTAGCTTGGCAAGCGGCGCGTCGAAAGCCGCATTTTCAGCTCTAGTCGTACAATTACTACGCTGGGGCGTGAAGCTTATAGACTGCCAAATAGAAACACCTTACCTTGCATCTTTCGGCGCTTCAGAGATTCCGAGAGATGAATTTGAGCTACGCTTAAATGAGTCATTAAAAACGCCATCAGCCTCAATAGGCGACCTATTGGATAACGACCATCGTGGGCTAAATGATCGTTTCGGTTTACAATCGAGCTGGTCTACTAACTGGGAAATGCCGGAGTACGGATTTGACGAGCATCTCTTCGCTGAAGCTTTACGCAACACAGGCGCATCCCTGTAGCTATTTGGATGGAGCCGAAGCAACAACTGTTTTCATCGACCCCAACGCGGAGATGGATGCGCACCTTTACGGCCAGCTCTCGCACATGGGCTTCCGTCGCAGCGGCCCCCATGTGTACCGGCCAAGTTGCGAGTCTTGCAGCAATTGCATTCCAATTCGTATCGCCGCGTTTAATTTCAAGCCAAGCCGCACTCAAAAGCGCTGTGTAAAAACGAATCAGGATCTTGCCGTATCCGTGGTTCCGAAAATTTATAGCGACGAACACTACGAACTGTACGAACGTTATATTTGCGCGCGCCACAACGACGGTGAGATGTTCCCGCCCTCACGCAAGCAATATTCTGATTTCTTGACCGGCGAATGGGGAATGACCCGTTTTATGGAGTTCAGAGATAGCGACCAAAAACTGTTGGCGGTTGCCGTTGTGGACCTTCTCGAACAGGGTCTTTCAGCTGTTTATACCTACTTCTCACCGGAAGCGGAGGAGCGTAGCCTAGGACGATTCGCGATCTTGTATCAAATTGATCTCGCCCGGCGCTTACAGCTTCCCTTTGTATACCTTGGCTATTGGATTAAAGATTGCCAGAAAATGAACTACAAAACCGAATACCTGCCCTATGAGCTGTTGTTAGATAATAATTGGCGGAGCTTTAAGACGAAGATTTAAGGTAAGGCTTTGAGTGCCAAACGACCCACTAGCCACACAGCGATTAGCTTAATTTTCATACATCGAGATCGATTTTTACCCTCCAAATACGGGTGTTACTTTATAACATTCCGATATTCCCCTTGAAATAGCATTGGTTTAAGTACGATTTCGCCGATATTAACCTCATATCTAATGTTTTCCCGCTATGGCCTTGGCTTCCCGCCTTAATTAGTGCAAAATTGCCGCCTTCAAAAATGACGTAAGACGAAGTCATAAACCTTATCCAACTTACGAGCCACTTTAGAGGTTGCTGCCGAATGGCAAAAGAAGACAATTTTGAACTTGAAGGCGAAGTCATCGACACCCTTCCAAACACTACATTTCGCGTAAAGCTAGAAAATGGCCATGTTGTAACGGCACATATTTCCGGCAAGATGCGTAAGAACTACATTCGAATTCTGACAGGCGATAAGGTTAAAGTCGAAATGACACCTTACGATCTGAGCAAGGGCCGTATTACTTACCGCGCCCGCTAGGATCTAACCTTTTATAAAAGCCAAAAAAAACCCCAGATAGCTGGGGTTTTTTGCGTTTCTATGGGCTGAAATTAATGCTCGGCAAGAACAATCCTACCGGTTAGGTGCACGACTCTTCAGCTTTGCTGGCGGGGGCCTCTAGGCGCGGCACAACCACAATACGGTCATCTCGCACCTCAATACTAACAACCCCACCCTTGTCGGCTAACACACCAAACAGCACCATTTCCGCAAGCGGCTTTTTAACTTTTTCTTGGATTATTCGAGACATGGGACGAGCGCCCATTTTCTCGTCATAACCATTGATAGCTAGCCAATCGCGCGCGTCATCAGTGACTTCCAGCGTGATCTTTTTATCGTCCAACTGTGACTGAAGCTCCATCAAGAACTTATCCACGACGGTCTTTATTACATCGAGGGTCAAGCTACCAAACTGCACAATTGCATCTAAACGGTTTCTAAACTCTGGCGAGAAAGAGCGTTTAATCGCCTCCATACCATCTGTAGAGTGATCCTGTTTAGTGAAGCCAATAGACGAGCGACTCATGGTTTCTGCGCCGGCATTGGTAGTCAAAATAAGCACTACATTACGGAAATCCGCTGAACGCCCATTATTGTCGGTCAAGGAGCCGTGATCCATTACCTGAAGCAGCAAATTAAACACGTCTGGATGGGCCTTTTCGATTTCGTCGAGCAGAACCACACAATGCGGCTGTTTAGTCACAGCTTCGGTTAACAAGCCACCCTGATCGAAACCAACATAGCCTGGAGGCGCGCCAATGAGGCGTGAAACCGTATGTCGCTCCATGTACTCGGACATATCAAAGCGCAATAGTTCTACGCCCATGGCCTTCGCAAGCTGCTTACAGAGCTCGGTTTTACCGACACCCGTGGGGCCCGCAAACAAGAAGGAGCCAATCGGCTTTTCGTGATTGGTTAAGCCCGCACGGGACAATTTAATGGCAGACCCAATTGCGTCGATCGCTTCGTTTTGCCCAAACACGGTCATACGTAAGGTGTCTTCGAGTTTGGCTAACAGCTCCTTATCCGAGGACGACACAGTTTTAGCCGGTACACGGGCTATTTTCGCAATTACCTGCTCGATGTCTTTTACACCGATGACCTTTTTACGCTTAGACTCAGGCTGTAACTGCTGATAAGCGCCCGCCTCGTCAATAACATCAATAGCCTTGTCTGGCATATAGCGATCGCTAATGTACTTAGCCGCTAACTCGGCGGCTGTTTTAAGCGCGGTATCGGTATATTTAAGGTTGTGGTGTTTTTCAAAGCGTGACTTAAGACCTTTTAATATCTTATAGGTATCTTCGACCGAGGGCTCATTTACATCGATTTTTTGGAAACGGCGAGAAAGCGCACGATCCTTATCGAATATGCCACGGTATTCTTGGAAAGTGGTTGAACCAATACACCGCAGATCACCGCTAGTAAGTAATGGTTTGAGCAAGTTTGATGCATCCATAACGCCACCTGATGCTGCTCCAGCACCGATAATGGTATGAATTTCATCAATAAAAAGAATCGCACCTTCTCGTTTTTTGAGCTCGGCAAGCAGCGCTTTAAAGCGCTTCTCGAAGTCGCCACGGTATTTTGTTCCGGCAAGTAGCGAGCCTAAATCGAGCGAATAAACGACACTCTTCTCTAGGATTTCAGGAACTTCGCTGTCGACAATTTTCTTCGCAAGCCCTTCGGCTATGGCGGTTTTACCAACGCCACTTTCCCCAACTAATAAAGGGTTATTTTTACGTCGACGCGCAAGTATTTGCACAACGCGCTCAACTTCAAGCTCACGCCCAACCAGCGGGTCAATGCGTCCACTCTTTGCCAGTTCGTTAAGGTTGGTTGAATAGGCGTCTAGGGGGTTCTGACTGCCGCTTTCGCTAAGCCCACCAGACACCTCTTCATCTGTTTGCTCACTGCTACTTTCAATACGGTTTCCCGACCCAGTGACTTTAGAGATACCATGGGTAATGAAATTGACCACGTCAATGCGCGCAATAGTCTGTTGCTTTAGGTAATAAACGGCTTGGCTTTCTTGTTCGCTAAAAATCGCGACAAGTACATTGGCGCCAGTCACCTCATTTTTGCCAGAGGACTGAACGTGAAAAACGGCACGCTGTAAAACGCGCTGAAACCCCAGCGTAGGCTGCGTTTCTCGCTCTTCGTCGTCTTCGGGTATCAAAGGGGTTGTGGAGTCGACAAACTCTGTCAAATCGCGTTTGAGGATGCCTAAATCTGCACCGCAGGCCCGCAGCACACTCGCAGCTGACTCGTTATCGAGTAGAGCCAGCAACAGGTGTTCAACGGTCATGAACTCATGCCGCTTAGACCTTGCGCCTTTAAAGGCGTTGTTTAGGGTGGTTTCTAACTCTTTACTTAGCATGGGCAAGCACCTAAAACCACAGTTTCAACTAAGAGTAATACATCTAAAGTGAACTCAAAGTTTCAACTAACGGATAAAGTTAACTCCATAGTCTCTGACATCAGTCACTACTTCCGTCATCACAGACTTCGATCTCACAAAGCAAAGGATGTTCATTTTCACGGGCAAATTCATTTACCTGAGATGCCTTGGTTTCAGCAACGTCCCGTGTAAACACACCACAAACGCCTTTGCCTTGCGTATGCACTGCTAACATTACGTTTATTGCTTTCTCCTGGTTCATTCCAAAGAACACCTGCAATACTTCTACCACAAATTCCATTGGCGTGTAGTCGTCGTTTAAAAGCACAACCGTGTACATGGGAGGTCGCCGTAATTGCGGCTTTGATTCCTGTACAGCTACACCACCATCGTCGATGAGTTCGTCATCATCGCCGCTGTTATTTAATGTTAGCCGAAGATTTTCATATTTACTCATGGATTACTACAACCGGACAAAACGTTCTAGATTTTAATTTTAACCGAACCAAATGATTCGATACACCTTACACACAAAAGTGTATAAAAACTTGACAATTAGCCCCATGTTGGTTACAAAGTGTGCAATCCGTTCTAATGAAGACGGTTGCTGTATAACAATAAGTACCCATTGCATTGTTACTACCTTTTGTAACGGTAATTGGGATTAAAGCAACATAATAAAGGGACCGAGTTATGCCTACCGGAACCGTAAAATGGTTTAACAACGCTAAAGGGTTTGGTTTTATTCTACCTGAAGAAGGTGGAGAAGATCTTTTCGCCCACTACTCTTCCATCGACATGGATGGATATAGAACACTTAAAGCTGGCCAACCTGTCACGTTTGAAATTGAAAAAGGTGATAAAGGGTTACACGCCAAGCAGATCAAGATTGTGAAGCTCGCTACAGATTCTGAGTCCGCAGCAACCAGTGCAGAAGAAAAAGAGTCAATACTGGAAGAGTCGTAACAATCTAAACCGCCAAATCAACATCAATATATCAGATTAACAAAAGCCTTTATCTTTATGAAGATAAAGGCTTTTTTGTTAATGCTCTTCTATGCTCGGCAACATCCTGACTCTTCCTCCCGACTACTCAAATAACACCAAGTTACCGAGTAGGTTAAGGGAGTAAAGCTTACAGCTGTTCTACGATGGTATTGAGTATACCGCTTGGTCGCATCGCCTGTGCGACTAAACCCGCATTTGGTTTGTAATAACCACCAATCTCCACGCTAACACCTTGAACACTTAAAAGCTCGTGCAAAATAGCGTCTTCGTTACTGCTCATAGCGGCGGCTACACCACTAAAGCGTGCCTTTAAGTCTAGGTCCACTTCTTGCGTGGCCAAAGCCTCAGCCCAAAACATAGCGAGATAAAAATGGCTGCCGCGATTGTCTAACTCACCCGCTTTACGTGATGGCGACTTATTTTCGTCAAGAAATCGTGCGGTTGCTTGGTCTAATGTATCAGCCATCACCTTAGCTTTAGGGTTCGAATTTACGACACTAAAATGCTCGAAGGACGCTGCTAAGGCTAAAAATTCACCTAGCGAATCCCAGCGAAGGTGGTTCTCATCGGTAAACTGCTCGACATGCTTCGGAGCAGAGCCACCGGCACCCGTTTCAAAAAGACCGCCACCATTCATTAACGGCACTACGGACAGCATTTTGGCGCTTGTGCCTAGCTCTAAAATTGGGAATAAATCTGTAAGGTAATCGCGTAGAACATTTCCCGTTACCGAGATTGTATCCTTACCGTCTTTAATGCGCTCTAGTGAAAATCGGGTTGCATCAACGGGAGACAGAATATGAATTTCCAAGCCAGAGGTGTCGTGCTGCGGCAAATAGCGGTTTACTTTTTGAATTAATTGGCGGTCATGCGCTCGGTCTGAGTCCAACCAGAATACCGCAGGCGTAGAGGATGCGCGCGCCCGAGTGACGGCTAGCTTGACCCAATCTTGAATGGGGGCATCTTTTACCTGACACATGCGGAATATATCGCCAGCTTCGACGGCGTGCTGCATTAACACAAGCCCTGCAGCATCGACCACCTGCACGGTGCCAGCTTCTGCAAGCTCGAAGGTTTTATCGTGAGACCCGTACTCTTCGGCTTTTTGGGCCATCAAGCCAACGTTGGGCACGCTACCCATGGTCGTAGGGTCAAATGCGCCATGCTCTTTACAGAATTCTATTGTGGCCTGATATACACCGGCATAACAGCGATCGGGGATTACGGCTTTAGTGTCTTTTTGCTTGCCATCTGGGCCCCACATCTGGCCAGAGCCGCGAATCATCGCCGGCATAGAAGCATCAATAATGACATCGCTAGGTACGTGTAAGTTGGTAATACCCTTATCGGAATTGACCATAGCCAAAGCCGGACGAGTAGCGTAAACGGCCGCTATATCAGCTTCGACCTCAGCTTTTTGGGCTTCAGGCAAACTTTGGATTTTACTGTAAACATCACCGAGGCCATTGTTCGCATCAACACCAAGCTCAGCAAATAAGGCGGCATGCTTTTCAAATACCGGAGCGTAGAAAACTTTTACGGCATGACCGAAGATAATCGGGTCGGAGACCTTCATCATGGTCGCTTTGAGGTGTAAAGAGAACAGCACACCTTCCTGTTTTGCAGCCTCAATTTCAGATGCCATAAAACGGCTGAACGCACTTACGCTCAAGATTGATGAGTCGATAATTTCGCCCGCTTTTAGCGCGAGGCTATCTTTTAGCACTTTTTTCGTGCCGTCTGGTGTCACCAATTGAATCTTGACTGAACCGGCTTCCGCCATAGTTACCGACTGCTCGCTGCCGTAGAAATCACCGGAACTCATAGATGCGACATGGGACTTAGAGTCACTCGACCAAGCCCCCATTGAATGCGGGTTTTTGCGGGCATATTGTTTAACTGAAGGCGGCGCGCGTCGGTCAGAATTACCCTCACGCAATACTGGGTTTACCGCGCTACCTTTAATTTTGTCGTAGCGAGCTTTGGCTTCAGCCTCTTTTTCGTTCTTCGGGTCTTCTGGGTAGTCCGGTAACGCATAGCCTTGAGCCTGCAGCTCTTTTATCGCCGCTTTCAATTGCGGAATGGATGCACTGACATTGGGCAATTTAATAATGTTGGCGCCGGGGGTCTTGGCCAATTCGCCCAACGCACTGAGCGCATCTTCTTGGCGCTGATCTTCGCGGAGGTATTCTGGAAAATTTGCAATGATTCGTCCAGATAACGAAATATCTTTAGTTTCTACGTTAATACTGGATGCTTTAGCGAAAGCTTGAATGATGGGCAGCAAAGAATAAGTTGCCAGAGCGGGGGCTTCATCAGTTTCTGTATAAATAATCGTTGGAATTTCTGTGGACATTCTAATACCTTTGAAAATGGGAAGAACGCATCGCGAAGGACGATCTGCTTTTGGAAGAGCCAAAAAAGAGCGGTGGATTATAGCAGCCTTTACGAACGAAGGTAAGTTGGCGCTTTTTTGCTCAACCCCTATTTTGATTGCAGTGATTAGGCTAGGCTAGCCGAGATGAAAGTATCGTGGCGGTAGTATTTTACGCCGCTAAACGCGTATCCTTATCGCTGCTTTAAAAAAACCTTTTTCAGCCGCACATTGTTCAGCTGTTTCTTTCGTTCCGACAAATACACAGCAATTAAAATGCCTAATTTGATTTTATTAAACAAACCCTTCAACTGCCTCAGTCAATTTACCGATAAAGAGCAACGCCAAACACTTGCCGATCTATTTCCCGATGCAAATAAAATATCCGGTTACTACCCTGCAGGCCGACTTGATTATGATTCCGAAGGGCTGCTACTACTAACAAACAGCGGTGTTTTGCAAAATAGAATTACCAGTCCCGCATTAAAAATGGCAAAGACATATTGGGTACAGGTCGAAGGCCTACCCTCCCCCATAGCAATTGCAAAACTTGAGCGAGGTGTAATGCTTAAAGACGGGCTAACAAAACCAGCGAAGGTAAAAATGATTGCAACGCCTAACCTTTGGGAGCGGTCGCCAGCCGTGCGATATCGCGCAGAAATACCAACTCACTGGCTTGAAATCAGCATTACAGAAGGTCGAAATAGACAGGTGCGAAGGATGACTGCGGAAGTTGGTTTACCAACGTTGCGATTAGTAAGGGCCAGTATCGGTCACTGGAGCCTGGCAAACATTCTTCCTGGTGAGTTTGTGTTTGATACCGTTCACCTGCCAAAAGAAACAATAAGATCTCCGCGAGGCCGAAAATGATTTGGTACCCACATCTAACCGTCGCCACGATTGTCGAGCATGATGGATCATTTCTAGTGGTCGAAGAAGAAATCGTCAGTGAGCAAAAAGCAGGGAAGCTTGTGTTAAATCAACCTGCCGGCCATCTTGATGAAGGCGAAACACTTCAACAAGCGGCGATACGTGAAACACTTGAAGAAACTGGATGGCTGGTAGAGCCTACAGCCGTGTTGGGTGTTTCGCTCTACCCGTCACCCGCCAATGGAATTACTTACCAAAGAATAAGTTTTATTGCTAAAACAGTTCATTACAATAGCGAGCAACCTTTGGATGAAGGAATAGTGCGTGCGGTGTGGATGACACTCGAGGAAGTTGAAAACAACCAAGCACGACTGCGCAGCCCGATGGTACTGGAAGATTTACGCCGTTACTTGGCTGGGGAGCGTTATCCTTTATCACTTATTCAAAGCTTCGGGTTTTAAAGACTGCCCACCTTAATTCAGCAAGGTAGTTAATCTGTTCGCTTAAACACATATAGGCTTATATCTGCAATCCATCTCCTGCGTTTTTCTAAGCCTGTAAAACGCGCAACAAAGCGAATTACGTTACTTAACCACTTGGATAGAAATGTCGGCAAAAACTCTTTACGTCGATAAGTGAACGGACCATAACCTGTACCGTAAAATCGGTAATTTCTAACCCAAAGCCATCGAATATTTTAATAACATTTTTCGGGCGATCACAAATACTGATTACATTTTCGACGGGACTACCCGGCGTTGAGTGTGGCTTTACTGAATTGTGCTTAATCTAGTCACCGCTACGCGAGTTAACTTCAATGGTTACGTGCGCAAGCTCGGTATAATCACTCAAAAGTGCACGATAATGGTTCGCCGGTTGGGGGCTTTCCGTGAGGAGGGAAACGATTGTGGCGTAATGATTCGGACCGACCTTCCATATATGGAGATCAACAATCTCATTATCCGAATCGTTTTCTATTGATGAAGTAATCGCATCAATCTTTTTTCGTTCGATACTCATGTCCAGTAATACCGGTGCAGTCTGCTTAAGCAGTCCATAGGACCAACGGCTGATAATGACGGCGCCGACTATTCCCATAATAGGGTCTAGCCAAAACCAGCCGTAAATTCTACCGAGCAACAATGCAACGATTGCGAGCAATGATGTTAATGCATCGGCTAGCACATGCATGTAGGCGGCTTTTAAGTTGTGGTCGTGTAACTTTTGGTGTTGCTCGACGCCCTCGACAGCATGGTTGTGGTCATGGTTGTGGTCGTGGTCGTGGTTGTGGTCGTGGTCGTGGTCGTGGTTGTGGTCGTGGTTGTGGTCGTGGTTGTGGTCGTGGTCGTGGTCGTGGTGATGATGATCTTTTAATAGAAAAGCACTAAAAATATTGACCAGCAAACCGATTATTGCCACGACAATGGCTTCGTTAAAATGAATATCCTGCGGGCTGAACATCCGCTGCACAGACTCGATCAGCATTACGATGGACACCATTATCAACGCGACCGCACTGGCAAACCCACCTAAAACATTCACCTTGCCCGTGCCAAACGAAAACGCAGGGTTATGTGCATGCTTGCGCGCAAAGCGATAGACAAAAATCGCAATCATAAACGCCGCAACATGCGTACCCATGTGCCAACCATCGGCAAGTAACGCCATAGATCCGTAAATACTACCTGCGACGATTTCGACGATCATGGTAACCAACGTCAAGGCTAAGACATATTCGGTGCGGCGTTCACCTTTGCGATTGGTGACCGAAAAATCGTGATCGTGCTGCGGGCTTGCTTGGCTATAATCGTGCATTTAGATTTCCAGAAAACTAAGTCTATTTGTAAACTACACCGTCGTGTTTTAACCAGCCGTCAATATGGCGTGCGGATGGATCGTGGTGAGTCCAGTGAACAACACCACCCCGGTCGTTCCATTCATATTCACCAAAAAACTCTAAAGTATCATTAACTTTGAGTAGATTTAGACGTTTTGCCAAATCGATATTATGCGCAACTAACACGGTGATGCCACTGCTCAATTTTAGAATAAACTTCTGATGCCGACTGCCTTTATTATCATCGGGCAGTAACTTAACCACTCGACCAACACCAATCACCTGCACATCGCTTAAACGTTTCTCGTATGCCTCTTCAACACTTGAGTAGAGATTATCAAACTGTGAGGATATTTCTTCGGCATGACCCACCTCGCCGCCAGACGTAGGTATTGATTCTGAAGGCAGTGTTCGGTAATTCCAGTAGGAATAAGCTACAGCACAAACAATCAAACCTAAAGCAACCGACTTTCTCATCCCAACACCTTTATATACATTATTCTGTACGTTAAACATTCCAAGTATAGCGATAGTACATCACAGTCTAAAGTTATCGAAGACTTCTCTGTAATTATAGGAGTGTACTGTTTTATGTCGTGCTCAATTCAAATAAAAAGCTCGTACCGCTATTCACAGCACTGCTTACTTTAATACTGGTGCGATGAAGATCTAGGAGTTTCTTGGTGATCGCCAGCCCTAACCCCCCGTTTGCGGTGTTGCCTCGCACACTGTTACAGGCCTTGAAGTGAGGATCGAACACATGAGGTAAATCGTCTGCAGGAATGCCTATGCCGTTATCAGCAACTTCGATCGCAACTGCATGGCCATTTTTCGCCAATCGCACCGTGATAGTTCCACCCTGTTCCGTGTGGCGAAGCGCATTGTCAATCAAGTTTGTAAAAACACGTTCGAGCTTTTCTATATCGCCCACTACACGAAGGCCACTGTCTTTCGGGTATACACTTAGTGTTATCGATTTTTGATCTGCGCTAATTTGAAACTTCTGAAGTACATCCTGAACGAGTTCTGCAATCGCAAATTCCTCGATATTGACCTGCACATCACCACTGTCGAGGTGAGCCAACTCAAATAGCTGCTCGACCAAATTTGAGATTTTATGCGCGCTCTTTTTTGCCGTGGCTATGTAGACGGAACTTTTCTCATCTGCTTGCTCTCCGTATTGCATCTCCCAGGTTTCGAGATAACCGAGCAGCGAGGCTAAAGGCGTTCGCAAATCATGACTCACGTGGGACAGCAACTCTTTGCGCAGCTGATCTACCGTTAGTACTTTATCGTACTGCTCTTGTAGATTTTCTAGGAGCTGTTTAAACGCACTGCCGAGGCTATGAATTTCATTTTGGCTGTTGGGCTGCCAATGCTGGAACAACTCTGCTGCATTGCTAGCGCGCTGACCAAGCGGAACTTGCTGCACTTGCTTAGTAAGCTTCCGTAGCGGGCTTGTAATAAATCCAGTCAACCAGAGCGTTGCGATAAAGGTAAAAACTAAACCGACTGAAAAGAGCAGCAACCCCCATTGCATAGTTTTACTTTGCGCAACCATTCCCGCAATGTCGTCGTAGATTTCGCTACCGAGTATCACGTATAAATAGCCGTCGAGCACACCATTATTATAAATTGCCGACGCCGAGAATACTTTCTCGCGAATATCACTACGGGGATCTTCCCCCCGCAAGGGGTTATCCAAAGGAGCACCAGAGATAAATTTATTGACCGGTACCAAAGAAACTTTATTGCGTTTTATATTGGCCGGGTCGGTCGAGCAAGCCAAGATCTCACCGTCTTTGCCAAGAACATAAAACTCAAAGTTTGGGCCTAGAATCATTAGCTCGTGAAAGGTGTGTTCCGCAGACTCCAAGTTTGGACTGCCGTTTTCAAATAAGAGATAGTTACCCGCAACATGCGCGGCTAAATCTTTATGCATTAGCTGCGTGACTTGCTGATGATACGCTTGCGACGATCGAACGAATAATACAGCAGCCGCACAGCCGACAATTACAAACACAATAAATAGGCTTAACGAAAGTCTGCTATGCAATTTTTGTAAATATACCCTACTCATGAAATTTATACCCTACCCCCCAAACCGTTAGCACATAGCTAGGGTTAGCGGGGTCGATTTCGAGCTTTGAGCGAAGTCGATTAATATGTGAGTTTACGGTGTGTTCGTAACCGGCGTGCTGATATCCCCACACCGCATTCAGTAACTGCTCACGGCTAAACACCTGACCAGGAAAGCTCGCCATATAGAGCAGCAAATCAAATTCTTTTGCAGTAGTCTTTAAGGTCTCACCCCGTATGATGACTTTACGTTTTTGTTTCTCTATGGTGAGCTCGTCGAATTTTAGCGTGTCATTGTTAACGTCCGCTACACCACTTCCCTCTTGATTGAAGACGGATACGCGTCGCAAGTGGGCCTTAACCCTTGCTTGCAACTCACGAACACTAAAAGGTTTGGTTAGATAATCATCTGCGCCCACCTCTAAACCCACTACGCGGTCGGCCTCAGATTTTTTAGCGGTAAGCATAACAATCGGCGTAAATATATCATTGGCCCTAAGTTTCTGGCAGATATTAAGACCATCGATCCCCGGCAACATAATATCCAAGATAATTAGGTCGAACGGTTGAGTAAGCGCTGCTTGTAACCCCGCGGTTCCGTCGAGATGAGCCGTGACCTCATAGTTCATGGATTCGAGATTTAGGGTTACAAGCTGACTAATGTCCTCATGATCCTCAACTAACAATATTTTTGTAGGCTTGGTTAATTCAGACATAGTCGTTTACAGGTCGTTGCTTTTTATCATTGAGTGCGAGTAACGATAACACGCATTGCTGAGTTATCGAAGCGATGAGATTGGTCTAAAATCGAACCGTTCAAGCCGTCGTCTAGACTGACAACGCCCGAATGGCGAGCGACGAAATTGACATCGTCTCGTTCTATATTAAAGCCTTCGCCTGCGGCTGCAGGCCCAGGAATCGTCGCTGCAGTTTCACTGTTTGCCTCGGTGCCAGCATCATATATCGGTGCAACTAACATTAGACTATCGCCGACACTCAGTTGACTGATATCAACACCCGTTAATCCTGCAAAGGCATCGTTGGTATTTACCAGCATCGAAGCTAGAGATAGACGAATCTGGGTGCCATCGCTGAAGCTATTTTCGCTAAGATCGATAGCGATCGTTACCCGATCACTAGGCGCTACTACGGAGGCTCCAACCATATTCACGCTCATTGGGTTTTCACTCACGAGCAGTGACGCGTCCCCTGCTTCCGATAACAGCTCAAGTCCTGCGCTCGCGCTTTCACCTATCGTCCACAGAGTAAATTCACTCTCATGAAAAACCACAACCGGGGGCGATAGCGGTTGGTTGTGTGTGATATTGACGAGTGTAACATCGAAACTGGATACGATTGGACTAGGTGTCGGTGTAGATGTAGGTGTCGTCATGCCACCCTCATCCTTATCGCCACTACAAGCAGAGAGCGCGACGCAAATAATGATGGTAGGTACTGCAAATAACTGCTTCATAATAGCCCCTACTCAACCGTTACTAAAAGTTTCGCAACCGGGTTTAGCCAGCGGTGAATATTACTGGTTAAATCGCTAACGCCGCCATTAAGATCAGAATCGCCGAGTGTGCCACGATGAATATGCACCCTGTCATTGGCCTCGCTAGTTGTAACGCCAGTGCCGTTACTGCCACTATCAGCGCCTGGGTTAGCGGGAATTCCAAGCATGCCCGGTGCACCACTGCCATCCAAAATTAATTCGTTGTTAGCTTCAGTTCCCGCATCGTACGCATTTAAAAACAAAGTGTAAGTTCCGGCCTCGGCTGGAACGGGCCAGGAGTCGACGCCGACGAAACCATCGTTACTGGGCAAGATCATTGCGGTGATCGAAAGTAAATCGTTAACGCCGGTGTCGATACTCATTGTCATCACAGATGACGCCGGAGCCAAAAGACCTTCCGCTGGATTTATAACGCTACTCGCTCCGACAGGCTCTAAGCTTGATACTAAGCCAGATAGATCCCCACCTTCTGCCATGGCTTGCAGTTCTGGTGATGCAGATTCGCCGACGCGAAAAAGTTTTGTGTCGCTACCGTGGGCGGTAATAAGCAGAGGTGTGAAGTAAATAGCTTGCGTTAAATTAGTAATTTTAACGGAGATGGTAGCGGCGAAACTATCGAGTGCTATCGCACTTAGCAACGCTGCAGAGATAAATGAAACTAGGGGTTTTGTCATCGGTCGATCCTCACTGGTTATTGTTGATACGCCAGCAAGGATAGAGCGAGGAGATCATGCAGAAATCACGAAATTATAAAATTTCTATCACGAAAACGGTGAGTAACTCAACGCATTCGCATAAGTCGATTGATGCCATTCAGGGCGGCTATACGGTAGGCCTCGGCCATTGTCGGATAATTAAAGGTGCTGTTCACAAAATAATCGATAGTATTAGCGCCTTCTGCTTGCTGCATAATCGCTTGACCGATATGAATAATTTCTGAGGCTTCGGCACCAAAACAATGAATCCCCAAAATTTCTCGGGTTTGATTGTGAAAAAGAAGCTTGAGCATCCCCTCGTCTTCGCCACTAATTTGGCCGCGTGCAGTATCTTTAAAAAATGCGCGGCCAACTTCGTAGGGAACTTTAGCAGCCGTTAACTCTGACTCGGTTTTACCGACAGAACTAATTTCTGGAATAGTATAAATACCGGTGGGAGCGTCCTCAACAAAGCGCACCTCGCGACCCAAAATAGCATCAACCACTGAACGCCCTTGATCGAAGGATGCGCTTGCCAAACTCGGCCAACCAATAACATCTCCGGCGGCGTAGATATTCGGTGTTTCAGTACGATAAGACTGGTCAACTTTCAGTTGCCCACGAGAATCTGCCGCCAAACCTACGGCCTCAAGGTTTAAAGCATCGGTATTACCGCTGCGGCCATTGCTCCACAATAATGCATCGGCGCTAATATGCTTACCTGAACGTAAATGAACGGTCACGCCCTTATCGGAGTACTCTGCATTTTCAAATATTTCGCTATGCCGAACCATGACGCCACTGCTACGCAAATGATAACTAAGCGCATCACTAATTTCGTCATCCAAGAATGAGAGCAAACGGTCGCGGCTATTAATTAAATCGACCTTTAGACCAAGGCCTGCAAATATCGACGCGTACTCGCAACCTATTACGCCAGCGCCAAAAATCACAATGGTGCTAGGAGTAGTATTCATTTGCAAAATAGTATCGCTATCAAAAACACGTGGGTGATTAAAGTCGATATTACTTGGCCGGTAAGGACGAGAACCCGTTGCGACTAAGATGTTTTCCGCCGTAACGCGATCTTTTAGGCCGTGAGGACCCGCGATCTCTACTTCATTTTTATTAACGAAGTGTGCGAAGCCATTGAAAATAGGTATTTTATTGCGAATAAAATATTCTGAATGGAGCTCTACCTGCTTCGGGATAATGTCATTAACCGCCGCGAGGATTTGCGGATAATTCAACTCTTGATGCAACATCATTCGCTTGGCAAAAGGCTGATTCGACATGCGAATCGCTTGCTTCACTGCATTACGAAGCGCTTTCGATGGAATTGTGCCCTTGTGTGCACAGTTGCCGCCAAGGCTTGCCTGACCGTCAACCACCGCCACGCGAAGGTTATTCTTTTTTGCTGATATAGCTGCGGACTCTCCAGCAGGGCCTGCACCAATTACGAGTAAATCATACTGAAAATTAGCCATCGAGAATCCGTGCTCCTAAATAAAAAATTACGCCGCTGTTAAACAGCTGAGACCAACACAGTCACAGCTAAAACTCTTTGCTCGCATCATAGCTGAGAGAATCTGCTTTGCTTTTAGCGCTTTCGGTATTTGCATCTTTACGCTGTTGTTCTTCGTCGCATTTCGCCGTATCCCCACCACAAATATCACACGCCTTGTCGATACCCAATGCAGACATTCCGCCGCAAGAGCCTTTAATCGGCTTGTTGGCAAAGATGACACCGACCGACATGCCAATAATGACTAAGCCTAATATCAAGAACGCTAGCAAAAATGTTGTCATAATTTATACCTCTTTAATCGTCTATACCCGATAAATACTGCTCGAATTGAGCTGTATATTTGGCCGTAAAGGCCTCGTCTTCTCGTACTAAAAAATATGCAGCTATGTTCTCTTTAAGCGCGAAATCATAACCTTTAACCGGCCCCATCACATTTAGTGCTGTAGCCATAGCATCCGCTTCGGCACTGTTATTTGCCACTACCGTTACCGATGCTAGGTTGTGTGTAATGGGCGCTGCAGTTGCCGGATCGATCGTGTGGGAAAATCGTTCACCATCAATTTCAAAATAGTTGCGGTAATCACCCGACGTCGCAATTCCACCGGCTTCAATTGAAATCGCTTGTGCTACACCAGTCTGCGCCAAACTTGGCTGCTCCACCCCAATTCGCCACGGCTTGCCTCTTGGACTGACACCGGCCACATGCAGTTCCCCGCCCACTTCGATCATGTAGTTGGCAATTCCACGATTTAGCAATAGGCCGGCAATTTCATCGGCGCCAGCACCTTTAGCAATCGCGGAAAGGTCGATATAAACAGCGCGGCTTTTTCTAACCGCATAGGTGTCGATTTCAAGTTCAACAAACCGAAACCCAACATTTTGTCTGGCTGCTGCGACTTGTTCGGCACTCGGCTGCTTTTCTTCACGCTCTTCTGGGCCAAAACCCCAGAGATTAACAATCGGTCCAACAGTGGTATCAAATGAACCCTTGGTGCGAATACTAATTTGGTGGCTAAGGTTAAGGATATCAAAGAGTTTAGGCGATACCACAACCGCTGCATTAACCGGAGCCTTGTTAAGCCGGGATAACTCAGAGTCTGGAATATAGGTCGACATCACTTGGTTAAAATCAGATAACAGCTCATCAACATCGCGCTTAAGCCGCGCCGGATCAATTACCGGCTTAGCATCGGCAACCACCGTAATATGATAGGTAGTACCCATAGTACGGCCTTCGATACGAACAACCTGGGGTACTGTGTTTCGCTCACAACCCGCCCCTAAAAAAAAGCAAAGCGAGACTAGTATTACCAGCCTCGCTTTTAGGGATAGGATTGCTCGCAGACGTTCGAATAACCAAGTCGACGTTGCAAGTAGTCTAGTCACTTAATATCAATCCTGTTTCCGTTATTAACCGCCGAAGTCATCTAGCATAATGTTTTCATCTTCAACGCCGAGGTCTTTCAACATCTTAATAACGGCTTGGTTCATCATCGGCGGCCCGCACATATAGAACTCACAGTCTTCCGGTGCTGGGTGGTCTTTTAGGTAATTTTCCAACAACACGTTGTGAATAAAACCTGTTTTACCTTCCCAATTATCTTCAGGCTGAGGGTCCGACAATGCTATGTGCCATTCGAAGTTGTCGTTCTCGGCGGCAAGCATGTCGTAATCTTCTTTGTAGAAGAGTTCACGAAGTGAGCGAGCACCATACCAAAACGACATCTTGCGATCGCTCTTTAAACGTCGTAACTGGTCAAAGATGTGAGAACGCATAGGCGCCATACCCGCACCACCACCAATAAATACCATTTCTGCATCGGTATCCTTGGCGAAGAACTCTCCAAAGGGACCGTACACGGTCATTTTGTCGCCAGGCTTCAAATTAAATACGTATGACGACATTTGCCCAGGCGGTAACCCTTGCGTGCGCGGTGGCGGTGTAGCAATACGAATATTAAACTTAACCAAGCCACGCTCTTCAGGATAATTCGCCATGGAGTAAGCGCGAATAACTGGCTCTTCAACTTTTGATTCCATCTTGAAAAAACCAAAATGTTCCCAGTCGCCACGGTACTCTTCTTCAATCTCAAAATCAGAAAACTTAACGTGATGCGGTGGGCACTCTAACTGAACGTAACCACCTGCACGGAAGTCGACATTTTCACCTTCTGGCAGCTTTAAGGTTAGCTCCTTAATAAAGGTGGCAACATTGGGGTTAGATACAACCTCACACTCCCACTGCTTAACGCCGAACACTTCCTCATCAATTTCGATTTTCATGTCTTGCTTTACAGGAACCTGACAGCTAAGTCTCCAACCTTCACGCTCTTCTCGGCGATTGAAATGAGACTCTTCCGTTGGCAGCATAGAGCCGCCACCTTCACTGACCAAACATTTACACTGCGCACAGGTTCCGCCACCACCACAAGCTGAGGCTAGAAACAAATTGTTCGCCGCTAAGGTTTGCAGCAGTTTTCCACCGGCAGGAACAGAGATTGTTTTTTCTCCGTTAATTTCGATTGTCACATCACCAGCATTCACCAACTGAGCGCGGGCGCTGAGAATTACAGCCACCAACACCAAGACGATGACGGTGAACATGACAACACCTAATATAATTTCTATGTTCATGTTCTATTTGTTCCTCGCTGATTAAAGATCAATGCCGCCAAAAGACATAAACCCAAGAGACATCAAGCCGACGGTGATAAAGGTAATGCCCAAGCCTTGCAGCCCGTCTGGAACATCACTGTACTTCATCTTTTCTCGAATACCGGCCAGCGCTGTAATTGCGAGCGCCCAGCCAACACCTGAACCCACACCAAAAACAACACTTTCGCTAAAATCGTAGTCGCGCTCCACCATCAACAGAGAACCACCCATGATTGCGCAGTTAACCGTAATCAGCGGCAAGAACACACCCAAAGCGTTGTAAAGCGAAGGCACATACTTATCGAGGAACATTTCCAAAATCTGCACTAATGCGGCAATAACACCGATATAGCTAATCAGACCGAGAAAGCTCAAATCAACTTCGGGTAAGCCTGCCCAAGCAAGTGCACCATTAGAAAGAACGTAAGTATAAAGCAGGTTGTTAATAGGTACGGTTACCGCTTGAACCACGATTACGGCGATACCCAAACCAATGGCAGCTTCAACTTTTTTGGACAAAGCCAAAAAGGTACACATACCCAAAAAGAAAGCTAACGCCATATTTTGAATAAATATGGAGCGTACAAATAAACTAATTAACTCTTCCATTACACAGCCTCCCTTGCCACTGTATTAGGAGCGATTTTGAAATCGGGTGCTTCTACTTGCGATTTCTTATAGGAGCGTAGCGCCCAAATAAATAACCCGATAAGGAAGAATGCACTAGGCGGTAGTAGCAGCATGCCGTTAGGTACATACCAGCCGCCGTTGTTTACAGTTTGCATGATTTCGATACCAAACAAGCTGCCGGAACCAAATAGTTCACGAATCACGGCAAGCCCAAGCAGCATCGCGCTATAGCCTAAACCATTCCCAATACCGTCAAAGAAGCTCGGCATAGGGGGGTTTTTCATAGCAAAGGCTTCGGCACGACCCATCACGATACAGTTGGTGATGATCAAGCCCACAAATACCGAAAGTTGCTTACTAATATCGTAAGCAACGGCTTTTAGTACTTGGTCAACAACAATTACCAAAGACGCAATAATCGTCATCTGCGCGATAATACGGATACTACTGGGAATGTGGTTACGGACTAAGGAAACGAAGAAGTTTGAAAACCCCGTTACCAAGGTAAGAGCGATACACATTACTATGGTAACGCGCATGCTACTGGTCACCGCCAAGGCGGAACAGATTCCAAGAATCTGCAAAGCAATGGGGTTATTTTCCAGAATTGGTTTAAATAACAGCTCTTTAGCTTTCATGAATTAAGCCTCCCCCGCTTTGAGGTTATTAAGGAATTGAGCGTAACCATTTTCACCCAACCAAAATTTCATCATGTTATCCACGCCCACACTGGTAAGTGTTGCGCCGGAAAGTCCATCCACTTTGTATTCCGCGCCAGGTGCACCTTTAACAACAGCACCTTTGATAACCTCAATGCCGACTGAACCGTCTGTGGCATATAACTTTTTGCCGATCCACGAACTTTTCCAGCGCGGGTTATCAACTTCAGCGCCGAGTCCCGGAGTTTCTTGGTGCTCGTAGTAACCTAAACCAACAACGGTATTAGCATCGGCCGCAACCGCAAGGAAACCATAGAGCGTACCCCAAAGACCGTAGCCCTTAATTGGCAGAATTACGGTTTGTAATTGACCGTTATCGCGTACCAAGTAGACCTTGGAATATTTCTCACGACGAGAAATGTTAGCGATATCATCTTCTGTAGATAAAACGTCTGACAAGGATGGATCTTTTGCTGCTTTACGCTGGTCGAAACTTTTTACGCCAACCGCATCGGTAAATTTACCGGTCTCTAAATCGACGATGCGCGTTTCGATTTTATCGAACGCTTGCTGAATGTCCATGCCATCTTCATAGAGCCCAGCCGCCAACAAAATATTGCGGTTGAAATCTTTAAGCTTGTTAGCATCCTGTAGAGGTCTGAGCAAAACAGCGGCTGTTGATACCACTACGGAACAGACGATACAAAGTAATACCGCGACCGTAATAGTCTTTTTAATCGAGTCGTTACTAGCCACGCGCTAACCTCCGTTTGATATTGGATTGAACAACAAAGTGGTCGATTAATGGCGCGAACAAGTTAGCGAATAAAATTGCCAACATCATACCTTCTGGGAAGGCGGGGTTAACGACACGAATCGTAATCACCATAAAACCGATTAATGCGCCAAACCACCATTTTCCGGCATTTGTCATGGATGCAGAGACTGGATCGGTGGCCATAAAAAATAGACCGAACGCGTATCCGCCCAATACAAAGTGCCACCAGAAAGGCATGGCAAACATTGGATTGGTTTCGGGATTACCGAAGTGGTTATAAACCATAGTGGTGACGATAGTACCTAGTACCACGCCGACCACAATTCGGTAGGAGGCAATACTGCTGCCAACCAAAATCAGGCCGCCAATCAAAATAGCGATTGTAGATGTTTCGCCGATCGAACCCGGTATTTTACCGATAAACGCATCCATCCAAGTCATTTGCTGGGTAAGCACGTCCATTCCCTGCTGTGCGGCAACCGACAGCGCCGTTGCGCCGGTGTAGCCATCAACAGCAGTCCAAACGGCATCACCCGACATATAAGACGGGAACGCGAAGAACAAAAACGCGCGTCCGGCCAAGGCTGGGTTGAGGAAGTTTTTGCCGGTTCCGCCAAATACTTCTTTACCGAGTACCACACCGAAGCTAATACCAAGCGCCGCTTGCCATAGTGGTAAATCTGGGGGGCAAATAAGTGCAAACAAAATCGAAGTAACGAAAAAGCCTTCGTTAATTTCGTGGCCGCGCTTCATTGCAAACAAAACTTCCCAGAAACCACCAACGATAAATACCGTCATATAGATAGGTACGAAGAAAGCTGCACCAAAAATCAGGTTATCCCAGATACTACCGGCATCGTGACCAGCGAGCAGGCCAATCAATGCTCCGCGCCAGCCTTCGATTGATGCGACATCCATTGTTGCAAGTGCGGTATTAGCTTGCCAACCAAGGTTGTACATACCGTAAAACATTGCCGGGAAAACACACATCCACACCGTGATCATGACACGTTTTAGATCGATGCCGTCGCGTACATGCGCGGTCGTTTTAGTGACATCATTAGGCTGGAATAAACCAGTATCAACAGCTTCGTAAAGCGAATACCAGCTCTCCAACTTGCCACCCTTATGAAAATGAGGCTCAAGGCTGTCGAACATATTACGTAGAAGTTTCATCTATTAACCCTCCTTCTCGATACGCGTGAGGTTATCGCGAAGAATGGGGCCGTATTCGTATTTGCCAGAGCAAATAAACGTACACAAGGCCAAGTCCTCTTCATCCAATTCCAAACAACCTAATTTTTGAGCTGTTTCTGTATCACCAACGATAAGCGCACGTAATAATTGCGTTGGCAGAATATCTAGTGGCATAACTTTCTCGTAGGCGCCTATCGGGACCATTGCACGCTCGCTACCGTTAGCTGAGGTGGTAAACGAGAATTTTTTGCCGCCCAGCAATTTAGAGATATAGATAGGCAATGCAGAGAAGCGGTTAAAACCCGGCACAAAGTAATGCAAGAAAGGACGCTCGCGGCCTTCGCTCAAAATACTGACCTGAGTGTGATACCTACCAAGATACGCAACTGCGCCGGATGTGGTTCTACCGCCAAACACGGAACCGGAAATGACGCGGTTATCCGCGCCGTCTGCCGCACCTGCAGTAAGCTCATCCAAGCTGGCGCCAACTCGAGTGCGCAGTAAGCGTGGATCGTTTACGACTGGGCCAGCCAGAGATACAACGCGATCGGTGTTCAGCTCACCTTGGGTGAATAGCGCACCCACTGCAATAACATCTTGGTAGCCAATGGTCCAAGCGACCTTAGCCAAGCTAACGGGGGCAAGAAAATGGATTTGTGTGCCGACATTGCCCGCTGGATGAACACCAGAGAAGGTTTCGAAGACTACATTCGAAAGCGAGCCGCTGGCGATATTAACGCCCTCAGCATGACTTACGAAAACCTTACCGTCGGTCAAACGCGACAAGGCAGCCAAACCGTTCTGGAAGTTTTCAGCTTGTTCGGCGATTACGATAGCGGGATCAGCCGCCAACGGATTAGTGTCCATCGCGCTGACAAAAATGTTCACAGGCGCAGTGTTAACCGCGGGGACCTTACTGTAGGGACGGGTACGCAAAGCTGTCCATAATCCGGATTGCACCAAATTGTCGACGACTTTATCGCGCTCGAGATTGCCAAGCTCTACCGCTGGGTAGCTAGCAAACTTTTCAGCCTCATCGCCTTCTACATCGATAACAACCGACTGCAATACGCGCTGATGGCCGCGATTGATCGCCGCAACAGTACCGCCGGCAGGCGCTGTGTAGCGCACACCTTCGGTCTTTTTGTCGGTAAACAATAGCTGACCTTTTTTGACCTTATCGCCAACCTGCACAGCCATGGTGGGTTTCATACCGTGGTAATCGAAACCAATCACTGCAACAGATCGAATCTTCGGGCCATCTTCTATGGATTGCCGGGGTGAACCGGTGATAGGTAAATCCAATCCTCGACGGATCTTGATCATACGTCTTAGCCTAATTGAAATTTAAATGGGTTGAGTTTTTAAAAAGTTAAAGTGTGAAAAAGTAATTCTTGTGCCGCACAACGTACGCCTTCGCAATCTTCTAACGTACGACCTGTTGTGCCACAACCAATAAAACTATGCGTGCCACGGCAAATAAATATAAATGCGCCACGCCCTAAATAAATACGTCGCATCCAGCAGAGCATAGTCCAAACTGAACAAATTTTAAGCTCTTTCGCTTATATAGAGAGCTGTCCCGCTCTTCTGACGACTCATCGAGTGTGAGCCACATAAAAAATCGCGCCAATTATAGTGATCAGCGCGCACTAACGCTAGGGGTGCTCCCAAAAAAACGGGAATAACCTATTGTTTTAACGACAATAATTCCTATTTACGTAGCCCTAGTGCAACACGCCGGCACGCAAATATGCAATATAAGTCGAAAGACCCTATCCAACTCGGCACTTACCTGTCCCGATCACACAAACATCGTTAGAATACGCGCCTGCTAAATTTTATGAACCAAGCTTATATGACATCACCGCAACTCGACCCCTTTAACCCCCCTATTCCCACAAAAGCGGGAGACAAACGTCAATGGGGAAACCTGTTTGAACTTACCGGTGCAGGCCTTGGCATTGCCTATAGTTTGGCTAAAGCCCAGCGCAGCAGCCTAGTGGTAGCACCAAGTGTAGCCGTAGCCGAACGACTTGAACGAGACATTCGCCATTTTTTAAAGGGGTTGAACAGTAGCCTTAACGTGATGCTCTTTAACGACTGGGAAACCCTGCCCTATGACAGTTTTTCCCCACATCAGGACATAACCTCTGAACGCATGCGATGTTTATACAACATGCATACCACATCGCCCTGCGTGGTTATTGCCGCAGCGACCAGCATGATGCAGCGCTTGCCTCCGGTAAACTATCTGGTCACTAACAGCCTGATACTGAAGCTTGGCGCTAGCCTAGATCGCGAGCTGTTTCGAAATCAGCTGGTCTCGGCCGGATATACAAGTGTCGACACGGTGTATCAACATGGAGAATTCGCGGTGCGCGGCTCTCTTATCGATGTTTACCCCATGGGCAGTCGCGCCGCCTATCGAATAGAGCTGTTTGACAACGAAGTTGAATCGCTGCGCGAGTTTGACCCAGAAACACAGCGAACAGTGGAAAAAGTTGAATCTATTGAGCTATTGCCCGGCCGCGAATACCCGCTAGACAAAATCGGTATATCTCACTTTAAAGGTGAGTGGCACCAAACTTTTGACGTTGATCACACCAACTGCCCAGTCTATCAAGACGTCTTGTCCGGCTTGGCGCCCGCCGGCGTCGAGTATTACTTACCGCTTTTCTTTAATGAAACGGCAACCCTATTCAACTATTTACCCGAGGGCGACGACACTAGCCTAGTGTTTATTTGCGAAGGCGTACACGAGGCGATTGAGAGCTTCTGGCGAGACCTAGAACAACGCTACGAAAGTCGCCGCGGTGACCGCCAGCGCCCAATTTTGCCTCCCCACCGTGCATTCCATACGGTGGATGTAATTTTTGGCGCGCTCAAGAATTACCCGAGAGTAGACCTGTGCCTGTCAGCTCAAGAACAGAAGCCTAGTGCGGTTAACTTTCCGTTTACAGCGCCACCGGCACTGGCCATTGATAGCCGCGCAACCAACCCTCTCCACCTACTTGAACACTTCCTTATCTCAACAGATAAGCGCGTATTAATTTGTGCTGAGTCATCCGGACGCAAAGAAACGATCAAAGAGCTGCTCAGTCGCATCTCGATCACGGCGAGCGAAATTAAGGATATTCACAGCTTTATCACCGGCGAACAGGATATAGCGATTACCGTTGCCAATATTGAAAACTCGGTTAATCTGCAAATGCCGGGATTGATGATCATTGCCGAGCAGCAATTGTTTGGTAATCGCGTCCAGCAGCGGCGCAGACGCCAAAAAGCCGCGGCAGAAGACGCTGAAAACGTCATTAAGAATCTAACCGAACTTAAATTACACGCCCCGGTAGTGCATATCGAGCACGGGGTTGGCCGTTATCAAGGCTTACAAACCATCGAACACGGCGGCCAAATTGACGAGTTTTTAGTGCTCTCCTACGCCAACGACACCAAACTCTATGTTCCCGTGGCGAGCCTACACTTAATTAGCCGTTATTCCGGCGGTGAAGAAGATTTAGCTCCTCTACACAAACTCGGCAATGACACCTGGGCAAAAGCCAAACGTAAAGCTGCGGAACAAATTCGCGACGTCGCCGCAGAATTGCTAAACATTTACGCCAAACGTAAGGCGCGTAAGGGCTTTGCCTACACCGACCCAACCGAGGCCTACCGCCAGTTTAGTGCGGCATTTCCCTACGAAGAGACCGATGATCAGGAAACGGCCATCAGTGCGGTACGTGACGATATGCTATCGCCGCAACCCATGGATCGCCTAGTTTGTGGCGACGTAGGTTTCGGCAAAACGGAAGTTGCAATGCGCGCCGCGTTTATCGCCGTACAGAACGGTAAACAGGTCGTTGTATTAGTGCCGACCACATTACTCGCACAGCAGCATTACGATAATTTTAAAGATCGCTTTGCCGAGTGGCCGGTGAATATCGAAGTCATATCGCGATTTCGTTCGAACAAAGACATCGAAGCGGTACAGGCGCGCTTGGAGTCCGGTCAGGTTGATCTTGTAATCGGCACTCACAAGCTGATTCAGGGCAATATGAAATACGCCAATTTAGGCCTGCTGATTATCGATGAAGAGCACCGTTTTGGCGTACGTCAAAAAGAAGCCCTAAAAGCGCTGCGCACGGAAGTGGACATCTTAACCCTCACCGCCACGCCCATTCCGCGCACGCTTAATATGTCCATGTCTGGCATCCGCGACCTGTCCATTATTGCCACTCCGCCTGCCAAGCGCCTATCGGTTAAAACCTTCGTGCGAGAAGCCGATGAAAACCTAATCAAAGAAGCGGTATTGCGCGAGATTATGCGCGGCGGGCAGGTTTATATACTTCATAACGAAGTCAAAACCATCGAGCGTCGCGCCACCGAAATTCAGGCGTTGGTTCCCGAAGCTCGAATTGCGATTGGCCACGGGCAAATGCGTGAGCGCGAGCTTGAATCGATAATGACCGATTTCTACCACAAGCGTTTTAATATCTTGATTTGCACCACCATCATCGAAACGGGTATTGATGTTCCCAGTGCAAATACAATTGTTATTGAGCGCGCCGATCGTTTTGGCCTCGCGCAACTACATCAATTACGCGGTCGTGTTGGCCGTAGCCATCACCAAGCCTACGCTTACCTGCTAACCCCCCACAAAAAAGCCATGACCGCCGACGCGCTCAAGCGTTTAGATGCGATCGTAGAGGCGCAAGAGCTTGGCGCTGGCTTTACGCTAGCCTCGCACGACATGGAAATTCGCGGTGCTGGGGAGCTGCTTGGTGACGAGCAGAGCGGGCAAATGCAAGCCATTGGCTTTACCTTGTACATGGAGATGTTAGATCGTGCTGTAAAAGCGATTCAGCGCGGCGGAAGCGTCGACTTTGACTTAGAAAGCAACGACAACATCGATATTAACTTGCGTATTCCTGCATTGATTCCCGATAGTTATTTACCCGATGTACACACCCGCCTGACCCTCTACAAGCGCTTGGCGTCGGTTAAAAACGATGAGCAGCTAAACGACCTGCAAGTGGAAATGATTGACCGCTTTGGGCTATTACACGACTCCACTAAAAACTTAATCCGCTTGACGCGACTTAAGCTCGATGCGGAAGAGTTGGGCCTGACAAAAATCGAGGCCACAGCAGCGAGCGGTCGCATAGAGTTTGCACGCAAAACTAAAGTTGAACCTTTAACAATTGTGAAGCTCGTACAAAAACAACCACAGCACTACCGACTGGTTGGTGCAAACCATTTAAAATTCATGTTTGATATGGAAACTGCTGAAGAACGGCTTAAAGCGGTGCATACAGTGCTAGAACAACTTAAACAGGCTAATTCATGAGCGCAATCCAACACAATTCACCTACCCAGTTTGCCCGTCAAGGCAAACTACAGCTTGGCGTGGCAGCCCTCCTAGCCTCACTTTTTTCTGGCAATATCTACGCGCAAACTGCGGAACAGCCCATTGCAGAAGAAAATTGGTACCAAGTTGAACTAGTTGTCTTTAAACGTGTTGGCGCAAACAGCGATCTACAGCAACAAGAATTATGGCCTCACAATATTACGCTTAGCTATCCGCCGCGCGTGCAATTTTTGACCGATCCAAATAAACCCTCCGATCAAGAAATACTGACTGAGCAGGAATACGATGCGGATGAAAACACTTCGGTCGCGCAAACTTCAGAGCCGAACTCAACACCGGTATTAGATATCGAACAGCCCTATGTCTACCTGAGTGAAGAACACGACATCATTGAAAATCTTGGCCAATTAACCCGACGCCGCGACAACAAAATATTATTTCACCAAACGTGGGCGCAACCGATGCTCGCATTTGACGACGCCCCCGCAATCATAATTCGCGGCGGTGAAACATTTGGTGAGCACTCGGAACTTGAGGGATCAATAATCCTCAGCATAAGCCGCTACCTACACATTCATACAAACTTGTGGTTGACCGACTTTGAACCAAATTATGGCCAACAACCATACGACTGGCCCGCCCTGCCTTTGCTGCCCGTACAGCAAATACCAAGCACACTAGATCAACAAGGCGCGGTAGACGCACAAGAATATTCAGAACCAACTTCATTGGAATTAACGGCGAGTCAAGACTTAACGGGGTTTAATAATTTAACCAATTCCAGCAACGATTTGACTAACTCAGAATTCGACTCGGTCTTCGAGCGCGACAATAGTTACTTTTCCAACTACGCCAATATCACTCAACAGCCCTTCCTTGCGAAGCGCGTGGTAACCTTGACCCAAAAGCGACGCATGCGCAGCAATGAGCTTCACTACATTGACCACCCACTGATGGGTATTGTTATTAAGATGCAGCCCTACACTCCCGCACACCTAAAACCCGAAGAGGACAAGTCAGACCTCTCGGTTACGGCAGAATAGCTGGCGCGATAGGATAATTCGGCTTATAGAATAGCGAGGTTATAATTGTGAATGGAGTTAACTGAGGGGTTCACAACGGCTGAAGCTTACACATACAAAAACATGCCTATATTGAAGCTTGCAACCGTCGGATGGGCAATATGCCTAGATACAGGCGACATCGTCGGCCTGTAGACCTTTATCACCTTCTTGCAGCAAAAACTCTACCTTTTGGCCTTCTGCCAAAGAGCGATAACCTTCACCGCGAATATTTCGATAATGTACAAATATATCGTCTGAATTTTCACCACGAGTAATAAACCCGTAACCTCGTGCATTGTTAAACCATTTGACTGTACCGAGTTCTCGATCTGCCATTCCACACCTCCGTGAATCGTTTCTTATTATGAGACTGATTTTACTGCCAGATCGTTGAGACCTGTCATTTAGAATTGTTATTTATTATTTTACAGTTCTGACGACAACTCGGTACGGTTCAGTAGAGCTTAACAATCTTCAATATAGCGTTCAAATGCTACGATCATCCGCAAACCCGCCAAGAACGGCGAGGCGAACATTATGATAATACTGGGTTAAAGTCTAGGGTGATATTTCACAATCATTAACTAGGCCTCAAAGCTATACCGATAGAAGGCTATTTATTTACCGGGCTAAAGCTACGCGATTAACTTGAACTCTCGCTTGGGGCAATCTCAATTGGCCCCGCGAGATGTAGAGTACTAGTAGGGAAGGCACACTCGGCCTTGTTACGAACAATTACCTCTAATATTTTAAGAAGCACATCTTGTTTGATTTCGTGATATTTAATCCACTGAGTTGTATGGGTAAAACAATATACAAAGAAATCTAGCGAGGATGAGCCAAAGCTGTTGAAATTAACGATAAGTGTATTCTCGGCATCAACTTCTGGATGCTCTCGTAACATTTCCATTACCTCGGTAACGATCGCCGGCAGCTTTTCAGCGTCCTCATAACGAATACCTATGGTTTCGTAAATCCGTCGATTGCTCATTCGAGATGGGTTTTCTACCGAAATTTGCGTAAAAGTAGCGTTAGGTACGTAGAGTGGGCGTTTATCGAAAGTACGAATACGAGTCAAACGCCAACCGATATCCTCGACCGTTCCCTCGATGTTTTTGTCTGGTGACCGCACCCAATCGCCAACAGCGAAGGGGCGATCCAAGTAAATCATCAGGCCACCAAAAAAATTGGCCAGCAAATCTTTCGCAGCGAAACCCACCGCAATACCACCAATACCACCAAACGCCAACACACCGGAGACGCTGTAGCCCATTGATTGTAAGGCGACCAATAATGCGGTTATCACAACTGAGATTCGCAATAACTTACCAAGCGCTAAAGCCGTGGTTTTGTCCATCGGCTTTTCATTAAACTCATCACTGGCTAGATTTTTTTCGGCTTTGGATATAAACCCCGTAAGAAACCAAGCGACCACCACAATCGAACCTACCCGTCGTACGGTCGCAATCAACTCGAGAAGGTCGCCACCGGTTTCACGCTGCGCAATCTCCGCCGCAAAGACAATACCTAGCCCCCAAATAAACCAGGTGCCGGGTCGCTGGAGCGAGCCAACCAATGCGTCATCCCATAGGCTTTTGGTTGATTTCGATTTTACGTATAGTTTTTTCAAAAAACGCTTAAAAACGATACCGGCGAATAAACTGGTAAGCACGCAAATAAAAATTTTAAGAACCCAAAGATTCTCTTTACCCAAAATATCCGTAAGTGCGACGTTGATTAGCGCAAAAAACTCTGCAGCGGTTGACATGAACTCTCCTGTTAAATCTAAAATAGGTAATGCTTAGGTTAGCCAAGCCGATATTTTTTCGCGGGTTTCAAGCCAGCGCGAATGCTGCTGTAAGCTAATCCAATCGAAATGACTTGTGCCACGCATTCGCTCTAAATTCGAACGCGGCACGGTGTCAAAGCGGCGCTCTAATACCGTAATTACCTCGTTCGCTCCATCGCGATTATTGCAAACTAAAACTGAGTCGCAGCCGGCTTCTAATGCCAGTAGAGCACGTGCACCATAACCGCCAACACCAGCAGCCCCCTCCATCGACAAATCATCACTGAATATCACACCATTAAAGCCAATCTGTTGTTTTAAGTAGTCGCACAGCCACCACTTAGAAAAGCCTACCGGCGCAGGATCAACGTCAGGAAATAAAATATGGGCCGGCATAATCCCATCTAAAATACTCGCCAAGTTGCGAAACGGAATAATATCCTTCGCCTCTAGCTCCGCTAAACTACGCCGGTCTATGGGTAGCTCTAAATGGCTATCCGCTTTAATCCCGCCGTGCCCGGGGAAATGTTTTCCAGTGCTCGCCATCCCCGCCTCCCCCATACCTTCTATAAAGGCTTGCGCGTAATCAGTCACGATCACGGGACTGTCAGAGAAGGCTCGGTCGCCGATGATATCGCTAAAATCAGTATCCAAATCGAGCACCGGCGCGAAGCTTATATCAATATCAAATGCCAACAGCTCACTTGCCATAAGCCAGCCAATATCTCGCGCAAGTTGGACCGATTCGCGCTTGGCCTGTATTTCGTCTGCAAAAAAGTGCGTATTCGTACTTAGCTGCGCAATAAGCTGCATCGCCGGCAACCGTGTAAACTGGTGCTTAAAACGTTGTACTCGCCCGCCTTCGTGGTCGACAGCAATAACTAAGTCTTTATTGATCGAACGGATCTGCTTGGTAAGTTCAAGTAATTGATTTTGGTCGCTAAAATTTCGACTAAATAAAATAACGCCACCCACCCACGGGTTGGACAAAATATTACGGTCGCTCTGGTCGAGCACGGTCGACGCGACGTCGATCACTACTGGGCCAAGATAACTATCCTGCTGCACCACGTATTGTTCCTCTTTTAATCTAATTTTTTGCCTTCAACCGAACTATTGGATTTAAAATAGGCGTTTGATATATCCGGCTATTATTTACAAATTTTTGAATATCATTAAACATAAGTAACCTCGACGACTAGAAGTAAGTGAGGTTACGGGGATTCTATTCTGCGCACATTTACATCTCGAATTATTGCGTGGAGCTCTACATTATTATCCTCGAGTGACCGACAACAGGAACAAACAACGCAATACCTTAGTTTAACCTCAGGTGCCGTTAGATTTTTTTAATATTTTAACCGGTGACTCTATACCCGTAATTTTTAAAGGCGTCATCGACAAACCGAGAGATAAAGATTTTAGCTAATAAAATCAGCAACATAAACCATACAGCAAAAAAGCCATGACTCCCGCCTCCAGCTGTGGTAATCCGCCAAAAGCGGTATACGCATTCCAGCCTTAGTGGTAGCTTAAAGTCTCACTTTGGTTGAAGACTGGAGGCCAGATATGGCTAGTATATTTCCTACAGTTGGTAGCTGCTATAAAGACACAACGACTCAACAAACCTTCGAAGTTGTTGCCGTAGATGAAGCCAATGGAGCGATTGAAATCCAATACAACAATGGCGACATCGACGAGTTTGAGCTTGAGTCCTGGGGGTTGATGTCCATCATACCGGTGGCGGCAACCGACGATGCAAACGCTGGCTACAGCAGCTCTTACGAAGATAACTGGGAGAGCGACCCAGCATACATCAACAATGGCTTTAACAGCCCGTTAGAAATGATTGAAGCCGATAGTTTTACTGGATTTGACGATTACATCTAATTCATCCGAGCCGACTTCACCTAAAGCGTAGAGCCAGCCTCGTTTGTTGATGGTGATGGAAACTCAACACAGTGAATCTAAATGAACTAACCTCCTCCCCGTGCTACCGATAAGGATGTCGGCATTCTGCCTGACAAGCCCTTATGGCGTCCAGCAACGTAGTTTTAAAGAGAGAAATGCCTAGACACTTGGCAGCATGACCCTATCGCGAAGCGCCAACCTACTCGCAAACGCTCCAACCGCAACCGCTAGATCTCCTAAGCCCTAACCCGACGCCCGGTCCTTAACAAGCCTTAACGATGCTAATGCGGCTACCCATCCGTCGCATCACATTCGTGCGGGGAGGTTAAGAAAAGACTTGCACGCACCAATGTACTGTATATAATCACATACACTGTATATTTAAACAGACTCATTTGGGGGTCATCGTGATTAAGCTTACCGCGCGGCAGCAACAAATACTCGATCTGATCAAAGATCATATCGACGATACCGGTTACCCGCCTACACGTGCGGAAATTGCCGAGATACTAGGTTTCAAGTCGGCAAACGCCGCTGAAGAGCACCTTAAAGCACTCGCTCGAAAGGGTGCTATTGAGATGGTAGCTGGCGCATCGCGTGGCATTCGATTGCCTGAAACTCAAAGCGGCATACCGCTTGTAGGTAGAGTAGCGGCTGGCTCGCCTATCCTTGCGGAGCAACATATCGAAGAATACTGTGAAATCCCACCGGCGTTCTTTTCTCCTCGCGCCGACTTTTTGCTCACAGTAAGCGGTATGAGTATGCGTGACGCTGGAATATTAGATGGTGACTTAATTGCGGTGCATAGTACTCAACAAGTACGTAACGGCGACATTGTTGTCGCACGCATAGAGGACGAAGTTACCGTTAAGCGCTTCAAGCGTGAACGCAATCGCTCCTTAATCGAACTCTGGCCAGAAAACCCTGACTTCAGCGTCATAGAAGTCGACCTCCGAGATAAGAACTTCGCAATTGAAGGGCTTAGCGTTGGGGTCATTAGACGAGGAAACATCTAATGGAACAAATTAAAATACCGATTTGTGAAGCATCTCTGAACAACACCTCAAGGGCTGATATCACCCGTGATCCAGCCTCAAACCAGAATGCCGGCGTTACTGAGATCGTGCTGTCTCACAATTCAGCCCAGGTTGGCTACGAGCTCGTTTTACCTATGCTCGCCCACCAAAGCCGTAATTGCGAAGATCGCTGGTTCACTTGGGTGGCCCCAGAAAATGTCAGCAAATCACTATTGCAACAGTACGGGTTCGATTTACGAAAGGTACGATTGATCCACACAAAAAGCGATATTGAAACACTTTGGGTATTATGGGACGCCTTACAAAATGGCAATAGCGCAATGGTCGTTGGATCTCTTAGAGAGATTAGCAGTACAGACTGCGCCAAACTGGAAGACGCTGCCTGCCAAGGTGACACCCAAGGATTACTCCTCCGAGTGCGATAGGAAAAGTCATGTAGGCTAAGCGCATAAAGCGAAGGGCAATTTAATGCAGATATTCCTGATCTTCAGGTGCAACCTGCTCGGCCTCATCTGCACCAATGTCTCCAGCGGCTTCTAGTCCGGCCTCGATCATCGCTTTTGCAACGTCAAACTTTGCATCATTTAAAAAATACAAAGATTCTTCAGAAAACCGAATAGACACCAATGGCTCACCATTCTCATCGGCCTTCTGCAAGGCTATTTCGCCATTCGGGAGTTCTATAATTTCATACAAAGTTGACATTCGCCACCACCTTCTTGCCGCCAACAAACCGCATAGCCTACAGTGATTGGTTCGGTCTTAACTTGATATTAATTTAATCTACAAGCGTTAGAGCTATAAATATTATTGCTCTAAGCGTCTAACAGAACAGCATACTTTAATCATGTTTGTTACCGACGAATGCGGCCGATACAACTCACGAAACAGCGATATCCCCGAAACCTAGCGCCAGGGGCGTCACAACAACTTCCGAAGATTTTTAGCCATTCCATTGATTAAAGAGGTGGAGATTCTACCACCTAGCGAGTTAGGCTTCCAGCAAGAGGCAGTAAACGCACAAGACGCTCAATGCTCATAGGCGTGTTCGCGTTGACGACGAATTACTGTTTGCAATTGCGTATAAATAGCAACCAACTGCTCACAGGTTAGGTTAGACCAGTGTGTTGGCGCCGCCACAATAGGCATAGCAGGACTAGCGGTATTGCCGCTAGCTGTAATACCGCTGAATGAAGAGCTACTAGCAATAATCCCGACAGGTAAGTCTTGAGCCGGTGGAGCCGGGTCTACCTGTTCGGACGACTTATCGGCCGTGGGTATTGGCACGATGCAAGTCCGTGCTGCATCGCGCAAACTAACAAGCCAAGTATCCCTCAATATCGCAGGATCAGCACTTTCGCTCCCACGCTTACAAAAACCAAGGATTTCTTTAACACGAAAGTCGAATTGCGCTGCGGCTGAATAATCACTCTGGCCTAGTAAACTATTGAGTGCAGACTCAAGGCTGGCCTCAGCACTCGGCCCGCCGGTAATCTCGGCCAAATAAAAACACATCGCGCGCTCCATTTGCAAAATAGCCGCCTGGCAAAGCCCCAGCTTAAACTGAGGCCGCAGCTCCTGCTTAGCCAAAGCGATCTGAGTTTGGCTAAACAAGAGCTGGCGATCAACTTCACGCGCGTAGTTTGGTTTCATCTAGGGTTTTATTTCACTGTCGTTTTGGCAGCAGCTTTTTTCACGGTAGCTTTTTTAGGTGCAGCTTTTTTTGTGCTCGCTTTTTTCGCCGCAGGCTTTTTAGCTTTGGCTGGCGCTACAGTTTTCGCGGTAATTTTCCAGCTGCCACCTTCATAGTAAGCCTTCCAGCCGGTCGCCTTGCCTTCCACTTCCGTTTGCACGTACTGCTCTTTTGTTTTTCGACTAAAGCGAATAAGACTTTCGTTGCCATCGTCATCCTCTACCGGTGCAGATAGCAAAAATTCGTACTTGGGGTCCAAGACAGCTTTATGTGGTAACAGCTCTTTAACCTTCGGAGCACGTGTTTCACGGTTCTTGGGGAACTGACTCGCCGCTAAAAACAAACCGCTAGCGCCGTCGCGCAAGACATAGTGATCATCCACTTTATCGCAGATGAGTTCTGGCATATCGATAGGGTCCATCTTCGGTGGAGCCGCTTCGCCACTGCGCAACAACTTACGTGTATTTTTACAATCCTCACTGGTACAACCAAAGTATTTGCCGAACCGCCCAGTCTTTAACTGCATTTCAGCACTACATTTATCGCACTCAATGACGGGACCGTCGTAGCCCTTAATTTTAAATACGCCCTGCTCTACCTGATAACCTTCACAGTCTGGGTTGTTGCCACAAATATGTAGTTTGCGAGACTCGTCTAGGAGGTAGCTATCCATCGCCGTGTTACAAACTTTACAACGACGCTTGCTGCGCAATTGTTTAGATTCTGCCTCTTCGTCGTCATCTACGTTGACAACTTCATCACCAGAGACAAGGTTCATGGTGTGCTTACAGCGCTCCTTCGGCGGTAATCCGTAACCCGAACACCCCAGAAATACACCGGTACTGCCTGTGCGAATCTGCATGTGGCGGCCGCAGTTTTGGCAATCGATATTAGTTTCAACCGCCTCATTGCGACGCATTCCACCCTCTGGGCTTTGAGCTGTCTCCAGTTTTTTAGTGAAGTCACCGTAAAACTCATTCAACAGAGCCAACCAATCCTTCTCGCCAGTAGCGACTGTATCCAGCGCCTCCTCCATACTCGCGGTAAAACCGTAGTCCATTAGCTCGCTAAAACTTTCGACTAGGCGCTCGGTAACAATGTCACCCATTTTATTGGAGTAGAACCGACGGTTTTCGACATGTACGTAACCGCGATCTTGTATGGTCGAAATAATCGCTGCGTAGGTCGAGGGGCGACCAATACCGCGTTTTTCGAGTTCTTTTACCAAGCTAGCTTCGGTGTAACGAGCCGGTGGTTTGGTAAAGTGCTGCAGCGCAGCTACTTCATGAAGTTTTAACACTTCACCTACTTTTACATCAGGAAGTAAACCGTCTTCATCTTTCTTCGGTGGTGGCGGTAATACACGCATAAAACCGTCAAACCGAATAACACGACCGCGCGCGCGAAGCTCGTAATCACCGGCATCAACGCGGATGCTACTGGCCGTAAATTCTGCTGGCGTCATCTGACAGGCGACAAACTGCTTCCATATCAAGGTGTAGAGGCGCTCAGCGTCGCGCTCCATGCCCGCAAGCTGTGTTGGCAACCTAGTTACCTCGGAAGGCCGAATGGCTTCGTGAGCCTCTTGTGCGCCTTCTTTACTTGAGTATCGATTCGGCTCCTTCGGCAAATAGCGATCGCCAAACTCGTCCTTAATGTAATCACGACAAGCATTTACCGCTTCAGCACTTAGGTTGGTGGAGTCAGTACGCATGTAAGTGATGTAGCCCGCTTCGTATAAGCGCTGTGCTAACACCATAGTTTTCTTTACGCCAAAACCTAGCCTCGTTGACGCGGCCTGCTGCAGCGTAGATGTAATCAGCGGAGCGCTGGGCTTAGATTTAGTTGGCTTATCTTCACGTTTGCCAACGGTGAAACTTCCAGCCTCAAGGGCCGATTTTGCGGTGAAGGCCTGCAGCTCGTTAACGGGCTTGAAGGCTTCGCCTTTGTAACGACGCACCTCGTAGCGAGCGCGCTCGCCACCACCGGTATCGAGATCGGCTTTAACGTCCCAATACTCTTCCGGCAAAAATGCACGAATTTCATTTTCACGTTCACTGATTAAGCGTACCGCCACAGACTGCACTCGTCCGGCAGACAAGCCGCGGGCGATTTTTTCCCACAGCAACGGCGACACCATGTAGCCAACCACGCGGTCTAGAAACCGCCGCGCCTGCTGTGCGTGTACACGATCGATATCGAGACGACCAGGCTCTTTAAACGCTTCTTGGATTGCTGTTTTTGTAATTTCGTTAAAGACGACGCGATGATAGCGATCGTCATCACCACCAATAGCTTCGCGCAGGTGCCATGCAATAGCCTCCCCTTCACGATCGAGATCCGTCGCGAGAAAGATTTGGTCGGCATCCGCGGCAAGCTTTTGCAATTCAGCGACAACTTTTTCCTTGCCGGGCAAAATCTCGTAACGAGCACTCCAGTTGTTATCTGGGTCTATCCCCATGCGCTTAACAAGTTGCTCGCGCGACTTATTCTTTTTGTAGGTTGCCTTTTCCTCTGGCGACATTTTGCGGGTCAGCGCTGCTTGCTTAGCACGCGCTTTGGCATCGACAGGAGATGTACCTGAGCCACTGGTGGGTAAATCACGGATGTGACCTACACTGGACTTAACCACAAACTGACTGCCTAAGTACTTATTTATCGTTTTAGCCTTGGCAGGTGACTCCACAATTACCAATGATTTCCCCATAGGAACCTTCTTCTTTTATAGGTAGTGGATTTAAGTTACGGCGAAAGGCCACGCTTAGGCAACTTTCCGGCAAGGTGCGCATATATAAGACCTAAGAGTTATTAGGTCAAGGGCAGCTAGATCGGCACTTTAAACAACCTTGAACTAGAAATCACCTCAACCTATTCTATACTTAGCATCACAATGTAACGTTAAGTAGCTGTATTTATTGATTATTATATAAAGTAAATGACTTTATATAGTTTCTCTATAGGCTAGTGTTTATCCACCATTTACGCCAATTTAGGACTAAAATAAATTAAACCAATTTTAGAAAACATGCCCTATGACCAACTTACTATGGCTTTTCGTGATTATCGCTTTTGTATCGCTGATCGTCGTAAGCGCGGCCAACGAACGTCAATCCCGCGCTAGAATCGTGGCGCGAAAACTAGAGCAAATGAAGCGCAAACTATCTGAAATGGAGGAGCTCGTTTTAACCGTAGATACACTCGTAGAATCGCCGACGATTGCGAGAATATTGAACGATGAGGTCGTGGATGTAATTCGTTCGATGGTCAAACTCGACCCTAATAGCCAAGCGATACGCGTCACCCTGGAAGCAAGTGAAGATCGTGCCGAAAGCTTGCGCGCGCCAAACCGAAAACGGGATGTTTACCGGCTGCGTGAAAGCGATGCAAGAGTTGCGCGCGCACGTTACCTGCTCAATGAAGCTGGGCGGATACTGCGTCATCGGCAGGCAAAAGGCAAAATTGAAGTGTCGGAGCTAGAAACCTACATCCGCGACCTATCTTGGGCAAATATGATGGTTGCGGTGGTCAGTCAGGTCGCTCAGGGCCACAAATCCGTAAGTCGCGGCGATGTTCTTAAAGCCTTCGCGTTCTACAAAAAAGCACAACAAATCGCGGTGCAAACCAGTATTGGCGAAGATCGACGCCACAACCTAATTAAGGAGCTAACTGACCTTATGAATGGGCGAATTAAGGTTTTATCTCCCCAATTTATGCCGGAAAACCAGTTCAATCCAAGTCCGTCTAGCAAACCAGCCGCGAGCGACACAACCGCACCTGCTAGCGAGCCCCTCTAGAAGACGGACTCAACACCTAACACCCCCCACTATATTGATTCTACCTTGCGATGGGTCGCTACCACGATATTCAACAGCTCTGTAAGTTTATTATGTAAGTATTTGATCTCACTCGCAATTGATGCATTTCCATCACGATCAAGAGAACCTTCTGTAAGCTCGACAGCTAAGGCTTGCTCGGTCCAGTACAGGCTTGGACCGTAGCCTGTCATCTCAACTGCACGGACGCTCTTTGGCAGTGTAGTTAGCCAATCTAACAGACTATTACTGATCTCTAGTGGTGCTTTTGCGCGATCTTCCCAATCCCAATAATGAGCGAGATGTAATTCATGACTCATGTTACGACGCAGCAGTCGCCAATTGAAGCGAGGCGTATCCTTAATCGTTTTCTTCAATTCCTCGGGCACGGGCAAGCTATACACTGCAATCGAATAGCTATCATGACTACCGACCCCCTCCTTAAGACGTGCCATTCGAACTGACATCCCTGCTGGCAGCGCAGTACCGCGCAGCTGGGTGAGCCGACGCTGACGTGGGGTTGGCCTGATCATCATCACAGGCCCGACCACCATCATTACCACTAACACCATAACGCCGATAAACATCCACATATAAACGACCTAATCCATTGGGGTTATTAATACTGGCACTAATCGCAGCAACACCAGCTAAACAAAATAAAATACCGTAGCCAAAAATAGTGAGAGGCGATTTGCCGTTGGCTTGATCTTAATCCAGCTCACGAGGAAACCATCTAGGTTAGAATCAGTCCATGAGTTATACGAAGTAAAATCACGTAACTAGCGATTATACCGAGCACACGGAGGAAATATGGAACTGTATCAACATCTACTCGTTGGCCTCGACTTATCAAAAGACTCAGCAAAAGTACTGACCAAAGCGGCGCGTATAGCTGCAGGATCAGGCGCGAAACTAACAGTTGCACATATCACCGAGCCACTAGCCTTCGCCTATGGCGGCGATGTCCCTATTGACCTAAGCGAGGCTCAAGGCATGATTGAACATCAGGCGAAAAAGCGTATAACCGCACTAGTTGAAGAGCTGGACGTGGATGCGGACATAGTCGTAAGTATCGGTGATACCGCGAGTGAACTGCACCACCTTGCAGAAAGCCGTGCCGCCGACCTTTTGGTGGTTGGCAGTCACGGCCGACATGGATTTGCAATGCTGTTTGGTTCGGTTACCAAAGGTGTAGTATCCGGTGCCAGTTGCGACGTTTTAGCCGTTCGAGTTTAGCGCCCAAACTCAGCCTTGCGCACTAGCCGTTTTGCTGAGCTTCTAGCTCTTCCCAGCGTTCAAACTTTTCATTTAAAGCGGCTTCGGCGTCGGCCAATTGTTGAATAACGTCATTTACATCTTTCTGGTCACGCTGATAAAAGTCTTCAGCTGCCATCAGCGCTTGAATCTGCTCTACTTTTTGCTCCAGCTTTTCGAGCACAGCGGGCAAGCCGTCCAGCTCTCGCTGCAGTTTGTAGCTGAGCTTTTTTATCGCTTTTGCCGGCGCTGTAGCAGTAGTCGCTGACGCATTAGCCTTGCTGTCGGCGGATTCGTCCGCAACCGACAGCTCAGCTAACCCCGCGCTACCTTTGCTTTGCTGCCCAGCCTCAGGCCAGCGTCCGCCCTGACTTAGCCAGTCGCTGTAACCGCCAATATATTCCTTTACACGACCCATTCCCTCAAAGGCAATAGTACTAGTTACGACATTATCGAGAAATTCACGATCGTGACTTACCAATAGTAAAGTGCCATCAAACTCGACCAATATCGATTCGAGCAACTCAAGTGTCTCGGCATCTAGATCGTTGGTCGGCTCATCCATTACCAAGAGATTGGCAGGTTTGCTAAATAGCTTCGCCAGCAATACACGATTGCGCTCACCACCGGACAAGGCCCGAATCGGCGTTCGGGCACGCTCACCGGTAAACAAAAAGTCGCCAAGGTAGGAGATAATATGACGGCTGCGGCCGTTGATCTCGATGCTATCGCGGCCGTCACTGATATTGTCCAGCGCGCTCTTGTTCAAATCTAACTGGTCACGCATTTGGTCAAAATAACCGACACTTAGTTTAGTGCCGCGCCGAACCGTGCCGCTAGTGGGCTCGAGTTCTCCAAGTATCAACTTAAGTAGTGTGCTCTTGCCTATACCGTTCGGGCCAACCAGACCAATCTTGTCACCGCGCACAATAGTGGAGCTAAAGCCCTTTACCATTGGCGTTTCTGTCCAGGCGAAGGATACGTTCTGAAGTTCCGCCACCAGCTTGCCCGACAACACCCCAGATCCCTGCTCGATCGTTGCTGTTTGCAACCGATCGCGACGCTGCGAGCGCTCATTCCGCATTTTCTCTAATGAACGTACCCGGCCTTCGTTGCGTGTACGACGGGCCTTGATACCCTGTCGAATCCACACTTCCTCTTGAGCAAGTTTCTTGTCAAACAACGCATTTTGACGCTCTTCGGCATCTAATTGCTGCTGTTTAAAGACTAAGAAGCCGTCGTAGTCACCATCCCACAAGCGAAAAATACCGCGATCAAGCTCGCCGATTTTATTCGCAACTGCGCGTAAAAATGCGCGGTCGTGGGTAATCACGACAATCGCGCCTGTGAACTGCTGCAACTGCAACTCCAGCCATTGGATGGCCGCGATATCGAGGTGGTTGGTAGGCTCATCGAGCAACAGTATGTCGGGCTCACACACCAACGCTTGAGCCAAGGCCACGCGTCGACGCCAACCACCGGAAAGGCTCGATAATATTGCTTCGCCGTCCAGACCTAAGCGGGTCAGTGTTTGCGTAATACGGGTATGAAAACGCCAACCGTCAGCGGCTTCAATACGCTGCTGTACACGCCCCAGCTCGTCCATAGTTGCCTCTGAAAAGTTGTGGATGAGCTTTTCATAGCGGGCTAGATCTTCACCCAAACCCGGCAGACCTTCAGCGACAAAGTCGTAAACCGTAATGTCACTCTTTTCCGGAAGGTCCTGCGCTAAGCCCGCAACCCGTATACCTGGGTCAACCCATCGATTGCCGCTATCGGGGTCGACGTCGCCCTGTAGGGATTTTAACAAGGTAGATTTACCCGCGCCGTTACGGCCGATGATTCCAACCCGGTCCCCCTTGTCTAGCTGTAGCGAAAGGTCGTCAAAAATGATCTGCTCACCGTAATGCAAATGTAAGTTTTCTAATTTTATTAAAGGCATAAGTATTAATTCGATCGAATAAAAAGTGTATGTTGGGCAGTGCGCCACAACAAAAGGTGTTTGCTGGAGCGGTTAACCCTGTTCAAAACGGAAAATTGATAATGATGAAATATTTATTCCAATCTGGAAGTAGCGCTTATCCGTTTTATAGACGAAACTATCAGTTAGTGGTCGCTTCGATGTGTATGTTTTTTAGCCAAAATCATTCGCTATCAATCGCACTACCGCGTTGCTCCTTGACGAGAACCCGAAGACTTACGAGCTAACCCAGAAGCTAAAGTTGACGACCAAGTTGCAGTAACACCTGCTTATAACCCCAAGCAACCAGAGATATCACTAAAGATGTACCAAGATTTAAGCCGCGCATTCTACGCCCTATTCGCTCGCAATTGTGCCCCTGCAGCAACGATCGCTTTGTTTTTTTTGTTCGCTCCAGCTAGCGCCAACGAACTAGCACAGCAGCGCATTCACTACGAAATGGCGAAATCGGCATTGAATAGCGGCGATTGGTCGGGTTTTAGGCTACATCAGCAACAGCTTGGCGATTACCCTCTGGCTCTCTACCTTGAATATGGTCGCCTCAAAAGTAAGCTCAGTAGCGCCGACCAAAATGAAATTGATGATTTTTTAAACCGTGAGCAGAGCTCATTTTTGAGCACACGCCTACGTGAACAGTGGCTCTACCACTTAGCCGTAAATAAACGCTGGGCGGAATTTCTAAACTATTATCAGCCGGATGCCAGTACCACAGAGATGCGCTGCCTTTGGTTACAGGCCCGCTTATTCGAGCGTGACAGCAGCGCCCTAAGTGAAGTTGGCGATCTTTGGGTTGGTGGCAAATCTCACCCTAAAACCTGCGACCCTCTATTTAACCGCTGGCGCCGCAGTGGTGGCCTTAGTCAAGAGCTGGTCTGGCAAAGGTTCAATAACGCTCTAGACGCTGGAAATCGCAGCTTGGCAAATTACGTTAGCCGAATGATGGACGAGCATCACCGCGGCTATGCCGACCTCTACAGCAAAGTCGTCGCCTACCCCAGCACAATTCGCAAGCGAGAACGCTTTAGCGAGCACTCGCCACTCATGCAAGAAGTTATCGTCGCGGGAATCAAGGCCTATGCACGCCAGAACCCTAAAGCGGCCCTCAAACTATGGGAGGGCTACGAAGCGCAGCAGCTCTTCCCTGAGAGGCTCAGTACCGACGCTAAATTAGCAATAGCGACCCAGTTACTACGCAAACGAAACACACAACAAGCCGAAGCGCTGGTACTTGGCTCACGCGATCTACAGCAGCCAAAGGTCGTAGAGTCGCTTATTCGAGACGCGTTGCGCGCCGAAGACTGGCCGCGGGTAAAACAGTGGTTAGCGCTGTTAAGCCCTGAGCTTCGCAATTCGGACCGCTGGCGCTACTGGCAAGCCAGAGCCCTAGGCGAAACCGCCAGTGACAGTAAAGATGCCGCGGCCGCCAGCTTGATCTACCAGTCGCTGTCGGAGTCTCGCAGCTTTTACGGTTTTCTTGCTGCTGATCACTTAGGGCGGCGCTATGAATTACAGAATGTTCCGGTCACGGCCTCTCCTGAGCTCTTAGCTGCGATTGGAAGCATGCCTGGGATGCGACGCGCAAAAGAACTTTGGTTGACCGATAACCTTGGTGAAGCCCACGCTGAATGGTTGTTCACCACTCGCGGCCTAGACAATGACGAGCTTGTCGCTGCGGGCGAATTAGCTCGCCAGTGGGGTTGGTATAACAAGGGCATTAACGCCATGATCACGGGCAACCTCTGGGATCACCTGTCAATTCGCTTCCCGCTCGCCTATGAAGACCAGATCCAACAGGTTTCGTCACAAACCAATGTTGAGCCAGCATTTATCTACGCTATCGCACGTCAAGAAAGTGCCTTTGCAGAGCAGGCAAAATCTAGCGCTGGCGCTATGGGGTTAATGCAGCTAATGCCAACTACGGCAAAAGAAACTGCCCAGCGCAATGGCATCAAACATAAGCAAACCGACCTCTATAACCCCGTTCATAATATGGAGCTGGGTAGCCTATATCTGAATCAACTGTTACAGCAGTATCAGGGCAATAGAGTTCACGCGGCTGCCGCCTACAATGCTGGCCCACACCGAGTCGACCGCTGGCTTAAAGCCTACCGCGCGGACCTGCCTACCGATATATGGATCGAGGTCATTCCCTTTCGTGAAACGCGTGGATATGTGCAGAACGTTTTGGCTTTTTCGGTGATCTACGGGCTTCGCCTTGGAAAACCAAATTCCCTAATTAACGAAAATGAGGTGAATTCATTGCTCTAAGTGTCGATTCTTATTCTAAGCTTAAGTGTGAATACTATTAGCTGTTAATAACGAGCGATTCGACGCGATCGTTACGCCAGCGCAGTTAGAATAGGAACAGAGCATGAGTAACGACTCAAAAGCGCCGATTACCGACGATGAGCTCGGTCACGCAGATTGGTCGCACATTCAAGAAACCATAAACATGCTCTATTTAGCTGTCTGCCAAATAGAGGCGACTATGGCCGACTCAAATAAAGCCGTCGACACCCTCACCGGCTCATTTGCCCTCCTCGCCAATCATACCAATGCGGTTAGCGCCCAAATCAATCAGCTTTCGAAGATCGAGCAATTAGATGCCTTCAAGCAAGACCTAACCGCCACCGCGACGGAGATGAACAGCAACATTTCATCCTCTATCGAAGCCTTTCAGTTTTATGACCGCGTATGCCAGCGACTAGATCATGTTGCGCGAAGCTTAGAAAAAGTCACCGAGTTAATGCAAACCGAAAACAGCATCCACGACCCTGCGGCATGGCGGCAAGTACAGCTAGGTATCAAAAGCAGCTACACCATGGAAGCCGAGCGCATCATGTTCGAGTTTATTATGCGTGGCGGCAAGGTTAAGGATGCACTGGATATTTATCGTCATCACTTTGAATCAACCGAGATAAAGACGCCTCGGGACGACGAAATTGAACTTTTTTAACCCCTAAGGCTAAGTAGTAGACAATGGCTGAAATGACCCCCCTATTCGCACGTCAACCGATATTCGATCGCAATAAAAAAGTGATCGCGTACGAGTTGTTGTTTCGCCAATCTAACCGAAGCCACGCTCAAGTTTTAGACGGCGATATGGCCACTGTCGAAGTTTTAGTTAAGGTATTTGGCGAGAATCAGATACCTAATATCATTGGCGATAACAAAGCCTTTGTGAACTATACCCGCAACCTAATATGCAACCCACCGCCCTTAAAATCGAAACAACTGGTTATTGAAGTTCTAGAGGATATTGAGCCTGACGAAGAAGTACTCGCAGGTTTAAGCAATCTCAAAAAGAAAGGCTTTCAGATTGCCTTAGACGACTACGTGTTGAATAAAAAAACGCTCGCATTCCTACCCTATGCCGACTTTATTAAAGTTGATGTACTTAGTTTAAGCGCAGCCGAACTTGTTCGCATGACACAAAAATTACGGCCGTTAAAAATTAAACTGCTGGCCGAAAAGGTAGAAGATCACGAGATGATGCGGCATTGCTTAGAGCTGGGCTTTGATTACTTTCAAGGCTACTTTCTCTGCAAGCCAGAAATTATTGAGGGCGTCAAAGTTAAAGAGGGAAAGCAGGCCTTAATGAAATTAATCTCGGTGATAAATGACCCCGCCGTAGAATACGATTCTATTATCACCACCATTGCCAGTGACCCAAGCTTAAGTTACAAGATCCTCCAGCTAGTAAACTCGTCGGCGATTGGCTTACCGCGTGCAATTGAGTCGCTACCCCAAGCAATAACGCTACTTGGCATAACCAATATTCGGAATTGGAGCAACTTCTTCCTAATGGCAAACAATTCAGACAAACCATCTGAACTGTGTGTAATTAGTATGACGAGAGCGAAGATGTGCGAAAGAATTGGTGGTCACAAAGGCGGCAAACATGTTGGTGAGGCGTGCTTTACAGCGGGGCTTTTTTCAAACCTCGATGCATTTTTAGATATATCGATGGAGCAAATTCTAGCCAAGCTTTTACTTTCGGAAGATCTAGCCGCAGCGTTATTGGATCGCAGTGGTGAGTTGGGGCAGGTATTAAGTCTTGTGCAAGCTTATGAGCGAGGTAATTGGTCTGATATCAACTGGAAATTCGTCACCCAATGTAATCTCGAAGCCGAGCAATTAAATGCGTTTTATCTCGAGAGTGTCGCCTGGGCGACCGCGGTTGTTAATTCGTAACACTGAACATTAGCGGCTAAATTATCACCCGTTTCGAGTTAACCGCTGCGTTTTTGTGTTAACCACTGCCTCACATCTTCCTCCGCAAACGGCCAGCCAAGGTCGTTATCTATGCCTTCACATATAACGACAGGAATACGCACACCATACAGCGCCATCAAGGAATCAGAATCGGCGATATCGCATGTATGAATCTGATAGCTGTTGGGCTTTAACGCGCGCGCGAGCACCTGCTCGGCTAGCTCACAAAGATGGCAGCCAAGCGTAGAGTACAAGGTTAATTTGGTCATAGGATCAACACTTTGATGATTAATGAATTCGAAATCACATCGAAATTAAAGAACCCAAAGGCTCACAAAGTGTCGATTATAACGCAGTGTCGATTTAAGCGTGGTGACGCTCTAACGCTGCCATCATATTCCCCATAAAAGGGCCAAACTGCTGGCTGCGTGGATGGCCAGAAAAATGCTGGCTGCCAATGGCATTGCTAAGCTGTTCAATGTCGGCAACACCAAAGCCGCTATCGGCAGCGTTGCTGCGTATCTGTTCAAGCTGCTTGACAAAACCCATTAACATTTGCATTGGATTATTACCAAAACGTGGCCCGTGTCTGTCGCCATGTTCGCCATCGCGAATCGATAACCGCTGCTCAGATGCCGCGGCAACCTTCCCATAGCTATCGTCGATACGTCCCTCAATGCGGGTGTAGCTAGTCTGCTGTAAATTGACAGCAAAGCGGGCAATTTCATCGCTTTCGATACCAAGCTGCAACGCCTGATCGAAGGCTGCAGTTACATCGCCACTAAAAAATGTTTCGGCAACATCATTTACCTTGCCGAGTAATTCGTTAATGGCTTTCAATTCTTCAGTATCGAGATCACCTTCTACCGTTAACTTAAAATTATTCAAACTGGACTCATTGTACTGGGTTATACCATTGCCCGTTTGAGTGCGCTCCCCGTAATCACCATAGGAGCGAATATTGACCTTGTCGCCATCTGCAGTAACCAGCTGTAAATTAAACGAACGGCTCTGGGACGACTCGCGCTCAAGGCTCACCCCTGGCTGGGACTCGACAGCACTAAGCCCCTCGCTATAAAAGGTTTCACTCGCCTGCAGCAGGGTTTTTAAGGTGTCCAGTTCTGGATTCGCGCTCAACTGATCTAACAAGGAGGCAAAGGTTTCGGCAAGACTTAGTTCGGGTGTTGCGGTGGTTATTGTACTGCTCGCTGGCGCCGCCGGAGCTGTCACAGCGGCGGCCTTGCGCTCGAGATCTGTTGTTGGATCTTGCAAGCCTAGCTTCGCCGCGATATCGCTTACGCCCTGAAGCACATCGTTAAAGGTCTTTTCAATTTGGGCGGCAACTTCTGCTGGCAACGACGTCAGTCCACCTAGCTGATCGGCGGCTTCGCTATACCCCTGCATAAATCCATCGAGGCCCGCTTGCAAGCGCGACTGTAGTGATGCGTCGTCGGCCCCGTCGGCCAGATCGAAAGCGAGCTGCTGTTGAATAAAGGCCAGAATTGTATTGGCCGCATCTGTGCGATTGCTCTCGGGGTTAACCTCCGCCGCACCCGACACCATAGAGCTTCGGTCAATAGAACTTCCGTCAAGGCTAGCATTGCCTGCGCCAGCCTCGTTACTTACCGAGGCGCTGGAATGCGTTGATGAACTTATTGTTAAAAAACCTTGCTGTGAATAAGTAGCGCTTTGACGATCAGCGTAATCCGCCCCGTGCCTAGTGGCGTGATCGATTGAGGGATTTGCGAGGTAGGACTGTGACGGTGTATAGCGGGTTTCCGAATACTGGTACATAGCCGTAACAGAGCTACTAGACGACCGATTACCATCGATAGTAACGGTTGTTTGACTACTACTAACGATTGTTTGGCTACGACTCACAGAGCTTTGTGTCCCCGTGGCAGAAGCGTCTGCGGGGCTATTAGTTGTGGTCGGCGCTTGCGAACTATGCGCCAGAGTAGCTGGGTGTGGGTTGCGATGTATCGCGGGATCTATCATCAGAAAACTCCGAAAAACGCGGCCTATGGCATTGCCTATGACAGGCTTTCGGCCTGACAGCTCGGAACTTCAATAATATTTTGTTCTAAAAGCGATTTGCTATTGCGGTGAATCTGCGGCTTGACGCATGAATGGCATCAGCCCTTCAGATAAAACCAAATTGCAGCGCCAGCAGCGCCCGCCAACACCAAAACCACAGGCCATGTACTCTTATTAGAACTACTTTCTGGCGCAACCAAGTGACTTGACTCCTGCTCCGTTTTTACGGCCTGCCGAGCTATCCCACCATTTGCCCTCGATATTGGCCTTTTGGCTGCGTTCGCTGCGTTCGCTGCGGCTATTGGCTTACTACCAACATGAGCCAAGCGCGTCGCATCGGGTTGTGACGCTACGATAGGGATCGCCGACTCCGTTTTTAAGGTTGGCCGAAACACGGTTTTGTCCACATCTCGCTCAGGGCCAGAAATGGTAAAAGCTAGGTTATCAAAACTGAGTTTATCGCCAAGATTCAGCACCGCCTTATCGACCTTTACGCCGTTGACGAAGGTGCCGTTAACCGAGCCCAAATCCCGCACTTCAAGCCCACGAGACGATATGGTTAAAGAAGCATGGTGACGCGATAAATGCGAAAAAGGTAAGGAAATATTGCAATCTGGCGCGCGACCTAGAGTCATCTGCCCGTGTACATCAATGTCTTTGGCCACCAGCATGGTGTTTACGGGTTGCAACTTCCAGCCTGGTTTTGACGCTTCATTAAAAGCGGTGTTGTTTACAATGGGTTGCTTCGGGTCGACAAGCATTACACGAACATCACCAAACGATAGGATATCGCCATGAACTATTCGTTTCGGCGACCGTACCGGCATGTCGTTTACCCTGATGGCGCTATCGCCAACAAGGTTTTCGATCGTCGCCTCGTCGCCTTTAAAGTTAAGCTGAGCGTGCTTTGCGTGTAATAGATGATCCTGAAGGCAGAGTTCACAGCCGGCATCCGTACCGACGAAATAGTTAGACTCGACTAGCCACAAGGGTTTTTTTGTTTGGTTTAGATATTTTAATTGCAACATAGATTCTAACTGTCTTTAGACCTTGATCATCGAGCCGAGGCGAAAGCTGAACATAAAACACGGGCGGGCTCATTCACGCCGCATGTTAACAAATTGTAACACCGCGAAATTAATCGCTGGCACTATACTCTATATAATAGTCCAATCAGCGCTTGAATATTAGCTGTGTTAATAGCGTTTCGCCTACAGAACAGGTGACGATAAAAATCGCAGCTAATGAATGTTCAACGACCTATAGCCGCGGTGAGATACTAGGCTACAGCATACTCACAGAAAAAATGAAGCGGCGAGAACCGGCGAGACGTTAGTAGCGAGGCGCGGCAAGTCGTGGAGCGCGGTGAAAGAAACAGTAGAAACAAACTTAGATTCTGTGAACGTTCTCGGAATTCTGACCTTGTCTACTCAGGCTTTCAAGACAGATATATAAAATTCGTTTAGGCTCAATGGTTTGTAAGCTCTAAAACCCTACTAAGAATCAGGACCAGCATGGCTTTAACTGGCTACAGCGCCGCAACAGATGTTGGTTTACGGCGTAACAATAATGAAGACCACTACCTGAGTTTGCCCTTTTTAGGGCTTTGGGCCGTTGCCGATGGTATGGGTGGCCACGCCGCAGGCGAAGTCGCCAGCGCCATTGCCTGTCAAACATTGGGCTCTCAAATTCGTTCCGGCACAAGCCTTAGCGATGCGATTCAAGCCTGCCATAAAGCTGTCTTACAGGGTGTAATTGATGGCGCTGGCGGGCAAGGAATGGGCTCAACCATGGTTGCGCTGCACTCTCGGGGCCGCAATTTTCACGTTAGCTGGGTTGGCGATAGTCGCGCTTATTCTTGGCTGCCTGATAAAGCAATACCGCTGGAACAAATCACGCGCGACCATTCCTACGTGCAAATGCTTTATGAGTCCGGAGCCATCGGCTACCACGAAATCGCCAATCACCCAGAAAAAAACATCATTACTCAATGTTTAGGCTCTATCGATGCTGAAGACGTCCAGGTTGATGTTGTCACCAGCCAATGGCAACCAAACCAGATGATTCTACTCTGTAGTGATGGTTTATCGGACGCCGTCGGCGATGAGGAGATGACCGATATTTTGAAGCGCTGTAGCAACCTCGATCAAGCCACCAATAACTTGGTTCGAGCCGCTTTAAATAACGGCGGTCGCGACAATATCACCGTACAGATCATTGCCGCCCCACCCAGTTGGTTACAAATCCTACAAAACACCTATTCTCAGTTTGCCAAGCTTGCAAATCCCGCCAGAAACTAACAGGCTTCGCGGCTTTATGGTATAAAGCGCGCTGTTTTGCTAACTCACCCCTAAACGCATCACGTTGTTGCCTAATGCCACCAAAACTCACCCTTATTTTAAAAGCCACTTTTGCCTTGCTAATGCTGGCGGCGTTGATCTGGTGGGTGCAAAGTAATTATGGTTGGCTGGAATTACTGTCCGCTTGGAATCAAGTGCCGCTAGCCACCATTGGCTTGGCTGCGCTGCTCGTGATCGGCAGCCATTTTCTTCGTGTTTTGCGAGTATATCGAGCCTACAGTTACCACACCTGTGTGGATTTTCGCCTGACTTCGAGTGTTAGCCTGGTACACAACACCGTTAGCTTCCTGCTGCCGATGCGTCTCGGCGAAATCGCCCTGCCAGCACTCAGCAAGCACCAACTCGGTATTGAACTACGTTACTCATCGGCGACATTGGTACTTTTGCGACTATTCGACGCGCACATGCTGGCGCTGTTACTGTTGTTTTTTACTGGCTCACTGTGGTTATCGACCTATGGCCTTGGCCAATATGCGATCATCATTCCACTATCGCTAATCACCGCGCTGCCCTTTTGTATCCATCTACTAAAATGGGGGTGTAGCCGATCAGAAAAGTTACGCTTCTTGTTACCACTTATTCAAACACCCCAGTCTTGGCTTACGCTCTACGCATTAACCATGGCGCTATGGTTGATCAAACTACTTGCGCTAGCGCTAGTTGCAGCGGCGTTGGGGCATATAGCCATTGACCACGCTTGGATAGCGACTATCATTGCCGACGGTAGCGCGCTTTCGCCGTTAACGGGGTTTGCCAATGCAGGTACTTTCGAGCTGGCATTCGCAGCACCGCTACTTCCTCTGGGTTACGAGCTTAATCATCTCGTTAAGGTCGCGGTTAATCTGCACTTATTTATTTTTGTTATCAATATCGCCGTGGGTATTTTTGGTTTTATCGGGCTGAACCCGCGTACACAGCCCTAATTTATATGTAAAAAAACGTTCCCGCGTAGAACCGATCTACTCACGCAAAAAAATCACAGTATTAAGGTAACCGTTTATCATGCAGCTCCCTAGCCTAACCATCGTCGTCCCCATGTACAACGAAGAGGACAACGTACGCCCTCTGTTTACCGCGATAAAAGACGCACTAACAGGCTACCAAGGTGATTGGTTTGCGATTATCGTAAATGACGGCAGCCGCGATAAAACCGCCGCACGTTTAAATGAATGTGTAGATGAATTCGGCGAGCAGTTTCAACATATCGAATTACAACGTAATTTCGGTCAGACCGCAGCGATGCAAGCCGGAATAGACGCCGCTAAAACCGAACTTATCGCAACCATGGACGGCGATTTACAAAACGATCCCGCCGACATTCCTCGCCTTGTAATGGAATTATTATCACGTGACTTGGACCTACTCCAAGGCTGGCGAAAAAACCGTCAGGACGCACTAGTATCGCGTAAGTTGCCGTCGCGCATCGCCAACAAAATTATTCAACGCGTTAGCGGTGTAAAACTGGACGATTATGGCTGCAGTTTAAAAGTGTATCGTGCCGACGTACTCAAACAAATTCGCATCTACGGTGAGATGCATCGATTTATTCCGGTATGGATGGCGACCGTCTGCCCACCACATCGCATCGGCCAAACACCCGTCCACCATCGCGCGCGCGTTGCCGGTGAATCAAAATACGGAATCTCGCGAACCTTTCGAGTCATTATCGACTTGCTTACAGCGTTCTTCTTCCTAAAATTCCGCGCCCGTCCCGGTCACTTCTTTGGCTCTATTGGCCTTGGTGTCGGCATGCTCGGCGGCGTACTTATGTCTTACCTAGTCTTTCTAAAGGTTTTTTTAGGCGAGGATATAGGCGATAGACCCATGTTGATGTTCGCCAGTATTCTATTGATTGCCTCGTTGCAGTTTTTAACTACCGGTGTAGTTTCTGAAATTTTAAGCCGAATCTTCTTCCAAACTACTAACGTGAAATCGTATAAAATTCGTAAGCCCCTTAGCTGCGAATACAACCCAGATTTCCAGAAACAGCTTGAAGAAACGTTAAAGAATCCTGTCAACGAATCTAAATAGTGGGGTTGGTATGACTAGGCTACCTTTATCCTCAACTACCGGGTCGCCCTCTAGCGCAGCTAAATTCTCGCCCACGGCTATATTTGCCGTGATTGTCGTGTTGCTAACAGTCTATCGAATGTTAGTCATTCTGCAGCCACACCTTTCTCTATTCTATGACGAAGCCTATTACTACCACTGGTCGTTAAATCCAGACTTTGGCTACTACTCGAAGCCACCGATGGTCGCCTGGAGCATAATTGTTGGCACCAGCCTGTTTGGTAACGGCGTATTCGGCATTAAAGTCATGGCGAGCTTGCTATACGCGGGCAGTGCCACCGCGATATTTATGACACTGCAACGTATCGCGTCTGGCTGGCAAGCGCTTCTTGGTGGCTGTGTATTTCTCTGTATTCCCATGATCGGCTTTAACAGCGTATTTATCACCACCGATGCGCCGATGATTTTTTGTTGGTCGGTTACACTTTACGCAACCGTGTGCGCCCTACTTGACGGGCGCTTGTGGCAGTGGCTGTTAGTCGGTATAGCTACCGGATTTGGTATGCTAAGTAAATACACCATGGGTGCGCTTCCCCTAGCCATTTTTCTATATCTTGTTTTTTCCAGCCGTCACCGCCCGCTTCTAACCACTGCAGGCCCTTGGCTCGCTGCAATCGTTTCGGGTTTGATTTTTGGTTTGAATATCTACTGGAATTACCAAAACAATTGGGTCGCACTGCACCATACCCAAGAGATCTCCGAAACCGGTGGCGACCTTTTTAATGTCGCCTCGCTATTCGAGTTCTGGCTGACGCAAATCTTTATTTTTGGCCCAGTCTGGAGCTACCTGCTTGTTCGCGGGTTGATAGCAAGGTTCCAGTCGAAAAGCCCATCTTCTTCGAGCCTATTAGAAACCTCGGAACTCGACAAAAAAAGTGTTACGGCAATCGAAAATCAAGCGGAGTTTATTCGCCTGTTTATTTGGGCCACATTGATTATTCTCGCCGCCATATCGGTACAGGCATTTTTATCGCGCGCATTTGCCAATTGGGCAGGCCCATGGATGGTAGGCGGAGCATTATTGTTAGCCTTGTGCGCCCCCGACATATGGCAAACCGCTAGCTCAAGTTTTAAATTGAAACGCTGGTTAATTACCGGCGCGATTATTCAACTCGGTGCGCTATCGTTGTTCTACCACTGGCCCGTAATACAACATATTGCCAATGTAGAACCTACCCGCAAGAACACACCCTACTATCGCATAATGGCATGGCCGGAACTTGGCGAGCAGCTAAAGCCCTATTTAACGACCTACCCGAATGCACGGCTAACCAGCGATAGTCGCGACCTGCTCGCGTATCTCGGTTACTTTGCCGAGCCGGGCAGTTTTCAATTTGCGCGCTGGAGCCCAAACCCCGACAATATTCGCGACTACTACGATTTAAAACTAAACCTGCGTGACTTCACCGGCCAAGAAAGCGACGACCAAGAGACTAGGCTAAAAGCTCGAGAGTTTTTGTTTGTAACAAAAGAACCCTTTACGGCAGAGTTTTCTGCCGGATTCAGTTCTACAAAAAATTTAGGTGTTATTAAGCAAGCCATAAACAGCACCGAATCTCGGCGCGTATATCTTACCCTCGCCACAAATTTTATTGGCTACCCGTGAACTTGCGTTGCGTTACAGCACAATGGGAAAAGGCATTACCATGAGCACAAGAAACCAAGGTCAACCTACCCTTAAGTCAAATTGGTATGAACAACGGCTGGCGTTCCTTTGGCGCGCGGATCTGTTAGCCTGCCTCGGCTGTGTCGCCTTCTTTTTACTGCTGCCAAAGCTAGACCTTTGGACGTCAGCGTTATTCTTTGATGGCAGTGGTTTCCCGCTTGATAGAAACAGCGTGGTTCAGTTTATTTATCATGCCTTCGCTAAAATCCAAATCGTCTACTTACTTGCCATTATCGGCGGCATCGCTTGGTGTAGTTACAGAGGACTAAAAGCTGCTCGAAAAGCTTGGCTGTTTTTGCTTGCTGCATTGATCCTAGGGCCAGGATTGATTGTTAATGTTGGTTTAAAAGAAAATTCCGTTGGCCGCCCTCGCCCGCGCGACGTACAACCCTTTGCTGGAGAACATAGCTTCGCCCCAGTATTTACCTATTCGGGTGCCTGTCAGCGGAACTGCTCATTTGTTAGTGGCCATGCCGCGATTTCATTTTATTTGATGTCGCTAGCCTGGGCGTTGGGGCGCCGTCGCTGGCTAAGCCTTGGAATTGGAGCTGGTATAATTGTCGGATTTGTTCGGATTGTTCAAGGTGGGCACTTTTTAAGTGATGTGATATTTTCGGGGTGGGTGGTCTATTTTACCTGTGTGATCTTAGCCCATTTTATGGGGCTTTCTTTAGAGAGGCAGAAAACAACTTTAAGCGAAGCGGAAAAGCATTAACCCAATCCACACAGTACGAGTAGGCTCAACATTCATCAATATTTAATTACAACAATGTTTTTAACGGCTACATGGCCGTCTGTTTAAGCTGGTGAATTTTGTCGCGTATCAAACCTGCCCTTTCAAATTCGAGGCTTTTAGCGGCTTCAAACATCATCTTTTCCAAATCCTGAATGTGATGCCATACATCTTTCCCATCGGGAATGTCTAACGCGTATTTACCTTTAGTTTCTGCGACTTTACGTTTCCCGCCAACACGTGAACCAGGTGCTCTAGCGCCCTCCATAATATCGGCAACGCTTTTATAGATACCCTTTGGTTCAATGCCATGCTCTAGGTTATACGCTTTCTGCTTGGCGCGACGGCGCTGAGTTTCTCCCATCGCACGTTCCATAGAACCGGTGATACGGTCGGCGTAGAGAATCGCTTTACCTGTTACATTTCGCGCGGCACGGCCAATCGTCTGAATAAGCGAACGATCGGAACGCAAAAAGCCTTCTTTATCCGCATCAAAAATTGCCACTAGCGATACCTCGGGCATATCCAAGCCTTCACGCAATAGGTTAATGCCGACCAAAACATCGAATTCACCAATACGTAAATCGCGAATAATTTCCACTCGCTCGACGGTTTCGATATCCGAGTGTATATAGCGCACTTTCACGCCGCACTCCACCAAATATTCAGTGAGATCTTCCGCCATACGCTTGGTTAGCACAGTAATTAACACACGCTCTTTTTTTGCGACGCGAATATTAATTTCCGACAAGCAGTCATCCACTTGCGATATGGCCGGACGCACTTCAATTTCTGGGTCCAACAAGCCGGTTGGCCGAACCACTTGCTCTACAACCTGCCCTTGTTTTTCCGCTTCGTATTTACCCGGTGTTGCCGACACAAAAATGGCTTGCGGCGCTGCACTTTCCCATTCGTCAAAACGCATCGGGCGGTTATCTAAGGCCGAGGGCAAACGAAAACCATATTCAACCAAGGTCTCTTTGCGGGAGCGATCACCCTTGTACATAGCGCCAATTTGCGGAATGGTTACATGCGACTCGTCGATCACTAACAGTGCTTCTGGTGGCAAATAATCAAATAGTGTCGGTGGCGGTAGGCCACTTTCGCGGCCAGATAAATAGCGAGAGTAGTTTTCAATACCTGTACAGTAGCCCAACTCGCGCATCATTTCCAAATCGTAGCGAGTACGCTGTTCAAGCCGCTGTGCCTCTACCAGCTTATCGAGTGATTTCAACTGCTCTAAGCGAACTACCAATTCTTGTTCAATATTGACTACGGCATCCAAAATACGCTGCCGAGGCGTAACGTAATGAGACTTAGGATAGATAGTTGCACGCGGGACGCGATTAATAATTTCACCGGTAAGCGGGTCAAAGATCGAAATGTTTTCGATCTCGTTATCAAACAGCTCAAGTCGTACTGCGTCTGTTTCCGAGTCGGCAGGAAAAATATCGAGCACTTCACCGCGCACGCGATAGGTGCCGCGCTGAAAATCAATGTCGTTGCGGGTGTATTGTAATTCTGCCAAACGTCGTAACAAATCACGCTGATCAACTTGATCGCCGCGCACCAAGTGCAACATCATTTTCAAATAGGATTCGGGGTCACCCAATCCATAAATGGCGGATACGGTAGCAACCACAATTGCATCTTTGCGCTCCATCAACGCCTTGGTCGCCGATAGTCGCATTTGTTCGATGTGTTCGTTAACCGACGCATCTTTATCAATAAAGGTGTCAGACGAAGGCACATAGGCTTCGGGCTGATAATAATCATAATAAGAAACAAAATATTCAACGGCATTGTTCGGGAAGAATTCTTTAAATTCACCGTAAAGCTGAGCGGCCAAGGTCTTATTGTGTGCCATTACCATTGTCGGTCGCTGCGCATGAGCAATTACGTTGGCAATGGTAAAGGTTTTACCCGAACCGGTAACACCAAGAAGCGTTTGCGACGCCAACCCCGAATCAATACCCTGCGCCAGTTTTTTTATGGCCTCGGGTTGGTCGCCTGCGGGCTGGTATTTACTGTGTAGCTTAAACAAATCTGAACTGGAGCTCATACTACGAAATTTACCTGTCGTGTCATCTTCTACCATTCTAGCTATTCAACTCTAAAGCTAAACCTCAATATACGGCGTCACCCTTTACTGGGATGACGAACTTCCCAACAGTGGTGAATTTTAGCATTTTGCTTAAAGTCTGGATCCAAGCTTTGTGCGGTAATATCTTTAATATCAAACGCCGCGAGCGCATCGTAATCTAGCTTAAAACTTCGTAAATTGTTCGAGAAGAATAAGGTTCCAGCAGGATTAAGTAAGTCCATGCAACGCGACACTAGATCGACATGATCTTGCTGAATGTCTAAAACGTCTTCCATTTTTTTTGAGTTTGAAAAACTCGGTGGGTCGAGCATAATCAGATCAAAGGTTTCTTGGCATTCGTCCAGCCAGGTCAGGCAGTTATCGCGAATAAGGCGATGTTTAATCGGTTGAATATTGTTTAGATCAAAGTTTTCGCGCGCCCACTGTAAATAGGTATTCGACATGTCGACACTTACCGAACTGCTAGCGCCACCGACCGCTGCGTGCACTGTCGCGGTTGCGGTGTAACAAAATAGATTTAGAAACTTTTTACCGTTAGCCATATCAGCGATACGCATACGCAACGGGCGGTGATCTAAAAATAAGCCGGTATCCAAATAATCATGCAGGTTAACTTTAAACTTACACTGACCTTCAGTTACCACTTCGCCGGGCGATGGTTCCCAACGGGTGAGTTTTTCGTATTGCTGTTTGCCTTTATTGCGGCGACGGGTTTTTAGAACGATTACATCTTCGCTAACATCACAGGCAACCGCTACAGCGTGAACCAACTCTTTAAAGCGCGCTTCCGCTTTGCTTTCTTCAATGGATTTTGGAGCCGCATATTCCTGAACGTGAATATGTAAATCGCCCTGGCTACCGGTATAAACATCGACTGCAGCAGAATATTCGGGCATGTCAGCATCGTATAAGCGATAGCAATTCACGTCGGATTTTCTCAACCACTTTTCCAGACGCTTTTGATTCTTTTTCAGACGATTACATACCATCTCGGCGCCGCTGGAAAGTGGGAACTCTTTTAACTCCGTTGGCGTTTTTGGGTCCAGAGTTGGGTCGTAGGGACGCAAGTCGGCGGTAGAATCGGCGGTTACACGGGTTCCCGCCCACGGCGATTTTTTGATTTGTTCTGGGGTGGTTTGTACCGGTTCGGCGGCTTCGTCTAGGTTATTGCGGTCACGGCTATGGCCATACGGACTATTAGTAGGGATAGCGGTAGGACTAGCGGAATCAGCACTATCTATCCCAAGGCGATCGCTGTCAGGATCACTCTGATCGCTGCCTTCAACATTAAGATTGACGCTAGGACTACTACTAACGCATTGGCTCTCGCTGTCATTTTTAGCGCTCTTGTCAGGGCTGATAGCGTTACTTTCAGTTTCAGTTGCGTCGCTCGATGACTGGCTGCGCGCGCCATATAAGCTCGCCCCCGATTTTGTCGCGCTGCTGTTAGCTGGCTCTGGGGCTGACGTAGCTGCAAGCAAATCAAACAACAAAAGCTCGCTAGGTATAGCGCCATTGTAAAACTTGTACTTTTTTCGCGGTCGCAATCGAAGCGCATCGGACAAGGCCTTAGCACCGGTAAAAACGGCAAGTTCCCAGCCGGGAAGCTCCCTCTTCATAACGCTGGCTAAACTGTAGTACGTTGCTTTAAGTGCATCGATTTCACCCAATCGCTCACCATAAGGCGGGTTACAAATGACTAATCCCGCAGTAATTTCGGTGTGGGTTGGCTTTTTAAATTCCTCGACGGCTTTCGGTGTTAAGCGAATAAGATCGGCTAAGCCTGCGGTTTCAATGTTTTCCGCTGCGGCATCAAGAACGCGATGCACAACATCGTAACCGCGAACTTCCGAATTAAAATTAGCTAGGCCTTTTTCTCGACGCGCGAAGGCTTCATCGATAAGTGTTTGCCACATCTCTGAGGAATGCTGGCGCCAGCGTTCAAAGCCAAAGCCTTTGGGGGAGTTTGGAATCGCGCCAAAGCGGCTGCGGTGCGCCTTATCCGCTCGATAGATTCCCGGGGCAATATCGGCCGCGATCATCACACCTTCGATTAAGAAAGTTGCCGAACCACACATCGGGTCGAGCAACGCGCCACCGCGCGCGGCGATGTCTGTCCAACCGGCGCGCAATAACAACGCTGCGGCGAGGTTCTCTTTAAGTGGAGCGCCACCCTGCCCCATGCGGTAGCCGCGACGATGAAGACTGTCGCCAGACAGATCCAGACTCAGGTGCAGTTGCCCTTTGGCTAAACGGGCATTAATACGAATATCGGGGTTACTTTTTTCAACATTTGGACGCTCGCCAGTTTGCTCGCGCAAGCGATCAACTACAGCATCTTTCACCCGTTGCGCACCAAATTGGGTGTGACGAATGGCATCACTGGCACCGATAAAATCAACAAGTAAGGTCGAATCTGGCAGGAAGTGCTCTTCCCAGGGCACTGACGCGACCAGCGCGTAGATATCGTCGGCGGATTTAACAATACCGCGCGCCAAAGGCAAAAGAATTTTGTTCGCACAGCGCGACCAAAGGCAGGCGCGGTAAGCATTTTCTAAGTCGCCGTCAAAGGAGCATCCTGCGACAGTTTCTTTTACTTCACTTGAGACAATAGATTCAAGCTCTTGTTTTAAAAGGCTTTCTAGGCCCTTGGGACAGGTGGCGAAATAGTTGTGGGACATATCGTATTACTGCATTTTATTCTGAGGGGCCATATGGAAGCCGTTTACTATGAATTTATAATCGTTCACTTTTTAATCGGCCTTTGGGAAACTTCATGTCCTGCTTGAGAAGACAGAGCGCAAGTGTAACAGCTCTGCTCGGCAACACCGAGAACTACAGAAAGCAGCTAATTACGGTGGCATAGCCGCTCGTCACTATGAAGAGTGTTTTTTTGGAGGGTTGAATTAGACACGCCACCGACACAAACACGGCACCAATCAAGTAAGAGCAAACCATCCAAGCAACTAACAGGAACATTGCCTATGAAAAGTCAGAAAAGGAGCCACTCAGAGCGCGCCTTTGCACGCGGGTATCGCGCTGCCGTAACCGGCAAGTCGCGAACTTTATGTCCACATGTTAATGGCGACGCCAGACAAGAATGGCTAACCGGCTGGCGGGAAGGGCGAGAAGACCACTGGAATGGATTCAACACACTGGCGCAAGTCCAGAAGCTGCAAAATATGTAACAGTTTCCCCGCGAGGGGTCACCTCGGCTACGGGCCAAATACCCGCCGAGGACATAGGCTCGTTATTACGAGCCTGATGAAGCCGCTAACGGTGCGATGCCAGTACCTTAGCGGCTTCCGCTATCAAGGCTGGGCCACGGTAGATAAAGCCGCTGTAGACTTGTACCAAGCTCGCACCCGCTTCAACCTTATCTAGCGCATCCTTCCCAGTGGAAATCCCGCCCACGCCAATAATCGGCAATGCACCCTGTAGATGCTCGGCTAATACGCGAATCACTTCGGTAGATTTATCACGTACTGGCGTACCGCTTAAACCACCCGCCTCGCCTGCAAACGGGGACGCTTCGACACCTTCGCGTGAGATTGTAGTGTTAGTCGCAATCACGCCTTCATACTCGTGCTGCATTAGTACATCCGCGACATTTTTAATTTCATCGCTATTCATATCCGGCGCAATCTTTACCGCGATTGGCACTTTTAATTCATATCTATCCGCCAGCTGAGCTTGCCGCGCTTTAATGCCGGCCAATAGCTGCGATAAGGTTTCACCAAACTGTAGATTGCGAAGCCCCGGCGTATTCGGCGACGAAATATTAACGGTGATGTAATCGGCACTGGTGTAGACCGCATCGAGACACTTTTCATAATCGGAAAGGGCTTGGTCTTCCGGTGTATTTTTATTCTTGCCGATATTGATACCCAAAATACCATCGTAACGACGCTTTTTTACGGCGTTAACGAGGTGATCAACGCCTTTATTGTTAAACCCCATGCGATTGATAATCGCTTCCTGCTCAACTAAACGGAACAACCGCGGGCGTGGGTTTCCGGGTTGGGCCAGCGGTGTGACCGTACCGATTTCAACAAAACCAAACCCCAGCTGCCCCAGGGCATTAAAGTAATCGCCATTTTTATCCAGCCCAGCGGCCAAGCCGACGGCATTAGGGAATTTCAAACCCATCACCTCTACAGGGTCGACCACGTGCTTGCGGAAGAAGGGTTGCAATAACTGCAAACGCTCTGCAGCACCCATAAGGTCGAGTGATAATTCATGTGAAACTTCAGGGTTCAGGGCAAACAAACATTTTTTCGCCAAGTTATACATAATCGGCCTTTTACTGCGGCTTTCGACTGCCAATATTAACGGGAAGAATTGCGGAGGACACGATTGCGCTTGTGAAGCGTTGGGATCGGTCGAGAAGGCGCAAGGATACAGAATTGCGCGGAGTTAGTCGATTTCAGGCGAAGCCGTTTTAGATAAATAGACGCCGTTTGTGCACTGCTAGTCGCGGATATTAACAACGAACACGAGTGACCAGAAGCAGTGCCGTTAAGCTAGACGCTCGATGCGATCAAAGCGGCTGTCGGCGGTAAAATGAATGGCGAAGCAGCCCTGTACGCCGGTATGGGTAACATAGGGCTGTAAGATATTAGCCGGAAAACGAATCGTGCGACCGTCTATAGACGTCGCACGAACCGATTGCGCCGCTCCAGAATAGAGCTTTAAATACTCATCCGCGCTGACACTTAAGTTGACAATAATGTGGTGCGACTCCGCCATGACTGGACAAACCCTATTCTCTAAGCCAGTATCAATTTAAGCCCATGCCACGCTAAACCTGCAACAAAATATGCTCGGTGGACTGCACCAAATCAACCAATTCGCGTAATGCCACGGAAAACATAGCATAGTCGGTCACTTGTGCGCCCTGCACTTCATTTACCATCTGCTTCCAACGATGAACTAGCAGCTCGTGATCGCTATACCACTGGCTAACAAGGTTGTCGATATCTAAACCTTTGTTATGCTCTAGGTACGCAATAAGGGCGACAGTTAAACTGCGCAATTGTGCTTCCAGCTCATCCAAGAAAGATTCCCGCGCTAACGCCTGCCAGTAGCTTTCGACTTTCACTTCAGACAGCTGAGTGGCAAACCAATTTAAATCCAACCGATCCAATAGCTGTACAAACAGCTGCGACGCCAACCCTAAATCCGCGCCGGCTTTGTGTGCACTTTCGACGACACCTAAGCCAGAAAATAAATTGTCCGGCATGGCTAGGCGCAACGCCCATTCATCTGGCACGCCCTGCTCGCTGTAGCGTTCACTGCGCTGTTGCCAAGCTTCTTTGGCCGACCCCTGAGCGTATTCACGAGTACTTTGATAGACCAATTCCAAGCCGTTTGTAAAGCGTGGTATGTCATCTTTTGGTGACAGATTCATACGTCGATTGCGCAAAAACCAACGGGTACCGCGCCTTACGCGGCGAATCATATTGGTCATAAGCTCGGCTTGAAACTCACTCGAAACGCGATTATCCAAGGATTTAATATAGTGCTGGAAGGCCTCAAACTGAAACACTTCACGAGAAACGACGTAGGCTTTAGAGATATCCACCGTGCTTGCCCCAGTAGTTTCCAGCAGCCGATGCGCAACGGTAATACCGAGGTTATTAATCATATCGTTGGCCACTTGAGTACCAACAATTTCGCGACGTAAGCGATGTCGATAGAGCTCTTGTGGAAACTTAGTCGCGAGCGTATGCGGGAATGCGCTTTCGATTGCCGTGGCAATGGTTTCGTCTTCACCAATGTCGGAGTTGGTGAGCGCCTCCTTTAGCATAACTTTTGCGTAGGACAACAATACCGAAAGCTCGGGGCGAGTCAGGGATTTTCCGTGGCCTTGACGCTCTACAATCTCCTCGTCGGTGGGAATAAATTCGAGCGCGCGATTCAGTCGCCCCTGATTTTCTAAGTAGTTGATAAAACGGCGGTATTCATTAGAGCGGGCCGATGCTTGAAACTTTGCCAAACTAATCGCTTGAGTTTGCCGGTAGTTATTTTGTAAAACCAACGCAGCCACTTCGTCGGTCATATCTAAGAGTAATTGATTGCGCTGTTTGCCTGTTAAATCACCTTGCGCGACCAATTCATCTAACAAGATTTTGATATTAACTTCGTGGTCAGAACAATCCACGCCGGCAGCGTTGTCGATAAAGTCGGTATTGCTCGCGCCGTTGTTTAGGCAAAACTCTACTCGGCCAAGCTGGGTCATCCCTAGGTTTCCCCCCTCCCCGAATACTTTACAGCGCAAATCTTTGCCGTTTACGCGCAAACCATCGTTGGCTTTATCACCAACTGCCGCATGGCTTTCGCTGGCCGATTTTACGTAGGTACCAATACCGCCATTCCAAATCAAATCTACCGGCGCTTTCAATAGCGCTGAGATAAGCTCTGTTGGTGTTAGCTTTTGCGCAGTAATCGCAAAGGCTTCGCGCATTTGAGGGGTAATCGAAATAGATTTAGCGGAACGTAAAAAAACGCCACCACCTTCAGAGATTAACGCTGGATTATAGTCCGCCCAATTGGTGCGCGGGGTATCAAACAACCTATGCCGTTCGATAAAGCTACTCGCCGCATCCGGTTGAGGGTCGATAAATATGTGCATGTGATTGAACGCGGCCGTCAACCGAATATGACGAGATAGCAACATACCATTGCCGAATACATCACCAGCCATGTCGCCAATACCAATAACCGTGAAGTCCTGATGTTGGATATCCACACCCTGCTCACGAAAATGTCGCTGCACTGAAACCCAAGCGCCTTTCGCGGTAATACCCATGCCTTTATGGTCATAACCTTGGCTGCCACCAGAGGCAAACGCATCGCCTAACCAATGGTTATATTGCAGCGAAATTTCGTTGGCTATATCGGAAAAAGTCGCAGTACCCTTATCTGCCGCAACAACAAGATACGGGTCGTCTTCATCACGTCGAATAACATTTTCTGGCGGTACAACCTTACCCTCTACCAAGTTATCGGTAATATCCAATAAGCCCTGGATGAAAATTTTGTAACAGGCAATACCCTCCTCTAAAAAGGCTTCTCGAGTGGGATTTAGCAGCGGCAACTTACAGACAAATCCACCCTTAGCACCGGTAGGTACAATCACAGCATTTTTTACTTGCTGAGCTTTAACCAAACCGAGGACTTCTGTACGGTAATCCTGCAGCCGGTCCGACCAACGCAAACCGCCACGGGCGACCTTGCCACCACGAAGATGTACGCCTTCCACTCGTGGTGAGTAAACGTAAATTTCAAACTCAGGGCGAGGCTCTGGAATATCTGCAATCGTTCGCGGGCTAAACTTATAGGAAATATAAGATTTAGGCTGACTCGGGTCTGCGGCGAAGCGGTCTAGTTGAAAATAGTTAGTACGTAGCGTTCCCAACATAAAATCTAAGTAACGTCGCAATACCCGGTCTTCATTCAAGTTCGATACTTGCTCTAAAGATTCCACTATCTTAGCTTTCAAACGTTCACTGCGTTCCTGAATTTTTTCGGCACTTTTAGACTCGCGATTTACCCGCGGCTCGAACATCGCCTTAAATAAAGCGACAAGATTACGAGTGATATCGGCGTGATTGAGAAGAGTCTCGGCGATAAAGGCTTGATCCTCAGAGAATCCCGTCTGTTTCATGTAGCCGGCATAGCCGCGCAACAGGCATACTTCACGCCAATGTAAACGCGCACCCAGCACGAGCTTATTAAACCCATCACTCTCCGCTTCTTTGCGCCATACCGCCTCAAAAGCATGTTCAAAAAGCGCTTTAACCGAGTGAACATCAACTGTAAGATTTTGGCCAAGACTCAATTCAAAATCGTGCAACCACACACAGCTATTATCTTTTTTGGTGATTTGATGAGGCCGTTCGCCCAACACCCGCAAACCCAAATGCTCTAGTACCGGAATAATATCGGAAAGAATAATAGGTGTATTTATATGCATAACGCGAAAGCGAATATTGCGACTATCACTGCCCAGCGGTTGATAAAAATTCATCACCACATCGTGTTCGTCTTCGAGCTGTTCAAGTAGCTTTATATCTTGGACCGCCGCACGCGCATCTAAATCTTCTTGGTACCCCGAGGTAAAAGCATTTTTGTAGGTATTGTAGTAGCTAACGCCTTTCGTCTCGCCCATCTCTTCTATTAACGAACTGCGTAAATGGTCATCCCAGTTACGCGTCATATCAACAATATCGGCTTCGAGCAGTTGCGGATCGAACGCTGGGCAACTGTCTTTATCTATACGATAGATAAATTGAGCACGCACTAAACTCGATTCAGAAAAGAAGGTATTAAAGTCAAAGTCACTAGAACCTAAAACATTGCTTAAATAATTCTGCATCTTTTGGCGAATAACGGTACTGTAAATATCTTTTGGGACAAAAACATTAAACGTAACGAAGTTGCCAAACGGATCGCGGCGAGTGATTAAACGCACTAGATGGCGTTCGTTTAGATTGGCAATTGCAACCACACTATTAAACAATGTTTCGGTATCTGACTGGACCAACTCGTCGCGGGGATAGTTATCGATCACACGACGTAGGTTTTTGCCATCGTGGCTGTCTGGCGCTACACCGGTACGGTCGATTATTTCCTGCACTTTTGTGCGCAAGATCGGAATATCCAGCACACTCATCATATAAACATCATAGGTGAATAAGCCTAAAAACCGTACCTCACCACACACTTTACCGGCATCGTCATATTTTTTTATGACCACATAATCGGGGTACGCCGAGCGGTGAACGCTGCTGCGTGTCGATGCCTTAGAGAAACAAATCGCCTCATCACGATCATAGAAGTTGCGCATCCCTTCACTGAAATCACTATAAGTAAAGCGGCTTTCCTGAATGCCTACACGACGAAAAATCCCTAACCGCGCATCGGCATTTTCCGTCAGGGTGAGCTCGCCCGCCGCATCACTCAGGTCATATTCCCGATAACCCAGAAACGCGAAATGCCGATGCCGAAGCCAACCAAGAAACTCTTGCAGCTCTTGCCTCGCATAGGCGGTAGCGGGCATATTGACCAGACCACTGCTGGTAGCATCAATTTTTTCTAGAACGGCTTGATGGTCTTCTACCACCACAGCAAGATCTTCGAGCACGGATACTAAGGTATCCCGAATTTCATGCAGTTCAGCATCAATGGTGTGTAGGCTCACCTCGATATAGATCAAAGCTTCGCGAGATGCGCCGGCAATGGGCTGTGGAGCTGGGTGATTAGTAAGCGTTGACTGAACCGCTAAACCATTCTGCTCGCGGCTGATGTTCAACACCGTACTTTTAATAATATGTATGGGCGCGTCCAAGCCTTGCAGGGCAATTCTTACAGTGTCAACCAAGAAAGGCATGTCACGCTGTAGAATCACAATAACCGTTCGCCCACACTGCCAGCCATGCTCATCAAGCGTGGGATTGTAAACCGAGGCGCGCGGCGATTTCCCCGGCGCTGATTTTAAGTTTAACCATAGCGCATAACACAGACCGTAAAGATCCGCATAGACACGCCCCATCCACTCTTCTAAAGGGAAGCGCTGCAGATATACGCGCAGAAACGCCTGAAACGAAACGCTCTCGCTCGGCTCACAATGCTCGCCAGCCCAGATCACAAATTGATCAACAAAGTGCTGACGATTATTTAAGCTCGATAAATTTATATCCACGCAGATTCCCTCTATAGCGCCCAGTAGCCATATATGCCAAAACGGGCGGTTGATAATTGGCGTTTTGCCCCTACATAAGCATAGCTTATTCGTCGGCATCTTCCGCAACGAGGGAACCGACTAGAGCACGCTGAGTCTATAGCGTCGCTAAAGCAAACATTTGGGCTGTGGCCCAACCCCCGCTGAAGCTGATAACTCCGCGGGTAGTTTCACAACTTTTATAATAATTTCAATATGTTAACTAACTACAACCGTTAACCAATTAGCATAAGGTATTTGCCTCGATGACCATCAAGACCAGCATCCAAAACTTGCGTCAGTGGCTCGACAGCCAAATTGTAGGACAACCCCACTTAATCGACCGATTACTTATCGCGCTAATTGCCGATGGCCACCTACTTGTTGAGGGCGCGCCGGGCTTAGCGAAAACCAAAGCCATTAAAACCCTTGCCGACGGCATTGAAGGTGATTTCCATCGCGTACAATTTACCCCGGATTTACTGCCGTCCGATGTAACCGGCACGGATATTTATCGACCAGAGTCCGGCACCTTCGAATTTCAGTCCGGGCCGATATTCCACAACTTAGTACTGGCTGATGAAATCAACCGTGCCCCGGCTAAGGTTCAGTCCGCGCTTCTCGAAGCTATGGCCGAACGACAAATTAGTGTTGGTCGCTCAACCTATAAACTACCCGAGCTGTTTTTGGTGATGGCGACGCAGAACCCGATCGAGCAAGAAGGGACTTACCCACTACCAGAAGCACAACTCGATCGCTTTTTAATGCATGTAAAGGTCGACTTCCCCAACGCCGAAGCTGAGCGCGAAATTCTACGCTTAAGCCGCGCCGAATCCCGTCACACCGAGGTCGCGAAACTTGAGCACCGCGTTTTACAAAGCGAATTATTTAGCGCACGCGCCGAAGCGCTGGATATTCACATGGCCGACGCTGTCGAGGAATACATCGTCCAGCTTACTCAAGCTACACGTCAGCCCGAAGTTTACAGCGCAGACTTACGTCGTTGGCTTGAGTTTGGCGTGAGCCCACGGGCAACCATCAGTCTCGATCGCTGTTCCCGCGCCCATGCCTGGATGAAAGGCAATGACTATGTTAGCCCCGACGATGTACGCGCTGTTGTGCACGATGTTTTTCGTCACCGCCTTATTCTGACTTTTGAAGCCGAAGCTCAGGGGCAAACCGCCGACAAGATTATCGACGAAATTCTAAACTGCGTGCCGATCGCTTAACGAGGGGCGAATATGTTGCAGTCGGTATTTACACGCGCGTCTAAACCCAACAACGCGACTACGCAGGCCACGCAAAAACCCGGTTTTGGTGTTCACACTAGTACCGACGAGCTTTTGCAGCTGCGCTATCTCGCCAAAGATATTCGCTTAGAAACCCGCAAAAAAAGCACATCGATTGTTGCAGGTGATAGCGCCACCAATTATCGCGGCCGCGGTATGGAGTTTGCGGAAGTTCGGCTGTATCAGCCTGGCGACGATGTTCGCAACATCGACTGGCGAGTTACCGCGCGCACCACAGAAACCTATACCAAACTTTTTCAAGAAGAACGCGAAAGGCCCGTGTACCTCGTAGTAGACCAACGCGCGAGTATGTTTTTTGGCAGCGTAACGCAATTTAAATCTGTGTACGCCGCAACTATCGCGTCGGTTTTGGCTTGGGCGGCACTCCAAAATAATGATCGAATTGGTGCGCTATTATTTTCCGACCATCACAGCAAAGATTTACGCGCACGTCGTGGCAAACACGCCGTACTGCGGTTTATTCACGAACTTTGCGAACTCAACCAAGCGCTGAGTTCGCCGATAGCTGAGGCTGAACACCCACAAATAAATGAAAACGATTCAACCGGTAATGTTTTAGACGCTCGCGCGTTAAGTGCGTACGCTTCCGGTTCAATTCGATCAGCATCAAGCAAAGTTACACTCGACACTATTCTCACGGATATTCGACGTGTAGCGCGCCCTGGGAGTGCGGTATTTATTATCAGTGACTTCAATGACTTCAGCCACGACTCGGAAAAATCTCTAGCGCTGCTAGGACGTCATACCGAGACAAGTCTCATCCACACCTATGACCCGCTCGAACAACAGCTTCCCAGTGCCCATAGCTTAACAATTTCCGACGGTGAACAACGATTGTCTATCAGCGCGGGCGCTAATTCCTTCCGCAAAAACTTTCGGCAAAACTGGCTGGATCATCAGCAACAACTACAAGCCGCTGCAACGAACACCGGCGCAAAACTTATCGACTGCCCAGTCAATATCGAGCCGACAGATTTTATTCGGAATGTTTTCGTCAACAAAAAACGTAAGGGAGGCCGCTAAAATGGATACCCCTAGCCCGCTTATGCCTGTACCTTATTCACAATCACAATCGGCGCAAATGCCGGCGCATGCACAGCAACAACCCAATGCTGAACAATTATTAGCGCAGATGGAAGATGTTATTACGCCAGAGCCCGTTAGCCAGTTGCCCATCGCGATCGGCTGGTGGATACTACTTGGATTAATTATCGCCAGTACTACAGCGGTCATTATTACCCTGCGCAAGCGTGCAGCCGCGCGTCGTTATAGAAAACGAGCCTTGGCAGAATTAAAAACACTGCGCACACAACAAGCGTCCAGCGTACACGACATAGCAACCTTATTAAAACGAACTTATATCAACGCTTTTGCACTACGTAACAATCGTCATGCACGCAACAAAATTGCCACAGCCACCAGCGACGAATGGAAGAAATTACTAATAGCCAGCTACCCCGCAAACAAATTAACGCAAGCGGATACCGACCTACTAGATAGTATGTGTTCGAATAGTATCTATGCAAAGCAAAGCGACGTTAGTGCCCAGACGCTGCTGACATTTACCGAGCGCTGGATAAAAAATCACAGAATCACCGCAACAACACTCACGGAGGTCAACTAGATGTTTCAGTTTGACTGGCCTTGGGCTTTTTTGCTCGCTCCGTTACCGCTAATCACTTACTTTCTATTGCCGAGGGTACAGCGCCAAGACACAGCAATTAAAGTGCCCTTCTTTAATATTGCCAACAGGCTTTATCAGCAGGACTCACTGAGCAGCGCTAAAGCTAAACATATAAAACTCTTTTCACTCGTTGCGATGTGGTTGTTACTCATTGCCAGTGCAGCGCGTCCACAATGGTTAGGAGATGAAATTACCCTGCCCACCACAGGTCGCGACTTATTGGTTGCCGTAGACATTTCCGGCAGTATGCAAACACCCGATATGATCGTTAAAGATCAACAAATAGCGCGCATATTAGTGGTTAAGTACGTTGTTAAAGATTTTATCGAACGCCGCAAATCTGACCGATTAGGCTTAATATTATTTGGCTCTCAGGCTTACCTACAAGCCCCGCTTACTTTCGACAGAAAAACCGTCGGCAAATTAATGGAAGAGGCACAATTAGGATTTGCGGGTGAACAAACGGCCATTGGTGATGCCATAGGGCTTGCCGTTAAGCGCTTACGTGATCGTCCGGCCGAAGAACGTATACTTATATTGTTAACCGATGGCGCCAATACCGCTGGCGAAGTCGCGCCGCGACAAGCCGCCGACTTAGCAAAGCAAGCCGGCGTTAAAATCTATACCGTTGGCGTTGGCGCCAACGAGATGATTCAACGCAGTGGTTTCTTTGGCAGTTTTGCACGCAAAGTTAATCCGTCAGCAGAACTTGATGAAGACACTCTAAACTATATTGCCGATACAACCGGTGGCCGCTATTTTCGCGCCCACAACCCAGAGGAACTGCAGCAAATCTACGGGCTAATTGATCAGCTAGAGCCGATCGAGCAAGACGGTGAAACCCTTCGCCCCGTGTCGGCCTTATTTATGTGGCCCCTCGCCTTAGCCTTACTACTCAGTATGTTTAGCGCATTATTTTATCAACAGAGAGCTACAACCCCATGAGTGACTTTCTGACTTACATTTCTACGCAACTGGTCGCAAACTTTCATTTTTTGCGCCCATTCTGGCTATTAGCCCTCTTGCCAAGCTTTTATATGTTTGTAGTGTTAATCCGCAAGCAAAGTCGTGCTAGCGATTGGCAACAGCTAGTAGCCCCCCATTTATTAACAGCACTCGTCGACGGCAGCGCATTAAAACGTAGCCGCGTTCCGCTGTGGTTCCTGCTTATATGTTGGTGTGTTATTACCATCGCACTAGCTGGGCCCACTTGGCAAAAACGCGCAATGCCGGTTCACAAAGAAACATCTGCACTGGTTATCGTGTGGGATATGTCGCCCTCAATGTTGGCAGAAGATATCAAACCATCGCGACTGGTACGCAGTCGCTTAAAATTAATCGACCTACTTAACGAGCGTCGCCAGGGCTTAACCGCATTGATTGCCTACAGTGGCGATGCGCATGTGGTGACACCACTCACCGATGATACCGACACCATTATTAACCTACTTGGCGGCTTAGAGCCCGGTATGATGCCATCCGCGGGAAGCAATACCGAGCAAGCACTGGAAACCGCACAACAATTACTAAAAGACGGCGGTGTCGTAAGTGGTGATATCGTAATCTTAACCGACGGAATAGCCAATGACGCTCGCCCGCGACTCGAGCAATTACAATACGGTTCTCCACATCGGCTGACCATTTGGGGAATTGGAACAACCGAGGGCGCACCTATCCCTGCAGCTAACGGTGGCTTTATTTACGATAGCAATCGCATCATGGTCATCGCCCGATTAGACAGTAAACAACTAAGCGATATTGCAGTCGATCTCGGCGGCCTCTATGTGCCTTTCGCGAATAGCAGCCTGGACATCGATACCATAAAATCTTTTGCGTTTAATTCAGGGCAAGACCAAATCGAAGCCACCGAAAGATTATTCGATGCGTGGTATGAAACGGGCCCGTGGTTGGTGTTATTCATTCTGCCAATAGTTGCGCTCGCATTTAGACGCGGTTTAGTTTTGACTCTACCGCTATTATTTTTCGTTCTGCAAACACCAACTGTAGACGCACAGAGCCAAGCGAACCAGATCGCTTCTTCCGCTGCGCCTTCATCAGCACACTCATCCGTTTGGACCAACCTATGGGAAACAGCCGATCAACAAGGCTATCAAGCGTTGCAAAACGGCGATGCCGAGGCGGCAGCCAATACCTTTAAGGATGAACAGTGGCGTGCTATTGCAAATTACAAAAACAATAATTATCAGGCCGCGATAGAAGGCTTCGGCGGCGATAGTGCTTCGGAACACTACAACCGGGGTAACGCTTTAACACGTAGCGGTGACTATGATGGCGCCATCGAAGCCTATAAAAAAGCACTAGGGAAAAACTCAGCGTTAAGCCAAGCGGAAAATAATCTAAAAATTGCCGAAGCACTTAAGGAGCTGCAACAACAGCAGTCGAGCGAATCGGAAGATAATCAAAACAGTGACGATAGCAAAAAAAACGAGAGCGGCCAGAATGGTCAAGAGGGCCAAGATGGACAGCAATCCGATCAAGACCAGCAATCAAAATCGGACTCGCAAGACTCAGATAACCAATCGCAACAAGGCGATGACCAACAGCAACAGAGTTCGAGTGACAGCAACTCGGATGAGAACGAACAGCGCAACGACGGTCAAAGTGATAGCGAACAATCTAATACCGACAAAAATTCAGGTACCGAACAAACTCAAGCCAGCAAACAAGAACAACAAGCACTTGAAGATACCTACGGGAACAATGATGACAAGCAAGAGTTCGGACAGAAGCCTGATGAAGCTGACCAAGAACAGCAACAGTCTGATACCAAACAACAACTAGCTGAAGATCCGTTAGAGCCAGCCGACGAGAGCGCTGAAGAAAATAGTAAGCAACAGGCTAGAGTAGTCAGTGAGATGACGCCAGAGCAGCAAGAAGCGGAACAAGCGCTAGACCAATGGTTAAGAAAAGTGCCCGACGACCCGAGTGGATTATTACGCAATAAATTTAACTATCAGTACCGTGAACGGCAACGCTCAGCTTTACAGCAAAACAATATGCGAACACCCGATGGGAAATCACAAGAACAACGCTGGTAGTTAACTAAAGCGACTAGTCAATAATCAACACCTAAGCAAACCGTTAGTGGATTACATAAAGAACATGAAAAATTCATCTAAATATACAGAATTAGTCCGAAAGCTTTACATCAGTGCCCTTTTGCTACTCTTAGCGCTTGGCACATCTACCGCTAGTGCGCAAGCATTAAAAGCAAGCGTCGACCGGAATAACTTATCTCTAGATGAAACCCTAACGCTAACACTGCGCTACTCGGGAAGAACAAATACCCAGCTAGATTTTAGTGCGCTATCTACCCAATTTGAAATCATCAATCAACAGCAAAGCAATCAATTTCGCAGCATCAATGGCAGTGTAGAATCATTTACCGAGTGGAGCATGATTTTACTCCCCAAATCATCTGGACGGCTAGTTGTCCCCTCTTTCAAAATTGGTAACGATTTTAGCGATGCAATAGAAATAAATGTAAGTAAACAAGCTCAACCGGTTAACGGAACTTTGGGCGATGTTTTTATCGAAACATTAATAGAACCGCAAGAAAGTTACGTACAGCAACAAATTCGCGTACGCTATCGCTTGTACTACTCCGTCGCCATTCAAGCTTTAGAACGCGATGACTTCACGATCGATGGCGCAATTGTAGAAGCCATGCCCGACGTAAATTACCACCGTTCCGTAGATGGCAAACCCTATAACGTTGCGGAATTTAACTATGTCGTTTATCCACAAGAAAGCGGCACCTTAGAAATACCCGCCTACCGCTGGATGGCGCGACTGTCTCGCGGTGGGCGCAGTAATATGTTTGGCTTAAACTCCGGGCGCAGCGAAGTTAAACGGCTGCGTACCGAAGCAAAGACGATCAATGTAAAACCAAAACCCAGTACGTTCCCACAAACCGCCACATGGATCCCAGCGACGCAGGTCACCATAGCTGAGTCATGGAATAGCAGCCCACAAACATTCAAAGTGGGCGAGCCAGTTACGCGAAAAATAATCTTGACTGCTCAGGGGCTAATGTCATCACAGCTACCGCAACTCATCTCTGATAAGAATTTAGAAGACAAAGTTAAGCTTTATCCTGAGCAACCAGAACTAAGTAACGATACCGATGAAAGTGGCATAAACGGCAAGCGAATAGAATCTGTTGCCGTCGTTGTCTCCGAAGGCGGTGAACTGATTTTACCTGCAGTGAAAATACCTTGGTGGGATGTGAACAGCAATCAACTCAGATACGCCGAACTACCAGAAAAGAAACTCACCGTCGCCGGCGATGACAACTACGAAAAAAATAAGCGTTTAGCAGAAGAAGCTATTGCCAAAGCAAGTAATAATAATCTAACCATGGCGCCCGGCGATAACTCCAAAACCAAACCAAACAACACTAGAAACACGCCAACCTATATCTGGCAGATTATATGCGCCCTACTGATCCTCGCGCTTGGTCTTGCATTATATCTTTGGCTAGTTACTCGACATAAACTCAACACACTGATTCGTGAAGTAAAATCAAAGAAATACCAACCCTCATCCCAGCAATCATCAAAAGCAGCCTATAACAAACTTACCCGAGCCTGCCGCGTCAATAACCACGCCGAAATTAGACAAGCAGTAATTGACTGGGGAAGAGCTGAATGGCCAAACAAAAATATACAAAGCTTAGCTGACATAGCTTCCACCGTTAAACATCCAAACCTGGAAAACCAACTGCGAGCCCTTGACGCAACGCTTTATGCGGACGCTAAAAATAACAACTGGAACGGAGCACTCTTGCTAGATGCGTTAAAACAGTGGGATAAGGATCTGAAGCGAGTTAACGATAAAGGAGATGATAGCTTGTCGAGGCTTTATCCGACAAAATAGTCAGCGCAAACACTCTTACTAGTATTTGTAGTTACCTATAAATTTCAGTAGGCCCTGGCTGAGCTGACAGCTACCTATTTTAATCAGGTGTCTGTCAGTTTGTATTTGAGCTAAATTTTTTTCAGCCCAAATCGACTTACTATCACGTAAAGTTTCCATTGGCGTTCTGCCACAGCACATTCACCCTTGCTGTGCTCGGTCATTGTTGTAGTAACAGGCCCATCCTTCCTGTTTTTTTTTGCAGCCCTTGAAATGAACGGTAAAGCTTCTTGCGAAACGACATCTGATAAAACTCATTCAAAATCGTTTAATGGAAACACTAACAGATACCATTTTCCTATGGCGACAAGGCTTTGGTCTTGATGTGATCAATATCCTTAGCCTTGGATACCCATTGAGTCTCAAAGAACGACAAAGCTTTATCATTGAGAATATCAACTACGGTGATCGGTGACTTCCTCGTGTAGAACGTATAAAACGTTACTTCACGGTACGTGTCGACAAAAATTTCTGGCAGATATCTCCCACTCCTTTCAGACTACCAACGTAAAAAGTGCCCTACACCACAAGTAGTCTGGATGCGTTCTCTCAATCTCCCAGCAACCTTAAACATCGTGCTTCTTTTATCTAACCCAGAGGCCAGTGTATCAGTGAGTAAGACGTCATCGTTAACGACCTTTTCTTCAGAAGCTTTTAGGCGCTTTTAATGTTCTCAAGGTTGTGGCGAACCCAGATTGGATAGACACCACTGCCAGATACAAATACACCAACTTTACGAAGATCGTTGCTGGTTCGGTCATGGACATAAACTAGATAATTAATTACGTAGGTAATTACAGCCTCCTCCATCGCGTAATCGACTCAGAAATTCGGATTAGGGCTCTCGGATTTTGTAGATCGGCTTATCTACTCGCCTTCCTCAACGAGCTCTTGCTAGATATAGAATGTATCTCGAGATACACGCATCACCTTACAAGCTTTGGACACGCTGCCCAGCTCTTACACTAAATAGGGTAAACCAGCTTCGTGTTTGATAATGAGATTTTGGTGTGGAGTACGATAGTTATCTTTTGTATTGATTTGATTTAAGAGTCGTCGCCTTTATCAGAACGGACAGCTCTATTCTTTTCAAGTCGAAGAGTAGGATCTAGCTTGAGCAAATACAACTAAACTCGTGCAGCCCTACCGCCCATATTTGACGATTTTTGTTGCCTAGCCTTTTCAAACGATACAAAAGATATCGCCAAGATGTGATTATTACATTGCAGATTTGGACTCTACTTGAATTGTATTCTTAACCAAATCCTGAAACCATCGATCGAACGCATCTTTATTGGTGGCAGGTGTTTTAAACATCATTCTAATATCATTGAGCTTTTTATCTTTTGTCATTGCCTCTTCCCTCACTCCCATTTTATGTAATGCCATAATTCTATCCACCCAAAGAATACTGGCATTCTTATACAATAAAAAATCTGATTTATTCGAAACATCTCCGTGACCGGGGACTATTTTCGTATTTTCGTCTGCCCAAGATAGGGCAAGATCAATGGCTTCATTCTGACCCGATATACCTCCATGAAATAACGCAGGATACCAACCAGTTGCGAACACATCCCCCACAAAGATTACATTACTGGTTTTAAGATAAACTATAGCGTCACTAGGGGAATGCGAAGCCACATGAAAGACCTCCATCTGTTCTTCGCCATGACTTAGAATTAGCTTGCGGTCAAAACCGATAATATCCATGGGCATTTCATAACTTGCGCTATCATGTGAAATAATTGTAGCTCCTCTACTTGAAAACAATGCGTTCCCTCCGACGTGATCAAAATGATCATGGGTATTTACAACGTACTTAACTGGCTTGCTTGAAACAGAACGAATTGCCTTAAATAAATTATCCGTCGATTTTTCCACCATCGCATCTATTAACACAACACTTTGTTCGCCAACACTAACTCCAACGTTTGCCCCTTGTCCGTCCCCTCCAAGTATCACGTATAAATTCTTGTTAATTTTTAGCATTGAAAGGTCAGAATCTAATGCAACGCAATTCATTGAAATTAAAAATATGTATGCTAACCCTAATTTATTTATACTTTTTCTAATTATCATACCCTCTATCTAGCAACGGTGAATATTTTCACAAGCTACATATGCCACGCTAAGCTCAGTGAACTGAGAGCGGAGCACAGCGCGTACAATTGTGTAGCATGAAGCGTAGGTGAAGGTTCGGTTTGACTACCATGGTGGCATATGAGCTATTCCTCAGGCTCGGGCAACCTTGGCGGGGTTGAGTCCATATATGTAAGATAGTCTCCCCAAATGTTGTGTGTACGCTGTTTAGTTAACTTCAGCACACAAGTAATTTGCATATACCCTCGAATAGTGCCTTCTATCCAATTCTCATATATCGCTGCACAATAATCCTCCTTGTAATTTTTCCAAGTAACCTGACTTTTTTCTAAGCTTGAGTAAGCACTTTTTTGATCTTTAATCGTCTCAAGTGCAGTTAGAAAATACTTTTCTAGAACTTGCTCCGCCTTTTCAGCTTTCCGGCCCTCGCAAACGTTGATGTCGATTGTGGTTACGGGATTATCACAATCGACGTCATTCGAGTAAACCGTAAATGAAACGATACAAAGCCACACACATACCAACACCCTCAAAACCATCCCCTTACTTACTGAAAATTTCACGGTCTCTATTATTGCGCAACGCCAAGCTCAGCTGCAAATTTTTCCGAGACTTTCTATACATACAAGACAACTTGTTCACCACACACAACAAAGCCATAAATTTAGTAATAAAGATTCTTAATTTTACAATTAAAAAATTATGTTCTCGTCAAGTAAAACCAGACACCAATATTTTATAATATTCTCGCTAACGCGCTGTGCTTGTTTGCCTTAGAGCAGTTTTCGATAGTGCTTACTGGTATATTGTGAGCCTCTATCGCCATGAAAAACCAAGCCTTTGGGTGGCTGCCTTAGGTTATAGGTCTTCACCAGAGCCTTGCCCACTAAATTAATTGTCATGCGCTTATCAATGTACCAACCAACAACTCGACGCGAGTATAAATACGTAACAATCTCTAAAGACATCCAGCCTTCGCCGGTCTTCAGGTAAGTGACGTCACCCGCCCAAATTTAATTTGGCCCCACTGGGTTAAAATTTTGATTCAGCAAGTTGTCGGCTACTGCATCAGAAGCTTTGCGTTTAGTTGTCACTTTATAAGCGATTCGCTGAGTGCCCTTTAAGCCAAGCTTATGCATCAAGTTACGAACCCGATAACGAGTAACCTAAAAGCCTTCTTCGCGTGATTTTTTCATCATCCCACGACTACCGAGACTATTGAGACTTTGCTCGAAAAGCCATTTCACCCTACGGTGTAAATGCAAGGTATCACTAGTTATTACAGTGCCGGGGTGATTAATCCAATCGTAATAGGGCGTCTTCCCGGCACCCATCACTCGAGACACAATAACCACAGGAAAGCGAAATGATTCAGCCTAAAGAAATCGTACTTTACTTCATTTCTTTCTCGAAGAAGGTAATGGCCGTTTTTAAAATCTCTTTCTCCATACGCAGCTCTTTGCTTTCCTTGCACAAGCGCTTAAACTCGGCTCTCTCATCCTCAGCTAACACTTCACCTGCCCCACCAGACCCCACCTTCTCTTTCCGCTTGTAGAGCATTTTGGTTGCGATGCCTAACTGTTTAGCGGCCGCAGGAACGGAATAGCCTTGCTCTCGAACCAGTGCAACGGCCTCTTCCTTAAACTCTTTCGGGTACTGTTTGTAACTACGCTTCTGACTCATAAGGGCACCCTAATTGTTGACTACTATTGTCTCTCATTAAAGTGCCCGGTGCTATTAGACCACTACAGGTTTTACTTGACCAGAACAAAGGATACCTACGAAGTGTTTGAGGCTGCGTATGGTGCGCCTAGAATCGCTCCGGAGCTTAACGCGCTGGGCATAAGTGCTCTGTGAACTTTATAGCCAAAATCATGCAAGAAAAGGGCATTATTGCGCGAAACGGCAAGGCGTTTAACTATGGTGGGCACGCTCTAACGATGCACAATGTGGCAGACAATTTACTGTGGCGGGATTTCTCCACTGATCGGCCTAATCAAAAGTGGGTAACAGATATTACTTACGTTTGGGTGGACAAACAGTGGTTGTATTTAGCGACAGTTATGGACTTATTCTCTCGCAAGATCATTGGCTGGAGTTTGGACACAAATATGACAGAGCAATTAATTACACGAGCTATGCAAATGGCGATTGATGCACGAGGAGTTTCTCTTGGCATGATCGTCCATTCGGACCGTGGTTCGCAGTATCGTTCAAACGGTTACGTTGGTTTTCTTGAACGTCACAATATTGCGCGCAGCATGAGTAGGAAGGGTAATTGCTGGGGTAATACTGTTATGGAATCATTCTACGCTAAAAATTATCAGTCGATTGACGCTGCGCGATCCGGTATATTTGGTTACATTGAAGTTTTTTATAATCGAAAAAGAAGGTATTCTGCAAACGATGGGGTTAGCGCTGTTGAGTTTGAAGCGAAAGCAGCTGTTGCTGCATAAGTGGGGGCGTCTACTTTTCGTGGGGGACACCACTTTCTGAAAAAGATAAAAAGTTACACAAAGCTCTTTGCAAACTTTTGAGAGAAATGCTCCGTGACGACCCAAACAACGGTATGGGAAAACCAGAGCAACTTAGACACAGCCTTGCTGGGTTTTGGTCAAAACGCATCTCCCCAAAAGATCGCCTAATTTATAAATACGATGAACATTCAATTTATATCTTTGCAATTGGTGGGCATTACGACGATCACTAAATTGCGCAGCCTGGTGTTCCCCACAAAAAGTAGACACCCCACTTATGCAGCAACAGCTGCTTTCGCTTC
>NZ_MRUH01000015.1 GCF_001922985.1 Teredinibacter waterburyi
AAATCGTTGAGATCAATAGTGTAGCTGGCGAAGTCTTCGGTAAGGTTTTGATCGGCCAGACCGGAAGTCGCAGGAACATCGTTAGCTCCCGCAATCGTAATCACGGCCTCTTGCGTAACACTTCCACCCTTGCCATCTTCAACGGTGTAGCTATATCGAATACTTTCAGTTTCGCCGGAAGCAAGGTAATTATAGGCGGTTGGGTCGATATTCAACGCGTTTCCGTTTACAGAAACACCTGACGAATTACCGCCAACTAAGGTTAGATTCGCTACATTAAGCGTATCGGAGGTATCAACATCGGAACTATTCGTTAAAAGATTTAAGCTGTAACTTTCATCATCCTCAGTTGCGGACGATAAGAGCGGGTCGCTAACAACGGGAGCATCATTGGCTCCGGTAATTGTTATCTGTGCCGTTTGTGCGATGCTGCCGCCATTTCCGTCAGCGATATTGTAGCTATACTCAATAACACTCGTTTCGCCTGCAGCTAAACTGTTGTAGCTATTTGGATCCATTAAAAGCGTATTGTTTTGAACCGTTACACCGATAGCGTCCCCACTTGCAAGCACAAGGTCAGAAACATTTAGCACATCGCTAGTGTCAACATCTGACGCGCCGGCCAATAAATTAATATCCAACGCCGCATCGTCTTCCGAGGCCACAACATTAATAGTTTGAGTAACCGATGGCTGGTCATTCACAGGCTCTACCGCAATACTCACGGTCGCCGTATCTAAGCCTCCACGGCCGTCGGTTACGGTATAGTCAAAACTGGCTGGGCCGGAATAATTTTCATCCGGCTGAAAGGTGATTGTTCCGGTTGCTTCATCGACGGAAATAATGCCATTTATTACATTCTGAGCGCTAACAAAACTAACCGTATCGCCATTTACATCGACGTCATTGGCCAACAAATCTGCGATCAGAATTTCTAAGGGTGTATCCTCTAGAACACTTCCGGAGTCGTTCACGGCATCTACCGCATCATTCAAACGTTCAACCGCGACTTGTGTAGCTGAAGACTCACTAAAGCGTCCATCGGTTACGTTAACAGAGACATCGAGCTGGGTAATATTTAACGTATCGTTGGCAATCGCAGCCTGGCCAGCAGCAGTGAGCACGACACTATCACCAACAATACTAAAAAAACCATTTTCATTGTTTTCTAAACTATAGCTAAGTGCGTCACCATCGCCATCTACCGCGACTATTGTTGCAACTACTGCACCTTCAACAAGGTCAGCTTCACTCATAGGTTCGGATGTCAGGGTAACTTGCGGCGCATACTCATTTACGTTTAAAAGATTAACGGCAATATTTTGAGTGTCGAACAAGGAGCCAAAACCGTCGTCGGTTGCAGTAATCGTAACCGCGTAGTTACGCAAGCTTGTTTCGTAATCTGGTGGATTAATAAAGGTTAAAACACCTTGCTGAGTAAGCGAAAATAGCGCGGCGTCAGCACCGGTTAAGACGTAGCTAATATTATCGCCATCGGGATCAACTGCCGGAAAGTTACCAACAAATAATGTGTTTTCTAATACATCAACACTGGTATCTTCTCCCAGCTGTGGAGCGACATTCCCGACTTTAACTGTTACGTCTGAGCTAGAAACGGACTCACCACCGTGGCCATCACTAATCGCATAAGTAATCGTGTCGATACCAACAAAGTCAGTATTCGGCTGATAGGTTATAGTGCCATCGGCATTAACCGTGACAGTGCCGGTTTGTGCGCCGGCGGCAATAATACTTATGGTATCGCCGTCGACATCGTAATCGTTCGCCAACACATCAATTGAGATCGGCTGATTAATATCGGTCATAACCAAACCGTCAGCAACGGCAACGGGAATATCGTTGACCGGAGCAACGATTAGATTCGCATTATTTGCAACCGGCGATGAGTTACCATCGGTGACCAAAAAATTAAAGCTTACAGTGCCATTCCAATTCTCTGTTGGTACAAAGGTAAATGTGCCGTCGCCATTGACAATAAGCTCGCCATCATTATTCGCGACGGAAAGTGAATCTAAGTAGAGAGGGTCTAAGTCTTCGTCAGATGCGCCAGCCAGTAAAGTATCTGTATCGAATGTGATTCGGCCGTCTTCATCAATTGTACCGAGTGTTACCGGATCGCCAACTTGCGGCAGATCGTTTGTCGGGGCGACTTGTATGATGAAGCGTTCAGTAATTGGCAGAACATTCGGATCTTCACTTGCAACGGTAATCGCAACGCTAAATACACCGCTATCGGTGAGGCTCGCGGCATTACTAGGCGCACCAGAAACAACACCTGTAGTGCTGTTTAATGTAAGCCCTTCCGGTAAATTTTCGGCGCTAAAAGTCAGCGTTTGTGGCCGACCATCGCTTGTTACAACTTGGGATCCAATATCCAGAGAGAACGGTAAATCTTCTGTAGCTGCCTGATCAAGTAATGCCAAACTTAATTCAGCAGGGGGAACGTTTACAGGGTCTGGGTTACTTCGTTCGGGATCAGTATTCGATGTCGAACTACGAGTAGTGGTTTCAAAACCGCTTTCTGGCGTGACGCTATTCCCTGTCATCTGTAACCGGGTAATAGCACCAGTTGCAGCTCCCGCCGCATTGGTTTGCCCGTCACCGGCCGCAGCTGCAGGTAAAATCTCATCTAGCGTCAGGCCTTGCTCTAAAGCTTGAGCTATTGCATCAAAATTAATAGCGTCGGTAAGCGAACCATCTTCTTTCAAGCGCGCTAGCAGATCCATTAATTGTTCGTCGAGCTTTAACGCTTGGTCATGGCCAAGCGTAAATGCATCAAAACCGTCTATAGCAACAACTGCGACACTACTGCCTCGAGTGAGAAGTTCATCGCCAATCTTTAGCTTGTAGCCACTTTTTACGGCTAATCGCTCACCGTTATTAACTAAATACACTCGGCCCCAAGTGCCAGACACAGTACCAATGGTTTCATTTGCGGGTGCAGAAACAGCCGGTGCCGTTGTGCCTGATTGGGTTTCGCTCAAATTGTCAGCCATACGCTTTAATGCCTCAACTGCCTACAAATAATCGGCAGACTACTCTGTTGCAACATTGAATGCGCTTAGCAACTCACCGAGCGCGTTCAATATTCGATAGCGGGTATAAATATGATCATAACGAGCGTTAATCAGCGCTCGCTCACTTTCCACCACTTCAGTTTCAGTATTCAATAAATCTAATAATGTTCGTCGACCTATATTAAATTGCTGCGCATAGGCGACCTTAGTGTTCGACGCCGACTGCACATGCTGCTCTAAAAATTCAATCTGCGCTGCCACCGCGTCCCAAGCATTCCAAGCCAAATGAAAGCTTTCTATTACTTGGCGTCGCGTGTTGTTGCGAATATCTTTAGCCTCTTCCATTAAGTAGGCTGTTTGCCCTCGCCGCGCTTTGTCGGCACCACCTCTATAGAGGTTATAATTCATACGAAGGGCAATAATTAAGTCCTCATCTTCGCCGACAATAGTGCCTACATTTTCGTCCCAGCGCTTATCGGCTTCTAAGGTAAAAGTTGGCCAATAACCACTCGCAGCCGCTCGGTATTGCTGTTTTGCGGCACCGACATCAGCATTAGCCGACATTAATGTTGGATGCCGCTTAATCGCTTTCGCGATGCCCTCATCGCGACTGACCGGAAGCTGACCGACTGCCTCTGGCATCGTCATATTTTCGAGATTAGGGTACAAACCCGTTACCCGAAAAAAGTTGGCTTGGGCATCCGCCAAATTGTTCTGTGCCACAATCATGTTGGCATTCGCAAGCGACAAGCGTGCAGAAATTTGCTCTAAATCTGCCTTACTGCCAACGCCTTTATCGCTGCGCAGCTTCATCTGATCATAGATATTCTGGTGCTCCCAAAGCGTCGCGCGTGTGAGATCCAACAGTTTCGAATATCGCAAAACGTCCAGATAAGAAGCCGCTGTTTTTAAGGCTACACGCTCTGCCGTAGCTTGGGCTTCATGACTTGCGCTCTGCTGTCTTGCCTTTTGGCGTCCAACTTCCGCCTGGCTAGAAAAACCGTCGAATAGCGTTTGACGCGCCTGTAATCCAAATTCTCGCCGAGTCTCTTCGGCCTCTAAGTCATCTGTAGCCGGCGCTGTTCGCGTTTCACGCCCAATACCTGCGTCTATAAACACTTGGGGCAGATAAGCTGCCCTTGCCTGCCTTACCTCATATCCCCGAGATTCTCGCTCATTAATAACTGCACGAACTTCAGGGTTGGTTCTAACGGTTTGTTCAATCGCTTCTTTTAAGCTTAGCCCATAAGAACCCGACGAAATAAAACCAGATGCCAATGTGACGAATACGCATATGCGTCCAATCTTCATCTATCAGTCTTCCTTTTATTAGTATCTACACTCTATGTGCTAGCGATATAGCCAGCTTCACTAATGGTTTGTTTACCTTATCGAACGGCTTGAATTAGACCACACATCAAGGATTAAGCTGAAAAAGCAAACTTGATCGCATTCCCCCTTCCCCAAGAAGTTATGCGACAACTCTTCCACGCCGTGACGCAGGTCACAAAACGGCCATTAAACACTATTTACACCAACTAGCATAGACGAGGCCAGACCAGCTTGCACAAAGAATGACCAAAGGTAATATTTAACGACCATCGCGGGTACACAATAAATAACCCGATCGCTACTAGGTTGCACTACAAATGCTAGCGCTCACGCAAGGCAAGGTGTTTGGTTTTTAAGATAGGTTTTAGAAGGTAGTCCATAATTGTCTTGTGGCCGGTAAGAATGTCCACATTCACCGTCATCCCGGGAATAATGGGGAGTTCTGAGCCATCCGGGCCGATAAAAACCTTATTTGTTTCTACCTTTACGGAATAAAAGCTTTCGCCTTGGTCATTAACAATGGTATCTGGGCTGATATGAACAACGTTCCCGTCCAGCCCCCCCATTATCGCGAAGTCGTAAGCGGTAAATTTTACCTTTGCCTTCTGTCCGGGATGTAAAAACGCAATATCTGCTGGCCTTACGCGGGCCTCTATAAGTAGGATTTCTTCACTGGGGACGACCTCAACAATATCCATACCGGGCTGAATAACACCACCGATCGTCCTGACTAACAAACGTTTGACCGTGCCCGCTACCGGCGAAACCACCAAGGTTCTTTGCACCCGATCGACTAGAGCCTCACTGGTTGATCGCAGTAATGAGAGTTCGTTTGTCACCTCGTTAAGCTGCTCCCTGGCGTCGCGACGAAATGTAAGCATTTGGCTTTCTAGCCGTTCCTTAATTTCGGACAGACTCGACTTGGCACGAGGCAAGGCGAGCTGAGCCGCTCGCATTTCGCCCTGTAAATCGTTTACCTGTCGCTCAAGGCGTAACAACTCTACCTGAGATATAGCTCCATCAGCCGCCAGAGGCTGAGTAAGTTCCAACTCTGTGCGCAACAACTCGTAGCTACGGGCGAGCCTTGCGTACTTAGCCTCTAGCTCAGAGACCTCCTGTTTACGTTGCGCCATCTGTTGCATCAAAACCGCATTGGCGCTCTCAAACTCACGCAATCGTGACTTATAAACCGCCAACTCCTGCTGTACCAACTTAGGGTCGAAACGAGAGTCTGGTGGTACCGTAAATTCACTACCAAGGGTTTCGGCACGCAAACGTTCCGCCTTAATTTCAAGTTGCCCTTGGGTTAAGCCCGCCTCCCTCAAAGAAGATGAAAATTGCGTATCATCAATCCTCAAAAGCTTTTGACCTCTAGCGACCACATCGCCCTCGCTGACAAATAATTGCGCGAGTATACCGCCCTCAAGATTCTGAATAAGTTGTATCGATTGCGACGGGATAATCTTACCTTCGCCGCGGGTAAACTCGTCTAGTTCAGCCACGCTTGCCCAGACTAAAAATAACAAGACAAACCCGGCAACCGCCCAAATCAAATACTGCCCACCACGCGGCGACTGCTCTAATAAGGCCGCTTGAGCGGACGACACATAGTTTAGATCTCCGCTTTGTAGAGTTGTAGAACCAACGGCTGAAGCACTAGCGTCAGCTTGCGGTGCGGGTTCGTTATTTACTGCAGCCATAGTCTTAACTTATATTTAACTGACCTGATTTAAGCGCTTGCAGCACAGACTCTTTGGAGCCGTCTGCCACAATCCGCCCCTTGTCCATCACCAACACCCTATCAACCAGCGCCAACAAAGTTGTCTTGTGCGTAATCAACACGAGAGTTTTGCCCTCTACCTCGGATTTTAAGCGTGCCAGTAAACGTGCCTCACTGGTATTGTCCATGGCCGTTGTCGGCTCGTCGAGAAGTAAAATAGGGGGCGAGTTTACCAAGCCCCGAGCAAGGTTTACTGCTTGCTTTTGACCGCCAGACAAACCTTCGCCGCGCTCCTGAATTATGCGAGAAAAACCCTGAGGAAAAGTATTTGCAAATTCGGTGACGCCACAAAGGTCTGCTACACGCAAAACCTCTTTATCACTTACCCATTCATTCTTATAGGCAATATTGTCGCGAATGGACCCAAAAAATAACGACACCGATTGCGGGACGTAACCCATATTCTGACGTAAATCAGCAGGGTCTAACTGCTTTGAATCCAACCCATCGAAAAGCACCGCACCTTGCTGCGGCTGATAAAGCCCCAACATTAACTTATGCATCGTAGACTTGCCGGACCCCAATCGTCCAATTATCGCAACACGCTCACCGGCTTTAATACTGAAATTAATATCCTTTAGCGTTGGCTGTTCTTCGCCTTGATAACTAAACACGACATTTTCAAATGTAATTTCACCGCGCAATAACTCTCTCTTGATAAAGGCTACTCCGTCAGGTCGCTCTTGCGCTTTGCTGACAACGGCATTTAATGCCTCCAAAGCTAAAACCGATTGCTTATACTGGACGAGCAACCCTGCGATTTGCGAAAGCGGCGCCAACACACGGCTCGTTAATATCACGCACGCAATTAGCGCCCCCATAGTGAGCTCTTTTTCTGCAATTGCGTAAACACCAACGATTACCACTAATACCGACGAGAGCTGCTGAACAAACCCTGCGAATGTTGTTGCACTATTGGAGAGCAAACGGGATTTCAAACTCCACGAGGCCAACAAGCCAACGGCTTTCTCCCAAGCTCGCTGCACCCGACCTTCTGCACCGATTGATTTTAACGTTTCTAAATTATTGATTGCTTCCACTAAGGTAGCGTTTTTCTGCGCAGACGCAGCAAAAGTGTGCGCAACGGACTTCTGTAACAAACGCTGCACCACAAGCGCATAAACAATCACGATTGGGATCATCACTACGGGCACCCAAGCGACTGATCCACCGATATAGATAATCACCACCAAGAACAGCAGAATAAAGGGTAAATCGATAAATGCTGTAACCGTGCTCGAGGTTATAAAGTTGCGGATACTGTCAAAATCTCGTAATTGGCTAACAAAAGAGCCTGTCGACAGCGGGTGTTCAGAATACTTAGCACCCAAAACACGCTCAAAAATATAAGACGACAACAGCACGTCAGATTTCTTGCCCGCTAGCTCAATAAAGTGCGAGCGCAATGTTTTTAAAATAAAGTCGAAGATATAGACAACCCCAACCCCCAAAGCCAACGCCCAGAGGGTTTCTACCGCGTCATTCGGCACAACGCGGTCATAGACGTTCATTACAAACAATGGGTTAGCGAGAACAAATAGGTTTATAAAAAAAGAAGCGACAAGAACGTCGCGATAGATTTTTGATGAATGGCCGAGCGTGCTCCAGAACCAATGGTCACGCTGAAAATTTAGAAACGGCTGAGCGCGCGGGTCATACACCGCTTCAATTTTGGTAAAAATAGCAAAGCCACTATAGTCCTCCAATACTGACGCCATAGGTAGGACGCACTCACGCCCTAACAACGGATCAAAAACCCGAACACTAGCGCCAGCTGATGATTCATCTCGCGTATAAGCGAGCAGTACGAGTGCCCTATTATTCGTCTGCAACAATACGCAAGGCATTACCAATTCGGGGATATCGGCAAGCGGCCGCTGCTCTATACTCGAACCGAATCCAATTCGCCCTGCGGCGCGCTTAAAAAGCTCTGGCGTCAGACAACCATCAACTAAGGGCAAGCCAGAAACCAGCGACGAGACCGAATAATTTACCTTTTCGTGCTCAGCTAAATACACCAACGCTTGCAAGAGTGTATCTTTGGGTTCGTCACCGGCATTTACTGGCGCACTTTCAACGCTGCTACTCATAGGAAAGACATCACCACCATCACATCATATTGACTGAAAAGTATCGACTGAAAGGCCCTGCGACATAAGCTGTCACAGCGAGATAGGGCGCAACGCAAAAACGATCGCCGCTAAACGAAAAGAATAACCTATATTCCTCAAATTCACAGCAGCGGCGTCATTTTTTGCAAATCAGTCTAAGTTCTTGCTGGTAAACGCCTGCATGAGAGAGCTAGACTTCGAATGACGTGAAATAACGTAACGATAGAGAGTGTGTGCGAGTGGATAAACACCCCATTTTACCGGCGTATATTTGTCACCGTAAACCGCCACACCCCAGCCTGCAAACCAGCAATAGATAGCGACTCATGGACAAAAAAATACCAGAAGCAGACTCAATAAAGAAAGCCCTAGCTGCATCCGACCAAGATATAGCGCGTGTCGCAGAAGACTTAATCCAGCTGTTAATCGCAAAAAAAGTAATATTATTTACCGAGTTGCCAGAAGCGGTGCAAGCAAAACTGGTTTCTCGAGAGGCTCTGAGAAATAAACTTGACCAAGATACCGCCTGTTTTTTAGACGAAAGTGAAGCGTTATAACGAAGCTAATACTAGTGAGAATCGAGGGCCGAGGGTGAAAAACGGAAGGTTAATGAGAGGAAGTCTACTGAATGAAATGGAAAGTTAAGGGAAACGTTGGAACGAACTAGCTAAAACCCCACCGATAAACCTGTAGCATCTTGGACGCTACTATCGAGCTGGGAAAACAACTGCCGCACATCCTCAGCTCTGAAGCCGCGATAACGAAGGAAGGTCATCTGTTTATTTTTTTCGGTAAAGTCTTCAGGTCGTTTACCGTACTTCTTCCGCCAAACATTAAAAATGAGGGCTGGCCAGCCGGCCTCTAGTTCAGCCAATACGACCTCTTGGAAGTCAGACGAAATACCTTTATCGGCTAGTTCAAGCGCAATTCTATCGGCACCAAAGCCACGCATCGCCCTAGACCTTGCATAAACCATCGCGAAACGCTCATCGGATAAATACCCCGTTTCCGACAAACGCTCAATTACAGCCTCTATGGCTACATCACCATTCGAGTGGCTAGGCAAACGGCTGCGGAGCTTTGTATAAAGCTCCTTAACAGAATGTTCGCGCCGCGATAGGAGCCGAACACCAGTATTGTAGAGTTTGGAGATTTCTTCGTCTGTTAGCGACATGCTCATGTTCTCGCTTTCAATTACTCCCCCTAGCCCCAAAATCCCACACAATTCCTATGTCACTCGGTTAGTGTAGAACGACCTACCGGTCGACACTAAACGAGTCAGGCACATAACGATTCCGTGTGGGTGAAGGCCAAGAGAACTTAGGCGTCTTCCGCCTCAACTTCTGGTTTCTTGCCGTCATCACTTTTAGCGTCTGGCACGCCCATCAATTCGGCTTTAATCTTAGCCTCTAAAAGCTCAGCTATATCTTTATGGTCTTTAAGGTACTGAATAGCGTTTGCCTTGCCCTGACCGATTTTGTCACCGTTGTAGCTATACCAAGCACCGGCCTTGTCGATTAAATTCAGTTTCACACCAAAATCGACTATCTCTCCGTATAGGTTAATACCCTGTCCATAGAGAATCTGGAACTCAGCTTGCTTAAAGGGAGGCGCGACCTTGTTCTTCACAACCTTCACGCGGGTTTCCGAACCGGTCACCTCGTCGCCATCTTTAACCGAACCAATACGACGAATATCCAAACGAACTGACGAGTAGAATTTAAGCGCGTTACCACCAGTTGTTGTTTCGGGGTTACCGAACATAACGCCAATTTTCATACGGATTTGGTTAATAAAAATAACTAGGCAATTGGCATTTTTAATATTGCCGGTAATTTTACGCAGTGCTTGCGACATCAAACGCGCCTGTAAACCTACGTGGTGATCACCCATCTCGCCTTCAATTTCAGCTCTAGGTGTAAGCGCTGCGACAGAATCCACTACCAGTACGTCGATTGCACCAGAGCGAACTAACATGTCGGTAACTTCCAAGGCCTGTTCACCGGTATCTGGCTGAGAGACAATCAAATCGTCAACATCGACGCCTAACTTGCCGGCGTAAATGGGGTCCAAAGCATGCTCGGCATCAACAAAGGCACAAGTTCCACCCATGCGCTGAGCTTCCGCTATAACCTGTAACGTTAAGGTGGTTTTACCCGACGATTCTGGCCCGTAAATTTCAACAATTCGGCCTCGAGGTAAACCACCAATACCAAGCGCAACATCTAAGCCTAACGAACCGGTGGAAATTGAAGGGATGGCCTGCAACTCCTTGTCGCCCATGCGCATTACCGTACCCTTACCAAACTGACGATCAATTTGAGTCAGCGCCGCTTGCAATGCTTTTTCTTTATTCGCGTCCATTAATTCACCCTTAAAATTCGTTTGGTTAATACAGCTCGGTTAGGTACGGGTCCGATTTAGCTGTTTTTTTCAGTAGCTACTTTTTCATTAGCTACTTATAAAAGCTACCGCTCTGAGGTTAGCTACAAGTGTTTTACAACATGCTGTAAAGCATACGACAAAAATACTGTACACGCAAACAGTGTTATACATTTATACAGTGTTTTTATCGAGAAGGCATAATAGCTTGCTTAACGCATAATGTACCGATTGATACTGAACCGCCGCGCGGTCGCCAGTAAAACAGTGTCGTTCAGTTAGTACGCTTACCCCTGATACTTGGCTTAACACCAAAGGTAGCGCCCACGCAAAACATACTGTGCCAACAGGCTTTTCATCCGTTCCGCCACAGGGGCCGGCAATTCCGCTGGTGGCTATACCCCAATCGGCTGACGCCAATTGCGCGACGCCAGTTGCCATTGCCGCCACCACGGGCTCACTTACGGCGCCATACTCCTCGAGCAAATGGGGTGGCACAGCCAATACTTGCTGTTTGATGATATTACTGTAAGCCACAACACCAAGATCGAACCAACCGGAACTACCGCTAACGGCGGTAACAGCTGCCGCAATAGCGCCACCCGTGCAGGATTCCGCTAGGGCGAGATGCTGATGACGGCGCGCCAATCGCTCTCCTAGCTCGGAAGCGAGATCTAGAAGCGTGCTGGTTTTCTCGGTATGAAGGGTTGGCATCGACGCAAAATAGGACAATCGCTACAAAGTTGCAATAGATCCGGCTAAGCTACATTGTCTGAAGTCGAGGCAACTATAAGGCGACGACTCCACCACATTAGGCGCCTAGGCCACTCAGTAATTATAACCAGTATCGAAAATATGAAAAAATTCATCTTTAAAATAATCGTTTTTATTCTTCTCAGTTTCGGTATTAGCAATTACCTACTCTACCTAACCACCGGCCAGTCGCTGCTTAGCAAGCTCCGCAAACCAAATTTGCCCAATATATCTGTGGGACTAGACACGCTTAAGGGGCTGCAAGACAATCTACCTTCGATTACCAGCCAGCCCAAGGATTCCATACGAGAAGGCGTAGAAATCGCGCACAAATGGACGGATGCTCAGGGCGTTGTTCACTATTCCGCCGAACCGCCAGCTGAAGTGCAGGCGACCGAAATTATCGAGCTTGATCCAAATACCAATATTGTGCAGAGCTATAAAGGGAACAAAGAAGCCTCTGCTCTACCAGAAACTGAAACTGCTCAACCAGCTAGCACAGCGCTAGCACCAACCTCTGGCCAGAATGTACTGAACGACGCCAAGGAGGTAGAGCGCCTACTCAACGAACGTTTTGCCAAACAACGTGAGACAATCGACAGCTACTAATACAAACAAGAAAACGAGTATGAATATACCGCCCATCGAAAGCGCCTCTTTTATCGCTAGCGCCGTATTCTGGCGATAACTAAACCACATTATTCCAGACATAAAAAAGCCCGAAATCAATCGGGCTATTGTGTTGGCGTATCTAATTGCCAAACGAATACCTATCTGTTCAATCTATTCAGTAGGTTCCAACTTTAACTCAACGCGACGATTAGCCTGACGGCCTTCTGCTGAATCGTTGCTGGCAATCGGGCTAGATTCACCATAACCCGCCGCCTTTACACGGCTTGCGCTAATATTTTTTTCAAGCAGGTAATCACGAACGCTAGCAGCTCGCAATTCGCTCAACTTCTGGTTTGATGATTCAGAGCCAACTGAGTCGGTATGGCCAGAAACCATAATGCGAGTTTTGCTAAATTCCTTTAGCACCTTGCCAACAGAACTCAGTACCGGCAAAAAATCTTCGCGAATATTATAGGCGCCAGTAGCAAAGGTGATATTGCCAGGCATAATCAAACGCAAATCATTACCTTCGCGCTTAACCTGAACGCCAGTTCCCGCCAATTCTTTACGCAACTTTGATTCTTGCTGATCCATATAGTAGCCCGCACCACCGCCTACAGCAGCACCTGCTGCGGCACCGGTGAGAATAGCTTTATCGCGATCATTCTTACTCGCTGTAGCAGCGCCAATCACCGCACCAGCCAAGGCGCCAATACCAGCTCCAGTCGCCGTCTTACTTACCTCCTCTTCCCCGGTGTAGGGATCTGTCGCACAACCTCCCAAACCAGCTCCTAAAGAAAAAACTAAACCTGCTACCAGTAACTTATTCATTTTGCCTCCTGCGGCATAACTAAGAACGTCAAACCTAAACACTCGGCAAGAATAGTCCATAGCCGAGTAGTCTGTTTGAAACTGCTAACATTCTACGCTGGTACCTCACTATTACTTGAAGAAACCTCGCAAATTTTACAAATTTTTACCATTCTGTACGATTCGGCAGCAGCTTGCGCAACTCGGCATCGGTTAGGTTGCGCCACTTTCCCGGCTTTAAATTACCAAGCAAAACATTGCTGATACGAATACGTCGCAACTGCTTTACACGCATACCAAAGTTTGCGGACATTAGTCGAATTTGACGGTTTAACCCCTGGGTAAGAATAATGCGAAAGCCAAACTTATTATGTTTGAACACCTTACACGGCAAGGTCATTTTGCCGTGAATTTTTACCCCACGCGCCATTCCCCGTACGAACGGATCGTTCACGGGCTGATCGACCGCAACGAGGTACTCTTTTTCGTGTTTATTTTCCGCACGCAGCACCTCGTTAACAATATCGCCATTGCTGGTGAGAAGAATCAAACCTTCCGAATCTTTATCCAGCCTGCCGATAGGAAAGATACGCTGCTGATGGTCGATAAAGTTGATGATATTGCCCTTGATCGACTCATCGGTTGTGCAGGTAATACCGACCGGCTTGTTGAAGGCGATATAAACATGCTTCTTGCCCGCTTTTTTTACCCGCTTCGAGATTACCTCTCCGTCCACTTCTACTCGCGCACCATCAGGTACTTCGGCGGCAATTCCAGCTACAACACCATTGACAACAACACGGCCTTCCTCAATTAAACGGTCGGCTTCTCGTCGTGAGCATTCGCCCTGCTCACTTAAATATTTGTTTAATCGCATGATGGTTCCAATAGCAGGTCGACGAGCGGCGTCGAGGCAAAAATAAAAAGCTGGCAGAAGCGGCCAAACCGGTCAGAAAACGCGGCAGTATAAACACCCTTGGCAAGAGAGCGCCAGCCTAACCGAAACCTGAACCGGAGGCCGAGCCCGCTAGTACAAGTAAGCCGCCCCTGCTTTGCTGGCATTGTTATTGGTTTGGCTGCCCGACAACCCTGTAGCGGTGCTGCGCTCCAACGGCGCACCAACCAACAATGCATTCCCCGAGGAATCCAAACTTAAGCTAGCACCAAACTTGTCGCCAGCGTCGGTATTGGGTGCCTTTACATAGCTTAGCTGGTGCCAACCATCTTCATTACTAAAGGTATAAACGGCACCCGCATCGGTTGCGCTGTTGTCATACTCGTTACCGTGCAACGCAGTCGCCGAACTGCTCTCGCCAACCGCACCAACCGCAATTAGGCTGCCATCACCATTAATCGCTATCGACGAGCCAAAGCGGTCACTCGTATCGCTATTCAAAGCCTTCAAATATGAATCCTGAGACCATTGCTGACCTGAAAGATTAAAAATGTACGCTGCACCCGCATCCTTAAACGAAGTATCCGCCTGATCACCATCTACACCAAAGGCATTACTCGACTCCCCCGGCGCGCCAACAACAAGCACTTCACCATTTGCCGCAATAGCCACACTGGCACCAAACTGCTGACCAGAGGCTTTGTTGGATGCCATAAGCGTTTGCCCGTAATTCCAATCTTGCCCACTACGATTAAAGATATGCGCTTTACCCGCTAAAACAGCAGAGCCATCTTCAGTCGCGATAGTTTCATCCGCCGAGAACTTTGCCCCAACAACCAAGCGGTTACCATCGGCTGTTAAGGATAAGGCGCTGCCGAAGTCATCACCGGTCGCGGGTACTGGCGCCGTTAGATAAGACTGCTCGCCCCAGTTGTCGCCACTCAAACTAAATACATAAACCGCACCGGCATCGCCATTTAGCTCTACATCACTACCCGTAGCGGCTACAGCTAAGGTTGCGCCAAAATCACTTAGCTCAACTTTACTACCGAATAAATCACCCGACGCACTGCGACTACCTTTTAAGTAACTCTGCTGAAACCAAGTATCGCCAAAACGTCTAAACACATAAGCGGCGCCAGAGTCTTGCTCGGTATTGTCGGTAATATCACCGTTAATAATAGTCGCGGCGCTATCTTCATAGGGGGCGCCAATGGCCAGCGTATTACCGTCGCCACTTAAGCTCAAAGCGCTACCAAAACCATCGCCTTCGTCAGGAAAATTAGTTTTGATATAGGCTTGTAATCGCCAGCTCTCATCGTCTTTCACATAGACATACACAGCACCCGAGGCACTTTTTGAATTGTCGCCCTCGTCGCGATTAACCCCTAACGAGCCGCTATCCTCACCCGGTGCGCCAATAGCAAACGTATTGCCATCGGCACTAATAGCAACAGTACCAAACTGATCGGATGCCTCCGTATTAGAAGCCTTTATATAACCAACGGCCTGCCGCATGTAGTTGTACAGCGAAATAGCATCCGTATTTGAACAGTAGGCATTGGTACACGCTTCTAATTTATATTCAGCGCCAAGCCAATCCTGTTTGTGCACTGCAACGTCCATGGTGTAACCAATTGCAGAACTACTAAACACCCGCCCTTTTTGCTCAAACTCAGCGGTTTCGTTTTTCTTTTCCAACAACCTATAACTTGCCGCTCCCGATACCGCGGGCCAACTAAACACCACAGTTTTAAAACCGTCCCTCGCCCTCAGCGCTACATCTACCGTTGTTACTGTAAACGAGTCCTCGTAATCGCCAACCGTTAAGGTTGCTTCTGTTTCTGTAGAAAGCAGGTCTGATGACAACAGTCTGACATAAACGATTTGTTCATCATTAATTTCCCCCTCCTCATCTGTAAACTCACCGCCATCGATTGAATACTCCCCGCCGACAATGCTAATGGTTGTTTCCGTATCAATGCCTTCTACGGTTATGTAATCCGAGACAATATACTCGCCCAAGCCAACGTCATATTCTGCGGTAAAATAAAAATCGTCTGGGCTGGTATCGTCCGAGCTATCGCCAACACCCCCGCATCCAACAATTAACATTGCCGCCGTTGAAATAGCGGTAAGTTTGAAAAAATCGACTAACTTAACTTTGCCAAAACCGTATATAAATTCAATTATTTTCATATTGCCTACTCAGGATAAAGATTAATATTCGCAGCTCTGACGCGGCAACCGTTCAAAATATCCCTGGTGGTTAGCAACATTTACGTTACTTAACAAAACTTAACATTACCCTGACATTAACCGCCATCCAGTTACAAAACTTTACTCTGCAATATTCTACAACGCGGAACTTCATTGTTCCGCGGACGGTCTTTTATGACTTACACAATAAACATATAGCCCGCCACCCTTATTAAAAAGCCAATCCATATGAACCCTTCTTCAAAAATAAAATACTTCGCAGTCATATTGTTTGCGTTTCTATTAGCCTCCTGCGGAGCATCGAGCACAACAACGGTAGAAGCGATTGATGACTTAAGCCTCACCTCGGTAGACATCGACAATATAGCGTTCGACTTCACTCCCACCAAAACGGGCCCTTACGAAATTGAGGTGGAAAACAACATTAGCACCATCAGCGTCGTTGCCACCGCTGCGAACAACTTATCGACGTTAATTTATTCCATAACCAATAGCGGCGGCACCAGTGCACCAATCGATCGAGCATCTGGCGAAGAATTCGAAGTGCAATTAAAAGAGGGCGAAAATATACTCATAATTCAAGTCGAGAATGAAGATGGCAGCCACACGTCCATCTATCAATTCCAAATTTATCGACAAGCTACCGAAGCAAGTTTAGCGCTCTACAGCTTTTTCATTCCGGTAAGTGACGGCGAAGCAGCGCTATCGCTAACGCCAAACTTCCAACCAGGAACCTATTTCTATACGGCAAAAGTAAGCTATGGAACATGCCGCTATGTATTGCAAGCCTACGCACAACAAAAATATTCGACCGTTGAAGTGAACGGCACCGAAATTGAAGATTACGAATTGTATTACCAGAATTTAGACCCAGGCGAAAATACCATACACACCTACGTAAGTTCTTCTAATGGCGCACGCACCGAGCGCTACACCACCAACATCACTCGTACACTGCCCTCCAACGCCGAATTACGAAGCAATGCTCGACTAAGTGGCCTGAGCATTGACGGTTCTGACCTCAATTATATTTGCGATCAGTCTTCCTATAGCATTGATATAAACAACAACGCACAAAGTATTAATTTAACTGCGACAACCGAGACCGACGGCGCAAAAATAGTTGTCGGTAATGTTGAAGTAGAGAGCGGAGTCTCTACCGAAATCCCCCTAGAGCAAGATGCAAACGAACTCATCATTCAAACCCTCTCCATAAATGGAGCGCAGACTAACGCCTACCACATTTACCTAAACAGGCTTGATGTCAATCGGGTATATGTCGACACGCCAGAAGCGCTTCAACTCGCATTGGCCAACGCAAATCCGAGTGACGAAATCCGCCTTCGGCCAGGCATTTACACAAGCACCCCCTCATTCCCGGCGAGTGGATCAGCTCAAGCGCACTTCCATTCAAATCGCTCGGGAACAAAATTTAATCCAATTTATTTAATTGCAGACTCAAGCAGCGAAGAGACCGCTTTAGAAGGCAGCCAGGGTTTAGCAACTATCGGCCTAGTTCTGAGCGGCGACTACTGGGTAGTATCCGGGCTCGACATTCGCAATGTCGATACCGGTATTAAGCTTGCCGGCGCAAATCATACAAAACTGCTTTCGCTTGAGTTTTCTAGCATTACCGACAGTGCCCTAGTAACCAGCAACGGCGCTTCAAACACCATTCTTATGGGGTCGAGTTTAGAGGCTAACACCAAGGACAGCAGCGAACCGATATCCAAACTAACACCCATGATACGTTTTCAAAGCGATCTTGAACCGTCGACAAACAATCAAATTTTGCGGAACTCAATTAGCGCTAACCTAGATAAGCCAATGCTTGTAATCGATGACAATGTCGATCAATCAGTCATTGAGGGGAATTCATTTTCCCTTAACACAACCAACACAAACAGCAAGGGTTCGCCGGTAATTTCCCTCCCAGGGGCCAACAGCCTCGTTCGTTTTAATACCTTTTATTTACAACAACAACATCCCGATTTCAACACGATTTCTGCCGAGTCAAACGCAGAAAGCCAAGGCGCAATTAAAATCTATCAAAACAGGTTGGATACGGAACAACAATCGCTGATTTTTGTAAATTCAAACTCGGCCATTGATCTACAAGTAGGCGATAACTATTTGGCAAGTGAACAAATCGATGACACCGACCTACTACCAGTAAGTTACAGCGGCAACGCGGTAAACATTGTTACCGACCTTTCACCGCGCTTTCAAATTAAAGCGCTGGGGCAACCGGATGTTTGTGTTGGTATTGTTGAATCGGAAGATGTGGACGATCTTTATTGGGCGGTAACAACATCCTGCAGTAACCGCACATCGACACTTTGGCAGTTAGAGCTTGCCGGCGACCACTACACCTATATCAAAAACCTTTCGATAGAAGATGGCTACCTAATGCCAAAAATTGGCTTTAGCAGTATGTGTGAAACTCCAGAAAGTGCGACAAGCAACGCCTATCTAGCGGAAAAGTGGAGCGGGTTTGTGCAGCAGTGGATTATTTATACGGACGACAAGGTTCAATACCTTATCAACAAAAACAACACAAGTTACGGCCTCACCATTGGCGGCGGCGCCTACAGCGAAGGCTCGCCACTAGTCGCCTGCCCAATAGTGGGCATAGAAGAGCAACAATTTGAATTGGTCGAGATTAACTAACAATAGAATTAACGAACTTCAATTCAATACAATGCGGTTTAATCACCGCATTGTATTGATAGTACTCGCGCCAATGACAGCGCTACATATTAGCTCGCCTTAATCCACCGGTTCTCGCTTTGAATGACTTCAAACCTTGCCCAACTCCGAAACTCTTCACGAAGACAAATACCGGTATCGTAGGATTGATGGCCAGCGACTATTTTAAAAATAACTTTATCTTTTGACGGTAATAGATTGCCATCTGCAGCATCTACAACCTGCCTTATACTCCACAACTTACCCAGCTTGCCATTACTGTAATATTTCCCCGGTTTAATTTCGGCCGGGTGAACAATATTCATTTCGGCGTGTTTTTTTGCTCGCTCAAGCAATTCCGTTAAACCTTCTTCGGTAATATCAACAAACGAGTCATGCTTTTGAATGGCCGCCGAAAAATCCTCCTGTGTTAACTCGAACTCCCGAGTCTGGGCTGGTGGAACGCTAGACGGCGCACTTTTGTAATACAGGTGGGCAGGGTAACGTCGCCACCGAAAGAAAAAATTAAACCCTACAGCAACAAAAAAGATACATCCCACATTCAATAAAACCGGAACCACCATATAAAAATATTCGAGATTTTGAATGGCATCTCCACCAATAACCGTCGTCAGAGCCGTGGCGCCGCCGGGTGGATGAATACACCGCAGGTAATACATTGCGGCAATCGCAAAACCGACGGCCAGCGCCGAAGACAAGACACTCACGCCCAAAAAGCGAACAACGCTTACTCCGATAAACGCCGAAATAAGATTCCCACCGAGTAACGCCCAAGGCTGAGACAAAGCGCCATGAGGCACGGCAAAAAGCAACACAGCACTAGCGCCCATCGATGCCACCACTAAACAGGCACTCGAAAAATCTAACACCCCGAGGGTAAGTAAATATTGAGCCAAGCCCGCGACAACTAGAATGCCAACACTCCCACCCAGTGCCGAAATTAGCTTTTCGCCATGGCTAGTCGTATTCCTGGGAATGCCCAGCCATTTGGATAGCTCGTTGAATCCTTGCATAACCCCACCATCCCCGCACCAAAATGAAGCATACTAGCCAAGCGGTTGGTGTTCAGCAAGGCTTGCTCGCCTAACGCGCGCGCACTTGGCTTTTAACGAGCTTTTTTATTGAAAGAATTAAGCTCTGAGCTGTTAGAGAAAGGCCATCAATACGCAGTTAAGATAATCAATCTTCATGATCATACTCATCTGTATATCCATCGACTTTAGTTGATTCGTTGAAGACTTTTTCATCAGTATCGTCCTCGCTTGCAGCGTCTCCTTCAGCCTCGTCACTGCTGCCGTCTTTTTGGGCTAGCTCGTCATCAAAGTAGTGTTCAATTGAGAACTCACAACTTACAGCACCGACACCGTCACTCGAAGAATACGAATAGTTTGCAACAGACTCAGGGTGCTCCCAAACCTCTAGGGTAAGAAGCATGTCGTGCCCGCATGATCTACAGGGGGAATCTAACTGCGCTATATAGCCTATATAATCATCATCTTCAGATTCTGCGCTAGTATCCTCATTAAATGATAAAGACTGCCCTTCAACCGTATAAGTTTGCTTACAGCGGGTGCAGATATAACTTACATATCCATCGATGGTGACATTCATATATTGATTACCTGAGAGGGATATTGCCGCGGCGAAATGCACCGTTGGCGTTTGTTTTAGACGCGACTGGCCCGCGTTAACGTTAGCGGAAGTGGTGTGGAGCGCGGTCAATTCTACGTCGGTTACGCCTTCGCCTGTGCGTTTTTTCGCAACCGAGCGACTTATTCCAAATAGCGACGAAAGTATTTTTACTCTCGCTTTTCGGTAGATTTCACCATCAACTCAACGAATACTACCTTTACGCCGGTTAGATTTTCCCTTTTGAGCAATTGATTTAGTTGGGTCTTACCGCCACATCCCGTAGAATACCTCGCGACCTAAGCCGCAGCACTTACCGCCACTAGAAACAATTAATCATTATGAATCAAGACGTTACAGACACCGAAAAGCACACCCCCATGATGCAACAATACCTAGGCATCAAGGCAGAGCATGAAAACGAAATTGTGTTTTACCGCATGGGCGATTTTTACGAGTTGTTTTTTGATGATGCGAAGAAGGCTTCGCGCTTACTGGATATTACCCTTACCGCGCGCGGTAAATCTGGCGGTGAACCGATTCCTATGTGTGGTGTGCCCTATCATGCTGCTGAGGGTTATTTGGCCAAGTTGGTTCGCCTCGGTTTGTCTGTAGCTATCGCCGAGCAAATCGGCGACCCGGCTACATCTAAGGGGCCGGTGGAGCGCAAGGTTGTGCGTGTTGTTACACCCGGCACGGTGAGTGACGAAGCGCTTCTAGATGCAAGCCGAGACAATTTATTGGTGGCGGTGTGCTGCAGCGAAGGACTGTTTGGGTTGTCGTGGTTGGATATGGGCAGCGGTCGTTTCGCCCTTAGCGAAGTGGAAACGGTTGAGGCGCTGTTAGCGGAAGTGGAGCGCTTGCGCCCTGCCGAACTCCTAGCGAGCGAAAGCCCTTTATTGCCCGCAAGTATTCGCCAGCGTACCGGTTTTCGCAATCGCCCCGAATGGGAGTTCGATCTCGGCACCGCTCAGCGGCTGCTCACTCAGCACTTTCAAACAAAAGATTTAAACGGCTACGGCTGCGAAAGCCTAACCCTAGGCGTAGCCGCTGCAGGCTGTTTGTTTGGTTACGCGCGTGAAACCCAGCGTACCGAACTGTCGCACATTGGCAAGCTTTCGGTAGAGAACCCAAATGAAGCAGTGATGATGGATGCGGCTACGCGGCGCAATCTTGAGCTGGATTTAAATCTAACTGGGACGGAAGACAACACCCTTTACAGTGTCTTAAATAGTTGTAGCACGGCGATGGGCGGCAGGTTGTTGCGACGTTGGCTAAATTATCCACTGCGCAATCAAGCGGTTCTAGAGCAACGCCAAGGGGCTATTCAGTTGCTGCTTGAGAATTATCGCTTTGAACAATTACATCGCAGCTTAAAACATGTTGGCGACCTCGAACGTATTCTCGGCCGAGTAGCGCTACGTTCGGCGCGCCCGCGAGACTTATCGAGATTACTTAGCTCTCTGGCGCTCTACCCAGAAATTCAATCACTGTTAAACGAAGCCGCAAAAAGCACACCGGCAAGCCTGAAATTAGCCGAGCTAAGTGAAGAAATAGCGGAATTCCCAGAAATCGTCGACCAGTTAAATCGAGCCCTAATTGAAAACCCGCCGGTGGTGATTCGCGAGGGCGGTGTAATTGCCGAAGGCTACGACGAGGAACTAGATGAACTGCGCAATATCAGCAGCAATGCCGGCGACTATCTTTTACAAATGGAAACCCGCGAACGCGAACGTACCGGTTTAAACACTTTAAAAGTGGGCTATAACCGCGTGCATGGTTACTACATTGAGCTGAGTAAAAGCCAAGCGGAAAAAGCACCGGTGGAATACATTCGCCGACAAACGTTAAAAAATGCTGAGCGGTTTATTACTCCAGAACTAAAAACCTTTGAGGACAAAGCACTGTCTGCGCGCAGCCGCTCGCTTAGTCGCGAAAAAGCGCTGTACGAAGAATTAGTGGAAATGCTAAACCAGCATCTGATGCCGCTACAACATTCTGCTAGCGCCGTTGCCGAGCTAGATGTTCTCAACAGCCTCGCCGAGCGCGCTGATCAATTAGCCTTTGTTTGCCCCATTTTTACCGACGAACCCGGCATCCATATTGAACAGGGCCGACACCCAGTGGTGGAGCAGGTGTTAGAGCATCCGTTTATTGCCAACGATCTAACTCTGGATCAACAGCAACGCATGCTGATTATCACCGGCCCGAACATGGGCGGTAAATCAACCTATATGCGGCAAACGGCGCTGATTGTTTTACTTGCCCAAGTCGGCAGCTTTGTCCCTGCGCTCGCCTGTAAACTTGGTTTAGTGGATCGGATATTTACCCGTATAGGGTCCAGTGATGATCTCGCTGGTGGACGCTCTACTTTTATGGTTGAGATGACCGAAACCGCCAACATTCTAAATAACGCCACCGCCAACAGCCTAGTGTTGATGGATGAAATCGGTCGCGGCACCAGCACTTACGACGGCCTCTCACTGGCCTGGGCCTGCGTTGAACAGCTGGCCACACAAATCCACGCGTTCACGCTGTTTGCCACGCACTATTTCGAGATCACCGCCCTGCCGGAACAGCTTAAATCGGTTCGCAACGTGCACCTCGATGCGACAGAACACCAAGATAACATCGTTTTCTTGCACAACATCCAAGCTGGACCGGCCAACAAGAGTTACGGTCTGCAGGTGGCGAAGCTGGCTGGTATTCCGCCGGCAGTACTGCACAACGCAAAAATCCAGCTCGCGCGGCTGGAATCAATAGGTCTGGTAAGCGATTTTCCCGCATCACCTAATCTAAACACAGACGATGCATCCGCTAGCCCGCGAAGCGCCACAAGTGAACCGCAAGAACTGCAAACCTCTACCGCACAAGAGCACGCCGCTACCCAGGCAAAACCAAAGCCCACTAATGCCGAGGCCAGCCCTCAAACCGACCTATTTACCCAAGCAGACAGCCGAGTAGAAACCACTTTAAAAACGGTTGATGTTGATGCGCTGTCGCCACGGCAAGCTCTGGAACTACTTTATTCGTTAAAATCGATGCTATAACATCGATACTGTAAAAGGGCGCCGTGTGCTTACGGCGTTGTTTCCATGACATAATTCGTTAAACTACGCAGAACATGGCCAACAGGATGGCCGCATAATAGAGGGTACCAAGGCCGTTTCCCTCTGCGCCCTATCCTGCTAGAATGCGCCGCTAAATTTTCAGAGCTTAATCTTTTCAGGGGTTGCCAAAATGACATTTGTAGTGGGTGAAAATTGTATCAAGTGCAAACACACTGATTGTGTTGAAGTGTGTCCTGTAGACTGCTTTTATGAAGGCCCAAACTTTCTCGTTATTCATCCCGACGAGTGTATCGACTGCGCGCTATGCGAGCCAGAATGCCCTGTAGACGCCATTTTCTCGGAAGATGAACTGCCAGCCGATCAAGAAGCCTTCATTGAGCTCAATGCCGAACTGGCTGATGTATGGCCTAATATTACTGAAAAGAAAGAATCCCCCGCTGATGCCGAAGAGTGGGACGGCGTCGAAGGCAAGCTCCAACACCTAGAGCGCTAGAATTTAATCGCTTAATGAGTGAATTAAATAGCTTAGCTTTTAGCCGCTCTAATTAGACGAAAATGCTATATCTCTATAGCCATAAAAAAACCCGCATTGAAGCGGGTTTTTTTATGGATGCTTGTTTTCTTTTATTTACTACGATACGGCTATTAACGGCCGCTATCATCGACTAGGGCTATTTACCTAGTTAGGACTGTCCAATTAAGGCAAGCTATTTGATGCTTGCGCTAAGCTTACACCCTACAAGGTCGCAAGGTACAAGTTTGCGCCGCACCAGTCTTACATTAACCAGTCTTACATTAACCAGTCTTACATTAACCAGTCTTACATTAACCAGTCTTACATTGCGCCAAATAAAGCAGCAGCGTCTAAACCTTGTTTTTCGAGGATATCGCGCAAGCGGCGTAATGCTTCTACCTGAATTTGACGAACACGCTCACGGGTTAAACCAATCTCGCGACCAACCTCTTCTAAGGTGCTGGTTTCGTGACCGCGCAAACCAAAGCGGCGGGCAACAACTTCACGCTGTTTCTCACTCAATTCGTCTAACCAGCCATTTAAACTCTGGCTGAGGTCACTGTCTTGCAACAACTCTACAGGGTCAGAGACTTGTTGGTCCGGAACAGTATCGATAACAGTTTTGTCCGATGACATACCAATCGGCGTATCCATCGAAGTAACCCGCTCATTAAGAGCCAGCATACGCTCAACGTCGGCGACGGGCTTATCGAGCAAGTTGGCGATCTCTTCCGCTGAAGGCTCGTGATCAAGCTTCTGGGATAGCTCACGGGCAGCGCGAAGATAAACGTTTAATTCTTTAACAACATGAATTGGCAGACGAATGGTGCGAGTCTGATTCATAATCGCACGCTCAATGGTTTGACGAATCCACCAAGTTGCATAAGTAGAGAAACGAAAGCCGCGCTCTGGGTCAAATTTTTCAACCGCACGAATCAAGCCTAGATTGCCTTCTTCGATCAAATCTAACAACGCTAAACCGCGATTCACATAACGGCGCGAAATTTTTACCACTAGGCGAAGGTTGCTTTCGATCATACGTTTACGTGCAGCATCATCGCCTTTAAGCGCCTTGCGTGCGTAGTAAACTTCCTCTTCCGCGCTTAACAGCGGGGAAAAGCCAATTTCATTTAAATAGAGTTGGGTAGCGTCTAGATTACGCTGATGCGTATCATCTGCGTCTACATTGAACAATGCTTCTGTACGAGCTCGCTGGCGAGTAGAGGCTGTTTCCTTTTCCACTTCTTCCGGTTCGTCGAGTTGAATACTATGAGCAACTGCTGCTTCGTTCTCACAGTTCGCGTAGGACAAAATTGATTCGAGTTCTTGAACAGCCATGACATGACCCCTGTAACCGTAGTTTATCGTAGCAAGCATCCACACTCGCGGGTTTATAGTTGGGTTAGGAAATTTCTTCGGCCCCCTCAAGCAGGAGAATCAGCTCATTTATTGTTTGAGCGGTAAACTCTGGCTCGGCCTGTAACAGTTAATGTCGGCAGCGTGGAAAATACTTTAGGCCATTAACCATTTTATTTACTACTTTTGGCTGATAGCTGGGGAATGCGTCCGAACGTTTAAAAACTAAATGAACGGCGCGGGGGAGGAGCAGGAAGCTTATCTACGAGGTAGGTACTTTAGCGGGTCCACAGGTTTTCCATCGTAGCGAATCTCAAAGTGCAGTTTCACTGTTTCGGTTCCTGAAGAGCCCATTTCAGCAATTTTTTGCCCACTAGCAACTTCGTCGCCCTCTTTAACCAATAAACGTCGGTTGTGGGCATAAGCGCTTAGGAGCTTGTCACTGTGTTTAACGATCAGTAACTTGCCGTAGCCTCGCAGACCAGCACCGGAATAAACAACCTTCCCAGCAGCGGCAGCCAACACAGACTCTCCTAAATTCCCGTGAAGATCAATACCTTTGTTTAGTCCGCCGTTTGAGCTAAAAGTAGCAATTATATTTCCTCTGGCCGGCCAAACCCACTCAAGAGACTTAGTTTCACCACTTTTAACCACATTTTTAACGACTTCAGGTGTTGTTTTTATCGAACGTTCTTTCGAAGCCGAATGCTTATCGATCACAACAACTGGCGCGGGACTAGGGGTCGATGTCACCGAGGGTACCACTGGTGACACCGTTGGTGGCGTAGCTTCGAGGCTAACCTTGGGGGTATAAGCGGTGGTGGGAAGTGTTAGATTGAGCCTTTGACCTGGATATATCGCGTAATCGGAATCTATTCCGTTAGCATCTGCTAACGCTTGAAAGCCCAAATTATAGCGCCATGCGATCGAGTAAAGCGTTTCTCCCTGAGCGACCGTGTGAGTCGTAAGACGTGTACCTGGCGGCGGTTCGCGATCATTCACGGGTGGAACATAGTTCCCGCTGCTACAGCCGACCAAGCAAGTTAACATCGCAACAAAAGTGATCGTTATTCTGAACACCGAACTAGATATTGGCATTCAACTCGGCCTCCGTCATTTGGTTTGTTCAAATCCTGAACCGGCGCGCTAATAACCAAAAATAGAATATTTAGCGATTAATAAGATTAATTTATTAAAAATAAGTCTATACAAGATAACTAGTTTTTCATGTTTTTTTGGGTAAATCCGAACTTACCCCATGCTTTTGAACAAAATAGACTCATTCTTTTAACGAGTTAATTGTTTAATGTCGTGCCATACGCTCAATCAAAAGTACTAAACCCAGCCCGACCAAACACATTAACAAAGCAAGTACCAGTTGTGACTCTTGTCCTGCTAGTATCATATAGTTCGCAGGTGAAACATTTTGCTGAACAAGTGGGATAATCTCGCCGTGGCGATCAACCGTTGACTCCAAGGTGACCTTCCAAGGCCATGTAACATTTAATGAACCTATTAAGAAACCTATCAGGGTAGCGAGAGTGACCGAGTGAAAGCGGCTCAGGAGCCACGATAAAAAGCGAGAAAAGACTAATAAACCGGCTACGCAGCCAGCACCGAAGCTAGCCAAGGCGATAAGGTTTAAATCACTAATCGCCTGCAAAAACACGGGGTAAAGCCCCACCAGCAACAAAATAAAGCTACCGGAAATACCGGGCAGTATCATCGCGCAAATCGCTACAAAACCACCTAAGAACAGCATCCACCAATCTCCGGCGAGCTGTGTAGGGGAAGAGATTGATACGCCGTATACAAACGCCGCGCCTAATATACAGCCGACCACCTCTCGCCAGTGCCAACGAGGCTGTTGCTTAACAAGTAAAACAATTGATGCAGCAATAAGCCCGCTAAAAAACGCCCATACCAACAGCGGGTAGTTCTCGAGACAAAAGCCGATGACAGTTGCAAACGTCTTTAAGCTAATTAATATCCCGCCAAACACGGCAAGTAAGAAGTTGCCGTTGATATAGCGCCAAGCACTGGCGATACCTTCGCTAAATAAAACCTTCACCGCCGCTGGGCCAATCTGCTTTAGCGAGCCGAGAAGTTCATCGTAAATTCCGGTTATAAAGGCAACGGTGCCACCCGATACGCCGGGAACAACATCCGCGGCCCCCATGGCTAAACCTTTAATCATAAGAATGAGATAGTCTTTTTTGGTACGAGAGGAAGTTGTCATGGTCAAATTCTTAACATGTATATAAATGAAGGAAGATTTATCTAGCGTGTGACACCCGACAGTAGCGGTACAAAACGTACGGGCTCTAGACGTTGGGTTTTGAATTCGTCGGAATCACCCAAACGCACGACCAGCGTGAGTTCTTGGGTATCTGCGCCAATAGGAATAACGAGCACACCATCTGGGGCGAGTTGCTGCTTGAGGCTATCAGGAATATCGCGCGGCGCGGCGGCGGAAAGAATGGCGTTGAACTGACGGCTTTCGGGCCAACCCAAACCACCATCGGCATGACGAAGCGTAACGTTGCGTAGGCCCAGCAACCGCAAACGCTCACGCGCTTTGTCCTGCAGCGGCTTAATCCGCTCAACACTGTAAACGTGCCCCACCAACTGCGCCAATATAGAGGTTTGATAACCGGAGCCGGTACCAATTTCCAACACTTCATCAAGCTTACCGCCAGCGCTCAACAGAATCTCTGTCATTCTGGCGACGATATAGGGCTGAGAAAGTGTTTGGCCGTGGCCGATTGGCAGAGCCGTATCTTCGTAGGCGCGATGAGAAAGTGCTTCATCAAGAAAGATATGTCGAGGGGTGTTAGCCATGATATCCAATACCATCTGGTGGCTTACCCCCTGTTCGATTAGGCGCTGTACCAGCCTGTCTCGAGTGCGTTTGGACGTCATGCCCACGCCTTCTAGTTGTATACGATTCACGAACCCCCCGGGTTGCACCGCAATGACGACACATTGCCAATGCCAAATTATCCTAAAAACACGTTAAAACATGAACTTAGCCACAGCAGGAGCTACTGGCTTGGCACTTTATATTCCATACACAGTGCGCGACTATAGCACACCAACTCCACGCCTATCCGCACACGGAAAGCCGCCACTAACACCGCCAGCGACTCCTGAAGAATCGACAAAGATTTAATCTGAAACCTGTTCCGCGGGAATCAATGCACAATTACGCAACTGAGCTATCTCACGCAAAACTGATGTTGCATAGGATCCAGGCGGTAAAGACATGGAAAGCTGTAGGTTTTGATCAGACAGCTGCCAACGCATGTCGTCGGGCCGCAACACTAAATTGCGGCGCTCCTGACTTAACCCCTGGTGCTCCAAGGCATTTTGCCAATCAGCTAGATGAGCAATCAGCCCAGCTTCCAATTCAGCTAACTCCGCCCCGACAACGCTGCGACCTCGACCCCATAACGGGCCCGTCGGAAATTCCTCTCCCTCTATAGGCGTAAGCCAGTTTTCGGCGTTTACACGGTGGGCCAAAACTAGGTTGTAAAGATAGGAGCGAGCCGCCGACACGACCATTTTGCGCATATTCCGACTGCGGATTTTTTCACCGTCGGCAAACCAGCGTTGCGCCCAATTTAGATTGTTGCCCTCGCGGCCAAAACGCTGTTCGCCAAAGTAATTTGGCACACCCTTTTCAGCAATCGCCTGCAGACGTTCCTCTAAACCGTCAACAGTATCGAGGTTACGCAGCACCAAGGTAAATCGGTTCGCGCCGTGTTGACCGCGGCGTAATTTGTGACTGTGGCGCGCTTCGGCAAGTAATTCTAGCTGACCATTAAACCCCGCGACGAAATCTTCGGCATTTTTACCGGCAGGCTGTTTTGGTAAGTAAACGCTAAACCATTGCGATGTCACCGCGTGGCGATCTTTCAAACCACAAAAGCTCACATCCATCGGCTTCACAGCAAAATATTCCGCTAGATGCTCTGCAACCCAGCCAGTATTTTCACCGGTTTTTTTAAGCTGCATGCAATAGTGTTCGCCCTCGCCACTCAGCTCGAAGCCGAGCAACTCGTCAACGACAAAGTCTTCTGGACTTACTCGAAAGTCGGCGTGACTAATCGGTAAGCCGTGGGCGTGAGGAAATTCTATAGAAAAGATTGGGGGCGTAGATGCCACTGAATCAGACATGTTGAATTAACACCGTTGCAAAGGCGGAAATACCCTCTCCTCGGCCGTTAAAACCCAAACGTTCTGTGGTGGTCGCTTTTACATTAATATTGGCGATGCTGGTATCTAAGTCTTCTGCGATTTTTGCGCACATATTAGAGATATGAGGGGCCATTTTAGGGGCCTCGGCAACAATAGTAAGGTCGGCGTTTACGAGGCGATAACCTAGCCCCGTTAGTTTTGCGCAAACCATACGCAGCAACGCTCGACTATCCGCATTTTTAAACTGTGAATCGTTATCGGGGAAATGCTTGCCAATATCGCCTAAACCCGCCGCACCGAGTAAAGCATCGCACAACGCGTGCAAAAGTACATCGCCATCTGAATGAGCAACTAACCCCTTGTGATACGGAATAACCACGCCGCCGATTACAATTTTATCGCCCTCGCCAAAGGCGTGAACATCGAAACCTTGTCCTATTCGCATAACCATTTTTACTCTTGATTTTCGGAAAAGTAGAGCTGATTTTGCACAACAAGGTTGGCGAGCTCTAAGTCTTCCGGGAGGGTTATTTTGATATTGTCACGGCGATCGGAAATCACTTTCACGCTGCCGCCCACATGTTCGATGGCCGATGCCTCATCAGTCACCACTAAACCTTTAGCTCGACAGAACTCAAGCGCGGTTTTTAACTTTTTTAACGGGAAAATTTGCGGGGTATGAGCCTGCCAAAGGTTGCTGCGGTCTTGAGTGTTTTGCACGTTATTACCGTGAGTCACACGTTTCAGGGTGTCCGCAACTGGCGCAGCGAGTATGGCACCACACTGCTCGGTGGTGGCGAAATCAATGAGTGTTTGAATTTTGGTGGGGGACACGCAAGGGCGTGCGGCGTCGTGTACTAATACCCATGTAACCGCATCCGTACCAGCGCTAGTGTCGATATGCTGAAGTGCATTGAGTACCGAGTCGCTACGTTCCTTCCCCCCCAAACATAAAGTAATACGGGGATGATTCGCCAGAGCGGTTTTTTGCCACCAGGCATCTGCCGCACTAAGTGCCACAACAACGCCGCGAATAGACCCGCATGCCAGCAATTTCTCCACGCTAATTTCAATAACGGTTTTACCAGCAAGTGGTAAATATTGTTTGGGAACGTCGCTTTGCATACGCGTGCCAATTCCCGCGGCAGGGACCACTGCCCAAACGTTATTTTCGGTCATTCGCTACGCTCTAGGCATTTTCTAAAGTTTAACCTCAAGGCGCTATTCATCTTTTTCTTCCACAATCATGTAGTAAGTCTCGCCTTCTTTAATCATACCCATCTCGCTGCGGGCACGCTCTTCGATAGCCGTGTAGCCATTTTTAAGCGCTTTAACTTCGGCGGCAAGCAACTTATTTCGGGCTTTTAAACGCTCGTTTTCCGCGCTTTGCTTTTCGATTTCTCGCTGCATCCGCACCATGCTCGCCACGCTCCCATCACCCACCCAAAGGCGGTACTGAAGCGAAACAAGGATCACAATAAGGGCAATTAGGAGCCATTTCATTGGCGCTGAGTCCAGTTTAAACAGGGCGCAAAACTACCACAGTCGAGGTAGAAGGATAAAGCCTGCCATTGTAGCGACTTGAGGGACTTGAGGGTAGCGACTTGCAAACGATCCAAAATAGCCCAAAGATAGCAGCCTTACGAGGCTGCCGATTTATAGTGAGGAAAACGAACGTGATTAAATCAACGGATCAACATATAACCACTAGCGCCAGAACTGTCGGCCTAAAGGTGACTCAGCGCCTAGCTGGAATAGTAATGTTAATAGTATTGGTAGGCTGTGCCAGCCTGAAGTTAGAGCAGCCACGTGTTGCCCTAGAAAGCATCTCCCCTCTTTCCGGAACCTCCCTGCAGCCGCGGGTAAAGGTCACACTCTCAATAACCAACCCAAACAGCATTGCTCTGCCGCTTAAAGGGATGAGCTACACCATAGCCCTAAACGGTGTTGAGCTTATCCAAGGCGCGAGTAACGACCTTCCCACCATTCCCGGATACGGAACAGAATCCGTCGTCGTAGTGGTCGGCGCCAACCTCAGTGCTGCGCCAAAGCTATTACTGCGTTTTTTAGTCAACCCAACGCAAACTTTTGACTACGCATTCAAAGCCAAAATTGACCTTAAAGGCCCCTACCCCAGCTTCAATATTGTCGAAGCGGGGGAAATAGAAATTAGTCGCTAAAAGCGACAACTTTAGTTACTAACTCTATCTGCCGAGAAGCTTACCCAGTAACCACAGGTATAAATGTATAACGAAGTTTGAGGTTGTTCATAATCCTAACAACAACCGCACATCACATATCCATCAGAGCAGCTACACTTAGCCACGGACAAGATAAAAGTCATTTTCAAGGAAGCCTAGCAATGTCTCTGCCACGACTATTGATAGTAGATGATACAGCCGCCAACATTGACTTACTAAGAGAAACCCTCGCTCCGGTTAACTGCCTTCTTTCGATAGCGACCGATGGCGAGCGAGCACTCACACTTGCCCATCGGTCACTACCGCAACTGATTCTTCTCGACGTTATGATGCCCGGCCTTGACGGATTTGAGGTGTGTCGACGCTTGCGGCGTAACCCTGACTTCAACCATACATCGATCATCTTCGTAACTGCTCGCACCGAAGATGTTAGCGCCGGATTCGAAGCCGGCGGCGACGACTACATAACCAAGCCAATTAATGCTAGCGAAGTTCTCGCGCGCGTACGTCACCACCTTGAAAAAGCCGAACTCCTCCGCGCCCTAAATGAACTCAACGATACCCTCGAAACCAAAGTACAAGAACGCACCATAGCACTAGCCGAAACCAATAAAAAACTACAAGACGAAATTGAAGAGCGTCGCTATATGCAGGGCAGAATGCAATATTTTGCAACCCATGATTCGGTTACCCATTTATATAACCGCACCGCGCTCGTCGAAAAAGTCTCCAACCTCATTACCGATGTGCAACTCTATCGGCGCGACGTAATATTTGTATTAATGGATATTGAGCAATTTCAGCTGATTAGCGAAAGCTGTGGCTGCATTGCTGGCGACGCACTACTCAAACAATTCGCTGACTTAGTCAACGATGCTTGTACATCCGAAATGTTTTTCGCACGAATAGGTGGCGATAACTTTGCACTTGTCTGTGAGAACAGTACCCCAGAGGAGGTGGAAATATTTGCCAAAAAAGTCGTAACAATCGTCGGCGCTTATAAATTCAGCTGGGAAAACCGCATTTTCGAGATCTCTACAACCGTTGCCATAGTGCCACTCTCTCAAGAAATATTAGCCTACGACCAAGTTATGCTAGTGGCAGATGAGATGTCCTATATCGCAAAGCGCGAAAGCGCTAATGGTATTAAGCGATATCAGCCTTCCCATACAGAGTCGCCCAATGCACGCAACTACACCATCAACTGGGCGCTAAAGCTTGTGGACTCGCTCAAACACGACCTTTTCGAATTGTGGTTTCAAAAAATTTCGGCTCTACCCTCTACATCGAAAGCCATAGAATCCGAAACATCAACTGAACGCCCGCAAGATAAGTTAGAAATTTTACTGCGGCTATTCGATCCAGAAACCCAGAAAATAATTCAGCCCGATAGCTTTATCCCGGCCTCAGAGCGACTCAATTTAATTCCGCATATTGACCGCTGGGTAATCAATCAAACGGCAAAATATTTATCCGAGAATGTAGCGCAATTCAAAAATGTAAAAAATGTTTCAATTAACCTATCAGCAGCATCAATGCGCGACACGCAAATGACCGACTACATAACCTTCACACTTAACACCTATAACATCCCCGCCAGTAAAATCTGCTTCGAGTTAACCGAAACTGAAGCTATCGCGGACATCAGTTTGGCGAAACGCTTCCTAGAGACTCTCAGTCGTCACGGCTGCAGTCTCGCTCTGGATGACTTCGGTAGCGGCTATGCATCGTTTAACTATCTACGAGATCTACCCTTCGATACCGTCAAGATCGACGGAGTGTTTGTTAGGGATATGGACAAAAACCCGTCTTATCGCGCACTCGTCAAATCTATAACCGAAATAGCGCATGGCTTTGGCAAAGAGGTAGTGGCAGAATACGTAGAAAATAAAACCGTGCTAGAAGCCGTAAAAGCGCTGAATATCGAATGGGCACAGGGCTATCACTACCACAAGCCTCATCGTCTAAACAAAGACAATATGAATAAAGCTTTCCAAACAAAGCACATTCAGACGAGCGACCACCAACTCAATGCAAAAAAATAGACTTTTCGACTACCTATTCCCTCACCTTGGAGCCACTCTAGCGCGGAGCCTGAGGCGAAAATCGATCGCCGTTACACTGTTACTCGCTACGTTTTTAACGGTTACCGCTCTAACTGCTTACAGCTATCACCAACACAAACAAGAATATAACGCTTACCGCTCTCTTATCGATACCCAGTTACATGGCGCCGCCATTGCAACAGAACTCATATTAGGAGCAGGAATCCACAAAAACTTTCTCACTGAGGGCTCGATTACAGAGCAACAAGAAATTGAACTCGCAGATAAAATCAATAAACTTAATGCATCCTTTGGACTGAAATACATTTATACAATGGTGCAAGATGCTTCGGGAAATATCCGCTTTGTCATATCAAGCCACACCCCAGAAGCGATCGCTAATAACACCTCAGAAACTTGGTATTGGAAGGTTTACGAAGATGCTCCGGACGAGCTTTACCAAGCCTTCAATCAAGACCAATCCGTTTATGTAGAATACCGAGACACCTGGGGAGAACAGCGTTCTATTTTTTATCCGGTCAAGACTAATCCAACGCAAACTTATGTTATTGGGGTAGATTATTCGATCGATAAATTAAACAGCCTATCGCGCCGTATTTGGATTAACATCGCGTTAACACTTGCCGTGCTTTACGCCAGCATACTGCTGTGGTCACTGGTCTACTACCGTGTGACATATAGCTCGCGGGAAGCTACGCAGCAACTGGAACTCGCACTATCTGCCGCTAAACTTCTGGTTTGGAGGCTCGATGTTAAAACCCATGAAATTCATTTTAACTGTGGCCCCGATTCCTTTTTAGGCTACGAAACACAGCATCTCCCTAAATCGCTGCTGGACTTCTTTAAGCTTATACATCCAGACGATATCGAGATGGTAACCCACCAACACAAGATAATGCTGTCGAGCGCACCAACAGATAGCAACCTATACCACGTCCAGTTTCGAATGAAAGGTAGAGACGGAAACTATGTTTGGGTTGCAACTAAAGGACGCAGTTTTATCACCGGCAACCGCACCCATAGAATTGGTATCGTAGAAAATATCGACACCCTAACTAACACTCAACTGAAGTTGAAAAACTCGAATAAAGATCTCGCCGAACGCGAATACTTTATCGATAAGGTAATGGAGAGCACCTCTGATCTAGTATGCCTAAAAAATGCAAACGGTAACTATATAAGCTGTAATGCGGCATTTGAAAAGATATTTAACGTGCCCAAAGAACAAATTATCGGAAAAACCGATTTTGAGTTAACAACACAGGACACCGCAAGACAATTGCATAGCAACGACCTAAATGCACTGCAATCTCCAACAGCACTGCGTGTCGAAGAATGGATCAACTACGCGAGCGATGGCAAAGAACGTCTATTCGAAACCATAAAAACACGGATTCTAGATGATGAGGGGAACCCCGTAGGTTTAATTAGCGTTGGCCGAGACATAACCGAGAAACATGCGCTCTTTGACGACCTGATTAAGTTCAAACGCTTTGCCGAAAACTCCGGCCAAGGCTTTATTATCGCCAGTATCGAATCCAACATTCTTTATAGTAATCCGCAAGTCGAAAAGATACTCGGGGTTAAGACTCCACATAAAAAGCTAGAAAGCTACTACCCTAAATTCATTCACAGCCACCTTAAATTCTCTGTACTTCAAACGGTTCTGGAAACGGGAACATGGACCGGGGAATTACCGATGCTCGGAGCGGACGCTATCACCGCGCCCTACCACACAACTTTTTTCTCGATACAGAATGAGCAGGGGCTCGACGTTTATATCGGCAACATTATTACCGACATTTCATCTTTAAAAGCAATTGAAAATGACTTGGCGGACGCTAAGGAGGCTGCAGAAAAAGCGAACCGCGCAAAATCTGCATTTCTTGCCAATATGAGCCATGAGATACGCACACCATTAAATGCAATTCTCGGCTACTCACAACTACTGAACAACGAAACGGCGAGTACCTCTATAAAGTCAAAGTTGGATCATATCTACAGCGCTGGAAAGCGACTACTCGGATTAATCAATGAAATACTCGACCTATCAAAGATTGAAGCTGGGCATATTCAGTTAAATGAGAATGTATTTGATGTCGCTACTGAACTTCAAGAAATTGCCAACATTATGCACGGCAAGGCAGAAGAAAAGGGACTGAACTTTGAGTTTATCGACTCCATCAAAGTGCCCTATCGAATACGTACAGATAAACAAAAGCTCGGGCAAATTCTGCTTAACCTCACAGGAAATTCCATAAAGTTTACCCATTCCGGTACTGTAAAACTTAAACTCTCAGCGAGTTTTCAAGGAATAGTCATTGAAATTTCAGACACTGGCGAAGGCATGGAAACGGAAGAGATAAAAACGCTTTTTGAGCCGTTCAATCAGGGCTCCGCAGGAGTTGCTCACGGCGGCGGCACAGGTTTAGGGCTGGGGCTATCTAAAAAATTAACGCAACTTCTCGGCGGTGATCTTTTACTCACTAGTTCAAAAGGTGTCGGCACTACCGTTCAGGTAACACTGCCATTTGCCCCTGAAAATGTTTCTGATTTACAACCAGTACGGCCCGCCCCCGGTGGATTTAAACTGACTGACGATCAAATTGTGTTGGCGTTAGTGGTCGACGACGACCCTGACAGCCGCGATATTCTAGCGACACTGCTAGAACAAACCGGCGTGAATGTACATAAATGTGACAGTGCTCTAGACGCAAAATTATGGTTGGAAACACATGAAACTGACCTGATTTTTACCGACATTAGAATGCCGGGGATGAGCGGAGAAGAATTTTTAATATACCTACGCTCAATCGAAAAGTATCACGATATTCCAGTGGTTGCAGTTAGCGCATCCACGCTAAGTCAAGAACGATTTCACTTTCTAAATATTGGCTTCACCCAATTCATTAGCAAACCTATTCAATTTGAACATGTTTATCAATTCTTACAACAAACACTTTTTCCCGAAACTCTTTCCGACTCAGACACCCTCGCTATCACTACCACTAGCGAAGCCGTTCCGCCACTCTCTGCACAAGGTTTAGATATCCTAGCAGGCGCAAATAGCAAGTCTCCGTTATTAACAGATGAGGTACGTAATCATTTAGCTAGTATTCGTGAAGCGGCCGTTGACGGTGATGTCGATCTCGCCAACAGTCACTTTCAAGCTATCTTACAAACCGACTTAGATGCGAAACAACACCAACAACTTAAGGGCGCACTAGCGCGTTACGACTTCGCGGCTATCGAGACGTTAATTGCCGATTGGCTGAGCGCGGTATAAAGCGACGCTACACGCGGGTAGTGATAGACTCGTCCTTACATTTATTCTGTGACACCTTTTGTCAGTCAACACAGGGCATATCATGTTAAAGCGCGGTATAGAAATACTGAACGACCCACGATTAAACAAGGGTTCAGCCTTCACTCACGAAGAACGAATTCATTACGATTTACTCGGTTTGCTTCCAGCAAGAATTAGCTCATTCGATATGCAATTAGCCCGCGCACTCGCCAATGTGAGGCGCCAACGCGACGATATAGACAAGTATGTGTTTCTCTCTTCACTGCAAAAGCGCAACGAACGTCTCTACTACCGCCTCTTGATTGATCACATCGATGAGCTAATGCCCGTTGTCTATACACCCACCGTCGGGCAGGCCTGCCAAGAATTTGCCCAGCTGTTTGCACAAACTGCGGGCATGTATTTATCGCTAGACTTTCGCGGCCAACTTCGCGAAATTCTCCGCAACTGGCCGGAGCGTGATGTTCGATTAATTGTGGTAACCGATGGCGAGAGAATTCTAGGGCTGGGGGATTTGGGTACAAACGGTATGGGAATCCCTATCGGTAAACTCGCACTCTATTGCTCGCTTGCGGGAATAAAACCCGAGCAGTGTATGCCTGTGGTACTCGATGTCGGCACCGACAACGAAGCACTCCGTAATGACACCCTTTATCTCGGTATGCGCGCACCGCGTCTGCGAGGTGAAGAGTACTTAAGCTTTGTCGACGAATTTGTATCCTCAGTTAAACGCTTGTACCCCGACGCGCTACTGCAGTTTGAAGACTTTGCCACCAACAACGCCATTACCCTACTCGACCGCTACCGCGATCAACTACTTTGTTTTAACGACGACATACAGGGCACAGCATCTGTTGTGCTCGCGGGACTTTACGCATCCACCCGCGTCACCAATATTCCTCTCGCTGAAATGCGTTTTATGTTTATAGGTGCAGGCTCTGCCGCTACGGGGATTGGCGAGCTATTAGTACAAGCGTTAATTTGCGAAGGGTTAACTGAAGCCGAAGCCTACGGCCGGCTCATTTATTTTGATCGCGATGGTCTCGTTTGCAACAGCCGCACAGATTTAATTGACCATATCCGCCCATTCGCAAAAGATGGTCCAGCCATTTCTATGCTTGAAGCCGTAGAGTCATTTAAACCCCACGCGTTAATTGGTGCTACCGGCACCCCCAATATTTTTACGGCTGAGCTCGTTGGCGCTATGGCTCGACACAATTTGAAGCCCGTGATTTTCGCCCTATCAAACCCTACCGCGCGCGCCGAATGTACGGCCGAGCAAGCCTATTTATGGACGGAAGGTCGCGCCGTATTTAGTTCGGGTAGCCCATTCAAGCCAGTTCACATCGACGGTGAAATTCGCGTTCCAGGGCAAGGCAACAATGCCTATATTTTTCCGGGGCTGGGATTGGGGGCTTTGACTTGCCAAGCAAGCGGAATCGACGATGACATGCTAATAGCAGCGGCGCGTACACTTGCTGAATCTGTATCCGATCAACAATTGAAGCTAGGATGCTTATACCCACCGTTAAAAGAAATCCGTGAAGTATCGGTGAGAATCGCCATGGCAGTAGCTACAACAGCGGCAAGCAATGGAAAAACGTCGTGCAATATAGACGACAAATTTGAGCAGGACCTACGTGAATATCAATACTGGCCAGACTACTAAACCGGTAAAGCTCTAGCGCTCGATCCCAGTTTATTGACGGCGAGCTCAGTTAACCTAAAGTAATTGAGCCCACGGCATTATAATCCGACGCTTTTTCGTGAAGCTGTTCAGCCTCACGAAAAGCGTTCTACAAACATTCATAGTTCGTTATAACCCAATTTTTCGTACGCGAAAGCTGCGCCCTTTGATTTTCCCCCTACCCAAAATCGCCATCGCCATTTTGAAATCGGGACGCGCCACAGCTACATAGGCACAGTTGTCCATAATATTTATCTTTCCAATAGCCTTGCCCGAAATTTCTCCCGCAGCCGTTAACGCGCCCAGAATATCGCCAGCGCGTACCTTCTGCTTTTTACCACCGTCAATTTGTAAGGTCGACATAGCCGCTTGCGGCGCCGTCTTATTTAGCACCGACTCCGAAGGCAAACGCTCGGCGCTGATCATAATTTCGAGATAATCTTCAAGCATTTTAATTTTGTAATGCTCGCTGTCTGCATAAAACGAAAATGCCATACCACTTGCACCCGCGCGACCGGTACGACCGATGCGGTGAACATGAACTTCGGTGTCACGAGCAAGATGATAGTTAAAGACAGCATCGACGGCATCTATATCTAAGCCGCGTGCCGCCACATCGGTGGCAACTAAAACAGATGCACTTTTATTCGAAAAAAGTGTAAGTGCCTGATCTCGATCGCGCTGTTCAAGATCGCCATGTATTGCAAGGGCATTAAAACCAGAACGCTTTAGCTCATCGGCAAGCGCTTGAGTTTCACGTTTGGTATTGCAAAAAATTACGGAAGATTCGGGCTGGTGATGTAACAGCAACAAACGCAATGCGCGCAGACGGTCGTCGTCATTCCCAACCTTATAAAAACTCTGGTCGATGCTACTGCTATCGTGATGCGATTCAACTCGGACAATTACCGGTGAGCGCATCACCCGTGCAGCGATATTTTCAATCTCACTGGGGAAGGTGGCGCTAAACAGAAGTGTTTGCCTGCGCGCTGGTGTATGAGAAATAATATCTTCCACCGCCACCTGAAAGCCCATCTCTAACATTCGATCGGCTTCATCCAAAACTAATGTGTGGACATGATCGAGCGCCAGCTTCCCTTTACGCAAGTGCTCTTCAATACGTCCGGGCGTTCCTACAATAATATGAGCGCCGTGTTCCAAGGATCCAATTTGCGGGCCGAACGGCATACCCCCACACAAGGTCAGCACTTTAATATTGTGTATCGCCCTAGCCAAACGTCGAATCTCACGAGTAACTTGATCCGCTAACTCACGCGTCGGGCAAAGTACTAAAGCCTGAATTCTGAACAGCTTTACATCCAATTTATTTAGTAAACCTAAACCGAATGCTGCGGTCTTTCCGGAGCCGGTTTTGCCCTGCCCGATGACATCTTTACCGGCAATTATCGGCGGTAAGCTCTGAGCTTGAATTGGCGTCATTTCGGTATAACCGATGGACTCTAAGTTTGTTAGCAACTCGGGTTGCAGCTCTAGTGAACTAAAAATCGCGTCGTTCAAGATCTGTTCCTTAAAATAAAGAGGGTATAGAAGCTGGAGCATTAAGGCTGTCTCACCCAAATGCCAAATAGCTTGCGGCGCTATGATAAACCGCTAAGGCTATTTAGCCTATTGAAACAGGGCGTTTCCCTGAAAGCGACCGCCGCTACTCATTTAATCGGTCTTATAGAGAGCGCTAATACGCACCGAGCTGTTGAGCCATTTAGCCACGACTCAAATAAGGTGTAGAATAGCCAAAAAATCGCTGCGCGCTAGGCAAGCCCTAGAGCACGCCCTTTAGGAGTCTTACACCATGAGTAGTTTACAAGATCAGCTACTGAAAGCTGGCCTTATCAATGAGAAGGCCGCAAAACAAGCCAAAAAAGACAAATCTAAACAGGCGAAAGTACAACGCAAGTCGTCTGGGCCCGTAGTTGATGAGACTAAACAACGTGCCAAACAAGCGATGAAAGACAAGACCGAGCGTGATCGTGAGCTGAATGCAGAGCGTGAAGCCGAGCGCCAGCAAAAAGCCATTCAAGCGCAGATAAAACAATTAATCCTTACCAACCGAATCCGACGCGACGGTGATATTGCTTACAATTTTACCGATGGCACAACAATCAAAAAGATCTACGTTTCACAAGCTATCCACAATCAGCTATCGTGGGGGCAAATTGCAATCGTAAAGTTAGACGACAGCTATGAGTTAATCCCGTCTAAAGCGGCCGAAAAAATTGCCACCCGCGACTCAAGTGTACTTATTGCTTTAGCGGCGAAAAATGACGAAATTGCCGATGACGACCCCTACGCCGACTATCAGATCCCCGACGATTTAATGTGGTAAACCCTAATATGTCGTACTTGTTCCGCGCGCAATCTTGCCGCGGAACCTTCCAGCCTCACCCCCCGCAACTCCCCAACACCTCCCCCGCAACTAACAACCCTGTTGACATATATCCGAAGGCAAACAATACTGTATATACATACATAAAACCGGATTTGGGAGTACAGGATGAACTCACTCTTTTTACAGCAGGTACGACTTGTTATTCGCACTAAGTATTTGAGCTATAAAACTGAACAGACTTACATCTATTGGATTACGCGCTTTATTCGTCACCACAATTACCAACACCCAGAATCGCTGGAAGAAGCTCATGTCCGCGACTTCCTTTCTTATCTTGCTCTCACGGAAAACGTAGCGCCGAACACCCAAAAAGTCGCGCTTAACGCGCTAGTTTTCCTCTATCGCCACGTCTTACAACGACCGCCTATGGAATTCGACGATTTTTATCGCGCAAAAACGGCGCCAAAACTGCCAGTAGTGCTAACACCGTCTGAACTGCGCGGGCTTTTCTCGCTGATCACGGGCGTTTACAAACTTTGCGCCTGTTTGATGTACGGTTCAGGCTTACGCGTAATGGAAGTCTCTCGTTTGCGTGTACAAGATGTCGACCTAACCACACTGTCTCTTACCGTGCGAGAAGGAAAGGGACGAAAGTCTCGGGTGGTTACCCTAGCCCCGGAGCTGATGCCCTACTTAAAGCGACGTATTGAAATTGTGCGGGCCTACCACCAAGAAGATTTGGCGACTCCCGGCTGGGAAGGTGTTTACCTGCCCTTTGCACTCGCTAAGAAGTACCCTTCAGCACCAAAAGAATTAGGCTGGCAATATCTCTTTCCCGCAAAAAAGCAGAGCCTAGATCCGCGTACAGGCCTGCTCCGCAGGCACCACATTGGCGAACAGGCCATTCAGCGTGCGGTTAAAAAGGCGGTGCGCGCTTCCGGTATTTTGAAGCCGGCTTCATGTCATACACTGCGCCACTCGTTTGCCACTCATATGCTGCAAAAGGGCGCCGATATTCGCACGGTGCAAGAACAGCTAGGGCACTCGGATATACGTACAACAGAAATCTATACGCACGTTCTTCGTCGCAACGGCCATGTGGTATACAGCCCTCTGAGCGATTTAATGCTGGATCCATCCCTCCCCCCCAACATTTCTGAACCACAGGCAAGTTATAGCCTTTGCGCTTAAGCACACCGAATCCAATTGTTACAGGCAAAAAAAAGCCGGCTAGAGAGCCGGCTTTTAATCAATGCTGTCATTCGATTATTTGAATTCAGCACGACCTCTGTAAGGAGCCTTGCTGCCAAGCTCAGCTTCAATGCGCAACAAACGGTTGTACTTAGCAACACGGTCTGAACGAGACAAAGAACCTGTTTTGATCTGACCAGCTGCAGTAGCTACAGCCAAATCGGCAATGGTGGTATCTTCAGTTTCACCAGAGCGATGCGAGATTACAGCTGTGTAACCAGCGTCTTTCGCCATTTTGATCGCGTCTAAAGTTTCGCTTAAAGTACCGATTTGGTTGAACTTGATCAAAATTGAGTTGGCGATTTTGTTATCTATACCGCGCTTAAGAATCTTGGTGTTAGTAACAAACAAATCATCACCAACAAGTTGAACGCGATCGCCAATTTTCTTGGTCAACACATCCCAACCGTCCCAATCGCTCTCGTCCATACCATCTTCGATAGAAAGAATCGGGTATTTTGCTGCAAGCTCAGCTAGGTAATCGGCAAACTCAGCAGGAGAGAATTTTTTGCCTTCTCCGCTCATGTCATAAACGCCGTCTTTGTAGAACTCTGACGATGCACAATCAAGTGCAAGCGTAACGTCTTCACCAAGCTTGTAACCAGCAGCAGCAACAGCTTCAGCAATCGCTTCCAAAGCACCTTCGTTAGAAGGTAGGTTGGGAGCAAATCCGCCTTCATCGCCCACTGCAGTATTTAAACCGCGAGCCGAAAGAACTTTTTTCAAACTGTGGAAAATTTCTGCACCAATACGCAAGGCTTCGGTGAAGGTTGGCGCGGCAACAGGCTGAACCATGAACTCTTGAATATCAACGTTGTTGTCGGCGTGCTCGCCACCGTTAACAATGTTCATCATCGGTACTGGCATAGAGTAAACACCAGGAGTGCCGTTAATTTCAGCGATGTGAGCGTAAAGTGGAATACCTTTAGCAATTGCAGCAGCTTTTGCAGCGGCAAGAGAAACCGCCAAAATTGCGTTCGCGCCTAGCTTACCTTTGTTCTCAGTACCATCAGCTTCGATCATGATGTTATCGAGTTCACGCTGAGCGGCAGCATCTTTGCCGACCAATAATGGCTTGATAGTATCGTTAATGTTGGCAACAGCTTTTAACACGCCTTTACCCAAGTAGCGGCTTTTGTCGCCGTCGCGCAGTTCAAGTGCTTCACGTGACCCTGTTGAGGCGCCAGATGGTGCACAGGCACTACCGATTGCACCAGACTCCAATACCACTTCAGCCATTACGGTTGGGTTACCGCGTGAATCCATAACTTCAAAGCCAATTACGTCTACTATTTTGCTCATAGTGAATGTCTCTCTTGTTTACAAAAAGTTTACTTATATAAAACGTCGATAATAAGAACTACTCAATAAATCTGGCAGCGCCAGATCAGTTACTGAATTTCCAAAGGTGGCAGAGATTTAATTAAATCGTCGACCGCTTTCATCTGCGCTAGAAAAGGCTCTAGCTGGTCGAGTGGCATGGCACTTGGTCCATCACACTTCGCCTGATCAGGGTTGGGATGGGCTTCCATAAATAAGCCGGCAATACCCACGGCTAAACCCGCACGAGCCAATTCGGCCGACTGTTCACGCCTGCCGCCCGAGGCCGCACCCAAAGGGTCGCGGCACTGCAGAGAATGGGTAACATCAAAAATAACGGGCATACCCTTACTGACATTAATCATAGTGCGAAACCCGAGCATGTCGACAACCAAGTTGTCATAGCCCATACAGGCGCCGCGCTCGCATAAAATGATATTGCTGTTACCACCCTCAACAAATTTCTCCACAATATTTTTCATTTGCCCTGGGCTCAAAAATTGTGGTTTTTTAATATTGATAACAGCATTAGTTTTTGCCATGGCGGCAACCAAGTCGGTTTGACGCGCAAGGAATGCGGGCAGCTGAATAACATCGCACACTTCTGCCACCGGCGCCGCTTGATGAGGTTCGTGCACATCGGTAATGACCGGGATACCGAATTCAGCTTTGACCGCTTCGAATATTTTTAACCCCTCTTCCATGCCCGGCCCACGGTAGGAGTTAATCGACGATCGATTAGCTTTATCGAATGAGGCTTTAAAAACATAGGGAATACCCAGTTTTTTTGTAACGGTCACATACTTTTCGGCAATGCGTAACGCTAGGTCACGCGATTCCAACACATTCATCCCACCAAAAAGGGTAAACGGCTTGTCGTTGGCAACCTCTAAATTGGCCACTTTAATTGTTTTGTTGTTCAATCGTATCTCCTGACCACAAGCGGCTAGTTTAACCGGCAGCGTTCATGGCAGCTTTGATATAGCTTAAAAATAGTGGATGGCCATCGCGGGGGGTGGAGTTAAATTCTGGGTGAAACTGACACGCCACAAACCACGGGTGATTAGGTAATTCAACTACCTCAACGAGCGTATCATCTGCTGACCAACCGCCGACGTGTAAACCCGCTTGTCGAAGCTGATCTAAATAGCGATTGTTCACCTCATAGCGATGCCTATGGCGCTCGACGATTAAGTCTTTACCGTAAATTTCAGCAACCTTAGAGCCTTTTTCTAGATGACACTCTTGCGCGCCAAGTCGCATGGTACCGCCCAAATCAGAGCTTTCATCACGCGTTTCTTTGTCGCCGTCAGAGGTGATCCATTCAGCGATCAAACCAATCACTGGGTGCGGAGCCTTCGGATTAAATTCCGTGCTATTAGCGCCATCCAAGTTAACAACATTGCGAGCGTACTCAATCACCGCACATTGCATGCCCAAGCAAATGCCTAAATAAGGGACGTTATTTTCACGCGCGTAACGCACGGCTGATAACTTGCCCTCTAAACCGCGTTCGCCAAAGCCGCCCGGAACCAAAATGGCGTCGGCATCGGCCAATAAGCCTAAGCCTTGCTCTTCAATATCTTCGGCGTTGATAAAATTCATTTTCACATCGCAGCCCGCATGCAGGCCGGCGTGCTTAAGTGCTTCGATCAAAGATTTGTAGGCGTCGAGCAAGTCCATATATTTGCCGACCATCGCAATGGTAACCGAGCTAGTGGTGGAGCTCTCTAGACGCACAACTTCATCCCACTCAGAGAGATCAGCTTCTGGTGCTTCTAGATTGAATTTTTCAAGTACGATGTGATCGAGGTTATAACTCTTCAATAATCGCGGAATAGCGTAGATGGAGTCGGCGTCGGCCAAGGGCACTACTGCACGCTCTTCTACGTTGGTAAATAAAGAGATCTTGCGGCGCGAATCGACATCGATTTCTTTTTCGGATCGACACAACAAGATATCGGGCTGCAAACCAATAGAACGCAGCTCTTTAACCGAGTGCTGAGTAGGCTTGGTTTTTGTTTCGCCGGCAGTGGCAATATAGGGGACGAGCGTAAGGTGCATCAGCAACGCACGCTGACTACCCATTTCTACTTTGAGCTGACGTACGGCTTCCAAAAAGGGCTGGGATTCAATGTCGCCAACCGTGCCGCCGATTTCAACCAGTGCGATATCGTGATCGGCGCCACCGCTCAAAATACGGCGTTTTATCTCGTCGGTGATGTGCGGGATAACCTGAACGGTACCGCCCAAATAGTCACCGCGGCGCTCTTTGCGCAATACGGTTTCGTATACGCGACCGGTAGTGAAGTTGTTGCGCTTGGTCATTTTGGTGCGAATAAAGCGCTCGTAGTGGCCGAGGTCCAAGTCTGTTTCTGCGCCATCTTCGGTCACAAAAACTTCACCGTGTTGAAACGGGCTCATGGTTCCTGGGTCTACGTTAATATAAGGATCCAGCTTCAGAATAGTGACCTTGAGGCCACGCGCTTCCAACACAGCAGCTAGAGACGCTGAAGCAATACCTTTACCCAAGGACGAAACAACGCCGCCCGTAACAAATATAAATCGAGTCATTGAAGCCCTTTAGTAAATAAAGACTGTTATACACATATGGCAGACACAGCTTGAACAGTTTGAGGGATCGTACTTGAAGTCTCTTACTTGAAATTTCTAAGCAGAACACCAAACGTTAATTTGCATCCAAAACTACGCCGGAAAAACTAGAGTTACCGAAAACCTGAAATCTACAAAAGCAGGCATTACCGAGAGTAGAGAGCACTGATGGGACGGGACGATTTCGTCAATCAAACACCCTGTTGATTTTGCCCTCAGGACGGGGCGCCAGAATACCAGAAAGCATGGTTTGTCTCAATCCGAGAATTGGCCTTTATTCGCTGCTGACGGTTCGCCAACGGACTTGTAATCCACCCAGCTTTTGCCAACCGGCACAGATCCAGAGGTCGCCAACTGCGACCAATTCGTCGCCAGAATAGATCAAAGGTACCGAATCCCGTAGCCATGGCTCTAGGTTATAAGCTTGCAAAAGCTTTTTTAGGCTTTGCGAATGAGCGCGTCCCGCTGGCTTACACCTTTCCCCGCCCTGCCGAAATCGAACCTGGTATTGACCAGACGGTAAACCCATGCGCGAGGCTGACGGCGCGGCGCTCAACTCAAACACGCCTAATCTGAGCGACGAGCTCGTATTCCAGTCAAGACAACTCGACGGCTGCTCGATGGAAACTCGCGACAAAAGGTACAAGCGCTGCTGATAGCGACGCACCGACACACCCTGCCGCTCACTTGGATTTGACAACCCGCTCCCCCAGCAGACTTCAGGGTTCGCATCTGCGCTCGCATTCAGGAGTTTTTCTAGCTCGACAAATTGTTGCCGGGACGGCACTGGATAGCCTTCTGCAAGTAACCAGTAGCGCAGGATATGCTTCTGCTTAGGCCAAGGAAATTCGCCGAGTTGTGTTAAATCCAAACTTACCCCCAAACGCTCGTGCCGGGGATCGCAGGCCGCGAGATCCTGCTGTAAATATGCCTCAAGCAAATCATCTGCTTCGGCCAGCAGGTTCGCGGTTTCACCAATTTTCATTGAAGCATTAGGCCAACGCTGTGCCAGCAGGGGCAACAATTGATGACGCAAAAAATTGCGATTAAAGCGCTCATCGCGATTGCTTTCATCTTCTATCCACTGCAAACGATTAGCTTCTGCATAACGCTTAAACGCGATCAGTGGCACGTCTAGCAATGGGCGTAGTAAGCATTTGTTATTGGCGGCATTCGGCAACCAGCCTTTCCGTTTTATCGCCGCCAGCCCCTTTAGGCCCGCGCCTCGCACCATACGCAACAGCAGTGTTTCCGCCTGATCTTCAGCATGATGAGCAGTGAGTAAAATATCCTCCGAGGATAAAACCGAATCGAATGCGCTATAGCGCGCCGAGCGTGCCGCGGCCTCCAATCCCTTACCCTGCTCCCTCACCTGTACCGTACAGGTAACAATCGAGCACTGCCACAGCGCCGCAACACGCTCACAATGCGTTTGCCAGTGTTGTGCATTTGGAGACAGCTGATGATTGATATGTAACGCTTTCACAGGAACCGGCAATTGCATTGCCAATAACGCATGGAGCAACACGGACGAATCCAAGCCGCCACTGTACCCAACCCAGATACAGCGGGCGGAGCTGAGTTGGGCCTTATACTGTTCGAGAGCGTGCGATATGGGGTCCATAGAATCCGGGCTGTTGTAACTTTTAGTGCTTGTGCGTCATATACGACATGATGCGATAGGCGGCAGTGTACCAAGGGCAGACACTTTTGGGTAAACTGGCCTTTCGCCTATTCCGCAAAGAATTTCTAATCAGGTGCTATCGCAAACCGCTATGCAAAACTCGTCGCACGATACCTTCAATATAATTACCCCCAATATAATTACCCCCAATAAAATCAGCGCCAATACCACGCCCTCGGCAACACCAAGATCAAAAACAGCATCCAGCATCAGCAAAACCCAACGCGCTTTCGGCTGCTGGCCGTCCGCTATCGACGGCGATCAGGTTGCAGGGAAATCACCGCGATTAAGTGAACCTAGCATCAATCAAGGGCGTCTTTTTTGGTTACAAACCCTACCAGAAGAAAAAGGGCGGGTGACAATAATGATGCAACCAATAGCAGCGATACTTTCACCAGACTCAAGCGCTGCGCCAACAAGTCTATTACCCAAACCGCTCAGCACACGTTCCAAGGTGCACGAATATGGCGGTGGCAGCTATCTGGTGGACGGTGACGACCTCTATTTCGTACTCGCCGACGACCAACATATTTACCATGTCGACATTGCCGCCGCCGTATTTGAGCCAAAACCACTTACCGATACTCGCGCCGATTTCAGCCCAGCGGGCGAGACACTTGAATTGCGCTTTGCCGATCTCCTTCTAGATAAACACCACAACCGTATACTCGCGGTATGCGAAGCCCATCAACCCCCAATAGGCGGCGTTCACACAGAACCCCGTACCCGCTTAGTAAGCATTGGTTTGGATAACCCCTGCAGCATTACCACTGCTGCCGAAGGCAGCGACTTTTACGCTTCGCCCTGCATCTCTGGGGATGGACAATGGCTGACTTGGCTATGTTGGAACCACCCCAACATGCCCTGGGACCAAACGACGCTTAACGGGGCTAAAGTGGCAAGTAACGGAGACATTTCCACACCTCAATCGATTGCAGGAAACGGCCAAGAAAGCCTGTTTTTGCCACGCTTCTCTGGTAACGGCGATCTTTTGTTTGTCTCGGACAGAACCAACTGGTGGAACCTCTATCGCTTAAGCCAGAATCAGCTCGAGCGATGCCTCCAGCAGTCGACCAATAGTGAACAGCCGACAGCCCTAACCGAAGAACTCGCCGAGTTTGCTACACCGCAGTGGACCTTCCGCATGTCCACCTACGGTCAGCTAAATCAAGATACACTTATTGCCGCTTGCTCCCGCGAAGGCAGCTGGCAACTCGGGCTAGTGCCATTAAAAAACAACCAACCATCACACCAGGGTTCGCCTCAACAGCCCAGCTTCAAAGCTATAGACACAGCAGCGGAAGGCCATCCGCTCAGCGTTATTTCTGACCTTGCCACTCAGCCTTGCAGAAGTGCCGAAGCTGACGAAGATTCGACGATTTCAGACGCCGCTGTCTGCGCGTTTATTGGCGCCTCGCCAACAAGTCTGCCGAACCTCTATTTGTTCGCGCCATCCAATAACGGCTCACAGATCCACAAGGTCACAGATATCGACGCACAATTATCGTCCGACAATATATCTATGCCACAGCCCATTAGCTTTCCAACTGGCGCCCAGCAAGAGCACGCTCACGGGTTTTACTACCCGCCCACAAACGCCGATTATTCGGCCTCCGAAAGTTCCAGTGTGGCCAGCGGCGAGACAAGGAGCGAAGAGGCAAGTACCGATAAGACAAGCCCATCGAAACAAAACGAACCGGCTGCGCCGCCAATGATTTTTATTTGCCACGGTGGTCCGACCGGTGCGACGGAAGCGAGTCTGAATTTAAAAATTCAATATTGGACTAACCGCGGCTTCGCCGTAATGGATGTGAATTATCGCGGTAGTACTGGCTTTGGACGACAATACCGCCATAGCTTACACGGCAACTGGGGGATGAAAGACGTTGAAGATATGAGTGCCGCGGCGGACTTTGCCATAGCGCAAGGCTGGGCCAACCCAAAACAATTAATTATCAAGGGCAGCAGCGCCGGTGGTTACACAACACTTGCCGCATTAGCGTTTAGCGAACGTTTTAACGCGGGCGTAAGTCTTTATGGTATCGGCGATTTAGAAACACTCGCTCGCGATACCCACAAGTTTGAAGCGCGCTACCTCGATTCATTAGTTGGCCCCTACCCGGCAGCGAAATCCATTTATCAGCAACGATCACCGATTCACTTTGTCGAACAAATTAACTGCCCAATACTCGTATTTCAAGGATTAGAAGATCGTGTAGTGCCACCCAACCAAGCCGAAGCTATGGTACAAGCCGTAAAAGCCAAAGGTATTCCGGTTAGCTACATAACCTTTGCCGACGAGGGCCACGGCTTTCGCAATGCAAAAAATATTGCCACTATGCTGACCCATGAATATCGGTTCTATTGCGAGCTGTTTCAGCTTGGCATTCAAAAAGCAGGATTGAAGTGAGAACACAATTAATTACGCAGCAGGGTTACAACGACTTAAAGCAAGAGCTTGATGAGCTTTGGCGTACAGAGCGGCCAGAAGTTACCAAAAAAGTGGCTTGGGCGGCGAGCCTTGGCGATAGAAGTGAAAACGCGGACTATCAGTACAACAAGAAGCGCTTACGCGAAATTGATCGCCGCGTTCGCTACCTGCGCAAATGTTTAGAGAACCTCAAAATCGTTGAGTATCGGCCGGAGCAAAACGGCAAAGTCTTTTTTGGCGCCTGGGTGGAAGTTGAAAATGATGCGGGAGAAACACTCAAATTTCGCATAGTTGGCTACGACGAAATCTTCGATCGCAAAGATTATATATCGATCGACTCACCAATGGCGCGCGCCCTACTGAAGAAACAGGTAGACGACGAAGCGGAAGTCCAAACACCCTCTGGAATAGTCGTTTGGTATATCAATTCGATCAACTATGAAACACCCACAACCGAAAGCGGTTAAAACTCGTATGCGTTAAAGCGAAGTTAAATAGCCCTTTTCAAAGCATTCGCGCAAATAAATATTACGGTAGCCATCGCGCTGAATCGTTTTAATTTGATACTGGCTGCTAAGCTCACCCGCTAAGGTAGTCGCCAAATCCACCAATCTGTGAGTACAGGGCAATTTTTCTTCGTCTCGCATAATGAGTACTTTGGGTAGGTGACGACTTTGCACATTGGTTTCTACAACCACACCCACACAACCATTGTGCAACTCAACAATACTACCCGGCGGGTACAAGCCTATCGTTTGAATAAACGCCAGTGCAAGGTTTTCGTCAAACTGTTTGCCGCGTTCTTCGTAGATAATTTTTAGTGCCTCTGTGGAGGGTTTAGCTTGCGCATACACTCGCTCACAAGTCATTGCATCATAGGAATCCACAATCGAAATAATTTTACTGAATAGCGAAATATCTTCAGAGGGAAGTCCCTGCGGGTACCCCTTCCCATCCGGCCGCTCATGATGGCAGTAGGCTACGTCAATCGCGCCTTCGTACATATTTTTACTCTCCGACAAAAGCTTCCGACCATGGGCAGCATGAGCCTGCATGATCTTCATTTCTTTGTCAGTCAACCTGCTAGGCTTATTTAATATTTCAATCGGCACTCGGATCTTACCGACATCATGTAATAATCCGCACAACCCTAGGTTACTCAGTTGTGGTTCTTTAAACCCTAAGCTACGGCCAAATATCAAAGCAAGAATGCAAACGCTCAAGGAGTGCTCAGCCGTATACGAATCTTCACTGCGCATTTTCGTCATCCACGCCAATGCATCTGGGTTACGCATTACTGACTGCACATTTTTATCTACAATTACACGAGCCTTTTTCTCTTCTATTGCACGGCCTAGACGAACATCCTCCATCATGGTTTGTGTGTATTTAGACGTTTCACTAAAGAGTTTGCGGACAATCGAATGTTCTTCCGCTATTGGCGTGCTTACATGAAAGAGTGCATTGGAATTTTGGCTGGCATGGCGCTGCGAGAGCATATCGGCATCTTTCGCAAACGGGATTTCGGTGTTGTGCACCCAAACATACTCACAATATTTTGCCACCTCCTCGACATCATTCGCCGAGTGAATTAGAAAACCCTGTAACAGAAATGGCGTTTCAAGCCAGTCACGATCGAGTCGCGTAACATACATACCCGTACGCAAATCACGCACGTGTATCTTACGATCGTAACGACTCGGAAAATCTATGGGGCTATCACGCTCGTCGGACATAAACTTCACCTACTTCTACATTTTTAACACGAGACCTTTCTTCTGGTATTCCCGTAGAGAAATTCCGAAGCTACCGTCGCGCCACACCTGTTTAATTAAATATTTACGCGGCAAATCTCCATGTTCGATTAAAGACAGATCTTTGATCATTTCTTTCGGGCGCAGGTTTTTCTCTTCATCCAACAGCAATATAATCCGAGGTAAGTGACGTAGATTCGGGTTGGCCTCAACCACGATTCCAACCTCGCCACTATAGAGTTCAACCAAACTCCCTGCCGGGTACAAACCGATGGTCTCAATAAATTTGAGTGCGAGCGTTTCGTCGAAATGTTTACCGCGTTCGTTGTAGATGATTTTTAACGCTTCAGTTGATGTCTTTGCGTGTGAATAACATCGGTCGGCGGTCATAGCATCGTAGGCATCAACAATTGCAATAATACGGGAAAAACGCGAAATTCCATGACCTGGAAGCTTGCGCGGATACCCCGTACCATCAATGCGTTCGTGGTGGCTATAGGCAACATCAACAACGCCACTGTATATCCCCGAAGTCGATAACAGTAAATTTCGGCCATGTACCGTATGCGCCTTCATCAAACGGTATTCTTTCGCGGTAAGTGCTGCAGGCTTGTTTACAATTTCTTCCGGCACACGCATTTTGCCAACATCATGCAACATGCCGCACAAGCCGAGGTTTTGCAGTTCCGGCTCATCCAAACCAAGCTGACGGCCGAAAGCAATTGCGAGAATACACACATTGAGGCAGTGCTCTGCGGTGTACTCCTGCTGGTTGCGAATCTTGGTCATCCATAAAAGTGCATCAGGGTGGCGAATCACCGACTGGACACAATCGTTCACCATACTCCGCGCTTTTTCACCGTCTAAGGCGCCACCAAGCCGAACATCGTCCAGCAGTGTTTTAGTCAGCGAACGGGCGCTACGAAATGTTTTATAGGTTTTTCGATGTTCGTCCTCTAACGGCACTTCAGGTAAAGGTGCAGAGCGCGCACTCGTCGCACTACCGACACCGCTACTATGCGCGCTGGCTTTCGCTGAATAGTTACTATCAATCCAAACGTAATCGCTAAACTCGGCGATGATTTCAATATCATCGCGCTCCTCGATTAAAAATCCCTGCATGATAAATGGAGTATCCAACCACTCCCGGTCAAGTTTGGAAACATACATACCAATACGGAGTTCGCCGACATGGATTTTCTTTGTGTTCGACATGTTCACCTTAATAAACGGGTAAAGGCAGCTTATTCAGCACCCAGTTCACACGGTTGTAGCTTCTATGAAGGTAGGAGCAAAAAACTCGTTCAGGGTATAAATTCACCCAGTCAAATGAGTATAGTTTGTCTTATTGTGTTTTGAAGGGAAGACTAAAAATCGAGGCGAAATTATCTGTAACCTGTAACCACAGCAGGTCTTGGTGTCAAAGTATTAACACCGAAGAAAAGGGAGCGCAGGGAAACCAAAAGAAGCCAAATAAATGACACACGCTAAGCAAGGAATACAAAAGCTCACAAACAAATGCCCTTTCGGGCAAGACGATAACCGTCATCTACAAAAGGTATTGTGTAACGAAGTTAAACCGATGTTAAGTGTCCATAACAGCAATTAAGCTTTCACAGAAATAATCAAGATTAGTCGGGTTTAATCCCGCGAGACTAATCCGCCCCGAATCCACCATATAGATTCCGAACTCTGTAATTAGCTTAGCAACCTGCTGTTGATTAATGCCGACAAACGAAAACATGCCCTTTTGTCGTGCGATATGATCAAAGCGTCCGTCTGCGCCGATAGTGTTTAACTGTTCTACAAGTTGCCGTCGATTACTGACGATACGAGTGCGTGCCGTTTCTAGCTCCTCTCGCCAGGATTTCGCTAGAGCCTCATCGGACAACACCTCGGCGACAATAGCCGCGCCATGAGACGGCGGCATCGAATAGATGCCACGGACAATATTAGCAATATGACTTGCAACCGCATTTGGCTGCTGAGATATCACACCAACTGCACCGACTCGCTCGCGATATAAACCAAAGTTTTTCGAACAGGAAATGGCTAATACAACTTCCGGCACCTGCTCCGCCAAAAGGCGTAAACCTGCCGCATCTGCATCTAAATCATCACCAAAGCCTTGGTAGGCCATATCCACAAACGGTATAAAACCCTGACTATTCGCCAAATCACTTACCGCCTGCCATTGCTCGATACTGAGGTCTGCACCGCATGGGTTGTGACAACAACCATGTAAAAGCACAACATCACCTTCAGCAACTTTACCCAAGGTCTGCAGCATCCCTTCAAAATTCAGCTGATGGGTATCCGCGTGGTAATAAGGATAGGTTTTTATCTCTACCCCCGCATTGCCTAGCAGTGGAATATGGTTGCCCCAAGTGGGGTCGCTTACCCAAAGCGTGGGTCGAGTTCCAGCACTCGCACCTCGGAACCCCGCCAAGCGTACGATTAATTCAGCTGCAACACGCAGCGCCCCACATCCGCCGGGAGTTTGCATTAAGACAAGATCAGCAAGCCTAGAATGCTGAACGCCCATAATTAATTCCGACATCTTTAGATTGAAATCCGGATTGCCCGCCGGACCGATATAGGCTTTAGTTTGCTCGCTCTCCAGCAGCCTCCGTTCGGCCACTTTTACACTCGCAAATACCGGTGTATTTCCCTGTGCATCTCGATACACACCAACACCGAGGTCGACTTTTTGCTGGCGTGGGTCCTGCTGAAAGCGGGAGATAAGCCCTAAAATGGGATCGGTTGCGAGCGGCGGCAATAGGTTAAACATAATGAAAACTCTTACGTATATTACGGACTAAAGTTGGCGTTAAGTTGGCGCAGGCTCCATCCGACGCGATCGAGTCCACTAAGAACCCGCGGCAAAAGTTGTACACTGTTGTAAGCAAAACCGCTAACCTTAAGTCTCGCGCTGAAAAGCGGTCAGAAAACACTCTTCGTTGCTGTCTTTGACTAAACACGTTGGTCGCTAGGTTCGGAATATCTAATCTAGATGATCGCTTTACGAGACAGTAGCTATAGTAGACAGTCGCCTTAATAGAGGCGGCGATTATAACGACAACAATCACCATCGCAACTACTATAGTGGCAATTGCCAGACCCGCAAAACCAAAACCTTAACGAAAGCGAACCCTATGCCCGATCTCGACCACCACGATATTAAGATACTTAAGTGTCTGCAGCTTAACGCCGACATTTCCATGGCGGAATTGGGCGATAAAGTAGGCCTTTCCCATACGCCGTGTTGGCGCAGAGTAAAGTCACTTGAAAAAGAAGGCTATATAAAAGGGAAAGTGACACTGCTGGATGGCGAAAAGCTCAACTTAAGTGTCGCCGTTCACGCCTATATAACAATCAAAAGCCACGACGAAGCGTCTCTCGTGGCCTTTGAATCGGCGGTGCAATCAATAGCCGAAATAGTGGAGTGTTACTCGATTACCGGTGACAAGGATTACCAGCTGAAAATTATCGTCGCTAGTGTCGATCACTACGAAAAACTACTTAAGAGCACCCTCGTGCATCTACCCAATGTAGCCTCGGTGAATTCGGTATTTGCACTTAAGCAGATCAAATACACGACTCAACTACCCTTGCCCTAACGCCCCAACAGCCTGCCATAACTTAATCGCATTCAGCGCTCCGATAGCCTTTCGTTCAAGCATAAAAAAAGCCCGCCAATGGCGGGCCTGAGATTCACACTAAACTTAACACAATGACTAATCAGCAAAAAACAACGTAAAAAATAAAACAAACATAATAACAACATCAAAGATTTAGAAGTTCAACGAGTGACTAACTCGGTGGCTATTCGCAAAGCGGTAGCTACTGGATAACTTCAAGTTACATATAGTTTATAACACAAAAGAACGAGTTGAAAAGGAACAATAAGCAATAAAACCCAGCAAAACCCATCACTTTTCTAATTAAAAAGCATTAGCATAAGGTGTCGAAAGCTAATGCCCAGCAACGAAAATCAGTTTCCGGCTTCAATATCCGGCTATAGAAACAATATCCCCCCCCACACCACAGCCCACACCAGAATACCCAATAACACGGCTGCAGAGCCCATATCCTTTGCTCTTCCCGCTAATTCGTGGTGTTCTAAACCAACCCGATCAACAACAGATTCTATAGCGCTGTTGAGCAACTCGATAATTAAAACCAGCAGTACGGTCACAATCATTGCGATTTTTTCCAACTTAGCAACATCCAACCAAAGTGCTAAGGGAATTAAAATAATCGATAGCACTAACTCCTGACGGAACGCTGCTTCAGATTTAAACGCTGCCACAACGCCGTTATAGGAGTAATAACCAGCCATAATCACTCGTCGTAAACCTGTATTTTTGTATGTCATAAAAGCTCTAATGCCTCCTAACGGCAAGAATATGTTCTGACGATGTATTTTTTATTACAATTTATCATTACGAAAGTAAAATTCGCACGTTTTTTGCTTAATGGATGCCGGCACCACAAGTAAACGCCAAGAGGCTTCCATGAATTACACCAAACCCATGATTGACGTCGTACGTGAAATTCGGCGACGAGCACCAGCCGACGACAAACCGAGCATCAAACTCGCCAACCCCGAACTCCTTCGCGAATTGATAGACGTCTACCATCAAACGAGCGACAACATCATTCGCGCACTCACGCGAGAACTGCTCAATATGGCTGGAACGCCTTGGCCGGAGCGACTTTTAGATCAGACTCACTTAGAGGAGCACTACGCTACCCGAGTCTATCGCGGTCAAACAACGCTGGTAGAACGTGCCCGTCTCGCAGAAAACAAAACATCGAGCTCATCCGAGCAGCTCTCGCACACAACATCAACAGTAGCACCCAAGAAGCCAATTAAGATTTATCGCGGTCAAGTTGTCGCCTAAACCCTAAAGTCTAACACTGCTCCCTGCGGGCTTAAGCCAAACCATTTTAATGGCACAACATTCAACAATTGTTCAACAACCGAACACTTAACCAATCCGCGACCCATTAGGGTGCGAGTCGGTTCGCTTCCCAGCTTGAGGATGCAGTACTAAATCTATATTCAAAGCGATCGTGGAGCCTGCTGCCGCCGCCCTGCCAAAACTCAAATACACTTGGCACAACCCTGTAACCACCCCAAAAGTCGGGCAGCGGCACCTGTCCCGCCGCGAACTTTTCTTTCATCCGCTCATACTGCATTAATAGTGCTTGGCGAGATGATATTTTGCGGCTCTGCTGAGATGCCCAAGCTGCCAGTTGGCTGTCACGGGGGCGGGACAGGAAGTATTGCAATGACTCCGCCACAGGTACACGCATCGCTAAGCCTTCAATTTTGACCTGACGCTCCATCGAGTGCCAAGGGAAATGCAGCGATACCCGCGGGTTATGTGCTATATCTTCCGCTTTCCGACTGCCAAAGTTGGTGTAGAAAACAAAGCCCTCGCTATCAAAATGCTTCAGCAGCACAATGCGCTGACTCGGCTGCCCCTCTGGCGATACGGTCGCCAGCGTCATCGCCGTGGGGTCGGCCATACCCGATGCAACGGCCTGATCCAACCACAGCTTAAACTGCTCAAATGGATCTTCGGAAAGACTCTCGCGGTGCAAGCCCCCCGCTAAATATTCGCGCCGAATATCTTCTAATTTCATATTTATAGTTCCAACAAATTCTTTTTCAAAGGCGGTATGCTAGGCTGCGGCATTATACCTAGGCTCAGTAACGCTAGAGCGACTAAATTGATTCTTCCCTATGTTCAGTGACGTTAAAACTTTACCCACATCAATGGATACTAGCGCGATAGTACTCGCCGGTGGTGAAAATAGCCGCATGCAGGGGCGCAACAAAGCGTTGCTTGCGTTAAACAACCGCCGCTTTATTGATTACCTCCTCGATCGTTTACAACCGCAAGTCGCTAATACTTTAATCAGCCGCCACCAGCAAACAGCGCAATTTCCGTCGCCAGACGTGATGCAGATATGCGACCTGCCGATATCGAGTGATTCGGACATCACTAGACTTGGGCCGCTGGCTGGAGTCTACACAGGGTTGAAATGGCTGCAGCAGCATCAACCCAACACACGCTGGGCGCTGACAGTACCGAGCGATAGCCCGCTAATCCCACGCAGTCTATTGCGCCAGCTAAGCGCAAAATGCGGTGACGCACGGTTGGTATACGCAACGAATGGAAATGATGCGCACTATTTAACGGCGCTTTGGCACCTAAGCCTAACAGACCGGCTTGAAGACTATTTAAATTCGGGCCAGCGCTCCGCCCATCAATTTTTAAAGCACGTAGACGCTGTCGCTGCAGAGGTGCGATTGTCTGATCATGGAGATGAAAGCTTTGCCAACGTTAATACCCCCAATGACTACCAAGTATTTGTCGATACGTTTAAAAAACACGTCGACCAAGAGTAGATCGGCAAGGAACAGCTCAATGCTGACAAAAATCGCGAAAAATTTCGCGAAACCTAACGCCCATACAATTTTCTGGTACTGCATCGTCTGCTTTGGTTTAACTCAAGCCACTGCCAGCGAAGATTGCACGCCAATAGCGGAGACGGCGTTGGAACGTTGTTTCTGTGAAATATTGGCAAAAGGTAGTGGTGAACAGCTACCCGCGTTCAGTGAGTTTCGCAAAAATTCCGAATCAATACAGAGATTGTTGCTGAAAAAGCCAGCTCGAAAAGCTGGTGTAAAACTACCAGACAAACGCAAAGCCCCATCTACAGCTACCGCAAAAAAACTGCCCGCAGCAGAATCGACTAGCCGTGATGTCCACGCGATTAGCGCGTCGGTTTCTCCAACGCAATCACCTGCTCAGGCAGAGCAAACTTCACAATTAACTGTATCTTTACCGCAACGCTGCCAACTGAACAAAGCGACGTTAAGTTGTGCAAACCATAAATATGTTCTGCAAGAAAACCTCAAACTACATGAGCTCGCGGCAAATGCGCTGAATAAAAACAATCAGCTGAGATTCGTTTCGCGCAACGGGTTCGCCACAGAAAGCGCCTATTTAACAGCTTGCTACCAAGATTATATTAAGCGCTTGCTGAGTATTGGCCTCGGTGCAGCGACCATGCCTTACTCTCGATTTGTCGAGGTACACAATGTATCGCCGGATAATTTCGAACAACGTTTTAGCGAGGTGTTTGAATTATTAAAACAGGAACGAAAAAGCCAAGCGATTCAACGTCGTTATGGCAACGCCTTCCCAGCAACTATCTCAGCCTGCATGGACCTTTCCAGCGACCTGATAGTTTGTGACAACCTAAAGCAAAACTGGGTTTACAAACGCGCTAAAAACTAATCGTCCAAAAGGATGATTAAACCAGAATGAAAAAAGGCGCTAGAATTGCGCCTTTTTCGCTTTCGCCCCCGGTTAATTCGTCGGGCGGCCTATGGGTATGCAGGGCTCTTTATTACTTTTCGATTAACTCAAACTGCTGTAACCCAGAGTTAATAAAATAGTTGATATAGAAGGACTCACCAACCTCATCGCTCGACGTAAGCACATAGGCATCCTGCGCACGGTTCAACACGGAAACATAATCTCCAGCGTAGAGTAAACGCCAGCGAATAAACGAAGCGGATAACAAAGAGCTAGATGGGAAAGGGATGGTAATCATGGAAACCGCACTGCTACTAGTGTAGAAACTCTGACTCGACGGAATCATCATCCGCGTTTCATCGTCGGCCGGCACCAAGAAAAGTGTACCGCTACCCGCGTTCAAAAATTTCCAGTATTGGTCAGATGAGTCACTACAGTCCGCCATCATCACCTGAGCAAGATCGTTGTCAGGGTCGGTAATATCGCTGGTATTTTCCATTACGCACAAGGGAGACTCCGCACGACTGCGCAGCTGATAGATTGGCGTAGTAAAGCTGGTATTGATGCCGTCACCAATATAGCTCACGGTCGCGCCATCGATACTAACGTTGTCTGCAACAGCCACATCGCTAAGATTCGTGCCGTTCGCAAACACCACCGGAGCCTCGGCTAACCTTGCGGTATTTTGATAAACCTTCGCGCTATCGCCCCAATCACCACTATCGAAGCTGGTCGGCACATCTTCTAGCGCTATTAGTGCTGTAAGTTGTTGCGGAGCGGTCTCGGAATAAAACGAGTTGTAACTAATATTCGCTAGATTGCCACGCGATACAACCGCAGCGCCCAGCTCTGCATCCGCAGAAACTGCGGTTACATCAACAATATTGAACTGTACAAAGGTCTGATCGCTATCAACTTTAAGATCAATCAGTTCTGCGCCACCAGTTGGCCCAACAAAGTTGTGGCGCAATTGATTATTGCTCGCCAAAAGCTGATCTTCGGCTAACTCAGTTGAGTCACCAACAACGATCGCCTCACCAAACACTTCACCACCAGTATCAGCACTTGCCCTTGGCATCATGCCGGTATCCGCTATGATATTGCGGCGAATCTGGTTATCCGAACCACCCTGACTGATAATCAAGCCGCGCTCACCTATATCGGAAATGGTATTTGAATCAAACAACACGTTAGACGCGCCCAGTAACTCAACTCCCGTTTGCGCCGTCGCAAAATTTAAGTCGCGAACGTACCAGTTGTCACCGGTAAGCTGTAGCACTGACGCTTGGGTTAGGTCGGCTCCTATCAACACCGCTTCATTGCTACTATCAGATGAGCGCAGGATAATTCGCTGCTCGGCTGTACCGCTTTGCGCAGAATAGAAATGCGCGCTGTCCGAGCCGCTAGTGTCAACGGAAGCAACGCCTTCGTAGATGCCCGCCGCGACAACAATTTCATCGTTCGCCTGCGCATTCTGCAACGCCGCTTGCAGGTCTTCACTACTCGAGACTCGAACGCGATTAGTTGTTAAACGCTCCAAATACAATACATAGAGACGCTGTTTGTTGCCGTCCCGACTGGTAACTTGAATCACCACGGTACTTCTACCAACTTCGAGCGGAACGTCGAAACTATAGGGGTTGCCATCAACACTACTGATAGGGTCGGTTACACCGATAACTTGACCGTTAGCATCTGCCGTTGGCGAACCCACAACAACGACGGGCAAATCACCATCGGTATTAGCTTCTTCAACGCTTGGCTGGACAGTAAGCAGCACGCTCGCGGTATCGTTGTTTACCACACCGGTATAGGTCGGCGACATACAATAGAAGCTGCGATCCATAACCGCGCCGGAGACACTCATTGATTTAAGCGTTGTATCTCCATCGAGCTCCGCGGTGGTTCCCGCCTGCCGAGTCACCTGAAGTGAGTAGGTTTTCGGGCTGTCACCTACTTCAGCTGTGGATACAACCGTTATATCGTTTACACCTATCGCCAGGTCTAGGGGGGTATAAGTAAGGTGTTTAGCTGCTAAGCCATTTATCAACACACTGGTGGTGCGATCGACGGTTCGCGGTGAAACAGATACGGTACAACCGCTATACGCGACGCTGGCAGTGTAATTTAATTTTGCGCCATTAAAGCCATCAATGCCGTCACTAGCCTTAAGGGTTAAATACTCGACGGGAGCATCATCGGTAGCCACGTGACCTTCATTTAGGACTTTCAGGCCGAGTAGCGAAGCATCTTCGTTGGCTCGATGTACATTCACGCTGTACTCGAAATAATTCTTTCTATTGGCCGAAACGATCCGTACCACTATCAGGTTATCGCCTGGGGTCAAGGTTTTGGTATTGATTTCACCGGAGACGACTTCGACGCTTTCTAATACAGCGACCGTGGTATTGCCATCGGAATCTGTGCTGCGCCCTTTCTTATATATGTTCATTATCACGTCTGAGGATGCTGTTTGCGCAATAACATCGACGCTTGCTACATCTTTCCCTACCTCTAAGACATATGGACCACCGTAGTTTTTATTAAACACCGGTTCGATATCTCCTCCGCTAAAGGTCAGAGAAACGAGTGAAAGGTCGCTGAAGTTAGAGTGATCAATACTTGGATCAGTCGTACTGCTGCCGCCACAACTGGAGAGCAGGCTTACAGACAGCATATAAAGGAAACTGAGAAATAAAGTTTTACAACGCAACATAAGTTTTGAATAGACCCAGAAAAGAGACCGTGAAGCGCATGCTTCGGCCAATTATTTTGTATGGGATTGCAGCAAACCAACTACGCGCTTGCCCCGCAATCCAGCGGTAACAAATAAGTTAGGCAACAAGTAACTCCAACCAGTGCGATAAACAACCACACCGTATCGATTAGTGCTATATACGCCGCCCAAATAGGGCCAACACGGTACTAGTTATCATCGATTGAGTAAAGCCTGATCAAACGAAATTAGCGGCTTGGGATTAAGCTGTAAATAGCGTCCGTAGTTGTAGAGCCTGCAATGTAACGAGAGTTCACTTTTGCGCTCCGAATAAGCTCCCGAAGTATTGGTATGTCACGAGCCGAATTAACTTCACGACAACCTTAACAAGACTATTTTCACATATTAAGGCGCGAAAACTGTCTACATTTCGACCAGAAAATTATAAGAAAATGCAATCATCAATGAAAAAACGTATCGATAACGGCAACAAAGTACGAATTTCAGTAGATTTAATCTGGCGTATTTATCAATCCTGCATTTTTAGCTGAAAAAACAGACAAAACCGCCAGCGTCGAATACTTGGCGCGTTAGACTTCCTAAAAAACACAGACTTTAATGTGTGACAGAGAAAAGCGCACCCCCTACTTTGGCATTAATTAACCGATGATTTTTACCGCTTAAACTGTCGAACAACGCACAAATCGATCTGACCATCATCTGTATAACGTTCCGGACGCCGGAATCTAATGTAAAAATATTCGCCACACCTAAGTCTGAAGGCGCCATAAAGTTGGCGCAAAAAACCTCTTACAAAGTATGAGTTGTCGCGATCGACGCGGCCAGAAAATTTACGTCCCTCGCCGAAAAATGAGCAGAGCGCGCAATTACCAAAAAGCAAATACCTCAATAAATTCACAGACTTGCAAAACATAGGGGCCGCGATTCAACGCTTTCATTCGCCCCCTAGATCCCCTAGAATGTGCCCCAGCGCCAAGCCTTTTGGCGCCTACTTCAACAATAAAAATAAAGCTCTACACTTAACGTCCAAATAAAAATAAACCACAGGACCTTCACTATGATTAGCAACAAAGTAAAAAGTCTGTTTGCTACAGCAGCCGCTGCAGTATTCGCGACTTCCGTTGCCGTGGCAGATGTACCTGCCGTTTCGGTAAGTGGCAACCAAGTTCTTTTTGGTGGCCAAGCTAAAAGTCTCGCAGGTAACAGCTTCTTCTGGAGCAACACCGGCTGGGGCCAAGAGCGTTTTTACACAGCTGAAACCGTTCGCTGGTTAAAGTCTGACTTTAAAGCCAGCATCGTTCGCGCCTCTATGGGTGTTGATGACGAAGGTGGTTATCTCGAAGACGCCAGCAACAAAACGCGTATCGAAACTGTTGTTGACGCAGCGATTGCTGAAGACCTATACGTCATCATCGATTGGCACTCACATCACGCCGAAGATTACCGAGCTGAATCCATTGCCTTCTTTGAAGAAATGGCTCGCAAATACGGTAACAACAACCACGTTATTTATGAAATTTACAACGAGCCGTTGCAGATTTCCTGGAGCAACACGATCAAGCCTTACGCTGAAGCGGTAATTGGTGCGATTCGTGCGATTGACCCAGACAACCTTATTATTGTTGGTACGCCAAGCTGGTCACAGGACGTAGATGCCGCATCTAACGATCCAATCACTAGCTACTCCAACATTGCCTATACCCTTCACTTCTACGCTGGCACTCACCAGCAGTGGTTACGTGACAAAGCCACTACCGCTATGAATAACGGTATCGCTTTGTTCGCAACCGAATGGGGTACTGTTGACGCCGACGGCGACGGCGCGGTTAACCGCTCCGAAACCAACGCTTGGATGGACTTCTTTAAGCAGAACAATATTAGCCACGCCAACTGGGTAATCAGCGATAAAGCTGAAGGCTCATCTTTGGTTAACCCTAACGCTCCTGTTAGCGGTTGGAGCAGTTCTGACTTGACTGAATCTGGTAACTTTGTACGCGACATCGTTCGCAACTGGGGCACATCTCCCGGCGCTACAAGTTCTAGCAGTTCATCTTCTAGCAGCAGCTCTAGTTCTTCTAGCAGCAGCTCTAGTTCCTCTTCTTCTAGCTCTAGCAGCAGTTCTTCCGGTAACGGCGGTGTTTGTACTGAGCAGTGTAAGTGGTACCAAGATGACCCACGTCCTCTATGTCAAAACCAAGATAGCGGTTGGGGCTACGAGAACAACCAAAGCTGTATCGGTCGCACTACTTGTGAAAGCCAAGGCGGAAGCGGTGGCGTAATCAGCAGCTGTACTTCATCTTCAAGCTCTAGCTCTTCTTCAAGTTCTAGCTCTTCTAGCAGCAGCTCAAGCTCGTCTTCTAGTTCTTCTAGCAGCTCGTCTAGTTCTTCTAGCAGCAGTTCAAGCTCTTCTTCTAGTTCTTCTAGCAGCTCTTCTAGCAGCAGCTCAAGCTCTACTAGCGGTGGCGGCAGCTGTGGCACAGAATGTAACTGGTATGGCAACAGCGTGCCTGTATGTCAGAACGCTACTAGCGGTTGGGGTTACGAAAATAACCAAAGCTGTGTAAGTGCTCAGACCTGTAACGGTCAAGGCGGAAGCGGCGGCGTTGTAGGCGGAAGCAATTGTGGTTCATCTTCGTCTTCAAGCTCTAGCTCTTCTAGCAGCTCAAGCTCGTCTTCAAGCTCTAGTTCTTCAAGCAGCTCAAGCTCTAGCTCTTCAAGCAGCTCAAGCTCGTCTTCTAGCTCTAGCTCTTCAAGCAGCTCTAGCTCATCGTCTAGCTCTTCAAGCGGCGGTTCTTGTACAGAACAGTGTAAGTGGTACCAAGATGACCCACGTCCTCTATGTGCTAACCAGACCAGCGGTTGGGGCTACGAAAATGGTCAAAGCTGTATCGGTCGCACTACCTGTGAAAGCCAAGGCGGAAGCGGTGGCGTAATCAGCAGCTGTACTTCATCTTCAAGCTCTAGTTCTTCGTCTTCAAGCTCTAGCTCTTCAAGCAGCTCAAGCTCGTCTTCAAGCTCTAGCTCTTCAAGCAGCTCAAGCTCGTCTTCTAGCTCTAGCAGTAGCTCCAGTTCATCAACTGGCGGCGGTAGCAGTAGCGGCGGTAATGCTTCTGGCTTAGACAACCCGTTCATTGGTGCAACTTGGTATGTTGACCCAATCTGGTCTGGTAAAGCTGCCGGTGAACCTGGTGGTGAAGCGATTGCAAACGAAAGTACGTTCGTTTGGATGGATCGCATCGGCGCTATCGCTGGTCCAGAAGACGGTGACGGCCTTGGTCTTCGCGGTCACCTAGACGAAGCATTGGCTCAGGGCGCTAACCTGTTCCAATTCGTTGTTTACGATCTACCAAACCGCGACTGTGCGGCACTGGCTTCTAA
>NZ_MRUH01000126.1 GCF_001922985.1 Teredinibacter waterburyi
ATACCAATGGCGATGAGCTGCTGGATGCTTCGGACACCTATTGGAATGAAGGCGAAGGCTGGCTTGTGATTGGCGATTACAATAATCGATTCGAGACCGTGTTTGACGGCAATGGCTACAGCATCCACAACCTGATGATTAATCGCCCCGATAGCTTGTATCAGGGGTTATTTGGCTATATAGATGGCGCGACTATTCAGAACCTCGGCGTCCAAGGGCCGTTAATGTCGATTACCGCGAGCCGCTATGTGGGTGGCCTTGTAGGTATTGCAGGAAGCAGCACCCTTACAGAGGTATTTTCAACAGGTAAGGTAGAGTCAACCACTAGTTCCAGCGCCTACGCGGGTGGCTTGGCGGGTTACCTAAGCTCAACGGAGCTGTCTGCCTGTTTTGCCACGGGGGCGGTGTCTGCGGCTGGTTACGATGTTGGCGGACTTGTGGGCCGTATAAGCACCTCGACTATTAGCGACTGCTTTGCGACCGGGGCTGTTGCAGGCAGCAGTGATGTTGGTTCTTTGGTGGGGTACGACAGCTCTGGAGCAAGTGTGGCGAGCCGCAATCTGTCGACCGGTGGCGGCGCGTATAACAGCAATGTTGGTTATTTTAGTGGCACCCCTAGTTATAACTACTGGTGGACGGATTCAACAGCTCGCAGTGCCAGTGATGAGGGTACCGGTGCGGCCCTAGCTGAATTGCAATGCCCTACCAGTGCCGATAATAGCGATTGCACCAGCGTTAACCTCTATGTGGGCTGGGCTGACGCACTAACCAATGACGGCGAGCCCCGCTGGGA
>NZ_MRUH01000127.1 GCF_001922985.1 Teredinibacter waterburyi
CGGCGTTAGAGGCCAGAAGGAAATGAGAACATACTATTTATTGTTAATTGTCTTATTCAGTTGTTTGGCTTCGGCTAACGAAGAGATCCCGAGCTTGGAAATTAATGAAATTTCGAAAGGTGTCTTTCTACATAAATCGTATGGTTTAGTGGATGGCTGGGGATTAGTAAGTTCAAATGGCCTCGTTGTTGTTAATAACCGGAAAGCCTTTATTGTTGATACTCCCTGGTCTGAGCAGGATACTGAAAAGCTTGTAAATTGGATTCGATTAAGAAATTATAGATTGTTGGGTAGTATTTCCACTCATTCACACGAAGATCGGACCGCGGGTATAAGATGGCTAAATGGTCAATCAATAGCTACGTACGCAACCGAATTAACTAACAGTATTTTATTGGAAGAAGGTAAGGAGCAAGCAAAACATTCATTAAAGGGTAATGACGTTGAATTAGCAAATGGTTTGCTTGAAGTTTTTTATCCTGGAGGTGGCCATACCATTGATAACGTAGTCGTATGGTTGCCTAGGTCAAATATATTATTTGGTGGCTGCTTTGTTCGCAGTCTTGAATCCAAGGGGCTAGGTTATACTGGTGAAGCACATATCGATCAGTGGGCTATATCAGCTGAGAACACAATTTCTAAGTACCCCAAAGCTAAAACAGTGATTCCTGGCCATGGAGAAATTGGTAATATTGAGTTGTTAAAACATACTAAGTTTCTGGCGGAAAAAGCCTCTAACAAAACAATCCAGCCGACCGCTGAAGCGTCGGCTGATTGAGGCGTTATG
>NZ_MRUH01000128.1 GCF_001922985.1 Teredinibacter waterburyi
AGTAAATTGTCTGCCACATTGTGCATCGTTAGAGCATGCCCGCCATAGTTAAACGCCTTGCCTATCTTGCGCTCGCAACCACAGCCTTTCGAATGCTGCTCGTCATCGGCGCGGCGATCTTTTGTCGAATGAGTAGGCTCGTGCTGATTGCGCTCATTTACCTCATGAGCGTGCTTTTTTTCCGGTGCCATCCTAACCAGCTCTGGCGAAAGCCGAATAATACGGGCAGACAATTCGCCGCAGCGCGGACAAGCACAGGGCTTATCGCTATCATCCATCGTCGCAAGATCATTAAACACACCATGCTCGGCACACTTGTAATCGTAAACTGGCATTTTAAGGTCTCCGTTATTACTGATATTCAATTCTAATTTTGAAGAGCCGGTAAAAATCAACGCTCTAGCGGCGCGCTAATAAATACCCGCCGCAAAGAGCTAAGGAAACTCTGAAAAACGAACATTTTTGATGATATTCATGCCCGCTTTCTTTAGAGTCCTAAATTCGTAAATAAACGGCTGTTAAAATCGTCTGTTTCCACCTGCTGATTGCCTTTCGGCAACTTACAGGCGGACCTGTCCCGCCTAAGCGGGTAAATATTTTTCCG
>NZ_MRUH01000129.1 GCF_001922985.1 Teredinibacter waterburyi
AGAAAGGATTTTCCTTTGGGGTATATATAAAAATCCAACGGGCTATTTCTTAGTTGCGTATTGGGCGCAGGATTTTATTGTTGCGATTAACGGCAACTTGTTGGGCTAGCCCGCCACTTGGGTCGTAATCGCGAAACGTAGAAAGTTCGCCTTGGTCTCGTCACGTTTCGCGGCCCAACACATCGCATTCAACTAATGGGGGACAGACCCCGAGCTATTGTGTACTTCGTTACCCTGCTCGATAACGCATAAATCGTTTTCATCATTTTTTATAGCTAGTCAGTAATTTTGTAATTTAGATGGCTGTTCAGGAGAATGGATATGTGCAACAAATGGATTGGGCAACTCAGGCTGGGAGATAGGGAAACTAGCGGTTGAACAACCTCTAGATGACTAAGCTAAAACAATTAGCTTTAAGTATGCTCGATAGATTTTGCTGATACTGGTAAGGCGTGGAGCCAAAACGGCTCCACGCTATTTTTTTGGTCTACTTCGTAACCGTCACCCTAGTCAGTAACCTGTACCGCGACTTTACGATACAGGGTGGAATAGCCGTCATTTACCGCTATCCAGATCTCGTAAACATTATCGCCGTTACTGTCGCCAGGGCTAGTGACGGCAGGCGCGCTGCCGAAGGTCAGTAAGCCTGTGGAAGAATCGATACTGAAGTAGGAGGCATCCGATGTTGGGCTAATGCCGTCGTTAATACTGTAACTGAGTGTGTTACCGTCAAGGTCTGTAGCGCTTTCATCAAACGAGGTTACAGAACCGGCCACAATTTGGTAGCGGCGCTGCTCTATGGGGTGCCACGCGATGTTGCCGCTATATAACGAGACCGACAGTACATCCTTATCGCCGTCGCCATCCATATCGGCTGCATATATGGAACTAGTACCATCCGTCGCATCCGCCAAAATGTGCTTAGCAAACCTTGGCTTATCAGTACCATCATTTTCATACCAGTCGATGGTGCTACCAAAAAGTGACACGGCAAGCACGTCCATATCGCCATCGCCATCCATATCAGCGGCGTGGATGGACCAAACATCGGCATGCTCCGCAATGCTAGCCACTTTATGTCCACTAAAGTGAGGGACGGCGGCACCGTCATTTTCGTACCAAGCAATCGTTTGACCTATGGTTTCGGCCGACAATACATCCATCTCGCCGTCGCCATCCACATCCGCCGCGTAGACGGACCTGACGCCATCCGCAATGGTCGTCACTAAATGCCTACTAAAGTTAGGCACAGCAGCGCCGTCGTTTTCGTACCAAGCAATGGTGTCATCTTCAGGTGCGGCAGACAGCAGATCCATATCGCCATCGCCGTCCATATCCACCGCATACACAGAACTGGCTCCATCCTCTTCATTGCTAACAATATGGCGGCTAAAGCTAGGGGTGGCCGCGCCATCGTTTTCGTACCAAGCTATGGTGTCATCATTCTCCGACGCCGACAGTACATCCATATCCCCATCGTCATCCACGTCGGCGGCATAGACCGATACCGCACCATCTGCAACGGCAGTTACCTCATGCTCGATAAAGCTGGGCACAGCAGCACCGTCATTTTCGTACCAGGCTACAGTGTCATGGTTGCGGGACGCCGAAAGCAAATCCAAATCCCCATCGCCGTCAATATCGGCAGCATACACCGACCAAATGTCATCCCCAGAAGTAATAACCACATGCTCAGTAAAGCTGGGAGCTGATGCGCCGTCGTTTTCATACCAAGAGATAGCCCCACCAAATGATGACTCGGACAGCACATCCATATCTCCATCGCCATCAATATCGGCGGCAAAAGCCGTCCTCGCGCCGTCGGCTTGGTCCGTCACTTCACGAACGTCCGTAAGTTCGTCAAGGTTCCCCCAAACCGGCTGACTATAACTGGCCGCATCTAAAGGAGCATTGTCGTCGGTATCCGCCGTACCATCATTGTCGTCGTCAGTATCGCGGTTGTTGCCAATACCATCGCTGTCGGTATCCACCTGTTCACTTGGGTCCAGCGGCAGCGCATCTTCCACATCGGAGACACCATCGTTATCGTCATCCTCATCGTCGTCATACACTGTCACCCAAACTTTGCGACGCGAGGTCGCATAACCATCGCTCACGGATATCCAAACCTCATACACATTATCGGTATTGCTGTCACCGGGGCTAACCGTGGCTGGGGCATTGCTAAAAGTAAGCTGGCCAGTAAGGGAGTCGATACTAAAATAGGCCCCGTCCAAAGATGGGCTACTGACAGTAAAGATTTCGTAGCTGAGTGTATTACCATCGACGTCGGTGGCGCTTTCGTTAAATGTGCTTTGAGTTCCGGCCAAAGCCGAATAACGGCTTTGCACTATTGGATACCAAGCAATCGTATCATCCTCGTATGAAGCCGACAGAAGCTCCATACCTCCATCACCATCCAGATCCGCGGCATGAACAGAACGGGCGCCATCCGCTGCCACACTTACAACATGCTCCCTAAAATTCGGCGCCGCAGCACCATCGTTTTCGTACCAGGCGATGGTGTCATCGAAAAAGGACGCCGAGAGCACATCCATATCCCCATCACCATCCATATCGGCGGCATGAACAGAACGGGCGCCATCCGCTGCCGTGCTAATAACATGCTCGCTAAAACTCGGCACAGCGGCACCATCATTTTCGTACCAGGCGATGGTGTCATCGTTGTCTGACGCGGAAAGCACGTCCATATCCCCATCACCATCCATATCGGCGGCATAGACTGAATACGCACCACCCGCTACCGTGCTAATAACATGCTCGCTAAAACTCGGCACCGCGGCACCGTCATTTTCGTACCAAGCAACGGTGTCACGAAGCTCGAATGCCGAAAGCAGGTCAATATCCCCGTCACCATCCATATCGGCGCCGTAAATGGATGTAGCATTACTCACGGCCGTTGGTACCCTATGTGTGCTAAAACTCGGTAACGCGGCACCATCGTTTTCATACCACGCTATCGAACCGTCGCGACTGAATGACGTCGAGAGCACATCCAAATCACCGTCACCATCGACGTCAGTCGCATATACAGACCAAGTGCCAATAGCAGAGTCTGCTACCACATGGGCGCTAAAGCTCGCCGCTGCGGCTCCGTCGTTTTCGTACCAAGCAATAGTGTTATCGAACCAGGACGCCGAGAGCACATCCATATCCCCATCACCATCCATATCGGCGGCATATACGGAATGTGCGCCATTCGCAGCAGCGGTAACAATATGCTCTCTAAAGCTCGGCACCGCGGCACCGTCGTTTTCATACCAAACGATGCTGTCATCGAACCAAGAGGCGGACAACACGTCCATATCTCCATCACCATCCATATCAGTGGAGGTAACAAAGACCGCACCATCTGCGTTGGTAGAAATTTTTCTTACTAAACCGATGTCGTCGGGAGTATTCCAACTAGGCGCTTGATTGCTAACAGCCGTTTGGCTGGTAAAAACCCCCTCTAACGCACCTAGGCTTACCAATGTTTGAGTTTGTGTACCGAGCGTAGTAGCCGTCTGATGACGAAGCGTTAACTGAGCACCACTGGCAACCATTGCGGTTTCGCTAGTGTAGGACTCACCATCCAAACTGTATTCCCCGCCAGAGACCGATAAGACCAGCTCACCATCAAAACCGCTTAAGGTCACTGGGTTGGATTCGAGCCACTCACCAAACCCTGCGTCAGCCTGCTCATTAAACACCAGCGGGGCGGGTGTTGAGTCGACAATTGCACCACTAGATGAACTGGAGCTGCCTTGCGAGGCAACACCAGCGTCATCACCACTGCAAGCGGCTAGGGCAAATATTATTGAAATCAGAACAAAAGAAAGAAACGGCTTTGTGCGGGAGGTTGTCATAACCTTACTGCTCCTTGATGTGGGGTATAAACTGCTGGCAAACCGCCAACAAATCCTATTTAACGGCGAGACTAAAGCCAAAGAATGGCCTAAATCCTAAAGACGAAGTTTATAACACAGAAACGAAGTTGTTAGAGTGGCATCGCGAATTAAATGTGTATTAATTTGTAACTTTACAAAAAATTAGGCACGTAGGCCCACTTGAGTACGAACCACCGAGTTTGGTTAATCAACTTCCCAAAGCTCGAACAACACTTCTTTTTCGCTACCGGCTAGCTTTATGATGCTTTCATCAGGGTTATTTACATCTACACTCACCACAAAGTTCACACTTCCACCTTCAGCTCCATTCAGCCTCACAGCACTTTCATAGAGCTGCTGCGTATCTAGGTAGAACGCCAAACTTACGCCCTCCTCGCGGCTATCTACATCGCCTAAAATAGAAATTTTCTGAGGTAAGTAACTTCCGGTGCGAGAAAATTCCATATTATTAAAAGATTCTAGCTGGGACGTATCCCTAGATAGACTAGGCGCGTAGGGTAGTGTTTCGATAGTTACTTTGTTTGGTTTGAT
>NZ_MRUH01000130.1 GCF_001922985.1 Teredinibacter waterburyi
ACCGTAAACAACACCAATGAATTCCAAGCCCTACTCTACCAGCCGTTAAGACGCATAACGCCGCAAACAGCGGCAGACTTGCTGTTGGTTTTTTTGTGCGAAAATGGCGAAGCCATGCATAAAAAAAGCGACGGCAAGGCTGTCCAAGGAGCGCAGCGACTGATGCTGTTTTGCTTTGTTAAGTGCTTTATTTGGCACAACTACTCTCTGATTTATTAGGGTGGCTTGAAAGTACCATTTGTTTACCTGAGTATACAAAGAAGCTTGCCCCCTTTTCCGTATTTAATGTGAATACTCCGTCTTCATCAGTTTGGGTTTCTCCAAGTCGTACTGGCAGATGAAACGGTAACCATTGATTCTTCCAAGCTTCAACCGTTGCACTTGCAATCGGCTTATTTTCACAGTTTGTAACAACACCCACATATGATTGATGGCTAGCACATCCAACCATCATTAGAACCAAGAATGTCGAAAAGTATTTCTTCATAGTCTGTGCACTTAACGCCGCTATGTGGGGCATTTATTGTGGAGTGGAGTTTTGGGGTAAAGTGGCGAAGCCACCCCAAAACGGAGCGTAGCAATAAATGTCCCTACGATAGCTTTGTTATGCGACTTTCTATACATACAAAACAACCCGTTCACCACACACAACAAAGCCATAAATTTAATAAAAATAGATTAGATTTAGACTTAAAACCTAAAGCTATTACCAACAACTATTGAGATTAGCCTAGATTTACACCTGTACTAAAAACCGTAGAAAATAGAGTTACAACTACGAATACAAGAAAAACCAAAAGCTAGAAACGTGAACGC
>NZ_MRUH01000131.1 GCF_001922985.1 Teredinibacter waterburyi
CCAAACCGCGACTGTGCGGCACTGGCTTCTAACGGTGAATTGCGTATTTCTGAAGGTGGCTTTGAACGCTACCAGAACGAGTACATCGCGGGTATTACCGAGATTATTGGCGACTCTAAGTACTCCGGTATTCGCATCGTTGCGGTTATCGAAGTTGATTCGCTACCTAACTTGGTTACCAACCTCGACGAGGCCGATTGTCAGGAAGCGAACGGCCCAGGCGGCTACGTTGATGGCATTCAGTACGCACTTAACGAGCTAGGCAAGATCCCTAACGTATATTCTTACGTGGATGTTGCTCACTCAGGTTGGTTAGGTTGGAGCGACAACTTCTCTGAAGCGGCTGCTTTAATTGGCGACGCAATTTTGGCTACTGACAAGGGCGCAAACAGCATCGCTGGTTTTGCTTCTAACTCTGCCAACTACACGCCAGTTACCGAACCCTACTTGCAAGATCCTAATTTGCAGGTTGGTGGTAATCCAATCCGTTCATCAGACTTCTATGAGTGGACTCAATACCTAGAAGAGTTACAATTCGTGCAGGCGTGGCGTCAAGCCATGATCGACAAGGGCTTCCCCTCTACACTCGGTATGCTCATCGATACTGGTCGTAATGGTTGGGGTGGTGCAAACCGTCCTTCAGGCGCTTCCTCTAGCACCGATCTAAA
>NZ_MRUH01000132.1 GCF_001922985.1 Teredinibacter waterburyi
GGCTATTTTACAGCTCGCCTTCCTATTTTTAAAAAGTGTCGCGGTTAGTATATGAATTCGGGCAGCATAACAAAGCGTTCAACCAGACGTAAATTTCGGTGCGCCTTTTGGGTGGCTGCGCCACTTTAACCCAAAAGTCACCCCAAAATTTCCGCAGGTTAACGCGGCGTTGGGTATGTATAAGTCCACGGAAAAACAAATTTTCTTTTATCTTGTATTTATTATAGGGAGTAATTTATGAAAACAAGAAGTCTTCTGGTGTGTTTTATGATTTTTTCGCTTAGTTCTTGGGAAGCTTATGGTGAGTGTAAAAGAATATTAATTCAGCCTGACTTAGCTCTGAATGGTTCTGGTGTATGGATTAAAAAGACATGCCATAAATCAACATTAGCTTTGGGTGCTATTAAATATAGAGATGGTGCTCTTTTCTCTAGTTTCATTGATAGGGTTACTGGCGAAAGTATTAACCCCAGATTGCAGACGGTGAATTTATTGAAAGTGTGGAATAACAGTTTTGGGTGGGGGTACACAGATTTTGGCCTTGGGGTGGGCATAGCTCACGGGGAGAAGGCGCGTAACTGCTCTAGTCAACCGGCCTTTTTAGGTACGCTACACCGTTGTAAGGTCGATTCTATTTCTACAATTGGTTTACCCATTAATGCAACAGCAGTTGTAGGGAAATATGTCGGTATTGGGTTTAGTGCAAATATTTTCTTAAGTTTAGAGGGTGTCTTAGGGGCATCAGCTGGGTTTAGTATACCTATTGGTAAGTTTTGATTCGTGTACATTTTTAGCGGGTTGTTTACCCAACAAAACGTTCAACCTCGCCAGCATAAACCCCGCTGGCTGGAACCTCCCCGTTCGCAATTTTTGTGCCTACGCTGCGCGCAGGGTATCACAAAAACCGCAAACAGGTCGGTCCGGTTAACTCGGCGTTATGCGTCTTAACGGTTGGTAGAGTAGGGCTTGTAATTCATTGGTGTTGTTTTCTGT
>NZ_MRUH01000133.1 GCF_001922985.1 Teredinibacter waterburyi
AAAAGACAATTACCACAAACCTAAAACCGACAAAGCACTTTTTTAATACCACGCATAACGCCGGCCATAAGCGGCGGCTGAAAGCCGTCCGGTGGAGGGCCATCGGCCCGGAACAGACTTAATGGCTTTGTTATGAGATTTGCGACTTTGTCTCAGGTAGACAATCCGCAAACTCTCTTTGGATTTTTGGCACTTTGCCACGCTGCTCACCACCACCATGCAATATAACCAACAGCATACCCACCATTACAGATACACCATTGGATATTCTTACCATCTGCTCTAGCAAGGGAAACGGGTAGCCTTTGCTGTGGCGATGGATTGCATGAATACCACCGTGGACAAAAGAACTGAGAGGCCTCCAAGAATACTCCCTGAATTCCAACAGCATATTCACCGGTTCCTGGGGGGCTTTACCCTGCAATTTCTCTAGCATTTCGCTGAGCATTGGGAGCCTATTCGCTCTATCAGCTGTCTCTTGTGTCAATTCACTGGTTAACTTTGACACGGAGGCGTCAGAAGCGGCATAAAGAAGCCACATTGCCCTGACCAGAGCTTCATACTGAAGACGGACAAGTCCCGTAGCGGACGTTAAGTTACCACCAGAAATCAGCATCTTTGCACTCTCGGCATGCTCGAAAGCAACGCTGCACATTACCTTGCTGGCCATGATCCTTTCTGAATCATCGAACGGAGCTAGCGCCATAAATTCCAAGAGCTTGCTCTCGAGTTCCGCGGATCGCGATAAAAGACAGTTTATCAATGGCTTCCCTTCTCATAACGCCAAGCTCACCTGCAATTTTTGCTGTGAGCGTTTGTGTAAAATGGAGCTGCGCGA
>NZ_MRUH01000134.1 GCF_001922985.1 Teredinibacter waterburyi
AACAATAGATATTAAAACCAGATACTACCAAAAGCCCAAAATAATACTACAAGAAGGTTTGGATAAAGCTTGATTTGGTAATACCTAAAAAGAAACCACTGAGAACAAAGCTGGGAGACATAGTTCGGATACGACCGACTAGAAATTGGATGCCACTCCCTGACTGCATCACTGCGATTTACTCTACTACACCACTGCTGGAGCGGCACAAACTAAAAAGACAATTAGCACAACCCTACCACCGACAAAGCACTTTGTTTAATACCACGCATAACGCCTTGCTAAGCGGCGCGCTTTAGCGCGTCCAGTGGAGGCCAATTTTGGCCGGAACGATGCTTGAGCAAATTGTTAACTGTTGCTCTTTGATAGATTCGCCTGCTTTACCTCTACCCGCTTCTGAATAAGCCAAGCGACTATTATGGCATTAAAGTAGGCAAACAATAAAAGCCCCACTTTGTTTAGAATAATTGTGGTTACCATTCCACCATTAGATTGAGCCTGAATAATTGATACCTTTGCATTCATTACATTTAGAAAGGCCCACCTAAAAGCTTCATTGGCCGTACTTATTCCACCATGCCCACGCTCGAACTCTAAAATGAGGCTGGCGCAAACACTAAAGGTAACAAAACTAATTAAAATGACAATAAGAGTGAGGCTTTGAAACTTACTACCTTGTATAGATGACAGTAGAATTTTTAATGACTTTATAGTTCGTAAAAACCGCAAAATACGTATAACTCGCGCTAAACGCCCCCACCGCAGTGGATCCGCAAGTGGTATGGATGAAAGAAGATCTATCCATCCCCACTTTAAGTATCGAAGCTTATTCTCAGCTTTGTACAGATTTACAAAAAAGTCCCCTATAAATACAATACAAATACCCAAGTCAATTCGTTGAAGCACTAATGATATTTCAGAGTTTGAGATAATAAATGTTTCTGCAAAAACTATACAAAGAACATATATACTTAACGCTAGAAGAAACAACTGATATATAGCACTTCCTTTTTCCCGCACGGGATGAACTCCTAGTGACAGTTAACGCCGCGTTAACCTGTGACGCGTGTGGAGTGGAGTTTTGCGGTAAAGTGGCGAA
>NZ_MRUH01000135.1 GCF_001922985.1 Teredinibacter waterburyi
CACAAACGCTCACAGCAAAAATTGCAGGTGAGCTTGGCGTTATGCGTCTTAACGGCTAGTAGGGTAGGGCTTGTAATTCATTGGTGTTGTTTACTGTTAAAGTATCAGCTGATCTCGAAGAGTTTGCGTGCATCCTCCGTTTACTTTAGTAATCAGCACAACAGCGTCAAAGCGCTACCAGTATTCTAGCGTTCACGTTTATAGCTTTTGGTTTTTCTTGTATTTTTAGTTGTAGCTCCATTTTCTGTGAGTTCTTGGCTAAAATGTAAAGCTGGGTTAATCTCAATGGTTGTTGGTAGCAGCTTTAGGTTTTAAGTCTAAATTAAAGCTATTTTTACTAAATTAAAGCTATTTTTACTGAATTTATGGCTTTGTTGTGCGTGGGGAACGGGTTGTTTTGTGTGTACAGAAAGTCGCATAACAAAGCTATCGTAGGGACATTTATTGCTACGCTCCGTTTTGGGGTGGCTACGCCACTTTACCCCAAAACTCCACTCCACAATAAATGCCCCACATAGCGGCGTTAGAGGCCAGAAGGAAATGAGAACATACTATTTATTGTTAATTGTCTTATTCAGTT
>NZ_MRUH01000016.1 GCF_001922985.1 Teredinibacter waterburyi
TCGCGCAGCTCCATTTTACACAAACGCTCACAGCAAAAATTGCAGGTGAGCTTGGCGTTAGAAGTATTGCGATATGAGTAAAATTGAATTCTTGTGTTTTGAACAAGTGAATCCAAAAGACTTCATGGCAATCGTCAATGAGGATTCTCTGAGAATACATTTAGTCGATCATCCATATTTTGATGCGGCCAGACTTCAAGAGTGGATGGGAGATAAAATTAAAGTGAATGCGATAGAGGGTTGTCGTATTCGTGCAGTTTATATAGGTGAGGTTTTAGCTGGTTGGTGTGGAATTCAGCCAGATGATAATGGCTTTGAATTAGCTGTTGTTATCTCACAAAAATTCTGGGGTTCTGGAATTCCAATTTTTAAAGTACTCATGCGTTGGGCTAACGAGTTAGGGCATAAAGAAGTACTATTTCATTTGCTCGAAAGTAGACCTGAGTACAAGGCACTAAATAGAATGGCCACTAAAGTTCATAAAACAGAACAATTAGGTCGGTGTTTTACAACTTACCATATTCCAGTAGATCGATAATGGCCTAAAAAACTTCTAACAAGGCGCTGCACTCTGACACATACTGCTACGCTCGTTTTTGTGTCTCTCGCTTCGCTCCATTTTCACACAAAAACGCTCTCCGCAGTATGTGCAGGTGAGCTTGGCGTTATGCGTCTTAACGGCTGGTAGAGTAGGGCTTGGAATTCATTGG
>NZ_MRUH01000136.1 GCF_001922985.1 Teredinibacter waterburyi
CCACTTTACCGCAAAACTCCACTCCACACGCGGCACAGGTTAACGCGGCGTTATGCATCAAAGGAGAAATAGGTGTATCAAAATAGGCAAGCCTTAGCGTTGGGCTCAGTAGTATTTTTATTCTTCGCTTTCATTATTCTAATATTCATTGCTCTTTGGGCGTGGCCTAAATACAACGTTTATAAGCAGGAGCTAAACGGGCGGGCATCTTTAAAAGAAGCTGAGTGGTCAAAGCAGATATTGATAGAGGAAGCAAAAGCTAGAGAGCAGGCTGCCCTAATGCAGGCGAAGGCTAAAGTTACTCTAGCCGAGGCAGAAGGGAAGGCAAAAGTAGTGCGTGCAAAAGCGGAAGGTCAAGCTGATATCGAGCGCGCAAAGGCGGCGGCTGAGGCAAATCGTATTATAGGCGCTTCGCTAAAAAATAATGAGGAGTACCTTCGTTATATTTGGATAAAAGGGCTTCAAGATGGTAAAGGCGAGCGTATATATATTCCAACCGAAGCGGGGCTACCAATTTTAGAGGCTGGTAAAGCGGGCAGGTAATGCATAACAAATTGCTCAACCATCGCTACGCCTATGGCTCCGCTGGACAGCCAAAGCGGCGCTCCTTTTGTGCATTTGCTCCGCAAATTTTTGCACAAAAGAACCTCCACTTTGTCTGCCGGTTAGCAAGGCGTTATGCGTGGTATTGAAAAAAGCGCTTTGTCGGTTTTCAGTTTGTGGAAATTTTCTTT
>NZ_MRUH01000137.1 GCF_001922985.1 Teredinibacter waterburyi
TGATTGCCTTTCGGCAACTTACAGGCGGACCTGTCCCGCCTAAGCGGGTAAATATTTTTCCGCTCTTAGCAAACTGGTAAAGCCTGCCAACAGGTATAGCCGATTGGTATTTTTAGCTAAACCGCGATAACGAACTTTGCTGTAACCGAAGCGCCGCTTAATCACTGAAAACGCATGTTCGACCTTAGCTCTTACACTCGCCTTCGCTTTCTCTGCTTGCTCTTTATCTGAACTCTTCGCGAGAAGGGCTCGTTTCCCTGGGCGCATCGCTATCATCCGGTCAACGACACGAGCTTTATGCTCTTCGCGTTTGTCAATGCCTACATAGCCTGCATCACCCCAGACGCGCTTTTCCTTTCCGTGCAGTAACTTGTCTTATTGAACAATGTCATGTTCATTCGCTGGTGTCGTACTGATGCTATGGGTTAACCCCAACGATTCATCAACGCCGATATGCATTTTCATGCCAAAATGCCATTCATTGCCTTTTTTGGTTTGGTGCATTTCAGGGTCACGCTTACCTTCTTTGTTCTTGGTTGAAGTGGGCGCTGAGATAATACCGGCATCGATGATACTACCTTCTTGTAGTCTCAAACCGTGATAAGCCAGATGATTCTGAATCGTATCGAATAACTTTTGACCCAATTTATGGCTTTCGAGAAAATGGCGGAAGTT
>NZ_MRUH01000138.1 GCF_001922985.1 Teredinibacter waterburyi
GGATTATCGCAGCTTGCCTCTCTTAATGGGATGAGTGTCGCACTTAGTATATGAATTCGGCGTACAGAAAAGGTGTACGAGTTTGACGCAGTTGGTACCGTAATAAATCAATGGGCTATGCCTGTAGACTCTTATTTATTTGCTGTTTCTGGTAGTACTATTATCGTACGTAAAGGAGCTGGTGCAATCGTCATATCTCGTGAGGGCAATATTTCCAAGAGTAGCCAAATTGCTGTTCGTCCCGAGCTTTACGAGTGTCCACAGCCTATAAAAAGTATGTATGGTGATTCGGCTTATGTGCGCTGTACTGAGCACAAAGACATTAGTAACAATAAATCACGTTATTTTGTATATGAGGGTGTATGCACATAGCGTATAACAAACAAATCTTGCGGAGCGGTTTACGCTTCGCTTCAACCGCCCGCAAATTTGGGCGTTATAGGTCATCTGGAGAGTTCGCATGATACGAAAACTATTTATTTTTATAGCAGCACTATCATTTTCATATTTATCATACGGCGATGAAAAACTCCCAGATGATGTTTTATCATTTACTGAAAAACGTGATGGTTGCGACCATTTTCGCGGCGAAGAACCATACGATGAAGGGCGTCGTCAATCCTTAGAAGAAAATATGATTGAGTTGTGTACGGGCACAGATGCAGAACTTTCTCAATTAAAAGAAAAATATAAAAATAATGCTTCTGTTACACAGGTACTTTCTGAATATGAAACAAATATCGAGCCATAAAATGACCTATAACAAGGTGCGGCACGCACGCTGCGCTGGACTCCGGCTGCTACGCAGCCTCCGCCCGTGCGCACGGCGTTATAACCAATAAAACCTCATCCCAAAAAAGGGTTTAATTATGAAAAAAGTACCATTAATTGTTTTGATTATCACCACAATGCTGTCTGGCTGTACGCAACTTGGCGGAACCTATTTTAAACGATCTTACATATCCATCGCTGATAGTAATAAAGAAACCGTAGGTACTATTCTTGTCTGGGAGGCGGATACATCCGCCGCTATTCTTTTTAAAGACGGAGAGGCATGTATGCAAACAGCCTTGGCTATTAAAACTGCCAACATGAAAGCCGAGGCCAAATTATCTGATGCGATATTAAATCTATCCAAAACGGCTCAAGCCGTTGCCGCAGATCCGGCTGCTACCGCCTCATCTCAAGCACTCTTAGATGTTTCTGGCTCAATTCAAGAAGCAGCAAGTATGCTGACAACAACTACTGAAAGAACTGCATTTCTCAACATGGGAATGTTCTATATCTGTCAAATAGCTGCAAATGATTCGATTACCCCCGCTCAGGCTGGCACATTGATTACAACGTTAATTACATCCGCTTCGGGTATGAAAAAGTTATAACAAGGCAAAGCAGCAAGGGCCTTCGGCCGGGACGCGCTAACGCGCGCCCCTGTTTGCAGCGTTACATGCCCATGAGAATAATTATTCTGCTAATGTTATTAATCTCTACTTCAGCCATAGCTGGAGTAGACTTGGTAAAGGTGGATAAATCTGAAAGCCGAATGTATCTACTTGATGGCGAAAAAGTAGTGAAGGAATATCATGTTGCTTTTGGAGCCAATCCAAAAGGTCATAAGCAGCAAGAAGGTGATGAAAAAACACCAGAAGGTAGATACACCCTAGACTACAAAAAAGAAGATTCGTCATTCTACAGGGCAATGCACATTAGTTACCCGAATGATCAAGATAAAGCAAACGCCAAAAAGTTAGGGGTTTCTCCGGGTGGTTTTATAATGGTTCACGGGCAAAGAAATTGGTTGGGCTGGCTTTCAATTATTGCTCAAAGGTTCAACTGGACCAATGGTTGTATTGCCTTAACAAATTCCGAGATGGATGAGTTCATGGATTTGGTAAGTGTTGGTACTGCGATACAAATCGAATGGTAAGCATGTAACAAGGCGGTCAAGTCTGACGTCTATTCCGTCGCTTGTTTATGTGGCGGACGCTACGCTGCCACAACACAATCAACTACATAGCCGCAGCTTACCGCGGCGTTATGCGTGGTATT
>NZ_MRUH01000139.1 GCF_001922985.1 Teredinibacter waterburyi
GGTTGAACGCCTTGTTATGCGCAACTTTTGAATTACGAAACAACCCAACAACCCAACAACCCAACAACCCAAAAAATACTACAACCAATTTACTAAAAATAGCTTTAATTTAGACTTAAAACCTAAAGCCATTAACAACAACTATTAAGATTAGCCTAGCTTTACACCTGAGCCAAGTACCCGTAGAAAATAAAGTTACAACTACGAATACAAGAAAAACCAAAAGCTAGAAACGTGAACGCTAGAACACTGGGAGCGTTTGGGCGCTGTTGTGCTGATTGCTAAAGTAAACGGAGGATGCACGCAAACTCTTCGAGATCAGCTGATGCTTTTACAGTAAAAAACGCCAATGAATTTCAAGCCCTACTCTTCCAGCTGTTAAGACGCATAACGCCTTTGTCATTTGCGTTTTGGTTGTAGTGGAGTTTTGGGGTAAAGTGGCGTAGCCACCCCAAAACGGAACGAAGACCAAAACGTCAAATGGACAAACTTGTTATGCATTTAATGTAAGTCCTCGTGCCCTTCGATTTCTGGCTCTTGATAGAGGTATAGTTTATATTTCTTCTGCAATACCGAAAGGACTTTTTCGAGTAAAACTCCGCCAGATCTATCGGATTTTAGCTGAAAACGCATTGATGTGAATGAATCAATCGCCACCTTTTCGCTGTTTTCGAATATCCAGATCCACGCATCTCCCTGAACTCCAGATTCAACCTCATTGAACTCAGACCTGATCAATTCGAGTAGCCCCGGGAATACGTCATAATAGTGCTCTTCGTGAACGATCTCTCCGAATATCATTTTATACTTCTCGACCTACTTCACTTGCATAACGCCAAGCTCACCTGCGATTTTTGTTGTGAGCGTTTGTGTAAAATGGAGCTGCGCGACATACACAAACGAGCGCAGCAAAAGTTGTCAGGTGGAGCGCCTTGTTATGCGAGGCGGAAAAAACCCAGTAACACACACGTTGGGCGACCGCTAGGTGGCCCCACAGCCTAAACGAAGCGCT
>NZ_MRUH01000140.1 GCF_001922985.1 Teredinibacter waterburyi
GAGAAAGAAACCAATGAGAACAACGATGGGAGACATAGTACGGACGCGACCGACTAAAAATTGATTACCACTCTCTGACTGCATCACTGCGATTTTCCCTACTACACCCCTGCTGGAGCGGCACAAACTAAAAAGACAATTACCACAAACCTAAAACCGACAAAGCGCTCTTTTTAATACCACGCATAACGCCCAGCTAAGCCGCCGGAACGGAGTTGATTGTTTTGTGCGAGCGTAGCGGAA
>NZ_MRUH01000141.1 GCF_001922985.1 Teredinibacter waterburyi
GGCTTCGCCACTTTACCCCAAAACTCCACTCCCGCAATGCGGGCAAATTACCACGGCGTTAGGCGTCAATTATGAAAAGACAATTACAATCTATTTTCATCGGCGCTCTATCATTCGCGTGGATTCATATCGGCTATCTTTTACTTTTTCAGTTCGTATACCTCGATATGGATATATCAGGCAAGGTAAGTACCTGTAGGTCTATTTTTGATTCTGACTACTGCACCTTGATAGTTCACCCTTTGCTTTTCTCACTTGAGCTACCGATTCTACTCTTAAGTAGTTTGACCTTTTGCCTCGCTACTATCTATGCGTCAAAGCGATTGACCTGGCTAAGTGTTATTTGGCCTATCGTCATTCTAACTTACGTCATCTTGTATTATGCCTATATCGCTTACGGGCAGTACTCTCTACTAAAATGGTCAAGTATCATGTTTGTCTTGTATCATGGGCTTGTTTTTTGGTTGGTGCTCATCGTGACTCGGCGCCTAACAAGGTAGTCAACCCGACCTCCACTGCGTTGCTTCGTTTGCGTTTTGACGCTACGCTAACGCAAACAAACCAACTCCGTTACGGCCGGTTACTACGGCGTTATGCGTCTTAACGGCTGGTAGAGTAGGGCTTGTAATTCATTGGGATTGTTTGCT
>NZ_MRUH01000142.1 GCF_001922985.1 Teredinibacter waterburyi
AAAGACAACTGACAACAACCTGCAACCGACAAAGCGCTTTTTTTAATACCACGCATAACGCCTTGCTAAGGGGCGTTTTTGTAGTTGGTTTATTTTGTGCTATTTAAGCACAAAATGAAGCGACGTAAAAAACGTCCCTCTTGAGCTATTTGTTAGGTGTGACCATTTTCCTATATTTTTTTTGCAATGCGCAACACCCACCAACCGATTAAAACGCTAGTTACCACCCGAATAGGAAAGTACACCAGTGCGGGAAGACCAAAAAGCCAATTTACAAAACTGTGTGGCATTACCAAGTAAGCGACCTGCTTAGCCCAATAAAGAAAATAAATATGATCTTTGAGTAATTGATCAACCGTAATGTTGAATTCTACTGACGATTGGAACACTGATAAAAGAATACAGTATATTGCGATTAGGCCATCCCCGATACTACCGATTATTGAAACCCAGGCAAATATTATTATAGCTTTTTTCATTTCTTTTCTTATCTTCCGATGTTCCGTTTTCCCAATTTACACCTAACGCCGCTATGTGGGGCATTTATTGTGGAGTGGAGTTTTGGGGTAAAGTGGCGTAGCCACCCCAAAACGGAGCGTAGCAATAAATGTCCCTACGATAGCTTTGTTATGCGACTTTCTATACATACAAAACAACCCGTTCACCACACACAACAAAGCCATAAATTTAATAAAAATAGCTTAGATTTAGACTTAAAACCTAAAGCTATTACCAGCAATCATTGAGATTCACCCAGCTTTACATTTTAGCCAAGAGCTCACAGAAAATGGAGCTACAACTTAAAATACAAGAAAAACCAAAAATTAGAAACGTGAACGCTAGAATATTGGTAGCGTTTCGACGCTGTTGTGCTGATAACTAAAGTAAACGGAGGATGCACGCAAACTCTTCGAGATCAGCTGATACTTTTACAGTAAAAAACACCAATGAATTACAAGCCGTACCCTTCTAGCCGTTAAGACGCATAACGCCAAGCTCACCTGCAATTTTTGCTGTGAGCGTTTGTGTAAAATGGAGCTGCGCGACATACACAAACGAGCGCAGCAAAAATTGTCAGGTGGAGCGCCTTGTTATGCGAGGCGGCACAAAATAATAACACACACGTTGGGCGACCGTTAGGTGGCCCCACAGGCTAAACGAAGCGCTTAGACAATAGATATTAAAACCAGATACTACCAAAAACCCCAAATAATACTACAAGACGATTAAGCAATAGATAGACTTGGTACTGCCTAGAAAGGAACCACTGAGAACAAAGATCGGGGACATAGTGCGGACACGACCGACTAGAAATTGAATACCACTCCCTGACTGCATCACTGCGAT
>NZ_MRUH01000143.1 GCF_001922985.1 Teredinibacter waterburyi
GTTTGCGGAAATGAAGGCAAACACACAAAGTGCGCAGGGATCATGTAGTCCGGCAAGCTTTCTTTTAAATAGGCACGCAATGCATCTGGCTCAACGGCCTCGCCTTCGGCAGCAATATAATAAGCCACTAATTTTTTATTACCCGGCTCGTCTTCACGGGCAATCGTCACACACTGGCCAATAGCCGCGTGTGCAGAAAGCCGTGTTTCAATTTCGCCCAACTCAATACGGAACCCGCGTATTTTTACTTGGTTGTCGATACGACCCAAGAATTCGATCGACCCATCCGCTTTGCGTTGCGCTAAATCACCGGTTCGATACAGGCGTTTGCGGCTGTCTAAGGGGCTGACGATAAATTTCTCGGCGGTAAGCTCGGGGCGATTAAAATAGCCGCGCGCTAAACCGTCGCCGCCAATCATTAACTCACCCGGCACGCCGATTGGCTGCAAGGTTTGTTGTTCAGAAAAGATATAAAAGTCAGTGTTAGCTATTGGCAGGCCGACATACAGCGCGTCTTCTTTTTCACACACCTGTTTCACCGAGGACCAAATAGTGGTTTCAGTAGGCCCGTAGAGGTTCCACACTTCGCAGCCGGTCGCTAACAAATTTTCGGCGAGATCTAAGCCCATAGCTTCGCCGCCACACAATATTTTTATCTTCGGTTCACCCTGCCAACCGTGTTCAATTAACATTCGCCAGGTCACTGGCGTGGCTTGCATGATGGTGACCTTTTGATCTTCGAGTGTCGCGACGATGCGATCCGGCAACATGGAAGTTTCGCGATTGCGAATAACAACTCGCGCGCCGAAAAGTAAGGGTAAGAAAATTTCTAGAGCGGCAATGTCAAAACAAATGGTGGTCAATGCGAGCAGACTATCGCTAGCTTTTATTCCCGGTTGTTTTTGCATTGAACAAAGGAAGTTAACCAAACTGCGATGTGAAAGCTGCACACCTTTTGGTTTGCCGGTGGAACCGGAGGT
>NZ_MRUH01000144.1 GCF_001922985.1 Teredinibacter waterburyi
TGGGTTTTTGGTAGTATCTGGTTTCAATGTTTATCGTCTAATCGCTTCGTTTAGGCTAAAGGACCAGGCTAGCTGGCCCAACGTGTGTGTTACAGGTTTGGGCCACCTCGCATAACAAGGCGCTCCACCTGACAATTTTTGCTGCGCCCGTTTGTGTATGTCGCGCATCTCCATTTTACACAAACGCTCACAGCAAAAATTGCAGGTGAGCTTGGCGTTATGCGCAATCAATTATGAATCAGTATCAAGAGCCATCAGGTAGATTTTTTGAGGTTTTAGTCGGCCTAGTTACTACTTTCATAGCACTTGTTTTTGGTGGTCTATTTTTTATGCTAGCTCTAAACGCAGGGCTAAAATACATCACATTTATAGGTGGGTCACTTCTACTTTTAGCGACTTACTGGTTTGGGCTTATTTCGTTCAGGCTTGTTCTGAATAAACCTAATAAGCACGGCGGTCTTTTTTCCGTTGGCGGCCTTAAGTTTCTTAGTGCTTTCGTTGGTTTATCAGCCTTCGTGGTTTCACCACTGGCACTTTATATGGGGCATTGGGGCGCGTTAATGGGCTGTATCTTTTTATCTTTAGGGTGTTATCAGGGGTGGCAAATGGCAGGTCGTCGTGGCATCGCATAACAAAGCAATCTACCCTCGCCAGCAAGCTGGCTGGACCTCCACTGCGTTGTTTGTTTTGTGCTTTTCAGCTACGCTGGCACAAAACAAACAACTACGTTCCGGCCGGTAATTGCGGCGTTATGAGTAATATGGAAATATCAGACGAAATCATGAATCTCGAAGAAAATATACGAAGTGGCTCGCTTTGTATGTTTGGTTGCTGGTTCGGCAGACCAATGGATAATATCCATCGCGCATGTTCAGCTGACTTTACAAATGAATTACTAACCATAAATTTTGACCAAGGTGAAACGCTTGAAATATGGAACCCGTCAAAACTCATCATTTCCGGTAATGTAATAAAAATAGCTAAAGCATCCAAAGTTCAATGGTCTTGGTTTTATTACGGTAAACCACAAATACAAGAAAACCTTCACACCCAAGAATTCATTGTTAGCGGTAAAAATGTTGTTAATCAAAATCAACAGCCAATTAAGGGTGCTTCAATAAATGAGGCGGCAATAGCACTATGCTAATCACTCATAACAAAGCAATCTACCAACGCCAGCAAGCTGGCTGGACCTTCACTGCGTTGTTTGTTTTGTGCTTTTCAGCTACGCTGGCACAAAACAAACAACTACGTTCCGGCCGGTAATTGCGGCGTTAGAGCTTATGAAGAATAGATTCACAGTTATCTTTATCGTTGTTCTTATATGTTCACCTGCAATAGCAGATAAAAGCGCGTTGGTGGGTAAATGGAAATCTAACGAAGAAAAATCTCTTAAAAGTATGGGCGATGTAGAGGCGATGCCAGATGATGTTCGTAAATTTATGGAGAAAGATTTTTTCGGCCACCTTATCGCTGAATATAAGGAAACGGAAGCTCGTATTTATTTTGACAAAAAAGATTTGAATACGGAAGAAAGCTATAAATTTTCCCCATATTCTTTGGTTAGGGAGGATGAAGAGTATTTTTTGATCAAGTATTTCGATAAAGCAGAAAATACGGATGTTACTCGGAAGCTAAAAAGGACTGGGAATTGTTATTATTTGGAAGTTGTTGAGTGGGGGTTCAATGAGTATTTTTGCAAAATTGAAGAACCGCTCTAACAAGGTTATCAACCCGACCTTCACTGCGTTGCTTCGTTTGCGCTCAACCGCTACGCTAGCGCAAACAAATCAACTCCGTTCCGGCGGGTTATAACGGCGTTATGCGTGGTATTAAAAAAAGCGCTTTGTCTGTTTTAGGTTGTTGTCAGTTGTCTTTTTAGTATGTGCCGCTCCAGCAGTGGTGTAGTAGGGTAAATCGCAGTGATGCAGTCAGGGAGTGGCATTCAATTTTTAGTCAGTCGTATCCGAACTATGTCTCCCGTCGTTGTTCTCAGTGGTTTCTTTCTAGGCAGTACCAAATCAATCTATTGCTTAATCTTCTTGTAGTATTATTTTGGGCTTTTGGTAGTATCTGGTTTTAGTGTTTTACATCTAATCGCTTCGTTTAGGCTAAAGGGCCAGGCTAGCTGGCCCAACGTGTGTGTTACTGGGT
>NZ_MRUH01000145.1 GCF_001922985.1 Teredinibacter waterburyi
ATAAGAGGAATTAATGAAAAAACTAATTTTATTGGCCATTTTTTTCGCTTTTAGTGTGGATTCATTCGGCAGCGATTTGAGTCGAGAGGATATGCTAGATCAGTATATTGATATGGAAGATATTGATAAGCATACTTGTAAACGAGTGTTGCAAATGGGAAAAGGAGAAATTGATTTAGCACAGTGCAAAGAAAAACTACCTAGCGTAAATGCTGAATGCTTAAGTATTCTTCGTGAGGTTGTACCAGAGGCGCCAAACGTTGAAGAGGTAAAAGGCATAGCTAGAATTTTAATGTTCTGTCCGGTTGCAAAAATTATGGGTATTCCATTTAATCCAGAAAAAGCAATGTCACTAAAAGTAAAAAGCTAACAAGGCCCACCAGGCTCGCCCGCAAGCGGGCTGGACCTCCGTTCCGGCGCTCGTTTTGTGCTTTTCGCTACGCTTGCACAAAACGTTCGCCTCCACTGCGGCCCCTGTGGGCGGCGTTATGCGTCTTAACGGCTAGTAGAG
>NZ_MRUH01000146.1 GCF_001922985.1 Teredinibacter waterburyi
GTTGCCCGATAGCCCAAAAGGCCAAGCTTTGCGCGCGGCCTTCATCGCAAAATAATAAGACCGCCACCTTAACGCTGAAGCCGAAGCCTCGGCGGAAGAGTTGTTGGCAACATTACAACCTGAAAATGATAACGACGAATAACAATCCTTGTTATTAATGGCTATAATCGAGACATAGATTGATTGAAAAATGAGGCATGGCCATGAATGTATCTTTAACTTCTGAGTTGGAAGGTTACGTAAAATCAAAGGTTGCGACGGGTATGTATAACTCGGTGAGTGAGGTGATGCGTGAAGCACTCCGGTTGCTGAAAGAGCGTGACGCCATGCAGGCGATACGCTTAGAAGCCTTGAGGCGGGATATAGACAAGGGTATGGACTCGCTAGAGAGAGGCGAGGTGAAACCCTTGGATATCGAAGCGATTAAGGCCAAAGGTCGCGCTAAGTTAGTAGGGAAAGGCAGTTGATTCTTGAGTTAGAAACTTCATCGGAAGCGGAAGGCGACTTGTTGGCAATCTGGTTGTATATCGCAGAAGATCAGCCCGTCAATGCCGATCGTTATCTGGATAAATTACAAGAAAAGGCCTTAAAGCTAGCGGAGTTCCCCGACCTAGGGCGAGACCGGCCGGAACTGGTGAAAGGATTAAAAAGCTTCCCTGTTGACCGCTACAATCTGTATTACCAAATTACTGACACCAAACTCATCTTGGTGAGAGTATTACGCGCTGATCGAGACACCACGGTAATCTTCTGATAAAAAGCGCTTGTTTACGGGTGACTCTCAGCTTCTTTCGCCGCTCGAATCACAAGCCCATTCAGGGCTTCGCGCTACTCGAACAGCTCGCCAATCAAAACACCTGCAAAATCATTGTTATTTCGGG
>NZ_MRUH01000017.1 GCF_001922985.1 Teredinibacter waterburyi
CCAGCCGTTAAGACGCATAACGCCCCGCTAAAGCGCGGCGGCTTTATCGCCGTCGCCTTTGAGCGGATTGTTAGATTTGTCTTTGGTAACAATTAGTTCAAATTCTTCATCATAAAATGACTTGTATAGTATCTCTACTTTTGCTCGTTTCATGGCATGATCTATTTCATTTTTGCTCGGAAAGGATTCACCATGAAATTTAATGGCGATTAGTCTTTGATTTTCTTTGGAGGCCATAGAATAGCTTGGACCGAAATGCGCCGTGTAGAATTTATAATTGTAGTTACGAAAAAGAATATTTAGTGCTTTTTCCATTGGTTCAACACCCTCACCACTTTGAGCATACCCATCGACCATGATTTTGAAACTAGTGAATACTGCTGGCCCAATGCCGTTATTCATTAGATCTACTGCGAAATCTATTTCAGTAGTCCCTCCATGCTCCCACGTAGTCAAATGAGGGCGGCAGGATATTTTATTATGCGTTCTAGATAAGGTTGCTTGCCAGATAGATATTCCTAGCGCGCTGCAAGCAATCACAATACTTGATATCCCTGTAACCAATTGCCAGTCCATTACTACTCCTAAAATCTAACGCTCGGCTAAATTGCCGGAACGGAGTTGATTGTTTTGTGCCAGCGTAGCTGAACAGCACAAAACGAGCAACGCAGTGGAGGTCGATTTGAGCCGTTTGTTATGCATTATTTTTCCACTGTAATAGTGCCATCGTATTTTGATACCCTAAGAGTGTACTTTTTAAATGGCCATTCTTTTCGTGACTGCGCTGATACGTTAGCGTGTTGTAAAGTTGTAAATAGAGTCAGTACCAGCTCATGCTCTGTCTCGGCGGCATGTATAAAGCGCCATCCCTTTGCTTTTGGTAGCTCATAGAGTAGAGGAGTTTCATAAAGATCTCCCATGCTAGATGTAATAAACAACCTAGCGTTTGGGCACGATTGCCACGTACCGCCACATTCCGATATTTGCTCCCAACTTTGAATCAACTCAACAATTGGATAACCGGTACTCTTATACAAAACACTCATCGTTGATAAGATGTAAGCTAAGCTATCATCAGTACTTTTCTTCAGCTCTTCAGAAAACGCCTTCGTACTTAAGATTAGAAGCACGATTAAAGTGAAAATCTTCACACTATTTCCTTATGCATAACGCCGCATTAACCTGCGGAAATTTTGGGGTGACTTTTGGGTTAAAGTGGCGCAGCCACCCAAAAGGCGC
>NZ_MRUH01000147.1 GCF_001922985.1 Teredinibacter waterburyi
ATATGGAAACTAACAACCTTTGTCGCACTTCAGGCTTGATACTAGGCGAGGCGGCCCAAACCAGTAACACACACGTTGGGCCAGCTAGCCTGGCACTTTAGCCTAAACGAAGCGATTAGACGATAAACATTGAAACCAGATACTACCAAAAAACCCAAATAATACTACAAGAAGGTTGGGATAAAGCTTGATTTGGTACTACCCAAAAAGAAACCACTGAGAACAACGACGGGAGACATAGTGCGGACACGACCGACTAGAAATTGAATACCACTCCCTGAC
>NZ_MRUH01000148.1 GCF_001922985.1 Teredinibacter waterburyi
ACTTTTTTTAATACCACGCATAACGCCTTGCTAAGGGGCCGCAGTGCAGGCGATTATTTTTTGCTAGCGTTAGCGTAAAGCAAAAAAGAAGCGCCGGAACGGAGGTCCCGCGGAGGCCGCTTGCGGCCGGAGTGTACTTGAGCAACTTGTTATGTGTATAAACCATTACTCACGGCCATTTTGTATAAATACTTACATGCACCCGACTCTGTATAAAAGTGCTCTTTTTGAACCTCTTCTCCTCGCTCGCTCACTGATAAGGACCAGCTTAGTAGACCCACTTTCTCAATAGTTACATAAGTGTCCGGCGGCATACGATGTAGATAACTAGTTTTATTACCTGTATAAGAGCCTAGCTTCGGATGTAATATTTTATGTAGTTCTACTATTCTCATTATTTACACATAACGCCGCGTTAACCTGTGACGCGTGTGGAGTGGAGTTTTGCGGGAAAGTGGCGAAG
>NZ_MRUH01000149.1 GCF_001922985.1 Teredinibacter waterburyi
AAATAATACTACAAGAAGGTTACTCTACGGATTGATTTGGTACTGCCTAAAAAGAAAACGCTGAGAACAACGACGGGAGACATAGTGCGGACACGACTGACTAGAAATTGATTGCCACTCCCCGACTGCATCACTGCGATTTTCCCAACTAAACCGCTGCTGGAGCGGCACAAACTAAAAAGACAACTGACAACAACCTAAAACCGACAAAGCGCTTTTTTCAATACCACGCATAACGCCTTGCTAAGGGGCAAACTGCGCAGCAGTTTGTCCCGCGGAGCCAGCGCCTTTTGCTGGCGGAGTGTACTTGAGCAACTTGTTATGCATTTTACTCTTCAGCAATTTCACTATTCTTTATGAACCAATGACCCTTTGATTTTTCGAAAACATATTTTAATCGAATACCTTCGACTTTATAGGTTGCTTCAAATGATATATTCCAGCTTGTTACTTCATAGTTTGATATTTGAAATACAGGACCATGTATAGAGCCCGTATACCTTACAGCAGGAACTCCGAATTTAGTCACATTGTCGATTGTTATTAGATCCAGTTCTACGGGCAAACCAATCACCAGCGGACGACGCCCTGGGAACGAATCCAGATGGTAATACTCCTGAAGTTCAGGGAGATCAATTGCGAGCTGAATAATTTCGTTAATTTCGCGATTAATTATTTCATCTTCATTTTCGGGGCAGGCTAAAACTCCGCTTGAGATAAATATTAGTAAGATAAAAATTCTCATGGCTTAACCTGATGCATAACGCTTTTGTCACCCGCACTTTGGCCATAGCGGAGTTTTGGGGTACAGTGGCGCAGCCACCCCAAAACGCAGCGACGGACAAGGTGTCGGGTGGACAAACTTGTTAGGCACTTTTTTACATATGTAAGTGGTAAGAACCATAGTAGTTTGCCAAAGCTTCTATAATTGCATTAAGTTTACTAAAATTCTCATTATATGGAGCTAGAAATTCGATTTCTCCGCCAGGGTTCCATTTGTTTAAAACAAACATTCCATATGGGGTATTTATTTTAAGCTCCCATTTTGCGCCGTCACGAACACCTAAAACCACAATTTCATAGTCATTTTGAGCTTTTTTGACAGCCTTCTCTAGCTCAACTTCATAATCGAAAGGTTTAAAATCTAGATCCTCAATTTTAGCAATGTAATCACGTGCGCTTGAGCCGTGATCAAAAACCTCTACAAGCTTTCCGTCTATATATCTGTATCCATTCAGAAATGGGCCAATTGTATTTACATTTCTTGGTTGCTCAATATAGAAAGCGAATCCAGTCTTGCCCTTTATTGGTCCGGAAAAAGCCCCTTCAACCATCATCATTGAGATAAATAATTCGCCTTCAGGTTCTTCTTGCTCGATCTTGCTCAAGCAACTACAGCCAGATAAAGCGAGTACGAAAATTATTAAGGAGATCTTCATTAGCTTCGCCTAACGCCGCGTTAACCTGTGCCGCGTGTGAAGTGGAGTTTTGCGGTAAAGTGGCGAAGC
>NZ_MRUH01000150.1 GCF_001922985.1 Teredinibacter waterburyi
CTTCGCCACTTTACCGCAAAACTCCACTCCACACGCGTCACAGGTTAACGCGGCGTTATGAGCCCCCAATGATTAATGAAAGAATTTGAAATTGAACTAAATAATGGAATAAATATTCCGCCTCGTCTCTCGGAGGCTACAGTTTCGAAGATGGAAGGCGTGCATCCTGGGGATATTGGAAATGGTAATGTGTGGTACTGGCTTCCTGAAAACGAAATTGATGGTCTGAAAATTATCTTTGGCTTTTGTTTCAATATCGGTGTACTTAAAAGCATAAATGTTTCCATTTCCAATCCAGAGATATACGGTGGTAGCTGGGATGATTTTGATGAGGCTCAAGAAAAGAGGCGTGCTAAAGATACCGAAAACTGGCTGGGTAGCAGAGGGTATGCAGTTGGTAACTATCCTTGGGGTAGTGTATGGGCTGGCTACGAAGGTAAGGGCGGTTTTGGTCAATCAGTCGTTCGGTTCATCTCATAACAAAAAGTTCAACCTGACCTCCGCTGCGTCGTTTGTTTTTGTGGCTTGTCGCTACGCTGCCACAAAAATCAAACAACTCCACTCCGGCAGGTTAACTTGGCGTTATGTGTAAATCAGGAATAATAAATGATTAATATATTAAAAATATTTATGGTATTAGTATTGGTTTTAATATCCATGAAAATATTAGCTGAGAATAACCAACAGGAGTTAGGAATGTCCGCTACAGGAACTTTTGAAGTAAAGCTTGATCCACAAAATGATGAAGGTGTACCCGCTGGCCGTATGGTAATCCATAAGGAGTATACCGGTGGTCTGGTAGGCAAGGGTGTGGGGCAAATGATAAGCAAGAGAACGGAAGGCGGGGCAGCGGTTTATTCAGCTATAGAAGAGTTTGAAGGTTCTGTAAACGGTAAAACTGGTTCATTTACGTTATTTCACAACGGTTTTATGTCAGCTTCTAAGCAATCTTTAGAGGTTATTATCGTAGAGGGTTCTGGTGCGGGAGAGCTAAAAGGTATCACGGGCAGCTTGGACATCATTCAAGAAAATGGCAAACATAGCTATGTACTTGAGTATCAGCAATAAACACATAACAAACAGCTCAAGCCGACCTCCACTGCGTTGCTCGTTTTGTGCTTTTCCGCTACGCTCGCACAAAACAATCAACTCCGTTCCGGCGGCTTAGCTGGGCGTTATGCGCGGTATTGAAAAAAGCGCTTTGTCGGGTTTAGGTTTGTGGTAATTGTCTTTTTGGTTTGTGCCCTCCAGCAGTGGTGTAGTAGGGTAAATCGCAGTGATGCAGTCAGGGAGTGGTAATCAATTTCTAGTCGGTCGTGTCCGTACTATGTCTCCCGTCGTTGTTCTCAGTGGTTTCTT
>NZ_MRUH01000151.1 GCF_001922985.1 Teredinibacter waterburyi
GTCGCGCAGCTCCATTTTACACAAACGCTCACAGCAAAAATTGCAGGTGAGCTTGGCGTTAAGCACCAAAATGAAGAGTATCTATGGCTAATAAATGGTTCGCTGCGATTTTAGGGTTTTTAGTCCCTCCTCTGGCATTTCTCTATCTTGCTAAATTGCGATTTGCGGCACTATATTTTGTTTTGTTAATTGCATCTGGAGTATCGGATTTCTATCTTTCATCTGCGATTGGTTTATCTTTTCTCGCATTTTTATTGAGCGTATTGGCAACAATTCATGCTTTCATTTTGGCAAAAAATGTCGATTTTAAAGATGAGCGAAAATGGTATAGCAATTGGTGGGGAGCGCTATCAATACCCATTTCTATATTTGCATTAATTTTCCTAATTAGATCTTTTGTAGCAGAGCCTTTTTCAATCCCGTCGGAGTCGATGTCTCCTTCTCTTGAGGTTGGTGATTATGTCGCAGTTAAAAAGTGGGGCTATGGTTTATACGGCTCATTTGGAATTACACTAATTAGTCAGAAAGTAGAAAATAGAACTCCTTTATCTAGAGGTGATATTGCTGTTGTAATTCCACCTCACGATCCTCGTCCTTTTGTAGAAAGAGTAATAGGGGTTTCCGGCGACGTTATAGAGTTTCGTGATAAACAGTTAATAATTAACGGGAAACCGATTGAGACAAAAACTTTGGAAAATGGAATTGTCAGTGAGGTGTTTGGTGAAAACATATCTAACGTAAAATACATAAATGATAATAGCCGTTTGAGGTCAGGGATATGGACTGTGCCTGATGGCCACTATTTTGTAATGGGTGATAATCGTGATAACTCAGCAGACAGTAGAGTATGGGGTATGGTTCCAGCTGAAAATGTTATTGGTCGTGTTTTTGCGAAGTGGTAAAAATGCTTAACAAACGCTTCCAGCATGACGCCAAAACCTCCGCGTTTTTGTGTTACTCGCTGCGCTCAAACATTAACACAAAAACACTCCAGTTTCGGCGCAGCTGAAGCGGGCGTTAGGCATCGGGGCGCAACAATGAATATTCGGCCTTGTGAGTCCATAGATATAGAAAA
>NZ_MRUH01000152.1 GCF_001922985.1 Teredinibacter waterburyi
CGTTATGCGTGGTATTGAAAAAAGCGCTTTGTCGGTTTTAGGTTTGTGATAATTGTCTTTTTAGTTTGTGCCGCTCCAGCAGCGGTTTAGTAGGGAAAATCGCAGTGATGCAGTCAGGGAGTGGCATTCAATTTCTAGTCGGTCGTGTCCGCACTATGTCTCCCGTCGTTGTTCTAAGTTGGTTTCTTTCTAGGCAGTACCAAATCTATCTATTGCTTAATCTTCTTGTAGTATTATTTTGGCTAGGCGGTACCAAATCAATCCGTAGCGTAATCTTCTTCTAGTATTATTCGGTTACTTTGGTAGTATCTGGTTTAATATCTATTGTCTAAGCGCTTCGTTTAGGCTCTGGGGCCACCTAGCGGTCGCCCAACGTGTGTGTTATTGGGTTTGGGCCGCCTCGCATAACAAGGCGCTCCACCAGACAATTTTTGCTGCGCTCGTTTGTGTATGTCGCGTATCTCCATTTTACACAAACGCTCACAGCAAAAATTGCAGGTGAGCTTGGCGTTATGCGAAGCCAGTAGTTGTATAAAATTATTGAAGTGGAGCGTTTCTATGATCGAGAAAATCGTGATAAATGTC
>NZ_MRUH01000153.1 GCF_001922985.1 Teredinibacter waterburyi
AAAGACAACTGCCAACAACCTAAAACCGACAAAGCGCTTTTTTTCAATACCACGCATAACGCATAGCTAAACGGCGCACAAAGTGGAGCTGGTTTGTGCAATAATTTGCGAAGCAAATGCACAAACGAGCGGAGCTTTGGGCGTCCAGTGGAGGCCGAAGGCCGGAACGGTGTTTGAGCGTATTGTTATGCATTACGGCTCATTCACCACTTTTAGACGTGGCTCTTCGTTTATAATTGATATAAGTTCTGCCTGAATTTTCGCAAGCCCTTCTCGCGTATCAATTTTACTGAATATACGTTTTAAAAAAGGAACTTCCGCTGTTGCAAAACAGTGCCAAGTAATTTCTTCCTTGCTTGGCACATGGTCATCTTCATATTCGTTTCCCATAATGCTAGAGCAGCCTACCCATAACCAGTAAGGTTCGCGTTTGCACATAACGCACCAACCCCCAGTCTTCCGGTATCACTTCTTCTACTTCGTATCCAAGACCGATAAATCTACTGCGTAACCATTCAGAGAATTGCTTACCATATACGAACGGATTCGTCTCTTCATCCTCTTTGGGTTCAATTGCAAACAAATCAGTTTTTATGAATATTCTTTCAGGTTCCATTCGATACTCGATTTTGCATAACGCTTGCAACAGCGGCCGAGCGTAGCGAGGTCCAGCCCCAGAGGGGCGTTGATGCTTGCACTTGTTACATGCCTACCATGCAATCTGTATTTTGGTACCAACATTTACCAACCCCATGAACTCATCTATTTCTGAGTTTGTTAATGCTATACACCCATTTGTCCAATTAAATCGTTGCGTAATGAATGAAAGCCACCCTAGGTTATTGCGTTGCCCATGAACCATAATAAAGCCACCCGGAGAAACACCCATTTTTTTTGCATTGGCTTTATCAGTTTCATTTGGGTAGCTGATATGCATTGCCCGATAAAAAGACGAGTCTTCTTTTTTATAATCGAGAGTGTAGCTTCCTTCCGGTGTTCTCTCATCGCCCTCTTGTTGCTTGTGCCCCTCAGGGCTTGCACCAAAAGCAACATGGTATTCCTTAACGACTTCGCCGCCATCTAGCAAGTACATCTTACTTTCCGACTTATCGACTTTCACCAAGTCGACACCTGCAAAAGCAAGATTGGTAGAAAACATGAATAGTAGTAAAAACTTTCTCATAGCATGTAACGCCGCTATGTGGGGCATTTATTGTGGAGTGGAGTTTTGGGGTAAAGTGGCGTAGCCAC
>NZ_MRUH01000154.1 GCF_001922985.1 Teredinibacter waterburyi
TCCATGAACTCATCTATTTCTGAGTTTGTTAATGCTATACACCCATTTGTCCAATTGAATCGTTGCGTAATGAATGAAAGCCATCCTAGGTTATTGCGTTGCCCATGAACCATAATAAAACCACCCGGAGAAACACCCATTTTTTTGGCATTGGCTTTATCAGTTTCATTTGGGTAGCTGATATGCATTGCCCGATAAAAAGACGAGTCTTCTTTTTTATAATCGAGAGTGTAGCTTCCTTCCGGTGTTCTCTCATCGCCCTCTTGTTGCTTGTGCCCCTCAGGGCTTGCACCAAAAGCAACATGGTATTCCTTAACGACTTCGCCGCCATCTAGCAAGTACATCTTACTTTCCGACTTATCGACTTTCACCAAGTCGATACCTGCAAAAGCTAGATTCGTAAAAAACATGGATAGTAGTAGAAACTTTCTCATAGCATGTAACGCCAAGCTCACCTGCAATTTTTGCTGTGAGCGTTTGTGTAAAATGGAGCTGCGCGACATACACAAACGAGCGCAGCAAAAATTGTCAGGTGGAGCGCCTTGTTATGCGAGGCGGCACAAAAAGTAACACACACGTTGGGCCAGCTAGCCTGGCCCTTTAGCCTAAACGAAGCGATTAGACCGAATAATACTAGAAGAAGGTTACGCTACCGATTGATTTGGTACTACCTAAAAAGAAACCACTGAGAACAAAGATGGGAGGCATAGTTCGGACACGACCGACTAGAAATTGATTACCACTCCCTGACTGCATCACTGCGATTTCCACTACTACACCACTGCTGGAGCGGCACTTGCTAAAAAGACAACTGACAACAACCTAAAACCGACAAAGCGCTCTTTTCAATACCAACGCATAACGCCGCCATAAGGGGCGGCCAACGCGGAGTTGCTTTTGTGTTAAAAGGAGCGCAGCGACAACACAAAAGCAGCGGAGTGTTGGACGTCCCAGCGGGCAATTTTTGCCCGCGACTTGATGGCCTTGTTAGGTGTATATACTATGAAAGCTGAATTATTTTTCATTATTACCTGATGGCTTTTTAGGGAAAAAGTATGAAGATTCTTTACCCTCAATAATATCTATTTTTCGCTGATTGCCTAGTGTAAATAAAGTTGTAGCGTCACCACCTTCAACAATAAAATGAAGAAACTCACCAAATGTTACATCTGGTGCAACAGCCATATGCTGCACAAGACGCTTATAAAGCTCTTCTTCATTTCCTATTTCAGCATATGACTGTTGCAAGACTGATTTAACCCCATCAGACTCGATCGAGCGAAATGCTTGTAATGTTGTTCCGAGTGCACTGAAGTCTAAATTTAGCGCTAAAAGCTCTCCCAGCACTGCTAGCTGTTCATCGTTGTATATTCTTATGTTCCCAAATCGGTCATGCCAGAAGCGTACGGTTGTTGAACCAAACTTACCTCCAGTGACAAAATTAGGTGGTTTTACCCAATTGCGGTCTGCAATGTTTTCCACTTTTTCTTCATGATCTTTTTTCATGCTTTTCAGAAAACTAACTGGGTATTTACTTTCATTTTCTTTATTATCAATGAGTATTCCATGCTCATTACACATTGCAATTAAGTTATCTGCACCCTGGCGTTTTTCTGGGTCTTGAGAGCTATCATGTCTTGCTGAACCCGCTCGATTACCTTTTATATGAGCAAGATGACCTAGTAATTGAGTAGTATCAAATATTGGTTTTGTGCAAGCGGGAAAAGCGCATTGGTTTCCACACCGTGCTAAAACAATTCGTTTCGTTTTATCTCGAGGTTTACTTATTGGCATGAATTACACCTAACGCCGCGTTAACCTGTGACGCGTGTGGAGTGGAGTTTTGCGGTAAAGTGGCGGAGCC
>NZ_MRUH01000155.1 GCF_001922985.1 Teredinibacter waterburyi
GCTGGATCACCTCCTTAAACGATACGCACACCTCCTACAAGTTCCCACACGCATTGCTTGATAATTGTTATATTTTTAGCGTTGAGATTTATTAAAAAACCCAAGAGGCACTGCCTGTTGGGTTTTTTTGTGTCCGGCAGTTTTGTTGGCGCTACGTTTGGGGTTAGTGCCGGTTGGTCGCGCGCCCCCTTCTGGCCCGGCTACAGGCTTTTACGTATCCGTTCGATGATTGAGCTTGTTGAGCATCCTTGTACGAAAGGCATGACGACTACTTTGCCCCCTGAGTTTGTGACGGTGTCGTATCCGACGATTAGTTTGGGGTCATAGTCGCCGCCTTTAACCAGATAGTCTGGGGTTATAGCGGTGATGAGGTTGGCTGGCGTGTCTTCGCTAAAGCTGGTAACCCAGTCGACGCAATCGAGAGCTGCGAGTAGCTCCATTCTTTCCTGTAGCGGCACAACTGGTCGGCTCTCGCCCTTTAGTCTCTTGATGGAGTCGTCGCTGTTTACGCCTATTACAAGTCTGTCTCCCAGTGCCGCGGCTTGCTGTAGGTACCTGACGTGGCCTGCATGAAGTATGTCGAAGCAGCCGTTGGTGAATACGATTGTTTCGCCTTTTTGGCGAGCGAGTCTCGTCATTTTAGTTAGGTTTTCAAGGTTGCATATTCCGTGCGATATGACCGAGTTTTGATCACCTGAGCTCGCAACTATTTCGTCGGTAGTGACGGTCGCTGTGCCAATCTTTGCAACAGCTATGCCTGCGGCTATATTCGCAATCTTCATCGCGGTCGGCATATCTGCTCCAGCTGCAAAGGCGCCGGCGAAAGTCGCTATTACCGTATCTCCAGCACCGGTTACGTCAAATACTTCTTGAGCCTCGGTTGGGATATGGAGTGGAGCTCGCCCGGCACGAATAAGCGCCATGCCTTTTTCGCTCAGTGTTACCAGCATTGCTTCCAGTTGGAGGTCTTCTCTAAGTGCTTCGGCTCGCTCTAGGGCTTGCTCGACCGTGCTGCAGGTGCCGACGACTCCTTCAAGCTCTCCTAGGTTTGGTGTTATAAGTGTTGCGCCGTGATAGCGCGCAAAATTTGAGCCTTTGGGGTCCACGATCACTGGTGTGTGGTGCTGTTTGCAGAGGGTAATTATTGGTGCGCAGTCTGAAACGGTTCCTTTGGCGTAGTCTGAAATTACAACGATATCGGCGCGAACTATCTCTGCTCCAATCCCCTTGAGGGTGTCTGTAGTTGTGATGGAGGGAAGCGCCTCTTCAAAGTCCATTCGCAGCAATTGCTGGTGCTGGCAGAGTACGCGGAGTTTGGTGATAGTTGGTGTTCCTGTTGCAGTATGAATGTGGCTCTGGATATTTGAGCTGCTTAATAACTCGAGGACTATTTTTCCGGCATCGTCTGATCCAATAATGCCGCAAAGTGACGTATCGCACCCCAATGCTGCGAGGTTTTTGGCGACGTTGGCGGCCCCTCCCAGCCTATCTTCTACGGCATCTATCTTGACGACGGGCACTGGTGCTTCGGGGGATATGCGTTTGGCGCCTCCGCTCCAGTAGCGGTCGAGCATTATGTCGCCAATAACCAATACGCGGGCGTTGTGGAATTGTGGGATGCTGAGAGTCACGACTTTCCTCTTAAGTGTTTGTGGTTGAGAATGCGGTGTTTGTGTAGTTGAAAGAGTTGCTTTGAGTGAGTTTCATTAGGGGTTTGAGTTCCGCGATTACCATGTCGGGAGTTAGCTCTTTCATGCAGTCGTAGCGCTTTCCGCAGATTGGTGCGGTTTTGCAGGGAGAGCAAGCGAGATCCATATAAAGAACTTTGCTCGTTTCTTGCCCTGTGTAGGTATAGGGGTAGGTCGCCCCGAATAGTGCGATAGTGGGCACTTTGTATGCGTGTCCTAGGTGGGTTAAACCTGAGTCGACGCCGATGAGCGCTGAAGCATGCTTGATCAGCAGGCAGTTTTGGGTGGTCGATAGTGCGCCACTTAAATCTAGAGCGCCGGTCGCGTGTGCAATCTCTTTGGTATCTTCAGTTGGGTTGCTCCCAGCGATTAGAAGCTTTATGTGATACCTGCCGCGAAGGCGCAGGGCTAGTTGTTGCCAGTGATTTGCTGGCCACTCCTGCTGCCGAGTCGCTCCGGTGGGGCATAATAATGCGTAACGCTCTTTGGTGAAGTCGAAGCCGATATCTTCAGTAAGTTTTGTTGTTTGGCTTTGGTTGATAGTTGGCGTGTAAAGATTCCATGGTGTGTCGGGCATCCCGAGTTGGCTCAGCAGGTACCGGTATTCCGCACCTATCTGGACAAGGTCGCCCATGTTACGTGACACAGATCTGTCGATGAACATGGCGCTGGAGCCGCTTGAGCCTAAGCCGACCGATGTTTTGGCCATCGAGAGCCATGCGATAAACGCACTTTTCCAGATGCTTTGCACGTCAAGGGTGAGATCGAAGTGTTGCTGCTGGAGCGTTTTGCGTAGTTTAAATGCCTCTCTTGCGAGCTCGAGCCAGCGCCCGCTTGCAAAAAGTCTATCCCAGTGGGAGCAATCGACAGTGATCAGCTGGTCGATGCTGGGGTGGCCATCCATTAATGGCGCAAAACGCTCGTCAATTAGCAGGTGCAGACGCACTCTAGGGCCGGAGTTTTTTGTGAGGTGTATTAGTCCGCTTGAGATAACCGTGTCGCTCATGGAGCCAAGGTTAATGATGAGTATCGACTTTTTGGTAGCGTGGCGGATCATTGGCTTCTATGTATATTGCTGTTGATGGGTGGGCTGAAGTTTACCATGCCGGTCTTGATAGAATCAGATTTAAAGGTGTTTGCCTGGCTGCTGCGGGTTGAGATCTGCAATAGGGATTGAGCTCGGTGCCTCAGTTGCGAATAAAAACAGTTTTAGCGAAAAAATATATTGACTCAAAATTATCTGAGTGTAAGATACGCACCCTCTCCACAGCGCACAGCTGAAGCGAGAAGTTCTTTAAAAATTAGGAAACGAAAGAAAGTTATAACATTGCATATTTAATGTTAAGCGA
>NZ_MRUH01000156.1 GCF_001922985.1 Teredinibacter waterburyi
ACAGAAAACAACACCTATAAATTACAAGCCCTACTCTACTACCCGTTAAGACGCATAACGCCAAGCTCACCTGCAGTTTTTGCGGAGAGCAATTGTGTAAAATGGAGCGCAGCGACATACACAATTGAGCGTAGCAAAAAATGTCAGGTGCAGCTTTTTGTTATAGCTTTTTCTCAAATACTTCACCGACTACCCCCCATGTGGTATGTAATGATTGCTTTTAAAAGACCAATACCAATTGCAATGCTAGGTAACATCAAAGCGTATTGACCTATTTGCAAATAATGAATATATGTTAAGTCGTAATCAAATATTTGAGAGTAACGAATTAATCCGCCTACAAATGCCAATAACACCAATAAAAAAATAACTAATTTAGAAGGTCTTTGTACAAGCGAAGACTTTTTAACAAGTAGCAGGTATAGATATATTATGGTAGCCACTACACCAAAGGCCATTACTAAATATAAAGTTAAGTGCTCCATCTTCTAAACTCTTAGCCGCTATAACGCCAAGCTCACCTGCAATTTTTGCTGTGAGCGTTTGTGTAAAATGGAGCTGCGCGACATACACAAACGAGCGCAGCAAAAATTGTCAGGTGGAGCGCCTTGTTATGCGAGGCGGCACAAAAAATAACACACACGTTGGGCCAGCTAGCCAGGCCCTTTAGCCTAAACGAAGCGATTAGACACAAAGACGTAAAACCAGATATTACCAAAGTAACCAGCTAGCCTGGCCCTTTAGCCTAAACGAAGCGATTAGACGTAAAACACTAAAACCAGATACTACCAAAAGCCCAAAATAATACTACAAGAAGATTTGGATAAAGCTTGATTTGGTAATACCTAAAAAGAAAACACTGAGAACAACGACGGGAGACATAGTGCGGACATGACCCACTAGAAATTGAATACCACTCCCTGACTGCATCACTGCGATTTTCCCTACTACACCACTGCTGGAGCGGCACAAA
>NZ_MRUH01000157.1 GCF_001922985.1 Teredinibacter waterburyi
ATTGCTAAAAAATAGCTTATATTTAGACTTAAAACCCAAAGCCACTACCAACAACCATTGAGATTAACCTAGCTTTACACCTGAGCCAAGTACCCGTAGAAAATAGAGTTACTGCTATGAACACAAGAAAAACCAAAAGCAATAAACGTGAACGCTAGAATACTGGTAGCGCTTTGACGCTGTTGTGCTGATTGCTAAAGTAAACGGAGGATGCACGCAAACTCTTCGAGATCAGCTGATGCTTTTACAGTAAACAACACCAATGAATTACAAGCCCTACTCTACTAGCCGTTAAGACGCATAACGCCTCAATAAAGGGCGCGCTTTAGCGCGTCCAGCCGAAGGCGACTTTGATTGATTTGTTAAAACTGTTCGAAGTTCGATTGGGAAAATACCTTAGCCTCGATTACTTTCTTAACATATTCTAACTCATAACGAACACTTAAAACCTCATTATCATGCCCGTAAGATGTATAGCGAACTAATGTTCCACGAATTGAATCCCCCGGCTGAACATTAACCATTTTATTCTGAAACCTCTCTAGCCACTCTAAGTCGGTAATTGACACATCTATTGCATGACCTTCAAACTTGAAGGCCCATTTCGAAGTACCCAAATAATCGGCTTTTTTTACTTTTAGAATTGCCTCACTGCGATCATCTAATACTTCTCTAGTAAGTATATCCTCGACGATTGAATCAGAAATTTCTATGGCATCGGTAACTTTGGATGAACCACTTTTACAGTTGTAGCGAACTGTATCATCTTCAGTGAGATATCTAGTTGATTTTTGTATAGAACTAATATTTGTTAGTAACTTAACTCTATCCGGTGCACGATATGCTGGTATTCTATTGATATTAGTCTCTTCTGCAATACGAACCAGTTCGTTTTCGAGAGCTGAAACTTGATCGGGGCTAACTAATTTCGGGGTATCTTCGCACCAATTGAGGACCGCATATTTTGCCTTTACTAGGTAGAAACCCAATATTCTTTTAAATTTTGCATCTCTTAGGTCTTCATCAGGCACATCATGAATAATATTTCGAATGATTGTTTTTAATGAACCTTTTTCGATATCTTCCAGTATGAGTGTATTACTAACTTGTGAGCCAACTACTTCCGCAAGCGTGGTATCGAGTTCTTGGAATGTATCAATAAGATCTGCCATAGATCGGAAAATTCTATTGGGATTTCCCCCTTTACCAAAATCTATAACTATTTCAAATTTATTATTGTCATCTTCCATGCTTCGACTCTTATTGTGGTTTTAACGCCAAGCTCACCTGCAATTTTTGCTGTGAGCATTTGTGTAAAATGGAGCTGCGCGACATACACAAACGAGCGCAGCAAAAATTGTCAGGTGGAGCGCCTTGTTATGCGAGGCGGCACAAAAAGTAACACACACGTTGGGCCAGCTAGCCTGGCCCTTTAGCCTAAACGAAGCGATTAGATAGAAAATAAAACCCGATACTACCAAAAACCAAAATAATACTACAAGAAGGTTGGGATAAAGCCTGATTTGGTACCGCCTAAAAAGAAACCGCTGAGAACAACGAAGGGAGACATAGTTCGGACACGACAGACTAGAAATTGATTACCACTCCCTGACTGCATCACTGCGATTTACCCTATTACACCACTGCTGGAGCGGCACATACTAAAAAGACAACTGACAACAACCTAAAACCGACAAAGCGCTTT
>NZ_MRUH01000158.1 GCF_001922985.1 Teredinibacter waterburyi
GGTGGAGCGCCTTGTTATGCGAGGCGGCACAAACCCAGTAACACACACGTTGGGCCAGCTAAAAGAGCTTAGACAATAGAAACTAAAACCCGATACTACCAAAAACCCAAAATAATACTACAAGAAGATTAAGCAATAGATAGATTTGGTACTGCCTAGAAAGAAACCACTGAGAACAAAGATGGGAGACATAGTACGGATACGACCGACTAGAAATTGAATGCCACTCCCCTGACTGCATCACTACGATTTACCCTACTAAACCGCTGTTGGAGCGGCACAAACTAAAAAGACAATTAGCACAACCC
>NZ_MRUH01000159.1 GCF_001922985.1 Teredinibacter waterburyi
AAAATGTAAAAGGTCAAGCTGACGCATCACCAACCTACAAGCACCCACACGCATTGCTTGATCAAATTTTTAAAGAGCGTCGCGACCAACGTGTCTTGCCAGTCGCGGGATGCGCATTATACGCATTCTAAATCTTGGCGCAACAACTAATTCGATAAATCTTATTAGCTATCTCATCCCCTAAACGTACAAGCCAAACGGCTAACAATCTAGAGAAACACCACTCTCAACATGGCGCGAACTTCGTCGCATGCCCTCGTTGGGAGGCGCGTATAATACGCGTTTCATTCTCTTCTGCAAGCAATTATTCGATTATTTTTCCGAACCCTTGCCGCTCCACCTTCAACCCTAAACAACCGAATCGAAAACTGATAAAAACGTTAAAAATCAACAGCTTCTACCTTTGAGAACTCACTCTACACAGCGGGCTTTTTCTGCCTCCCCCTGTGAAGAGGCGCGCATTATGCTGATCCAGCACCGCACCGTCAACTCCTTTTCTTAACTTATTTAAATTAAC
>NZ_MRUH01000160.1 GCF_001922985.1 Teredinibacter waterburyi
GAAGCGAAAGCAGCTGTTGCTGCATAAGTGGGGTGTCTACTTTTTGTGGGGAACACCAGGCTCTAGAAGTAGAGCGCAGCAGTGAAGCAATAAATAAAGTAATTTGAACTTTATTGTTTTTCTCAATAGAAAATATCGTTGAATGAGTTCTTGTATAAACTTAACGGCTCTTAACTTATGGAATGCCCAAAATGTAAAGTCGAAATGAAAGAGAGGCGTTGGGTTACAAATAGCTTCTTTGGGAATTGGATTGCTCTTGAGATACTATCAATATTTTTATTAATCCCACTACTAATGGCAGGCTTAGTAGGATGGTTGATCTTTGCTTCTATTTTCATAGCAATAATAACTATGAGCTGGGGTAAGCGTTGGTTTATTTGTAAGAGCTGCAACTATAAAACAGTTTCCAAAGTAAATGGAAAAAGGCCATAACAAGGCGCTGCACGCTGACACATACAGCTACGCTCGTTTTTGTGTCAGTCGCTGCGCTCCATTATCACACAAAAACGCTCTCCGCCGTATGTGCAGGTGAGCTTGGCGTTATGTGTCGGGGAGAGTATGAAGCTTATACTTAACAATTCAGAAGGTATAGAATTTTCGTGTAAAGAAGATTTAGCGAAAGCTATCCCTGTCGGCATTCACGGAAAGCCATTAAATTATGGGCAGGGTGAAGGCCAAGTAGAAATCGATGATACGGTATGGGGCTTTTACGTAAATTCTGAAGGTAGCTATTACATGGCCTTTGAAGAGGGGGTTGTGGAGTGGACTAAAATAGTAAATTTAGTTCATGCAATTACTGGTGCACTTACACAGCAATTTGGCAAAAAAATTACCGTTTCTGCTGAGGGGCCATTTACAAATGATCCTAATGCATAGCGTTCACAACACATAACAATTAGCTGCACGCTGACAACCTTTGCTACGCTCATTTTGTGTATGTCGCGTAGCTCCATTATACACAAAATGCTCTCCGCAAAGGTTGCAGGTGAGCTAGGCGTTAGCCACCCCAGTTGGCAGCGCTTAGCGGTAGTGATACTATAGTGGTACACCTAGTCTGCATATGGCATTTTGTTATGAAAACTGAGCTGGTTACTACTTTAAAGCGTCAGGCGACGCGAATTCTTTCTGATTTGCACGAATCAAAAGAGCCTGTACTAATAACTGAGTATGGGCTCCCATCAGCTTATCTTTTGGATGTAGAAGACTATGAGCATCTAATGTCACGTATGAGCATCTTAGAAGGGATAGCTCGAGGGGAGCAGGCTATAAAAGAAGGGCGTACATTAACAAATACGCAAGCTAAGGATAGGCTTTCTAAATGGCTGAAATAATTTGGTCAGAGCCTGCTTTAGAGGACCTCGAAAAAATAGCGAATTACATAACCTTATCAAACCCTGTTGCTGCGAGTAAGCTGGTTCAGCGAATATTTGCAGTTGTTGATCGTCTTGTAGAATTTCCTGAGTCGGGTCGTGAGCCTATTGAACTTGAAGGTTTCAATTATCGTGAAGTGGTTGTAAATCCGTGTAGGGTGTTTTATCGAATTGAAGATGAAACCGTTTATATCGTTCACGTTTTTCGACAGGAGCAAGACGTAAGACGTTATATTTTAATTCAGGAAAAAAATGGCTAACAAAGCGTTCAACCTGACGCAAATTTCGATGCGCCTTTTGGGTGGCTGCGCCACTTTAACCCAAAAGTCACCCCAAAATTTCCGCAGGTTAACGCGGCGTTATGTGAATATTTAATATGAAATATTTTATAGGTTTTATCGTTGGTGTATTACTTGCTTCTCTTGCTGCGTGGAAGCTAACGGAAATTCTGGCAAAAGATGCATATTTACAAACCAGCGTCACAAATCTTATTTTTCTTTCTGCTATCGAGAATGGATTGAATGAGGAGAAAATTCAAGAGGTTAGGTTGTACGTTAGGAAAATGGTTGCTTATGAAGAGTCAAACATACTGAACAACCAAAGTGATGCTGTATTAACTTCTACCAAACAAAAAGTATCACAAGTTATTAGCAGTATTAATCAGTATGAGTAGTCACATAACAAACAGCTCAAGAGTGACATTTGCTACGTCGCTCCTAAGTGTGCTTTTAGCACACACGGGCTCCTACACAAATGCACCTTAGCTGGGCGTTATGCGTCTAGGTCTTAACTATGAGAAGGTTTTTAGAGGTTTTCGTTTGTCTATGTGTCGCGCTATTCGTAGAATCTTTATTTAAACGTTTTCATATTCCAGTGACCGTTATAGATTTGTTACTATTCGCTATCAGCGCGCTAATCTTTTTTCTAATTGTTTCCCATTATTTTTCTGATAGATCGTCTGCAGTTACAAAAAAACGAATCGGCTCTAAAAGGTTGTTAAACTTACTTACCTTTCTTTCGGTTTGTTTTTTTGTGTTACTCGCTCTGTCAATCATATACCTCGGCGTATCTGAACCGTTAACTATATTCACCGGTGTAAAGGGGGCTGCTCACGGGTATACTTTAGTAATTACGGGCGTTACTATTATTTTTGTTACGGTTTCAGGTATATATTTTCGTGTTAGTAGTAAAAATGCATAACAAGGCGTTCAACCTGATGCCGCATGCTACGCTCCGTTTTGCGGTGGCTTCGCC
>NZ_MRUH01000161.1 GCF_001922985.1 Teredinibacter waterburyi
ATATTCTATATGGAAACTAACAACCTTTGTCGCACTTCAGGCTTGATACTAGGCGAGGCGGCACAAACCAGTAACACACACGTTGGGCCAGCTAGCCTGCCCTTTAGCCTAAACGAAGCGATTAGACGTAAAACACTAAAACCAGATACTACCAAAAGCCCAAAATAATACTACAAGAAGATTTGGATAAAGCTTGATTTGGTAATACCTAAAAAGAAACCACTGAGAACAACGACGGGAGACATAGTGCGGATACGACCGACTAGAAATTGAATGCCACTCCCCTGACTGCATCACTGCGATTTACTCTACTAAACCGCTGTTGGAGCGGCACAAACTAAAAAGACAATTACCACAAACCTAAAACCGACAAAGCGTTTTTTTAATACCACGCATAACGCCAAGCTCACCTGCAATTTTTGTTGTGAGCGTTTGTGTAAAATGGAGCTGCGCGACATACACAAACGAGCGCAGCAAAAATTGTCAGGTGGAGCGCCTTGTTATGCGAGGCCGCACAAACCAGTAACACACACGTTGGGCCAGCTAGCCTGGCCCTTTAGCCTAAACGAAGCGACACTAAAACCAGATACTACCAAAAGCCCAAAATAATACTACAAGAAGATTAAGCAATAGATTGATTTGGTACTGCCTAAAAAGAAACCGCTGAGAACAATGACGGGAGACATAGTTCGAATACGACCGACTAGAAATTGAATGCCACTCCCTGACTGCATCACTGCGATTTACCCTACTAA
>NZ_MRUH01000018.1 GCF_001922985.1 Teredinibacter waterburyi
AAAATGTAAAAGGTCAAGCTGACGCATCACCAACCTACAAGCACCCACACGCATTGCTTGATTGAATTGTTAAAGAGCGATTCCGGCCGGCGCTTAGCTCGTACCAGAAGACTACTGAGCACCTGTGCCCTGAGTCGAGGATGCGCATTATACGCATATCAAAAGGCTTGGCAAGGCGTTATGGGAAAATAAATAAAATAGTTTCCGCAAGCCTGTTTTTTATACAAGCAAAAAGCCAAAACTAATGCCGCACCCAAGTTAGCGGGACTCCACAAAAGACCAAATCCGAAACGGAAAGGTAAACGTTTACCTTGTCGCGGTTAAACGCTACTATTCCCACCAATTGCAATTACCGGCGGTGCACGCACCTGTTCGCTGCTAACATTGCTACCCAGAACACATACAACGCTTAACGGAGACGGCCACCCCTACCGCTCCGTCAGTGCCGTTAATATCTCGCAACGCAAAGCTCAGGCAAGACGACATATGCAAGACACCACCTCAACACCTATATTTGATCGTGATAACCACAGCCACCGCCGCCGCAACCCATTAACTGGCGAATGGGTTTTGGTTAGCCCGCACAGAAGTAAACGTCCCTGGCTAGGCCAGCAAGAAACTCCCGCCACAGACACGGCTATCCAGCACGACCCTAATTGCTACCTATGCCCCGGCAACACCCGGATCAATGGCGAGACAAACGACAATTACACATCAACTTTCACTTTTACCAACGACTTCGCCGCCGTTGAAGATATCGACGTATCAACTAACAAGGATCTAGACCCCCTATTTACAGAGCAACCGGCAAAAGGTGTAGCGCGGGTTATTTGTTTTTCGCCCAACCACAGCAAAACACTGCCCCAGCTCGACGTTACAGAAATTGAATCGGTCGTGAACTGCTGGGCCAGCCAAGTCGAAGAGCTAGGCCGACGTTTTCAGTGGGTGCAAGTCTTCGAAAACAAGGGTGCAGCAATGGGCTGCTCCAACCCTCACCCACACGGCCAGATTTGGGCGACGGACCAACTACCAACTGAAGCAATAAAGGTCGACCAACATCTTCTTAACTACCAAACCGACTACGGCCGCAATCTACTGCTCGACTACGCTAAAAAAGAACTCGCGACAGGACAGCGTGTTGTAGATCAAAACGAGCACTGGCTTTGTGTCGTACCTTTCTGGGCCTCCTGGCCATTCGAAACCTTACTATTGCCACTTGCACCGATTCGTCACTTGCATCAATTAGACACCGAACAGCGGTTATCACTGGCAACCATTCTGAAGAGTATGCTGACTCGTTACGACAACCTGTTTGGTTGCAGCTTTCCCTATTCAATGGGCTGGCACGGGCAGGCATTCAGCTCAAAAGATCAAAGCCACTGGCAGCTACACGCCCACTTTTATCCACCACTGCTACGAAGCGCAACGGTCAAAAAGTATATGGTCGGCTATGAATTACTCGCTGAACCGCAGCGTGACATTACGCCCGAGCAAGCCGCCGAGCGCCTAAGAAGCTGCAGCACTCATCACTACCTCGAAAAATAATTGAATTCTTAACCCATACAGATCAACAGACACACTTTATGAACGACCTAGCCACAAAAACAAAAGAAGCTTTTATTGAGTCATTTCAATGTAAGCCTGATGCACTTTATTTTGCCCCAGGGCGCGTCAACCTTATCGGCGAGCACACAGACTACAACGGTGGGTTTGTATTGCCCTGCGCCATAGATAGAGGCACCTATCTAGCCATAAAATCTCGTGACGACAGCCGCATGAGTGTGATTGCTCACGACATAGACTCAGAAAAAAGTGAGTGGGATGGCCGTAGCCCAATAACGCCTGACATCGAACACCCCTGGGCAAACTATTTACGCGGTGTACACAACGAGCTGACTAAACTTGGGCACGACAATATTCGCGGAATGGATGTCGTTGCATCAGGCAATGTCCCCCAAGGCGCCGGACTTAGTTCGTCCGCGTCGTTTTCAGTAGCCTTCGCCAGCGCGCTTTCAGGAACCAATCAACTCAATTTGAGTGCAACTGAAATTGCGCTTCTATGCCAAGCGGCCGAAAATAATTTCGCTGGGTGTAATTGCGGTATCATGGATCAGTTAATTTCAGCGGCAGGTAAAGAAGGGCATGCGGTACTAATCGATTGCAATGACCTGTCACTGCGTCACGTACCAATGCCAAGTGATTTAGAAGTTCTAATAATCGATAGCAAAGTAAAGCGAGGCTTGGTCGGCAGCGAATACAATACTCGTCGCATACAGTGTGAAGAGGCCGCCCAAGTTATGGGGATAAAATCTCTACGCGATGCAACACCAGAACTACTGAAACTTTTTACCGCAAAATTAAACCCCACAACGCTACGCCGAGCGACACATATTGTTACCGAAAATACTCGCACAGAATTAGCTGCCGAAGCTCTGCGAACATCTAACGCGGAACAACTTAGTCAACTCATGAAAGCCTCGCACATTTCGATGCGAGACGATTTTGAAATAACGGTTCCCGCTGTAGACCTGATAGTGAAAATCGTCGATGAAATAATTGGTGATCGCGGTGGCGTAAGGATGACAGGGGGAGGTTTCGGCGGATGCGTAATAGCGCTAGTGCCGCCGCAATATATCGGGGCAATAAAATCTAAACTGAATACCGACTATACCGCACAGACTGGTTTGACAGCGGAGTTTCATATTTGTAAGGCGAGTCGCGGTGCGGGTTTACTGGAGAAGTTTTCGTAGTTCAAAAAATAAGTTGTGAGCGCGCGCCCGAAACTGGCGCGCAACGTCAAAACAAACGCGGCACCGAAGAAAACGGTGCCGCAGAAACATTTACCACCAAGCCGAATACAAGGCAATCAAAATACAGATCACCGCTATGGCGGCAACATTATAAGAGCTGCGCGTCTTAAATTGGATATCATCCAAATTCACTGCATTTTCTTGATCCTTGCCACCGGTAATTAACGCCGTAACAACAGCCAGAATCACACAAAGTATAAACACCAAGCCCACCCTATCCATAAAGGGTAGTTCAGGCCACAGATACTTAAGAACTATAGAAAGTAAAAACGAACCCAGTGCGGCAACCATTGCGGAATTTGCATTCGCCTTTTTCCAAAACATGCCCAGCAAAAACAGCACACATATTCCTGGGGTAAAGAACCCCGTAAACTCTTGAATATACTGAAATGCCTGCTCCGCCTGCCCCAACAAAGGTTTAGCGCAAATCACTGCCAGAGTTAATGATACCAAGCTAACTACTCGGCCAACCGTAACATAGTGTTTTTGAGTTTCGTTCTTCTTGTAATAGGAATACAGGTCCATTGTGAAAATGGTTGATATGCTATTCGTCATCGACGCTAACGAAGAAACGATTGCAGCAACCAATGCAGCGAAAACCAAACCTTTAACGCCAACAGGCATCAACTGCATCATCGACGGATAAGCCTGATCGGGACGCTCTAACTCTGGGGCCAACACCACCGCCGCAATTCCAGGCAGGACAACAATAATTGGCATAAGCAACTTTAGAAATGCAGCGAAGGCAATACCCTTTTGCCCCTCCTCTAAACTTTTCGCAGCCAAGGTGCGCTGAATAATATATTGATTAAAACCCCAATACGACAAGTTCATAATCCACATCCCGCCGACTAGCACCGAAAGGCCCGGCAAGCTTACATAGTGAGGATTATCTTCACTTAAAATCATATCGAATTTTTCTGGAACCTGCTCGGTTAAGGTAACAAAGCCCGCAATGACACCTTCGCCAGCGCCAATCAAATCTAGACATATATAACTTAACAACAATCCGCCAGCAACCAACACAAAAATCTGGATAATATCGGTCATCGCGACCGCCTTCAAACCGCCGTAGAGCGAATACACCACAGAAAACAATGCGAGAAATATCATACCGTAGATCATGTCGACACCGGCAATAGTGTTAATCGCTAATGCGCCCAACCACAATACAGCCGTTAAATTCACAAAAACGTACACACCCAACCAAAATACTGCGAGGACGGTGCGCACACGGTGATCGTAACGCTGCTCCAAAAATTGCGGCATGGTATAGATTCCACGCTGTAAAAAGATCGGAAGAAAATATTTGCCCACGATGATAAGCGTAATTGCCGCCATCCATTCATAAGAGGCAATACCTAAACCAATCGCGAAGCCAGAACCGGACATACCAATAATTTGCTCGGCCGAGATATTCGCAGCAATAAGTGATGCCCCTATGGCCCACCAAGGTAAACTGTTGCCCGCGAGAAAATAGTCTTTTGTGTCTTTGTTGTGCCCAGCCTTTTCACGGGAAACCCAAAGCGCCACAGCTACAAGCGCTAAGGCATAAACAACAAAAACCGTCGTATCAATCAATGAAAGTGTCATAAACCACCCTAAAATTATTATTGTGTTATACATTAAAATTAGCGTACCAATCTAACCCTATGCGCGCTAAATTTCCACTGCTAAAACCACAATTAACGCATAAGAAACACAACTAATTATCTACTGTAAAAATTTGGGTTATAACTATTTATCAGCGGCGAAAAACAAGCCCAAGTAATGGGTAAAATTTTAATGAATTCCAACTACAAACTCTCGTCCACTCACTGTCTCACGACTTACCGACACCCTGACAACAACACGCACTCCTAGGTAACTGGCAAGACAAAGCTGGGGCTCCATTCTCTGCCAATGCAAAGCTTACGGAATGATGTTTCATTTGTAGTGATCATGATATTTCGGGTATAAAAAAGCCCGGTCTTATTCGCCGGGCTTTTTATTGATTCGATAGAACCATTAGGTCAGTTTTAAGCTTTTAAGGCGCTTTCCATTCTCTCGCGCATTCCTTATTTTGAACAACACTTGATTTACAAACCGCCTGAGCGCACGGCGTCTTTCCTTCTTCCGCTGCCCGATAACGTCAATCTCGCTAGCAAAACCACGCTGTTTAACGAATGCGTAAGGTGTGATACCAAAAATGTCTATGCCTTTTTCCCACCAGTGCTGAAGATCTATGTCTATTGGTCGACCAAACTTGGCTGTGGCCCGAAGTAGTTTTTCTGCTCCTGAACGGCTCACTAGCTGTGCGCAGGTACCCGCAGGTAACTTGTCAAACACGATCAAACTACCGCGAGTTAAAGGTTGCTCCCAAATGGACTTGCGACGACGGGTCGTGTCAATCAGCTTTATGTAATCCCATTTTTGCTTTATTTCACCTGCGAGCAGCAAAACATCGCTAGCAAAAGGTTCGACAGCAAAGTCATCCTCAAGCACAAGCGCATAATCAAGGCTATCGTTCAGAATCTGTTGCCAAGCTCTGCGATGGCTCAAAAAACAGCCTATTTCACCAGCGTTCAAATTCTTGTAATACTGATACTGATTTAACTCGCTGCTGTAGCGCTCATGCAGTGCTTCCGATGATAAATCCGGGCCGTAGACGGCTGGAATTCTCTCAAAGGTTATCCCCGCTGCGTCCAACTCATCTTGCGCTTTTTTAAGCCGGTCGGACGATTTTTCAAGGTTGATTAAATAAGTTTTAAACTTTACGGCCATTAACACCCTCTCCCGCCATCAACCAGCACTAATTGCACCGAGGTTAACCCGCGATCTCGAATAAGTGATTTTTCTTCTTACCTAATTTGACCAAGAAAAAGCGGCTATACAATGCATTAGCTACACTAAAACTAGCAGCGGCATTCATGTTGTCGCTAGCACCTTTAGCCTCTCCGTTAATGAAGACCGCATTTCGACCTAGCGCATCTTTAACTTCTCGCCCCGCCTTTGCCATACCGCAATCCGCAAGTAAGGTCGTTAAAGGCGTATCGGAAAGTGTGCTCAAATCCAGATCGCTAGAGGGCAAACCATCGAGTTTTAGCTGTTCCAGATCCGACTCACTTAAATCGCTAAGCTCCCCACTAAACATCGCAGCAGTAATTCGCTCCGCCGCAATCAAGCCTTCTTCGCCATGAATCAGTTTGGTAACCTCGCGCGCTAAAATACCCTGAGCCTGCGGGCGCCCTTCAGCAGCATTATCGGCCGCTTCAATTGCATCAATATCGGCCACCGACAGGAAGGTGAAATAGCGTAAAAACTTATAGGCATCAGCGTCTGCCGTATTTAGCCAAAATTGATAAAAAGCGTAAGGTGAGGTCTTTGCGGGATCCAGCCAGATGGTTCCCGATTCGGTTTTACCAAACTTAGTGCCGTCTGATTTGGTCACAAGAGGCAGCGTTAAACCAAAAACTTGCCCGCCATACATGCGGCGAGCCAAGTCGATTCCGCCAGTGATATTGCCCCATTGATCGGACCCGCCAATTTGCAGAGTGCAGTTGTGCTGTTTGTACAGCTCGGCAAAGTCGTAAGACTGCAAAATCATGTAGGTAAACTCAGTGAAAGAAATACCCGCACCTTCACGATCAATACGCTGCTTTACTGACTCTTTCTGAATCATATTATTGATAGAAAAGTGCTTGCCAACATCGCGCAAAAAATCGAGCACGTTTAACTTTTCGGTCCAATCGAGATTGTTAACGACTTCCGCGCTATTCTCGGCGCTACCAAAATCAATAAACCTCGACACCTGCTGCTTTAGCTTTTCGACCCAATTTGCGACTATATCTGGGGTATTCAATTTTCGCTCTTGAGCTTTAAAGCTCGGGTCGCCGATAAGTCCTGTGGCGCCGCCAACCAACGCTAAAGGCTTGTGGCCAGCCTGCTGAAAACGGCGCAAGGTAAGTAGAGGTACTAAGCTACCGATATGCAGGCTATCGGCCGTTGGATCAAAGCCGCAGTAGAGCGTTCGCGAACCGTCCGCCAACCAACTACGCAGCTGGTCTTCGCCCGTCATTTGGGCGATTAAGCCTCGAGCGTCCAAGTCGTCGATTAAGGTTGGATCTACTGCCGTCATAAAGCTCTTCCTACATATTCAAGATGTCTAGTTTTGGTGGCGCAACGATACCGAAAAAGCCCTCCAAAACAAACCTTTAGCACCGATTTTATGTAAACAAACCGCTTGTAGGCGCGAACTTCAGGTCAAGCGCACCCTCGCATCAGCAATCTTTGCCCCCCTCAACACCAACATGCCCAATCGGCGCACAACAACGCTTCTTATGCCTGCGCAAAACATCCAAAGCGGGGTTGATATCAACCTGCTTCAAATATTTCGCTATAAGATGCTTAGTATTATATTCGGCTAATGAAATTCTGTGTTTTTTCTGATATAAACACAGGGGTTCAGGGGACAATCTCGGTAGTGACTTAATATTCTGATGCAAGCTTTTGATAATCAAAGAAAAACTGGTGCGACAAAAAAGGCTGGGCAGCGCGCTCAGATGCTTCAGCGCATCCCCAAAATTCATCTCGCTGCAGTTGCGGGCCTCACCTCTCTACTCGGCTTATTTGTGCTGTTACCAAGCAAGTCCGTTCAGGCCGATTTAGCGGCCGAGCGGCGGGTTTCTCAACTCGAACTGCCGGCATTCAGCAACCTTACCATTACATCAGAGCTAGATCTTGGCACCGCACCTTTCCCCCTCACCAACAACGACCTAACAACCTCTACCGAAACGGTTAAATCTGGCGATAACCTATCGCTTATATTTAAGCGGGTCGGTTTGCGTGATAGCGACATGATGGAACTGCTGCAAAGCACTCCAGAAGCGAAGCGTCTAACCGCTCTTTACCCAGGCCACACGCTTGAGTTTGCAATCAATGCCGATGGCAAACTCAACCAGCTACGCTATATAGAAAGCCGACTTAACAGCTACCGTTTTAACCGAAATGACGCCGGCTTTAACTTTGAGCAAATCAATCGCACGCCCGACATCAAGCTTTCATCGCGAACAGCCGAAATTAAAACCTCACTGTTTGATGCTGGAAAGCAAGCCTTTTTAGATGACAAACTGGTAATGGAGCTCGCCAATATCTTTGGTTGGGATATCGATTTTGCGCTAGACATACGTAGCGGAGACAGCTTTAAAGTTCTATTCGAAGAAGCATTCCTAGACGGCGAGAAGATTGGCACAGGCAATATCCTCGCCGCCGAATTCAACAACCGCAGCAACAGCTACCAAGCGGTGCGCTACGTTGACTCGAATGGGCAAGCACAATATTACACCCCCACTGGTGAGACCATGCGCAAGGAATTTCTGCGCACACCGATCGACTTCGCGAGAATAAGTTCTCACTTTAGTTTAAATCGAAAACACCCAGTGCTAAATACACTGCGTGCGCACAAGGGTACAGATTACGCGGCTAGACACGGCACGCCCATCAAGGCAACTGGGGATGGCAAGGTCGTCTACGCCGGCAAAAAAGGCGGTTATGGCAATGTAGTAATCATTCAACACGGCCAAACTTATCGTACGCTTTACGCACACATCAGCAAATTCCGAAAAGGTATCCGTTCTGGATCGAGAGTGAAACAAGGGCAAGTTATCGCCTACGTTGGCTCCACAGGACTCGCTACCGGCCCCCACCTCCACTACGAGTTTTATGTTAACGGAGCAGTGCGAAACCCTGTGACGGTAAAATTACCAAAAGCACAATCCATAAGCGATAAAGAGCTACAGCAGTTTTTGCAACAAACTCAACCGCTACTTGCAGAGTTAAGCCCGGAACAACCACGCCAGTTCGCCTCAAGCGAACCTCAGGCGAGCAACACCCCCCTATAACAGAACGTTTTACTCCAGCGCGTTGCTTTGCGGGCCTAGTCGTCCCAACCATACTCGCCACGACCAAACCGAAACAGGCTGCAATGCAGCACGATATGGATATCCCTACAACAATAACGCTTAAACCATTAGTAAACGAGGAACTCCATGTCCGAGGCTGCAAGTTTGTATATCGGCCTGATGTCCGGTACCAGCGCCGACTCTATCGACGCCGCTTTAGTTGAATTTAACGGCGATACACCGCGTTTAGTGGCTGCACTAGGTATACCCTACGACAAGTCCATTCGTAAGAAAATATTTGAGCTGGCCCTACCGAGCGATAATGAAATAGACCGTATGGGCGTGCTAGATCGACACCTCGGTACCCTCTTCGCTCGGGCTGTAAATCGCCTACTAGAAGAAAATGGCTACTCGGCAACGCAAATTACGGCGATTGGTAGCCACGGTCAAACAATTCGTCACCGCCCCAGAGCCCAATCCATACAAGAACAGTTTACCCTGCAAATAGGTGACCCCAACTCCATTGCCGAGCTCACAGGAATCACGACCGTTGCTGATTTTCGACGCCGAGACATGGCCGCTGGAGGCCAGGGTGCGCCGTTAGCCCCAGCCTTTCATCAAGCCGTATTTTCTAGCAAAACCGAACCTCGCTGTATCTTGAACATTGGCGGCGTGGCCAACCTTACCTTCCTGCCAACAGATGGGCACGCACTGGGTTTTGATACCGGGCCGGGCAACTCACTGATGGATAGCTGGATTCAAACCTTTGGTAAACAGCAGTACGATAAGAACGGGAAATGGGCCGCAAGCGGTCAAGTCAACCTGCAACTATTAAATAAATTACTCGCTCATTCGTTTTTCCGCATGCCTGCACCTAAAAGTACCGGCAAGGAGGATTTCAACCTTGACTGGGTAAACTCTGCCACCGAAGAAACCGTAACACCTCTTACCCCTCAAGATGTTCAGGCCACACTCACTGAGCTAACCGCCATCACCATTAGCGATGCTATTAAAGGCTTCTGCGCCGCCAATACCACTGTTTTTATTTGCGGCGGTGGCGTACACAACACTCACCTCTGCAACCGCATTCAATACCACTTACCTGAAAATAGGGTTAGCACAACCGATGAGCTAAACCTACATCCAGACTGGGTCGAGGCTGTTGCTTTTGCATGGCTAGCAAAACGCACTATAGGTCGGCTAGCGGGGAACCTACCAGAGGTTACCGGTGCCGATAGAGAAGTCGTGTTAGGCGGTATTTACTCCGCTTAATTCACGGTTTTTTCCTCGGACTTTTTCGTCCCTATCTTTTGACCTAGCAATTTCACTCTCTTCGTAAAAACACTCTCGAAAAAAAGCCCGCAACCCAGG
>NZ_MRUH01000019.1 GCF_001922985.1 Teredinibacter waterburyi
AATAAACGGCGCCACGGCAGAGCCTTGTGCGAACACAATCAACCCACCCAATAACACCAACACCAAAATAATAGGTGCAAGCCAGAATTTTTTACGGGCCCGCATAAAGCCCCAAAGGTCTATTAATAAATCGCTCATTAGAATGGCCTCTCCATATGTTCTGCTGTTGGTTTATTGCTTTCTATTCGAAAGCTGAGCTCGTCTGTGTCATGTGATTTGATCGTCGCTGAACCGAATAAACGCGCTACAAATCCGGCGGGGGTTATAAGTAAGTAGAAAACGATACCTAGGATAATACGCGTATTAATAAAACCTAAAACTGCACCTATTTTCATCCACGGTAAATACACGACATATAAAGTTGAGGGCAACACCAACGCCCAAACAACCAAAATTGCCGATACAATAAAAGGCCATTGCGGTATCGCGTGACTAAATACCCAAGGTAAGAAAAACGCAAATATCAGGCTTACCAATACGGCACTAATCAATCCGAATTTACGCAGTTCAACTGCCCCAGGGTTTTCAATTTTGGGAAATAACTGATTACTCATACGCTACTCCTAATCCAACTCAAATTCTTCGCGCCAGTCACCGGCTTCCGCCCATTCTGGCTGTTCATGTTTGTACATCAAGAAATTTTCGATCAGCAAACAATCCATCTCCGTGCGCATAAAGCAGCGATAAGCGTCTTCAGGCGAACACACTATCGGTTCGCCGCGCACATTAAATGATGTATTCACCAATACCGGACAACCCGTTATATTTTCAAAAGCGTCAATTAGCCCATAAAATCGCGGATTGGTTTCTTTATGTATGGTTTGAATTCGAGCGGAATAGTCCACGTGCGTAACCGCTGGAATATCGGAGCGAGGGATGTTGAGCTTTTCGATACCAAACAGGTTGTTTTGCTCATCCGTCATTTGATGGCATTTTTCCTTCTTCACTGGAGCAACCATCAGCATGTAGGGGCTGGCCTCATCAATCTCAAACCACTCCGAAACTTTTTCCGCTTTACATGCCGGCGCAAACGGACGAAAACTTTCACGGTATTTAATTTTAAGGTTCATCGTTTGTTGCGTGCGCGGGCTGCGCGGATCGCCCAGAATGGAACGACCACCCAGTGAGCGTGGCCCAAACTCCATACGCCCCTGAAACCAACCGACGATCTGTTCAGATGCCAGAACGTCGGCGACTGTGGGGAGCAACGTGTCATCTTCCATGAAATGATATTTTGCGCCGACGGTATCTAAATACGCCTTTATTTCATTTTTTTCGTGACGCGATCCTAGATAAGAACCTTGCATACTATCGCTTGGATTTGCAGTACGAGGGTTGCCTAAATACTCATGCCAACAACTTAAGGCGGCGCCCAATGCACCACCTGCATCGCCCGCAGCAGGCTGCACCCAAATATTCTTGAAAGCGCCCTCGCGCAATAAACGCCCGTTAGCGACACAATTTAGTGCAACGCCGCCAGCCATACAAAGACTGTCGCAGCCGGTCTCACGCTGTACTGTTTTCGCCAACCTCAGAATAATTTCCTCAGTTACAACTTGTATTGAACGCGCTAAATCCATCTCCTTTTGGCCCAGCTCACTCTCAGGTGTGCGCGGTGGCCCACCAAATAATGCAGCAAACTTATCGTTCACCATGGTCAGGCCTGTGGCGTAATTAAAGTAGCTCATATCGAGACGAAATGTACCGTCATCCTTAACTTCGATCAGGTTGTCGTAAATAAGGTTAACGTAGGTAGGTTCGCCATATGGAGCCAAGCCCATTAATTTATATTCACCGGCATTCACCTTAAACCCGGTGTAGTAGGTGAACGCGGAATACAAGAGCCCAAGCGAGTGAGGAAAGTCGATTTCCCACTGCGGTGTCAAACTATTGCCATCGCCAACCCAAACACTACTCGTGGCCCACTCGCCAACGCCATCAAGACAAATAACCGCGGCTTTTTGATAGGGGCTGGGATAGAACGCTGAGGCCGCATGGGAGCGATGGTGATCATTAAAGAGTAGTTGCGGCAAATCCCCCGGCGCTATTCCACTCATCGCTGACAGGGCTTTTTTTAATGTCGACTTTAAAAATAACTTTTCCTTTAGCCAAACAGGCATCGCGGCAATAAAAGAGCGCAAACCATTTGGCGCGTAATGTAAATACGTTTCTAAAAGGCGTTCAAATTTAACCAATGGCTTATCGTAAAAAACGATGTGGTCTATATCAGAAAGGTCTATCGCGGCCTCCCTTAAACAATAGCCAATCGCGTGCTCTGGAAAAGACGGGTCGTGCTTCTTACGCGTAAAACGCTCTTCTTGTGCGGCCGCCATAATTTCACCGCCGACAACAAGTGCCGCAGCACTATCGTGGTAATAGGCAGACAAGCCTAAGATAACTTTTTTATTATTCTTCACAGATTTCCCCTGAATTACTTTATCGATCAATAACACAGAACGACGTGCGCAATATCACCACGCACGAGAGCTCTACAAACGTCATTTAAAACAAAATGGAATATTGATCGCTTGTTATTATTGTAAATTGGCGTAAAACAAAGTGTATTCACTTCAGGACTCCGCCTGAAAGAATGGCTGAACGCGACTTCTGTAAGGTCTGAATATATTATTTTTATTGTTACTACATTTTTAGCTACCGAATTACTCCAGACTGTTTCAACTCAGAAAAACATTCTTCGATGAATCCAGTCGTCACAAATCTCTAGCTAACAGCTCACACAGTTCAGAGGAGAAATATTACCAGCTAGTGATAGTCACTTGTACTATTAGGGTGCACCCCAAAGTGTGACCCCCATCTCATTATCGTCCCGATGTGGTCGTCTAGATATACAATATGAGGGAGCCGGAGTGCCGCACTGGAAAAACAAGCTGGTAACCCCAATAATAGCCAATCACAACTATTTGGAGTTTTAACATGCAGCAGGCAGAACACACCGTAGCGGTGATCGAATCCGGCGACCCTGTATGGGCGAGAATTCGTCAGGAAACGCGGCTGCAGGCCGAGTCGGAGCCAGCTCTAGCAAGCTATTTACATGCCAGTATTCTGAATCACAAGACTTTGGAAGCCGCATTGAGCTTTCATTTGGCTATGAAGCTAGCCAGCCCCGCTATTTCGGCCTTGCAGATTCGCGAGATCATCGAGGACTCGATCAAAACGAATACCGGCCTCAAGGAATCTATTCGCGCCGATATCAAGGCCGTATTTGACCGCGACTCTGCTTGCGATACCTACGTCTTACCTTTCCTCTACTTCAAGGGTTTTCACGCATTACAGGCGTTTCGAATTGCGCATTGCCTGTGGCTGGGTGGCCGCAAGTCTCTGGCCTATTTCCTGCAAAGCCATATTGCGCTTACCTTTGGGGTGGACATACACCCCGCAGCCCGCATTGGCAAAGGAATAATGCTTGATCACGCAACCGGCATTGTGATTGGTGAAACCACCGTGATAGAAGATGATGTATCAATTATGCAGGGCGTTACCTTGGGTGGGACGGGTAAAGAAGCTGGTGATCGTCACCCTAAAATTCGACGCGGCGTGCTCATCAGTGCTGGGGCAAAAATTCTCGGCAACATTGAAATTGGCGAAGGTGCGAAGGTTGGTGCCGGCAGCGTGGTACTTAAGGCCGTTGCGCCACACACGACGGTTGTCGGCGTTCCCGCACAACCCGTTGGCCATCCGGTTACCTCTTCCCCTGCTCTGGATATGAATCACGACTTTAGTTGCGACTGCGACGACTAATCGTTAGAACCCTAGGCTTTCTACGCCGCTATAGATGATAAAAACATAGTCACTAAAAAGAGAACCGGTATGACCGGTTCTCTTTTTAGGCTGGAAACTTATTAGGCGGGGATAGGAATCCGAGGAGCTAGCGCTTTTTGCCTTTAGGTGGGGTTCTACTGGGCATAGCCTGATTACGTTTATCTCCACGGGCAGAACGCGCTCGCGGGTTCCCCATACGTTTTTCATTCGACCGCAGGCGCAGCTCGCGCTCTTCGCTGGGCACCAGATGTCGTGGCGACTCACCAATTAAGTCGCTTCGCCCCATAGCTCGCAAGGCTTTGCGCAACTGCGGCCAATTTTCTGGATCGTGGTAGCGCAAAAATGCTTTTTGGGTTTTACGCTGGTCGCCATCTTTGGGAGTGAAGATTTTTTTCGTTTTATAGTTCAACGGCTTTAGCGGATTGCGATCGGAGTGATACATCGCGGTAGCCAAAGACATAGGCGAAGGGTAAAACGTTTGTACTTGATCAACTTCAAATTCATGTTTCTTAAGCCAAATCGCTAAGTTCAGCATATCCTCATCCTTACAGCCTGGGTGCGCGGCGATAAAGTAAGGGATTAAATACTGTTTTTTGCCTGCCTCTTTAGAGAACTGATAAAACATTTTTTCAAACCGTTCGTAGCTCCCCATGCCCGGCTTCATCATCATTTCTAAGGTTCCAGTCTCGCTGTGCTCCGGCGCAATCTTTAGATAACCACCAACGTGATGGGTGACCAGCTCTCTCACATATTCAGGGTCTTCCACCGCTAAGTCATAACGTAAGCCGGAAGCAATCGCCACCGTGTGAATACCGGGCACCTTGCGCGCCTTGCGATATAACTGGGTTGTCGGGCTGTGGTCGGTATTGAGGTTTTTACAAATCGTTGGGTAGACACAACTCAACTTGCGGCAGGACGATTGAATATTCGGGTCGTCACAATTTAGCGTGTACATATTCGAGGTGGGGCCACCCAAATCAGAAATAGTGCCCGTAAAACCGGGAACCTTGTCTCGAATATCTTCAATTTCCTGCAGGATAGATTCATGCGACCGACTTTGAATAATCCGCCCTTCGTGCTCGGTAATAGAACAAAACGTACAGCCGCCGAAACAACCCCGCATAATATTCACCGAGGTTTTGATCATGTCGTACGCGGGTATTTTTTGCTTTCCGTATTTTGGGTGCGGAACGCGGGCGTAGGGCAAACCAAACACCAAGTCCATTTCTGGCGTGGTTAAAGGAATGGGGGGCGGATTCACCCAGATTTCGCGCTTACCGTGTTTTTGCACCAAGATTCGCGCGTTATGCGGGTTGGATTCCTGATGTAATACCCGCGATGCGTGCGCGTATAGAATGGCATCTTTCGAAACCTTTTCAAACGATGGCAAGCGTATACAGGTTGTTTCTGGCTTTAGGTTTTGTTCTTCGCGACGCAACGGCATAGGCACAACTCGAATCGGCTGCACCGCGTCATCGGTTACCGGAGAGGCTCCGGAGTCGCACTGGTTTTCAGGTACGTATTCGTAAGGGCTGGGCATAGCATCAAGCCGCCCAGGCCAATCGATACGCGACGAGTCCAACTCGGTAAAACCATTTGGAACGTGGGGCATAACAACCGTGGTACCACGTAGATCAGTGATGTCTTTGATGCTTTCATTCGCCGCCAAGCGATGGGTTAAATCGATAATCGCGCGCTCGGCGTTGCCGTATAGAAGTATGTCGGCGGTAGAATCGATAAGTACCGAGCGCCGCACTTCGTTGCTCCAATAATCGTATTGCGCGATACGGCGTAAACTCGCTTCGATACCGCCGATCACAACGGGTACATCTTTCCAGGCTTCTTTACAGCGCTGGCTGTAAACGGTAACCGCACGGTTCGGGCGACTGCCACCTTCTCCGCCAGGGGTATAGGCATCATCGTGGCGGATACGTAAATCTGCGGTATAGCGATTTATCAATGAATCCATATTGCCGGCGGTTATGCCGAAATAGAGGTTCGGTTTTCCCAGAATTTTAAAAGGGTCGGCACTACGCCAATCGGGTTGAGCAATTATGCCAACACGAAAACCATGATTCTCTAGGAGTCGCCCCATCACAGCCATACCAAAACTTGGATGATCAACATAAGCGTCGCCGGTAACAATAATGACATCGCAGGAATCCCAGCCGAGCTGATCCATTTCGGCACGAGAGGTCGGCAGAAACGGCGCTACACCGTAACATTCGGCCCAGTAACGCGGGTATTGTTCTATATTTCGAGCGGCGATTTGGGGCATAGGATTACAACTGCATATATGAGAATGGGAGCACGGAGCTAATAGTGCGCTGTTCGAGCAGGCACATCAACAAGCGATCGACACCAAGGGCGACACCAGCGCACTCGGGAAGACCGGCATCCAGCGCGGCTAAAAACTTTTCATCTGGAGCAATAATGGGCTTACTCAATTCACAGCGAGTTTGATTATCGGCGTTAAACCTCTTGCGCTGCTCTGCCGCATCGGTTAGTTCCCAATAGCCATTGGCGACTTCAATACCTTGCCAAAACATTTCGAAGCGGTGCGCCACTTCAACACCCTCAGCGTTAACCGAGGTTTTCGCTAATGCCTTCTGGCAAGCTGGGTAGTCGTATACAAGGTAAATAGCGTCGTTCAACTGCGGCTCAACGAGATGAGAAAAAAGCAGGTCTAACCAAAGACTGATCGAGTCATCAGGCCAGTTTACGTCGAGCTTCTCCGCCGCTAGCTGCCTAAACTGGGCCGCACTTGCGGTATGCGGATTGAGCCCAGTATGACGTTCAAACAGCTCCCCGTAGCTAATTTTGGTAATTGCCGCCGCTACCTTTAAGTAACGGATCAACTCGACCAGCTCATCGATAAGCCGGTGGTCATCAAACTTGGGGCGATACCACTCGAGCATTGTAAACTCGGGGTTATGGCGTGCGCCCGCCTCATCGCGGCGAAAAGCTTTACCGAGATAGTAAATAGCGCCGCTGCCGGCCGCCAACAAACGCTTCATAAAATATTCTGGCGACGTTTGCAGGTAGTGCTCAGCAACCGATAAGGCCTCGATATGGGGATCGCTCACCGAGGCGGCGCCGAGAACTGGTGTATCCACCTCCCACACGCCTCTTTCGGAAAAAAAAGTGCGCAACTGACTCATCAGCTTGGCACGCTGCTGTAGATGTACGATAGACGCAGAAGGTTGCCAGTCACAAGGCATAAACATAACTCAAGCTATACAGTGATATCGCCAGCATAACGAGGGCAATACAAAATCGACAAAACTAAAGAAGCCGACACTAGGCCGGCTTCTCAATCAAACACGACAACTCGCCGGTTTGTTATTTACTTGCACGCCCGAGGTATTCGCCGGTACGGGTATCTACACGCACAACTTCACCGGTACACAAGAACAGCGGTACTTTTACCACCGCGCCGGTTGAGAGGGTCGCAGGCTTAGTGCCACCTTGAGCGGTATCACCTTTTAAACCTGGGTCGGTTTCAACAATTTCTAGCTCAACGTGGTTTGGGGCCGTTACTGCCAACGGCGCGCCGTTGTACAGCGTTACCATCACAATATCCTGCTCACGCAACCACTTAGCGGTATCGCCAACTACGGTTGCATCACCTTGATGTTGCTCAAACGACTGCGGCTCCATAAAATGCCAATACTCACCGTCGGTATACAGATACTGCATATCCATATCCATCACATCCGCACCCTCGAGTTGCTCTCCAGACTTAAAGGTACGCTCCCAAACGCGACCGGACTTGAGGTTTTTCAAACGCACACGTGCGAACGCTTGGCCCTTACCGGGCTTTACCATTTCACATTCGACGACGGAGCAAGGGTCTCCATCTAACATTACTTTTAAACCACCCTTGAATTCATTGGTAGAATACGTAGCCATCTTGACCTCAATTAATCACGAAAATGTTGCTGTAAAATAAGGGCGCTAATGATACATCGAACTATCCCAACATGGCAGACTAGAAGCTGGCAAGATGAGCTAAGTCAGCTTATTACTGAGCCAGAAGCGCTTTTTACCACATTAAAACTCGACCTTGGTCATCTCGAAGCGGCTAAACAGGCTGCAAACCTGTTTCCGCTGCGTGTTACCCAGTCCTTTTTAAACCGAATGAAGCCCGGAGATATTGCCGACCCCCTGCTCTTGCAAGTACTCCCTTTGGCAGAAGAGTTCAATCAGCACCCCGATTATTCAGCCGACCCGCTCGAGGAAGCTGAGAGCAACCCAGTTCCGGGGTTGATCCACAAATACCGCAGTCGCGTCTTATTGATCGGCGCCCCTCAGTGCGCCATTAATTGTCGCTACTGCTTTCGTCGTCACTTTGACTATCAAGCAAACAGCCCCTCTCGGGCACAGTGGCTCGATGCCTTGAGCTACATCCGATCAACACAGGACATAGACGAAGTCATTCTCAGCGGCGGCGACCCACTGGTGATTAGCGACCGGCAACTTGCTTGGCTGATTGACGAACTAAGCGCAATTCCACACCTTCAGCGCCTGCGCATCCACTCGCGCCTACCAATAGTCTTACCCTCGCGAGTCACACCGGAGCTGGTTAACATACTGACAAGCTCTCGACTGCAGCCGGTACTGGTGGTTCACTGCAATCATCCACAGGAACTCGACAGCGAAGTTGGTGCAGCGTTTGCGCTACTGCGAAATCAGGGGATTACCCTGCTAAATCAAACCGTTTTGTTAAAAGGTATCAACAACGTCGCAGAGACACTAATTCAACTCAGCAAAGAGTTGTTTAAGTTAGGTGTACTACCGTACTATCTGCACTTATTAGATAAGGTCGAAGGAACTACTCACTTCGACCAAAACGAGCGCGATGCAAAAGGCCTACATATGGCAATGCTCGCACACCTACCCGGCTATCTGGTACCAAAACTGGTAAGGGAAGAGGCCGGCGCTACAAGTAAAACACCCGTCTAAAAAGTTTAATCGACCAACCAAGCTTATAACTGTCGACTATACTTCAGGGTGTTGCCAGGGACGGATATGCTGAAATCGCTCATGAATAACGAAATGCTCCCGATAACACTGCTAGGTGGAATTGCGCTCCCACCAACTGATTTGACCAAACTATCCTTCTGTGGAAGCGCCAAACCTGCAAAAGTTCAGCAGTGGGTGGAAGGTTTGCGGGCAACGCAAAACCTACAAACCAGCGCGACGCTATACCGTTCGCTACCGGAAATAGCACGCTTACGCACTGCCCCGATGCAACGCCTAGCGGTGCTGGAAGCGGTTCGTCCGGTTACCCAGCGCGCTATTGAAGCGCTCACACAAGACTTTCTTAATCAACCCATCATTTTGCCAAAAGATGCGCAGAAAACAGCCATCGTCGCACAAGCGCTGCAAAAATCTATGGTGGACGGTTACACTCGCTGTATTCGAGAAATATGCACACAAAAGCGTCTTAAGGCTTCTGCGCTAGAAGGTCTGACTTTAGCGCTACACCGCGCTATATCCGGTATTGGGTTAATTTTTTTCCGCAGTTATCAACTCTACACCCAAGTACCAACGGGGCTTTGGCATCACTTGCACGCACTATTTCAAGTTGCCGAATATTTCGATGTGCTCGCAAACCCAGTCAACGATCCACATCTGATCAGAATGCGAGCGAGCAATATTCAATGCGCCTATATTCGAGTGCTGATGCTCGCCACCGCCCGCTTAAATCAACTCAACCGTAAAGATGTAGCGCGAGTTTATGAGATTTTCGAAACATGGTCGTTGAGTGTGCGGCTCCTGCCAAATTTAACCCAAGATAAAGACAACTTCTTTATCGTTAATATTTCGGCCGATTTAGCCCCTACATACAAATCCCGTTTTGTCGGTAGTGAGGACGATCGCGTTGTTGAACTAGATTTCAAGTCGCTGGTAAATCAGATAACCAAGCTTATGCCGGGCGGCGAAGTAGATAGCCCTGCAGAAACCGAGGGGCTGTCAATGCCCGCTGGGTTTCCTGTAACACTGCTCAATCATGTAATCGCGAGCTGGAGTAGTATTGCTCAACGGCGACAAGATCGTCGCACCGTTAAAAGTTCTTGCGAAGTCTGCGTTGGTTTAGTCGATTGCCACTATTTCATCTCCGGCGCTCAATCCTTCGACCAATTTAGCCAGCAAGGCGGCGCCAGCAGTCAGTTCGGCGGCATTGCTAACACCCTAACGGTTGGCTTAACTCCGCTAAGCAGTAAACCGAATGATAAAACGGAATACGATCGCCCTCTTTACCGTACATCAATTCAAAACATCAGCAATGGTGGCTATTGCCTATTATGGAAGGGAGACGTCCCCAACAAGCTCCTTGCGGGAGAAGTGCTCGGGATTAAAGAGCTGGGGAGACACACTTGGACTGTGGGCGTGGTGCGCTGGGTACGCCAACTAAAAGACTCATCTCAACTGGGTATTCAAACCCTAGCAAGTCAGCCGAAACCCTATGGCGCCGCGCAGATTTACGGCATGGGTGGTTACTCGGATTACATGCGAGCACTCTACATCCCATCCAGCAAGTCGGCAGATACACCGGCGACACTACTGACCCCGAGTGTGCCCTTTCACGAACAAGACAAGGTTAGATTGTTTGACGGCGAAGAAGCCACCACCATCAAACTCAACAAGGCGGTATTCTCCACGAGTACTATTCGTCAATTTTCATTTCACCCACTCGACACCCCCAGCAGCCCTAAACCTGAGATCAAAAAACCATCAAAACAGGATGTCGAAACAGAAAATTTTGAAGATGACTGGGAATAACCCTCTAAAAACTTGCGCCCCAGCACAGCAATAGCAATCTGTAGCAAGCTCGCGCTTGGCTTTCTAGGACTGCAGCTATATATCAAGTAAACTGGGGCGTGCTTCATTTAGCTGGTTTCCTGTTATAGTGGGCGTGGTCATTTTTGCGTCAGCTATAAGACTTACCTACTGAGCACAACACAATCGCTGTACTTCGCTAAGCTATACTCCACTATGCGAGAGCAACCTAACTAAGCGAAAGATTAACTAAGCGGAAAACTGTCAACGAGTCGCGGCCAGTATCGGCTCACTCAAACTTGGCTATTTTGCTATGGGCCAAATCGAATTTATGACACAAATTAAAACCATACGACTGCTCGTCCTAAACGATTCACGTAATGAGGCCGAGAGACTGATCAGTATGCTGCACAATGCAGGCAGGCCTGTCAGAGCACAGTACGTCGACAGTGAAGAAGCCCTTAATAAGCTGTTACAGGAGAAATCCTGGGATCTGATGATTGGCCTAGATACCACCACCAACATCAAACCCTCCGATGCTGTACGCCTCATTCGTCGCCTCAACAAAGATGTTCCCCTCGTGTTACAAACTCAAGAAGAAGGCACTTCGGCCGTGGTTGACGGCATGAAGCTTGGGGCCATGGACGTGGTTCGCCTCGATGAGGACCAACATCTCTTGCAAGTAATTCAGCGCGAATTTCAAAATCGAGAAGAACGCGACCAACGTCGCACAGCTGAACGACGCCACCGCGAGATCGAGCGCCACAACCAACAATTACTGGATAGCTCACGAGATGCAATCGCCTTTGTTCAAGATGGTATGTTTCTATATGTGAACGAATCCTTTAGCGAACTCCTTGGTCACAGCTCACGTGATGAGCTCGAGTGTATGCCGGTAATTGACATTATTAGCGCCGACGATCAAGACAAAGTTAAGAAGTTTTTAAAAGAATTCACCCTAAAAGGTAGCGACATCGAAACCAAGTCACTCGACTTCCGTGTAACGGCAGCCGATAGCAGCGAACGCGGGCTAAAGGTTGAAATTCGAAAATCAAGCTATGAAGAAGAACTTTGCATTCAGTTCCTAGTCCGCACTTCCAGCTCGGACAACGAAGAACTGGAAGCGCAACTGCAACAAATTAAGAGCCAAGACTTGGCAACAGGCCTGTTCAACAAAAGCGTACTCATGGATCACCTACATGAAGCCGTAGACAAGGCCGCTACCGCACAAATCAACAGCGCACTTATTAATATTGAAATAGAAGACTTTATCGAGACCGTCAGCGCCAAAATCGGCGTTTCGTCCACAGATATAGTACTGGGAACTATTGCGGCTCACGCTAAATCGCTCGTTAAAAAAGGCGACCTTCTATGCCGCTTTAACGAAGACTCCTTTATGTTGCTGGCACCTAAGATAGATGCCGAAACAGCCTTAAAGCGCGCGGCTACGCTCTATAAAAAATTAACGGATTACGTCGTTGATATCGATGGTAAAACAATCCAGTTCAGCTACAGCATCGGCGTATCCCTGATTACAGAGAACACCGCCGGTACCGACGAGCCCATCGACCAAGCACTTAAAGCACAGCAAAAAGCAAAGCTGGAACCCGAGCAACATGTGCGCATGTACGAGCCGGAAGAACGCAGCGCCGAAGACGAAAAACGCGATATCACCAATATGGTTCAGAACGCGTTAAGTAAAAATCAATTTAAGCTTTTATTTCAACCAATATTGAGCTTGCGTGGCTCCGATAAAGAACACTATGAAGTGCTTTTAAGGATGCTAGATAGTGAAGGAACAGAGATTTCGCCAAACGAATTTCTGGTATCGGCAGCACGAATTCGAGCCACTACTAAGATCGATCGCTGGGTAATATTGGAGTCTATCAAACTGCTTGCAGACCACCGCGGCAAGGGTAACGATACTCGTTTAATCGTCAATCTCAGCCGCGAATCTATGCTCGACCCTACCTTAACACCTTGGCTGGCAGTGGCCTTTAAAGCGGCTGGATTGCCAACCGAGGCAATCATTTTCCAGCTAAACGAAATCGATATCAACGATCACCTCAACGTTGCCAGCTCGTTTACCGCCGATCTTAAAAAGCTGGGTTGTGAGTGCAGCATTACGCGCTTCGGATGCGCCCTAAATCCGTTTAACGCACTGAAGATGTTGAGCTGTTCGCATGTGAAAATCGATGGCTCATTCACCCAAGACCTACAGAAGAATAGTGAAGATGCCGAAGCCTTAAATGAATTGGTTAGCCAGCTTCATCAGGAAGACAAAATCACAATTGTGCCTTTTGTCGAGAATGCCAGCGTGCTATCTAAACTCTGGCAGTCTGGTGTGCACTATATTCAGGGCTACTATCTACAGGGCCCAACCGACGCCATGAACTATGACTTTGATACAGAGAGCTAATCTAGCTCTCTGTCTCTAAAGCCCATCAGATATAAAATGGCATCCAACCCCAAGGTCGAGATGGCCTGTTTCGCTTCAGCCCTTACGAGGGGTTTTGCTCGAAAGGCAATTCCTAGCCCCGCAATGCTCAGCATTGGCAAATCGTTAGCGCCATCACCTACCGCCACCACTTGCTCTAGAGATATACCCTCGTTTGCTGCTAGTTCGCGCAACAACTGAGCCTTACGCTCGCCATTCACAATTTTGCCGGTAACCTTGCCAGTAACCTTGCCATCAACAACTTCTAACTCGTTGGCGAAAACATAATCAATACCGAGCATTTTCTGCAAATAATGACCAAAGTAATTAAAACCACCGGAAAGAATCGCGGTTTTATAGCCGAGCTTGCGCAATGATGAAATTAACCGCTCCGCCCCCTCGGTTACCGGTAACTGTTCGGCGATACCTTGTAACACAGATTCATCCAAGCCTTTTAACAAAGCCATCCGGCGTCTAAAGCTTGCGTTAAAGTCCAGCTCACCACGCATCGCCGCCTCGGTAATCTCAGCTACCTCAGCGCCAACCCCCGCAGCTTTCGCCAACTCGTCGATAACTTCCGCTTCAATTAAGGTAGAATCCATATCGAAACACACCAAGCGTCGTGTGCGGCGATACATATTATCTTCTTGGAAGGCTATATCCACATCAAGCCTAGATGCCAGCTCAGCGAAATCTGCGCGCAACTGGCCAATATTATGAGCCTTACCTCGGGCAGAGAACTCAATACAGGCTTTACTATTGCCATTGTCTGATTCAAGTGGCACCCGCCCGGTCAAGCGACTGATATCGTCAATATTCAATTCGTGTTTGGCTACAATCGTAGTTAGTGCCGCAATTTGCTCTGCGGTAATCTGGCGGGCCAGCAGCGTTACGATATGACGATCCTTGCCCTGATGAGAAACCCACTCGCCGTATTCAGGCTCAGTTATCGTCTCAAAGCGCACTTGCATTGCCAGAGATTCCATCGCAGCCAAAACACTATCAAGCGAGGCTTGTGCCTTAGCGTTTGTTGGGAATCGCACCAGCATACCGAGCGATAGGTTATCGTGAATTACAGCCTGACCAATGTCGAGCACGCTCGCATCAGCTTTAGATAGAATATCAGTGACCACCGAGGTCACTCCCGGTCGATCATGTCCAGCAATTTTGATTAAGGTAAGATCGCGCACGTGTCCTGCTCTATGAAAGAAAATAGTGGGGCATTATAAAGCAAGCGCAGACAAATACACCTGCCCGTTGCCTTCGAAGATAATTGTCTCTATCTTACGAAATAAATATTCGCCGCAGCGCTAGAAGCTAGCGGCCACGCACGAGCATCGGAGATACTTTTTGCGCATTCAATTTCAGCCGCTACCTCGACTTGTCCTCTTTCTTTTGGGATTGTTCGTAGGAATACTGGTCATTACACTCGCGACCCTGCCGCCGGCCCAGCAAATAAATCAAAGTCAGCTCGACAACTATGGTAGAACCATGGCTCGAATGGCCTCGCAGCAGGCCGTTGATGCAGCATTCAATCATGACTTATTGCGCTTACAAGTCATTCTACAAGGGGTAATGGACAACCCATTAACACAGCTCGCCACCATTCACGATGTCGAAAATAATCTCTTAGTGCAAGCAGGAGACTCGCGCAAACCAACCAAAAACAGCTCGAACTATACTGCTGCGATCCTATTGCACGACAGTATTGCCGGTTACCTCGGAATAACCTTACAGCAACCCACTCAAAGCTTAGCCGCACTGCAGTCCACTATTCTTTGGTTTGAATTGGTATTAGCCGCAATGATCGTATGGCTGATTTGGCGTAGTGGCAGTGTGGAAATTGACCTAAAGCAATGGCTTAGTCGACTGCCTGTCTTTAACGGCGGGAGTTTTAGCCAAAACACCGATCAACCGAGTGAAACACTTAGCTCTACTACGAACGAAATAGTCCCGATCAGCCTATCAATGACCACGGTGCCCTGTGTATATACAACTATTCGGGTCAAAAACCTCACGGTGCTTAAGCAACAGCTAAACGGTGCCAGCTTGCGCAAGACACTTACCCGCATGGAAACCATTATTGCCGATGTAGTTGCGCTCTACTCCGGCTACAGTTTTTCCTTGGAGGGTGAGTGTTATGTGCTGCGCTTCCCTATACATGAATCACAGAGTGAAGCCCTGTTCCGCGCTAGCTGCAGCGGCTACCTCATTGTTGAATTGGCCAGTATTATTCACAACATACCACTCGATCTTGCCGCTTTCGTTTCGGTGGCAAACCCGACAGACGAAAGTGCAGACCCGCTCCCCGGAGAACACCCAAACGAACAAGCCAGCGACGCTGAAACGACGCAGGAAAATGAAGTGAGCAACTTACCAATTGTCGGTTTAGCGCTAGATTCGCTTGCCGCTCGCGACCCACTTATTGGGCGCCGCTTACTTATTGTCGATGTCAGTAGTGGTGACGACCGCAAGCTCGTAACGGGCTTCCGTCAACCCTACCAAAATTTGCTAGAAAACCAACGTGTAGAATTTGAAAAACTGAGCGCCCGCTAGGCTCAGCAATTGGCCTAGTATCTGTCACTGTTCGGTCATACTCTTACACTACTCTTGTCCGCATTATCCCTCCATTCACACCTAGAATCGAGAACGGACAGGCGCACCATGATCAATGTCGAACAGGCTATTCACAGTAAATTCCCCAGCTTTGCCAGCAAACCCAAAATGCTGCGCAACCCCACGCTTACACTACTCAAAAAGCTCGTTCACGAAACTGAAATCAATGCTTTTTTACGTGACAACAACGACGCTCGAGGGTTCGACTTTATCGACCGAGTGTTCAGCTATTTTAACTTTAGCTACCGCGTAGACGCGCGCGAGCAGCGGCGAATACTTAAAGCTGGACGACTAATTATCATCGCGAACCACCCTATTGGCTCGCTCGATGGCTTGGCATTGCTAAGGATGGTAGGCGAGGTGCGACGCGATGTGAAGGTCATCGCAAACGATATGCTGATGAACTTCGAACCCCTACACGAGCTATTTATTCCGCTAGATAATATGACCGGTGGCAGCACCCGAAAAAGCTATAAAAACGTCATTAAAGCGCTAGAAGATGAACAGGCAGTGATAGTATTCCCCGCAGGAGAAGTCTCTCGCGCACGCCCGTCTGGGGTAAAAGATACGCGTTGGAGACCCGGCTTTTTACACTTTTCTCGCAAGACATCGGCGCCTGTTCTGCCAGTACACATCAACGCAAAAAACTCGCTATTTTTCTATGCCGCCTCGTTACTTTTTAAACCGCTGGGAACCGCCCTGCTCGCCCACGAGATGTTTAACAAACGCTCCGCTAACATTGCTCTTACCGTCGGTGAATTAATTCCGAGCAACCGGCTGAGCAGTAAATCTGTTCAGGATCGAGCACTCGTTAAACGTGTAAAAAGACACATTTATCGGCTTGGCCAACAAAAGGTAAGCGCCTTTGTCAGTGAGCTTCCCTTGGCCTCTGCCCAGCCACCGAAAAAACTTTTTACCGAACTACAAAACAATAAGCTGATCGGCGAAACCCGCGACGGCAATCAAATCTATCTCGTCGACTGCGCAAAAAAATCTGCAGTATTAAAAGAAATTGGCCGCTTGCGAGAACTGGCATTCCGCATGGCGGGAGAAGGCACAGGTAAAAAACGCGATATCGATAGCTACGACCTGCACTACCGCCACCTAGTGCTGTGGAATGCTAAAAATCAAGAGATAGCCGGCGCCTATAGAATTGGTGAGGGGAAAAATATACTTGCGAACTTTGGCGAAGAGGGGCTGTACACTCGAAGCCTATATAAATTCAAACCCGAACTCGCCCCCTACTTTGAACAGGGAATTGAATTGGGACGCAGCTTTGTCTCACCAAAATACTGGGGAAAGGCCTGTTTAGATTATTTATGGCAAGGCTTGGGGGCTTATATCGCTCACAATCCAGATGTGCGCTATTTGATCGGCCCCGTCAGTATGAGTGCCGATTACCCGCGCCAACTGATGAATACCCTAGTTTACTTTTATCGACGCTATTACGCCTGCGAACAACAACTGGCCGAAGCAAACCATCCATACTTGATTAGCACCGATACCCTTGACGAACTTGACCAGCTATTCGGACCGGCCGATGCCTCAGAGGCATTTGATTTGATGCAGGAGAAATTTAACGCGGGCGGTCACAAGTTACCGGTTTTGTTTAAGCAGTATGCCGCGCTGTATGAACCCGGCGGATTTAAATCGATAGTGTTTAGTCGCGACCCCGATTTTGGCGACTGTCTCGACGGCCTGTGTATGGCCGACGTTTGGAGCTTAAAAGAGAACAAGCGTAAACGCTACATTCCAAAACTTTAACGCTCGCGCTACAAACCACGTTGTTTTCGCGAGTAAGTCTCTTTTGCTTCCAGTCTTTTGCGGTCGCTCTTGCGCAACAAGACATAGGTAGCGCCATAGCTGCCATGTTGTTTTTGCGCCGAGTGAAAAGCCAAAACCTCTTCAAATTGTGGCAACCAATGATTGACGCAACTTTTCAACAGCGCCGGCGTTTCGCGACCCTCGCCTTTTCCGTGGGTTATAAGCGCCGAGCGCACATCATTGGCAATGCAATCTTTTACAAACTGAAAAATCGTTCGGCGTGCCTGCTCAACGGTCATTCGATGTAAATCTAAACGCGCCTCGGGTGGATACTTACCAAGGCGTAAACTTTTGAAAACACCATGCTGTACACCAGCGCGCTGAAAGCTCAACACCGCTAACGGGTCAACCATGTCCACGGGCGTACTGAGTGGATCCGCCTTTGTACTGGTGGCAGCCTCAGCGCTCAAACGCCGAGCTTCTTTATCAACATCAGCATCGCGCGGCGCTTTAATATCAACGCGTTTCTCGACCTTAAGTGGCTGAACATCGTCACCTAAGAGACTGCTAAAATCGCCATCATCAGACATGATTATCTCTCACCAAAATGGCCAATTAATCTAGCCGCGTATACCCAAATACTGCAAACCCGACACTTAATATACCTAGGTAGCTACACGATCCGATAGCAAGGTTCGTACTCAGTCGTTGGGATCTTCATTCGCTTTTGCTCAACAAACGAGCGCAATAACTTTTCCAACGGCTCGATAATTTCGACGTCACCACTGATCAAATACGGGCCGTTTTCAGCAACGGATTTAATCCCATTGGCCTTAACATTACCGTCTACAATACCCGAAAACGCCTTGCGCAAGTTGCTCGCGAGCTTATGTGGTGGCTGTTGCTTATGAAGGCTTAGTGCCGCCATTTTTGCGTGCGTAGGCTCGAAAGGATGCTGCTGGTCATCGTCAATTCGCACCACCCAGTTAAAATAGTAGGCGTCGTGAGTAGCCCGTCGATAATCGGTAACCCGCTGCATAGCGTCACGCATTTTTTGAGCCACCAAAATGGGATTATCGACAACGATCTCATAGAGTTTTTGCGCCTCGGCTCCAAGCGTCAAACCAATAAATTCATCAATCTGCTCAAAATAAGCGGCCGCCGTGGGTGGGCCGGTAAAGATTAATGGGAAAGGAATATCTTTATTTTCTGGCAGCATCAAAATACCCAAAATATAGAGAATTTCTTCCGCGGTACCGGCGCCACCAGGAAATACCACAATTCCGTGCCCAGCTCGAACAAACGCCTCTAAACGCTTTTCGATATCCGGCATAATGATAAGCTGATTTACAATTGGATTGGGCGATTCTGCGGCGATAATACCGGGTTCAGTAATACCGATATAACGGCCCTGCACACGCTGCTTGGCATGCCCAAATGTTGCCCCCTTCATTGGCCCTTTCATGGCCCCAGGGCCACAGCCGGTACAAATATCAAGGCCGCGTAGCCCCATTTGATAACCGACTTCTTTCGAGTATTCGTACTCGACTTCATTAATCGAATGCCCACCCCAGCAGACAATAATGTTGGGGGTCCGCTGAGTGCGCAATAAACCGGCATTGCGTAAAATATGGAACACTCCGTTAGTAATCCCCTCGCTGGTATTCAGGTCGGCGTCGCACTTTTCCAGCAATTCATTATTAACGTAGATGATGTCCCGTAATGCCGAGAACACATGTTCCTTTATGCCTTGAACAATTTCGCCATCAACAAATGCATTTGCAGGAGCATTGTGTAGCTCCAACTTAATACCGCGCTCTTGCGTTACAACGTCAATAGAAAAGTTTTTAAACTGCTCTAAAACAAGTTGTGTGTTATCTGTTTCGGCACCGGTATTCAACGCGGCTAAAGCACAGCGTCGGAAAGTTTCATAAACTTGCTCGTTACCTCTATCAACTAATCGCGCAACTTCTTGCTGCGACAAAACCTCCATGGTGTTATCAGGTGTTATACGAGCAGAAATGCCCGTACTTTCCGGCCCCGCTCCTTGGGTTAATTCTAGGGTTGATACTTCACTCACTAACTTATGCTCCTTCCTCGTGCTGTGCGGTTAGCCTAATAACACTCGCGTATTTTAGTGTACGTGACCGTGTGCGATTTCTTCTTCGGTTGCTTCACGTACGCTGTCTACGGTAACGTCAAAATGTAGCTCTTTACCTGCCAGTGCATGATTGCCATCAATAGTAATGCCTTCTTCGCCAATTTCAGTTACAACAACATATTGCATGCCGCCAGAACTTGTTTGCGCTTGGAACTCCATACCTACTTCGATATTTTCAATACCACTGAACGCCTCGGCAGGAAGTGTTTGTACTAGCTCGGCCATGACTTCGCCATAACCATCCGCAGGTTGTATAACAACATTTTTTTGGTCGCCAACAACACAACCTTCCAACTCACGCTCTAGGCCTGGAATAATGTTGTCGGCACCGGCCAAATAATTTAACGGCTCACCGCCAGCAGAGGAGTCAATCACTTCTCCGTCTGCGCCTTTCAATGTGTAGTGAATAGAAACAACGCAGTTGTCCTGAATTTTCATAGAGTTCTCCTGCCCAAGGGCGTAAATAGCTGCCCGCAGGCATGAATGCTAATGTGTAGGGAAATGTTGAATGCGCGAGTTTAACGCAGACGCTGTTAAATTAGTACTTTAGCGCGGGGAAACTAGCGAGGTATTACCAGCTCACTCTAGGTATAAACAAGGGTGATTTTAGTGTTGAGTGAACTGGTATAGCATGACAAGACGCCAGCAAAGTGGCGCCCGCAGCATTATTTATTTAACCTATTTGAGATCAGGTTATCGACCACTGAAGGATCTGCGAGTGTCGAAGTGTCGCCCAAAGCATCCACCTCATTTGCGGCTATTTTCCGCAAAATACGCCGCATAATCTTACCTGAGCGTGTTTTCGGCAAGCCGGGCGCCCACTGAATAAGATCCGGTTTGGCGATAGGCCCAATCTCTTGAACACAAAGTTTTATTAGTTCGCTCTTTATGGCTTCACTAGGCTCTTCACCACTCATAAGGGTAACGTAGGCATAAATACCTTGCCCCTTGATGGCGTGCGGGCAACCGACAACGGCGGCTTCCGCTACTTTCGGGTGCAGTACCAGCGCACTTTCGACCTCTGCGGTACCCATACGGTGACCTGAAACGTTTAGCACATCGTCTACTCGCCCCGTAATCCAATAGTAACCGTCAGCATCTCGACGCGCGCCGTCACCAGTGAAATAGTAGCCGGGATAGGTACTGAAATAGGTCTGCACCATACGCTCGTGATCGCCGTATACAGAGCGGATCTGACTAGGCCAAGAGGACTTTATTGCCAAACTGCCTTCGCCCTCGCCTTCAACCTCGTGGCCGTCTCCATCCAGCAATACCGGCTCTACACCAAAAAATGGCAGTGTCGCGGAGCCGGGCTTAAGATCGGTAACGCCGGGCAAGGGTGTAAGCATGTGAGCGCCGGTCTCAGTTTGCCACCAGGTATCCATAATCGGGCAGCGACTATCGCCAACTACGCGGTAATACCATTCCCACGCCTCGGGGTTAATCGGCTCGCCGACGGTACCAAGTATGCGCAGTGACGCGCGCGATGAGCTTGTTACAAACTCATCGCCCTGCCCCATTAAGGCTCTAATCGCTGTTGGCGCGGTATAAAAAATACTGACGTTGTGCTTATCGCAAATCTCCCAGCAGCGCGCCGCCGTTGGGTAGGTAGGGACACCTTCAAACATCAGTGTGGTGGCGCCATTTGCCAGTGGACCATAAACGATATAGCTGTGCCCCGTCACCCACCCGACATCGGCAGTACACCAATAGATTTCACCTTCGTGATAGTCGAAGACGTACTTGTGGGTCATCGCCGCTTGCAGCAAATAACCACCGGTTGTGTGAAGTACACCTTTAGGCTTTCCAGTGGAGCCGGAGGTATACAAAATAAATAGGGGGTCTTCCGCGTCCATAGGCTCTGCGGGGCATTCGCTGCTGACCGACTCGATCGCGTCGTGGTACCAAACATCTCGGCCCTCATGCCAATCAATACTGCCGCCGGTACGTTTAACAACAACAACCGAACTAACACCAGGGCATTGCTTCAAGGCTTTGTCGGCATTCGCTTTCAAGGGCACGGCGCGACCACCACGAAGGCCTTCATCTGCGGTGATAACAACCTGACAATCAGAGTCGTTAATGCGATCTTTAAGTGCTTCCGGTGAAAACCCGCCAAACACTACAGAGTGCACTGCACCAATTCGAGCACAGGCCAACATTGCATAAGTGGCTTCGGGGATCATCGGCATATAGATGCAAACGCGATCACCTTTTTTTACACCACGGGCTTTCAACACATTCGCAAGCCGGCAGACCTTATCGTGCAATTCACGGTAAGTGATGTGCGCATCGACACTCGGGTCATCACCTTCCCATATGATGGCAACCTGATCGGCGCGATGCGCCAAATGCCTATCGATACAGTTGGTTGCTACATTCAACACACCACCGGCAAACCAGCTAGCCTCGCCTTTTACAAAATCATACTCACGAACCGTTTCCCAAGGCTTTTCCCAGCGTAGAAAATAGCGTGCTTGTTCAGCCCAAAACTCATCTGGGTGCGCAATCGAATGCTTATACATCCGTAGGTAATCGGCTTTTGAAATAATGGCATTATCGGCGATGGCAAGTGGTACGGGATAGACGGTCGACATGATCCAACTCCAGCAAGTTTCTGGGCACTAAAAAATATAAGGCGAGATACTACCCTATTTAATTTCTCGGTTTAATCATAACCGTTAATTAAATTAGTCGGTGAACGGATTGTAACTTGTTTGAGCTGGCGCAAATCTAGCGAGCCACAATAAAGGTTCAGGTAGATACTAAGAAGGGGGACGAAAATAAAATCGAGAACAACGACCTGTAACGACTACACTGCAACCAATACGCATACTGAAGCGGAAATAGCGATGAAGTATCACTGAATTGGCGAGCCGCAACCCGCACATCAGAAACGTCGACACATTATCAACGCCAACCAAAAGCATGCAGCGTGATATTAAAAGTGGCAATCTATGCTGCAAGCAGGCCGCCAACAATTAGGCGACCTGAACGGGTATGCTGCTAGAGGTTCGTTCAACGGAGTTGTCGCGATTCAAATAAACTAAACGCGGTTCAAACTTGTCGGCTTCAACATCTTCCATTTGTGCATAAGCGGCAATAATAATACGGTCGCCTACCTGTACTTTACGCGCAGCCGCTCCGTTCATAGAAATCGTTTTTGATCCAGCCGCGGCGAGAATCACGTAGGTGGAGAAGCGCTCACCATTATCAACATTATAAATATCAATGCGCTCGAACTCCCGCAACCCTGCGAGCTTCACTAAATCTGCATCTATTGCACACGAGCCGTCGTACCAGAGCTCGGCCTGGGTAACACACGCCATGTGCAATTTACCCTTGAGAAGCGTAATTTGCATGCTTACAACCTCAATTTGATGGCGCTCCCAGCTGAAGGGAGACATTGTCGATTAATCTAGCCGCCTTGGTATACATGGCGCCCAACAGGGTAATACTCAAATCATCGTGCGCAGCCGGCTCTAATGTTTTGCTATTACAGACACTAACGTAATCCGGTCGAAAACCGGCATTTTCTATCTGGCGCTTGGCTTCTAGTTCAAGCTGGACAAAATCGCGCTCACCGGCAAGGATTTGACCCTCAATCCAGCATAAGGTTGCCTGCAGCTGATTGGCGCGCGGCCGCTCTTCAGCGGTGATAAAACCATTGCGCGAACTCATTGCCAAACCATCAGCCTCGCGAACAATATCGCCAGCGATAATCTCCACGGGAATACAAAGGTCTTCAACCATTCGCCGTATTATAGCCAATTGCTGGTAGTCCTTAACACCAAACACCGCCACATCTGGCTGCACAATGTTAAAAAGCTTGGTAACCACCGTAGTTACACCCTCAAAGTGACCGGGTCGGCTAGCACCGCAGAGCACGCTCGCCATACTTGGCACGATTACACGAGTCTGTGCATCCATGCCATTCGGGTAGATTTCAGCTTCGTCTGGGCAGAATAAGAAGTCGCAGCTAATCGCTTCCAGTTTAGCGCTGTCTTGCTGAAGCGTTCGCGGGTAACGATCCCAGTCTTCATTTAAGCCAAACTGCAGACGGTTGACGAAAATACTAGCTATGACAATATCGCAATGCTGCTTTGCTATTTCAACTAGCGCCAGATGCGCCGCATGCAAATTGCCCATGGTTGGCACAAAGCCAACGCCCTTTCCTTCAGATCGCGCTTGGCGAATGGCGGCACGAACGCTGCTAACGTGATGAAATATTTGCATAGGAGGCCGTTTCAGGAGGTTTAGTTATCGCGAGAAAAGTATTCGGGAGCGAGGTTGTCAAAACGGGTGTATTTACCCAAGAACGCTGCTCGGCAGGTGCCAATTTCGCCGTTACGCTGTTTGCCAATTATCAGCTCGGCCATACCCTTGTCGTTACTTTCTTCGTTGTAGTACTCGTCTCGATAGATAAACAAAATAACATCGGCGTCCTGCTCGATTGCGCCTGATTCACGCAAATCTGAGTTCATCGGACGCTTATTAGGGCGCTGTTCCACGCCGCGATTAAGCTGTGACAAGGCGATTACCGGGCATTCATACTCCTTCGCTAACGCCTTAAGAGAGCGAGAGATTTCTGAAATCTCTTGGGTACGCCCTTCGGTACTACCCGAGATCTGCATGAGCTGCAGGTAATCGATCATGATCATGCCAGGATTGCCGTGCTCACGTGCAACGCGACGAATACGTGCGCGAACCTCGCTGGGAGACAATCCTGCGGTATCATCGATAAACAGTTTTTTGTCTTTCATCTTGCGAAAAGCGGCTTCGAGCTTTGGTAAATCTTCGTCGCTTAATTGCCCGTTGCGCAACGCCCCTTGGTCGATGCGCCCCACAGAGGACAACATTCGCATAATCAATGAGTCCGCCGGCATTTCCAGGCTGAATACCAACACGGGTTTGGGCTGAGAAAAAGCTGCTGCCTCGACAAAGTTTAGCGCCAGTGCCGTTTTCCCCATTGAGGGTCGAGCGGCCAAGATAATAAGCTCGCCGTTTTGCCAGCCTGAGGTTTTTTCATCCAGCTCGCTTAAACCTGTAGAGAGGCCGGTAATATCGCTATCGGAATTTATTAACTCGTCAATTTTTCCTGCCGTTTTTTTCAACAGCACATTTACATCGAGAAAACCGCCCTCTTTAGGTCGATCTTCGGAGATATCAATTAATTTCTTTTCAGCAAACTGTAGTAGGTCCGCAGACCCCATACCGGCGGGGTTGTAGCTGGCACGCGTAATTTCTGTCGCCGCCGAAATAAGCTGCCGCAAAGTAGAGCGCTCACGCACAATACGCGCATAGGCAACTACGTTGGCGCTACTCGGAACATTGGTGGCAAGGTCGGTGAGATAGTCCAATCCGCCGCAAGAACTCAGCTCGTCTTGCAGGCTTAGGAATTCACCAAGGGTAATAACATCGATAGGCTGCTCACGGTCGATGAGTTTGACCATGGCCTGATAGATCTTGCTGTGCGCAGACTTGTAAAAGTCTTGATCGTTAACCGCTTCTGCAACCGCATCAAAATGGGTTGCATCCTGCATCAGCCCGCCAAGCACCGACTGCTCCGCTTCAATAGAATGCGGCAACGGCGTGCCAGCCTCTGACGATTGCGCCAGTTGCGGATATTCTGGAAGAGTCTGATGATCTAATTCGTTCATTCGGCAAACCAGTAAGGGTTACAGCCTGCGCACCTAGCTAACAGACGACAACCGCTGAGACAACAAGGGCGCAGCTCAAAAAATGAGTTGCGCCCTATTGTAACCATTTTTGTAAATGTGTTCTTAGTAAGCATTAGCAGGCTAAGAACATACAAAAATTTACTCGGCTTCAATTACCAAGGTAACTGTCTGCGTAACATCTACGTGCAACTGAAGATTGATTTCGAAAGTACCCAAGTCACGTAAAGTACCCTGCGGCAACTTAACTTCAGACTTAGACACTTCGATACCTGCAGCTGTGATCGCATCTGCGATATCGCGAGTACCAACAGAACCGAACAACTTACCTTCGTCACCAGCTTTAGCAACGATAGTGAAGGTGCCTTTTTCTTCCAACAACTTGGAGCGACCTTCTGCGGCAGTTCGACGATCTGATGCAGCGGCTTCAAGCTCAGCGCGACGTGCTTCAAATTCAGCGATATTGGATTCAGTAGCAGGAATTGCTTTCCCCTGCGGTACCAAATAGTTACGGCCAAATCCGGCTTTAACGTCGACTTTATCGCCAACGGTACCCAATTTACCAACTTTTTCGAGCAGAATAACTTCCATCTCGGTTTCCTCTAGAGTTTCAGCAGCGCTTATGAGCGTTGCATCAAATTAAATCGTTTTCTGTAATCTAGCCAGACATCGGTGAGACCGATAACCGACAATGCCAAAGCAAACGGCGGCACAAACAGCAAACCAAAATAAAGAACCACCAACGACCAAGTACCCAGTTTATATTTCGCCTTAACACAGTGCGCTAAACCAATACCGGCTATCAATAAGGGCAACCCAAACACGCTTGCCCAAAAAATGTAGTCCAAACCTTGAGTACTGCAGTAAACCAAGCCTAGCGCGCTAGCAAGCGCCAAAGGCAAGGTTAAGCGCAAACCGTGAAACTCCGCCTGAAAACCGCCGGGGTTGTACAGTAAGCTTTGCCACCAGCGAGCAACAAATACACCAACTAGCACACTTAGTGAAATCCAGTAGGCGATAACTCCAGAAGCGCGCGTTATTGTCCAGTCACTGAACAATTCGGCTTCCGCAGCCGTTGTTAACTCGGCGTTTGTTTCTAGAAACCGACGGAAAAACACCGTCAGTTCCGCAGTCACATTGTCGGTCAAGGTAGCAACAAGCAACGCACTTAGCGTGCTAGCGGCTACCGTGACAGCAAGGGTAGCGGGCCAAGAGACGGTGAGCCGAAGCACCAACGCCGCCAGATAGGCTACTAACAAAACGGCTATGCCGCCGAGCGCCATCACTGCTCCAACCTTGCCAAACCAGAGGGTTGCCAAAGCGGGTAAACAAGCCCATAGAGTGACAAAAAAGCCTTCTTGCCACCCCTTACGCAGGGTAACTAAGCCCAGCGCACCTTGCGTTAAAAACGCCAAAAACGGGAATACGGTTCCCACCAAGGCCATCGACACTGCTTGTAACCGGCCACGCATGACAAATTCGGCCAGCATTCGCATCATAAGGCAATGACCTTGCTATTCGGTTAGATTACTCGTGTGCGTCTGAATACGGCAGCAATGCCAAGAAACGGGCACGCTTAACTGCGGTAGACAACTGACGCTGATACTTAGCTTTGGTTCCGGTAATACGACTAGGTACAATTTTACCTGTCTCAGAAACGTAGGCTTTTAAGGTATCAAGATCTTTATAATCAATTTGCTTTACGCCTTCGGCGGTAAAACGACAATACTTACGGCGACGGAAAAAACGAGCCATTCTTATTCCTCCTCGTCTGCGGTTTCATCAGCAGGCGCTTCATCGGCATCTGCATCAGTGGACTCTTCTTCAACTCGGGCAGCAGCCTCGGCAGCACGACGTTCAGCGCGGTTTTTGCGCTCACGGCTTTCTTTCTCTACCTTCAGAATTGGAGACTCTTCAGTCACAGCTTCGTCGCAACGAACAACCATGTTACGTAACACAGCATCGTTGTAGCGGAAGTTTGTGGTGAGTTCGGCAAGAGCTTCTTCAGTACATTCAACATTCAACAACACGTAGTGTGCTTTATGAATTTTGTTGATTGGGTAAGCCAACTGACGACGGCCCCAGTCTTCGAGACGATGTACACTGCCGCCGCTATCGTTAACGGCCGCGGAGTAGCGCTCGATCATACCGGGCACCTGTTCGCTCTGGTCAGGGTGGACCAGGAACACAATTTCGTAATGACGCATTTTTGCTCCTTACGGGTTAGTAGCTTCTCAACACCAAACAAAGTGGTGGAATGAAGCAAGGAGTATCACTAAGGTAGGCAGAAGCGCCACCCAGTGGGTTTAGGGCCGCGTATTCTAGGGAGTTGGTGGTCAATTTGCAACCATACCCACACTTATTATGTAAATCCCTTCGGCAGACCTAACGGGACGGCAATTTACTTTGCTGGAGCGCGCCATAGCGGCAACCCAGCAAACCACAAAGCCTTAGACTATTTAGCTAATCGCTGACGTACAACTTCATACAAGATCACACCAGTAGCAACCGAAACGTTCAGACTCGAAACGCTTCCCGCCATAGGTATTTTCACCAAATCATCACAGGTTTCTCGGGTAAGGCGGCGCATACCAGAACCCTCGGCACCCATCACAATTGCACGCGGCCCACTTAAATCGGCCTCGTAAATACTTTGCTCCGCCTCACCGGCGGCTCCGGCTATCCACAAGCCTTTTTCCTGCATTTTTTTCATGCTACGAGCAAGGTTGGTAACCGCTATAAGCGGCACGGTTTCCGCAGCACCACAAGCCACCTTGCGCACAACATCGGTTAAACCTACCGAGTTATCTTTGGGGATAACTACCGCATCAACACCGGCCGCATCGGCGCTACGTAAACAGGCGCCAAGATTGTGCGGATCGGTAACGCCATCCAAAATCAAGATCAGCGGATTGCTGCCATCATCAAGCATGTCGTAAAGCGCCTGCTCATTATAGGCTTTAGCCTGGCTGGCATAGGCGATCACCCCCTGGTGATTGCCGTCGCACAATTCGTCTAAATCTCGCCGATCGAGATAGCGAACCGGCTTCCCACAGGTGTCCGCAAGACTGAGAACATTTTTTAAACGCTGATCCTGACGCCCTTGCGATACCACCAACTCTTGCACGCGATCCGGCGCGGCATTCAATAGCGACTGTACCGCATGAATACCAAAAACTAATTCTTGCTTCATTCTTTACCACTCGTTTTTTTGCGCCCGCTCTTAACTGCAGCGCCCGCAGTTTTCGTTGTTTTAGATGTAGTTGCTTTTGCTGACTTGGCTTTTGTCGCGACTTTAGGCTGCGCCTTTGAGCCGACTTTCGCCTTGCTAGCTGGCTTCGCTTTGGCTGCGGGTTTTGCCTTGCTCGATGCTGTCTTTGCTTTAGATACCGGCTTGGATTTGGCCGCGGCCTTTGCTTTAGCGGTAGGTTTAGCCTTTCCAGCTGGCTTCGCTTTTGCCGTAGCCTTAGCCGTAAGGCCTTTCGCCCCCGCCTTAGCTTGGTCTCGTTTACTGGTCGCAGCCATCTTATCGCCACCATCCGTCGCTGCCACTTTGCGTTTGCGCGGCGAGCGCGGCCCTTTGCCGGCAGGCTTGTTATTAGCAGACTTACGACCTCGGCCTTGCTCAACACCCGCCGCCTTGCGGTCCTCAGCCATATTTAGCTTTTTATTTTTACGGCTCGATTTCACTTCCGTTAATTCGAAATCGATTTTACGCTCGTCCAAATCGACACGCACAACCTGCACACGCAACTCGTCGCTCAAACCAAATACTAGCTTTCGACGCTCGCCCACCAAACGGTGCTGCGCAGCATGGAAGGTGTAATAATCTTGCGGCAACCCAGTGATGTGAATTAACCCTTCGACATACACATCTTTTAATTCAACGAACAAACCAAAACCGGTAACAGAGCTAACTACACCATCAAATTCTTCGCCGACACGATCCTTAAGGTACTCACACTTTAACCAACTCACCACGTCGCGCGTAGCATCGTCAGCGCGGCGCTCGGTAACGGAACACATTTCACCAAAAGCCGCCATGTCGGCGTCGGTGTAGGGGTAAATATCTTCAACCTTGATGACCTTCGCTTTCGGTACACGACGAACTTTGTCGGTTTTGATACGAGAACGAATAACGCGGCGCAAAGCGCGGTGCACGAGCAAATCAGGATAGCGGCGAATGGGCGAGGTAAAATGCGCATAGGCCTGATAGGCCAGGCCAAAGTGCCCTAAATTCTGCGGCGAATAAACGGCTTGATTCATACTTCGCAGCATCACCGTCTGAATAATATTTTCGTCTGGCCGCCCCTTAATACTCGACATAACCTGCTGATAATCTTTCGGTGTTACGTCACCACTCCCCTTCATGCCAAGACCAAGTTCGCCCAAAAACTCATATAGACGACCAAGCTTTTCATCTTTTGGTGGCTCATGAATTCGATACAGGCCGGGCAACTCGTGAAACTCAATAAACTTGGCCGCACACACATTCGCTGCCAGCATACATTCTTCAATAACCTTGTGAGCGTCATTGCGTTGGGTTGGCACTATGCGTTCGATTTTGCGATCCGCGTCGAACAATATGCGTGTTTCGCGTGTCTCGAAATCAATTGCGCCGCGAACTTCTCGCGCCGCTCGCAAGGCTTTGTAAAGTTTATGAAGCTCATCTATTTGCGGCAAAAGCGCTGTGTGCTGCTTGCGAATACCGCTATTTTTATCGCCCTGCTCTTCAATAATCTGGCCGACTTGCGTGTAGGTAAAGCGCGCGTGGGAGTACATAACCGCTTCGTAGAATTCATAGCCGGTAATCCGCCCTGAAGCACTGACTGTCATTTCACAGACCATGCACAGACGATCAACTTTTGGGTTGAGTGAACAAAGGCCATTCGATAAGGCCTCAGGCAACATTGGCACAACAAAATCGGGGAAATAAACGGAATTACCGCGCTGCTGAGCCTCTAGATCCAGCGCTGAGCCAGGCTGCACGTAGTGGCTTACATCGGCGATCGCCACCGATAAGCGCCAGCCGCCACCCCGCTTGGGCTCACAGTACACGGCATCATCAAAGTCGCGGGCATCTTCACCATCAATGGTTACAAATGGCACTTTACGCAAATCTACGCGAAATGCCTTATCGTCGTCTTCAACCTCGGCCTTGAGCGGCGCCACATCTTGCAGTACTTCATTTGGCCAAATGTGAGGAACACCGTGGGAGCGAATAGCGACATCAATCTCCATACCCGGCGCCAAATGATTTCCCAAGACCTCGGAAATAACCCCCACAGGATGGCGTTGCCGCCCCGGCTGAACGGTAATATCCACCACCACAATTTGCCCTGCAGTAGCACCTTTAATATCTTCGGCGGCGACCATAATATCTTGGCCGACGCGAGGGTTGTCTGGTCGAACAAAGTAGATGCCACGCTCGGCGACAAAGCGCCCCACCAACTGTTCGGTGTTGTGCGATAACACCTCGACAATAGAGCCTTCCATCCGCCCGCGATGATCGGCCGGCCCAGGGCGTACCAACACCTCATCGCCATCAAACACTTTTCGCATCTGGCGGTTAGTGAGGTAAATATCGCCGCTGCCATCAGCGGGGATAACAAAGCCAAAGCCTTCGCGATGTCCTTGCACTCGACCGCGCACCAACTGCATTTTATCGACTCGCCCATATGCGCCCTTGCGGTTAGACATAATCTGACCGTCGCGTTCCATTGCAATCAAGCGTCGCCGCAATGCTTCTATATGGTCTTCGTCCGCCAAATTGAGCGCCTCGCAGAGGGCTCTATTACCCATAGGCCCTGGTGCCTTCTCCAGCACATCGAGAATAAATTCTCGACTAGGAATCGGGTTGTCGTACTTGGAAGCCTCACGTTTGGCGTAAGGATCTTTCTTAAAAGGTTTTTTTTTGCTCAAGGGAATTTCCTGAGAGACGCCTGTGACAGGCAAGAGAGCCCCGTTAAAGGAGCAAGTTGCTGCTAATATAGCAAATTCGGGGGAAGGAAGGATAACCTGGTGCGCAATTAGCGCTTCCCCAATTGACAAGAAATGCCAAGAATCTTATAGTGCGCGCCCTATCACGTGTGCCCTCAAGGCCCACAGAGCACAACCAATCATGTGCAAATCCGCCGTAATGCCCAGGTGGTGAAATTGGTAGACACGCTAGCTTCAGGTGCTAGTGCCCTCACGGGCGTGGAAGTTCAAGTCTTCTCCTGGGCACCATTCTACTTTATACCGTTTTCGGCTAAATCCAACTATACTTTATTAATCAATGACTTAGCATTGCTTTGCTAGGGTCGTTGGCGTTACATTTCAAGCCATATCCAGCCCTTTTTCGCATGATTTTACGAATAAATTGCGAATGGAGAATGCTTATATGGCAACGATCCGAAAACTCAAAAGCAAACGTTTTGTGGCTTAAGTACGCAAGTACGGACAGTACAAATCCAAAACCTTCGATAACAAAATTCAGGCAATGGCATGGGCGGCAGAAACCGAACAAAGCCTTTCACCTGAAGCCCTCAAGAGCATAATTATAGGGCGGGGATGACCTCGCAGTATGGTGCAAAAAGAGATTCATTACTAATTGACTTTAAAGACCTAAAAAGCATAGTGAAGCAGCACTACAAGGAACGATCTGAGGCTTTTGAGAATGCCCTCCCACATTTAAACGACTCCTCCTTATGTGTTAATCCTGCTTTTGTATTTCGTTTAAATGTTCCTATAGATTTTAATCAAGTAATCGGTACAGCTCAGAAAAGTGAATTCTGGAATATTTATGTTTTTCTGGTAGACCCATTACCACGCATACCGAAAAAAAACACCCAAACTCTTGAATGGGATTTGGTCTATAGAATTTTTAGAAAACGTTATTCAGCGCAGCCTAAATTTAAGTACTTTTTTTAAAAAATACTGTCAAGAAGTATTCAAAACCTACCCTCAAGCAAAGGATATTTAATTCTGAAGTATGCACCCGCGCCAATATAGAAAACAGACCTATCAGCCCTCATGTGCGGTTCCGACCGCGCCACCTATATTAAATCTTGGCTGCAAGCACTAAGGAACAATAAGAAATTTATTTTTAAAGCTGCATCACACGCACAAAAAGCCGTGGATTTTCTACATGGACTTGCCAGCGAATAACCCCTTAACAGTAGCGTCACAATCAAATGATTGTGACGCATTTTTAGCCAGTTGCACGGGGTCGTTATGGTTGGCTGCTTCGTTCCAGCCTCTAATTCTTGATAGTAACGGAAGGACATATCGCAGCGTGTGGCAACATCCTGCTGCGAACGGTTGCTTTTTGTTCGATATTTTCTGAGCGTTTCCCCAAATACCGTTTTCACGTCTGTCATAGCGTCATTTCCCCCTAAATGTTCGGTGCCTAAACAAAAAGAGAATAGTTACGTGCTAAAGCGCGTAAAATGCAAAAAGCTGTACGTGCTATAGCACGCTACTGTTTGCGCGGACTTTCTGAGCCGCATTTCATAACTATGACTAGACCATTGGAGAAACTGCTATGCGCGTATTAATTGCTGCAACTGTGGCACTAAGTGCCTTACTCGGAGGCTGTGGAAGCGGTGGAGGTGGTTCTACTAACCCCACACCAACACCAGACCCTACACCTGATCCAACGCCTACCTATACCCCCACAGCATTTACAGGCTTCATGCCTGACTTTGAGGGGGATGTAGCCCTAGCCATCGTGAGTGGTCATGCCATTACCGCCACCCGACAGCTCGACACCAACGGCGATGAGAAAATCTACTTCTACTTTGAGAATGAAGAAGGCGAAGACATTGCAGGGGCAAGCGACTACGGCATTGATGCCTCGATCTTTCCTGCCCTGTATCTTGAAGATGACGGCGTTGTGTGTCTTCAATATGCAGGATATGTGGAGTTCACAACGAGTGTTAAAGGCGATATTACGTCTGATGCTATCACCTTCCGCCAGTGCGGTAGTGATGTGATACAGGCAGCCGATATATCCGAGGACTGGCAGCCGACCTATATGGAGTTTGTGAGCCTTGCCCAGCTTGCAGGTACGATTATCACTGATAGTGCTGGCGACTGGAGTTTTAACCTGAAAGCTACTACCGATAATGAGGGCGATGTAAGGCTATATGTATCTAACCCCTTCAACGCGACCTTTGAGGCGTTGGTTGACGTAGACAGAGGCATTATCTGCTCAAACTTCATCCAGAGCAGTGAGGTAGGCGCATTTATCACCCGTGTGACGGGTTCAGATGAACTATCTACCGAAGGACTTGCCGCTTATCTAGGCGATGATCTTGTCAGGGATAAAATCGTCTTTCTTCCAGACTGCAACTATGACCTTGCTGATTGGCAAGAGTAAGCGGCAAGTGTCCTGTCCGTGCGCCTGCTGCGCTGCTGGACGGGAAACCCCTGTACCGCGCTATTTCTTCAAGGAGCATTGCTGCACCTATGAAGAAATAGCGCTGTTTGTTGAATTCTATGTAGTCGGCATCCGCCTCTATATCCGCGTCCTGTCTGAAAACCCAGCCGTCCTAAAAACTCTGTCAGAACTAGCCACCAACCACGCACATTACTTCACCCTGAGCGAAGACGACCAGCTCCACTATATGGAAATGATGGCGCGATGGGCATTCATTCATGCCCGAGAAATCGCAACAAACCACGCTACCGCTGATGACAGCAAGAAGGTATTTAGCGACACCGCCAGTTAATACAATCCAGCCCGCGCATTCCGTTCATTAGTAAACCTCACTTAAGCCAGCGCTAAACCACTGTTTTCCGTTGTTGATTCCCGTATTTCCCTTTATTCTCTCCTTCGGATACAGAGTGACGAGAGATATGACCGATCAAATATTGACCATCAAAGACGTTGCGATATACCTGAAACTTGCAGAAAAAACCGCCTATAAGCTGGCAGCCGAAGGCAAATTGCCAGGCTTTAAAGTGGGAGGTAGCTGGCGCTTTAAACAGGCCGATATAGAAAGCTGGATTGAAGATCGAAAAAACGACAAGCAAAACTAGGAATGCTATAGCGTGCTATTAGATAACAAAAATAACGGGTATGTGGGCAATGTGCTAAAAAACCGCTCATTCGAGGGAAGTAAGCTATCCGTGCTTTCCAGCCTCTTTACCTTATATGGGTTCGCTTCACTCAAAAAGGAATTGTCCAAGCTTCAAAATACACGCTTATTCCTTACTGATTGGCAAGGCCAGCAAAGCCTTCAGGCCATTGTTGGGAATGAACAAGAAGTCAGGCTTATAAACCAACTGGATCAAAAACGCGTTGCCGCTGAATGTGCCCGTTGGTTTAAACAAGAGGGGCTAAAAGGCAAAGTAAATGTGAAAGCCAGCTCGAAGCCGCAGGCCACACAAAACCTAATACACTTAGAGTCAACAGATAATAGTTTTGCCATTCATGGCAGTGCCACTTTCTCGCCTACAGGGCTTGGCGACGTTCGTTCTGATAGCCTTCAAATGAATACGGGTATCTCCGATACCGAGACAACAAAGCAATTAATCGCATGGTTTGATGGCATATGGGCTGATGAAACAAGTGCTAAAGATATAAAAACAGAGCTAATCGAGAAGCTCGATTTCATCGCGTCCGACCAACCTGCTAATTTCATCTATTTCCTCACTCTCTACAATATATTCAAAGACTTCCTCGAAGATATTGATGAAGAAAATATCATCAAAAGTAAAACTGGCTTCAAAGACACCATTGTTTGGAACAAGCTCTACAAGTTCCAAAAAGACGGCGTTTTGGGGGCAATTGATAAGCTGGAAAAGCACAACGGATGCATTATTGCTGATAGTGTCGGCTTGGGTAAAACCTTTGAAGCTTTAGCCGTTATCAAATATTACGAGTTGCGTAATGATCGCGTATTAGTTCTCTGCCCTAAAAAGCTACGTGATAACTGGACAGTCTACACAATAAACGACAAACGCAACTTGCTTGCAACAGATCGCTTTAATTACGACGTTCTCAATCACACAGATTTAAGCCGTGCCAAAGGTTTTTCAGGCGAGATAAATCTTGAAACTCTTAATTGGGGCAACTACGACCTCATTGTGATCGATGAATCACACAATTTCCGTAACAACCCAAATAAGGCTGAAGGAAAGACCCGATACGAACGCCTGCTAGACGATATAATCCGTTCAGGCGTCAAAACCAAAGTGCTCATGCTCTCTGCCACGCCCGTTAATAACCGTATGAATGACCTGAAAAATCAGGTCGCATTTATTACCGAGGGTAAAGATGACGCCTTTATCGATATTGGTATAAAGAATATCGAAAGCACTTTAAGGCTTGCCCAAAAACAATTTAACCAATGGACAAAAGAACCAGCGGATAGCAGAACTACGGCAACACTGCTCGATAGCATGAGTTTCGACTACTTCAAATTGCTAGACATTGTCACCATAGCCCGCTCCCGTAAGCACATAGAAAAATACTACGGCACAGCTGATATCGGCAAATTTCCTAAACGGTTGCCGCCAAAGAATGTTTATGCAGATATCGATCTCTCCGATGAATTTCCACCACTCAAAGAAGTTAATAAGACAATCAGGCGCTTGTCACTGGCAGGTTACTCGCCATTAAAATTCGTGCGTAATGACCTTAAAGGCGAATACGCACGTCGATACGACAAAGCGGTTGGCGACGGTAAAGGTGTATTCAAACAAGTTGACCGCGAGGAGAGTTTGATCCACCTCATGCGCGTTAACCTGCTCAAGCGCATGGAAAGCTCAATTCACTCATTTACGCTAACCGCTACAAAATTGGCAAATCAGGTCGAAAACTTATTGGCCAAAATAGATGCCCATGAAAGTGATGAACTGTTCGAACTAAACATCGAAGAAATTGAAGACGTAGAACTCAATGCGCCAGAGCTTGAGCCTTACATGCTCGGTAACAAAACCAAAGTATTGATTCAGGATATGGACTTGATCCGCTTCCGTCAGGAGCTTGAAGCAGATCGTGTATTACTGGAAAGCATTGTTAACGATGCCAAACGAGTAACGGCAGCCAGAGATGCCAAGCTTGAAAAGCTTAAGCAAGCAATTAAAGCAAAGATCGCCTCACCACTAAATCCTAACAACAAAAAAGTCATTATCTTTACCGCGTTTGCCGATACCGCTCAGTACCTTTATGCCCATCTTGTTGAGTGGGCACAAAAAGAGTTAGGCATTCACAGCGCGCTAATAACGGGTGGCGGCACCAACAAAACCACATTGTCGGGCGTAGGCTCTGATTTGAACAATCTGCTTACCGCCTTTTCCCCTATATCCAAAGAGCGGGATAAAATTGCGCCAGACGCAGTAGATGAAATTGATTTATTAATTGCCACAGACTGTATCAGTGAAGGTCAAAACCTTCAGGATTGCGATACGCTTATAAACTACGATATCCACTGGAACCCTGTGCGTATTATCCAGCGTTTTGGGCGAGTAGATCGACTTGGTTCAAAGAATACTCAGATTCAATTAATCAACTTCTGGCCAAATATGGAGCTGGATGAATATATCAACCTAGAGGCCAGAGTTTCTGGGCGCATGGTGTTGCTCGATATCTCTGCAACAGGTGAAGAAAACGTCATAGACGAAAATGCCACCGAAATGAACGATCTCGAATATCGCCGTAAGCAATTACAGCAGCTTAAAGATGCAGTGGTTGATTTGGAAGACATGGCGGGTGGCGTATCGATTACCGACCTCACACTAAACGACTTCCGCATGGACTTGTCCGATTACATGAACAAAGGGAGCCTTCAGCCTAATGGAGAAAGGCGAAAGAACATGTCCATACTAGAGCAAGCACCACGCGGTCTGTATTCAGTTGTGCGGCTCGATGAAGATTTAAAACAAGACGGTATCAAACAAGGCGTTATTTTCTGCCTAAAAAATATTCGGCAAGGTAAAGAGGCCGTGCAGGTTGATGATAATTACCCGTTGGCACCTTATTTTCTCGTCTATGTAACAGATGATGCCGCAGTTGAATTGAACTTCACCCAAAGCAAAAAAGTGCTCGATCTACTCAAGCGACAAGCGTTCATTCATAGTGAAGTGGATGAAGATTGCGTTGAATTAATAAACACCAAGACAAAGAATGGTCGCAATCTTGAACATTACCAACACCTGCTCGCTGTAGCGGTTGATAGCATCGCAGGCAAAAGCGAAGAAAAAGGCGTTGAAAGCTTGTTCACCAAAGGTGGTACTGTGCTCACCGCCACCAGCAGCCAAGGCATAGAAGATTTTGCTGTTGTTTCCTATCTCATCCTGTTGGATACGGAGGCAGAGCAAGCATGACAACTGAAACCTTTTCTCCCAAATCCATTAGCTTTGACGATTTTCTTGATCTGTTAGCGGTTCCGAAAGCATGCGAGATAAATAAGCCCATCTTCAAGAAAATGTTTTTAGATGCCAACGATGGCAAAAAAGCGATACTCGATGCCGCAGATAAAAAGGCACTAAAAGACGATATTGATAAAATACGTTGGCTCTACACCCTAAAGCCCAACACAATCAACATTGCACCTTATAAAGACCAAGAACGCGAATATCCAGAAATCGCGATACTGCATATCGAGCTTGCACAATCAGAAAGGCTCAAGCGAATAGCACACTTTATCAATCGTGCTATTCCATACCCGCTGGCAATGCTGTTTACCTGTGAAGCAGATGGCGCGCAAAAGCTAGCGCTAGTGCTAGCCGATAAACGTATCAATCAGGCAGACAAAGAAAAGTGGGTGATTGAAGACAGCATACACACGCGCTGGATCAACTTATCTTCAGTAAGTTCAGCGGAATACGAGTTTTTTGAAAGCCTTAAAATAAGCAAGTTACCGTTTACAAATTTCTTCGCACTATATCAAGCATTGATTGAGCGAGTGGTCGCCGTTAAGTGTGCTGAACACAGTGGTATTTTTTCTATTGAGAAGGCTGCTACTTCAAGTCAGAAAAGCTCAAGCACCGCACGACTAGATAAATTACGCGAGCTTGAACGACTGGGAGCACAGCGTTCAGAAATCTCGAACAAGCTGAAAAAAGAAAAACAAATGGGTAAGCAGGTTGAACTGAATACTCAGATCAAAAAGATTAACGATGAGATTGCCAATATCCAAGGCAATCTTTAGAAACTTATATTAAGTTAGAGAATTGAATATTGGAAATGGCCAGAATTATGAATGAGAGCAAAATGAAAAACATAGAGCTAGAAGACGGCCAAAGCGCCGATATCGTGTCTGACAATATTTCAAAAATGAAAGAGCTGTTTCCCGATGCATTTTCAGAAGGCGGTGTTAATTTTGATACGCTTCGTCAGTTACTTGGTGATGCATCCGTTTTGGATGAAGGCGAAGAAAAATATGGCCTTAACTGGCACGGAAAAAAGAAAGCGCGCCAGATTGCGCTAACGCCTTCCACTGGCACATTACTGCCATGCCCTGAAGAAAGTGTGGATTGGGATACAACCAAAAACTTATTTATAGAAGGCGATAACCTTGAGGTTTTAAAGCTGCTTCAAAAGAGCTTTGCTAATAAGGTAAAGATGATATTCATTGATCCTCCTTACAATACCGGTGAGGAGTTTATTTATCCCGACAAATTCTCCGACAATTTGAAAACATACCTTCGGTATAGTGGGCAAGTCGATGATGATGGGCTCAAGTTTTCGTCGCAGACAGAGGTTATCGGTAGAAAGCATACAAATTGGCTTTCCATGATGTATCCAAGATTGAAGCTAGCAAAGAACCTTATGACGCAAGATGGCGTCATTTTTATATGTATTGATGATAATGAGGTCGCGAATCTTAGAGCAATTTCTGATGAGATTTTTGGGGAAGAAAACTTTATAGCTGGTTTTATTTGGGAGAAGCGTACAAATCGTGAGAATAGAAAGATTGTTTCTTCTCGGCATGATTACATTCTTTGTTATTGTAAGAACTTGAATAAAAAAGAAGATGCAATCAAACAACTTCCAATGAGCGAAGAGGCACTTAACAGATACAAAAATCCTGATAATGACCCTCGTGGTGAATGGAAATCTGATCCTGCCACCGCCCAAGCTGGTCATGCAACTCCGAGCCAATTTTATGTTCTTACAGCACCTAACGGAAAACAACACGAATTACAAAGTGGAAGATGTTGGTTATACACAAAGGATGTAATGGAAGAAGCGATACAGGATGGTCGAATTTGGTTTGGTAAAGATGGGAATGGTGTGCCGAGAGTAAAAACATACCTAAATGCCAAAGAGCGTGGATTGACGCCTGAAAGCATATGGTTTGCTGCTGAGGCATCTACAAATGAATCTGCAAAAACTAAACTAAAAGCGTTGTTTTCAGGGAAAGCGGTTTTTGAAACGCCAAAGCCAGTAGAGCTTATTGATCTTGCGATTAAAATAGGAGCGGATGATGGTGTTGTCTTAGATTTTTTTGCTGGCTCCTGTGCTACAGCAGAAGCTGCGCTTAAATCTGGAAATCGATTTATTGTTGTTCAGCTACCTGAGGCCTGTGATAAAGGATCTGAAGCATATAAATCTGGCTACACAACTATTGCAGATATTGGTAAGGATCGACTAAGGAAGGTTGCTGGAGCTGTGGTCAGCGATGATGGGTGTGATCTAGGCTTTAAGGTTTTTAAGCTGTCGTATTCGAATATTAACTTATGGAACCCTGATCGTACTGATCTTGAAGAAAGCCTACTATCTCATGAGGAGCATTTGGTTGAAAATAGAACAGAACAAGATGTTCTCTATGAGTTGCTACTAAAGCGAGGAGTTGATCTAGCCGTTCCTATCGAGAGCCGAGAAGTGTCTGGTAAAAATATCTACAGCATCGGCTATGGCGTTCTCTTCGCCTGCTTAGATGAATCGATTACAAAAGATCAAGTCGAAGATATTGCTCAAGCGATTATCACTTGGCATGGTGAACTGGCTCCAAGCTCTGATACTCATGTTTTCTTCCGCGATAGCGCCTTCCGTGATGACGTTTCAAAAACCAACATGGCCGCGATTCTAGTGCAGAATGGCATCACCCATGTTCGCAGCTTATAAGGGAGTATAGCCATGAGCAGAAAAATTAGTGGTGCAGAATACCCCTTGGCAAAAATATTCAGTTCGGACTTTGAATATGTCATTCCTTCCTATCAGCGTCCTTATGCTTGGACGGTAGATCAGGCTTCAGAACTATTCGATGATCTTTTTGATTTTCACTCGTCAGAGCCAGATGAAGGATATTTTCTGGGAAGTATTGTGCTGATTAAGCAAGAAGGCCTCCCTTACTCTGAGGTTATCGATGGTCAGCAAAGACTTACAACTCTGACAATATTGTTGTCTATGCTTGCATTCAATATGCAAGGAAAGCAGCGCGACACGCTTTGCAAGTATATTTTAGAGCCGGGTAACGAGTTTGAAGGATTAGAGCCAAAGCCGAGGCTTACTTTACGTGAGCGAGATAAAGCATTTTTCCTCAAGTACGTGCAAGAACTCAAGTTTGATGAACTGTTTGCGCTCGACGACAAAGGCGTTGATAACGAATCTCGCTTGAATATTAAAAAGAATGCGCTGCTGTTCAAAAATCGTGTAGCTAAATCGTTAGATGATGATCCTGAGCGCATAAAAGGCTTTGTCGCATTTTTACTGCAAAGATGCTTTTTGGTGGCAGTTTCTACGCCAAGCCAGCAATCAGCCTTTAGAGTATTTTCGGTAATGAATAGCCGAGGGTTAGACCTTCAGCCAACAGATATTATAAAAGCCGACATTATTGGTAAATTGCAATCCGACCAAGAGCGTGAAGATTACAATGAACGTTGGGAAGATATGGAGGTAGAGCTAGGGAGAGGAGGATTTAATGACCTTTTTACCTATGTTCGAATGATATATGCCAAGGAAAAAGCCAAGCGGTCTTTGTTAGATGAATTTCGGGAGCATGTACTCAAAAAAATCCCAGAACCCGATAAGTTGATTTCTGAGATATTGGAACCCTATGCGAACGCTCTAGCGATAGTACGACAAAGCTCGTATGAAGCAGTCTCCCACGCGGAAGACGTGAACAAATACCTTCGCTGGTTGAATCGAATTGATAATTCAGACTGGATTCCTACAGCGATTAGGTTTTTATCGGATAAGAAAAATGACCCAGAATATGTGGCTTGGTTCTTTGAGCGCTTAGAGCGTTTAGCCGCGTATATGCATATTTGCGCGTTAAACATTAATGAGCGCATTGAACGTTACAATAAAGTTGTTTCTGTCTTAGAGTCACCGCACTCGCTTACCTCTCCAGTGCCAGAGATTGAGCTTTCCGATACAGAAAAAGAAAAGATGCGGGATGCTTTGGCCTGCAATATTTATGAGCTAACTCCTCGTCGTCGTAATTATTTAATACTGAGATTGGACGCCTTCATGTCAGATGGTGCGGCATCTTACGACCCAACAGTGCTTACTATTGAGCATGTCTTACCCCAAACCGTAGACCCAGCCAGTGAATGGGCTTCATTATGGGCAGACCCGATTGAAAGAAAGCAATGGGTGCATAAGATTGCGAATCTTGTTCCTTTGAATAGACGACGAAACTCCCAAGCGCAAAACTATGATTTCGCTAGAAAGAAAGAGGCTTACTTTTCTGGAAAAAAAGGCGTGTCATCATATGTTCTAACTACGCAAGTATTGAATAGCCCTGCATGGACTCCAGACTATCTTGCCAAAAGGCAACAAGAATTGCTGGATGTTCTCGAAGACAATTGGAGGCTAAGAGCTTGATATGATGAAACTGCATTTTGAAGATGATCTCGATTACCAGAAAGCCGCGATTGATTCAGTCGTTAACCTGTTTAAAGGGCAAGAAATTTCTCGCTCCGAATTTACTGTTACCTTTCAGGCGGATTCCAGCCCTAATTTTTCATTAGGCATGGAAGAAAGTCAGCTTGGTATTGGTAACAGGCTCTTACTGGTGGACGAAGAGATTGAAGAAAACCTTCGCAGAACTCAGTTAACCAATGGCTTGCGCCCCTCAGAAAAGCTCGCCAGCGGTGACTTTACTGTAGAGATGGAAACGGGCACGGGTAAAACTTACGTTTACCTTCGCACCATATTTGAGCTGAATAAAAATTATGGCTTCACCAAGTTTGTGATTGTTGTGCCATCCGTTGCCATTAAAGAAGGTACATACAAAACCCTGCAAATTACCCAAGAGCATTTTGAAGGCTTGTACCCAAAGGCCAAGGGCTATGAATATTTTCTCTATAATTCGTCAAAGCTCGGTCAGGTGCGTAACTTTGCCACCAGCTCCAACATCCAAATCATGGTGACTACGGTCGGTGCCATTAATAAAAAGGATGTAAACAACCTCTATAAAGAAAACGAGAATACTGGTGGTGAAAAGCCCATTGACCTAGTTCGCGCCACTAATCCGATAATTATCGTGGATGAGCCACAAAGTGTTGATGGCGGCCTAACGGGTAAAGGGAAGGAAGCGCTAACGGCAATGAATCCGCTTTGTACCTTGCGATATTCCGCTACCCATATCGATAAACACCATATGGCTTTCCGCCTAGACGCGGTGGATGCCTATGAACGTGGTTTAGTGAAGCAAATCGAAGTGGCTTCATTACAAATCGATAGCGGTAATAACAAGCCCTACATCCGTTTGGAGTCCACCAGTAACAAAAAAGGTTCCATCACCGCCAAGGTCGAAATTGATGTTCAGCGTGGCAAAAATATTAAACGTGAATTCTTAACTGTTGAAGATGGTGATGATCTTGAGCAAATCACTAATCGTGCGATCTACGAAAACATGCAAATCGGCACGATTACTTGCGCCTCTAAGAATAAGAAAGGGGGCAATGAGTCTATCGAGGTCAAAGGTGATGGTTTTGATCAAACGCTCAATGTCGGCGAAGCCATTGGCGGTGTAGACCCAGATGAAATTAAGCGCCTGATGATACGCCGAACGATCAAAGAGCATTTTGATAAAGAGCTAACCTTTGCCGCCAACAAGCAGCCCATCAAAGTATTGAGCCTCTTCTTTATTGATAGTGTTGAGCACTACCGCCAATATGATGAAAACGGCAATATTGTTCTTGGTAAATATGCCAAGATGTTTGAGGAAGAATATCGCAAACTGGCGAAGTCGGCGGATTATCAAAGCCTTTTTAAAGAAATTGATTTGGATACTGATGCCTCTGAAGTTCACAACGGTTATTTCTCTATCGACAAAAAAGGGAAATCAGTAGAAACAGCAGAAAACAATCAAGCAGGCCGAGATAACGCAGAACGTGCATACAGCTTGATTATGAAAGAAAAAGAGAAGCTGCTTAGCTTTGACACTAAACTGAAATTCATCTTTTCTCACTCAGCCCTGAAAGAAGGCTGGGATAATCCCAATGTGTTCCAGATATGTACCTTACGTGATATGGGCAGCGAGCGAGAGCGCCGCCAGACGCTTGGGCGTGGGTTACGTTTATGCGTAGATCAAAGCGGCATGCGCTTACGTGGCAATGAAATTAATACACTGACCGTAATCGCTACGGAAAACTACGAAAAGTTTGCTGAAAATCTACAAAAAGAGATCGAGCAAGATACAGGTATACGGTTCGGCATTGTTGAAGAACACCAATTTGCGGATATCAGAGTCGTATCCGAGTCTGGCGAGCCGCACGCACTTGGTTTTGAGCAATCTAAAAAAGTATGGCAGTTCTTAAAAGACGAGAACTTCGTTGATGCTAAAGGCAAGGTTCAAGATACACTCCGAGCAGCATTAAAAGATGGCACTTTTGAACTACCAGAAGAGATTAAACAAGAGCTTATTGAAACGCATGGTGAAGCACAGGCAGGGATAGTAGCGTCTGATATTCAAGGTGTGTTGCGAAAACTTGCTGGCAAGTTGGATATCAAAAACGCTGATGATCGTAAGATTATTCGGACTCGGGAAGCCGTGCTGGAATCCGATGAGTTCAAGGCGCTCTGGGAACGCATTAAATACAAAACAACGTATCGCGTCGAGTTTGATAATCTAAAACTTATCAACGATTGCGCTGAAGCTATTCGATCATGCCCTCCAATCACTAAAACCCGCGCACAATTTCGCAAAGCAGATATTGCAATTGGTAAAGGTGGTGTGACAGCAGATGAAACCTCCGCATCGGGATTCACCTCAATCCATGAAAACGATATTGAACTGCCAGATATCATTACTGACTTGCAGGATAAAACTCAGTTAACGCGCAAAAGTATCGTGCAGATACTTCGTGATAGCCGAAGGCTTCAAGACTTCACACGTAACCCCCAGCAGTTTATGGACTATTGTTCAGAAGCGATCAACCGAACTAAGCGCTTAGCGTTAGTAGACGGTATTCGCTACACCCAAATAGGCGAAGAGCATTACTACGCTCAAGAGCTGTTCCAGCAGGAAGAGCTAAAGGGCTATTTGAAGAACACGCTGGAAACCAATAAGTCCGTTTACACGCACGTAGTCTATGACTCAGCGGGTGTAGAAAAAACCTTCGCCGAAGACTTGGAAAAGAACGAAAAAGTGAAGGTTTACGCCAAGCTGCCTGCTTGGTTCAAAGTGCCTACACCACTCGGAACCTATAACCCAGACTGGGCAGTAGTAGTTGAAGACGAAGGCGAGGAAAAACTCTACTTCGTTGTCGAGACTAAAGGCAGTACATGGTGGGATGATCTTCGCCACCTTGAAGGCGCAAAAATTAAATGTGGAGAAAAACATTTCGAAGAAATAGCAAAAGAAACTGAAAACCCAGCTAAGTACATCAAATCTACCGACGTCGATGGAATGATGGGATACGTGGATTAATGAAGAGGCCTTATCCATGAGTTCGTATACAGACAATATGACCGAAAAAGAGTGGGAGGCATTTTGCGAAATAATGCTACGCCATCATTATGGCCAACCCAATTTTTGGTCAGTTCCTGATAAAGATAGCGGAGATTTTGGAATAGAGTTTTATACGGCGGATGGAACGATTTTTCAGTGTTACTACCCTGACTTATCTGCAGACATGAAAAAATATAAACAAAAAATACAGAAAAAAATTAATGATGATTTGAAGAAGCTGAAGGAGTACGAGGCAGGCATTGGTGGGATGCTTGGTGATATAAAGGTAAAGCAATGGGTATTAGCCGTGAAACACTCTATCAGTATCTAAAGAAGTATTAAATCTGCGTCAATTATCGTTTTAACATATTAACGCACAGTGGGTTAGTGTAGTAATTCTTCATCATTGCTTGGCAATCAGCCTGAATTTTCAGAAAGCATCAATATTTTCATTTATTTTGTAACGCATTCGTTATTTAACGCCATGAAGAAGTAACGCATTCTTCATCGAGAGGTAATATGATAATTGGAATAGTTTCCCAAAAAGGTGGCGTTGGTAAAAGCACGTTAACCCGACTGATTGCACGAGAATACGCAATTAATAGCTGGATGGTTAAAATTGCCGATATGGACTCAAAGCAAGGCACATCCACACGCTGGAATATGCTGAGAAATGAGCATCAAGTTGAACCCATCGTTAAGGTAGAGCAATACAGAAGCGTGAATGACGCAGTATCAGATTATAACAAAGGTGACTTTCACCTCCTTATATTTGATGGTGCGCCTGCCGCTAGCAAAGAAACCTTGTCTATTGCCAAGCACTCAGACCTGCTCATTCTGCCTACTGGAATATCCTCGGATGACTTAGAGCCAACCGTCAGGCTTGCACATGAATTAGTAAAAAATGGCATTCAGCATAAACAGATTGTTATTGTATTTTGTCGTGTGGGTGACTCGTTGCCAGAAATTGAAGAAGCTAGAAACTACATTTCAATGGCGGGTTACTTTGCGATTGATTCTTCGTTGTCAGAGCGTGTTGCTTATCGTCGAGCGCAAGATAGCGGAAGGTCGGTTACAGAAACCACGTTTGGCTCACTCAATAAAAAAGCGGCTTTGTTAGTGCAGGAAATTGTCAATCACTCGAAAAAACTGTCGTAAAGGATTAGGCTATGAATCATGTAAAAATACCACCGCCACCGAAAAAGCCGTCTGGAAAGGGCTTGCCGCCGCCAGCTACCGAAGCTAGCACCAACCTGAACAAAAGCATGGAGGGCGACTTTGTTGCCTTTAATTTTCGTGTGCCTGCCGAATTCAGAAAGAATGTACGACAATACGCGCTTGATAATGACACGACTGCGGTACGGATCACGCCTAACCCTGCGTCGCTTTGCTCCTTGCCCTTTACTTCGTAAAGCCTAGCAAAAGGAGTTCGCAAAGCTCACAAAATGGTTTATTTCTTTGTTTAATTTTTTGGTTAGTTGCGTGGCTTGAGGTAATCAGTATTTTTTGAGTATGTTGCTCTGTATTGGATTTGGCAAAACAAAGAATGCGCGGAAAGGGAGTAGCATCACGCTTGGTCAGAGCTTATCGCTGGTGCGATTTTTACAAATTCTGCACCTTGCATAATAAAACTATTTAATCTCGCTCAGTGAGCTTGTTTGGTGGGGTCGTGAAGGCATTAAACGGTAGGAAATTTAGTAAGGTTACGTTTGGGGCGTTGTCGATCTTTTTCCTCGTAGTAAATCTTCCCCGTGAATAAGATGAAGCGCGAGTTTTTCTAATTCGGTGTTTTGATCTTCGCTGGTTAACTCATGGAGATAGCGCAGTCCTTCCGCACCCCGCCAAACATAGCTTCCACGAACACCCAGCTTTTCACCTCGGATGGTGACTTGCGCCCCGCTATCCATAAACGCCACATCAATGAACAGCGGTTCTTGATTTTCAATGAGTAGGGAGCGATGTATATCATTCAGCTTGATCAATTTGGGCATGGCCTGTTACTCCCACCAGCTTTAGATCAGGAGGCAAGCCGCCTAGAGTCTGACCTGCCATTTTACCAACAATGTTATTTTGGTTTTCTGGCTTTCTTTGCAATGCCGCTTGCCTTGAGGGCAGCTGCCATTGCTTTAGCTAATGATGCTTTGGGGTCAGCTTCATTGGGCAATATCGTATGTTGTTTCTCTTGCGGAGACAGTATTTTAGGTTTTTGAGGCTCTGTCATCGTTGGACTCCTTGCGATTATCCTCATCAATATCTATTTCTTCATCGGGAGTTAGATCTTCGATGATCATTTTACCGTCTTTATCCGACTTACCAGAGGCTAATTGATCAGGCTCTTTAAGATGGCGTTTACGGCGCATTTCTTCCATAGCTCGACGCGCAGCAGCGAGGGCTTTTTCCTCATCGGATTTACCCTTCAGCTTTTCGTTCTGCTTGTCTTTGATCTGTTTTATATCCGCCATGTCATAACCTCTTGATGCAGCAATCCTGCCCACTTATATAACTAAATCCAAAACTCACATAGTAATCTCTTACCGCTGCATTGACAGGATGCATGATTTTTAAGTGGTTCGCTCCCAGTAATGTACCGTAGGCAGTTAATGCCACCAACATGGTTTCCACTAACCGAATGTCCGTCACAGGGGCTTTTTCGATATAGTCGAGACGCAAGCCTGTTCCTGCATAGGTGGGTCTACCGAGTGATAACCCCGCGAGCTTGTTGTTTTTCCATGCCGCTGCTTCAAATCGTTTCGGAAACTTCATCTTCCATTCTTGCAGAGTATTTGGCCAATCCCAATCTTTAATACGGTTTGGTTGCTTATCCCATTGCTTGAAAGCCGCATAGGTCGAGTTATCCACCAATTTGAGCTTGATGCTTGGATCATCAAACACCTGATTGGCGCTCTTTAAGGCATCAAGCCGTAATTTGTTATAGCGTTGCTCCAGTTCCTCACGCATCCGTAAGTGTAAGCCTGTCATCCGTATTCCCCTTTGATGAAAAGGCTCGATTATAGCGGGAAGGGCGCTTGCATTCTGCGATATGGTGCGCCAATCGAGGGCTCAATTCCCTGAGTGGGAACTGGCTTAACTCGCCATTGCTTGCGTCTGGTGCCGCTTCTCCCGCAAGATGGCTTTGTCAGTGCGTGTTACTGATTCTTTTAGGTGTCGTGCGAAAATAGTGCGAATGTAATCGCCTAAGTCATTGATTTAGTTGGTAATGTGAAGTCCTCTCCTGGGCACCATATTCAGTTATCCCATACTTTTGCCGGCAAAAATCTCTTTATATTGCTGCTACATATATTACCCACTCCGGCAGGCCCAACAGTACAAACCCACAAAAGGTGTTTAATGCGTCTTATTCGACAGGTACATTTCCGTCTGTTTATGGCGCTGAGTGTAGCGAATACTGCGCTCTAGTAGCGGTGCAGAAATATCCTTCTTGTCAATAACATCGTAAATACCCAGGGCTATCGCCTGCTCATACAAATGCTCACCCATCACTCCAGACAAAACAATAAATGCAGGAGAGCCAGCCCCTTTTCGCAATGAGTCGATCAAATCAAAACCCGTATACTTACCTAGGTTGTAATCGATCAAACAAATATCACAACTTTTCTCTGCCAAAATAGTTTTCGCTTCCTCGTATGTACCCGCCTGAATAATTTCGTAGCTTGAGTAAGAGGATGCCACTGACTTTAACGCCGAGACAATCATCATTTGGTCTACTTCATTATCATCCACAACCAATATAGTTAATTGCTTTTTCTGCTGCCAAAATGCGCTGTCAATGGTTGATCGAAGCTGCGAATAACTTTCTTTAAGCCTGCTTTTAAGCGAGCGCATCTCGGTAATATCTGTGAGTGTAAGAACGCTACCCAGCGCCACTCGATGTTCATCAAAATAAGGTGATATTTTTACTAGCATGGTGCCGCCGCTAGTGGTGGCAATCTCTTTTTCTAAAGAACTTTCGGATTCTATAACGAAGGAGATATCGTTTAATAGAGATTCATATTCCAGTGCATGAGAGATGTGGTGAAAAGGCCGGCCAATATCAGTCGCCAGCAAATTAATAACTTCCGATGCTACTGGGGAAAAGCGCCGAATTAACATTGCATCATCCAAAAATATAAAACCGATATCTGCCGATTTTATAATGTTGTCAATATCCATATTGATCTGGGTAACTTCTTCGATTTTTTCTTGATATTCGCTATTTACCGTGTAGAGCTCTTCATTAACCGACTGCAACTCTTCGTTGGTACTTTGCAGCTCTTCGTTAGAGGCCATCAATTCTTCATTTGAGCTTTGCAGTTCTTCATTCGCGGTCTCCAGTTCTTCAATAGTTACCTGTAGGTGTTCTTGATTTTTCTTTAACGCGACTTCGAGATCGTGAATACGCTGCTGAGACTCTTCACCCACGTTGAATTCAACTAGAGTATCTTGCAACTCTCTTTCGCTTGGCTCTGTATGTTCAAACACTAGCGCCATATGCCCAGCAATGGCAGCCGTTGCAGCGATATAAATTACACGGAGCTTTACGACAAGCTCAGTGCCATCATCTGGCGTAAATCGAATCTCGCTGTATTGAACATTTTTTTGATCCGTAGATGCGCGGTTGATTGCGGTACTAACAGCTACGCCCAAACCTTCGCTAATAAAGTCGTTTATTTTTGCACTGAACCGACCAGCCTTAAGCTTGCGGGTATACAAGTGAACATCACCATAAACATGCTGCACCTCAAGATCTTCATTTAGAATAATACAAGCGGGAACATAGTCATCGATTAATGCTTCTAATAGTGGCAAAAAACTCGGCGTTTTTTGCTGTTGATAATTCCTAACTAACGACTCCACGCTTGGAACGGAACCTTTCTTCGCCGTTGTGTCACCTGAATTAAGCGATGAAAAGTTACCAGGCCCTACCTTCACATTTGGATTTTTACGATAGATGCGATTGCGTTCGTCATGCACGTCAAAATGCCGAGTGAGATCGCCTAAACTTTCCGACCCGCCAAGAAAGAGGTAGCCATCTCGCTGTATAGCAAAGTGCAGCATCGACAAAATTTGACGCTGTGCTTTCGGCTGAAAATAAATTAGCACATTGCGACACACGGCCAACTGACAATTCGAAAACGGAGGGTCTTTTAATAAGTTATGAGTGGCGAACACCACCATCTGACGAATAGACGGCGAAATCGTAACCAAGTCTTCGTCACTCTTTAGAAAATAGCGATTAAATCTCTCTTCGCCTACATCGGCAATTTCGTTAATATTAAATTGACCAGCGCTGGCTTCTGCTATTGCATCGGGGTCAACGTCTGTCGCAAATATTTTTACGGTTCGCGCAATGCCTCGCTTTTGAATTTCCTCGTCAAACAATATTGCCAGCGAATAAGCCTCTTGCCCCGTTGAGCAGCCCGCCACCCATACCCTTATCGTCTCTTCTTTAGAGGCCTGATCTAAAATGGTAGGTATTACTTTACTGCGAATCTCATTAAACGATTCGGTATCCCGAAAAAACCGCGTAACGCCAATAAGCATATCTTTAGCGAGCGTTTGTAACTCGCTCGGGTGCGACTGTAATAGAGCGTGATATTCAGACACACTGGTTAAACCGTGTAAGCCTATGCGCCGTTCGATTCGGCGCGAAATGGTACTACTTTTATATTGGGTAAAATCGATGTCGCTGCGCATACGCAGCAGCTCGTAGATGTCTTGGAGTGCACTTTCGGCCGTTTCCAGCTGATCTGATAACGATGTCTGTTCACCACTCACCAATGGATGAGAAATAAATTTAATGATCCGCGCGGGTATTTGATCTATCGGCACAACGACATCCACCAGGCCAGTGCGAATTGCACTAGTCGGCATACCGTCAAACTTCGCGTCTTCCGGCTCTTGTACCACCACTAAACCGCCCACTTCTTTTATTGCCGGTACGCCGCGACTACCGTCACTGCCTGTACCCGAAAGCACAACCGCAACACTGCGATGCAGCTGGTCTTCGGCTAAGGATCGAAAGAAGATATCAATAGGGAAATTATTACCGCGATCGGGCATCTGATCGATAAGTATCAGCTTGCCTTCAGCGATCATCATATTTTTTTTCGGTGGGATCAGGTATACCGTATTCGCCTCGACAACTACACCGTCGACGGCGTTGAAGATACGCATGGTTGTATGCCGGCTAAGCAGCTCATCCATCATACTTTTGAAGTCTGGCGACAAATGCTGAACAATAATAAAGGCCAAACCGCTGTTGACAGGCATATGGCGCATAAATTCTTGCAGAGCTTCAAGCCCTCCAGCCGAAGCGCCAATACCTACATAGTGGCTGGGCTGAACGGTGCCGGATTTAACTGTTGAGGTCTCAACCTCTGTAGATTCTGCTTTAGAAGGCTCAACGGATGACGCGGCAGCTGCCGCGGGTTCAGACGATTCGGGTGAAACGTTCTTGTCTTTCGTGGGCATCACGGGTTCCTTTTTTTGTCACCACAACTGCGGTAAGCCTTAACAACAGAAAGAGTCATATAGATAACGATAGTTTTTCTCGAAGGTTGTTAGGCCGCCTATGCGAAGGCTAGCCTATTTCCGAACGGCGAGATTGTAGCTGTTTACTAAAATAATTTGCAATCTCGGCTCCTGCAATTGGCTTATTTAGCAAATACCCTTGATAAGTGTCACACCCCCATAATTTCAACAGGTTAAGTATTTCGAATGTCTCAACACCCTCGGCAATCACTTCCATTTTCAGCGAGCGCCCCAAGGCTAATACGGCCTGGGTTATCGCCTCATCTTCTTTGTCGATCAATAAATCCTTAATAAAACTACGGTCAATTTTAATAATGTCGATTGGATATTTCTTTAGGTAACTGAGCGATGAAAACCCTGTACCAAAATCATCTAAGGCAACTTTAATTCCCATCTCCCGTATTTTCTTCAAGCTATCTACAGCATGACCTTGATCTTGGATCAATGCTGACTCGGTAATTTCCACAACGACATTCTTCCCGCTAAGACCTGAGTCAGAAAGAGCCTTCTCAATACCTAGCAACAGCAAAGGGTCTCGAAATTGTCGTGGACTGATATTCACGGACATTACCGCATCGCTATCCACCATACCTAAAGCAATCAAATCTTTTAGCTGATGAAAACTGATGTGTAGCAACCAACGACTTACTGGAGCAATTAAACCTGTATCTTCGAGCAGGCCGATAAAAGAATCGGGTCCCAGCAACCCTTTTACAGGATGGCGCCAGCGCAATAATGCTTCAAAGCCAATAATTTTATTACTCGCGACGGTGGCCTGCGCTTGATAAAACACCTCAAATTCAGCGCGCCCCAAGGCGCGATGCAAGCTATTGCCTAGCTCAAGCTTACGCCGTGAAGCTCTTTCGAGATCTGGAGAATAATATTGATAGTTATTGCGCCCTGAATCCTTGGCTCTATACAAGGCCATATCGGCTTGCTTTAACAGTGTTTTTGACGAACTGCTCTGCCCGTTTACCGCAAAGCAAATACCAATACTGGTGGAAATAAAAACTTCTTGCTGGGCAATAGTAAATGGCATTTCTAATGCTTTTAATATTTTATCCGACACATGCGCAGCCACCGATGCATCCGAAAGGCTTTCAAGCAATATGAAAAACTCATCACCGCCAACTCTCGATACCGTATCTTCTTGGCGTACACAGCTCAACAAACGATTAGCGACCTCCACCAACATTCGGTCACCGGCATCGTGCCCCAGCGTGTCATTAATATTTTTGAAACCATCCAAGTCTAGCGCCAAAATTGCCAAAGCCCCGTGCCGTTCAACTCGTTGTAGTGCGTGTTCAAGACGATCAAAAAACAACATGCGATTAGCGAGCCCGGTAAGAACGTCTCGCTCAGCCAAATGGCGAAGCTTTTCTTCTGCATCATGGTGATAGCTGTTATCCACCATAGTGGCGACAAAGCCGTTAACTTCACCATTTAATGTGAACAGTGGCCGAGCCTGAACCCAAACCCAGACCACGTCGTCAATACCTCGCTGTACCCTACATTCTTTACGGAACTCCTGCCCAGCCCCAACTTGACTGTGCAGCTCGGTTAGCACCGGCTCCGCGTCCTCATGATGTAAAAACTTTGACCAGCTCATTCCCTCAACCGATTCGCGCGTCATACCGGTGATCTCCAACCAGCGATCATTTGCGTATTCGGTATTCCAGTTAGTATCGGTTTGCAAAATACCCATCGGCGCTAAATCGGCAACGACCTTAAACCGCTGTAGCTCGGCCTGGTGCTGCTCCTGTATCTCGATTAGACGGCTGCTATCTCGCAGTATCAGCATAATGCGGGGCTGCCGGTACTCTTCGAAAAACATTAACGAGAGTTCAAGGGGAATTATCTGTCCATTCGACTTGCACCCTTGAACACGAATCGCCTCTTTGTGGCCATGCTTTACCGATTGAGCATTGAATGTTTGCGTCGAATGCTCATTACGAAAGCGCTCTGGCAAAAGATCGGAAATATGACAATGAACCGCTTGCGCTGCAATTCGCCCAAACATGAGCTCTGCCGCGGGGTTTATCCGCAATATTTTTTGTTCACGATTTATGGTGATAATTCCAACGGGGGCAAGAGTCTCTAGTCTTCCGAAACTTTCTCGCCAAGAGTCCTGCTCCAACAACACCCGCTTTTCGGAAATAGACTGTAATTGCTTGTTTTCAATAATACGCATCAAGCTGACACAGGTAGTAAGTAAGGGCCAGATACGCTTGGCAAAATCAACATGGTAGGGTTGTTGTGCGTTCGCCAAACAAATAACACTACGGGTTTTCTGGCCGTCGTTTAACGTCAGAACCAATACCTGCTCTAAGAGGGGAAGTTTCGGATAATTACTGCGAAGACTGCGAAGCGTGTCGGGGTCTAATACCATTGGTCGATTAAAGCTAATGGCGTTATATAAGGCTCTAGTCGCCTGTTCCACCCTGATAAGCGGCCAGTCCTCAATATTCACGTCAGCCCCAGGCTCAGCATCCGCAACACTTAGATGAGCGGCTATACACTTGAGCGCGGTCTGACCATCAGCATCGATACATCGCTCCATAGCAAAGGCAAATGGAGAGCCAGAAAGGGCACAAATTTCCTTTAGGGTATAGTGGTAAACCTTACTTAAATCGCTAAAACTTTGGATGTCGCGATGAAATCGATCTATGGCTTCACGCAACTGTGAATCTTTTCTTCGGTTACTCGGCAATTCTTCCATGGCGGCGTACTACACTTCTCAAAAAGTTGCTTTATGTCATTATAGTTCACGCCTGCAGTAATTTCCCTTGACTACAAGACGAAAACAGTAAGTACAAACTAACACCGGAAGACCTATAAATACTGCCATCAAAATTTATATAAACAAAGATTATATGAGGGCGTGTCAAAGCTAACCGAATAGAATACTCATTAGCTTATACAGTGATAGAGCCACACCCCCCGCTTCTTTGAGGGCATATTTGTAAACCTTCACGCCAAATCCAGCCAATCAAGACTAGCTCAATACCTATTACTTAAATTACACAGAAGGTCATTTTCGCTCCGCCCCAGCAGGCAACACATACCAGTCACAGCACAATTATCTTGACGGCCCGAACAAACAGGAATACTGTCTATAAATACAGTATTCGCAAATTATTTGAGCTAAACAGCGCTATGCCTTCCCCCCCTTTTAGAAAAGTTTTTCAGCCCCCGTCCAGCTCCGTTTATGGTAACGAACCCACAGATCGGCCGGTCAACGAGCCGCAAGCGAAACCCTCACTAGAGACGTTGCTACAGCAAGGCGATGTTTGGCGGGGGCATTCCCAGCGGTTTGTGACGAAGGATGCCGTGGATAGCACTTACCCTCAGTTGAATAAGCGGCTCCTTAATAAAGGCTGGCCTAGCAGTAGTTTGATCGAGCTATGCCAAGCCAGCCCTGGTTGTGGCGATTGGCTGCTGTTTGGTCCTGCGGTTATGCGATTACTACGGGAAAACACTCTGTACCACGCGGCGCTTCTAAACCCTCCCGCATTACCCTTTGCCGAAGGGCTCTTGCAGGCAGGTGTCCCGTTAAACCAGCTATTAATCGTGCGACCTAAAAGCAAAGCTGATTTTATCGCCTGCTTTACCGAGCTAGCGCGCTCTAGCAGCTGTTGTTCTATTTTGGCTTGGCAACCAAAATCGTTTTTAACCTACACAGAGCTACGCAAATGCCAGCTCGCCACTAATGCTGGTAAAGGTTTGTATGTTCTTCTGCGACCCGCCCAAGCCAAACAATCCAGTTCACCTGCCGGCTTAAGGTTATACAGTGAGTTTGAAGGCCAGCAACTTTTAGTAGGAATCATTAAGCAACGAGGGCAATTACAGAATCAGCTACATCAAGCCATCGCTATTGAGTTGCCCCAACAATGGCTGGAACAACAACCGCACCGCAACCCAGTAAACAACTCAACCCCGAGAGAGTATCGTTTTTATACTAACGGCCAAGCCAAACAAACAATCGCAATCAAAAAAAATGGGGGCCTTGATAACTACAGAGGTAAGCGTGGTTAACAACTATAACGTTACTCGCTGCTGGATTGCAGTGCGGCTACCGCAACTACCGCTAGACGCTCTTGAGGTGTCGAGGCAAGACGACATTGTTGTTACCCAGAAACAACAAATAGTGTGTGTAAGCTCCTCACTATTAACTAAAGGCATAAAGCCCTACATGCCTCTAACAACAGCTCAACTCCTCGCTGAATTTCAACAATACAAACGCCGTCCAGAACAAGAATTTAACCGCCTAACAGAACTCGCCAATCAACTTTATGCTTTCACGCCCTACTTAGAAACACACGTTCCCCATGAACATAAAGATGCTGGCTTCACTTTAGAAGTCTCTCGCAGCCTTAAACTATTCAACGGTTTGAGCTGCCTCTACCAAAAAATATACATCAGTTTAAAACATGCCAATGGCCACTTCGGCATTGGCCACACGCCTTCCGCTGCATGGCTATTATCCTTTATATCTGACACTACAGCACCAAGCCAAAATCAAGCCTTTGATCGAGAGGTAATATTAGAAAAATTAAGCCTTCAACCGGTACGCGCGCTCACCCTGCTACCGCAAAGTACATTAAGCCTAAAAGCCTTATCCGCAGAGGTTGACGCTTTAGAAAAAACGGGGTTTAAAACTTTAGGCGATATTTTAAAACAAATACAAAAACACTCTTTTGCCAGTATTCGCAAGCGCTGGAGCACACGTTTTTGTGAGTTAATGAGCGAACTGTTCGATATTGATCAAAGCCACGCTCAAAGCAAAATAGAAAGCACACCAAAAACTAACGATTCAATCAGCAACAATAAAAGCCCCCCCCTGCCGAGCCCTTCATTATTTAAAAAGCCTTTAATTATTTTTGAGCCTGAATCTTTTTTTTACAACAGTATGGAGTTCGACTACCCCATAAACACTAGCGAACAACTACATCAGCCCATGGCGATGTTACTGCAAAAATTAAGTGATTATTTACAACAACACCAACTGCAGTGCCAAGCGGTTGAATGGCGTCTGTTCGATATTTATCACGATTGTGAAACTCTTAATATCTATAGCAGCCAGCCACAGCAGAAATGGCAACTGCTCTACGAACTCAGCCAGATTCAACTCGAATCGAACAGCCTTCCCTTTGAGGTTGACGGGATTGAATTACACTGTCGCAACACACAAAAATTTACGGCCGACAACCAGACATTGGCTTTTTCTAGCCATGCCCACAGCACGGATAACGAAGCAATGGGCAAGCAACAATTACAGGATGATTTTGCACGATTAACCGCAAAATTACAGGCTCGGATCGGTAATGAGGCGATTTTCAAAATAGACTATAACGACAGCCACATACCGGAACTTAGCAACAAAAAAATAGACGTGTATGGCGCTAGCACAACGACAGTCACGACATCTATTGGCGCGAGGCCAAGCTGGATTTTTTCTCAGCCGCAACCCATAGAGTATAAAAGTGAATCGCTTTTCTGGCGTGGCACCTTGGCATTATTACAAGGGCCCGAGAGAATTGAGGGAAACTGGTGGGACAAACCCACTGCTCGAGATTATTTTTTAGCTCAGCGAGATGACGGCTTAAGAGTTTGGGTTTTTTATGATCTGCTACAAAACAAATGGTTGGTACAAGGTGTGTTTAGCTAGTGCCAGCTAAACACACCAGCGTGCAACCAACTCTAATTCAAGATGGTTACTGAAGCTATTAGACGTTATCGGCCGGCAAGGTAAAATCAAAATCATAGATATGCTTGCCATCTTCAATTCTAATTTCCATTTCGCCGGTTAAGCCATGTAACTCGCCAGTAGCCGAATCGGGTACCACCTCCAATATAAGGTGGTCATCACCTTTTCTCATAGTGCCGTAATGCTGTAATACAAAGCTGCCTAATTTACCATCCAAGCTACCAATAACCTGCTCAATGGCAACGTACCCGGCAGAACCATCAACCATGGTGCGCGCACTTAGCATCTCACCTTTGCTTGTAGCATCTAACGTACCGGTAAAAACTTTATCTATCGACATACGTCCAAGCTTCACGCCGGCCCCACCTTCAGCATAGGCATCTAAAGGCTTTAAACTAACATTAAACTCACCTGTTACAATCACACAACTCTCCTTTAAATTTTCGCTTACGCGCACATTTTGTGTAAAAATTTATCTCTTTAAAAAACAACCACGAGTATACACATATTAATTAACACTAATGGCATCACCTTGAGAGATAAATCCACCCGTTATAATTTGTGCTCTAAGGCCTGCCTTGTGCATCATATGTTTTAACACTACCTTACCAATACGACCGGCAAGATAACCACAAGGCTCACACAGGCGCACACCACGCAAACGCACCTCCCCCACACTAAATTCACGGCCTTCTAAATCGTTTAAGCGCACACCTCGGGTAACAATATTACGGCGGAAGTCTGATGCAGAATAATCTAAACCAGCAGCCTCATTAAAGGCCTCTATTTCTTCCTGCTCAATTAGCGTTACTTCGAAATCTTGTGATTCCAGCAATAGATCAGAAAAAGTGCCTTGCGAGGAAAAATAGCGATCCCCAACAATGCCCTGCCCGGCTACCAATTCTGCACTTTGTTGTGCGACCATCTCACCGCCAGCGGTTTCGGCTATAATAATTTCTTCTACCTGCATTCTTTTAACCTCAAACCCAATACATTAAATTCAATTTATAAAATCCTAAACAGATCAACTAGCAAACAACGCTAGCGGCCAAACTACTCGGGTGGCCGTGTACTACTCAGCGCGGCCGCCAAAGCTTTAAACTTTAGCTCTACTTTTGCCTCTAAGCGCAACACCCAGTGATTCAGTTTTTTATACTTAACCCTTAAATTTCGCAGTAATATTTGCGAACGCGGGCTAACACAAACAAGTGTGGAAAGGCTCAGCGTAATAAGAATCAAGCCAACCGGAATAGGCGATATCAGCGCCACAACGCCTATGACTAAGACCACCAATGAAACAATCGTCAAAATAAAATTAAGCATAAACCCTCAAGAGCCATTCACGCGGCAATCCGTATACTCACCGCTATAGCAACACAGATAAGACTCTACTTCTGATACGCTTCTACTATTCGTTTTTCCTACTCACCTCTACTACTCGCCTCGACGACGCACGTCTATAAGCAAATCAACGTTAGCAAAAGCTGCTATAAAATAATACGCTAGCGGTCGCTACCACCAACTTTATTAAACGCCAACCCAACCACAGGAGTTGTTGTGAACCTATTTACCTACGGCTCACTAATGTACAGCAAAGTATGGGAATCTATCGTCACAGGACACTACCGCAGCGGCTCTGCGCAATTACGGGGCTACACACGACGCTGCGTCGTCGGCGAAGACTACCCCGTTATCATACCCGCCAGTGATTGCGATCTGGTTACCGGCACGCTTTATTTTGATCTCAATAACGCCGACATAGCCCTACTCGATCAATTCGAAGGGGAACCCTATATCCGTACGGGATTAGAAGTAGACCTAGGAAGCCAAACGGCAGCCGCCGAAGTCTATCTACTCAACCCCAGTAATAGCCAAATTGTATCGGAGGAAGCTTGGGATCAGGTGGCGTTTGAGCAACAGGGCTTGAACCGCTTTATCGAAAGTTATCAGGGGTTTATGCGAACAACCTAAGCTGTGGCAGGCGACAATCGCTTTTTAAATAGGCTATCGTCGAATAATACACCTTCAATTAAAACGCTGTTGGAGTAGGTTTCGATACAATCAAAACCGCAGGCTGTTAACAATTTAGTTGATGCAATGTTGTCCTCAACTACACGCGCCACGACGCTGTTACACCCCAAAGTCTGACACAATTGCAACATCCTCAACACTGCCTCCCGCGCGAAGCCTCGCCGTTGGAATTTTACTGAAATCATATAGGCCAGTTCAGCACTCATGGGTGCGGCGCCTCGCTCATCGAACTCGCCTCTCATTTCGCCATCCATTTCACAATCCATTTCACCATCCAACTTCAAGCCTACAACGCCGACAAACGCACTACTAGATTTTTCGATTAACGCAAAACTGAGCCAACCAGTCGAACCCTTGCCCCACGCTCCAATTTGCTCACTGAAAGAGGCATCTAAGGCACTCGTCGAGGGCTTATCGAAACAGTACCGAATAACGGCAGGATCGGTAACCAGCTGCTTATAGTCTGCATAATCGCTCTGCGCTAAACGGCGTAACCACAACTGCCTTGTGTAAAGCTCCACTAACCACGTCTCACTTATCAATCAATATTCACTCATTAGCTTTTTTAACCGCTCAAATTAAAGGCGAAAAAAAACCAAGCCCCATGAATAGTATCAGAGCTTGGTTTTTTAGCTATCGGTTGAACCTTACGGAACAACCGATATTAACTCAATGTAACGACTATGGCTTAGTTAGCCCACAAACGCTGAATCAAGCTAGTTTTACGACTGTCGAAGCCTAACCAAGTACCCCAGCTTTCTCCGTCATTATCGTATTCATGCAAGTAAAGGCCACCAGTGTCCGCAGACTCTGGGTTAATTGACCAGTAACAACCTTGAATGTTTTTCGCTTTCATGTAGTCAACGAATGTGTTCTGCCACTCTTCGTCTACAGAAGTCGTAATGTGGCTCCAACGCGCTTGGTCTGCGTCGCTGAATCCAGCTGGCCAATCCATCTTACCGCCGAACTCACCGATAACCATGGCATAACCTTGCTCACGCAAGAAACCAAAGTGCTCGTCCCATCCAGCTGCTAGACGATCAGCATCGATCACAACATTACAGTCGTTATCACCAGCTTCATCACCTTCTAAGCCGTCACACTCTGGCTGAGATGGATCCATAAACTGCTTCTGTACGAATACAGAAGGACCGTAGGTGTGTGGAGAAATAATCAAACGATCTTGTGGGATGTCTAACATAGCATCACGAGCTGGGTAGAAGTTCTCACCCCAGTTAGGGTTAGTGTCTTCGTTGCCGTGAGGAACTTCAACACCTGCAGAAGTACCACCAGAGATACCTTCAACCATTACCAACACGTCGTTGTTCACTTCAGCAATAGCGGCGTAAGCTTTCTCAGAAAGATCTTTCCACTCAGCCCAAGTGTAATCCCATGGCTCGTTGAAGATGTCGATAGCAATAATGTTATCAACGCCTAAAGCTTCGCTCAAACCAGCAATTTCACGCAAGTTGTTCAACCAGATAGTCTCGTTGTATGCATGAACGGTAGTAACAGAGCTTGGGTTACCGGTTGCGGAACAAGAGTAGCCTTCACGTTTGAAGTCGTAGTCTTCACGCTCAGCATCAGCATAAGGTGGTTTCGCATCTAAGCGACCCGCACGCCAGCCAAGGTAGTTGGAGCAAGAGTGAATATCGACAATAACTTCAAGTTCGTTTTCATCAGCTAACTTAATGAAATCTTCCATCGCCTGACGAGCATTTTCTTGACGAACGCCATCAGCATTCTTCAATACACCGCCGTCACGAACAAAACCTGTACCCTGAGGGTCGGTTGGGTCGAGGGTTTGTGGAACGATTGGGAAACGAACAACGTTGATACCCAACTGCTTAATTTCAGTCATAGTCTGCTGAATAGTACGACCAGTTTCAGCCCACCACATGTTGCCTATGTAAAGTTCCATAGGAGCACCATCGGCGTTATTTTCAGCGTCTTGCGGCTCGTGCTGACCTTCTAGACCAAACCAAGAACCACACTGAATTGGAATCACAGTGCCGTCTTTAGTAATTTCACCGTTGGAGTTCACACGGAACTTACCAGCAGTTGGATTACCGCTTGAGCTTGAAGAAGAGCTGCTTGAGCTTGAAGAAGAACTTGAGCTAGAGCTGCTGCTTGAGCTTGAAGAAGAGCTAGAACTTGAAGAAGAACTAGAACTGCTTGAGCTTGAGCTGCTGCTTGAGCTTGAAGAACTGCTTGAAGAAGAACTGTTACAGCTGCTGATTACGCCGCCACTACCAGATTGGCTTTCACACGTAGTGCGACCGATACAGCTTTGACTGTTTTCCCAGCCCCAACCGCTATCTTGGTTCTGACACAATGGACGTGGGTCATCTTGGTACCACTTACACTGCTCAGTACACTGACCACCGCTGGTAGAAGATGAAGAGCTTGAGCTACTTGAAGAACTTGAAGAACTTGAAGAGCTAGATGAACTTGAGCTGCTTGAAGAACTTGAAGAGCTAGATGAACTTGAGCTGCTTGAAGAGCTTGAAGAACCGCCTGAACAAGCATCGCCTGTTACAGTAGGAGTCTCGACGCTGCCGCCATTGGAATTACCCTGGAAGCCAAACTCAACAGATTGTCCTGGCTGGATAGTGCCATTCCAACCATAGTTAGTTGCAGTGTATGGGTTGCTACCGCTAACAGTGGCATTCCACGCATTGGTAACAGAGTTGTTGGCGTACTGCCAGCTAACGTTCCAACCATTAATTGCACTAGAACCGTCATTCGTAATACGTATGCTACCTTGGAAGCCTGAGCCCCACTGGTTAACAACGTTGTAGGTACAGCCAGCTTGCGAAACGGCACTGAAAGCTGATGCCGTTAGGCCCAAGCTCAGTGCTGCCGCCAAGCGGAAGCCTTTAGTTTTTGTGTTAATCATCAGAGAAAATCTCCTGTAAATTTTCGAGTGTTTTTATTATTAATGTGAGCAATACCAACCGCCGAAACTCGGCACTATCTGGCTGATTACAACGCCCTTGCTTCTAAAAAAGGGGAACCACACAACAGTCCACCCCAAATCAGTCCGTGACAACCTATCCTGAAAACACATCGGCCAAAGTAACCCCGATATGTACTTCTTGTGTTCATATGGTCGAGCGCCTAAAGAAGTAAGCCTCACCTTCCCCAGCCCGGCAAATACCGGCTAGTCCACCAGATTAAAAATCGCTAAACCTTAACGGTCATACCAACTAACAATCATTAGGCGCAATAATCAATGTTGATTTACGTGCAACCGATTACAGCCCGTAAAAAACAAAGCGTCAAACGTAGAGTCGATATGGTGGAGCTACTGCTATTACGTTTGCAAAAGCTATAAAACGGACGCGAATACCGTAAAAACGCACAGGAAGAATTCAACACCCACCAACAGCAGGCTGAGAAATGACAGCAGCACCAGCAAGCGCATCGCCCAAAGACGATTGCCACGCGAAGTACACATACACTCAAATGAAGCTAAATTGCGAAAACAGCAGAACGAAAACGCCAGTTATTGTTATATCGGCTTATGTTAATACGTTAAGTAATGCGCCATATTTACGCGTTTATATAAACAGCGGAAATATAGAGAAAACTCTAAGCTTCGAGATTGTAATTTACATCGTACCGAAGCGTCTGCTTACTGCTTCTCAATAATATTCGAGAAGCCTAGTAACCCGCCAATTCGCGTGATAAACATCACGATATTTAGTCAAAATGGCGTACTGAGACACAGGATCATACCCTATCGAGCCAAAAGATAGAAATAGCATTTTTGAATAGTAAATAAGATGCCAGCATTCACCACCTAGCAACTTAGTGAATATGTCACTGACATTTACAGCCCTCAGGGCTAAGGTTCTTTGCATAGCAATTTATCCTAAGGAATAGGAGATGCGCCATGACCACCGGAATAGGTCCGTATGAAACACCCGCCGCCGTAAACTTTGCTGGCGGCGGTATTTTTGAGGCGCGCTTCACCATCGCGCTAGCCAGCTTGGATATTGGCGGAACAACGGTTGAAGCAGAAGCCATCAACGGTTCAATTCCCGCGCCTACCATTCACCTCAACAAAGACGACATTCTCGTCGTTCGCTTGATTAACAACCTGCCTCACCCAAGCGGGCTGCACTGGCACGGAATAGAAATGGCAAACGCCGCCGATGGTACGCCATTCACTCAGAATGAAATCCCGCCCGGCGGCACCTACCTCTACAAACTTAAAGTGACGCGACCGGGTATATTCTGGTACCACCCACATCACCACCACTCAACGAATCGAGTCTTTCGTGGAACCTACGGCATGATAGTCGTCGCCGATCCAAACGAGGCCACCCTTATAGGCTCGGGCGTTTTGCCGGCTGCAGCACAGACTCAAGAGGTCGTATTAAGTGATATCACGGTTTGCAAAACGCCGGGAGCTCTGGGAACCGCTGGGGCAAATGACACCGTAACCTATGACCCAACATTACCCTTCCTAGCGGTGTCGACCGCTCAACCGGGGCCCGCGCCAGCCGACTTATGCTCAATAGCGCCACTAAACGAAGACGGCAGTCCCGCCGCAACACCGTTTGCCGCTGGTGAGATTCCCAACATTCAATTATCTGGGCCGGGGCGAACCAACGAAGGCCAAACCGTGCTGACCAATGGTTATATCGCGGGCGGGCGCAGCGGCGATCCATTCACACCCGGCTCGCTTGGTATCGATGCGCTAAGCCTAAACGTGCAACCGCAACAAGGCATTCGTTTACAGCTGCTAAATGCCGCAACCACGCGCTATTTTAGGCTGATACTCACAACAGCGACTGGAACACAGATCGATCTAGTCCGCGTTGGCGGCGAAGGTGGTCTGCTCGACAATGCAGTTGTCGAAGGCGGCGTAAGTGGCGCCTACGACACCAAGTACTCGAGCGGTGAAATCCTGTTGCCACCAGCCTCGCGCGCCGATGTTGTCGCCGTCATTCCGGCTACCGCCACAGGTGTTCTAACCCTTTGGACGCAGGATTTTCAGCGCACCGGATCCGGCTACTCGGTCATCCCAACGCTGCCGGTAATGCACTTTAACGTCAGCGGCACAGCAGCGGGCTTTGGCGGCATAAGCGCCGGCACTCCGTTGCGCGCCTCAATACCTGGGGCAGCGATCGAAATCCTCCCCGCCGCCACCGACAACCTGCTCAACCCCGCGTCATTCTCGCCGCCAAAACTGGGGATGGCTAACAGCGACATCGAGCTTTCCAATGCTGGCGGCACCCTTTCAATAAACGGCATTGGCGGAACAACTGCCGGCCCGGGCCCCTATACAAGCAAAGCAAAAATCGCCTCGGCGCGCTACGCTCAAACAGGTGACCTTTTGCAGTTGTCGGTCACCAATAGCACTGGGGCTCATCACCCTTTTCACCTACACGGTTTTTCTATTCAACCCAAATCCCTAACCCATCCAACACAACCAGACTTTACTTGGCCCTACCAAGAGTTCCGCGACAACGTTGATGTCCCCGCTGGCTACACGCTCAACTTTCGGGTACGTATAGAAGATCGAGAACTTGTCGATGCAACCACCCTTGGCGGAGCTTTAGGGCGCTGGCTGTTTCACTGCCACATATTCTTCCACGCTCACCAAGGCATGATAAGTGAACTTGTGGTAACAGACTCGGACGGCAGCGAAAAACCAAACGTTGATGTTGGCGGATCCTGGAGCTACGCACCACTCGGCGGCATTGCCACACGCCAAGGTACCTTCTCTCACCCAGATGGTGACTCGGTAACCCTGTCGGCGAGCAAAGGCGGATTTGTCAGTATCGGCACCAATACTTGGCAGTGGCAGTACATTTCAGATGGCAGTGATACGCAAACCGATTACGTTTACATCACCGCTCAAGACAGCAGCGGGCGCAGAGATCAAACCGTGTTTAGGCTCAAAATTGGTGGCGCCGATGACGGTTCAGACAACGGCGACCCACACATCCACACCCTCGATGGCAAACGCTACGATTTTCAAGCGGCGGGAGAATTTGTACTTCTACGCGACGATGAGGGCATGGAAATACAAACGCGACAAATGCCGGTGACAACCGCCAACCCCATTACCGACAGCTATAGCGGTTTAAAATCCAGCGTAAGCGTAAACACTGCAGTAGCTGCAACAATCGGCGCGCATCGATTTAGCTACCAGCCGAGTGCTGGGGAGTTTCGCGGCCAGCTGCAATTTTATCTAGACGGCAAGCCAACTCGCATCCCCGAAAATGGGATCGAAATTGACGGCAACCGTATCTCCTCATTTGCAGTAGGCCAAGCCCAAGGCCTGCGAATTGACTACAAACACCACCCAGTACTGCTGATCACCCCCTACCACTGGGGAAGTCACGATATCTGGATTTTAAATATTAGCGTCAGCCACACGCAAGCAGACCGAGGCCTTATGGGGCCAATCGGTAAGCACAGCTGGCTGCCCGCATTACAAAATGGAGCACACGTGGGACCTATGCCGAAAAGTCTTCATCAACGTCACATCCAGCTCTACAACACCTTTGCAGACTCTTGGCGAGTCACAGAAGAGTCGAGCCTATTTAGCTATGCGGACGGCACATCAACAGCGACCTTCACCGATAAAGACTGGCCGGCAGAAGAGCCTCCAACGGAACTAAAACCCGAATTTCAAATTCCCGGCGTACCTATACTCGCAGGCATGGCGATCGCCGATGCCGAACAGGTGTGCAACTTAGTTAAGGCTCCATTAAAAAGTGACTGCGTGTTCGACGTTGCAACCACAGGCGATGAGATTTTTGCCAAGGGTTACGAGCTAACACAATCGATTAACAGTCGTGCAACCAGCATTCAGGTCTATGCAACTAACGAATGCGAAAGCGGTATCGCCGCAGTTGTCATACCTCTGTTTAACGGCAATCCAACGCCTAGCGGCAGCGTTAGCTTTTACATCGATAACAAACCCGCTGGCGCGCCCGTACCGCTCGATAGTAAGGGCAGAGCCTGCCTGCCGTTAAACGCTGTCGAAACCGGCTCGCACGAATTTCGAGCAATTTATCACGGCACCGACACACCACACAGCTACGGCGCAAGTTCAAGCACACCGTTCAGCCACAGCCTGAATCCTACACAGAAAAAACCCAACGCCAGCAGCGCATTTAATTGGTGTCGAAATTTACTGATTTTATTCATTATTTTACTGCTGATTTCGTTAGTGCTCGACTAGTCAGCCTTCGACAGATGCAATAGAAAACGACTTTTATTAACAAAGATCCGTTATCAAAAAACAACGTTCGAACAGTTTAATAAGATCACTGCTTCGCCGACCCGCGAGCGGGGGCATTTAGAAGCGACTAAAACCTATGTTAAACCGCCCTATAACACTGTATTTAAATACAGTATTATAGGGCGATGTTATTTACCTGCCTATACACCAACAGCAACTACACCTTCCTAACTGGCGCCTCGCATCCACAGGAGCTCGTCGCGGGAGCGTTTGCTGCTGGCCACAAGGCTATAGCCATCACAGATGAATGCTCACTTGCCGGCGTAGTGAAAGCTCATGTTTGCGCAAAACAATTGGGAGTGCATCTTATTGTCGGTAGCTGTTTTAAGCTAAGCAATGGCTGCAAGCTGGTCGCTCTCGCCCCCAACCGCGCAGGCTACGCCGAGCTTTCGGGTTTTATTACGCTAGCTCGACGGCGCATGCCAAAAGGCGAATACCAAGCGCATCTCGAAGATTTACGCTTTCGCCTGCAAAACTGTCTGATTATTCTCTGCTTAGAACCCGATCTAAACGACTTAGACACACACTTAAAGAGTTTTTCTGCCGCCTTTAAACAACGCTTATGGCTTGGCGTTAGTCACCAGCTGAGCGGCGGAGAGCAAATGCTATTTCCCCACTGGCAATCCTTGAGCAATAGCAGTGGTATTCCACTTGTCGCCTGCGATCAAATATTAATGCACACAAAAGACCGCAAACCATTACAGGACGTGCTCACCGCTATTCGCCACAACCGCACACTTGAACAGTTAGGCAAAAACTTAAATAGCAATGCCGAAGCCTACCTGAAATCCTCAGAAGAATACCTAGCGCTGTACCCAGCCGAATTAATTGCACAAACAAAAATTATTGCAGAACAATGCCAATTCAACTTAGACGAACTGCGCTACCAATACCCGCGCGAACTTGTACCCAACAACTGCTCGCCTATCGATCACCTGCGCCAGCTCGTCGGCCAGGGAAAATTACAACGCTGGCGCGAGGGCGTTCCAGCAGAAGTTGAAACACTCTTAGAGAAAGAACTCAGCATTATTGAAGAGCTAAACTACGAATATTATTTTTTAACCGTACACGATATTGTCGCCTACGCCCGCAGCCAAAACATTTTATGCCAAGGGCGAGGCTCTGCCGCAAATTCGGTGGTGTGCTACTGCCTTTTTATTACCGAAATATCGCCTGGGCAAATAAATGTACTGTTTGAACGTTTTATTTCGAAGGAACGCGATGAACCACCGGATATCGATGTCGATTTTGAACATCAACGGCGCGAAGAGGTTATTCAATATATTTATCAAAAATACGGCCGCGAACGTGCCGCTTTAGCCGCGTCGGTTGTAACCTATCGGTCGCGCAGCGCAATTCGCGATGTCGGCAAAGCTCTGGGACTAGATTCAGCCCTTGTCGATCAACTGGCAAAATCGCTCGCGTGGTGGGATCGCAGTGGCGATTTAGAACAACGTATTACCTCTGCAGGTCTAAAGCCGCAACAACAAAAACTGCAACTACTGTTTAGCTTAGCCGAAGAGATTATGGGATTTCCTCGCCACTTATCTCAACACGTCGGTGGCTTTGTTATTACCGAATGTAAAATCAGCGATTTAGTTCCCCTTGAAAATGCCAGCATGCCAGAGCGCACCATTATTCAATGGGATAAAGATGACCTTGAAGCAATGGGGTTATTAAAAATTGATATCCTCGCGCTGGGCATGCTTACCGCCCTGCGTAAATGTTTACAGCTGGTAAACGCTTATGCGCCCAACATACGCAGCCTTGCGGATATTCCTCGCGAATGCTCGACAACCTATAACATGCTCTGCGCAGCCGATACGATTGGCATCTTTCAAATTGAATCGCGCGCGCAAATGTCGATGTTACCGCGATTAAAACCCCGCTGCTTTTACGATTTAGTTATCGAAATCGCAATCGTTAGGCCCGGCCCCATCCAAGGGGATATGGTTCACCCCTATTTACGTCGGCGTGAGGGCATAGAGCCTATAAGTTACCCAAGCCAAGCAATAGAGGCGGTATTAAAACCTACATTAGGCGTACCCATCTTCCAAGAGCAGGCCATTCGCCTTGCAATGGTCGCGGCAAACTTTAGTGGTGGCGAAGCCGATCAACTGCGTCGTGCTATGGCAAGCTGGGGAAAAAACGGTGCGCTGCTACAGTTCGAACAAAAATTTATAAGTGGCATGCTCACGAATAATTATTCGCCGGAATTTGCCCATAGATTATTTGAGCAAATTAAAGGCTTTGGCGGCTACGGGTTTCCAGAATCTCACTCTGCCAGTTTTGCCCTGCTATGTTATGCATCCTCATGGTTAAAATGCCATCACCCCGCCGCGTTTTACTGCGCGCTACTCAACAGCCAGCCTATGGGCTTTTATTCTGTATCGCAATTAATTCAAGATGCCCGACGCCATAAAATAAAAGTACTGCCTATTGCTATTAATCACAGTAACGCTGAACACAGTTTAGAAAAACACAGCGCAGGCTTTGCCGTTCGGCTTGGCTTTATTGGCATAAAATCGTTATCTCATAAAACGGCTGAAGCCATCGTATTAGCACGTGCTAGTACACCTTTCGAAAGCATTGAAGAGCTTTGCCTGCGCACTCAGTTAAGTCGTGCAGACATTCAATACCTCGCCGCGGCGGATGTACTGCAAGCCATTAGCGGCAATCGCCACATCGCTCACTGGCAAGCGGCTGCGCTACAACCGCAAGGTGAATTATTGAGAGATCTAGAAAAAGAGCCGCAAGACGACTTATTTACTCAAGCGCCGAATATCGAAACCGATTTACGTCATGACTATCAAACAACGGGGCTTTCTTTGCGGGTTCACCCTATGGCGCTATTGCGCCGCGAAAAACCTTTTAACCGCTGTAAACAGCAGCAGCAATTAGCCCAAATGACAAATGGTGGTTTTGTTCGAGTAGCGGGGTTAGTTACCGGCAGGCAGCGCCCCGGCACAGCTAAAGGCACATTATTTTTAACCCTAGAAGACGAAACCGGCAATATTAATGTGGTGGTATGGAAGGCGACCCAAGAATTATTTCGCAGCGCGCTACTCACCAGCAAATTATTATTGGTAAAAGGTCGAGTTGAAATCAGTCGGAATCCGCCGCTCTCTACAGCAGCAACCAACATCACCACGGACGATAATAGCAGCCCAGTTATACACGTCATTGCAGGCCAACTCATAGATTACTCGGCGCGACTAGACGCCTTTACACTGCCCTCTCGGGATTTTCACTAAGCGTTTAGGAAACCCGCAAGCAAGGTGACAAGAACTTTAACCAAAACTTCGCTATTATCCCTACCAGAAATCAGCCCCTAAGCATTTGGGGCGAAAACACTAAACCTCTACACGGGAGATTGCAGGTGGCTATTCGGCATTCACTACCCTCAGTAAAACACTGCTCACAGCGCCTATTAATTTGCTTGAGCGCTACGCTGTTCGCGATCGCATTAAGCAGCTGCAGTAAAAATAACGAATCTGAAGAGGCTAAAAAACCAAGCAGTAAGGTAACGCCACAGCTCAACGCTGCCTGGCCAAAGCTCCCCGGTCAGCACAAGGATAAAAGTGTCGAAACACGTATAGCCAAGCTCCTAGCGAAAATGAGTCTAGAGCAAAAAATTGGCCAAATGCTGCAGCCTGCAATTAGCAATGTAACGCCAGAACAAGCGCGCGAATTTCATATAGGCTCGATTCTCAATGGCGGCGGCATGTATCCCAACGACAATCGCAATGCCACCCCCAATGATTGGCTAACACTCGCCGATGCCTACTACGAAGCCTCCATGACCCCCATTGGCGACTTACCGGCAATTCCGATTATTTGGGGTACTGATGCGGTACACGGCCATAACAACGTTATCGGCGCGACCCTATTTCCACACAACAGCGCGCTCGGCGCAACTGGCAACCCCGAACTAGTACAGCAAATCGCTGCGGCTACGGCACGAGAAGTTGTTGCCACCGGCATCGATTGGACCTTTGCACCGACGATTGCCGTGGCTCAAAATATTCGCTGGGGCCGCAGCTACGAAAGTTTTAGCGAAAACCCCGGCCTCGTTGCGCAAATGGCCGATGCGGCGGTTACCGGCTATCAAGGCCGCCTCGACAGCTCACAATTCCTCAATAACCAGCATATCCTTGCCACCGCAAAACATTTTATCGCCGATGGTGGCACCGACCGCGGCGATGACCAAGGCATTAACCGGTCGAGCGAAGAGGAGCTTATCAATTTGCATGCGCAAGGCTATTTCGCTGCACTAAGTGCTGGGGCTCAATCAGTAATGGCGTCTTACAGCAGTTGGCATGCACTGCCCATGCACGCCAATAAATACCTATTAACCACCGTATTAAAACAACACATGGGGTTTGATGGTTTGGTGGTGAGCGATTGGAACGCACTCGCGCATATCGACGGTTGCACTCGCGATAACTGCGCCGCAGCCGTTAATGCCGGCGTCGATCTTTTTATGATTCCCTACGCTCCAGATTGGCAAAACATGATTGCCAATATCAAGACGCAGGTCGAAACCGGCATCATTCCACCATCGCGTATCGACGATGCGGTAACGCGAATTTTGCGCGTAAAGATTCGCGCAGGACTATTTGAAAAAGGCAAGCCGTCTAGCCGCAGCAATTACCAATATGAAAAATATCTAAGTGTGGATTCACATCGCCATCTCGCACGCGAGGCGGTACGCGAGTCGCTAGTCTTACTGAAGAACAACAACAGCATTCTGCCACTAAACCCAAGCAAACATATTCTGGTAACCGGCAACGCCGCTAACGATGCCAGTTTGCAAAGTGGTGGCTGGAGTATTAGCTGGCAGGGACACGACACCAAACCGGAAGACTACCCAACCACAACTACGATATATCAGGCCATTGCCAATGCCACACAATCCGCCGGCGGTAAAGCGCAGCTGAGTATCGATGGCAGCTATACCCAAAAACCCGACGTAGCAGTCGTAGTATTTGGCGAACAGCCCTACGCCGAAATGTACGGCGATATCGAAAACTTAGAAACGCTGGAATACGCCAAAGAAAACGCAACGCCACTAGCACGCCTAAGTCAGTACCAAGCGGACGGTATTGCCACGGTTGCTTTATTTGTGTCGGGCCGCCCGCGTTTAACCACCAAAGAAATTAATAAAAGCGATGCCTTTGTTATGGCATGGTTACCGGGTAGCGAGGCAACAGGTATTACCGATGTTTTATTTAGTCATATAGATGGCAGTATCAACTTCGACTTTAACGGTTCACTATCCTTCGCTTGGCCATCACAGCCCTGTCCAGATTCACCAGATTATGAAACCAAACTATTTCCATTTGGCTTTGGTTTAAATTACCGCACGCAGAATAAAACGCCCACCCTGAGCGAAGCCTATGAGCAACGCCGCTACGGCTGTGACCTTCACAACGACCTTTACCCATCAAAACCTTACCAGTTAACGACTGCCGACTGGTTCGCAGAGCTGGAACTTAAAAGTGTGGAAGGTGTACGCGTTGAAAAAACAACTGGGTGGAATGGCTTAGCTATTGATGTGCAACGAGATAAAAGCAACTCGATTGAGAAAATAGATCTCGCTTGGAGCGAGGCCCCCAAGGTAAACATGATGCTGAGAAATGGTCGAAAGAATCACTTTGTTGATTTTGTTGCCGCGGATTACGCTCTAGTACTAGACGTAAACTTAAGCGCAAAGCCCGATCAAGATGTGTATCTATTTATGGAGTGTGGCGACCTTTGCGCAGAACCACGCAAACTCACCGACACCTTCAGCAACTTACCACTAAATAAATGGCAAACCCTCTATTTACCACTTTCCTGTGAAGCCAACTTACGTACGGACTTTGCGAAAATCAATTCGGCCCTGCGCTTAGATTCATCGGGGAATTTCGCATTGAGTCTTCGCAATATGCGCTTTGCGCCAGCACCAAAAAGTGACGCCATTCGGCTGTGTGATTAATCTCGGTGGGCCGATGGAAAAGTCCAAAAGAGGTTAAACCTTCAGCCGCTGGAGTTTATTATTTCAATATCCCATAGCGGTTTTCGAAGCAAAAAAAGAGCGGCATATGCCGCTCTTTTGTTATATGGAAACCTACGCTATACCAACAACATACAACTACAAGCTACCACTATAAACTACAGCTGAGCCAACCAAGCGGCCGCGCCCAAGAAGGCTGTTTGTTCGTGACCAATAATATCGACAGGAATATCTTTGACGTAAGGACTCATAACGCCCTTGCTCGAAAAACGCTCGTTAAAAGAACTGTTTTTCACGAAATCAACAAAGCGGGGCAAGATGCCTCCAGCCAAATAAACCCCGCCTTTAGCGCCATAGGTTAGCGCTAGATTTCCAGATAGAGAACCAATAAAGCCACAGAACAGCTCCATTGTTTCTACACAAACCGGATCTGTGCCCGCAAGCGCATCGTGAGTGATATCTTTAGGTTCTACAACACGCGCCTGCTCGCCGCGAACGACACATAATGCCTTATACAAGTTGACAAAACCGGGACCAGAAATAAACACCTCGGCGGACACATGACCATGCTGCTCCATTGCCGCTTTTACCACTTCGCACTCAAGTGCTGTTGCCGGTGCAACATTGACGTGGCCGCCTTCACTCGGAATAGGCAGCCAGCTACCGTTGGCATAAACCAAACCGGCAACACCTAAACCAGTACCCGGCCCAAGAATCGCTTTGTTGCCTTTAGGGTCGCGCACGCCGCCTTTTATCTGGATAAGGTCTACTGGCTTGAGTGCACTGGTGGCTACAGCCAAGGAGGCAAAATCGTTAATAGCGGCGAACTTCTCAAAACCAAACTCTTCGCGAATACCCGACTGAGTAAACGACCAATTGAGGTTGGTCATGCGCACATTGTCGCCATCAATAGGGCCGGCGATGGCGACACAGGCGGAAATCGGTTTAACGCTGGCATCCAGTGTTTTTAAGTAAGCAGCCAATGCATCCGAGAAACTGGCGTAATCACTGCCATTCAAAATTACAATACGCTCCAGTATAAACTGGCCCTCGCGTTCGCCTGTAACCAGTGCGAAGCGCGCGTTGGTACCGCCAATATCAGCCACTATAGAAGGATACATATCGCCTGCCTTTGTCTTATTTGTGAGGTTCAAGTGTGTAAGATTAAAGTGTTTTCTATACTGCTCAAGCCCCACAGGGCCTAGCTATGCTTTTAAAAAGTGATGGCACTCTAGGCAATGGGGTGGAATTCGTCAAGGCGAGAGCTGGACATTAGGAGCGGTTCAATCAAGAATGCTCGCAGCTCTTAGGTAACTTTCTTAGTGTTCTCTTGTTAGCGCTCTCTTGAGTAACCCAGTAGTTTTTAGCTGCTAGCGGTCGCCAGCGATAATACATAGGCGATAAGCCCATTGGCCGCCACTAGCGAACGCAAAGCCCAGAGCAACCAATCTCTGCCAGCCCCCAATCAATTAAAATAACGAGGACTTTATGGCCAGCATTCCAACCCCCACATCTGCAGCCACAGACGACGCCAGCGCTCAAAATCAAACTGTACCTCTGGCCATTTTAACCACACTGTTTTTTATGTGGGGCTTTATTACCGTACTTAACGATGTACTTATCCCTCACTTGAAGGCGCTGTTCGACCTCAATTACTTTCAAGCTATGGCAGTACAGTTATGCTTTTTTGGGGCCTACGGGGTGGTATCTTACCCTGCCGGTACGATCATCCGTAAAATTGGCTACCAGAAAGGGGTAGTGCTGGGTTTGCTGGTAGCCGGGCTTGGTTGCCTTATGTTTTACCCTGCGGGGAGCCTGCGCGTCTACGGCTTATTTCTAGCCGCACTATTTGTATTGGCTTCTGGGATTACTATTTTGCAAGTTGCAGCCAACCCTTATGTGACCCGTTTAGGAAAACCAGAGAAGTCTTCGCTACGCCTCACTCTGACCCAAGCGTTTAACTCATTGGGTACCACTATCGGGCCTATCTTCGGCGCCTTGCTGATCTTCTCTGCCGCCACCGTCGACACCTCGATTTTGTCTGGAGACGCCCTCGACGCTCATCGTCAAAGCGAAGCTGAGGCCGTGCAACTCCCCTATCTTATGCTTGCCGCCGCGCTAATCCTACTGGCTATTGTTTTCGCATTCCTAAAGAAGCTGCCGGTCATTATTGATGCCCAGCAAGACCCTCAACATATAGGTAAGACTGCATGGCAATTTAAACACTTGGTACTCGGCGCCGTCGGCATATTTGTTTATGTCGGTGCAGAAGTTGCTATAGGTAGCCTGCTGGTGAACTTTCTTGGCGAGCCGCAAATCGCCGGGCTCAGTGAACGCAGTGCAGGCAGTATGATCTCGTATTACTGGGGCGCCGCCATGATCGGCCGCTTTGTAGGCGTTGCGTTAATGCTGCGTTTTCGTCCTCAACTTCTGCTCACTATCGCCGCGATTGCTGCCACCATCTTACTCTTGGTGGCATCACTTGGCAGCGGCTCAATCGCCATGTGGTCGGTACTGGCAATTGGTTTGTTTAACGCCATTATGTTCCCAGTGATCTTCAGTTTGGCGGTCGCCAAGCTCGGACCTGCAACCAGTCAAGGCTCTGGGATTCTTTGTGTAGCAATTGTTGGTGGCGCAATTATCCCGCCACTTCAGGGGTTGCTGGCCGACAATATCGGCCTACAGCTATCATTTTTGCTACCGATTGTTTGCTACCTGTATATCGCGTTTTACGGTATCAAGGGTTACAAAATCGACGAGGCGTAATACGCAGAAACGCTCCACCATCGAGTAGAACTAGACCATAGGAAGCAACACTGCAATGTCGCGCCATATCACCATTGTTGAAGATGAAGACGCCATAGCCCAGAACTACGCCGACGCCATGCGTCGGCAGGGCTACAAAGTGTCTCACTACCGCAACCGACCGGACGCCCTGACCGCCTTCGCTACCCGACTGCCGGACCTCGCCATCATCGATGTCGGCTTAGGCGATGATATTGAAGGCGGGTTTGAGCTCTGCCGAGAACTTCGCAGCCGCGCACCGCAACTACCCATCATTTTTCTAACCGCGCGCGATAGTGAGTTCGATATGGTTTCAGGGCTGCGTCTTGGTGCCGATGACTATCTCACCAAAGATATCAGTCTCCCTCATATGCTGGCGCGGATTACAGCACTGTTTCGTCGTATCGACTTACTTTCCCAACCCTCGCAGCGAGAGACTGAACTGGTACGCGAACAACTCACCCTCAACATGGACAGAATGACCGCCTATTGGAACAGTAACCACGTTGAGCTGACCATTACTGAGATGTGGATTGTCCATGCCCTCGCCCAACATCCAGGGCACGTCAAAAATCGCCAGCAGCTTATGGACGCCGCAAACGTGGTGCTGGATGACAACACCATAACCTCCCATATCAAGCGAATCCGCAAGAAATTCCGCGAACAAGACAATAGCTTCGACTGCATTCAAACCGCCTATGGCATGGGTTATCGCTGGTTAAACCGCAGTGACAACTAGTTTTGCACCCACACAATAGACGCCAATGAAACTACGCTCGCAGCTCGTTATCGTTAGCCTCATTACCCTTACCTTGCCGTGGCTAGGTGTGCAATACGTGCGCGAACTCGATGGCCATTTGCGCAACGGCCAGGTTGAAGCGCTAAACGCTACCGCAAAAGCCGTCGCCGCGCGCTTTGCCAGCGATTCCCATCTGCTAGCCCAGCAGCGTCATTACGCCGTACCGGTGGGCGCTATCGGGCTCTACGTCCACAAGCTTTCTCGACCAATGATTTTGGACGGTTACGACGAAGACTGGCAATCGCTAAACCTTAACCTGCAACACCTAGACAATAGCCGGTCTGTGCCGAAAACAACCACAGGCAGCACCAAGATGATTGCCGGTGTACGCGCCAATATTCAGAACGCCACGCAAGGCCAAATCCTGCAGTTATTTTTTAAAGTCGAAGACGGTGATATCCGCTATCACAACCCGACACTCCCCTCACCGCTGTTCGCCGATCACCTGCGTCTACAGCTCGTCGGGCCACAAGAAAGTAAGCGTACACTCCTCGTCTACGCCTCAGGCCCCGGAAGTTTGCAAGTTTCGCGGGCACTAAAAGATGGAACTCTACAGCGAGAGTTTGGCGTCAGTGGTAATTTAGTCGAATGGCAATATGGCTATCAAATTGAGTTACATCTGCCGCTCAACTGGGCCAATCAGGCTTTCGGCATCGAGATATTTGACGTAAACAATTACCCAGGTGCCGGTCACCCAACAAGCGACAATCTTGGCATTAACGGTGAGCTACCCCCACTGCTGATCCAATCCGACAAACTGACCCGCGAGCTAACCATATTCCAACGCGAAGGTGTACGTCTCCGCCTAACCACTCCGCAGGCGCGTTTGGTGGCGGAGTCCGGTGCTCTAGATACGGAATTAAGCGCTCAACTGGCTAGCCGTCACGGCCTGCTAACATGGTTGTTCAACCGTATTTTAGGCGCGGAATCACTACCTGAATTGGACACACCAGAAACCACCGGCTTAATCGAAACCCCAGAAATATCGGCCGCGCTGCTAAACCTCGCCACAACAACACCTCGCGATACGAGCAGTCACGCCCTATCTTCAGTTGCTATCGGTAAACCCAGCAGCGGCTGGTATCGACTAGGCAAACAGCGCGTGGTTCGTGTTGCCGTTCCGGTTATCGACAAGGCAAACAACAATCAGGTTGTCGCCTTGGTAATTGCCGACCAAAGTGCCGATAGCCTCGCCCAACTCGCGGGCTCGGCACTTTACAGGCTCCTCACCTATTCGCTAGTGACCACCACGGCAGTAGGCGTACTACTATTGCTTTACGCCAGCTGGCTGTCGTTGCGTATTCGCAAGCTCAGCCGCGCCGCCCAAGGAGCAATTTCTGATCGGGGCCAGCTAGTAGAAAGCTTTCCAGTGTTTTCCAGCGAAGATGAGATTGGCGACCTTTCGCGCAGCTACGCGCAATTACTGAAACGCCTGCAGGAATATACCCAGTACCTGAGAACCCTCGCCAGCAAACTCTCCCACGAACTGCGCACGCCCTTAGCAATAGTGCAGTCCTCCCTTTACAACCTAGAATACGAAAGCCTCAGCGACGAGGCCAAAGCCTATGCGCAGCGTGCCAACGAAGGTAGTCAGCGACTTCAATCCATATTGAATGCGATGAGCTCTGCTAGCCGTGTAGAGCAAGCGATAGACGCCGCCGAACTAGAAACCGTTTCTTGCGAGCAACTACTTACCAACCTCGTGGCGGCCTACGCCGACACCTACACTAAAGTGAGGTTTGAATTAGTGCTGCAACCCCCTAGCGGCGATTTCACCCTACAGGCCAGTGCCGACCTGCTAGTGCAAATGCTCGATAAGCTAGTAGACAATGCCGTCGATTTTTCCGAACCTGGCAACCTTGTTACTATCATCCTAGAGAATCAGCCGCACAAACAGCTCTGGCACGTTCACAATGACGGCCCCCCACTACCCGCTCAAATGCAGTCGCAGCTATTCGATTCACTGGTGTCCGTGCGCGCTAGCGGCGCGTCCCAGCATCTGGGTTTGGGCCTCTACATTGTGCGATTAATTGCCGAATTCCACGGCGGCAAGGTTACTGCTAGCAACGCTCCCGAGGGCGGTGTGACATTTACCGTAGACTTGCCAACTAACACCAAGGCTAGGAATTTAAACAGTTAGGGCTACTAAAGCCTAAGCGCTTGACTTTGATCGGCAAACAAGGATAATACCGCGTCCCAAAAGCCCTAGATGGGCATGTGGAATAGAATTTTTCTTTCATTTTAAACAGATTTTATAGGAGCAACGCCGGTGGCAAACTCACCTCAAGCAAAGAAGCGCGCTCGTCAAAACGACAAGGCTCGCGCCCACAATGCTAGCTTGCGCTCCATGGTTCGCACATATCTTAAGAAAGTAAATGCGGCGATTGAAGCAGGCGACGCTGAAGAAGCGAAAGCAGCATACGCTACAGCCGTACCCATTATCGACCGCATGGCCGATAAAGGCATTATCCACAAGAATAAAGCAGCTCGTCATAAGAGCCGTTTGAACAAGCAAGTTAAAGCTCTTGCCGCTTAAGTTTAAAACTTAACCTGCAGGTGCAAAAAAGCCGACATTTTATGTCGGCTTTTTTTTGGCTCACCATTAATCGGCTTAGACTCAACGAAAACTAACTGATCACCCCCAGCCGAAACGATCAGTAAACGATTAAATCAAACCGTCTAAAACCCCCAGCAAACGTTCAGTCTGCAGCTTATCACCAAGCGTAATACGCAACCCCATACGCCCACCGCTATCCGCCTTAGGCCGCACCAAAATTCCAGCGTCTAGCAAACCGGCATTAATTTCCAATGGATTAGCCGGAAAGCTCCACAAATAATTACCGCCGCTGGGCCAGTAATCAATGCCTTTTGCATCCAAAAATGCTTCCAACATCGGCTTTGAAACCTGCATAACCTCATCAACATAGCTTTCAACTGTATCGAGATTGTCCAATGCAGCTCGTATCGCCACAATTGCAAGCTGGTTAATATCATAGGGCCCGCGAACATTTAACAAGGCGCGCACATTTTCCGCTGCGGCGATAATATAGCCCAGTCGCAACGATGGAATCCCCCAAGTTTTCGAAAAGGTTCGTGTGACTACCAAGTTCGGATAGAGCCCAACCAAATCGGCCACGGTGACTGAGGCGTACTCGAAATAACACTCATCTACCAAAATCACAGCTTCTGGCGCCGCTTTGGCGATGGTCACAATATCGTCACGGGACACCAGAGTGCCGCTTGGGTTATTCGGGTTAGATACAGTAATTAAACGCGTTTTATCATTAATAGCGGCCAATGTTTCCGCTAAAGGGAAACCCTTTTCACGGCTATACTGCGGCTCGATAATGGTGAGATTTTCCACCAGCGCAACCTGCTTATACATCGCGAAACTCGGCCCGGGAATAATCGCCTCATCACCTTCGCGACAGGCCGCGCGGATCACCAAGTCTATACCCTGATCAGAACCGTTAGTAATCATAACTTGATCAGCCGCAACACCGGCGTAACCCGCAATCTTATCGGTAATATCGCCATAGGCCGGATACATCTGCAAGCGACCAGAATTGATGTAGTCGATCAATGCCTGCCGCACAACATCCGCAACAGGCTGGGTGCGCTCGTTAAAATCCAACAGTAAATGCTTATGCGGGTCACGCCCATCCAACGGTGGCTTGTACGCACTCATAGCATCAATGTGTGATTTAAAAACCGACATATAAAAGTCTCAACAATAACAGGATAGAATTAGCCGACGGCTCAGGATAAAACCAAATTATCGCGATGAATTAGCTCATCAAAATCTTTATAACCCAATAGCGATTCAATTCTTTTAGTGGGCTGCCCCATAATTTTACGGGCCTCGTCACTGTTGTAGTTCACCAAACCGCGCGCTATTTCACGCCCCTGCAGATCGCGACACTCAACCATATCGCCGCGCGTAAAATAGCCATCAATCTTTACCACACCAACCGGCAGTAAACTTTTGCCATTACCAAGGACAACTTTTACAGCACCATCATCAAGCACAACGACACCGCGCGACTGCATTTGACCAGCAAGCCATCGCTTGCGAGCAGCAATAGGCTCTTGATCTGCATAGAGCAAGCTACCCAAAATTTCGCCCGATGCAACTCGCGGAATTACGTCCGCTATTTTGCCTCCAACAATCACAGTACTAGCACCAGAGCGCGCAGCCAATCGAGCGGCGCGCACTTTACTGATCATACCGCCACGCCCTAAGGAGCCACCGCCAGTCGCCATAGCATCCAGCTCTGGAGCGAGCGCAGGCTTTTCAAAAATAATTTCTGCCAAGGCATTTTGCCGTGGATCACAGTCGTACATGGCATTTTGGTCAGTGAGAATACATAACACATCAGCTTCTATTAAATTAGCCACTAATGCGCCAAGCGTATCGTTATCGCCGAAACGAATCTCGTCGGTTACAACCGTATCGTTCTCGTTAATAATGGGCACCACCCCCAAATTAACAAGCGTGCGTAAAGTCGAGCGCGCATTCAAATAACGCTCTCGACTAGAAAGATCATCATGATCCAGCAGCACCTGGGCTGTTTTAATTTGATAATGCTGAAATAATTCTTCGTAGGCCTGAATTAAACTGCTCTGACCAACCGCCGCTGCGGCCTGCTGTTCGTGCACAGCTTTTGGCCGCTGCGCCCAACCCAGTCGAGACATACCTGCGGCAACCGCACCAGAAGAAACCAACACAACCTCGTAGCCCCGTTTGGTAAGCGCAGCAATCTGCCCCACCCAAACAGCCATAGCTTTATGATCGAGCGCGCGCCCATTATCCGTTAACAGAGCACTGCCAATTTTAATTACCCAACGACGACCGTCTTTTATTAGGTGTCTTCTGCTCATGCGCGATATCTTCTACTCTAAATTTTTAGCCAGTCTATTTTTACGGCGATTTCGAATTAACGACAACAGCCTTACTCTCGAACGTATTCTACTTCGACATCGAAGTCGTCGTCATCATCGTCATCCTGCTCATCATCGCCTTGCAGCCGCTTTGCCTTATGCTGCAGTCGCAGCTCTTCAATTCTTTCACGAGCTTCGCGCTGCATCTGATGCTGAACCTCCAGCTCGCGTGCTTTCACTTCAGGGTCTTCACGCTCGGCCTCCCAAATGGGTTCAAGATGGGTCAAAATGTTTTCACATAAGCGTTCTGTACCCTGCCGAGCAATCGCTGAAATTGTGTAGATTGGCCCCGTCCAATTTAGCGCCTCAATAACATGCTGTTTACGTTCTTCCAACTCTTCTTCAGTTAACAAATCGGTTTTATTTAACACCAACCAACGATCCCGCTGAGCCAATGCAGGGCTAAATAGCCCAAGCTCACGCACAATCGCAAGTGCGTTATCTGCCGGATCGCTACCATCAACAGGGCAAATATCCACCAAATGCAAAAGCACACGGCAGCGTGTTAAGTGTTTTAGGAAGCGAATACCAAGGCCAGCACCGTCAGACGCGCCCTCGATCAACCCGGGTATATCCGCAACCACAAAACTGCGATGCTGCTGCACCTTTACAACACCAAGGCTAGGAATAAGCGTAGTGAAGGGATAGTCGGCAACTTTTGGTTGCGCCGCCGAAACAGCGGTAATAAAAGTAGATTTACCCGCATTCGGCAAACCCAACAAACCGACATCAGCAAGAACCTTCATCTCCAAGCGTATATTCTTTAACTCACCATCACTGCCAGGACTGGTTTGTCGTGGCGCGCGGTTTACACTGGATTTAAAACGGGTATTACCCAAACCGTGAAACCCACCCTGCGCAACCAGTAGTGACTGGCCGTGACTAGTAAGATCACCGAGCTGCTCACCGCTATCGTCATCGAGAATTAGCGTGCCGACAGGCACCTTAAGATAAAGATCCTCACCTTTACGGCCAGTACAGTTGCGGCCGCGACCACCCTCACCACTCTGCGCGTTATGACTACGCTGATAGCGGAAGTCGATCAAAGTATTGAGATTTTCATCTGCAATCAGATATACGCTGCCACCATCACCACCGTCGCCGCCGTCTGGGCCACCCTTGGCGATAAATTTTTCACGCCGAAAACTCAGGCAACCATTTCCGCCCTTTCCCGCCTGAACCGTAATAGGAGCTTCATCTACAAATTTCATTTTCAATACCTTTGGTGTGAATACCGGCGCGACAAAAGGCTCGACCACGTTCCACTTTTGGCCATCTCGGAATTGAGGATAGCCACTAATTTTCTCGCCCAGGCTCTAATACCTGTAACGCTGGGAGCTAAGCATAAACTCATCCCCACAATGCAAAAAAGCCCCGCTACCAAGTAGCGGGGCTTTTCGAAGAACTTAAAACCGAAATTAAGCCGCTACGATGCTAACGTACTTACGGTTTAGAGGACCTTTCACTTCAAACTTCACCGCGCCATCAGACTTAGCGAACAAAGTGTGATCCTTACCGATACCAACATTAGTTCCAGCATGAAAACGTGTACCACGCTGACGAACAATGATGTTACCTGCTACAACTTCTTGACCACCGAAAATTTTAACGCCCAAACGTTTACTTTCGGAATCGCGACCGTTGCGTGTACTACCGCCTGCTTTTTTGTGAGCCATGATCTACTCCTAAATTAACCTTTGATGCCAGTGATTTTAACTTCGGTATACCACTGACGGTGACCTTGACGCTTCATGTGATGCTTACGACGCTTGAACTTGATGATAGTCACCTTGTCTGCACGACCGTGACTAACAACTTCAGCGGTCACTTTAGCACCGGCAACTACGGGAGCACCGATCTTAATGTCATCACCATTAGCAACTAGCAAAACCTGATCGAAATCGACGCTTTCGCCGGTTGCCACTTCAATTTTCTCTAGACGAAGAACTTCGCCTTCTTCCACGCGGTGCTGTTTTCCACCGGCAGCAATTACTGCGTACATACGTGCGCTCCAATTACAAAGTTGGACGATACGAAGCAGCCGACCTTCCGACTTTTAAGTTAACACCACCATTGGCACCAACCGCAGAGCTTGCATCGTTTTCGAAACACCCTAAACAAGTAGAATTGCAACCGCTTCACTAGCACTATACTAGCCCACCAAACGCAACCACCCCTTCGGGGGCGCGAATTTTACTTCAGCACTGCTCGCAAAGCAAACAGTTGCAAGCCAATTTCACTGCTTTTAAGGATATTTAAGGCCGCAAGAGTACAAAACATCCGCCATTCCCCCTATAATGGCCGCCTATTGAGGGCCACTGACTCGCAAACACACCAGCCCCCTTAAATTTTCAACTCATACCGCAACACACACAGGAACCCAGATTATGTCGACCAAGATTCTCGATGCAGTAAAACCGGGCGTAGCAACCGGCGACGACGTTCAAAAGATCTTTGAAATAGCCAAAGCCAATGCCTTTGCTCTGCCAGCCGTAAACTGCGTGGGAACCGATTCTGTAAATGCGGTATTAGAAGCAGCGGCAAAAGTAAAATCACCGGTTGTTATCCAATTTTCCAACGGCGGCGCAGCCTTTTACGCAGGGAAAGGCTTGAAAGCTGAAGGGCAGCAAGCCCAGATCCTGGGCGGTATCGCCGGCGCGAAGCATGTTCACGCCGTTGCCGAAGCCTACGGTGTTCCGGTAATTTTGCACACCGACCACGCCGCCAAGAAACTTCTACCTTGGATCGACGGCCTGCTCGACGCTGGCGAAAAGCACTTTGCTGAAACCGGCAAACCGCTTTTCAGTAGCCACATGATTGACCTTTCTGAAGAAAGCCTCGAAGAAAACATCGAAACCTGCGCCAAGTATCTTGAACGCATGAGCAAGATGGGTATGACCCTCGAAATCGAACTTGGCTGCACCGGCGGCGAAGAAGATGGCGTAGACAACACAGGCATGGACAGCTCAGAACTCTACACCCAACCAGAAGATGTGGCCTACGCATACAAAACATTGATTGCCGTTAGCCCACGCTTCACCATCGCAGCCGCATTCGGTAACGTACACGGCGTATACAAGCCAGGCAATGTTCAGTTGACACCGAAAATTCTCGATAACTCTCAGACCTATGTATCCGAGAAGTTTGGCCTTCCAGCTAAATCCTTGAACTTCGTCTTCCACGGCGGTTCGGGCTCTTCTAAAGAAGAGATTCAAGAATCGATCGGTTACGGCGTAATCAAAATGAACATTGATACCGACACCCAGTGGGCATCTTGGGAAGGCGTAATGAACTACTACAAAGCCAACGAAGGTTACTTACAAGGCCAGATCGGCAACCCAGATGGTGACGACAAGCCTAACAAGAAGTACTACGACCCACGCGTTTGGTTGCGCAAAGGGCAGGAAGCAATGATTGCCCGCCTCGAGCAGGCCTTCAGCGACCTAAACGCAATCGACCGACTCTAAGCAAAGTTACCGATTACATTTTTCCAACTAAACCCCAGCCATTCGCTGGGGTTTTTTATATCTCACCAAAAGCACTCTTGTGTCGTCAAAATCGACGCGCTAAAGTGAGACCCTGCGGGAATATCTGTAGTATATTGTCGCTCGAAAATAGTGTTATCCAGCTGATTCTGCTGGTTTGGTGGCGAGTGCTCGCTTAGCACTGCTGTAACTTACCCCTGCAACCATAACGAATAATGACAATGACTAACGTTAACCAGAAACTGTCCGTTACCGAGAAAATCGGCTACAGCTTGGGCGACCTTGCCGCTAACTTGATCTTTCAAACTCTAGTAACCTTTATTGCGTTCTTTTATACAGACGTTTACCGTATTCCTGCGGCAACCGCAGCAACCATCATCTTTCTCGGCGGTATGGCCGGCGCCTTTTTCAACCCTGTAATGGGGATGATTGCCGACCGCACCAATACACGCTGGGGTAAGTTTCGCCCCTGGATCCTATGGACCTCGGTACCCTTTGGCCTAATCTCACTGGCTGCGTTTAGTACCCCAGATTTGGGCGAAAACGGCAAGGTGATATATGCCGTAACGACCTATGTACTACTCGTAGTAATTTACTCCGCCAACAACCTGCCCTACTCGGCATTGAGCGGTGTACTCACGGGCAGCATGCAAGAGCGCAACAGTTTGTCTTCCTACCGTTTTGTGGCGGTAATGGTTGCTCAATTTATTATCCAAGTGCTGCTTTTGCCGCTGGTTCTTATCTTGGGCGACGGCGACAAGGCTGTCGGCTTCAAAAACACGATGACCTTCTTTTCAATTATTGGTGTGATCTTTTTCATCATCACCTTTATTACCACCAAAGAGCGCGTCATCCCAAAGCCTGAACAGCGCTCTAGCATACTTGAAGATCTAGGCGACCTATTTAAGAACAAGCCCTGGATTGTAATGTTAGTGGTAACCGTTCTGGTCTTTGTAACCCTCGCGCTTAAGGGTGGCATGTATGTTTACTATTTCAAGTACTACCTGAGCGAGCCCCATCTAGCGGCGTTCCTGACCGATGTTGGTTTTAACGGCTTTATGGCCAACCTCAACAGCGGCCTAACTAGCGTTGGCTTGACCGAGTTTAAGTGGCCCAAAGATGCTCCCACGTCAGCGTTAAGCTTATTCAATGCAGGTGGTATCATCTTTATGATTGTCGGGATTGGCTTCTCTAAATCGCTGGCAGACAAGCTTGGCAAGCGCGATGTATTTGCCGTTGCGCTACTGGCATCAACACTCTTTATGCTGGCATTTTACGTGTACGCTCCAGACGCGATTGGCATCGTATTTGTTTCGCAAATTTTACATGGGTTCTTTTACGGTATTACCATCCCACTGTTATGGGCAATGATTGCCGATGTCGCCGACTACTCAGAATGGAAAAACAATCGCCGCGCTACAGCTATCATCTTTTCGGCTATGATTTTTGGCCTAAAAGCTGGCCTTAGTATCGGTGGCGCACTAGTAGCGGCCATTTTGGCGCATCTCAACTATGTTGCCGAAGCGCCAATGCAAGCCGCCGAAACTGTAAACGGTATTAAATTAGCGGTGAGTCTATACGCTTCTACACCGTTCTTAATTGCGGTTGCCGCTATGCTTGTGTACGAGATCAACAAGCGTATGGAATTGCGAATTGAGCAAGACTTGATCGAACGACGCAGTAACTAAATACCTGCCACCATGCATAGGGTGTTCGCACCCTATGCATTATCAAGTCACATTTGAACGTACCCTATTCTCACCTAGTCATTCGTTAGAATTGCTCCTCTAGCAATGATTAAAGCTTTTCAACTGTACGGAAGTGAACATGTCTGATAACACCGAAAACGTCGATTACAAAACCCTGAAATCCCAAGCTATCTCACAACCTCTGGTTGAGCATATTTACACGGCCGACCCTTCGGCGCATGTCTTCGACGGCAAGATTTATATCTACCCGTCCCACGATATCGATGCAGGAATTCCCTTTAACCACAACGGCGATCACTTCGGCATGGAGGATTACCACGTAATCTCCATGGACAGCCCCGATAGCGAAGCGGTGGACAACGGCGTTGCACTACACGTTAAAGATGTCGCTTGGGCGGAACGTCAAATGTGGGCCCCAGACGCGGCAACGAAAGACGGCAAATACTACCTGTACTTCCCCGCAAAGCGCGCGGATGATATTTTTCAAATTGGCGTAGCGGTTAGCGATTCTCCTACTGGGCCATTTACTGCCCAGCCAGAAGCTATTCAAGGCAGTTACACCATCGACCCCGCTGTATTCGCCGATGATGACGGCGAATACTATATGTACTTTGGTGGAATTTGGGGCGGCCAGTTACAGAACTACCGCAACAACCAATACGATGCCAATGGCACAGAACCAGCCGATGACGAACCAGCACTGGGCCCTATTGTGGCGAAAATGAGTGATGACATGCTTGAGTTTGCCGAAGAACCTCGGGAAATAAGCATCGTCGACGAGAACGGCGCACCATTGCTAGCAGGCGATCACGATCGACGCTTTTTTGAAGCCTCATGGATGCACAAGTACAAGGGGAAATATTACTTTTCCTACTCTACCGGCAATACTCACCTAATCTGCTATGCCACTGGCGACAGCCCTTACGGCCCCTTCACCTATCAAGGCCAGATTTTGACACCAGTTGTCGGGTGGACGACCCACCATTCTATTTGCGCCTATGAAGACAAGTGGTACCTGTTCTATCACGACTCGATTTTATCTGAGGGTGTAACCCACCTACGCTCAATAAAAATGGCCGAGATCAGCTACGACAGCAACGGTAAAATCGTCACACTGGCGCCCTATATTGACTAGAAACGGTGCAATAACGCAGTTAGTGGGCTCCGACTCAGCCCACTAGGCTGCACCCTAACGCACCAAAACCCTGCAAAATAGAACTGGGCCACGCGGCACAACACGAACACACCGCAAACCCAGCGCGGCGACTTGACACCACCCCTTGTGCGCCCTAGCATCCCAGCCTCTATTTTTGTGGCCCTACTATAAGAACAATATTAAATGAACTCTTTTCATAAGGTTGTCGAGCATGATTTCGCGGCCGTAAATCAGCTGATTATCGATCAACTTCACTCCGACGTAGATCTTGTCGAAAATATTGGTCACTATATTGTCGACGCTGGCGGTAAGCGATTGCGCCCCTTGCTGGTACTGCTCGTTGCTAACGCGCTTGGCTATCAAGGCAAACAACATCTAAGCTTAGCTGCCATTATTGAGTTTATTCATACGGCAACACTACTCCACGACGACGTGGTAGACGTTTCCAGTCTGCGTCGTGGCCGACCTACGGCAAATGCCAAATTTGGCAACGCCCCAAGTGTATTGGTTGGCGACTTCCTTTATTCCCGCGCGTTTCAAATGATGGTCGCGATTGGCGAAATGGACATTATGGCGATACTGTCCGACACCACTAATGTGATTTCCGAAGGGGAAGTACAGCAGTTGATCAATGCCAAAAACCCCGATGTTACCGAAGCCAACTACATGACGGTCATCCACAAGAAAACAGCCGCACTGTTCGAAGCCGCTTGTGAGACTGGCGCTGTATTGGCAGGAGCGACGCCGACGCAACGCCTAGCGATGCGACAATTTGGTTACCATCTGGGGCTGGCATTCCAACTGATCGACGACGCACTAGACTACGAAGGTGACGCCGATAAGCTAGGTAAAAATGTAGGCGACGACTTGGCCGAAGGTAAGCCTACACTTCCGTTGATACATGCAATGGAAAACGGCAACGCCTCGGAAAAAGCGTTAATTCAAGCTGCCATTCGAGAAGGCGGTTTAGACCAGCTCGACAGCATATTAACGATTGTTCAAAAGCGCGGCGGTCTCGACTACACCAAAGCCTGTGCTAGCGCACACGCCAACCAAGCCCTAGCCCTTTTAGGCGAACTAGAGGCCTCCCCTTTCAGCTCGGCTATGGCCGAGTTAACTGCATTCTCTGTGGCGCGCTCCAGCTAGCTTTCTGGTATATGCACGCCATCCAACTCAACACTGTACGAGAACACGCCAATGGATGTACAAAACCTATCTGACCTATATAGCAACTGGCAAGAACTCACCGAACATGCTGCAAGCTGGGACACAAAAACCCTAAAGCAAGCATTTGCCGACGACAACAACCGGGCAGCGCGTTATTCCGTTGCGGCGGCAGGCTTAGAGCTCGACTATTCCAAGAACCACATCGACGACACCACCATAGACCTCCTAATGTCGGTGGCGAAACAAGCCGACCTGAAAGGTGGGATTAAACGTTTATTCCGCGGCGATCACGTCAACAACACCGAAGATCGACCAGCCCTGCACACCGCACTACGTTTTGAAGGTGCTCCCAGCACCGACGAGCAGCGTGATGTTCAAGCCACTTTAGACAAGATGTCGAATTTGATCGAGCGCGTATACAGCGGCGATTGGCGCGGCTATAGCGGCGAAAAGATTACCGACGTAGTAAACATTGGTATCGGCGGTTCCGACCTCGGTCCCCGCATGGTTACTAAAGCCTTAACGCCTTATCATACCGGTGATGTCAAAGTTCACTTCGTGGCCAACGTCGATGCCGCTGAAATTTACGATTTAACCAACGGCCTCAACCCCGCAAGTACACTTTTTCTGATCGCTTCGAAGTCATTTTCTACTCAAGAAACGCTTGAAAATTCTCTTAGTGCACGCCGCTGGATGCTGGAAAAAGGCTGCCCAGAAGACCAGCTGGCACACCACTTTGTCGCTATTTCGTCCAAAGTCGACAAGGCCGTTGAGTTTGGCATAGACGCGGATAATGTTTACCCGCTCTGGGATTGGGTTGGTGGCCGCTATTCGCTTTGGTCTGCAATAGGAATGCCGATTGCGTTCGCCATAGGTATGGACAACTTTAACAAGTTGCGTCACGGCGCTGCCGCCATGGACAAACACTTTTCCGAAGCGCCACTAGAACGCAATATTCCGGCTTTATTGGGGCTATTGATGTTCTGGTACAGCGGCTTGCGCGGTACTGACACCCAAGCGATTCTGCCTTATGCCTACCACCTACAGTTGCTGCCGGCCTACTTGCAGCAACTAGAAATGGAAAGTAACGGCAAAAGCGTGACCAAAAGTGGTGTTCGCGTGAACTACCAAACCGGCTCGATTGTATGGGGCACAGAAGGAACCAACGGCCAGCACTCCTTCCACCAGCTGTTGCATCAGGGCACGACCATGGTGCCTATCGACTTTATCGCCACGTTGAAAGCACATCACCCTATTGACCACCAGCACAAGCTACTCTTTGCTAACTGCGTGGCGCAAAGTCAGGCACTGATGACCGGTCGCGACCTCGCCACCACAGAAAATGAAATGCGCAGTCTCGGCGTTAGCGACAATGAGATTGACGCCATCGCCGCGCACAAGGTTCACCCAGGCAACCGCCCCAGCAATATGATATTGATGGACAAGTTGACACCCGAAACACTTGGGTCGCTTATCGCGGCCTACGAACACAAGGTGTTTACCCTCGGCACACTTTGGAATATCAACTCCTATGATCAATGGGGCGTTGAACTCGGCAAGCTACTAGGGACGCATGTAGCGACTGCAATTAGTACCACAGACATACCCGGTAACTGGGATTCATCTACCCAAACACTGGTGAAAAAATTTAATGAAGCGAATAAGTCTATTTAACAACGCATTTTTGAGACCTGACGCATAAAATGCCCTGCATCACGGTCGATAAAAAACGTTATAGTTTTGTGAAGATTTGCGGTTTGAACTTTGCGATTATGGCTAGGTCAGATGATCTGCTAGTAATCGCAAAGCAAAATTACCGCGAAATAGCCGCTATAAATGACGCAGAGCGCTGATGTAAAGTAGCCAATAATACTCATCACCCTAGCTTAGGGTTACATAATTCCAGGAGCCTCACCATGAAGAAAATGTCACAAACAATCGCATTAACAACCGCAATCGCCACCGGTTTAGCCATGGCTGCAAGTGCGCACGAAGCCGATGCGGGTGAAAGTAAATTTGAGAAATGCTTCGGCATGGTCAAGGCCGGCAAAAATGATTGTGCGATTAAAAGCCTAGGCACTAGCTGTGCAGGTTCTGCTCCAACCGACGGCGTACCCGATGCTTGGATCTACGTACCCAAGGGTAAATGTGAAGCTATCGTGGGTGGCAGCTTAACGCCTAAGAAGTAGCATTCTGCATGCGCAGCTCTAGATTCAACCGAATATTGGGCTGCGCAGCTCCCACCTTATGAAGCCCACATTCACATCCAGCACCGAGTTCGCTCTGCCAAATACCTGTGGCATTGGCTTACGAGCACCCCATTACCAATCGATACTAACCGACCGCCCAGATATTGCTTGGCTTGAGATTCATCCCGAGAACTTTATGGTAGACGGTGGCCCCTCGCATCACTATCTAACCGCTATCAAAGAGCACTATCCGCTATCTATGCACGGCGTAGGCATGTCGCTTGGCAGCGCCAATGGCGTCAGTATTGAACACTTAATTTCCCTAAAAAAGTTAGTCGACCGCTACCAGCCGCTGCAAGTATCCGAGCACTTATCCTGGAGCCACGGTCAAGATATATTCCTAAACGACTTACTTCCTTTGCCTTACACAGACGAAAGCCTAAAACTGATTTGTCACCACTTGAATCAAGTGCAATCTTTTTTAGATCGCAAAATTCTAGTCGAAAATCCGTCGACTTATATAGACTTCGCCAACAGCGATTACAGCGAAACAGAATTCCTAAAAGAAATTTGCAAACAAACCGGCTGCGGGCTTTTACTCGACGTTAACAATGTTTTTGTTTCCGCCTATAACAATGGATTCGACCCCTATCATTACCTCGACAACTTTCCTCATTCAGAAATAGGCGAAGTTCACCTCGCCGGACACAGCTTATACCCCCTAACAAAATCGGCGCAGATACGTATAGACGATCACGGTGCGCCGGTGGCAATGGAAGTGTGGGCCCTCTACGAGCACCTTCTCAGTCACTGCCAATGTAAACTACCAACGCTGATCGAATGGGACACAAACATCCCGCCGCTTGAGACGCTATTGATTGAGGCGACTAAAGCTGAGGCGCGCATGAAGATCTACTCGGTGCCGGTGTTGCCAACATGCGTTTAAGACAACTTCAGGCGCTATTTAGTGACGTCTTATTTAATCAAAGCCTTAGTTACGAGCTCGAAAGCGCGTTCCAGCACTATGACCGCGACGAGCTCGATGCAAGGCTAAAAATCTACCGTAATAATGTGTTCGCCTCTCTTAGAGACTGCCTCAAAGAGATATACCCATGCATCTATAAAGCGCTTGGCGATGATAAATTTCTCTCGCTTGCTCATAACTATATTCACGAGCACCCCCCCAAAACCGCAGTAATGGTAGCCTTTGGATCCGGCTTTGCCGATTTCCTAAACAAAAAATTAAACAGCTCTAGCGCTGCGCAGCTCCCCGTCTATTTAATAGATTTGGCTCGCTTAGAATGGCTGCAACATCAAGCCTATTATGCCGCCGATAGCGCGTCGCTAACCGCAGCAGAGCTAAGCTCAATTGCTCCCAGCAAACTCGCAGACAGTCACTTCAGCCTGCAACCCAGCTGCGCATTGCTCGAATCAGAATTCTCAGTATTTAATATTTGGCAAGATTTAACTGGCGGCCATTCGTTAACCGACGGCACCGCTGTAATAAGTAATGGTTCATTCAGTAAATCGAACGAAAGAGATACGAGGCAATCAATATTAGTTGTGCGCCCACAACTGGAGGTTCACACCTATCTGCTCGAACCCGGCATGCACGCCGCACTATCCGCGCTGCAGCAACAAGCCAGCCTCGGCGAAGCCCTAACAGCAGCAAGCGAGACACCAACATTTAATCCCGCCAGTGCCGTCGCATTTCTTGTTCAAAGCGGCGCCTTAACCAAGGTTACTCCGACACCATGAAATTCATTCGTTTACTCGACAACTTTTCTCGCAGCCTCGCCAATATAATTCCAGAATGGTTATTCGCAATTCTTGTTCGCATCTCTGTCTTTATGATTTTTTGGCCTGCAGCACAAACAAAAATTGCGAGTGGATATTTTTTGGGGCAGAAATGGGCGTTCTGGGATTTATCGGCAGGCGTCGTGCTCTTATTTGAACACGAATACAACTTGCCTTTATTACCGGCGGAAATTGCCGCTTACGCCGCCACTATTGGTGAATTCTTTCTATCGTTATTGGTACTTGCTGGGCTGTTTACACGTATTAGCACATTTATCCTGCTAATAATGACTGTAGTCATTCAAGTTTTTGTCTACCCAAATTCATGGGCGCTGCACTTGCTTTGGGCAAGCACGCTGTTGTACTTACTTAAACATGGAGCTGGAAAGGTATCTTTAGATGGGATTATGCGGCGCGGATAATATTACCGGGCAGGTATAACAAGATAGGAACGGAAATAAAATCACGCACTGAAGTAATCTGTAACTAATTAGGTATAGTTGATCTCGATTAGTCAGTGCGCGATTCTTTTAAGCGAAAAACTTACGTAAGGATAATTAGGCGTCAAACGTCTTAACCAGCCCCAACAATTCCTCTGTTTTTGCTTCCATTAAAGCGCGGTCACCACGCGACTCAATATTTAAACGCAACACAGGTTCTGTGCTCGACATACGAATATTAAAGCGCCACTCATCAAAGATCATCGACAAACCGTCAACCTTTTCAATTTTGCTACAGCTATCGGTGTAATGAGCCTCAATTGCAGTAATAATCTTAACCGGATCGTTAACCGTGTTATTACGCTCACCACTACAAGGAAATTTAGCTACGCGGTCGTTAACTAACTCGGATAATTTCTTACCGCTACGACTCATCAGCTCCGTCACCAACAACCAAGGAATATTTCCGTTGTCACAGTAGGCGAAGTCGCGGAAATAATGGTGCGCACTCATCTCCCCGCCGTAAACAGCATCTTCTAAGCGCATACGCTCTTTGATAAATGCGTGCCCCGTTTTACTTTCTATCGCTTCACCACCACCGGCTTTAGCAATATCGATGGTGTTCCACGTTAAGCGCGGATCATGTACGACTTTAGCTCCGGGGTTTTTAGTTAAGAACGCCGCTGCCAATAAACCTACAACATAATAACCTTCGATAAAGGCTCCGGTTTCGTCAAACAGAAAGCAACGGTCGAAGTCACCGTCCCACGCAATACCAAAATCGGCCTTGTTGGCAATGACCGCATCAATAGTTGGCTGACGATTTTCTACAAGTATTGGATTGGGGATACCGTTCGGAAAGTTGCCGTCTGGCTCGTGTTGGATTTTAATAATTTCAAACGGTAGTAAAGATTCGATTGCATCGATCACTGCACCGGCACCACCGTTACCCGCGTTCACCACAATTTTTAATGGCTTTAATGCTGACGTATCAACGTAAGTCATTAAATGCTGAATATATTCTGGGCGAACATCTTGTTTAACAACTTCGCCTTTGCGAACTGGCTCGCGGAATTCACCCGCTTCTGCCGCCGCGCGAATTTCATTCAAGCCCGAATCGCTAGAAATAGGCCTAGAGCCTTCAGCGACCAACTTCATACCGTTGTAATCCATCGGATTATGACTAGCCGTCACACAGATTCCACCGTCAACTCCCAAGTGGAAGGTACCAAAATACACTTCTTCGGTACCCACTTGACCGATATGTATCACGTCTGCACCCGCATCCGTTATACCCTCAATCAATGCATCCGTAAGCTCAGCACTCGTCAGGCGAATGTCATGGCCGACAACGACTTTTTTAGCGTCTAAAAACTCTACAAAGGCGCGACCAACTCGGTAGGCGACATCATTGTTCAACTCATCGGGAACACGACCGCGAATATCGTAGGCTTTGAAACACGTTATCTCTTTTTTCATTACATCTATCTCTGTGACTAGTTCTATTGAAATGTAGTATTTGCGCTTAGCACCGCCAAACGAAGCCGAGCGTCTAACTGCTTAGCCCTACAACTTATTCCTAGCAACCTAGGCCAAGCCGTACGACGGCAGAAGCCCTATGGGTTGTACAAGTTTTCGTAAACGTAATTAGTTGCGGTTACAAAACCTTCAACACTACCACAGTCAAAACGACGGCCTTTAAACTTATACGCCAACACACAACCATTTTGCGCTTGCGTCATCAATGCATCGGTAAGCTGAACTTCGTTATTTTTTCCAGGTGGAGTGTCACGAAGGATCTCGAAAATATCCGGCGTCAAAATGTAGCGACCAATAATAGCCAGGTTACTCGGCGCATCTTCTGGATTAGGCTTTTCTACCATTTCATTAACTTGATAAATGCCATCTTTAATTTGCTCTCCACCAATTACACCAAACTTGCTAATTTGATCTTCTGGCACTTCTTGCACGGCAACAATACTGCAGCGAAATTGCTTGTACAGTTTTACCATTTGCGAAAGAACACCTTCTTCGGCGACACAGAGATCGTCCGACAGCACCACACCAAAGGCTTCGTCACCAATAAGACGGTAACCATTTAAAATCGCATCACCTAAACCACGCATATCGCGTTGACGAGTAAATGAAAACGACCCCTTAGACATAACCTCGCGAATAGACTCTAAATACTTCTCTTTATCCGAACCGGCGATTTGATGTTCCAACTCATAGCTCACGTCGAAATGATCGGCAATTGCGCGCTTACCTCGACCAGTAACAAAGCCTATATCTTTCAGCCCCGCTTCCAGAGCTTCTTCGACACCGTATTGCACCAATGGCTTGTTTACGACGGGCAACATTTCCTTGGGCATAGATTTTGTCGCGGGCAAAAAACGGGTTCCATAACCAGCAACCGGGAACAAACATTTCGTAATCATAAAAAAGTACCTTGTAATGGTTAAAACTGTGAGAATTTAATGGTGTAGCCTATCGGTTCGCCTTGACAGGAAGATGTCAGCTGTAAGCTATTTATTCAAACGGCCAGCCCACGCAAATAAAGGTTAATGCCGACACCACGTCGACATACCCTTCGCGAGCAGTGTCAGCCAAGCTATTTTTCTGCACTTAGCCCGACTTAAGCTAAAAAAGTTCGTAAGATTGAGCATATCAAAAACAAAAAGCGCGCTATTTTAACGCACTTTAGAGGGCTATTTAGCTGGGCCGCACATTTCTGGCCACTCCACTGCACCCAAATAGCACCATAACGTTAATTCGAGGTCAATAAAGGCAGGAAATATACCATAATTACCACCAGTGTACGGGCGCATCTCCCGCAATTAGCCCAAGACCACAGGCAAACGTCTGGGTATTTGCGGGACTTGGCTACTGGACAAGCTAGATCGAGAGAGTAGAATGGCGCCTTTCGCGAATCACTGCCTCCAGGGCTAAAACCGTCTAAAAACAACAAATCGGACACGATACTAATGCAAGAATTTACACCCCAAGCTTCCTATACTCGAGAAGAACTCATCTCTTGCGGACAGGGCGAACTGTTCGGCCCAGGCAACGCGCAACTTCCAGTGCCAAACATGCTGATGCTAGATCGCATTGCTCACATAAGCCAAACCGGTGGTGAATATGGAAAAGGTGAGATTATTGCTGAGTTAGATATCAACCCTGATTTATGGTTTTTTGGCTGCCACTTCCCCGGCGACCCTGTAATGCCCGGCTGCTTGGGCCTAGATGCTATGTGGCAACTGGTCGGCTTTTTCTTAGCTTGGAAGGGTAATCAAGGTCGTGGCCGCGCTTTAGGCTCTGGTGAAGTTAAATTTACCGGCCAAATTTTGCCTACCGCAAAGAAAGTGACTTACCACATTCAACTAAAGCGAGTGATAGAGCGCAAGTTGGTAATGGGGATTGCCGACGGCCGGGTTGCAGTGGATGGCAAAGAAATTTACTTCGCCAAAGATCTACGCGTCGGCTTGTTCACTAATACCGAAACTTTTTAACTCGCCCGCCATCACAGAGGCAGACAACCGTTCAGCTGTGGCATAATTGCCCCCCACACGGCGCGCTGAGCGGTGTTAACAATAAAGAGGAAAGCTATGAAACGCGTTGTAGTTACTGGCATGGGCGTTGTATCGTGCATCGGCAATGACGTAGAGACTGTTCTGAACTCGCTGAAAGCGGGTAAGTCTGGCGTCACAACTAACGAATCCTACCAAGAGCACGGTTTCCGCAGTACCGTATCCGGCTCGGTAAATATTGATTTAAGTGAGCACATCGACCGCAAGGTATTGCGTTTTATGGGTGATGCAGCGGGCTTCACCTATGTCGCCATGGAGCAGGCCATTAAAGATTCAGGCCTCAGCGCAACAGAAGTTTCAAACGAGCGCACCGGCATTATCGTTGGCTCCGGTGGCGCGTCAACTCGCAGCGTTGTAGAGTCCGCCGACATTATTCGTGATCGCGGCGTTAAGCGTGCGGGCCCATATCGTGTTACCCAAACCATGGGCAGTACCACCTCCGCTTGCCTAGCAACCCCCTTTAAAATCAAAGGCGTCAACTACTCTATATCGTCCGCATGTGCGACCAGCGCACACTGCGTCGGCAATGCCATGGAGCTGATTCAGCTCGGTAAGCAGGATGTCGTGTTCGCTGGCGGCGGCGAAGAGGAGCACTGGACCTTAACCGGCCTGTTCGATGCTATGGGTGCGCTTTCAACAAAATATAACGACACCCCAGAGTCGGCATCACGCCCTTACGATGCTAGTCGTGATGGCTTTGTCATTGCTGGCGGCGGTGGCTGTCTGGTAATTGAGTCGCTCGACCACGCCCTCGCTCGCGGCGCTAAGATTTACGGTGAGCTTGTTGGCTATGGCGCCACCTCAGATGGTTACGACATGGTTGCCCCTTCGGGCGAAGGCGCTGCACGCTGCATGCGTATGGCGATGGCCGATATTAAAGGTGAAATCGACTACATCAACTCACACGGCACCAGCACGCCAGTTGGCGATCTGGCAGAACTTAAAGCGATACGAGAAGTATTTGGTGCTAGCAAAGTTCCAAACATTAGCTCAACCAAATCGCTTACTGGCCACTCACTTGGCGCTACTGGTGTTCAGGAAGCCATCTACACCTTGCTGATGATGAAACATGGCTTCGTGGCAGGCTCATCCAACATCACCACCCTCGATCCAGAGGCTGAAGGGCTGCCGATTCTCCGCAATGCTCAAGACGCCAATATAAACGTGGCACTATCCAACTCATTTGGCTTTGGCGGCACCAACGCAACACTCGCTTTTCAGCGTTATGAAGGTTAAGGCTAGCAACCAAAAATTTTACTTTGGCTAGACACAAAAAAAGCGCCTAAGGCGCTTTTTTTGTGTCTTACGTACACGTCAACTTAACGAGCAACCCTGCGTAGATCCGGTAGCATGCCTCGCCCATGAAGCCAGCGGCGAACTATTGTCTTAAAACCAACCCGCCATGTCGGCAGCTGTATGCCAAAATTATCAGTACAGCGAGCACCAATGATATGAGCATTGCCCCGCAACAAACGACCCTCATCTCGACCAGCGATTATCTCTGGCATTGGTAACTCCAACGAGGTCTCAGCATTTATATTGCGCACAGTAGCATCGACAAACTCGGCCTCAGTGCAGGTGTCCGCGCTGTGCAAGTGAAACACACCCCAATTTTCCGCCCCACAAAAAATCTGCTGTAACATTGCCGTTAAACTGCGAATCGCAAAATCCGTCGACACCAAGCCTAACTTGTGGTGATCCGAAGCGGCTGCTAACTGTCCGCTCAGTAACGGAGAGGCAATATGATTCAACAAGCAATCACCCGCTTCATCCAACACCCATGGCAGTCGCAACACGATACTATGATCGAGCTTAAGTGCCGCCTGCTCACAACGATAAAAGCGTTTAGCGTTGTCGTGATCCAGCTCTGGCGGCGTAGATTCTAACGCTGAACCTTGCTGATACCCCTCACCAAAAAGCACAAACGATGAACACAAGAGCAGCGGGATACTTTTAGTTTGACATTGAAGAGCCAAAACCTTTGCTCGCTCAACGTCCCGCTCACTGCAGTGGCGCGACCGCTCGGGGAACTGCACCACAGCACTAGGAGACTTTTCGTTAAATAAACTACTAACAGCAGCGGCATCTCGCCAATCAAACACATCGCTCGCGGGGATAATCAAAGAATAGGGGTAATCCTCCATGGCACGAATGAAAGCCTGAGCAAGATCAGCTTCTGCGCCACACACCAAAATTCTGAAACTCAAAAGAACCCCCTATTGCACATCACCCTTGTCGATAACTAGAACGGGATGTCATCGTCAAAGTCATCCATTGCTGGCGGTGCTGATTGTGCGGGCGCGGGAGAAGACTGCTGAGGCCGTGCGGCTGCCTGCTGTGGGTTTCCCTGTTGCGGGCTTGGAGCACCGCCACCAAAGTTGCTACCACCAGACTGCGGGTTATAGCCCTGGCCTTGACCGTCACCCTGGCGAGAATCCAGCATCTGCATTTCATTCGCGACAATTTCAGTGGTGTACTGATCAACTCCCTGCTGATTTTGCCATTTACGTGTTCGCAAAGATCCCTCAACGTAAACCTTAGAGCCTTTACGCAGGTACTCTCCTGCAATCTCGCCCAAGCGATTAAAAAATACTACACGATGCCATTCAGTGCGCTCTTGTGGCTGTCCGGTATTCTTATCCTTCCAACTTTCAGACGTGGCGATACTTATATTCGTGACCGCTCCGCCAGACGGCATATATTTGGTTTCTGGATCTTGCCCTACGTTCCCGACTAGGATTACTTTATTCACGCCTCTGCTGGCCACATCAATCTCCTCAAATACTTATCTATTGTCGTTTGTGCCCGATTCTAAACAGTTTTACGGCGGGCTCATAGCTCTGTTATCAGCGAACCTGTTAGCCACCGACTAATTTTTTCAATTCAAGCTCATCGAGGACTGATTTATCCACTTTCAAATAGATTAACCCATCATCCTCCGCGAGCAATGCCTCCTCAACCCCCACAACCCTAAGCAGCACATTCGTACCCGGAAATGAATCACCAGCAGGAAGGCAAAGGCTACTCAAGTGGCGCGGGCGAGGCATACTCGTCGCCACTAGCAGCCACAACAAAACAAACGCGCCAGCCGCAGAGAAAACAACCGTAAGGGAATAATTCTGTAACAGCCAACCGCCACAGGCGCCACCACAAAAGGCCCCCAAAAACTGGCTAGTAGAATACAGGCCCATGGCAGTGCCTTTGCCGCCAGCAGGTGCAAGCTTGCTAACCAACGACGGCAGCGACGCCTCAAGTAAATTAAATGCGGTGAAAAACACCAGCAACAAGGCCAAGCCGTAAACCACCGAATTAACGGCTTGAGCCAACAAAATAAGGCTCAACGCTAAAACCGCAATAGCACCAACAAAAACAGGCTTTAACTTGCGCTTGCGCTCCGCCACGATAATAAACGGGAGCATCAGAATGAACGCAACCACCAGCATGCCAAGATACACCAACCAATGATCATCCCGAGCAATAGTAAACGACTGCTCTAGGAGTTGAGGTACAGCCACAAAGCTAGCCATCAACACCGCATGCAGGGAGAAAATCCCCCAATTTAAGCGCAGCAAATCAAGGTTCTTAGCTGTACTAATGATTAACGCAGGGATAGCGCCGGACTCTCGGTGCGAAGCGGCCGCAGCACGCGGCGGGGTTGGCACAACTAGAAGTAATACGGCAATACCTAGCAAAGCGAGAAATGCCGAAAGCGAAAACACCCCGGACAAACCCGCTACCGCGGCTACCGCTGGACCGACAATCATCGCCACCGAAAATGACAAGCCTATCGAAGCCCCGATTGCCGCCATAGCCTTAGTACGATTTTGTTCTGACGTAAGGTCGGCTACCATCGCCATAATGGCGCTGGCAATAGCACCACAACCTTGCAAGGCACGACCAAAAACCAACCCTTCAATAGATGTCGATAGCGCAGCGATTACACTACCAAGTGCGAAAACAATGAGGCCGCCAATAATAACGGGCTTGCGCCCAAGCAGGTCTGACAACAGCCCCATGGGAATCTGAAATAAAGCTTGAGTGAGGCCGTAAACCCCGAGCGCCACTCCCAACAGAAAAGGTGTCGCCCCAGTATAATTAGAGCCGTACAGCATCAGTACCGGCAGCACCATAAAGAGCCCGAGCATTCGAAAGGCGTAGAGTAACGCCAATGACCCCACAGTCTTTGTTTCTGACGCCAAAGCGCAGTCTCCCAATTAAAAAGAGGGCGATTCTAACAGGCATCTACGGCGCGCGACACTACCACACCAAGAAACTCATACTTTGCCATAACGACTATCTTCGGAGGGGCACTTTTGGCGCCTAAATCAACCATAATTCATACGTACACGCGCCTTACCACCAACTTAAGGATGAATTTTTTTAAATAGTCAAGTGCAATTAATCATCCTTTTGGGTACTAATCCTGCGAATATAAGATACAATATCTAATGATCCCTGCTTCGTTGTTTCTCGAGTTAGGCATGCGGAGATAGAATCTTCTGCAATCGCCGGGCTTGAATCAAATTGTTGTCGATACTTGGGGAAGGTAATTACTTATTCGCATCGCATCGCAGATAAAGGCTTCGGTCCAACTGCTGCTTGCAAAACTTCAGGTAAACACGTGTCCAATACCGAAACTGACGCTACGTCACCCAACAAGCATATCGCGCTTTTTTCCGCCAACTCCAGCCTGCAGACAGGCCTGTTAGCTAAGCTTATAGGTGAAGAGCTACAGCTCACTTGTACTGTATGTAAAAATCTTGCCGGTGTTCCCGAGGATGTCGATGTATTGCTAATCGATTGCAATAACGAAGACCTAGAAACATTAAGTGTCTATGTACGTGATATACACGAAAAATTCCCCGATGTTACGGCAGCACTATTAAACGCAGAATATGAAAGCGAACAAGAAATGTTGCTTGACTGGCCATGCGTATCCGGACTGTTCTATATCGACTCTGAGCAGGAACAACTTATTCGCGGATTGCGCCGTTTGCTTGAAGGCGATTTCTGGGTTCCACGTCGCCTACTTCATACATTCTTGGATAAAAATCGCAAAGCGCCTTCAAATCTCAAGCGTCCAAATGTAAAGCTCACCAAGCGCGAGCGTCAGATTTTAAAACTGATTAAAGACGGTGCCACAAACGCCGATATATCGACCTCATTATCAGTTAGCGAACACACGGTCAAAAGCCACCTATACAACGTTTACAAAAAAATCGGGGTTCGCAACCGTCTCGAAGCCAGCAACTGGGTGCGGGATATGGACAACCTAGAAGGCTAATCCCCCTACTATCTTTGCCGTAGTTACCGCTACGGCAAACTTCCCTCCCCACATAGCCCCATTTCCATAAAATAAACGTATACTACAGCGCTCGCTGCTCGGCCAATCAAGGCCGTTACTTCCGACCCGCTGACGTTTATCAGGTCTTTACTGTGGAAAATATTGTTGTACGTGGGGCTAGAACTCACAACCTTAAAAATATCGATCTCGACCTACCCCGGGACAAGCTAATTGTTATCACGGGGTTATCCGGCTCGGGCAAGTCATCTCTAGCATTCGATACCCTATACGCGGAAGGGCAACGTCGTTACGTTGAGTCCCTATCGACTTACGCGCGTCAATTTCTATCGATGATGGAAAAGCCGGATGTCGATCACATCGAAGGCTTAAGCCCCGCTATATCCATCGAACAAAAATCAACCTCGCACAACCCGCGTTCAACAGTCGGCACAATTACCGAAATTTACGACTACTTGCGACTACTGTTCGCTAGAGTAGGAGAGCCTCGCTGCCCAGAGCATGACGAACCACTATCAGCACAAACTGTCTCACAAATGGTAGACCAGATTTTAAAGTTACCGGAAGGCAGCAAGGTCATGCTGCTGGCGCCAATTATTCGCGGCCGCAAAGGTGAGCACCTACATGTCTTCGACAGTCTTCGCCGCGATGGCTTTATACGCGTGCGTATCGATGGGCGCGTCGTTGACCTAGACGATATTCCCGACCTCGACAAAAAGAAAAAGCACACGATTGAAGCTGTTGTAGATCGCTTCAAAGTACGCGACGACATTAAATTACGCCTTGCAGAATCATTTGAAACCGCCATTCAGCTAGCCGATGGCATTGTTATTGTTGCCGATATGGACGGCGTCCACGCGGACCAAGTATTCTCGGCGCGCCACGCTTGCCCTGTCTGCGACTACTCCTTAGCAGAGCTAGAGCCTCGACTATTTTCGTTTAATAGCCCAGCCGGCGCTTGTGGCGGCTGTGATGGTTTAGGTGTTAAGCAGTTTTTTTCAGAAAGCAAAATAGTTCAGTACCCAGACTCGTCGCTCTCGGAGGGCGCAATTCGAGGCTGGGATAAACGCAGCCTATATTACTTCCACATGCTTAAATCGCTCGCAACACACTACGGCTTCGACCTAGATAAGCCTTGGAATAAGCTGGCAAAAAAATACCGCGATGTGATCTTATTTGGTTCGGGCACAACGCAAATCGATTTCAGTTATGTGAATGACCGCGGTGACACCTATTCACGCAAACATGTATTTGAAGGCGTTGTACCCAACATGGAGCGCCGCTATCACGATACAGATTCAAACTCTGTACGCGAAGAACTCGCCAAATTTTTATTGACACAAAAGTGCCCTGACTGCGGCGGAGCACGCCTTAAAAAAGACGCTCGCCACGTATTTATCGACAACCGAAACTTACCTGACATCACAGAATTACCCGTAAGCGACGCATTTGACTATTTCCAGCAACTTACCTTCGCTGGTTCGAAAGCTGAAATTGCCGATAAGATTTTGAAAGAATTACGTGACCGCTTTCGCTTCTTAGTAGATGTCGGCCTCAACTATCTTTCACTCAACCGCAGCGCCGACACACTTTCAGGTGGTGAAGCACAGCGCATACGACTCGCCAGTCAGATCGGCGCCGGCTTAGTAGGCGTCATGTATATTCTCGACGAACCATCGATCGGCCTACACCAACGAGACAATGAACGCCTATTGCGAACGCTCACGCATTTGCGCAATCTTGGCAACACAGTGATTGTTGTCGAGCACGATGAAGATGCAATTCGTAGTGCAGACTATATTGTCGATATTGGTCCTGGCGCGGGTGTTCATGGCGGCGAAGTTGTTGCCGCTGGTACCTATAAACAAATCATTAAAGCTAAGAATTCGTCCACCGCCGATTACCTTTCTGGACGAAAATTTATTCCGGTTCCCAAGCACCGAAACGTTCCCGACCCAGAAAAACAATTAGTTTTAAGTGGCGCTACAGGAAATAACCTAAAGAATGTTTCACTCTCAATACCCTTCGGATTAATGACCTGTGTAACCGGTGTTTCTGGCTCAGGTAAATCAACATTAATTAATGGTACGCTCTACCCTTTGGCGGCGACAGCGCTAAATGGCGCGACCACCCTTACGGCGGCACCCTATAAAGATGTTAAAGGTATGGAGCTGTTTGATAAGTGCGTGGACATCGACCAAAGTCCGATTGGCCGAACACCGCGTTCCAACCCAGCAACCTACACCGGCATCTTCACCCCAATTCGCGATATTTTTGCCGGCACACAAGAAGCACGTTCACGCGGGTATAAAGTTGGCCGCTTTAGTTTTAATGTTAAAGGTGGACGCTGTGAAGCCTGTCAAGGCGACGGCGTTGTAAAAGTAGAAATGCATTTCTTACCTGATGTATATGTTCCCTGCGACATCTGCAAAGGCAAACGCTACAACCGCGAAACCCTCGAAATAAAATTTAAGGGTAAAAATATTCATGAATGCTTAGAAATGACCGTAGAAGATGCGCGAGTATTTTTCGACGCTATCCCTAGCATCGCTAAAAAGTTACAAACGCTTATGGATGTAGGCCTTTCCTACATTCGCTTGGGGCAAGCCGCCACAACGCTTTCCGGCGGAGAAGCGCAAAGAGTAAAACTTAGCCGAGAATTATCCAAACGCGATACCGGCAAGACGCTCTACATCTTGGACGAACCGACTACAGGCCTACACTTTCACGATATACAGCAACTGTTAAACGTTCTACACCGGCTTCGCGATCACGGCAACACGGTTGTTGTTATCGAGCACAACTTGGACGTTATTAAAACTGCGGATTGGATTGTTGATTTAGGGCCTGAGGGAGGAAGTGGTGGTGGCACAATCATCGCGGAAGGTACGCCGGAGCAGGTCGCCAAACAAAAAGTGTCGCATACTGGCTCGTTCTTAAAACAACTTCTAGCGAAAAAATAAAAACTACAAGAGCTAAGATTTAAACCTTAGCCCGTAGCTTAAATTAATTAGCCCTTAACGTAGCTCGATAACGCGGCGGCCGGAACGTTCCAATTCTTCCACGCCGCGTTTAAATGAAGGGATGCTCATAAACAAACGATCGAAGCTGCCATCCTCAATTGCCCGCATCAAACCTAACTCAATTCGCTCTGCCAAAGCCGTATTGTTCTTTCGCACAAAAAAATAATACGGCGCGGGGTAATGCAACATCACATAAGGTTCAACAACGATATCTTGATCTGTATGCAGCGCAACCTCTCCCCAAACTTCATGAAGGCCACGCGGAAAATAATCAAATCGTTTGCTCGTCAACATAGCAAATAGCAATTCGTAATTCGATGTATTTACCACAGGCAATTTATTGCGTCTGAATACGTCGGCATCCGGCCAACTTGTGCCCAAACCAGCCCTAAACTTTGCCAAATCGTCCATCGACTTAACGTGCTTTAGGATATCTCTGTTTTCCGCCTGAACTAGAAATACTTTGTAACTATTTAAGTTTTTCAGAAGAGGAATTTCAATCGCCCGCACGCGGCTCTCACGATCGTCGCTGCTCATATTCCACAGCAGATCGACCAAGCCATCACGTTTTTCCAACTCTTTAAACAGCCGTGCAGAAGAGAGTATTTTGGGGTAGAAGCGCAATTCGAAATCACCGTGAGTTTTTCGGGTTTTCTCGAGCGCCAAATCTAGAAGTTGTGGGTAATATTGTGCATGCCCAGTAGAAGAAGCTTCAATCGGCGGCAATGTTAATCGCAACACCTCTGGAGCAGGAATAGATTCCGCAGATAAAGGACCAGCAGAGAAAAAGCCGAGCAAAGCAATGAAAAACGTCGCAATATCAGCCACAAGCGATCGCCGCCAACAGCTTTCATGAAACGTTCGGTTAGATAAGGTCATAGTAATAGTGCAGAGCAAGGCGGAAGAAACAATAGGTTAAGCTACATAATAAAATATGTGCCGAATTATCGCATAGCCAGCTACACACCGATACAGCCATCGAACTAAGCGCTCCGTTGTGGCGCGGGGGAACAGCGCTTTAAAAAAAGTAGAGGTGACAATAGTAAACCGCAACTTACGCGCCAGCGAGCTACTTTCTCGCGCCATGATAAAGCTGATCAATGTAAGATGTAGCGCTGTCCTGCCAAGTAAAACGCACCTCAGATGCGCATTTGGCGATTTGGCGATAATGCTCATTGTCGTGCTGAAACATATTCAGCGATGTTGTAAATTCACTAATCATATTTTGAGCTTGCTCGCGTACACCCTCACCACCGAAACAAAACCCGGTTTTATGATGATCAACTGTGTCTTTTAAACCACCGACACAACTTACTAAACAAGGCTGCCCCGCTCGCATCGCCAGCATTTGACTAATACCACAGGGTTCAAATGAGCTGGGCATTAAAAATAAGTCACCATACCGATAAAGCATTTGCGACAAATCATCCGAATAGCCATTACAGAAAATAAAATTACTATAGTCGCCACTTACTTTAACAAAAAATGCTTCCATGCTGGCGTCGCCGCTGCCCAACATAATGAATTGCCCCGCATCGCCAAGTGACTCTAACAATTGTTCGAGTGCCGTTTTGCCATTAATCCGGGTCATAAGCAAACGCGTTTTTTGTTCGGTAATTCTTCCTACCGAGGTAAGCGTAAATCCACGGCTCTTCTTTACACCCCATTGCTGAAGACGCTTTTCGGCTAACCAATGGGCACTTGCCAATACCGGCGAACGGCTGGCCCATTTGAGCAAACAGCTCTGCGCCAGTTCGACAACTTTCTTTTTCGCCGGCGCCGCGATACGAACCCCCTTAGGATACTCGCAGCCATTGATGATGCCGCAAAGGCGCCCCTGTTCGGACCGCAACTGTAAATCTCGCTCTAAGCCCTCACCACCATAGTGACCCAGCCGGTGATCACTCGCATGTAAAATTTCACGAGCGTAAGTGGGTGATACGGTATGCACCATGTCAGCAAGTCGAATCGCGGCTCGCATCGGATTAATACAGTGGGTAAGTTTCGGGTCACAAATCTCTGCGGCGTCATACTGAAGCTCTGGATACCAAGCTTGGAAAGCAGACGGATCACCAGAGAAAGGTCGCACACCCTGCATCGCCAAGTTGTGGATGGTAAATACTGTGGTGATACTTTTGAGTAAATGTAACGCTGGGTCAAAACGAATCTGAATTAACAAGAAGGCGCTGTGCCAATCGTGACAATGCAAGACATCGGGAATTGGCAGAAATCCTGCTACCAGCGCTTGCGTTACCGCGGAGCAAAAGAACGCGTATTTTGTCGCGTCAGTTGCAAAGGGGCGAGAGGGAGGATCATTGCAATAGACCGACTCCCCGGACGGTGCAAATGCTTGATGGTGCAAGATATACTGGCTAGACCCGCCGTGCAGCCCAGGGACTTTGAGCAGCGTAACCTCGCGCTCTTCACCGGAGAATAAAACGACAAAACTGCCGCAGTTCTCAAGCCCCGGTAATCTAGCCAAAAAGCCATACGAGGGAACAACGACATCAACATCCAAACCCTCAGCTACCAGAGCCGGCGGGAGGTCTCTCAAAACGTCACCAACGCCTCCAATTTTAGCGCCGGGTAAGGCGTCATTTTCCGCGGCAATCATTAAAATTCTTTTTTTCGAATTCATATTATTCTGCTAAATACTGGAGTTTGAATGATAAATTGCCTGCTTAGGGTGCAGGCAATTTATTCGCTCTTATCTTTAAATGGTCGTTAAGGTTTCTAAAAAACCCGCGTTACTGCGGTCGATGCTGCCCCAGCATCTCTCGCGTCACTAACACCACACCTTTTTTAGTAACTCGAAAACCACGTGCAATATCGTGTTCATGATCATGTCCAATAATCATTCCATCCGGAATAATGCAGGAACTATCTATAATGGCTTTCTTTATTTTCGCATTCCGATGAATTTCCACTTCAGGCAGAATTACTGACTCTTCAACGGTAGAGTATGAGTGGATATGAACGTTTGAGAACAACAAGGAGTTTTTAACCGTTCCGCCAGAAATAACACAACCGCCAGACACCATAGAGTCAACCGCATAGCCGCGTCGATCATCGTCATCAAATACAAACTTCGCCGGTGGCAGGTGCTGCTGATAAGTCCAAATCGGCCAATCGTTGTTGTACAGGCTGAGTTGTGGTGAGGGCGAAACAAGCTCCATGTTTGCTTCCCAAAATGAATCCAGCGTTCCAACATCCCGCCAATAGGAAGGTACATCGGTTTCGTGATCTCGAAAACGATATGCACGTATATTGTGGGTATCAATAATATCGGGAATAATATTCTTCCCAAAATCGTGTTCTGAATCGGGGTTTTCTGCATCTTTGCGCAACTGGTCGAATAGGAACTCAGTATTAAAAATATAATTACCCATCGATGCTAAAGTCATCCCAGGATGATCGGCTAGCTCCGTTGGATGCTTTGGCTTTTCAGAAAACTTCATGATGCGGTTTTCTGAATCTACAGTCATAACACCAAACGACCCAGCAGCTTCTTCAATCGGTACCTCAATACAGGAAACCGTTAAATCCGCTCCAGACTCAACGTGATACGCCAACATTGAACCGTAGTCCATTTGATATACATGATCGCCAGACAGCACCATTACATACTTGGGCGACTCCGCCTGAATAATATCAAGATTCTGATAAATTGCATCGGCGGTACCTTGATACCAGTTGGGAGAATAACGCTGAGATGCCGGCAGCACCTCTACATATTCACCCAGCTCTCTCTTAAAATGACTCCAACCGCGAATAACGTGGCGAATTAACGAGTGAGCTTTGTACTGCGTTAAAATCCCAATTTTACGTATACCGGAGTTAACACAGTTCGATAAGGGGAAATCAACGATTCTAAACTTTCCACCGAAATGCAATGCCGGCTTCGCTCGCCAATCGGTAAGTTCATGTAGTCGACTGCCGCGGCCACCCGCAAGAATCAACGCCATAGTGTCGCGAGTAAGTCGACTTACGTAGCGTGAATTCGGATCTAACATTGTCATTCTCCTAGTTTCCCTCAATGCAAAATCTCTAATAGACACTGAAGTATTGGTTTAAAGAGCTACAACGGCGGTTGATACAATCACACCACGGCTTGCGCTCAAAATATAAGTTACATATAAAAGCTAGCAGTCGTAAACATTAATTATAACGGTAGCTTCCAAATATCTCGCGCATATTCTGCAATGGTGCGATCACTAGAAAACTGCGCGCTAGCGGCAGTGTTCAATATGCTTGATCTCACCCAACGACTACGGTTTTTATAGGCCACATTAACATCCTGCTGCGCGTCTATAAAACTTCTAAAGTCTGCGGCAACCATCCACTGGTCTTGAGGGTTGCGAACAGTTTGTATAATAGGGTCAAAAATACCTGGTTCAAACATATTAAAGTGACCGCACTCTAACAACTGCATGACTCTATTCAAGTCGTGATCTTCGGCGATAATAGCATTTGCATCATGTTGCATTCTGAAGCTGGGGATATCCTCTACCCTCAATCCAAAAAGGAAAAAGTTGTCGGCACCTACGGCGTCAAGAATTTCAATATTGGCGCCATCGTAGGTACCGATAGTCAGCGCACCGTTCATCATAAATTTCATATTACCTGTACCGGAAGCCTCTTTTCCAGCGGTAGAAATTTGCTCCGACAAATCCGTGCCCGGACATATGACTTCCATGGAAGTAACGCGATAATTCGGCAGAAAAGCAAGCTTGAGCCAAGGCGATACCGTCTCATCCGAATTCACAACAGTGGCAACATTATTAGCAAGCTTTATGATTAACTTTGCCAAGGCATAGCCTGGAGCTGCCTTGCCACCCAGTAATACCGAGCGCGGCACCAAGCCTTCCGTGTCACCGCGAGTAATTCGATCATATAGGTGTATAACGTGAAGAATATTAAGTAGCTGTCGCTTGTATTCATGTATGCGCTTAACTTGAACATCAAATAAACTATCAACACTAAAATCAACTCGACACTTATCTTTTACGCGCTCAATTAAAGGCAGCTTATTGCGCTGCTTTACGTCAAACCAACGCTTTTGAAATTCCGTATCATCGGCGAGTGGACGAAGCTTTTCTAGCTCCGTCAAATCTGTTCGCCAGCCATCACCGATCGCTTCATTAAGGAGTGAACCAAGGTTAGGATTGCAGTGCGACAACCAACGACGAGGCGTAACACCATTAGTTTTATTGTTAAATTTGTCCGGCCAGAGCTCATAAAAATCTTTAAAAAGCCCGGTAGTTAATAGCTGCGAGTGTAGTGCTGCAACACCGTTAACCGAAAAGCTGCCGACGATTGCCAAGTAGGCCATACGGACATATTGTTCGTCACCCTCTTCGATGATCGACATACGCTGCTGCCGCTGGGTATCGCCAGGCCAGCGATGAGCGACCTCGGCAATAAAGCGCGCATTAATTTCAAATACAATATCCAACAAGCGCGGCAATAATTCACGAAATAGTCTTACCGGCCACTTCTCGAGAGCTTCGGGCAGAAGTGTATGATTAGTATATGCCATGGTCCGTGTTGTAATACGCCACGCCTCGTCCCAACCAATGCCGTGGTCATCGATCAGTAAACGCATCAATTCTGCAACAGCCAGTGTCGGGTGAGTGTCGTTTAGCTGAAAACAATTGAACTGATCAAAATCGTTAAACTCTTCGCCGTTCAACATCACCCAATCAGCTATTACATCTTGCAAACTGGCTGAGGCAAGAAAATATTGTTGGCGTAGGCGTAGCTCTTTCCCATTCTCACTGGAGTCGTTGGGATAAAGCACCATGGTAATTTGTTCAGCAAGATTTTTTTCAGCGACAGCATCCGCGTAGTCGCCAGCATTAAACTCTTGCAAATTAAACTCATCGGTAGCGGCCGCTTTCCACAGCCTTAGGGTATTTACTTTGTCATTTTTATAGCCGGGAATCGGCATGTCGTAAGGTACAGCTAGAACATCTTGTGTATTAATCCAGCGCGCACATAGCCGACCAGAGTCATTGTTATAGTATTCTGTTTTTCCGTAAAACCGAACGCGACGGGTATGCCCTGGTCGTTCAATTTCCCAAGGATTACCACCGATGAGCCAGTGATCAGGCTGCTCTACTTGTCGTCCCTCCTGAAAGCTTTGGTGAAACATACCGTATTCATAGCGAATACCGTATCCAATGACCGGCAAGCCCAGTGTCGCGCAACTATCCATAAAACATGCGGCTAAGCGACCAAGTCCGCCGTTACCTAAACCCGCATCTTTCTCGTCCGATTCAATCTCTTCCAGCTTGCTGCCAAAATCCGCTAACGCGCCGCGTATAGATTCTTCCATATCTAAATTTAAGATGGCATTACTTAAACTTCGCCCTAGCAAAAATTCGAGGGATAAATACATCACCTTGCGTACGTTGTGCCGACTTCCCCGCAATTTGGTGATACGCCAGCGATCCATCAAGCGATCTCGAATGGTAAGCGCTAATGCGGTCATCATATAGCCATTCATGTCGTCGCTATCGAATCGACCGAGAGTAAAGTTGTAGTGTCTATGTAAGTCGGCGGTTACTTGCTCTACGCTATTGCTTAGGATTGGCAGATTCTCTTTATCGTCCATATGTCTACGCCTTATTGCTTTATTCTTTGCGATCTATTCTTTACCGTTTTGCTCGTCGCGGCTCTAGTAACATAAAAACAACGCACGCCGCGAAAATGCCTTACAGGAATTCAATAGCAAATTCATTTACCGGTCAGCTAGTTTAGCCAACCAGCATTAGAAATTGTCGCTATTGTGAAAAATTTGCAATGAACATCCGTATGGATTTCCCGTGCAGTTTCACCACGGCATCAGTACTAACATTTGCTTCTCGTGGTTTTCCGTCTGAATAATAGGTATCTAATACGCAGTTCCAACTTGCAGCTAATGGTGCTTCTGCATCCGTCTTGCTTGCCGTCGGCATAGAAAAGGGAATCGTTTCCATACCTGCGTTAAATAAAATCAGTTTCCGTACCGGTCGGTAGAACTTGTCCTGCCGCGCACCATCCTCCACTTCCTGTGCGGTAGGGTAATGTTCCAATATCCAACCTAACGATTGCACATATTGCTCGACCCAATGCGAATCACGCATTTCTTCACCCGTGGGGTTCAACCAGCGCACCATGCATTTAATGCCGTCGTCAGGCTCATCCGGCTTATGGATGTAACGTAGGGATGTTAATAGCGGATAAGTACGACGTAACTCTAGTACATATTTGGCGAAGCTTTTAAGCTGCAGCTGCGACTCACTAAGTTGCGGCCAATTTAACCAATTTATTTCGTTATCTTGACAATAGGCATTGTTATTCCCACCTTGACTTCGTCCCAACTCATCGCCGGCCAACAACATCGGTGTTCCTTGCGACAAGAACAGTGTGGTCAACAAATTACGCTGCTGACGTAAACGTAACTCTTCAATTTTAGGATCATCGGTTTCACCTTCAACGCCGTGATTTTCGCTAAAATTGGCATGATGGCCGTCGCGATTTTGTTCATTATTGGCTTCGTTATGCTTGTCTCGATAACTAACCAAGTCACGCATCGTAAATCCGTCGTGGCTGGTAATAAAATTAATACTAGACGATGGCGCCCTACCCGAGTGTTCAAATAGGTCGCTAGAACCGTGTAAACGTCGCGCAAATTCTGGCAACACACCGGGTTCACCGCGCCAAAAACGCCGGCAGGTATCACGAAAGCGATCGTTCCATTCCGACCAGCCGTTGGGGAAACTTCCCAACTGATAGCCGCCAGGGCCGATATCCCACGGCTCTGCAATAAGTTTACAGCGCGCCAATATCGGGTCTTGCCGAACCGCATCGAAAAAGCCGCTACCACCATCAAAGCCCTGTACTTCACGGCCCATAACCGTAGCTAAATCAAATCGAAAGCCGTCAACGCCCATAGTATTGGCCCAAAAACGCAGGCTATCCATCACCATCTGGAGGACGCGCGGATGCTTAACATTTAAGGTATTACCACAGCCGGTATCGTTTGCGTAATAACGTTTATCGTGATTCTGCAGAACGTAGTAGGAGGCATTGTCGATACCTCGAAACGATAAGGTTGGACCAAGGTGGTTCCCTTCCGCCGTATGGTTATAGACAACATCTAGAATCACTTCCAAACCCGCTTCGTGAAACGCACTAACCATGCGTTTGAACTCCAGCAGGTCGCCACTGGCAGAGTAGTCTTGGTGCGGAGCAAAGAAATGAAGAGAGTTATAACCCCAATAGTTGGTGAGATTTTGCTTAACTAAAAAACTTTCATCGATAAAGCCCTGCACCGGCAGTAATTCAACGCTGGTGACACCCAGATCTTTTAAATAGGCAATGACATCTGGGTGTCTTAGGCCCGCGTAGGTGCCACGCTCTGGAGCTGGAACCTTTAAATTCAACTGCGTAAATCCACGTACATGTGTCTCGTAGATCACGGTTTCATGCCACGGAATTTTCGGTTTATTTGCTGATGGCTCTACCTCGTTCGCAGGCAGTGCTAACGATTCATCCGAAACAACCACCGCTTTTGGAACATCCAGCGCATTATCGATAGCGTCTTTATATAAATCTTCTAATGCATGGCCAGGGCTATAACCGTAGATTGAGTTCGACCAATGAAAAGCCCCCTCTACTTTTTTCGCATAGGGATCCAATAGCACTTTATTTGGATTAAAACGATGGCCATGGGCCGGATCATAAGGTCCGTAAACTCGATAGCCGTATATAACCCCCTCACCCAAACCTTCCACATGTAAGTGCCATACATCATTAGTACAGCCTTCCATTTGTAATCGCGCTAGCTCGACTCGGCCAAGCTCATCAAAAATACACAGTTCAACTTTCTTAGCATGAGCCGAAAAAAGTGCAAAATTAACGCCACCGGCAACACAAGATGAGCCCAAAGGATAGGCATCACCGCGCTGTGTTTTGTAGTCCTTGGTATTTTTAAATGGGCGCATCACATACTACCTCTGGAGCTTTAGAACTACCGTCGAAAGTGGCGGCAAGTTTATAACTATAGACTGCTCGCGATGGTGCCACGCTGTCGCCTCAGTTTGTACGCCGCCAGCATTACCTTTATTGCTACCGCCATATATTTCTGCGTCGGTATTAAGTAGCTCTTTGTAATAACCCGACTCGTTTACACCGACACGAAAATGCTCCCGATAAACCGGCGTGAAGTTACTAACCACGACTACGGTTTCTTCTTTGTTACGGGATTTACGATTAAACGCAAATACTGAATTGTGGTAGTCATCAGCTTCTATCCATTCAAACCCAAGCCCGTCACAATCCACTTCATGCAGCGCTGGCTCAGATATATACAGATGATTTAGATCGCGAATTAACTGTTGTACGCCACGATGCTCCGGCAACTCCAATTGATGCCAAGCTATGCTTGAATTGTGATCCCACTCGGCGCCCTGGGCAATTTCACAGCCCATAAATACCAGCTTTTTCCCAGGGTGCGCCCACATAAAAGAATAGTACGTACGTAGATTCGCAAACTGCTGCCAAGCATCGCCCTGCATCCGCCCAAGTATTGATCGCTTGCCGTGAACAACCTCATCATGGCTTAACGGCAGCACAAAGTTTTCACTAAATGCGTAGTAAAGGCTAAAGGTCATATCGTGGTGGTGGTACTGACGATGGATAGACTCTTTCGCAATATACTCGAGACTGTCATTCATCCAGCCCATATTCCACTTAAAGCCAAACCCTAAGCCACCAAAATGCGTCGGCTGCGATACTCCGGGCCACGCGGTAGACTCCTCAGCAACCATCATTGCATCAGGAAAGTGCTGGTATACCCGAGTATTTACATTGCGGAGAAAATCTATAGCCTCAAGATTTTCGCGTCCACCATAAGCATTTGGAAGCCACTCGCCCTCTTTCCTGCTGTAGTCCAAATAAAGCATGGATGCGACCGCATCGACTCGCAAACCATCTATATGAAAAACATCTAACCAATAGAGTGCATTTGCCATTAGGTAATTGGAGACTTCTTTTCGGCCATAGTTATAAATAAAGGTATTCCAATCGGGGTGGAATCCTTGGCGAGAATCCGCATGCTCATACAGTGGTGTTCCATCGAACCTACCCAGTCCGTGCTGATCGGTAGGGAAATGGCCAGGAACCCAGTCAATGAGCACCGCAACGCCCGCTTGGTGGCATTGATCAACAAAATATTTAAAATCGTCCGGACTACCAAAACGGCTAGTAGGCGCAAACATACCAATGGGTTGATACCCCCAGGAACCATCGAAAGGAAATTCGCTCACTGGCATCAACTGTAAATGCGTAAACCCCATGTCTTTTACATAGGGAATAAGTTGTGCGGCTAGTTCACGGTAAGTTAAATAGCGATTATTTTCCTCTGGCACACGACGCCATGAACCAAGATGTACTTCATAAATAGAAATCGGACGATCGCGTTTGGTATAGAGATGTCTTTGACCGCCCCACTCTTGATCGCCCCATTGGTAGCGATCGTTATTAAAGACACAGGATGCTTGTTCGGGCGGTACTTGCGCAAAAAAGCCGTAGGGGTCGGCTTTATGTGGCAATAGCGATCCATCACCAGCACGCAGCTCGTACTTATACTGTGCATTCTCCGCAACACCGGGAATAAAAATCTCCCAGAGACCGCTGGGAACATGCTTACGCATCATATGACGACGGCCGTCCCAAAAATTAAAATCACCGACAACAGATACTCGGCGAGCATTAGGTGCCCAAACAACAAAGCTACAACCGGCTACACCATCTCGGTCGCACAGATGAGCCCCCATAAACGAATAAGCTGATTCGTGTGTGCCCTCACCAAAAAGGTAGAGATCTTGCTCGCCGATACTCGAGCCAAAACGATAAGGGTCTTCGAGAATTTCACAATGTTCGCCGTAGCAAACACGCAATTTATAATGGGGAATTACGTCAAGCCGAGCCACGTTCGAAAAGAATCCAGTGGTGTGAAGTTTTGTTAGAACTAAAAGCGTTTTTTCAGCCTTCTGGTCCAAAACTTCTACACTGTCGGCGTTGGGAAGAAAAGCGCGAAAAGCATAATAACCGGGGCTTACTTGATGGCAACCGAGATAGGCGAAGATGTCTTCGCAATCAGAATCGACTATGGACTGAATGACGTCGTGTGAAAGGGTATCCATCTTAGGATCGTATCTCCAATTTGTTATAACTTAAGTGTGTAAACCGCAGCGCACATTACGGCCCGCGCATAATTTATAGCGCACCGCCCGCTAGCAAAGGTTGCTTCTACGTACGCGGTCAATCAATTGCAATGTTTCAACCACCTCAGGAGAAGTAAAAATAGTACTGAGTGGTACAGCTATCTTACGCTGCCAATTCGGATATTCCTGATAGGTGCCGGGTACATTTACTGGAGCCGCCATCAACAGCAAATCCTCGAGTTGAATTACATATAGGCGCGACGAAACGCTCGCGACGCAAACTAAAATTGCGCTTATTAACTGAAAATCTGCGCCGCGTTCCATATTTCTATCTTGCCACGCGTCGGGTAAGTTACCGAGTTCACTTAGAAGATTAAAAACCATATGCTTTTCATGGCTACGCTGCTCAACCATCATTTGATAGTCTACGCCTTCCTCGAAAATATTCAGTCTATCACGCAAGCGTAAATCTGAACCGTCCCACCAACTGCTTAGCGTCGGTACATCGTGATTATTGACCATCGCCAATGCGTGGCGATCATAGTTAAAGGGAGATTTAAACGCATCGAAATGCTCCCGCTCAAAGTAAAACACTCTATTAGTGAAGATCTTTGCCGCGGTAATCGCATCTCTAAACTCTTGCGGTACGACACCCAAGTCCTCTCCGATTATAGTGCATTTATTTAGATGGCTCTCCAAGCATAAAATAGCCAACATATCTTCGAATGGATAATAAACGTAGGCGCCCTTATCCGCGGTAGAGCCTGGTGGACACCACCAGAGGCGCATGAGGCTCATGGCATGATCAATTCGCAATGCCCCGCAAGCGCTCATATTCTCGCGAAGAATCTCGATAAAGTGTGAATAGCCCGTCGCGCGCAGATGCGCTGGGTCCATAGGGGGCAGCCCCCAATTTTGGCCCTGCTCCGCGAGTGGATCAGGCGGCGCGCCAACAGATGCTCCTCGGCAGAATTGTAAAGGACGACTTGCGGCCTCAGCGCCACCTCCATCAGCACCTACAGCTAAATCACGAACTAAGCCTACCTTCATACCCAGACTTACAGCAAGGGCTTGGCAGGCTCCCAGTTGCAGGTGAGCCATCCATTGGATGTATACGTGAAAAAGTACGGCGTGTTGATTATCCTTCAACGCTGTAATGAAAATATCACTGTCCGCTCCGGCGGCAAGCACCTCAGGGCTAATATCCGCAAGGTAACGGGCGCCCTGCCAGCGATTATGGACAGCCTCGTAGAGCGCAAATTCCTGCAACGCAATGCCGCTCTTCGCTTGAAACTGCTGTAATTGTTTTGCCCTAACAGATTCTTGCTGCCACTCCTCCGACAAAAAACGGTCGAACATCAACTCAAAAACCTGATATTTAAGCTGTTTAACGGCTGTGTAGTCGACATTTTCGGAGTCGCGTACCTGCGCCAACAACTGTATAAATTGCGATGTTTTCAGCTTTTTAGTCACACTTGCCGAATCAGCAAAATCGAGTTCAATAGTTGGATCAATATACAACGGATTTATGAAGCGGCGATCTGACGGACTGTAAGGGCTACAATGATTTTGGATGTCTGGCATCAAAGCATGCACGGGGTTTAAACCTATCAGGTCAACGCCCGCCGCAACACCTAACTCGATAAGCTCTCTCAAGTCACTAAAATCGCCAATCCCCCAATCCTTACTCGTACGCAACGTGTACAACTGAACAATAAACCCCCAAAGCTGGTCTGGGCTTGCAACCCAAGCCGGCTGATAAACCGCACTAGGGGCAAGTGCTAGAGTGCAAGATATTCCTGCAATAGCCGGCTGTATAGGCGCTTCGTTCGTCGCAGGCATTGTTACCCTGACCGCGTAATAACCGAGATCTAAGTTGCCGACTAATATCTGCCGGCGAGAATAGCGAACAGCTTCGTATTGATAATCACCAACTTCACGCATATCACTGGGCAAGCAAGTCCCTGTGTCAACTAACCTACCTCCGCGATCAAACAATTCCCAAGTCAAAGTTTGCGATAGGCGCGCCGGATGAAGATTAATATAGAAGCTCGGCACTACACTTTCATGCAACACGCAGGTTTGCAACTCAGGGAAAAAATGCTTCCAAGGCCCGACATCTAACTCAAACGCCGCATCCGCGATAATCTTAGGCGTCGAAGCATCCAGCCCCATAGCGGCTAGTAATGCGAGCCTATTGCTCAACGGAACCTGTACGTGTTCGCCCCGATAATTGTTGTAGTCTGCGGCAATGCCGCGCCAATAAAATAACCGATCAAGATCGCTCATATAAAGTCCGTCTCAAAAATTCACACGTTAACCGAAGCAACAAGACTGCCAACAAGTACGTATTTTTAACATTGACGTAAAATGACAAGACAAAGCGTACAAAAATTAATTGGCATCGAGATAGATGCCCTCTGCGCTATTGGAATAGTAGCAAACTGTGGCTAATCGAGGTGCATACTCAGATCAAACAGAGCCAATAAAATCGGCTGGTATTGACGAGCATCACTATTACTGGGCAGTAAACAGCGCATGAAGGTAAAAATGCTGCGGTTTGGGGCGCGGCGGGATATACCGCTGGCCAAACAAAGAAAGGGAGTGGAAAATAAATAGGCCAAAAATATACGACAAAAAGCCCGCTACGAAAGTAACAGGCTTGTATCTCATAACTAATCTAAACTCTGCAGAGACAGACCCCTGCAGAATTTAAGCTTACTCGGCGGCGTCTACTACTTCGCCAACCTGCGGGCGATCAACCAACTCGACATAAGCCATAGGCGCTTTATCGCCAGTACGGAGTCCGCACTTCATAATACGCAAGTAGCCACCTGGGCGGCCTTCGTAGCGTGGGCCAAGCTCGTTGAAAAGCTTTCCTACACTAGCTTTACTGCGTAAACGATCAAACGCCAAACGACGATTTGCCACTGAATCAACCTTCGACAAAGTAATCAGAGGCTCCGCAAACCGGCGCAGCTCTTTTGCCTTTGGCAAGGTCGTTTTGATCAACTCGTGCTCTACCAATGAAGACACCATATTGCGAAACATGGCCTTACGGTGAGAACTATTTCTATTTAACTGACGTCCACTTTGACGATGACGCATGACTCAAACCCTTTAACCGATTGCTATCTCAGCAAACTTTTCTTCAGTGATACCCTGCTAAAAAACGCTCCGGGTACCGCGATAATTTAGTCGTTGTTTTTAAGACTGGCAGGTGGCCAATTCTCTAAACGCATACCTAAAGACAAACCACGTGACGCGAGAATATCTTTAATCTCAGTAAGAGACTTTTTACCTAAGTTCGGTGTTTTCAACAATTCTACTTCGGTGCGCTGAATAAGATCACCAATGTAGTAAATATTCTCTGCTTTCAAACAGTTCGCCGAACGTACGGTTAACTCTAGATCATCCACCGGACGCAGAAGCACGGGATCGATCTGATCTTCCTTCTGCTCTGGTTCAGCTTCTTTCTCGCCTTCCAAGTCTACGAACACAGCTAATTGCTGCTGCAGAATAGTCGCGGCGCGACGAATAGCTTCTTCAGGATCAATAGTACCGTTGGTTTCTAAATCCAATACCAGCTTATCGAGGTCTGTACGCTGTTCAACACGCGCGCTCTCAACCGTATAAGCCAAGCGGCGTACAGGGCTGAAAGATGCATCGAGCTGCAAGCGGCCGATTGCGCGAGTTTCTTCTTCATCGGAACTGCGCGCATCAACTGGCTGATAACCGCGACCACGACCGACTGTCAAGCGCATATCGAGCGTTACATTGCCGGTAATATTGGCAAGCACAAGCTCAGGATTAACAATCTCTACTTCATGATCTAACTGAATGTCACCTGCAGTCACAACGCCAGGGCCCTGCTTAACAAGAGACAATACAGCTTGGTCTTTACCGTGCATAACTACGGCTACGTTCTTAAGATTTAACAAAATCTCAATCACATCTTCCTGAACACCTTCAATCGCACTGTACTCGTGCTGAACGCCAGCGATCTCAACTTCAGTAACCGCACAACCCGGCATTGAAGACAACAATATACGACGTAGAGCATTACCGAGTGTATGGCCAAAGCCACGCTCCAGCGGCTCAAGCACTACTCTTGCTCGAGTCGGCGCTACCTCAGTAACGTCGATATGACGTGGAGTCAAAAATTCATTAACCGCACTCTGCATAGAAACACCTGTAAGTGGTAATTTTCCTAATGAGATAAACCTGCTCAGTAAAACTTACTTAGAGTAAAGCTCTACGATCAAGTTCTCGTTAATATCGGCTGGCAAATCAGCACGATCAGGTACGCGTTTAAACACACCTTCTTTCTTGTCGGTATTCACATCTACCCATTCAACATCCGAACGCTGCGCCGCAATACCCATTGAGTTTTGGATACGTAACTGAGCTTTCGCCTTTTCACGGATAGATACAACATCGCCTTCCTTCACTTGGTAAGAAGGGATATTCAAAGTTTTACCGTTTATCAAAATTGCTTTGTGAGAAACCAGCTGGCGCGATTCTGCACGAGTAGAACCGAAACCCATGCGATAAACAACGTTATCAAGTCGGCATTCCAACAATTTCAAAAGGTTTTCACCTGTTGCGCCTTTACGGCGTGCAGCTTCTTTGTAATAGCTACGGAATTGCTTCTCAAGTACGCCGTAAGTACGACGAACTTTTTGCTTCTCACGCAACTGGACACCGTAGTCGGATAAACGACCGCGACGCTGACCGTGTTGGCCTGGAGCTGCTTCTGCTTTACATTTTGACTCTAATGGACGTACGCCGCTTTTTAAGAAAAGGTCAGTGCCTTCACGACGAGATAATTTACAAGTAGGACCTATATAACGTGCCACTTTTGTTCCTCCTTATACTCGACGCTTCTTGGGTGGACGACAGCCGTTGTGTGGTATCGGCGTCACATCAGTAATATTGGTAATTTTGTAGCCAACATTATTCAACGCACGAACAGCCGACTCGCGACCGGGGCCAGGGCCCTTCACTTCAACATCCAAATTTTTCAAACCATACTCTTGAGCGGCTTGACCTGCGCGCTCCGCTGCAACCTGTGCTGCGAAAGGAGTACTTTTACGCGAACCACGGAAGCCTGAACCACCTGCAGTTGCCCACGACAGAGTATTACCCTGACGATCTGTAATCGTTACGATAGTGTTGTTAAACGAGGCGTGTATATGTGCGACGCCGTCAACAACGGTCTTTTTGACCTTTTTCTTGGTCGTGCTTTTACCACTTGGCTTAGCCATAGTAATAGTTTCCCAAACAAATTAGTGGAAAGTTGAACCGCAGCTTACTTCTTAATAGGCTTGCGCGGACCCTTACGAGTGCGAGCGTTGGTCTTGGTACGCTGACCACGCACTGGCAGATTGCGACGATGACGAAGACCACGTACACAGCCCAGATCCATCAAACGTTTGATGTTCATGGACAGTTCACGGCGTAAATCACCTTCTACTGTCAGCTTTGCAACTTCGTTGCGGATCGAATCCACTTGGGCCTCATCGAGGTCTCCAATCTTGGTAGATTCTGCGATACCTGTAGCCGCACAAATTTGCTGGGCTGAGGTTTTGCCAATTCCAAACACATAGGTTAGGGAAATAACGGCATGCTTATGATCTGGTATATTGACACCAGCGATACGAGCCATCCAACTTACTCCAACTAGACAAGATTTTCAGTGTTAACAGCAGCTTTGGCCACCCCACAGCCCCAAAAGGCGCGCAAGAATAGCCGCAAAACCACTAAATTGCAATAGTGTAGACGTTTCCATCTACACGACAGTTAACACCTCCGATTTATCAGGAACTGAATTCCCGAATGGCTTTAGGTAATAGCTACCCAACACCCTTTAAACACTACAGAAAAATTAGCCTTGACGCTGCTTGTGACGCGGCTCAACACTACAAATTACACGAAGCACACCCTTGCGACGTACAATTTTGCAATTACGGCAAACTTTCTTAACTGATGCACGAACTTTCATTATGATTACCTCAAAAATAAACCGGGAGCCTAGCGGGCGCCCCGCCCATAGGTTTGCAAATTAGCTTTCTTCATCACAGACTCGTACTGATGCGACATCAAGTGCGACTGTACCTGCGACATAAAATCCATAACCACAACCACAACGATCAGTAGTGAAGTGCCACCAAGATAGAAGGGTACGTTCGCTGAAACCATCAAAAACTGAGGTAACAGTGCGACAGCAGCGATGTAAATAGAACCAACTACAGTCAATCGGGTTAAAACATTATCAATAAACTTTGCTGACTGATCACCTGGACGAATACCCGGAATATAGGCACCACCACGCTTCAAATTGTCGGCGACTTCTTTAGGGTTATAGATCATCGCCGTGTATATAAAACAGAATGCTACGATCAAAAAACCGAATATTACAAAGTTAAGCGGTTGTCCCGGACCGATCATCAGAGCGACTTCTTGGAGAATCTCTGCAGCCTTGCCTTCACTCGCATTACCAAACCACTGCGCGATAGATGCTGGGAACAGTAATATGCTGCTCGCGAAGATTACCGGGATAACACCAGCCATATTAATCTTGAGCGGTAAATGGCTTGTCTGTGCTGGGCCTTGCCCCATACGACCCGCTTGCTGGCGGCGCGCATACTGAATTGTAATACGGCGCTGGCCGCGCTCCATTCGAACTACAAACCACACGATCGCTATCGCGGCGAATAAAAGAGCCAATAGCATCAAAATATGCAAGTCGCCTTGACGCGCACTTTCAAATGCCTGCCCTACTGCAGCTGGCAGTCCAGCTACGATACCAGCAAAGATCAACATTGAAATGCCGTTACCGACACCTCGCTCAGTAACTTGCTCACCGAGCCACATCATAAATACGGCACCGGTTACCAACGAAGTTACAGCGATCAAGTAGAAGCTAACCTGATGGAGACCTGCATAAGCCATGCCTTGGCCAGCCATACCAGCCACCATCACAAACGCCTGAACCAACGCGAGCAGGACGGTTAGATATCGCGTGTACTGGCTAATCTTACGCCGCCCCGCATCACCTTCTTTTTTTAGCGCTTCTAAAGTCGGCGATACCGAGCTCATCAATTGCATTATGATCGATGCAGAAATGTACGGCATAATTCCAAGAGCAAGGATACTCATGCGCTCTAACGCACCGCCAGAGAACATGTTAAACATGCCCAAAATCGTACCTTGATTCTGATTAAACAACTGCGCAACCTGCTCCGGATCAATACCAGGAACGGGTATGTGCGTACCCAAGCGATAAACAAGAATCGCCAAAAACAAAAATTTTAGGCGAGACCAAAGCTCGCCTAAACCTTTCTGACTACCTAGCGGCATATTACCCGGGGTTGCCATCTAATCCTCTCTTATTATGTTCGGACTTTGTTTACGGATTCGGCGATTACTCTTCGATCTTACCGCCAGCAGCTTCGATAGCAGCTTTGGCACCCTTGGTTACTGCGATACCTTTTAAGGTAACCGCTTTCTTAATTTCACCAGAAAGGAATACTTTAGCGCGCTTGATATTGGCATTTACCAAATCAGCAGCAACTAATGCAGCCAAATCAACTACATCGCCCTCGACGCTATTGAGTTCAGACAAACGAATCTCTGCTGAAACGCGACCCACTCGGCTAGTAAAACCGAACTTAGGCAAACGCTTCTGAAGTGGCATCTGACCACCCTCAAAACCTGGCTTAACTGAACCACCAGAGCGAGCTTTCAAACCTTTGTGACCGCGACCGGCGGTTTTACCTAAACCACTACCGATACCGCGACCAACGCGTTTTTTAGCGGAAGTGCTTCCAGGAGCAGGACTTAAAGTATTGAGACGCATCTTACTCTCCTTCCACTTTTACCATGTAGTTAACTTTATTAATCATGCCGCGTACAGAAGGGGTATCTTCCACTTCTACAGTATGATTAATGCGACGCAAACCCAAGCCCGCTACACAAGCTCGGTGAGCCTTCAAACGCCCAAAGGCGCTTTTTAGTTGAGTTACTTTAAGCGTTTTCTTAGCCATGTTATTCACCTTAAACCGGTGCTCACTTTCTTGTTAGTGCAGTTTCCCCGAAAGGACAAAACACCAAACTTAATTCAAGATATCTTCAACTGACTTGCCGCGCTTAGCAGCAACAGACTCAGGAGAAGCCATAGCGCGCAGTGCTTCAAAAGTTGCGCGAACAACGTTAACTGGATTTGTAGAACCGTAGCACTTTGCCAATACGTTCTGCACGCCGGCAATTTCCAACACAGAACGCATTGCGCCACCAGCAATTACACCAGTACCCTGCGATGCAGGTTGCATATATACTTTTGAAGCGCCGTGACGGCCACGAGTTGGGTATTGAATGGTATCTCCATTCAGCTCAACCTCGATCATATTACGACGCGCAGCTTCCATAGCCTTCTGGATAGCAATCGGTACTTCGCGAGCCTTACCACGACCAAAACCTACTTTACCGTTACCATCACCAACGACTGTAAGCGCAGTAAACGCAAATATACGTCCACCTTTAACAGTTTTAGCAACGCGGTTTACCTGTACAAGCTTTTCTTGTAAACCTTCGGCGGTACTTTCATCTACTCGTTTATTTTGCTGAGACATAAATCAACCTTTAGAATTCCAATCCGCCTTCGCGAGCTGCATCTGCCAATGCTTTTACCCGACCGTGATATTTAAAGCCGCTGCGATCAAATGCTACAGACGTTACGCCTGCGGATTTTGCACGCTCGGCAATTAACTTGCCTACTTGAGCTGCTGCTTCGACATTACCAGTTTTTCCACCGCGCAAGTCTTTCTCGAGGGTGGAAGCACTAGCCAACACTTTGCCGCCATTTGCGTCGATAACCTGCACATATATATGTCGAGGCGTACGATTGACGCAAAGGCGAGTAACACGCAGGTCACGGATCTTGGCGCGAGCCCGAGTTGCGCGACGTATTCTTGATTGCTTCTTAGCGTTCATATTTAAAAACCTATTTTTAGCTACGTTGCCTAGGGCTTACTTTTTCTTAGCTTCTTTACGACGTACGTACTCATCAGAGTAGCGAACACCTTTACCTTTATAAGGCTCTGGCGGACGGAAGGCGCGAATCTCGCTAGCTACCTGACCCAGCAGCTGCTTGTCGGCGCTCTTCAAAAGCACTTCAGTTTGTGTAGGCGTTTCAACCGTCACTCCCTTCGGTAACTCGTAATCGATTGGATGCGAAAAACCCAATGTCAAATTAACGACATTTCCGGCTGCCTTTGCACGATAACCAACGCCATTTAGCTGCAACCTACGCTCAAAACCAGCGCTTACGCCTTGAACCATATTCGCTACTAAAGCACGCATAGTTCCGGCAAGTGCACGCGATGACTTAGCACCATCACGAGCTGCAAACTTAATGACATTTTCTTCGATACTAACTTCCACATTGTTGTGGACTTGTAAAGCAAGCGTACCATTGCCACCTTTTACGGTTAGCTCTTGGCCGCTTTGCTTTACCTCGACGCCTTTAGGCATCTCAACTGGACTGCTTGCAACACGTGACATAACGAATACCCGTCAATACTATTCCTGTTACAGACTCTGAGTTGTTTCCTAAAATTAGAAAACTGTACAGAGAATCTCACCACCAACACCCGCAGCGCGAGCTGCACGGTCAGTCATAACACCTTTACTGGTCGAAACGATAGCGATACCGAGTCCACCGCGAACTGAAGGAAGCTCGTCCTTGCCAGCGTAGGCACGCAAACCTGGACGACTTACGCGATCCAGCTCTGCGATAACAGGCTTACCTTCGAAATATTTCAGCTCTACGTTTAGCTGGGTTTTAACACCATCTGAAACGGAGAAGTCAGCAATATAACCTTCAGTTTTCAATACGGCTGCCAAGCTTTTCTTCAACTTCGAAGAAGGCATAGCAACATTTACTTTACCGACCATTTGTGCGTTGCGAATGCGTGTGAGCATATCGGCGATAGGGTCTTGCATACTCATAGATTAAGCTCCTACTATTACCTGGATTACCAACTGGCTTTAACCAGGCCGGGCACGTCGCCGCGCATAGCAGCTTCACGCAATTTGTTACGGCACAATCCAAACTTGCGATAAACGCCGTGTGGACGACCAGTAATACGGCAACGATTACGCTGTCGAGCTGGGCTACCGTCGCGCGGTAGTTTTTGTAGCTGTTCTACAGCTTCCCAAACTTGCTCATCAGTGGAATCTACACCGTTGATAATTGCTTTCAGTTCAGCGCGCTTAGCAGCAAATTTGCTAACTGCATTAGCTCGCTTAACTTCACGGGCGATCATTGATTTCTTAGCCATGTCTCAATCAACTCCTAGCCTTTAAATGGGAAGTTAAACGCTTTAAGCAAAGCGCGGCCTTCTTCGTTAGTACGTGCAGTAGTCGAGATACAAATATCCAAACCGCGCAGCTTGTCGATTTTATCGTATTCAATCTCAGGGAAGATAATTTGCTCATCTACACCCATAGAAAAATTACCACGACCATCAAATTGCTTTGGACTAACACCTCGGAAGTCACGAATCCTAGGGATTGCGATACTTACTAGACGATCCAAAAACTCGTACATTTTTTCACGACGCAAAGTAACCTTACAGCCTACAGGCCATCCTTCACGTACTTTAAAACCTGCGATAGAGTTGCGAGCCTTAGTCACCACGACCTTTTGGCCAGCAATCTTCTCGAGGTCAGCAACAGCATTTTCCAATACTTTCTTGTCCCCAATCGCTTCGCCAACACCCATGTTTAAGGTGATCTTGGTGATACGCGGAACTTCCATCACGTTTTTCAAACCCAGCTCGTCTTTCAACTTTTGGGCGATTTCGTTTAGATAAATTTCTTTCAGCCTGGCCATTTTATTCACTCAGTCCGCTTATGCGTCTATCGATTCGCCGCTGGATTTGAAAACGCGAATCTTGTTTCCATCTTCCAACACTTTAAAACCCACACGATCTGCCTTCTTGCTGCTAGGGTTGTAGATCGCTACGTTAGAAACCTGTATAGGAGCTTCTTTTTCAATAATGCCGCCAGCAACACCTAACTGAGGGTTAGGCTTCTGGTGCTTCTTGATCATCTGTATTCCGGAGACGATTATTCGGTCTTCCGAAAGCACACGATTTACCTTTCCGCGCTTACCTTTGTCACGACCGGTGATTACCACCACTTCGTCATTACGTTTAATCTTACGCATAACTATATTTCCTCTTGACCTCTGGGCGCGTTAGAGTACTTCGGGAGCCAGAGAAATAATCTTCATGAACTTTTCACCACGCAACTCGCGGGTAACTGGTCCAAAGATACGTGTTCCTATGGGAGCATCTTGGGCGTTTAAAAGTACGGCTGCATTATCATCAAAACGAATGATTGAACCATCCGCACGACGTACGCCCTTCTTAGTGCGCACAACTACCGCTCTCATAACTTGGCCTTTCTTAACCTTACCGCGGGGAATTGCTTCCTTTACAGTAACCTTAATGACATCGCCCACTCTCGCATAGCGACGATGGGAGCCGCCCAAAACCTTGATACACATCACTCGGCGTGCACCACTGTTGTCGGCCACTTCCAAATAACTTTCTGTTTGAATCATCGTCTTTCTCCGAAACTCTACTTGTGCTCACTACCAAGGACCAAAGACCTCAAGGGTTAAGCACCTGGCGATTCGCTTAGATTTCTGTTGCGCGCTCTTCGATTTTAACCAGAGTCCAAGATTTAGATTTGGACAGTGGGCGCGATTCGGCGATAGTTACGGTATCGCCTGCTTTACTTTCGTTCGTCTCATCGTGCGCTTTAAGCTTTGATGACTTGCTTACGTATTTACCGTAAACAGGGTGCTTAACGCGTCGCTCGATAAGAACAACTATGGATTTATCCATTTTGTCGCTAACAACTTTACCAGTTAGCGTACGAACTAATTTTTCTGCTTCAGCCATGATCAATTACCTACGCTCTGCTTAGTTGCCTGCTTTTTGACGCAGCACAGTCTTAATGCGAGCTATGTCGCGACGGGCTTGCTTTGCCAAGTGAGTCTGATTCAGTTGGCCTGTTGACTTTTGCATGCGAAGCTTAAACTGAGCTTCCAGCTTAGAAAGCAGTTCGCCGTTCAGTTCTTCAACTGATTTTTCGTTAAGTTCTTTAGCATTCATCACATCACCGACCGCTTCACAAAAGTTGTAAGAATAGGCAGTTTCGCTGCAGCAAGAGCAAATGCCTCTCGCGCCAATTCTTCGGAAACACCTTCCATTTCGTAAAGGACTTTTCCTGGTTGAATCTGAGCAACCCAGTATTCAACGTTACCCTTACCTTTACCCTGACGAACTTCCAGAGGCTTTTCAGTAATAGGCTTGTCAGGGAAAACTCGTATCCAAATTTTACCACCACGTTTAACGTGACGAGTCATTGCTCGACGGGCCGCTTCAATCTGACGAGCAGTGAGACGACCGCGGACGACCGATTTCAGTCCGTATTCACCAAAGCTAACTTTGGAGCCGCGATGGGCTAGGCCGCGATTGCGACCCTTCATTTGTTTACGGAATTTTGTACGCTTTGGTTGCAGCATGTGCCTAACCCTTACCTAATTCGTCAAAATTTAGTTATGCGAACTACGAAATTACTTCGAGTTCTTCTTCTTCTGGTTGGACTCAACTTCTTCCATACCGCCAATAACTTCGCCTTTAAAGATCCAAACCTTAACACCAATGATGCCGTAGGTTGTGGCCGCTTCAGCTGTTGCGTAGTCAATATCAGCACGAAGCGTATGAAGAGGTACACGACCTTCTCGATACCACTCGGTACGTGCGATTTCTGCACCACCCAAGCGACCGCCCACCTGAATCTTCACACCTTCAGCACCTTGGCGCATAGCGTTCTGTACCGCACGCTTCATAGCGCGACGAAACATAACACGGCGTTCTAGCTGCTGAGCCACGCTTTGAGCCACTAATAAGGCATCAAGGTCTGGCTTGCGAATCTCTTCGATGTTGATGTGCACTGGCACACCCATCTGACGGCTAATTTCAGCGCGTAGCTTTTCAACGTCTTCACCTTTTTTACCAATCACAATGCCGGGACGAGCAGTGTGAATAGTAACGCGTGCAGTGTTAGCTGGACGCTCGATGTCTACTCGGCTCACTGAAGCGTGGGCCAATTTCTTTTGAATAAAGCTACGAACTTTTAAATCTTCGTTTAGCTTATTCGCGTAATCGTCTTTGCCTGCATACCAAGTTGAGGTATGTTTTTTAACAATGCCAAGACGGATGCCTGTTGGATGTACTTTCTGACCCATAAGTCTTTACTCTCTTATTGATCCGATACTTTTACAGTAATGTGGCAAGTGCGCTTCAAAATACGGTCAGCACGACCCTTGGCACGCGGCTTAATTCGCTTCATTGTCAAGCCTTCATCCACAAATATCGTGGAGATCTTAAGCTCATCTACATCAGCGCCTTCGTTGTGTTCTGCGTTTGCAATAGCAGACTCCAGAACTTTCTTGATGACAGCAGCACCTTTTTTAGGGCTGAAGGCCAACAAATCCAAAGCGTCTTCTACTGTTTTACCGCGGATCTGGTCTGCGACCAATCGAGCTTTCTGCGCCGACATGCCTGCACCGCGTAATTTAGCTGCTACTTCCATCATTATTCCTCGCTAAGTGCGCTTAGCGCTTCGCTTTCTTGTCTGCTACGTGACCACGGTAAGTACGAGTAACCGCGAACTCACCTAATTTGTGGCCTACCATCTCTTCGTTTACCATCACCGGCACATGCTGGCGACCGTTATGTACGGCAAGTGTTAGGCCGACCATACCCGGTAAAATCATTGAGCGGCGAGACCAAGTTTTAATTGGTCGACGATCGTTAGCCTCAACGGCAACTTCCACTTTTTTCATCAGGTGGTGGTCAACAAAAGGACCTTTCTTCAGTGAACGTGGCACTGTTCTTTCCTCTTTTAGCTAGAATGTCGTTGCTTACTTCTTATTGCGACGACGAATAATCATTTTATCTGTACGCTTATTGCTGCGAGTCTTATAACCCTTAGCTGGCGTACCCCAAGGTGAAACCGGATGACGACCGCCCGAAGTACGACCTTCACCACCACCATGCGGGTGATCCACCGGGTTCATCGCAACACCGCGAACGGTTGGGCGAACACCGCGCCAGCGCGTTGCGCCAGCCTTACCAAGCGAGCGTAAGTTGTGCTCGCCATTTGAAACTTCACCTAAAGTCGCACGGCAATCGGTAAGGACCTTACGCATCTCACCACTGCGCAAGCGCAGAGTAGCGTGACGACCTTCACGAGCAACGAGCTGTACAGATGTTCCCGCTGAGCGAGCAATCTGAGCACCCTTACCAGGCTTTAACTCAACACAGTGAATAACACTACCAACCGGAATATTACGGATAGGAAGCGTGTTACCTACTTTGATTGAGGCCATATTGCCAGACTCAATCACATCACCAGCTGACATGCCTTTCGGCGCAATAATATAGCGACGCTCACCATCCAAGTAACACACGAGAGCAATGTTTGCACTGCGGTTTGGATCGTATTCAAGACGCTCTACCTTTGCAGGGATACCATCTTTATTTCGCTTAAAATCAATAACGCGGTAATGCTGCTTATGACCACCACCAATGTGACGGGTAGTAATACGGCCATTATTGTTACGACCGCCAGACTTACTTTGCTTCTCCAGCAAAGGCGCGTAAGGAGCACCCTTGTGTAGATCAGGGTTCACTACGCTAACAACAAAGCGGCGACCAGCTGACGTCGGTTTACGTTTTACAATCGGCATGACATTCCGCTCCTTATTCCGCTATTTCAAAGTCAATCTCTTGACCTTGCGCGAGAGAGACATAGGCTTTTTTCCAGTCACTACGACGACCCATGCCGTGCTTAGTGCGCTTGGTTTTACCTTTTACGTTAAGAACGCGAACGCCGCTAACGTCTACTTTAAACAGTTTTTCTACTGCAGCCTTTACTTCAGCCTTAGTTGCTGTTTTAACCACCTTAAATACTACCTGGTTAGATAACTCAGCAATTGCTGCTGCTTTTTCAGAAACAACAGGGCTTAACAGAACTTTATATAGGCGCTCCTGGTTCATACCAGCACCTCCTCAAGTTTTTTGAGTGCAGACACAGTGATCACAACCTTTTCAAAACGAATCAGGCTAACTGGGTCAATTGCTTGTACATCACGCACATCAACTTTGTGTAGATTGCGAGAAGCCAAGTACAAATTCTCGTTAACCTCTGCAGACACAATTAAGACATCAGACAAATTGTACTGAGCCAACTTCTGCACCAAAGCTTTAGTCTTTGGAGTATCGAGATCAAACTCTTCAACCACCACCAAACGCTCTTGGCGCGCCAACTCAGAAAGAATGCAACGCAAAGCTGCGCGATACATCTTCTTGTTTAGCTTTTGCTCATAGTCGCGAGGACGAGCAGCAAAAGTAACACCACCCGAACGCCAAATTGGACTACGAATGGTACCTGCACGAGCGCGGCCTGTACCTTTTTGACGCCATGGCTTTTTACCGCCACCCGATACGTCTGAGCGTGTTTTTTGTGCCTTAGTACCCTGACGCGCAGCAGCCTGATAAGCCACAACCGCCTGATGCACTAGGTCTTGATTAAATTCTTTACCAAAAGCCACTTCCGATACCGCAACGGTACCTTTGGCGCCTTGAGGCGTAGCAATACTTAATTCCATGATTGACTCCCCCGGGACACTTAACCGTTGTTGCGCAATTTAACTGCTGGACGAACGATCACGTCACCGCCTGGAGCACCAGGAACAGCACCCTTAATCAACAGCAGATTACGCTCAACATCGACCCTGACAACTTCTAGATTCTGAGTAGTACAACGCTCAGCACCCATGTGGCCAGCCATCTTTTTGCCTTTGAAAACGCGCCCTGGAGTTTGACATTGACCAATGGAACCAGGGGCTCGGTGAGACAAGGAGTTACCGTGAGTAGCATCTTGCATGGAAAAATTCCAACGCTTAACACCACCAGCAAAACCTTTACCTTTAGAAGTGCCCGTTACATCAACTTTTTGACCTGCTTCGAATGTCTCAACAGTAAGCTGACCACCAACTTCAAATTGCTCACCTGTGGTGTTGCGCAATTCCCAAGAGCTACGACCTGCTTCGACTTGCGCCTTAGCATAATGGCCCGCTTCTGATTTGGTGACACGGGAGGCTCTACGAGACCCTACAGTTACTTGCACTGCTGCGTAACCGTCGGTTTCTGCGTTTTTAACCTGAGTGATGCGATTAGGATCAACCTCAATCACAGTGACAGGGACGGATATACCATCGTCAGTAAAAATGCGTGTCATACCGCTTTTGCGGCCGACAATTCCAATCGTCATTTCAATAACCTCTAAGTGTACGGGGCTTTCCCATCTTCTAATTGAAGAGGACCCGCTATGGCCGCCCATTTCAGAGCGTTACACGCCTTTCAACTCTACCAACAGCAAACTTGCTGCCAGCGCCAAAAGGCTGTACCTGAAGCCTTAGCCCAGACTAATTTGCACCTCAACACCCGCAGCTAGATCTAGCTTCATCAGGGCATCGACTGTTTTTTCGGTTGGCTCAACAATGTCGAGCAACCTTTTATAGGTGCGAATCTCATATTGATCACGCGCATCTTTATTTACGTGCGGCGAAATCAGTACAGTAAAGCGTTCCTTACGAGTAGGCAGCGGGATAGGACCGCGAACCTGAGCACCAGTGCGCTTTGCTGTATCAACAATCTCTTGCGTAGAGGCATCAATCAACTTGTGATCAAAAGCCTTTAAACGAATTCGAATACGTTGATTCTGCATCTGAACCAAACTCCAAATATTTTTAAAGAACAATCAACGCAACTCACGGCTGTGGGCTGGCTGAAATGAGGGCGCAATTCTAATGACAGAGTAGCCAGCTGTCAACATAGAAAACAATTAATTTTAATATGTCGATTTAAGCGGGTCGGAAGCCAAGTTTACGGCGCTCAGCACTTGGAAAAACGGCGCTCTACAGCATTTTTAATGCCGTGCTCGAGAATCTCTCGCAACCAAAATATAACACCAGAAGCAAAGCGTTCACTGTTAGGTAGGTCACGACCAAACACTAACTCAACATCGAGCAGCGCTGTAACGAGCGCTTGCACCGAGTTAGGCTCGCTAGCCGTTAGCGGATAGCGGTCAGATAAGCTGCGAAGCTCGATTGCCAGAGGGTCCTGAACATCGATTTCAGCCCCTCGCTCATCTACGCCCGAGATGTAGCGCGCCCAGGCCGCAATAGCTAAGCAGTGCAACTCGATATCACCACCGCGCGCAAGCTGATCGCGGGCACTGTCTAGAATCCGCTGCGGTAGCTTTTGCGATCCATCCATTGCGATCTGCCATGTGCGGTGCCGCAGCCCCGGATTTGAGAAGCGCTCTAGGAGCTTATATTGGTAACCCTGTATGTCAAAGCTCGCAGGCAAACTCAAGGTTGGCGCTGCATTTGTCGCCATGAACACAGCGCACATATTAACAAATGCAGCGTTTTGCATCACATCACTAATCGTTTCATAACCGGCCAGGTAGCCACTGTAAGCGAGTAGCGAATGACTACCGTTTAGCAAGCGCAGCTTCATCTGCTCGTAAGGCGCAACATCGCTCACGACCAATGCGCCAGCCTTTTCCCAAGCGGGACGCTCGCCACAAAAGCTGTCTTCGATGACCCACTGACTAAACGGCTCTGCCAAAACGACGCCTTCGTCTCGCACCCCCAAAGCACGCGCCGCCGCATCGCGATCGTCACTTGTGGTCGCCGGTACGATACGATCTACCATGCTCGATGGAAATCTAGTATTGATCGAGATCCAGCTCGCCAAATCAGGGTCAAGCGCCTCTGCGAAAGCGATAACAGCCGCTGCCAGCACTCTTCCATTGTGCGGCAGGTTATCGCAACTTAGCGCGGTAAAGCTGGGCACGCCAGCCGCGCGCCGAGCCGCCAAAGCAGCGACAAGCAATCCCAGCGCCGTCGACGGCGCTGCAGGACACTTTAAATCTGCCACTATAGCGGGATGCGCTAAATTTAACCGCCCAGTCGCAGGGTCTAGGCAATAACCCTTCTCCGTAATAGTAATCGATACCACCGAGACCCGCGGGTCGGCCATCGCCATCACCACCGCCTTTGGGTCGTCGGGCGCAACCAGCACACCAACAACAGAGCCAACTATTTGGCGGCGCTCACCCTCAGCCCCCCGCTCAACGAGTGCATATAAGCCATCCTGCTCGCCCAACTGCTCTCTGACATCAGAGGAGCGCAAGCTACACCCCAAAATCCCCCAGCGCGTATCGCCTCCAGCCAATACGGTATCCGTGTACCACGCTTGATGGGCGCGATGAAAAGCCCCGATACCAAGATGCACGATGCCAACGGTTAGGCTCGCTCGGTCGTAACGCGGCAACTTGGCAGCCGACACGCGCGCCAATGTTTTATTGCTGAGTCGATCCATAGCGTTAACCCCGATTAATTTGACGTAGCTAACGAGAAGCTAAATTCATTTGTAGCGTTAGGACTGAGGTTGAATTCAAACTCAGTCGCAGTGCCGTCTATCATTACCGTAGCTTTATAGTCTCCATAAAACCCGCGAGCCGCGACACGCCCCTCGGTATCAGTAACCAACCCAAAGTCATTCCACCAAGTGCTATAAATAAGCTCTTTCCACGCCTCACCGTTGGGCCGAAGCTGCCAGTCGCTGGTGTACATCGCCGCCTTGGGCAACCAATGAGCATTCGCCCAAAAGCCCCACAACTGGACACCCACGGTGGATGGATGGCTAAAAAAGATGGTTAAAAAGTCGCGGGTATAATCGGCCTGCAGAGCTTCGTCATCCGTATTAATGTCGAGCTCAGTGGCACGAATATCGAGCGCGGGAAAGGCCGAACTATAACGCTCTAACAAGGAGTAGACCTTAGCAATAGAGGTTGGACTTTCGCCGAAGTGGCTCTGCAAGCCGATACCGGTGATAGGCGCTTCGTTTTCAACGAGATAGCGAATGGTGTCTTCATAATGCTGTTGGTGAGCGGCATTCCGTCCGCCAGCGGACAGAATACTGTAGTCATTAATAAATAAGCCGTGACCGGGCATATTGGTACGCGCTCGACTGAACCAATCCAACATCACCCCGTTACCAAATGCGTCCATCAGATAATGATTATCGTAGGGCTCATTAACGACATCCCACTCGTCCACGTAATCTAAGGTCGCCGAGGCAATATCGTCGATATGATCAAGTACGACCTGCTTTGCCGCAGGGTCGGCATTGGCGGGGTCGTCGGGCAAATACTCCTGCATTAGCTCGGGCAGATTGCGCTTCGACGGCCATACCATGACATGACCACGGGTATATAAACCCTGATCGCGCAGCCACTGCAGCGCTGCCAACGTAGTCGTTTTATTAAACGATGCCCCCCACTCGCCCGCCCAAGGCCCCCACTTCAAATCATTTTCTGGGCCGCTCTGATTAAACATTTCGACGACTTTACTGCGATAGGTAGCGCTATCGGCGCTATCGCCCATGAGAATATTGCCCACAGTTACCGACCCAAAATGATATCGGTGTCGCTGAAACTCGACGGCAACTGCTTGCGAGGCGACCGGCGCACCGCTAGCATCTAAAATAGTTAAAGCAAAATCACCCTTGCGGTACTGTTCGATACGCGCCTCGGCTTCTGCGCGCCACTCGGCATCCAGCTCACGGCCCTCATAAGTAGGCTGAGTCATTGGCAGCTGTGCCGCAGTATAGGTGGAACCATAGCTGAGAAGCTCCACGCCCCCGACCTCGAAGACCTGCGCCCGATCGCCAGCACCAACACCAAACTTAAGAGCGATATTTCCCAATGACTCGGCGGCGGTTATGGTTACCGGGAGGTAATACTCTTGCCACTCGCTCGCCGCGCTAATTTCGCGATTTATATACTTATCGTAGGTATCATTCTCAATAAAAACGGTGGTAAAACTATTCCCCGACTCATAACTATTCTCAATCGAGCGGATATATAAGTGGATCAAAACAACGTCATTCTCAGCAACCGCGGCGTTAATATTGAAACTTAACTGGCCATTCCAAAACTCCCCCGTCGGGCTCTGAACACTGATACGCGTTGCCTCGGTGAATTCGCTATGATCCGCAACCACAACAGATCGCGTCGCCACAGGCTCGCCCTCGACTTCACTATTGCCACCCCAAAAGCTCGCCGCCGTCGGGGCACCATCAATAAGCACCACACCGCCTGCAGGCGCCGTTGCAGGGCGCGTTGGCGTACCGCTAGGCTCGACTGTAGGCTCATTTGAGGGAAGCATGGTTGGCTCCAGCGTCGGCGCTGCCGTTGGCTCCAACGTTGGCGCGGTGGTTGGTACCGGCGTTACTTTGCCACCATCAGAGGGTTTCGCCGACGAACCACAACCAACCAAAGCAACGCCCAACAACAGCGCGACCGCCAACGACCGCCCCGCAAGCGAGAGCCGCTTTAGTATCACCAACACCATCTCCAGCTTAAAAACATCTCGACCAAGCATAACTAACACCCATTTTGATTGCGGCCGAGGGTTGCCCCAACCTTAACTAAAGACAGCAGACAGTATGTAACTCACCCAAACCTTGCAAGTGGTTTTTCAATCAAGCCGGAGAGAAATACAGAGCCGTAAAATTTGACGCGGTTATCACAATGGCGCATTTACACTCATTAGATTTACTAACCCGAAAAACAAAAACCAATACTATTTAATTATTTTTAAAATGCAGTAACTAACACTATAATATCGATCTATATTCCTTTTTGATAATTATCGCGCCAAACACCCTAGAAGCAAGGATTAGATTTGCCTCCCCAAAAACATACCCTAATTGTTCCCCTATTCGTTATCTTCAGCTATCTCGCTGCCGCAGACTACGCTCATCCACAAGCAGCAGAACAGCAACCCTCGGTTCGTCTCGGGCCAACCACAAACGTCACTAGGCCTAGCAATGCAACCCCAACAACGAGTCTCGAACTAGAAGACATCGCCAACACGACCCTAAGCTTGTTTGAGTCCCAGGGCACTGGCGTGAAAATCCAAGGGCTGCCACAAGTTCGCACCGAACTGAACGGGCGCGACGTGTTTACCGTCCCCAACGGTCATGGGCTCAGCTGGTCGGACGTATCGCGCGAGTGGATGGAAGGCGTCGACACCTACAAAAGCCCCGATGCCAGCATGATTGAAGGCAGCGTCGGCGGCACTTACAACATTCGAACCAAACAACCCCTCAACCTAGGCTCTAACACCGCGCTTTATAATCTTGGTGTTAACTATGGAGATCTCGCACAAGAGTTGCGCCCACAGCTAAGCGCACTCAGCAGTCATCGCTGGGGAACGCAATATGGCAACTTTGGCTGGCTAACCACCATTAAATATCAAGAGACGGCACGCCAGACTGATAGCTTCCAACTCGAGCCCTATATTCGCCGATTCGACATCGACGACACACAAGCCTTTATACCCCGAGGCATCAAATGGAAACGGGAGAACCGCGACGAGCAACATCAAACCTTCGCCTCGGTTGCCCAGTGGGCTCCAACCCCACTGCTAACCCTAACCTTGCAAAATATTGTGGCCCTAGTTAACACCCACAACCGCAACTCGACCGTCGGCTTGCGCGACTCAGACACCGGCTTGGTTGCCGCTGAAAACAGCCATTTCGAACTGTCGCCCAACGGCCAATTTTTGTCTGGCCAGCTTGAATCAAATGCTTGGCGTGGCGATGTAGCCGGGAATGGCGTGCGCTTAAATGGCTCGACTCAAGTGGCCACACGAGACAACAAAACCCAAGAGCACAGCCTCGCTTTTGCTTGGGTAGCGAACAACAAACTCGCATTACAGGGCGACATACAGTACGTAAAAGCGAAAACAGAAACTCTAGACTTTAGCGTTACCACCAGCCGCTACGTCGAACAGTTCTATCTCGATCTGCGTAGCGCTCAACCACAACTATCGATTGACGCCAACACGCCCAATCACGACGAAGGTTACTTCTGGAACTCGGCAATGGACCATATTGAGTCCAGCCAAGCTGAGTTGAGCGCATTTAAACTCGATGGCGCATACCAATTGACGAATGACTTTGGCATTCGCGCACTGCGCTTTGGTGGGCGCCTCAGCCAAGAACAAACGGACCTTTTGGACGCGGGCTACAACTGGGGATCACTTAGCGACAACTGGAATTTACCACTGCAATACGTCAGCACGAATCACCCCGAGCACACGGAGTATCGTCGCTTCGATCACTTCTATCGCAGCGACAGCGCCGTCAAAACAGGTTTTGTCTTCCCCGCCTTCGCCTTGGTATCCGATATGGCGCTAGCCTCGCAGCTACTGCCTAACGAAATAAAATCCGGTGACGAAAACGAAGGCTGGCACGCCGACAGCTTTTCCTTTGAGGACGCCAAACAAGTAGAGCGCAATACCTCAGCCCTTTATTTAATGCTGAAGCTTGGCTACGAAGCGACACCGCTCGGCGCAAGTGAAGGACACCTTGGCTTGCGCCTCGTTGAGTCCAACGTAAATGCTCAAGGTTTTGGGGAATACGTTCTTCTGGAGGATGAAGGCGATACCCTCGACGATGCCGAACAGGACTTTGCCAATGGTTCGTTTACCGCACGTAAAGATACCGATCAGACAACGCACGCCCTCCCCAGTGCCTACATTCAATTTGAGCTGTCACCTCGCTGGCTGTGGCGTGTAGCTGGCTCTAGCACCTTGGCGCGCGCGCGCACAGATCAAATTCGTTCCTACGCTAGCGTTCGAGCCGAAACCGAAACAGTCGATGTTAATGGCGAGGGCGTTACGCGGGTTAAGCGCTGGCTGGGCAGCACTGGTAACCCACAGCTAAAACCGGTAAGAGTTGAACAATACGATACCAGCCTCGAATGGAACTTTGCCGAAAGCGGCAGCGCCTATACCGCCGCATTTTATAAGAAGCTTCGCGACTCGATCGAGCGCAGCGTGGTTGAGGAACAATTCACCAACAACGGTCAAACTCGACTGGTCGAAGTGGAAAAACTGATCAACGCCGGCGACTCAAATATTGAAGGTATAGAATTTGGCTTGCGGCAAAAGCTGGGATTTCTGCCCGGCGCCTTGCGGAATATAGCCTTGCAAACGGCCTACACCCATATGCGCAGTGAAAGCGGCACCCAAATCGCCGATGAAAAATTACCAATTGAAGGGCTCTCCAAAAATACTCTGTCGCTATCTGGAACCTACCAGAATCAACGACTCAGTATTACCTTCAACTACAACTGGCGAGACGACTCACTGCAGTCGGCAATCGACCTGGAAACCAACCGCCCCACATGGCAGAAATCCAGCGGCCGTCTCGGCGCCTCGGTGGCCCTGCGTTTAAGCGATCGATTGCAGATAGCCTTGGATGGCCAGAACCTTGGCGGCAGTGAATCTAGAACCGAGCGCGGCCCCTATGAATATGAAGATGGCTATTTCGATAACCAGCGCTACGCCAACCGTTTTGCCGTAGATGACCGTCAGTGGCGGCTCACCTTACGCGGCGAAATTTAAAACTAGATTACTCCGCAACAGGACGCTTACCCAATTTGCGCTGTAGAGTACGGCGATGCATTTTCAACTGTCGCGCCGTTGCGGAAATATTGCCGTTGTTTTCGTTCAACACCTGTTGAATATGTTCCCACTCCAAACGCCGCAAAGACGGGCCGGCCAAATCGTCACTTAAGCTACCGAGTTCACCATCCTGCGCTTCTTCGTGTTCGGTAAATGCCTGAATAATTTGATCGACAGTGGCAGGTTTTGGTAAATAGTTTGTCGCACCCAACTTAATCGCTTGCACCGCGGTGGCGACACTGGCGTAGCCAGTTAACAACACAATTTTTATTGCTGGGCTTTCCCGCAGTAGCGTTTCAATCAAGGGCAAGGACACACCGTCCTCAAGTTTTAAATCGAGCAACCCAAACTCAAAGCCACTCGCACCATTGGCTTTTTTGTAACGCTCAAAAGCACCGATAGACGCAAAATGTAGAACATCAAAACCTCGCCGAGTAAACGCCCGAGTGGTAACTGCCGCGAGCACTTCGTCGTCTTCAATATACAAAAGTTTGCTCACAGGGCCTCCAGTAAAAGCGGCAATTCGACGCGCACTTGTTTACCCTTCTCAGCGCCAATCAAAACCACCCTGCCACCCATTTTTTCGATTGTACTATTTGCTAGAAAAACACCGATACCTAAACCTCCGGGCTTACTCGACTGTACAGGCTTACCCCAATTTAAAGGTAAATCCGTGGGCCACACTCCGTCGTCTTCTATCTCGATAAATAAAACCGACTCGCTAGCGGACACTTTTATCAGCACCTGTTCACGAGCCGATTGCAGTGCGTTATCAATCAGATTGATCAGCGCGTGACGCAGAAGAAGACTGTAGCCAAGTGGCTTGCTCGCGGCGACTGCATCTATTCTGAACTCGGGTTGAGCATCGGGACTCATAATTCGGTAATGCTCTTTTAGGTCTTCCAACAACTGTTCAACCGGCTCGCGCTCTTGACCTTCGTCCTCCTGCTCCGCCAGCAAACTCAGCTTTTTCATGGTAGCTTTACAGCGCTCAATCTGATTCATCATCAGATGAATATCCGCCTGGGCTTCGCTTGTTTTTTCCCCTGCTAAACGCTCGCCGAGTAGCACCATCAAAGTAGATAGCGGCGTACCCAGAGCATGCACGGTCGAGGCCGCAAGTGTGCCTATGCCAACAAGCTGTTCACTCTTTAAATTATCTTCGCGTATTTCACTTAAGCGCTGCTGATACGCTCGCAACGCAATCGCGAGCTTGGACACAAAGTAGCTAACCACTAAGGCACTACCAAAAAAATTCACCCACATACCGAACAAATGCAAACGGTAATCACCGGTCATATGGTTAAAGTGATCCTTTAAATCTAGGTACATCAATACCGAATAAAACACCACGGTACTACCACTAAACCACCAGCAGACTCGAGTATTAAAAATGGTCGCGCTAATCGCAATCAAGACCAAGAAATAATAAATAAACGGATTGGTTGAACGCCCGGTCAACAACACCACAGCGATCAACCAAGCACAGTCCACCAGTAATTCGCGGAAAAGATGAGCGTCGCTCAACTGCTGCTCAAGTCGCAACGTGAGGTGAATCCAACCACTCCACGCTAGCCCAGTAAGCGTGATAGAAACAAGTAGCGAATAATTTAACGACAAGTCCAGCTGAAAATAACTGTATATCAAAGCTAAAAGCAGCAGCCCCAGCACAGCCAAACGCAGCTGCATAAGCTTGCGCATGATCAATACTCGGTTACCGGAAACCGCGTCGTTAAAGAGAATTTGTGAGGCCATGATCCTACTGTACTCGCTGCGATACCCTGTTACCAATCCGCCGCTATAGCAGGCGAATTAAGTGGCATCTAATGTAAAAATAAAAGTGTATCAGACCAACGAAAAACGCCCCTAACAAGGGGCGAAAATGTCACCATAAAATAACTTACCCTGTACATGAATAAGTGTACTCGCCGCCGAGCTTCCAGAGTCTTAAATCAACCGCAGGGCAAGTTTCGACACTATAGGCTAGCTGCCGAGTATGAAGAAGTGACAAATTGTCGCAGCAGCCGCAGAAACCCCACAGCATGCCATAGCGTCACACCCTAGCAACGGGAGCCTTATAAAGCAGCGTCAGAGCCAAAACTAAGGCCACCAACACTAAGGGTATACACATCAGGAGCTGCACCGACCAACCCATGGCATAGACCACCCAGCCAGCACTGAGCGAGGCGGTCGCTTGCATGGTAAACACCACGCCATCATTTAACGCTTGCACCTTGTGCCGCTCGCTAGCGAGATAGGTTTGCGGTAACAGCGTAGTGCCCCCCACAAACAAGAAGTTCCAGCCTACGCCAAGTAAAACCAAGGACCACCAGAAATGCATAACCTGATGACCCAGCATGGCAACCACAAGTACGAAAACATAGAAAAGTGCGCCGAGAAGCAAAACCCAAGCAATACCGATTTTCTCGATAAGCTTGCCGGTAACAAGTGAGGGTAAAAACATTGCCAGCAAATGCGCCTGTATGACCCATTTCGCATCGGCAACGGAGTGACCAAACCCTTGATGCATAACCATCGGAGTGGACGTCATCAAAAAGCTCATCACCGCATAGCCAACCGCCGCTGCTGCCAACGCCACTAAAAATAGAGGCTGCCGAGCTATCTCCAACAACGGGCGCACCGGCTCAGAGCTATCATCTAGCTCTACCAGAGGCGCCCTAAACCCGCTAAGCACAATTGCTGCAATCATAATTACCACAACAAACAAAACAAATGAGCCACTGAAGTTCTCTGCACCACCAAACATTCCCTGACCGCGCAAACCAAGCTCAGTGCCCAGCAGGACGCCGACGGAACTTCCCAACAACAATAGCGAGAGTGCCGAAGCGATCTGACTTTTAGTTTGAACACTCTCGATTACAGCGAAGCGAAACTGCTGCGTAAACGAGGAGCCCAAACCGAGAATGACAGCCCCGCCACACAAAACCGCAAAGCTACTAATATAGCAGCCCCAGGCACACACCAAGCCACTCAGAGCCAAACAACACAGACCGACATAGGAACCGGCTTTGCGGCCGAGATACTTGAGTATATAGATCGCAGGGACCATACCTGTGGCCGCCCCCAAAACAACGCAAGCTATTGGTAACGTGGACCACTTTGGTGACGGTGCAAGTTCAGCTCCCGCCAGCCCGCCCGCTAAGATAAATAGCGGTGCAGCGGCCATGGCCAATGCCGAAACGAGTGTTAATAACCAAATATTCCTAGGAAACCGTTTACATTCAATCATGTTTTTCTCAAACACTACCTGCAATCCTTTATATTAAACACAGCATGACTCGGATACGCGCAAAGCGCTACGACTATTCATTTCATCAGCCGTAATATGAACCGGAATTAACCATGTATTTTAGCCAATATAAAACACCCGCCCTCATCATTAAGCGATCGACCTCGGATAAGATTTACCGGTACTCAATCGTGCAAATGATGTTTTTTTTGCTCATCAGTATTAGCACCAAATCTTTCGCCGATGTCACTCTACCGCGACTTCTAAGTGATGGCGCAATCTTACAGCAAGGCAGCGTACTAACATTGTGGGGGCAAGCCGATAAGGGCGAGCACATCAGCTTGCTGCTAAACGGTAAAGAGGTAGCCACTAGCCATGCAAACCCAGAAGCCGGCGGTTGGCAACTGATACTACCCGCGCAAAAAGCAGGGGGCCCGCACCGGCTAGCCTTTAAAGGCCGCAATACAGTGGTACTTAACGATATCTATTTTGGCGAAGTTTGGCTCGCCTCTGGCCAGTCGAATATGCAGTTGCCAATGGGCCGAGTCAGCGACCTATTTAGCCGCGATATAGAAAGTGCTAATGACAATACCATACGAATGTTTAATGTTCCGCTTGGTTACGACTTTAATGCTCCAGCGACAGACTTTCAAAAAGGTAGCTGGGAAAAAACCACACCAGAATCGGTAACCCAGTTCTCAGCCGTTGCCTATTTTTTTGCTAAAGCGTTACAACAAAAACTACAAGTTCCCATCGGTATAATTAACGCAAGCTACGGAGGGTCTACGGCCGAAGGTTGGATGAGCGAATCGGCACTGCGACAGTTTCCATTCCACTTAAACACCGCCAAAAAATTTCGTTATGCACCCTATTTGGATGAACTTAAACAACAAGACCAAGCGAATCAAAACCATTGGTATCAACAACTCGATGCGAATGATCTGGGTTTAACATCCACGCCAAGATGGTACGACACTGCAGCGAACGACAACAGCTGGCAATCGATTTCTATGCCGATGCTCTGGCCCGAAGCCAACCTTAACGACAGGCCCGGTAGTCGATGGCTACGCAAAACCGTACAGCTGCCACCGCAAGATAAGGACACACAAGGTCTGCTATATCTTGGTCGCATCGTCGATGCCGATACCGTCTATGTAAATGGCGTAAAAGTTGGCGGCACAACCTATCAGTATCCACCACGACGCTACAAAATTCCGCAGGGCATACTAAAAGCTGGCGCCAACACGATTGCGGTTCGCGTTATTAGCAATGGTAGTAATGGCGGTTTGATTACCGACAAACCCTACTTTTTAAAAACGGACAACACCCACATCGATTTACACGGCGACTGGAAAACCAAACAGGGCACGGCTTTAGATCCCCTACCGGCACCACTATTTCAGCAGTACACTCAACCGCTAGGTTTTTACAACGCAATGCTGGCCCCTGTTCAAAAGATGCAAATCAGCGGTGTCATCTGGTATCAAGGCGAATCGAATGTTAGCCGCGCGGACGAATACAAAAAGCTGTTTCCCGCAATGATTAATGACTGGAGGCAAGGCTGGCAGCAAAAGGATCTGCCGTTTATTTTTGTACAACTGGCCAATTATCTTGAACAACAGGAAACGCCACAGGAAAGCGACTGGGCCGAACTACGAGACGCTCAAGCTAGCGCATTAGCACTGCCAAACACCGCAATGATTACGGCAATAGATTTGGGAGAGTGGAACGACATTCACCCACTCGACAAAAAAAGTGTTGGTGAGCGCCTAAGTTTGGCCGCACGCAAGCTGGTCTATGGGGAAGCGACATTATTAGCTCAGGGCCCTACGGTAGAAAAAATTCAAGCAAAAGGTACCCGCTTAATTGTAACGTTCGGCAATACCGGCGATGGTTTAGCCATTGCTGAGGAGCAAAAAAAGAAAATCAACGACGCTCAAGGTTTTGCTATATGCGGGGCCGATGGGGTTTATTATTGGGCGCAAGCTCAGATTCGCGGTAATAAAATCGAGCTAAGCCATCCCAAGGTTTCGGCTCCCATTGCTGTTCGCTACGCTTGGGCAGACAACCCCAAGGCTAATATCGTTAACAGCGCAGGGCTACCGGCCTTTCCGTTTCAAATACAATTAAAAAGCCGTTAGCACACCCGATACTACATAAGCATATGCCATGGATGGCGCTTAGGGTTTTTCGTATAAACCAAATGCAATTGGCAGATACTCGCTCACCGCGGGAACATAGGTCACAATTAAAAGCGCGACAAACATCGCCGCATACAGCGGTAGTAACGGTCGGACTAACTTGGCAATAGTTGTTTGCGCAATACTGCAGCCTAAAAACAGCACGCTGCCAACCGGAGGTGTGCACAAACCAATACACAGATTCAACACCATCATAATGCCAAAATGCAGCGGCGACAGGCCGAGCTGAATGGCAACCGGTAGAAATATGGGGGTAAAGATAAGAACCGCCGGAGTCATATCCATAAATACACCAACCAACAATAGAATGAGATTGATGGTAAGCAGGATAATAATTGGATTCTCACTTAAACCAAGCAAGGCCGTGCTAATCGCTTGGGGAATATTTTCGTAGCTCAACATCCACGATAGCGCCGTCGATGCGCCGATAAGTAACATCACAATTGCAGTAGTTTCAACTGACTTAATAAAAATACCGGCCAAGTCGCCAATTTTCACTTCTCGATACACCAGCATTGAAAGTAGTAGCGAATATAAAACAGCGATTACGCTTGCTTCGGTAGCCGTGAAATAGCCACCGATAATTCCGCCAATCACCAGAACAATTAAAAATAAGCTCGGGAGCGCATCAAGGGTTTTTACGACCGCTTCTTTTGCCGTGGGCATCTTACCAACGGGCAAACCGTTACGCTTTGCATAAATGGCGCAAACGGCCATCAGGCTGCCAGCCACCAACAACCCAGGTAAATAACCCGCAATAAATAACGCAGCTATCGATACGCCGCCACTCGCTAAAGAATAGATAATGAGAATATTACTGGGCGGAATTAACAAACCTGTCGTCGATGCGGTAACGGTTAACGCCGTTGTAAAGTTGCGATCGTAGCCTTCTTTTTCCATGGTCGGAATCATAAATCCACCCACAGCTGAAGTCGCCGCAACCGCCGAACCGGACAGCGCGCCGAATAAGGTACAACTAATAATATTTACGAAAGCTAGGCCCCCGGGCAGCATTCCCATGATCACTTTCGAAAACTCAATCAAGCGAAAAGCGATACCACCGCGCCCCATTATCAGCCCCGACAAGACAAAAAATGGGATCGCCAAGAGTGCAAAGCTATCTATACCACTGCCCATCCGTTGCGCGATTGTTATCGCCGCTGGCGTAAAGTCGATGGTGAAAATCATCGCGGCAAACGTTGCCAGAGCAATACAAATTGAAATCGGCACATGCAGAAATAGCAACACCACAAAGGTCAACAATAAAACGATAACTGACGCTTCCATTTTAAAGCTCCTCCGGGTTTTTCTGCGCTAGCGCATTTGAGTCACCAGCGATGTTGCTGACGGATGTAAATATTCGCTCGAGGGAAAACAACGCAATCAACACGCCACTTATAGGAAGCGCACAGTAGACGTAGCCCATCTTCACTTGTAGTGCCGCCGAGGTTTGGTTTAACTCTAGCGTAAGCATCACCAGTTTCAGACCCCCGTAGAGCAATATCACAACGGCGAAAAACAAGCAGACAACTTCTATAAAAAGTGCAATCCACTTTTGCACACTTACATTGAACTGAGTCACTAGAATATCGAGACCGAGATGCGCGCGAGTACGATACGCGTAGGCTGCGCCAAGCAAGCTAATCCACACGAGTAAAAATCTCGCCAACTCCTCGGTATAGGAACTCGGCTGGGACATAATAAAACGCGTTATCACTTGCCAAGTTACGTCGACAACCATCAACGCCATTAAGAAGCCAACAAAATAGGCAAGTACACGCTCGAGCTTAGAAAAGAATATCGTCATGATTACAGCGCCTGAATTTTTTGCATTAGAGTGAAAGCATCGGTGCCACGAAAGCTTTCATGTAATTCCGTTACTCTCGCCATAAAAGGCGCTTTATCTGGGATTATCACCTCGACACCCGCCGCCTCTACCGCCGCCAGCGCTGCGGCTGTCTGCTCTTGCCACAGTTGCCTTTGGAAGACTACCGATTCGTCCATGGCAGTTTGCAACCACACCTGCTGCTGTGGAGTCAGTGACTGCCAAACGTAGGTACTAATCAGCACGATATCGGGTACAGAGGTGTGTTCATTCAAGGTGTAATAACGGGAAACCTCATAGTGCTTAGATGAGTAGAAGCTAGGAGGGTTATTCTCTGCACCATCAACAACGCCCTGCTGCAGGGCCGTATAGAGCTCACCCCAAGCGATGGGAGTTCCCGAGCCTCCTAGCGCACGTACCATCTGCAGTGCCGTTTGACTATTTTGGACACGAACTTTTAAACCGTTTAGGTCTTCTGGCGATTCAATACGCTTGTCTTTGGTATAAAAACTGCGGCTGCCTGCATCGTAGTACCCGAGCCCGCGCAATCGTACGCTTTCGCCCGCGAGCAACAACTCTCGACCAATCTCGCCATTAAGCACTCGCCAATAGTGTTCGTTATCACGGAACACATAGGGCAAATTGAAGACCTTCATCGCGGGTACAAAACCCTCCATAGGGCTAGACGACACCTTGGTCATCGCCAGGCTGCCGATTTGTAATAGCTCCATCAATTCACGCTCGGAGCCCAATTGGCCACCGGGGTATATGTCGACCCTCATGCTGCCAGCGGACAGACTATCGAGACGTGCGGCCATAAACTCGATGGCTTTGTGGACGGGATGATTCTGGTCGAGGCTGTGCGCCATTTTTAGCACACGAACATCTGAACGCTGAGTACAGCTGACAGCAAAAATGCAAAGCACCGTGACTAACACCGCACGGCATACCTTTTGAAGAGAGGTCATAACAGGGAACCTTAAGGTTTCTTTATTATAATTGCCCGAACCGACATCATCGCCGGTGAGCTAAACTGATAGCAACGCTAACATTAATCGGGCTTATGGTCATTATAACTAAATCCCCGCGTAAAAGGAGTTTAGTCGCAGCCGCTAAAATACGCGGCTATGGCGTAAATATCTCTTGCAAGAATACAACTAACTGTCACACTCGCGCAGCGAAAAACTAGCCTTAGTTTTGCGTTCGCATACCTTCTCAGGATTCTTGGATGAGCACTATTCGTGCAGCAACAAACGACGATTTAAACGCGCTTTTAGAGCTTGAACAGCAAAGCTTTAAATCGGACCAGCTGAGCCGTCGTAGCTTTAAACGCTTTATTCAAAACGAACAAGATGCACTACTGGTAATCGGTACCCCCGTTGTCGCCTACGGGCTGCTACTGTTTCATCGCGGCACATCACTCGCACGCATATACTCACTCGCAGTCGCCGAAGACCAGCAGGGCAAGGGCTATGCCCGCACACTAATCGAATCCCTCGAGACCAGCGCACTAGAGCGCGACGCATTATTTATTCGCTTAGAAGTGGCCAATAACAACACCCGCGCGTACCTCCTTTATCAAAAACTCGGCTATAAAGTGATCGCGACAGTGCCCAATTACTATGCGGATGGCGGCACCGCCACACGGATGGAAAAGCGTTTGAAGCGCCACCCGGACCGACCGTCACGACTGGCGTTCTACGCTCAAAATACCGAATTCACCTGCGGGCCCGCGTCGCTGCTAATGGCGATGCACAGCTTAGATCGCAAGGTGAAAATGCACCTCCCAGAAGAGCTACAAATCTGGCGTGAATCCACCACCATTTACATGACTTCAGGCCACGGCGGTTGCTCCGCACAAGGTTTAGCCGGGGCTGCGGCAAGACGGGGCTTTAAAGTTGAGCTTTGGGTATCACGTGTTGAATCGCCATTCCTTAGCGGCGTAAGAAATCAGCATAAAAAAGATATTATTCAAGCGATCCACAACGACGATCAATACAAACTCGATGCACTCGCGGTTCCTCAAATAGCGGGTGCAATTCACGTCGGCGGCATACAGACCGCACTCGCCGACGGCTACGCGGTAGTCCTACTCATTAGCACCTACCAACTTAATCGCAACAAGGCTCCGCACTGGGTATGGCTGGTGAGTATCGATGACAATTACGCTTACATTAACGACCCCTATGTCGATACCGACGAATATCGCATCGACGACGATCAAATCTATGTCCCGGTGCCGCTCGCGGTTTTTGCACGGATGATCGGTTATGGCACGGTACGCTACAGCGCCGCCGTTTTAATCAAACAAACATCAGAGAACGACTAATGAAAGTCTTCGCATACTGTCTTGCCAAGCAATTTGATACCAACCCGTTGAGTGAATACCTACATCGTAACCACAATGGCATTCGCTACAAAGATGCTTGGTGGGTTGAGAAACTAGAGGCAAATTTCGCACTGTTTGATTATGGGGTTGTTGTGGTCTGGCAGACTACGGAAACGCCATTCGACCGAAAATTCACATGGCTTCAAGACTTCTGCATTGATAGCCTTGAACAATTCGAACTCGATACATTTAGCTACGAGCCCGACTCCAAAATCTTCCGCATACATAAAGATTTAATTCAACTTGCCGAGCCAAGCGCCTTATCGTGCTTGGCATTAAGCCACGCCCTAGCGCAAAGCTGCAAGCTCGCCACCTTTGAATTAAGTGCACGGGATATTATCGAACGCTGCGCGTCGGTGACTGACCAGATAATGCAATACGGCACCACCAAAATGTCCGCGAAACAAGTCGCCAAACTTCGAGGTACTCTATTTAAGTCAAAAACAGATATTCTTTTAAAGTTTGATTTACTCGATACACCAGAATTCTTTTGGGAATACCCCGAGGTTGAAGACTATTACACCAAAATGATTAGCTATCTTGATGTACCTCAGCGCTTGCGGCTGATCCAGCAAAAACTAGACACGCTTAACGATCTAATGGCAATGCTTGGAGACGAACAAAAACATCGCCACTCATCTTTTTTGGAGTGGATAATCATTTGGCTGATCGCAATTGAAATTGGCATTTTCTTCGGCCACGACTTCTTCAAATTGTTTTAGTGGACGACGAAGTATTGTTGCCAGCAGAATCAATAAGACAAAAAAAAGACCGCCGAAGCGGTCTTTTTTTTGTGCAAATCAACGATTACTCGAGGATTTTAGCAACAACACCAGCACCTACAGTACGGCCACCTTCACGGATGGCAAAACGTAGGCCTTCTTCCATCGCGATTGGAGCGATCAAAGTAACAACCATTTGAACGTTGTCACCAGGCATAACCATCTCTACGCCTTCAGGAAGTTCACATGCACCAGTTACGTCAGTTGTACGGAAGTAAAACTGTGGGCGGTAACCTTTAAAGAATGGAGTGTGACGACCACCTTCATCTTTCGACAAAACGTAGATTTCAGACTCAAACTTGGTGTGTGGCGTGATAGTGCCAGACTTAGCCAATACCTGGCCACGCTCAACGTCGTCACGCTTAGTACCACGTAGAAGAACACCAACGTTCTCACCCGCACGGCCTTCGTCCAACAACTTACGGAACATTTCAACACCGGTACAAGTAGTTTTAACAGTGTCTTTAATACCAACGATGGAGATTTCTTCACCAACTTTAACGATACCACGCTCAACACGACCGGTAACAACAGTACCACGACCAGAAATTGAGAATACATCTTCGATAGGCATCAAGAATGGCTGATCGATAGCACGCTCTGGCTCAGGGATATAAGAGTCAAGAGTTTCAACCAACTTCTTAACAGCAGTAGTACCCAACTCGTTGTCATCTTCGCCGTTAAGAGCCATCAAAGCAGAACCAGCAATGATTGGAGTGTCGTCGCCAGGGAATTCGTAAGTGTCTAGCAACTCACGCAATTCCATTTCAACCAATTCCATCATCTCGTTGTATTCTTCAGTACCAACGCCGCCACAATCTTCAGCAAGAAGATCAGCTTTGTTAAGGAATACAACGATGAAAGGAACACCAACCTGACGAGAAAGCAGGATGTGCTCGCGCGTCTGAGGCATTGGACCATCGGTAGCACCACATACTAAGATCGCGCCATCCATCTGAGCAGCACCAGTAATCATGTTTTTCACATAATCGGCGTGTCCGGGACAGTCAACGTGCGCGTAGTGACGAATAGGTGAATCGTACTCTACGTGTGACGTTGCAATAGTAATACCGCGCTCGCGCTCTTCAGGAGCGTTATCGATACCGTCAAATGCAACGGCTGCGCCGCCCCATACTTCGGAACATACCCGAGTCAAAGCTGCTGTAAGAGTAGTTTTGCCATGGTCAACGTGGCCGATAGTACCAACGTTTACGTGGGGTTTGTTACGTTCAAATTTTTCTTTAGCCACTGTTCTATTCCTCTAAATTTTCGAACTTAAATACAAAATGAATTATCCACCGGTTTTGTTCTTACTAATGATTTCTTGCGCGATATTGCTAGGTGCTTCAGCGTAACGCTCGAACTCCATGGTGAAGGTCGCACGACCTTGAGTTGCAGAGCGTAAATCAGTGGCATAGCCAAACATTTCAGCCAGAGGCACCTGCGCATCTACAACCTTACCCGAAGGATTCTCGTCCATACCCTGAATAAGACCACGACGCCGGTTCAAATCACCAACCACGTCACCCATGTTCTCTTCAGGAGTTACGACTTCGACCTTCATCATTGGCTCAAGCAAGACTGCACCGCCTTCCTGTGCCAATTTCTTAGTCGCCATAGAGGCTGCAATTTTAAAGGCCATTTCGTTGGAGTCAACATCGTGATATGACCCATCGTAAATAGTCGCTTTAAGCCCCAACAAGGGATAGCCCGCTAACACACCATTCTGCATTTGCTCAGCTATACCCTTTTCAATCGCGGGGATGTATTCCTTCGGAACCACACCACCTACGATCTCATTGACGAACACTAACTTGTCTGCGTTTGAGTCCTCGGCCGGCTCAAATTTGATCCATACATGACCAAACTGACCGCGTCCACCGGACTGACGCACGAACTTACCTTCTATCTGCGAGCTACGTGTTATGCGCTCGCGGTAAGCCACTTGTGGCTTACCGATATTTGCTTCAACGTGAAACTCTCGACGCATCCGATCAACTAGAATATCGAGGTGTAATTCACCCATTCCAGAAATAATCGTCTGCCCAGTTTCCTCGTCGGTTCTCACTCGGAACGATGGATCCTCTTGCGCCAACTTACCAAGCGCAACGCCCATTTTTTCCTGGTCTGCTACGGTGCGCGGCTCCACAGCAACCGAAATAACCGGCTCGGGGAATTCCATGCGCTCCAAAATAATTCGATCGTTCTCGGCACATAAAGTATCACCGGTGGTGACATCCTTAAGACCAATTGCGGCTGCAATGTCGCCAGCCAAAACCTCTTTAATTTCTTCACGACTATTAGCGTGCATCTGTACCATTCGGCCAATACGTTCTTTTTTCATTTTCACCGAATTATACACTGCAGTGCCACTTTCTAGGCGGCCAGAGTATACACGGAAGAACGTCAATGTGCCCACGAATGGATCTGTCGCTATCTTAAATGCCAGAGCTGCAAAGGGAGCGCTATCATTGGCTGGTCGAGTGGCATGAGTTTCGCCATCTTCGAGCAAGCCATCTATCTCTTTCACTTCCGTTGGCGCGGGCAAATACTGAACAACAGCATCGAGCATTGCCTGCACACCTTTATTCTTAAACGCTGAACCACCAATAACTGGAACCAGCTCGTTAGCTAGTGTGCGCTTACGAATCCCGAAGACTATCTCTTCTTCACTCAGCTCACCGCCTTCAAGATACTTATCCATCAACTCGTCAGTTGCTTCTGCGGCACACTCGATCATGTATTCGCGCATCTTTTGACAGCGCTCCAACAAATCGTCCGGAACCTCGCCATAATCAAAGGTCATACCCTGATCTGCAGCGTTCCAATGAATCGCCTTCATCTTAACGAGGTCGACTACGCCTTCAAACTTATCTTCTGCACCTATAGTCATTTGTAGCGGTACAGGAACAGCGCCTAAACGTGTTTCAAGCTGCTTCACCACCATCATGAAATCAGCACCAGCGCGGTCCATCTTGTTTACAAACACAATCCGTGGAACGTGGTATTTATTTGCTTGACGCCACACAGTCTCGGTTTGAGGCTGTACCCCGGAGGAACCGCAAAGAACAACCACAGCGCCATCGAGCACCCGCAAAGAGCGCTCAACTTCAATAGTGAAGTCAACGTGTCCAGGCGTATCAATAATATTGACGCGGTGCTGTTCAAATTGCTTCTGCATTCCAGACCAGAAACAGGTCGTAGCGGCCGAGGTGATGGTAATGCCTCGCTCCTGCTCCTGCTCCATCCAGTCCATGGTAGCTGCACCGTCGTGAACCTCACCAATTTTGTGAGATAGCCCGGTGTAAAAAAGTACGCGTTCGGTTGTGGTGGTCTTACCTGCATCAACGTGCGCACAGATACCGATATTTCGATAACGTGCTATTGGCGTTTTACGTGCCACTCTAGTGTCCCCAATTCGCGTTTTTTCTCGTAAATATAAACCCTCGCCGCCGAACAAACTGCAACCAAGGCTTAACAAATTCTGTATGTAAACAACTGCGTTTTCGCACTTTTCAAACGGTAAAAGGCAGCTTTTAGGCTGCCTTCTGCTGCATAAAAATAACGCTTAAAAATATGCGAAACGCAGTAGAGAACTTAGAAACGGAAGTGCGAGAACGCCTTGTTGGCTTCTGCCATACGGTGTACGTCTTCACGCTTCTTAACAGCACCACCTTTACTCTGGGATGCATCGATCAACTCACCGGCCAAACGCTGAGGCATAGACTTTTCACCGCGACTGCGAGAATAATCCACTAACCAACGCATCGCGAGAGCTTCACGTCGTGATGGGCGAACTTCAACCGGAACCTGATAAGTCGCACCACCTACGCGGCGGGATTTTACTTCCACCAAAGGAGCGATGTTCTCAAGTGCTTCGCTAAAAACTTCTAGCGGGTCGCGGTTCGTTTTTTCTTCAACCTGCTTTAGAGCACCGTAAACGATTTTCTCTGCAACTGATTTTTTACCACTAACCATTACGTGGTTCATAAATTTGGCCAAAGTCACGTTACCAAATTTGGGATCTGGCAATACTTCGCGCTTGGCGACGACTCTTCTTCTAGGCATGTTACTAACTCACCAATTTACTCACAATTCAGGTTTTCCCGGGACGCTGAGTAATGATCCGCCCGGCCTTACTGGTTCTACCTTAAAACGCTTTCCGGGCCTATTAGGCCTTAGGACGCTTAGTACCGTATTTAGAACGAGCCTGTTTACGGTTGTTAACGCCGGAAGTATCCAAAGAACCGCGTACTGTGTGGTAGCGAACACCTGGCAAATCTTTTACTCGACCGCCACGAATCAATACAACACTGTGCTCCTGCAAATTGTGGCCTTCACCACCGATGTAGGAAGAAACCTCAAAACCGTTAGTCAAACGCACACGACATACTTTACGAAGTGCTGAGTTTGGCTTTTTAGGTGTAGTCGTATAAACACGAGTACAAACACCACGGCGCTGAGGACAGGCTTCCAAAGCACGTACGTCACTCTTTTGAACCTTGCGTTTTCTCGGCTTACGAACCAACTGGTTGATCGTTGCCATGAAAATAAACTCCAACTATTACTTTATGTCCCCTTCTGAAACACAAGTGTATCAGGGACGATTTACTTGAATGGGGCTATGAATAACCCCCCACTGAAAACAGCGGGTGGCGCATTGTAATGACACCACCCGCTATCGTCAACTTCTTGTACCGCGAGCAGTGAAGATCGCGGATTCTGACGCAAAAAAACCGCTTTTTAGCTCGATTTTAATGCTTCAGTCAACGCGGCTTCGATCTCTGCCGCACTAACGGTATCTGAGCTAGAACCGGAAGCTTGCTCTTCGCGTCGTCGTCGTCGCTCGCTGTGGTAAGCCAAACCTGTACCGGCTGGAATCAAACGCCCAACGACAACGTTTTCCTTCAAGCCGCGCAGGTTGTCCAACTTTCCGGTTACAGCAGCTTCAGTTAGGACGCGCGTAGTCTCTTGGAACGAAGCCGCAGAGATAAACGATTCAGTCGCCAACGAAGCCTTGGTGATACCGAGTAATTGACGTTCGTAGTTCGCCGGCTGGCGACTATCGGCACGTAGTTTTTCATTCGCTTCCAGCACAGCGTTGAACTCAACCTGCTCGCCTTTAACAAAATCAGAATCGCCCATGCTGCCAATCTCAACTTTACGCAGCATCTGACGAACAATAACTTCGATGTGCTTATCGTTGATTTTTACACCCTGTAAGCGGTATACCTCTTGAATTTCATTCACGATATAACGCGCCAACATAACAACGCCTTGTAAGCGCAAAATGTCATGTGGGTTGCTAGGACCATCAGATACGATTTCACCCTTTGCAACTGTCTCACCTTCGAACACTGTCAAATGACGATGTTTAGGGATCAACACTTCATAGTGGGTGGAGCCGTCAGCCAGCAACTCACCGTTAGCAGGGGTGATCACTAGGCGACGCTTACCTTTGGTTTCTTTACCAAACGAAACGGTACCGGAGATCTCAGCCAAGATAGATGGCTCTTTAGGGCGTCGAGCCTCAAACAGGTCGGCAACGCGTGGCAAACCACCGGTAATATCGCGAGTCTTTGAACTCTCTTGCGGAATACGCGCAATAATGTCACCGACACCAACCATATCGCCGTCCGCTAGAGACGTCATGATGGCTTTGCCTGGAAGCATGTAGTGAGCTGGCTGCTTGGAGTTCGCCAAGGTCAATTCATTACCTTTTTCATCCAGCAGGGTTACGCCTGGCTTCAGGTCTTTACCTGCAGCTGGACGTTCACCTGGATCGAGAATTTCGGTATTCGACAAGCCTGTCAGCTCATCCGTCTGCTTGCGAACAGACAGACCTTCTTCCATACCGGTTAGAGCAACTCGACCAGCAACTTCAGTAATAATGGGGTGCGTGTGCGGATCCCATTTGGCAACAATACTGCCGCCTTTAACTTCTTCGCCGTCTTTAACTGTAATAGCTGCACCGTAAGGAACTTTGTAACGTTCGCGCTCACGGCCGGCCATATCGGCAACGGCCAACTCACCAGAGCGAGATACCGCCACTAGCTCGCCGCTCTTACGCGTTACAACTTTAATGTTGTGAAGACGTACAACACCATCCTGCTTAACCTGAATACTGTCTGCTGCCGAAGCTCGGCTAGCGGCACCACCAATGTGGAAGGTACGCATGGTTAGCTGAGTACCCGGCTCACCAATAGACTGTGCAGCGATAACACCGACAGCTTCGCCGATATTGGCGCGATGACCTCGAGCCAAGTCGCGACCGTAACACTGCGCACAGATACCGAAACGGGATTCACATGAAATCGCTGAGCGAACAGCCACTTCATCGATACCCATTAGCTCGACACGCTCAACCCACTTCTCATCGATCATGGTACCGGCGGGGATTAGAATCTCATCACTGCCTGGACGCATAACGTCGCGTGCAACAACTCGTCCAAGGATTCGATCACCCAAGGATTCAATGATGTCACCACCTTCAATTACCGGTGACATGGTGAGACCTTCATCGGTACCACAGTCAACGGAGGTGATAACAACGTCCTGAGCAACGTCAACCAAACGACGCGTTAGGTAACCAGAGTTAGCCGTTTTCAGGGCTGTATCCGCCAGACCTTTACGCGCTCCGTGAGTCGAAATAAAGTACTGAAGTACGTTCAAACCTTCACGGAAGTTTGCGGTAATCGGGGTTTCAATAATCGAACCGTCTGGACGCGCCATCAAACCACGCATACCGGCAAGCTGACGGATCTGAGCGGGAGAACCACGAGCACCAGAGTCGGCATACATAAATACCGAATTATAGGATGCTTGCTGCTCTTCTTCGCCGTCGCGGTTGATAACCGCCTCTTTCGAAATACCTTCCATCATGGATTTGGCAACCAAGTCGTTGGCGCGTGACCAGATGTCGATAACCTTGTTGTACTTCTCACCTTGAGTAACCAAACCGGAAGCAAACTGGCTTTCAATTTCTTTTACTTCTTCTTCAGCACTATCGATGATGCCGGCTTTGGCATCGGGGATAGCAAAGTCGTTCACACCAATAGATGATCCGGACTTAGTACTGAAGTCATACCCCATGTACATCAACTGATCGGCAAAAATAACCGTGGCTTTTAGGCCAACGATCCGATAACAGAAGTTGATAATACCGGAGATAGCCTTTTTCACCATCGCGCGGTTAACCATTTCAAAGGGGATTCCCTCTGGAACAATTTCCCACAACAACACACGGCCGACAGATGTATCGACGATTGACGTAGTAACTTCTTTCTCGCCGTCTTCACGCATTCTAACGTCGCGAATACGAACTTTAATTCGAGCCTGCAGGCCTACTTGTTTCGAATAAAATGCGCGCGACACTTCTTTCGGATCAGAGAAGACCATGCCTTCACCAAGATCATTTACGCGATCACGTGTCATCCAGTACAAGCCCAAAACAACGTCCTGAGAAGGCACGATGATTGGCTCACCTGAGGCTGGCGAAAGAATGTTATTGGTCGACATCATCAATGCGCGCGCTTCTAGCTGCGCTTCAATCGTTAGCGGTACGTGTACCGCCATCTGATCACCATCGAAGTCGGCGTTATAAGCCGCACAAACCAATGGGTGCAACTGAATCGCTTTACCTTCAATCAATACGGGCTCAAACGCTTGAATACCTAGACGGTGAAGAGTCGGTGCCCGGTTCAATAGAACTGGATGCTCGCGAATCACATCATCAAGAATATCCCAAACGACCGGCTCTTCACGCTCGACCATTTTCTTAGCGGCTTTGATGGTAGTCGCAAGACCACGCAACTCAAGCTTGCTAAAAATAAACGGCTTAAATAGTTCTAAAGCCATTTTCTTTGGTAGACCGCACTGATGCAGGCGTAAAGTTGGGCCGGTTACAATTACCGAACGACCAGAATAGTCAACGCGCTTACCCAGTAGGTTCTGACGGAAACGGCCCTGCTTACCTTTGATCATATCGGCCAAAGACTTCAGTGGACGCTTGTTTGAACCGGTGATAGCGCGACCGCGACGACCGTTGTCTAACAGAGCGTCTACCGCTTCTTGCAGCATGCGCTTTTCGTTACGAACAATAATGTCCGGCGCGTTCAAATCGAGCAAACGCTTTAAACGGTTGTTGCGGTTAATAACGCGACGGTAGAGATCATTAAGATCCGACGTTGCGAAACGACCACCATCCAAAGGTACTAATGGACGCAAATCAGGCGGGAGTACCGGTAACGCTTCCATCACCATCCACTGAGGCTTGTTGCCAGACTGGATGAAAGCTTCCAAAAGTTTCAGGCGCTTAGAAAGCTTTTTAATTTTAGTTTCAGAGTTGGTGGTTGGAATTTCTTCGCGAATATGCTCCGCTTCGGATTCCAGATCCATATCCATAATTAGACGCTGAATAGCTTCGGCACCCATCTTGGCATCAAACTCGTCACCAAACTCTTCCATCGCCTCGAAATACTGCTCGTCAGTCAATAACTGACCGCGTTCGAGGTTTGTCATACCGGGCTCGGTAACAACAAATGATTCAAAATAAAGGACGCGCTCAATACTGCGCAAGGTCATGTCGAGCAACAAACCAATACGACTAGGAAGCGACTTTAAGAACCAGATGTGTGCAACAGGGCAAGCCAACTCGATATGGCCCATACGCTCACGACGAACCTTGGCCAAGGTAACTTCAACGCCACACTTCTCACAGATAATACCGCGATGTTTCATGCGCTTGTATTTTCCGCACAAGCATTCGTAATCTTTTACTGGGCCAAAAATTTTGGCGCAGAACAAACCTTCGCGCTCAGGCTTGAAGGTACGGTAGTTAATTGTCTCCGGCTTTCTAACTTCGCCAAACGACCACGACCGAATCATCTCAGGAGATGCCAAACCAATACGAATTCCATCGAACTCGTCGGTGGTACCCTGATTTTTCAACAAATTAAGTAGGTCTTTCAAAACTTTTCCTCCAGTGGGTGCTTATGCACAGTGGGCGCGTACCATACGGTGGCGCCCACCACCGTTTATGCGAATATTAGGAGTCTTCTTCCAGTTCGATGTTGATACCGAGAGAGCGAATTTCTTTAACAAGTACGTTAAAGGATTCTGGCATTCCCGGTTCCATACGATGGTCGCCATCCACAATGTTTTTATACATTTTGGTACGACCATTTACATCGTCCGACTTAACAGTAAGCATCTCTTGCAGGGTATAAGCTGCACCGTATGCTTCCAGAGCCCACACTTCCATCTCTCCGAAACGCTGGCCACCGAATTGAGCTTTACCGCCCAATGGCTGCTGCGTAACCAAGCTGTAGGAACCCGTGGAACGTGCGTGCATCTTGTCGTCAACCAAGTGGTTAAGCTTCAACATGTACATGTAACCTACGGTCACAGGACGCTGGAAGGAATCGCCGGTACGACCATCAAACAAGGTCATCTGCCCTGAATCTGGTAGATCAGCTAAACGCAGCAACTGCTTGATCTCTACTTCCTTGGCACCGTCAAATGCACGGGTCGCCATAGGCACACCTTCACGAAGGTTGTCAGCCAGTTCAAGTATTTCACTATCACTGAAGCTGTCTAACTCTTCCTTCTTGTAGGAATCGCCGATCTGGTTGTAGATCTCATCCAAAAGCTTACGCAAGTCGGTAACAGCTTTTTGCTGCTTCAACATCTCGTCGATCTTACGACCAAGACCTTTCGACGCTAGACCTAGGTGAGTCTCAAGAATCTGACCAACGTTCATTCGCGACGGAACACCTAGCGGGTTCAATACGATATCGACAGCTTCACCATTTGCATCGTGAGGCATATCTTCAACCGGCATAATCACGGAGATAACACCTTTGTTACCGTGACGACCAGCCATCTTGTCACCAGGCTGAATACGACGTTTGATCGCAAGATAAACTTTAACGATTTTCAATACGCCCGGAGCCAGATCATCGCCAGTAGATACCTTGCGTTTCTTATCTTCAAAACGCTCATCTAACTGTTTGCGACGCTCGGCTAGCTGCACTTCAGCGGCATCTATCTGCTCGTTGAGCGCATCGTCTTCCATGCGGATCTTAAACCAGTCTTCTTTTTCCAATGAATCCAAGTTTTCGTCTGTTACCGCGACACCGCGCTTAACACCCTTACCATTAGAGGCATTCTGGCCGACTAACGCTGCACGTAAACGCTCAAAGGTTGCACCTTCAACAATACGATACTCTTCGTTTAGATCCTTACGAACCTTATTCAACTGTGCCTTTTCGATATCCAGTGAACGCTGATCTTTTTCAAGGCCATCGCGGGTAAATACCTGAACATCAATTACCGTACCCTTCACACTTGAAGGAACGCGCAAGGAAGTATCTTTAACATCAGATGCCTTCTCACCAAAGATGGCACGTAACAGTTTTTCTTCCGGTGTCAGCTGGGTTTCGCCCTTTGGCGTAACCTTGCCTACCAGAATATCGCCAGCACCCACTTCGGCACCAACATAAACGATCCCTGATTCGTCCAGCTTCGACAATGCACCTTCGCCCACGTTAGGAATATCAGCTGTAATTTCTTCGCTGCCTAACTTGGTATCACGTGCAATACAGGTCAATTCTTGGATGTGAATCGTGGTAAAACGATCTTCTTGTACAACACGCTCGGACACCAAGATGGAATCCTCGAAGTTGTAGCCGTTCCAAGGCATAAATGCGATACGCATATTCTGCCCTAAAGCTAGCTCACCAAGGTCCACAGATGGGCCGTCGGCTAGAATATCGCCACGAGAAACAGACTCGCCTGTACGTACGATTGGACGCTGATTAATACAAGTATTCTGGTTAGATCGGGTGTACTTAGTGAGGTTATAAATATCCACACCCGCGTCACCAGTGGCAACTTCATCGTTGTGCACTCGAACAACAATGCGAGCCGCATCAACACTTTCGATTTCGCCACCGCGTTTTGCAACAACGCAAACACCGGAGTCGCGCGCTACGTTGCGCTCCATACCGGTACCTACCACAGGCTTCTCAGCCTTTAGCGTTGGTACGGCCTGACGCTGCATGTTCGACCCCATTAGGGCTCGGTTTGCATCATCGTGCTCAAGGAATGGAATCAATGACGCGGCAACAGAAACAACCTGTCGTGGCGATACATCCATATACTGAACGTCGCTAGGCGCTTTCAGGTTAAATTCGTTTTGATAGCGCACTGACACGAGTTCTTCGATCAGCTCACCTTTTTTGTTAGTCTCGGCAGACGCTTGAGCAATAACGTATTGCGCTTCGTTGATCGCGGATAGATATTCAATATCATCTGTAACTTTGCCGTCGACAACTTTGCGGTGCGGACTTTCGAGGAAACCATAGCTATTAGTGCGCGCATAGGTTGCCAATGAATTTATCAGACCAATGTTCGGACCTTCAGGCGTTTCGATTGGGCAAACACGACCGTAGTGAGTCGGATGCACGTCACGTACTTCAAAGCCAGCACGCTCACGAGTCAGACCACCAGGGCCTAAAGCCGATACACGACGCTTGTGGGTCACTTCCGAAAGCGGGTTGTTCTGATCCATAAACTGCGATAGCTGACTGGAACCGAAAAACTCTTTAACGGCAGCGGCTACAGGCTTAGCATTAATCAAATCCTGCGGCATCAAGCCTTCACTTTCAGCCATCGACAAGCGCTCTTTAACTGCACGCTCGACCCGAACCAAACCTACGCGGAACTGGTTTTCGGCCATCTCGCCAACAGAACGAACACGACGGTTACCAAGGTGATCGATATCATCGACAGTTCCCTGACCGTTACGAATATTAATCAAAGTTTTCATTACTTCGACAATATCTTCACGAGACAAGGTGCCTTCACCCGTCTCGTCTTCAAGATCTAGGCGACGGTTAAACTTCATTCGACCAACAGCGGACAAGTCATAGCGTTCAGAACTAAAAAACAAGTTCTGAAACAGGCCTTCAGCCGACTCTTTCGTTGGTGGCTCCCCCGGACGCATCATACGGTAGATTTCTACCAATGCTTCCAGTTCAGTTTTTGCCGGGTCATTGCGCAAAGTATCAGCGACAAACGGACCACAATCTAAATCGTTGGTATAAAGAGTTTCGAATTCCGTTACGCCGGCCTTTAAGAGGTCCGCCATAACTTCGTCAGTAATTTCGGTGTTGCACTCGAACAACAACTCACCCGTGTTCGTGTCGATGATATTTTTGGCCAGCGCGCGACCAACCATATACTCAACAGGAACATCGAGCTCGGACACATTAGCTTTCTCCATTTGTCGAATATGGCGAGCAGTAATTCGACGCCCCTCTTCAACAATAAGATTGCCTTTTTTGTCTTTAATTTCGAACGTCGTAACATCACCACGCAGGCGCGCAGGAACAAGCTCCAACTTGATGGTGCCATCAGCTGCAATTTTATATTTCGACGACTCGAAAAACATATCGAGCATTTCTTCTGAGGAATAGCCCAGCGCTCGCAACAGAATGGTCGCAGGAAGCTTACGGCGACGGTCTATACGTACAAATACATGATCTTTAGGATCGAATTCGAAATCCAACCATGAACCGCGATAAGGAATAATTCGTGCGGAATAAAGCAGTTTACCGGAGGAGTGAGTCTTACCTTTATCGTGCTCGAAAAACACACCCGGCGAACGGTGTAGCTGGGAAACGATTACTCGCTCAGTCCCGTTAATAACGAACGTACCGTTATCAGTCATCAATGGGATTTCACCCATGTAGACTTCTTGTTCTTTAATATCTTTAATCGCCTTGCTAGACGACTCGCGATCATAAATGATCAGGCGAACTTTAACCCGTAAAGGTACAGCGTAGGTTGCACCGCGCAACACACATTCGCTCACATCAAATACAGGCTTGCCAAGGGCATAGCTAACATACTCAAGGGCAGCATTGCCCGAGTAGCTCACTATCGGAAACACAGACTTAAAAGCTGCCTGCAAACCGATATCAATTCGGTCATCGTCGAGCTTGTCTGACTGGGTGAATTTTCTATAGGAATCTAATTGAATTGCCAGCAGGTAGGGGACATCCATGACGTCTGGCAGTTTTCCAAAATCCTTACGGATACGTTTTTTCTCAGTATATGAGTAAGCCATTAGTGTTCCTCAGCTTGTTCACGGAGTGCATAAATCGCAATCACGCAAGACCTGGTTGGCCTTGATTGTTCTAGTACCGTGTTTTACTTAAACGCCCATCAACAAAAAGACTGCAGATGTACTTCGATCATGCGTCGACCGCAAACGGGAAAAGGCCAGTGGGCAAAACCCACTGACCTTGTTCTCTTCGAAGACCTCGAATCGAGCATCTTCAAACAACAACTTACTTAAGCTCGACAGATGCGCCAGCTTCTTCAAGTTGCTTCTTAGCTTCTTCAGCGTCAGCCTTAGGAGCGCCTTCTTTAATCGTGCTTGGAGCGCCGTCAACCAACTCTTTAGCTTCTTTCAAGCCAAGACCAGTGATTGCACGAACAGCCTTAATCACGTTAACTTTCTTCTCGCCAACAGAGGTCAAAACTACGTCGAAATCAGTTTTTTCTTCTGCAGCAGCACCAGCGTCACCAGCAGCTACAGCTACAGCGGCAGCGGCAGATACACCGAACTTTTCTTCCATAGCTGAGATCAGTTCGACAACGTCGGTTACTGACATTTCAGCGATTGCATTGATGATATCTTCTTTAGTCAGAGACATGACTCAATTCCTAAATTATGTGAGCTTTCGCTCTAAATTGTTTAACTCAACAGAAAACCAAAAAGGTTATGCTGCTGCCTGCTCTTTCTGGTCGCGAATGGCCGCAATAGTGCGTACCAATTTGCCCGCAGCTGCTTCTTTCATAACACTCATCAACTTGGCGATTGCTTCGTCGTAAGTTGGCAGACTTGCCAACAGACCAACATCAACCAAACTGCCTTCGAAAGCGGCCAACTTAAGTTCCAACTTGTCGTTTGTCTTAGCGAAATCACGCAGGATACGCGCACCGGCGCCTGGATGTTCGTTAGAAAACGCGATTAAAGTTGGACCTACAAACGCATCATTAAGACACGTATAGTCGGTACCCTCTACTGCGCGACGAGCCAATGTATTACGTACGACACGAATCCATACGCCATTTTCACGGGCTTCTTTACGCAGCGCTGTCATGTTGCTCACGGTTACACCGCGAGCATCAGCAACAACAGCTGACAGAGCGTTTTTAGCAGCTTCATGGACCTCAGCGACAATCGCTTTTTTGCCTTCGAGTCCTAATGCCACGATATTACTCCTGGATTTGATTAGCTAAGCTAATCGTTAACAAATCGACCCCATAAAACTGGAGTCGCTCTTTTCGGTGTATCAAATCCAGCGAAAAACTGAATTGGGCCACCGTCTGCGTAGGCTTCAGCTTGCGCATCCATTAAAAGTAGACTTAATAATAAGTGCCACTCACCTACGGTCTTTGACGGCCTGAAAGACACTGGCTCGATAACGACTTGTTATTTGCAGCGACGTTTCAGACCCCAAAGTTCGGGTTTCAACCTACTGGAATTAAACTTCCAGAGTAGATTGATCAATCGTTATACCTGGGCCCATAGTGGTGCTCAGGGAAATCTTCTTTAGGTAAACACCTTTCGCTGTTGCTGGCTTAGCTTTCTTCAGGTCGGCAATTAGCGCCTCCAAGTTAGCTTTGATCGCAGCCGAGTCGAACGCAACCTTACCAATACCGCCATGAATAATGCCGCCTTTATCTGCGCGGAATCGCACCTGACCAGCTTTAGCATTTTTAACAGCAGTAGCAACATCTGGTGTTACGGTGCCAGTTTTTGGGTTTGGCATTAGTCCGCGCGGACCAAGCACCTGACCAAGCATACCAACAACACGCATAGCCGCTGGGTCAGCAATAACCACGTCAAAGTCCATCATGCCGCCTTTGATCTGCTCGGCAAGATCTTCCATACCAACAAATTCTGCGCCCGCTTCTTTAGCCGCCTCAGCTGCAGCGCCTTGACTAAAAACAGCAACACGAACATCGTTACCCGTACCGTGCGGCAAGCTAGTTGCTCCGCGCACTGCCTGGTCAGATTTACGTGGGTCAATACCCAAGTTAATAGCCGCATCAACGGTTTCACTGAACTTCACGGTAGACAATTCTTTCAGTAGAGCAACAGCTTCTTCAATACCGTATGCTTTAGCTGTATCAACTTTTTCATTAATCAGTTTTTTGCGCTTAGATAATTTAGCCACGTTACACACCCTCCACTTCAAGACCCATCGCACGCGCAGAGCCTGCGATAGTGCGAACCGCCGCATCCATATCTGACGCAGTCAAATCCGGCGCTTTAGCGGTAGCAATCTCTTCAAGCTGAGCACGATTAATCTTGCCAACTTTCTGAGTATTTGGTCGACCACTACCACTCTTAATACCAGCAGCCTTCTTTAACAAGAAGGAAGCGGGTGGAGTTTTCATGGTGAAAGTAAAGCTGCGATCAGAATAGACTGAAATCACAACAGGAACGGGGGAGCCAGGCTCTAAACCCTGAGTTTGCGCGTTAAACGCCTTACAAAACTCCATGATATTCACACCCTTTTGACCCAGAGCTGGACCAACGGGGGGACTTGGATTTGCCTGACCGGCTTTTACTTGCAGCTTAATATAAGCGTCAACTTTCTTTGCCATGATGATTTACTCCCAATTATGGGTAATAGCGCCTCCAGACAGTGGCATACCGTCCTTCACTGGCTCCCCAGCCTTACAAAAGAGATCAAATCGACCCCTTACAATAAGACGCGAAAAGCCCTCCCCCGATATGACGGAAGAGAGCCACCAAAAAAATTCTTTTGCTCGCCGCCACTACGGCTGCAAAACCACCCCAATCAACCACATTTAAATGAGCAGCCGAACCAGAGTTTTAAACACCTAATCAGGTTTTTTCTACCTGCCCAAATTCCAACTCCACAGGAGTGGAACGCCCGAAAATAAGCACAGCGACCTGCAACCGGCTCTTCTCGTAGTTAACCTCTTCAACAACACCATTAAAGTCGTTAAAGGGGCCATCAGTAACTCGAACCATTTCACCCGGCTCAAATAGAGTCTTAGGTTTTGGTTTATCAACCGAGTCGTCTACACGCTGCAGAATTAAATCTGCCTCTTTATCGGAAATTGGGGCAGGCTTATCTGCTTTCCCACCAATAAAGCCCATCACGCGAGGGGTTTCTTTTACAAGGTGCCAAGCGTCATCATTCAGCTCCATCTGCACCAAAACGTACCCAGGAAAAAACTTACGCTCAGACTTTCGCTTCTGCCCGCCGCGCATTTCCACAACTTCTTCAGTTGGCACCAAAACATCGCCAAAGCTGTCCTGCATGCTATGAAGCTCGATTCGCTCTTTCAAAGCGATCGCCACTTTCTTTTCGTATCCTGAGTAGGCGTGTACCACGTACCAGCGCTTTGCCATGAAGCCGAACCTCTAACCTATGATGAGGGATGCCAAATATCCCAAGCCCGTATCCAACCCCCAAAGTACCGCACCGGTAACGATTACCACGGCAACAACAATGAGAGTGGTCTGGGTTGTTTCTTGACGATTGGGCCACACAACTTTGCGCACCTCAACCTGAGCTGCTTTCATCAGCTCCCAAAACGAATGACCCTTCTCGGTGTTGACGGCAACAAATACAGCCGCAACTCCAATCACTACCATCACCAAAACACGAATGATCAATTCAAACTGATCCGCATAGTAGGAGTTTGCGACTGCACCACCCAAAACTAGAGCCGCTACGACCAACCACTTCAGGCCGTCAAGGCGAAATTCTATTTCTTCAGTTTTTGTACTCATTGCGCCACTCAATAATCACTATCTATACCCGCTTCGTACGCGAGTTGTTTTTTATATGGCAGGCCAGGAGGGACTCGAACCCCCAACTTTCGGTTTTGGAGACCGACGCTCTACCAATTGAACTACTGGCCTGTTGAACGCTTTAGATACACAAAAAGGCCGGCAACAAAAGCCAACCTTTTTATATTGACGCTTTCGCGCCCATACTCCAGAGAGTTACCAAACTGGAGCTCATAACCGGAGTTGAACCGGTGACCTCACCCTTACCAAGGGTGTGCTCTACCAACTGAGCTATATGAGCATCAAACTTCCGAGCCACTGCTGCGGCACATAGCCTCACCTAGCTCACTTGATCCGTCAAACATTCGCTAAAACACAGCAAACATTCACACACAAACACTAGCTTAAAACTTGGAGCGGGCAGCGGGAATCGAACCCGCATCATCAGCTTGGAAGGCTGAGGTTCTACCACTAAACTATGCCCGCTTTTAAACTATACTTAACTCGTACAAAGCACCTCAAGGCGCCCAGCTCGCCAAACAACAGCAAGACTAACTTACAACAAAATGGTGCAGGGGGGTGGATTCGAACCACCGAAGCTTGCGCGTCAGATTTACAGTCTGATCCCTTTGGCCACTCGGGAACCCCTGCGAAAAACTTGGGCATTTAAGGCCTGAAAAATGGAGCTGGTGAAAGGAGTTGAACCCTCGACCGGCTGATTACAAGTCAGCTGCTCTACCAACTGAGCTACACCAGCTCTACATTACTTCTCTGCCTCCATGGCAATCCAGAAAGCTTTCGCTTAATGGCGGCTCAATTTCCAATCAAGCCTTACACCTCATCTCGAAAACGCGTTTTAGGTCGCTCCCTTAATGTGGAGGCGGGATTCTAGTGAATGTTGTCCTACGAAGCAACATCTAAACAGAAATTTTGTCGTCTCTCGAGTAAATCTAACCCTTCAAGTACTCTTTCCCACGCTAAATTGGTCATTTTTCCACCTTCTCCGGGATTTAACATGACCCAAATCTCCCAGTAGGTACGCTCAATTACTTTTAGCCGAGGGGACAGACCAATAGCCTTCATATCTGCCACATGCTGTTTCGCGAGTTTCTCCTGACTAAACATTCCGAGCGAAATGCCGTTCTCAAACTCACCTGACGGAATGATATAGCTATCAACCTTTTTTGCCTGCAATTCGGAAAGGCGTCGCAAAGCTGAGCGGTAGGAATCCTCTGGCACCAAATAAACCTGATAGCGTGAACCCGCGGGTAACTCCAGCTCATGGACGGCACTATCGATCTCATATGTAGCCGCTAGCCGCTCTACAAACCCCTCTGCGGCATCCCGCCCAGCAAAAGCACCCACCATTTCACATAAGGGCTTACCGTCTCGCATGGGGATAGTAGCGCCTTGCGGGGTATCAGATTCTGGTGCGGCAACCTCTGATTCGCCCAAACCCGAATCCTCCAGGCTCGTGACTGAGGGGCGCACACCTCTTATCGGATTGCGGTCAGGAAGATCATCCCCAACAGCCTCCCCTAACAAAACCAGCGCAGCGGCCCCCTTAAACGGCAAGCTTGATATTGCTCCTGAATTGGTCGAACTAGAATTCTCTGGCTGCAGACCAACATCGCCAACACTAGAGCTTCGAACCACAAAACCCCAAGCGAGCGCCACAATATTTAGTATTAGCAGTGAAAAAAAGATCCAGCGCATAGCTTTCTACGATCCCTATCATTATTATTGCCGCTGACTATAAAAAGGCAGCTTAATTAAAACCACGTAACACCTACACAAACACGCTGGGCGCGCTTAATCCCCAAAGGTTCAACCCCTGTAAAACGAGATCATCGACCACGCTTATATCATGAGTTTCGGGCAACGAAAATAAAACCGCATCGCCTCCGGTAGCAAACCAAGCGGCCTGCTTAAACTCGCTTTCGAGCAAATCAACATTAGCGCTCAGCTGGGCACAAAAACCCTGCAACATTGTAGCAACCCCCTGCTCAACGCAGCCTAGGGTATCCTGCCCCGGCCGCCACGTCTGCGGCAGAGTTAACGGCTTAACCTTAACAAGTGCCGTATTACTATATAATGCCCGCTGCATCATCTTTACCCCTGGCGCTATCAAGCCGCCCAGATGACGCCCAGCGCTAGACACGTAGTCCACCGTAATCGCACTACCCGCATCGATCACAACAATAGCTCTTTGCTTGGCTCGATATCTCGCTGCGAGCATGGCCAGCCAGCGATCCACCCCCAACTGCTGAACATCATCATACGCCGGCTGCAGACCTAACAAGTCGGACTGCACACGCGCAAACCGAACAATACAACCCCACGCCTTAGTCACAGCTTTAGTTAGGCTACCTTGAAATTCCAAACTGGCCACCGACGCCACCCAAACCTCTACCGGCGCAGTTGTACCAGACATCACAGCCACGAGATTGTCACCATCCTGTCTCGGAGAGCTCCGCCCAAAAACACCGGCAACACAACCCTCGCCAAACCCTAAACTCCATTTAATACGGGTATTCCCGACATCCACCAATAGAATCATGAGCGCCCCTCGAAGGCGGTTGTCGCTGTGCGCAAACTGAGTTCGCCGCCAACGAACTGGCGGCGCTGCCCGTCCACATCAAGCTCTAACGCACCACTATCATCCACCCCCAAAAGCACGCCGCAAATACTTTCACGAGCAGAGCTGACACTTACCAACTGGCCGCGATAACAGTTTAACGACTGCCAGCTATCACGCCACGGCGCAAAGCCAGTCCGCTCATAATCCATAAGCATTGGCACCAGCTGCTCGAGCATGGCGGCAATTACAAGGTTCCGATCTAGCGTCGGCGTAACGAGATCGACATTAGATGACGCTAGCTCTGCTGCGGATTCCGATGCCGACACCAATGCAGCGAGATCGGTCCAAGGCTGATCAATCGATTGCCCTGCTGCGTCGGGCATCCGTACATTTAAACCAATACCAATCACCACATAACATTCGCCGCTGGCATCGCCCGCAATCTCAAGCAGTACCCCTCCGAGTTTTTGGTTTTGCCAGAGCAGGTCATTCGGCCATTTTAGGCCCACAGCGGGGAACCCCAAAACACTAAGCGCGCGACTCACGGCAACGCCTACAGCAAGGCTCAAGCCCTCAAGGGCGGCCACGCCAGTCGCAAAGCGCCAAGCCATAGAGAAATAAATATTGGCCCCAAACGGGCTCTGCCACGGCCGGCCACGGCGACCGCTACCAGCGCTTTGCTGCTCCGCAATACAAACCTGCCCGCGAGCGTCCTCACCGCGATGAATTGCATCCATCAAATACTTATTCGTAGACGGAATTTGCTGCACACCGCGGACACTTACCGAACGATACACCTCGGTACTTAGGCTCGCACAAATACGATCAACATCGAGCAGGATGAGAGGCCGAGATAACGCATAACCGCGTCCGCGACAACGTTCGATATCGATTCCCAAGCCCTGCAGCTGCTGCAACTGCTTCCACACGGCAGCTCGACTTATACCCACGCACTCACCAAGCGCTTCCCCCGAGTGAAATGCACCGTCTGCCAAGGTACCCAACAATGCACTGAGCGTATCACTCAGTTTAACCTCACTCGACATAAACCCGCCTATAACGCGCGCCGAGAGACGTAAGCACTTCGTAATCGATCGTCTCCGCCGCCCGAGCAAAATCGGCGAGCGTCACATTCGCCCCCAACATTTCAACTGCGCAACCTGGCGCGACCACGCCCGCAGGCAAATCGGTAATATCAATCACCGTGGAATCCATAGAAATCCGCCCCACAACCGGCGCGAACCAGCCTCCAGTATCGGCACTATTTGGATCGGTCACCCAGGCTTTAGCTCGGCCTGTTAGCCTGCGAAATAAACCATCCGCATACCCCCCAGCCAACACGGCTAACTTGCGTGGAGAGCTAGCCACAAAGCTCGCGCCGTAGCCAACCGATTCACCCGCATTTAAATTGCGCAATTGCAGTACGGGAAGATGGAGTTTGACCACCGCCTGCAGCTGTTGCGGAAAACTTGGTCGAGGATTCCCGCCATACAAGCCGATACCCGGGCGCGTGCGCTGAAAATGATAAGCCTCGCCCAGCAATACGCCGGCTGAATTTGACAGACAACCCTGCAAGTCTGGGAGCTGCTTACGAGCACTCGCAAGCATCGAACTAAAACGCGAAAGCTGCTGCTGATTTAACGGGTGTTCAGGCTCATCAGCGCAAGCCAAATGACTCATCAAGGCTATAACACCCAAGTCGGAACGTAAATTTTTCGATTGAAGAAGACTTTCAAGCTCTTCGCCCTCCAAACCAAACCGCCCCATGCCTGAATTTACTTTTAAATGCGCACGCGCACCGGCGCTCGCAGCATCAGACCAACGCTCCGCCATTTCCAGAGAGATCAAAACAGGTAAGATTTGACGCTCGACAAACTCACGCTCATCGCCACGCGCACAGCCCGACAGCACACTAATTTCAACTCCTGCAGCATCGACTTGAGCGTCGGCAAGAATAGACTTTAAGGCAATCGCTTCTTCTAGGTTAGCAACGTAAAAATGTTTGCAGCCAGCATTCAACAAACAGGGTGCCACTTGAGCCAAACCCAAACCGTAAGCATTGGCTTTCACAACAGCACCAGCAATGGCTAGTGGCTGGCTACAGCTATTCAGAAACCGCCAATTGGCGGCAATCGCGTTGAGATCGACTACCAAGTGCGGAGCCGATAAATTAGAGGTGTTACTCGATAGGCTGTTCGAAAGCATGAATAGGCGTGCGCCCCAGATAGAAAACCACGTTAATAAACAGCAGCGTTTATAACACTAGGACAGCAGTCATACCAGCAAACTAAGCTCCCGCACTTGGACGGGAGCCATTACCAATAGCTTAAGCAGGCGCCTGCGTTTTAGTACGCAAACGTATGTGCAGCTCCTGCAATTGCTTAGTATCAACTGCGCCGGGAGCGTCAGTCATTACACAGGCGGCGGACTGCGTTTTCGGAAAGGCAATCACATCACGAATACTATCGGAACCGGTCATCAACATAATCAGTCGATCCAAACCGAACGCCAAACCGCCGTGAGGAGGAGCACCGAACTTCAGCGCGTCCAACAAAAAGCCAAACTTCTCGCGCTGCTCTTCTTCGCTAATCCCCAATATTTCAAACACTGACTGCTGCATATCTTGATTGTGGATACGCACAGAACCACCACCCAACTCCGTACCGTTAAGTACCATATCGTAGGCGCGCGACAGGGCCGTCGCAGGGTTGGCTCGCAACTCTTCTGGCGAACAGCTGGGCGCGGTAAAGGGGTGGTGCAATGCAGTTAATGCGCCGCCATCTAACTCTTCGAACATTGGGAAGTCGACAACCCAAAGCGGCGCCCACTCACAGGTGTAAAGATCAAGATCTTCACCCAGCTTGCAACGCAGTGCACCAAGCGCTTCGGTAACGACTTTATGGGTATCAGCACCAAAGAAAATCAGGTCGCCATTTTCCGCCCCAACCCGATCTAAAATTGCCCGGCACACCTCTGCTGGTAAAAACTTAACGATTGGAGACTGCAAACCATTTTCCAGATCATCCTTATCGTTAACTTTGATATAGGCCAGCCCCTTAGCCCCATAGATAGACACAAACTTGGTGTAGGCGTCGATTTTTTTACGTGGAATCTCTCCACCTTTGGGGACGCGCATGGCCGTAACGCGGCTTTTCGGATCGTTTGCTGGCGCGGAGAACACTTTAAACTCCACATCTTTCATTAGATCTTTTATTTCGATCATTTCCAACGGAATACGCATATCAGGCTTGTCTGAACCGTACTTTTCAATCGCCTCAGAGAAGGGCATACGCGGGAACTCGCCCAAATCTACACCCTTAAGCTCCGAGAACAATTTACGGATCATCTTTTCGGTCACCGACATTATCTGCTCTTCATCCATAAACGATGTTTCGATATCGATTTGGGTGAATTCGGGCTGACGGTCTGCACGTAAATCTTCGTCGCGAAAACATTTAGCAATTTGATAGTAGCGGTCAAAGCCCGAAACCATTAACAACTGCTTAAATAACTGAGGCGATTGCGGCAACGCAAAAAACTTACCGTCATGGGTTCGCGAAGGCACAAGATAGTCGCGCGCACCTTCCGGCGTGGCGCGAGTTAAAATAGGGGTTTCAATATCAAGAAAACCGTTGTCATCCAAGTAGTTGCGAATCGCGTTAGTAACCTTCGAACGAAATCTCAAATTGGTTTGCATGGCTTGGCGACGCAAATCGAGATAACGGTACTTTAAACGCACGTCTTCGCCGACACTAATGTGTTCGTCAAGCTGAAACGGAGGGGTTTCAGCTGTATTGAGAATCTGCAAGTTGGTGCCGTAAACTTCAATTTCGCCGGTCGCCATATTCTTATTTACGGTCGACTCGCTGCGTGCCCGCACCTTTCCGGTCACCTGCAACACGTATTCTGAGCGAACCTTGTCGGCCATCTTAAAATTGGCTTCGACATCTGGGTCAAACACCACTTGCACAATGCCATCGCGGTCACGCAGATCGATAAAAATTACCCCGCCGTGATCACGACGACGATCCACCCAGCCACAAAGGGTTACTTCTTGGTCAATATTGGAAGCGTTTAATACGCCACAGTAGACACTGCGCATGGTTTATTCCCGTAATATATGATTATTGTAACGTGCCGCCAGCGACGCTAACGAGTTGTCATTAGGTTACTAGCTAGCGCCGCCTGAGGAGCCCGAGTCGCTACCGGATGAACTACCGGCACCGCTGTCACCAGCTAAGTTTTTCTTTTTGCCCGACTTAAAGTCAGTTTCATACCAGCCGCCACCCTTCAGACGAAAAGCAGCTGCTGATACCTGTTTTTTCAATGATGGAGCATCGCAAGATGGGCAATCCGTTAAGGGGCCATCGCTCATTTTCTGTAAGGCTTCCAGCTGATGCCCACAAGAGTCACACAAATATTCGTATATCGGCATCTATCATTACCTATTTTTGCAGTACAAACCAAATCCGCGCTCGCGCATACCAGTCAAGTTTCCACTTATGGAACACTAACCACCGCCAAAAAAGCGGGGCATTATAACGCAGCCCACCCCATTGATGAAGGTGAAGCCGACGCAAATGCGGTTATCTTCTAGACAATCCACGCCGCAAGGCTAAATAGGTCCGCCAACACCAAGAATCAAGCCCAACAAGGAAAAAGTTTTCTCAACTCCTTTTTATGGCTCGAAATTAGCCAAAACAGCAAAAAAGTACTTGTTTTCAGCATTTTCAGGTTGCTGCTTAGGTATTAATACACTATATATACCGGCCAAGGGCGCAAGGCGGTTGCAATCAACTTACTACTCAATTGCGCCGTCCGAGCCAGATGATCACGATACTCCACTCAAAAACAAAAAATGAGGTCTACCTATGGCAGCTAAAAAAGCTCCAGCTAAAAAAGCCCCAGCAAAGAAGGCTCCAGCAAAAAAAGTCGCAGCGAAGAAAGCACCGGCCAAAAAGGCTGCTGTAGTAAAAACACCGGTTGCAGCTAAAAAAATCACGGCTGTAAAAGAACGCTACTCAAAAACCCAGATATTGAACCAGATCGTTGAGTCTACTGAAGTCCCTAAAAAACAGGTTTCGGCAGTCTTGGATGAACTCACTAACATTATCGAAGCTCACATCAAAAAGCGCGCCTGTGGCGAATTTGTTATGCCTGGCCTGTTTAAGATTTTGACCGTTAAAAAACCAGCTCGCAAAGCTCGCAAGGGCGTCAACCCCTTCACCGGCGAAGAGCAGATGTTCGCCGCAAAACCCGCTAGCATTCAGGTTAAGCTGCGCCCACTGAAGAAACTAAAAGAAATGGCCGAGTAAGTTAGCTGTTTTTTAGGCGATTGCAGCATTAAAAAAGGGAGCCTAGGCTCCCTTTTTTAATGCTGCAATCGTTCGCCACCTTTATGGAGTAAAATTATTATCCGCGCGGTCATCACCGCCATCAACAACGGCACTAAACCCCTCTCCTTCAAGCGAGCTGCGCAGGCGCTCAATACGTTTCTGTAGGGCGGCGGCGCTATAGTCTGTTGGCGGCAGTGCGCCCCAGATAGGCTTAGGCCAGGTCGGGTCGTCTTTAAAACGCGCCACGTGATGTAGGTGTAATTGGGACACAATATTGCCAATTGCGGCGATATTCATCTTATTGGGAGCAAACAGCGACGTCATCACTTCCGACAAATGGCTAGATTCTCGCATCAACTGCTGCTGGTCTAGCTCACCTAGATGGTGAATTTCACGTAATCCGCGACGCTTCGGTACCAAAATACACCACGGATAGTTCGCGTCTTTGTGGAGCAGCACCATGCAAAGCTCAAACTGACCAATAATGTGAGTATCGGCGCTTAACACCGGATCGAGCTCAAACATAACTATTCCTCATAATTGTCGTTCGTATAGAATACCGCCTTTAAAGTATAACCCTTCAAAAATATTAAGGAACATCATGCGCGCCAGTCAGTACCTGATCGCAACCCAAAAAGAAACTCCCGCCGACGCCGAGGTGATTAGTCACCAGCTAATGCTGCGCGCTGGGATGATTCGCAAAATGGCCGCTGGGCTCTACAACTGGCTGCCCGTGGGTTTGCGCGTACTGCGCAAGGTTGAGGCGATTGTGCGTGCAGAAATGGACAACGCGGGTGCGCAAGAAGTCCTTATGCCGGTAGTTCAGCCAGCAGAGCTATGGCAAGAGTCTGGCCGCTGGCAGCAATACGGGCCGGAACTGCTACGCATCACCGATCGCCACCAAAACGAATTTTGTTTGGGCCCTACCCATGAAGAAGTGATTACCAGCCTGATTCGTCACGAACTGCAAAGCTACAAACAGTTGCCAGCCAATTTTTATCAGATTCAAACGAAATTCCGCGATGAGGTTCGACCGCGCTTTGGGGTTATGCGTTCGCGTGAATTTATTATGAAAGACGCCTATTCCTTCCACAGCTCGCAAGAATCGCTCCAGCAAACCTACGATGTTATGCATCAGGCTTACTGCAATATTTTTGATCGTATTGGTTTGGACTACCGCCCAGTACTGGCCGACACAGGTTCTATTGGCGGCTCCGGTTCGCATGAATTTCATGTGCTCGCAGAAAGCGGCGAAGACGACATCGCCTTTAGCAACGGTAGCGACTACGCCGCAAACGTTGAGCTCGCGGAAGCGGTTGCCCCATCAATCCCAACAGGGTTTATCGCCGTAACAGCAGAAGAAGTTGCCACCCCCAATCAAAAAACGATTGATGAAGTTGCGACACTGTTAAATATAACCCCAGCAGAAACCCTAAAAACACTGATTGTGTTAGGTGAAGCAGAAGATAACAAGCCGGCGCCGCTAGTGGCTTTGGTATTACGTGGTGATCACACCCTAAACGAGATTAAAGCGGTAAAAGTCGCAGGTATTGCCGAACCCCTCACCTTTGCTCCGGAAGAACGCATTCTTGCAGAGCTAGGCGCGGAAGTCGGCTCACTTGGCCCTGTTGGCCTAAACATTCGCGTTATTGCCGATCGCGCTGCCGCCGCTAGCGTTAACTTTACTTGCGGAGCAAACAAAACCGGCTTCCATATTAAAGGCATGAACTGGTCGAACGATGGCGTGAACTACTCCGAGCAAGCCGACCTGCGTAATGTAGTCGTTGGCGACCCAAGCCCCGACGGCAAGGGCACACTGGAAATTAAACGCGGCATCGAAGTCGGTCACATTTTCCAACTCGGCACCAAGTACTCGGAAGCGATGAACGCTACCGTACTCGACGAAAACGGCAAGTCAAAAGCCATGATCATGGGCTGTTATGGTATTGGTGTTTCGCGTATCGTCGCTTCAGCAATTGAGCAAAACAACGATGACAACGGTATTATTTGGCCGGATGCAATTGCGCCATTTCACGTGGCAATTGTTCCTATCAACATGCAAAAATCGGAAGCCGTTGCCAATACCTGTGAAGAGCTTTACAAAGAATTGCGCAATAAAGGTTACGACGTATTGCTAATGGATGAGCCTAAAGCGCGCTTAGGTGCAATGCTGGCGGATGTTGAACTTATCGGCATTCCGCACCGTGTTGTGGTTGGCGACCGAGGCCTTGGCAATGGTGAGCTAGAATATAAAGGACGACGCGATGCAGAGAGCCAACAGATAGATGCTGCATCGGCGCTGGAATTTTTAATCAGCAAAATTAAACGTTAATTGAATCCCTATAAAACCGGCTAGTGAATAACCGGCTAGCCAATTACCACACGTAAAGACTATGGCGGACAAGCTTTTACTTACCAGACGTCAGCTGTGCCTAGCCGGTACAGCTGCTGCACTGTGGCCGTCCGTCGCATCCTGTGCCGATCAAGCACCCGAAAAAATTGACGATGAATTGCGCCGCAAATTATTAGCGGCAGTCGCCAGCGCCGATAGCTTTGTGGACAGGTTTGATGCGGAAGTTTGGCTGCTGCAAAAGTCGACCGTGCTAACCAAGTTTGTAAAAAACACCGATTACCGCCTGAAAATTCTTAAAGAAGTTCACCGCCAGGCAAAACGAGTCGAGGTTCCACCAGAATTTGTCTTAGCCTTGATCGAAGTCGAGAGCCGTTTTGACCGCTATGCCATATCTCGGGTTGGCGCCCAAGGCATGATGCAAATTATGCCTTTTTGGAAAAAAGCGATTGGCCGCGAAAGCGACAACCTAATCGACCTCACCACCAACCTTCAATACGGCTGCACCATTCTCAAACACTACTTAGATAAAGAAGATGGCCACTGGGCCCACGCCCTTGCTCGCTACAACGGTAGCTACGGAAAATACTGGTATCCGCGCAAGGTTATGGATGCCTGGCAAAAGCGCTGGCGCTAGGTGCTTCCCCCTACCTTCGCGGCGTTCCCACCCCGCCTTTTTCCTCGCGCCGCTTCGTTACCAGCCCATTTTTTGTTTGATAAACCCGGTTAGTAGCTCAGCGTTATGCTGGTGGTGCTGTACTCGTGGATGCTTATAAAAGCCCACATCGGGAAAGAAGAATGTCGCAATGCGGGCGTCGGAATTTTGTTCGCTAAAGCGCGCTACCGCGGTGCGAATATAGCCGGGCCAAGGTGAACCTGCGCGTACCGCATCCATGCTGCCAAGAGTGGCAACAATATACGCCTGCGGGTAGACCGCACGAATACGGGCGAGAAAATCTTCATAAGCGGCAATGCGCTGTTCATCCGTGGGGACAGGATTCAACACCTCTTCGACCAGCGAGTTATCATTTTGAAAAAGATTGATAACAACAACATCCGGCTGCCACGAACTAAAGTCCCACTTGGAATCATTGTTATCTACCGCGTCAAGCTGGTCATAAAATTCCGGCATTAAAAACGGGTTCCAACTCGCCAAAATACCAATACCACTTTGCGAAGTGCTTACATATTCAGCATTGAGGTTGCGTGCGGTAATGGCTCCGTAGGCGAGGAAATTATTCTTTTCTGCCAGCACATCATCATCGGCATCGAGCGCGGCCTCATTGCCCATACCACTGGTGACTGAGTCGCCAAAAAATTCTATTTTACGGGTGGGCCTGGGCGGTGGCGCCAACAGGCCTTCTCCGACCGCTAATTTCACTCCCAAAAAGCCCGTGCGGCCCTCTTCACCCTCAGTGCGTTTAAACAGGGTAAAGTTATGTTTGCCAGGCGATAAATTGGTGCTCACCACATAATCTTTTACGCCCGGTTCGCAGTCGATAATAAACGGGTTGTTCCAGTCGCCATCAATAAAGACACTAAAGTAATTTTTACCAAACTGATCGTCTAGGGTTAGCGCCAAATAGGGGCCGCTAAATCCCGCGGCTACTTGTGAGCCCGGCCAGGAAATTTTAGGTGCAGCCGTATCACTAAAGTCTATTCTGCCCGTGTACTGAAAATGTGTTTGTGGTGCAGGCGCAACGGATAAGGCCTCATCAGCTGGCGCGCTTTCATTCGCAGACGTACAGCCCTGTATAAATGCAAACACTAGTACCCACACCCCCAAAAAAAGTGCACTAAGTTTTCGTTCCACCTGTGGTGTCGCCATTGTTTCAACTCCGTATTGTTCTGCATGTTTTAACTTACATTTTTTCTAGATTTCACTGCGGTCTGCAAAGCTCACAGACGGATCAAACTACAGCACGGCCTTATCCAGCTAAATCAAATCATCTACAAGGGTATAAATAGTATTCATCACCCCGTCTACAGGTTGATCGATATCAATGTACATCATTTGCTCATCAGCCATAGGCCGCTCCAAAGCGGCAAACTGGCTGTCGAGTAAACTTGCAGGCATAAAGTGTCCCGCTCGGGCTTGCATGCGCTTGGCGATTAATTCTCTGCTACCGTCGAGTAGGAGATAAAACACACGATGCCCAGTATTGCGCAGCACGTCTCTATGGGCTTTGCGCAAACCGGAAAAAGCCAAAGTACACGACTCACCCTGAGCCGCCATTAGCGCCAAGTGGTCGCGAAGACCGTGTACCCAAGGCACTCGCATAGCATCGGTAAGCGGCTGCCCTGATGCCATATGCGCTTTGTTCTCTGCACTGTGAAAATCGTCTGCATCGAGACTGATAATGCCAAAGTGCTCGGCCAAACTTTCACTTACCGTAGACTTCCCACAGCCAGACACGCCCATCACAATGAATAAGGCTGGCGACCTTCTACTTATTACTGCGCTCATACAAATGCTTTCTTATTGTTCGAATTAAAGGCGGGATGATAGCAAAAGGGGTAAAAGCGCGATACGCAATAACCGCTATCGACTGGATTTCCATAGACAGGCTGTTTATGCTACGCGTCGGTTTGTCTCGGGGTCTAAGCGAGGAAAACGGTTATATCCAGCAAACCCGCTATCTGCGCCGCTATCTGGATCAATATCAGATCACTATCAGCTCGGCAGCAGTAGAGAATTGACCTAGCGCAGAGCCACAATAGCTCTGCCGCAGCATCCGAATAGCGCAATTTTCGGGGTGTATCGCGTTGTTACGGGTCGTAAAAATAATAATTAGATCACTATTTTGGGGACTATCGCATGTCAAACACAGCCACAACAGCGGCAGATCGCACCGCCAAGTTGGGTATACGCGAAAAACTGGGCTACGGCCTCGGTGACTTCGGGTTCAACCTTTACTGGACCACCATCGCATCATTTCTAGCCGCTTTTTATACCGACACCTTTGGTATATCGGCTGCGGCTGCTGGCACCATGATGTTTACCACCAAAATTATCGACGCCTGTACCGACCCAATCATGGGAGCACTGGCAGATCGAACCAGCACCCGCTGGGGCAAATTCCGCCCCTATTTGCTGTTCGCCGGCTTACCAATGGTTGGCGCTGTAGTACTTACCTTCAGCACCCCAGACCTAAACGAATCAGGCAAAGTAATCTACGCCTACTGTACCTATACATTAATGATGATGATGTACACCGTACTAAGCACGCCCTATTCTGCACTGTCGGGAGTGATGACCGCGCGCAGTCAAGAGCGTACCTCCCTGATCAGTATTCGCTTTATCTTCGCGTTCAGCGCCGGCTTTTTTGTTAACTACTTTACGCTCGATTTCGTCAATGCCCTCGGCGGCGGCGACGATGCCAAGGGTTGGCAGTTAACCATGCTCATTTACGGTTTTGCTGCAGCCGCCATATTCTTTGTTACCTTTTCGACCACCAAAGAACGTATCAGCCCACCGGCAAGCCAGAAAACCAACCCACTTGACGATATTCGCGACCTACTCGGCAACCGCCCTTGGATTATCCTGTTCATCCTTTCGATGATTATCATGATGACCATCACCATGCGTGCCGGCTCCGCCTACTACTACTTCACCTACTTTCTAGGGCGCCCAGACCTACTTGGCGCATTCCTCGGCGTACAGATGATTGCCTATGCGGTTGGTGCCGCTTGCGCCCCCTTAATGACGAGGCTTTTAGATAAAACTCGGCTATTGATGGTATTGATGGCAACAGTGGGAACCCTTTCGGTTCTATTTACCTTTGTCCCCAAACCTGAACTCAACGGCGTACGCAGCGTCGACGCCGGCCAAGTGACAACCCTGCAAGCCGCAGACTTAGTAAACGTAACCAACCAGCCCGCGGTGTATCAATGGCATGAGCAGCGTTCAGCATGGTGGATTTTTACCGAGCAGGTGGCTATCCCTAATGAGAATGGATCAGAAATCACCATCAATGCCGATGCCGACAAGGTCATCAGCGTTTCGGCAACCTACAAAAATACAGCGGGCGAAACCGTCAAGATCAACAGCGGTGACCTACCATCAGAAATTGCCTTGATGTTTTTACTTTGCGCGCTGATCAGCCTTGCGCTTGGGCCTAAGTCACCGATAACTTGGTCGATGTACGCCGACACCGCCGATTTCAACGAGTGGAACACCGGCCGACGTGCAACCGCCATGACCTTCTCCGCCGCGACCTTCGCTCAAAAACTGGGCGGCGCAACCGGTTCGGCAGGCATGCTTTGGGTATTGGCTGCATTCGGTTATGCCGCCAAAGAAGCGCAGTCAGATGCTTCGCAGTTTGGCATTGTATTGTTACAAACAGCGGTACCGGGTTTCTTTGCGCTTCTTGCGGTGATTGTCACTAAGTTCTACACCCTTACTGGCGCTCAGCTCGAAGTGATTCAAGCTGACTTGAAAGAACGTCAAGGCCAACCGGCAGGCCAATAGTCTAACGGTTAATAACTGCCAATATTAAAAAGACAGCCCGTTGCAGCAGAACCCAATCCGCTGCAACGGGCTTATTACGAGAGCTCTGCGCCAGTGCCGGTAATAGCTGTTAGCGATTACTTCAGCAATGCACAACTCAGGTATTAGAAAATTAAAGCACCTACCGCTATCCCATCTGCAACATAAAATACGCAACTCGATTTTGGAGCGACGATTAGAATGTTAAAAGCTAGCGCCAACGGCGACCGCTATGATTTATTAAGCCCCACCGCAATGCCTAACTCCGCAGGCTTTTTGTGGAATAAAAAAATGATGATTCAGGTGAACTGTCGCGGCTATGCCATCGCGCAGTTTATGCAGCCAGAACCCTCTAAATATACCTACCAACCCTTGGTAGAAGGCAAAATATTCATGCTGCCCGAGCAGCCCTACTTCGCACACTCGCCGGGTCGTTTTTTCTATATTAAAGATGAGCAAAGCGGAGAGATTTTCTCAGCACCCTACGAGCCTGTTCGCACCAAACAAGATAGCTATACTTTTTCGATTGGCAAAAATGATATTCGCTGGTGTGTTGAACACCTCGGAATCAAAGTAGATGTGGAGCTGAGCATTCCCGCCAATGATGTGGTCGAGTTGTGGAAGTTAAAGGTAACCAATATTTCGGGGCGCGAGCGCAAGATTAGCGTTTACCCCTATGTACCCTTTGGTTTTATGAGCTGGATGAACCAGTCGGCCCAGTACCGACCCGACCTAAACGGCATGGTAGGTACCTGCGTTACACCCTATCAAAAACTCGATGACTACTTTAAAAACAAAGATCTAAAAGATAAAACCTATTTCCTGCACGACCGCAAACCGGATGCATGGGAAGCCGCGCGCGACAACTTCGAAGGCGACGGCGGTATTCACAACCCCACAAGCATTCAGCAAGACACGCTCAACAACGGCGACGCACTCTACGAAACACCGGCCGCCGCGCTGCAATACCGCTTGAGCCTAGCGCCAGAGCAAGTGGAAGATTTTCGTTTTTTACTCGGCCCAGCGAAAGACGACGCCGAAATTATTGCCGTTCGCGAGCGCTACTTCGGCGATAAAGATTTCGCCGCAACCAAAGCGGAATATGCGGCCTACACGGCGCAAGGCAAAGGCGTGATACAAATTGAAACGCCCGACGAGCATTTTGATAACTTTATTAACAACTGGTTGCCACGACAGGTGTTTTACCACGGCGATGTAAACCGTCTTTCTACCGACCCGCAAACCCGCAACTTTTTGCAAGACAGTATGGGGATGAGCTACATCAGCCCAGACGTCACCAAGAATGCATTTTTGTGGGCGCTAGCGCAGCAGGAAGAAACCGGCGCTATGCCCGACGGCATTTTGATGCGTGCCGACGCCGAGCTTAAATACATCAATCAAATCCCCCATACCGATCACTGTGTTTGGCTGCCGGTTTGTTTGCGCGCCTATTTAAACGAATCGAACGATTACGAATTCCTCCAGACACCGGTCAAAAACTGGAAAGGCGACGAGGTTGCAACGGTATTTGAACGTATCACCGCATCCATGCGCTGGCTGTTAAAAGATCGCGATCACCGCGGTTTGAATTTTATCGCCCAAGGTGACTGGAACGACCCCATGAACATGGTGGGCTACAAAGGCAAGGGCGTTTCAGGTTGGCTTTCTGTCGCTACCGCCTACGGTTTAAAACTATGGGCAGAAGTTTGTGAACATATCGGCGAAGCCGAGATTGCCGCCGAATGTAAAGCCGGTGCCGAAGAAGTAAATGCAGCAGTTAATAAACACATGTGGGACGGCGACTGGTACGGACGAGGCATTACCGACGACGACGTTGTTTTTGGTGTGGCCAAAGATGTCGAAGGTCGTATCTTCCTAAACCCACAAAGTTGGGCGCTAATGGCCGGCACGCCGAGCGAAGAACAAAAAGATAAACTCATCGCCGCGGTAGACGCACAACTCGATACACCCTACGGTGTAATGATGTTGGCACCCGCCTACACCGCCATGCGCGAAGATGTAGGCCGCGTAACGCAAAAACACCCAGGCGCCGCCGAAAACGGTTCCATCTACAGTCACGCTGCGGCATTCTACGGCTATGGTTTATATGCCGCTGGCGATGCCGACCGCGGTTACGATGTATTCCGTAAAATGATTGCGGGGCCGAACGAAGCCGACTACTTACAACGCGGCCAATTACCCGTGTATATACCGAACTATTATCGTGGCGCCTATTATCAATTCCCACGTACTGCAGGCCGCTCCAGTCAGCTATTTAACACTGGCACTGTGTCTTGGGTATACCGCAGCGTTATCGAATGTTTATTCGGCCTGCGTGGCAGCGTAGAGGGCTTAACCGTTGAACCGCTCCTGCCGAGCGATTGGCAAACGGCGAAGGTTGAACGTGAGTTCCGCGGCGCTACCTTTACAGTTAGCTATCAACGAACAGCAGGAATAACCACAACTGAGGTTAGCGTGAATGGCAAGCCCTTAGCCCAGCCCTTAATTGCGAACCCTGTTGCCGGAACCCACTATAGTGTTGAGGTAAAACTTCCCCTTTAATGGGATAAACAACCCTGCAGCATGCGACCACTGTATTTTACAGTGGTCGCATTTTACGAGGCTAAACCGTGGTTACGCCCAGATCAAAACATAAAACCGCACCGCAGGAACACGCGCCAAGGAAGCCGAGCCATTCCGAGGAAGGCGCGCATTTTAATGACTCCCCCCAGTTAATCTACTGGCTGTTAATTTGTATCAGCCTGCTTCTCGGTTTTAACACCATCAGCCATCTAGACGGTGGTATTGGTGATGAAGATGTCCATCGCTATCAAATCAATTGGTTTATCAACGGCCAGTTCGAAGTGTTTAAATACGTCACTATGATTCCCAGCTACCATGCTGTAGTCGCCGCGTTAGCTAAGCTCACTGGGCTTACAAGCCTCAACGGGTTGCGTTTTGTTCACCTCCTGTTCGCCGCCAGTGTTATCCCGGTGTTCTATCGTTTGTGCAGCCACTTTTATCCACATCAAGCGCAGAGCCGCACCTTAATGCTGGTGTTTACACCTTTTTTATTCCCGTTGTTTTTTCTCACCTATACCGATCTGCCATCACTGACATTTACGCTGCTAATGATTGAGCGAAGCGTTAAACAGGATTATCGCTGGGCCGCCGTCGCGGCTTTTGGAGCAGTGCTATTACGCCAGCCCAACATTATGTGGGTTGGTTTTACACTGAGTTTAATCGCCCTGCAAACCTTCCAAGAACACTATGGTTCGAACAAAGCCACGGGGTTGCGTACAGCTGCCCTTCAGTTGTTTAAACGTGAATTTATTACGCTTTATTTACGTCGCAGCAACGGCTTAATTGCAGTGGTTATGGCATTTATTGCATTCGTCGTCATAAATGGCGGCGTCGCGCTGGGCGATGCCGAGCAGCATCCCATTTCGTTCAATCTTTCGAATTTATATTTTTTCTTACTTGTGTCCTTCGCACTCTTTTTGCCATTTGCGGTTGAACAGGTTCCGGCCATTTTTCAACTACTCAAACACAACGTTTGGATATTAGCGTTGCTCGCCGCCGGCTTCGCGCTTTACTGGTATACCTATGAGCACCCACACATATACAATCGTACCGAACTCGGCTGGTATCGCCATAATTGGCTATTGCACTACACGGCAGATATTACCGCTTTTCGTATAGTCAGCTTTTTCCCGATTGCTTGGATGGCGCTCAGCTACGTCTGTGCCGCGCGCAAGGGAAGCTACAACAAACAAATACTGCTGCTTATACCCTTCGCACTGCTGAGTTTTGTCCCCCTACCCTTAATTGAGCAGCGCTACTACATTGTTTCACTCATACTCTTTTTAGTTTTTCGACCGTCGCTGTCTCGCCCAGCCAGCACTCTGACACTGTGTTACTACATGGGCCTCTCGGCCTATATTCTCTTTAATATTTCCCGAAAAACCTTTTTTCTGTAAGGCACGGATTCCATGTATTTTATTTATCTACTCTTTACGCTGTTGTTACTTTGGATAGCAATTGCCGGCGTTACCGTCCTCGCCAACAAATGGATTTTTAGCAATGGCGCTGCCAGCTTCGCTCTTGCTCGATCGGTTGGTTTAGTGGCAATAGTGTTGATAATGTTTTTTATCGAGCATTTTATAGGCCTTGGCCAATTACACTTCCTACTGCCGGTTGGAATTGCCACTGCAGGCTTCGTTCTATGGAAAACTCGCAAGGATATTAAAAGCAAAGATTTCTGGCGAGCCGAGATAGTGTTTATCGTCGCATTTATTTACGCACTGTTCTGGCGTTTGGCGTTTCCCTCTATCTCGCCTTCGTCCGAACGCATGACCGACTTGTTTTTTATTTCCAACTATCTGCAGGGCGTGACCCTGCCACCGCTCGACAACTGGAATCCACCTCACAAGTTCGACTACTACTACGCCTTCCAACACTATGGTGCAGCGCTACTTGGGCGTATTTTTCAATTAAACCCAGGCACCAGCTATAACCTCTCACTCGCGCTTATCGGCGCCCTGCCGATTACACTGGTATGGTTTATTGCCGATAAAATTTTATCTGTTAGCGGCCTGCGCGGTTGGCGAAAAGCGGCTCCGCAATGGTTATTAACACTGGCGATTGTTTTTGGCGGCACCGGTTTAACGCCGCTTTTGCACGCCGTTTATAAAACGCCGAGTGCCGACAGTTTCCTTACCGCTCGCCAAGACGACAAAGCCGTAGAGCGAGCAACCCAGCGTTATCGCAACGCCGTTGCCAACGCTGCGCGCGAGAATATTATTGCCAGCGTGCGCTTTATCGGCAGTAGTCGCGACGACCTGTGGGGCAGTCAAACCGATGTTAATCAAGGTGCGGCAAAGCTTTTATTGCCAGAAACTGAACCCGTCATCGATGATCATCGCATGGTGCTGCCAAGCGAGAACTTTGGTTATCAGTTTTTTCTAGGTGACTACCACCCCACTATGGGTGGCTTCTTCCTTCTATTAATTGCCTTAGCTTTATTGCTGTCGATTGCCGACCCTAATTTAGTTGGCCGAAATATACCCTTGCAGCCATCGCAACTTACCGCGCTAAACAGCAACCGTCGAGCGGAGAAAATTGCTCAAGGCCTGCTAGCGGCATTGGTGCCGATTATGATCGCCACTAACACTTGGACCTTCCCGCTATTGGTATTTCTAATTATCGGCTGGATCGCCTATCGCTATCTAAGTGGTGCTAAAAGCAATTTCGCAGCATCCCATGTCGAGACAGATAGTGGTAATAATGCCGCAACCGAGCCGGCGCGCGCGGTAAGCTGGGTTTGGTTGCTTGGCGGTGGGCTAGTCGCCACATTTTTACTCTACCCTTTTTTCATTACCTTCCTATCTGGCACGCTACCTACACCAGTCGCGTGGGTGAACGGCGATCAACACACACCGTTAACTCGCTTTCTCGCGCTACATTGGCCGCTACTACTATTGCTAGGTTTGGGCTTCTGGGAAGGCCGCTACCGGCGTATCGCGTGGTACTTTTCATCCCTGTGGCTAGTGTTGCTAATACTGTCAGAAATCATCTACATCGACGATCCCACCGCGGCACAATACGCTCGCACTAACACCGTAATGAAATGGTGGGGCTGGATACAAGTTGGCGTATTGGCCTCGGTAGGTGCTCTGGTACTAAGCTCTACGTTGAGAGCTATTCGCTGGAGTGGCGCCGTTATTCTGGTACTATTGACGTTCCCAGCCGGCTTAGACCTCGCCCGTTACGCCGTGTACTCGGGCAAGCACTACTTTGGTGATCTCAGCGGTCATCGCTGGTATACACAAACGGCAAGCAACCGTCAGATGTTCGAATATCTGCAGGCCGCACCAGACGGAATAGTGTTAGAGCGCGTTATTGACAACGCCTACAGCAACACCAGTATTTACGGCATTTTTACCGGCAAGCCGGTGCTGTTGGGTTGGCCTTCGCACCTGCGCACTTGGCATGGCGATGTACCTAGAGTTTGGATAATGAAAGACGCTATTGAGTCTTTCTATAAAGGGGAGCAAGAAAACCCTAGCGCCTGGCTACGAAGCCTGGATGTTCGCTATGTGGTGTTTAGCCCTTCCGACAATAATAAAGTTTTTGACAAAATAAATAGCGATATAAAGGCCCATTATTCGTGGCAAGAATTTGAGCACTCGCGACACCGTCATACCGGTATTTGGGTGCGAATAGACTAGCGGTCGCATGCCCAGTTAAAGGTTATACCCACGATATGGCAAACTATAAATTCATAGACTAACCAAAAGTGCAGACATTTATGTCCAACAACGCGTCCGATAAAAAATTACTTTCGTTGCTCGTACCTATGTACAACGAGTCCAGCGTTATCCCAATCTTTTTCGAAACCGTCACTGAGGTCTTAACTACCCTGAAACTCGACTATGAAATTGTCTGCGTAAACGACGGTTCAACCGACAACACGCTGCAGCTACTCCTAGAATATTCAAGTAACGACCCGCGTATTAAAGTTGTAAGTTTTTCGCGTAACTTTGGCAAAGAGCCGGCGATGACTGCAGCACTCGACTACGCCACGGGCGATGCAATGATTCCAATCGATGCTGACCTGCAAGACCCGCCTGAGCTTATTCACGAGATGATAGCGAAGTGGGACGAAGGCTTTGATGTGGTTTACGCAAAGCGCGCCTCACGGGAAACTGACACGGTCATTAAACGCAATACAGCTATGTGGTTTTACTCTTTATTCAACAGCATGAGCGATACCGATATCCCTGCCAATGTCGGCGATTATCGTTTGATGGATAAAAAAGTTGTTGAGGTTATTCGCAAACTGCCAGAAAAAGACCGTTTCATGAAAGGGCTTTTTTGCTGGCCGGGCTTTAAAAACACCACTGTTGAATTTGAACGCCCGTTACGCGCAGAGGGCGAAACTAAATTCAACATGTGGAAATTGTGGAACTTCGCACTGAGCGGTATCGCCTCGTTTAGCACCATGCCTATTCGCATGGGTATATACTTAGGCTTATTCATTTCCGCCGCATCCTTTCTTTACGGTATTTTTATTATTTCCAAAACAGTATTGTTTGGTGTCGATGTTGCCGGTTATGCCTCCATGATGGTAGCCGTGCTATTCCTTGGCGGCATTCAACTTTTCTTCTTGGGCTTGATGGGCGAATATATTGGCCGCATCTACAAAGAGGTTAAAAATCGCCCACTTTATGTGGTGGAGCGCACCATTGGCTTCGAACAATAAAGTTCGTTAAAGCTACAGCAAATAGAAAGGTTGTTTAGGTGATGTTTTTGATGAGCGACTTGCAACTCCATAATTTTGATCGGATAAAGTCTAAGTGTTAACAGCTCTATTTAAACAACATCTTTCGAAAGAACTGATTAGACAACTGTTGGTATTTGGATGCGTTGGTGTCGCGGCCACAGCTACCCACTATTTTATTGCCCTAGGCGCAAACAGCTTCGGCCAAGTCGATTTATACCTAGCGAACATCTTAGGTTATGTTAGCGCAGTCGCCATTTCCTATTTCGGTCACGGCCGTTTCACCTTCAAGCAAACGCTTAACTGGACGATATTCACAAGGTTCGTGGTGGTATCGCTCGGCGCCTTAGGGGCTAGTGAATTACTGCTCCTCGCGCTGCAAAAAACCTTTGCACCACCGGAGTATATCTCCCTAGCCGTAGTTGTTTGCACAATTCCTGTGCTGACATTTGTTATGAGTAAGCTCTGGGTTTTTAGCGGCGCCGCGAGTCGATAAGTCAAGCGAGCCAGCAAGTTCTCACAACTAGTTAGGCTCTCGTCTTCACGCTTTATTTTTGCAAAAGTAGGGTTTCTAAACTCCCAATTTTTTAGCCGTCTTTTTTTTCGCCTCAGTCAAATTTTTTAGTTCGTCAGCAAGTATTGCGATGGCTTTTACGATCACCTCTTGCGACTGACAAAAATTCAATCGAATACACTGTTGAGCGTGCTGCCACGCTGAATCTAATCCAAAGAAAAAATGCTCCCCAGCCATAATCAACACCCCCCGAGCCTTTAGCCGTAAATAAAGCTCATGACTGCTTATGGGAAGATCTGGCAACCACAGCCAAACAAAAAACGCACCTTCAGATTTATGTAGCCGATACGACAACCCCTGTAGCTGGGTTTCGAGTTGCTGCAGCATTAACGCTCGCTTCGCCAAATAAAAAGGTAGTAATACTTTTTCCATTAAATAGTCTAACTGCTGCGCCTTAAGAAGCTCCGTGAGCAGCATTGGCCCCAAGTTGCCGTTTGCCAAAGACAGGATGGTATTCGCAGCCACGAAGTTGGTGATCAATTGCTCATTGCCAACCACTATCCCTGTGCGAACCCCAGGCAAACCGAGCTTGGAAAGGCTTAGCACGTAAATGGTATTGTCATCCCAAGGCAGTGTGGCTTTCTCATAAACTAATCCCGGAAAGGGTAAACCATAAGCACAATCGACAATCAGCGGCTTACCCTGCTGTCGCGCAAGCTGAGAAAGTTTTTCCATCTCATTATCGGTAATCAGGTTGCCGGTAGGGTTTGTTGGCCGCGACACACAGTAAGCGGCGATGTCATCACGTTCTGTAAGCTGGTCGAAATCAATGGTGTATTTAAATTGGTGTTCTCCCATTAGCGCGAGCTTCGGTCTGTAGCCACAAAACATATCGTCGGCAATACCTTGATCGCTGTAACCCAAATATTCGGGCATCATCGGGAAACAGATTTTTTTAACTGAACCGCGACTGGAACTATCAAAGTGGCCCGCCAGCATATTAATTAATACAAAAAAAGCAGATTGACTGCCGTTGGCGAGGGCGATATTTTTAGACCTAACCGGCCAATCTAAACGTTGTTTCAAATAGCTGACCAACTCATCTATACAAGTTTCATTACCGCGTGGCGACTGATACACACCAACCAGCTTATGCAGTTGTTCCGGTGTTTGGGCAAACGCGGTTAAGTGTTGTGCGATACAGGATTCGAAAGCGTCGATATGTGCCGGATTACCACCGCCTAGAAATAGCATGTCAGGATTTTGGTTCAGGGCTTGCCCCAAATCTTCCATTAAGTCGACAATGCCGGAGCTACCGGTAAGCTGCTTACCAAATTGTGAGAAGGTCATAGAAAGGTTCGCCTGATGACTACGGTGTTGAGGCCTACTGTTGTGTTTTACAAACAGCAAGCCTACAAAAGGCGAAGTCTAACAGACTAGAGCAAGCCGTAGTTTTGCAGGACTTGTTGAAGTTTGTCGCCGCTGATGGGCTTTTTAATGAAATCGAGTGCACCGAGAGCGGCAACACGCTCACGGGCTGCGGGCTGAATATCCCCAGAGATTACGATAATCACAGCTTTTAAGTCTTCAGACTTTACGGTTTCGAGCACGCCGTAGCCATCAAGTAAAGGCATGGTGAGATCCAAAAAGACCATTTCACCCTTGCCCTCACGAATCGCCTGCAAAGCTTCTTGACCATTACCGGCATAAGTTATATCGACTTCCCAGCCTTCAGGGAGAGATCGTAGCACCTGTTTACGTGCCATCTTAGAGTCGTCGCAGATTAATAAAGGAATTGCCATTGCATGCCATTCAATTTAAGCGCTTGACCGAGAACCCTAATCTGTACCCGTAAAAGTACCTCTAGAATTCACGCAAGCCATACCCGATAGATAAGCTATCGGCCCTCTGAATGAGTATAGCAGGCGATTTTGAAGGTGTTAGTCTGGATCAACCTTAACCTTATGTTCCGCTTCATGTTCGACTTCGGAACCCTTTTGCACACTGGCGAGCAAGTCTTCCAAGGAGATAGCAAAAACCTCTTTAGCCTGACTAGCGACACGCTGCTGACGCCTTACAAACTCAGCCATCCAAGGCGGTGCCGCCGCTTCGGGCTCGGCCGTAAACTCGTCTAGCGAAAGCCGCACTAAGCTTGCCAGCTGCCAAAGACTTACCTCACTAAGGTTGCGGCTCAAGGCGTAATCACCACTATCGGTAACCACTATCCATTTGTGACGTACCAATAACGACCGCAACCTCTGCCAATGAACCAGCCCAATACCTTCGGCAACACAGTCTTTATCACTGACCGTTTCACCTGTGCGAGACTTAGCTCTCAGCAGGGACATACACACCAATACCGCCCGCATATCCGAGTAGCGCGCAGAACGAGTTGCGTAAGAGAGCTCCGCCAGCGTGCGCACAAACACCGCACCAGCAAGAATAATGGTCCACAGCATATTGATCCAGAGGAGAAATAGCGGCACCACGGCAAATGCCCCGTAGATCAACTTAAAGTTCGAATTGGCAACAAGATAGCCAAACAGGGTTTTCAGCGCCTCAAAACAGAGCGCGGTGATAATCCCGCCAACAAGCCCATAGCGAAACGGCACCCGACAGTTGGGCACTGCAACAAATAGCAAGGTAAACGCCGCGCAGGTCATAAACCAGGGGACAATCTGAAACAGGCTGCTGGTAAAACCAATATGGGAAAGCTCAGACAAGACCAGCTTCAACGACAAAACGTAAGTACTTACTACGAAGCCAGCCCCCAAAAGCAGAGGGCCGACACTCAAAATCGCCCAATAGAGTAAATACGCAGCCAGACCGCTACGACCCTGCTGTACGCCCCAAATAGCATTAAAGGTACGCTCGATATTGCGCAACATCAGGTAGGCCGTCACCAACAATATAACGATGCCCGCCTTGGTTAGGCTGCGCGCCTGAGCAGAGAAGTCGGCTAGGTATTGGCTTACCTCGTTGCTCGTCTCGGGTAAAAAATGCTGTACGATCAAGCCCTGTAACTCCTCGGCGACACCATCAAATGCAGGGATCAACGAAAACATCGTGTAGGTCACGGTCATCAAGGGCACAAGTGCAAACAGCGTCATATAGGTTAGTGCCGCCGCACTCTTTTGGCAGCTGTTGGCGATAAACTCTCGATACAAAGCTTGGCAGAAATAGCCTATGGCCAACAGCAACTTAACGGCGCGGTTATTACTTAGCGTATCTGGAAGATTCACCTATAGGTTCCTTGTCGATGTTTATATTGCTCGCACTTTAGCGTTACTGCCGACAAACTGCGATACCTGCTGCGCAGGCCAAAAATAATAATGCTTAGTGAGCGTTCTATATCAAAATCAGGCTGTTAGAATAGCGACCTTAACTTGAGCCCTCAGTTGCTAAAAGCACTTAATCACGCTAACAAATAACCAACACTGAATTAGATAAAGCCAATATGACCGATACCATCACAATCTACCACAACCCGCGCTGCTCAAAATCGCGACAAACGCTAAGTTTGATCGAGGATGCGGGCGTATCGCCCAGTATACATCGCTACCTCGATACACCGCTTACGGCAGTAGAGCTAGAGCAGCTACTGAAAAAACTGGGCATAAACGCGCGCAACCTGCTCCGCAAAGGTGAAGAGGCTTACAAAGAAAACAACCTTGGCGACCCCTCTCTTTCCGAAGACGAGCTAATCGCCGCAATGGTTAAACACCCGAAATTAATCGAGAGACCTATTGTCGTAAAGGGTAGCAAAGCCGTATTGGGACGACCGCCAGAAAACGTGCTGGCATTACTCTAGCCCAATTCGGTATCTACCTAACTAGCTCTAATACCCGCACCCAAAAAACCAGCGAGCCGTTCATGCCCGAAAACAACTCATCTAGCCCCTATGTGTTAATTCTCTATTACAGCCGCAATGGCGCCACCCGTGCCATGGCAAAACAAATTGCCCGCGGCGTTGAACAAAGTGATGCAATAGAAGCTCGGCTGCGAACGGTTCCTGCGGTATCACCGAATACTGAAGCGAGCGAAGCGGCTATCCCTGAAAGTGGCGATATCTATTGCAGCCAAGCCGACCTTACAGGCTGCAGCGGTTTAATCCTCGGCAGCCCCACACGCTTTGGCAATATGGCGGCCCCGCTTAAATATTTTCTGGACGGCACCGCCAACCAATGGTTAAACGGCGACCTTATCGGCAAGCCTGCCGGTGTATTCACCTCCACAGGCTCCCTACATGGCGGGCAGGAGACAACGCTTCTGACCATGATGTTGCCACTGCTACACCACGGCATGCTGATAGCCGGCATTCCGTACAGCGAAGCCGATTTGCACACAACTACAACGGGCGGCACTCCATACGGACCCAGCCACGTTGCGGGTCAACAACACTCCGCCGTTTTGTCCGACGAAGAAATTCGCCTCTGCCAAAACTTCGGTAAGCGCCTCGCCGCACTAACCCTCCGACTACTTTAAGAAATTAGAAATTGAATGGCTAAACCTTATAAACCCGTCGCCAATGTTCAGCAAAAGCTTAATTATGCTCTGCGCTTAACGGCAATACTTTACATCGCGCTGATAGCATTACTGACCTACATTAACCTAACCTTCAACAGCGGCCCGTCGATTCCTATTTGGTTGCTACAGTGTGGCCCCTTGCTGTTATTGTTGCCAGGCATGCTGAAACGCTATCACAGAAGTTTTTCGTGGCTATGCTTTTTACTGCTGTTGTATTTTGTAAAAGCGGTAGATGGCGCGTTTCATCCTGACGCCAACTGGACTGATGCTGTGTTCATAGGTTTATGTTCAGTACTTTTTGTAACCGCCATGATGGCTGCGCGCTGGTTGCCGCGAGCGATTTTACAATCCAGCTTAGAAGAACCCCCTCAGGAATAATATTATGTTCAGTTTCTTAGGCTCCCTTATACGCAAAAGCTGGCAAGCTATCACATGGTTAAGAACCTTATTTTTTAACTTGCTCTTTCTGCTGATCGTCGTTGCAATTTTTGCCTCTATCAAAACGCCAAAGATTGTCACTGTGCCCGAAGCAACTGCCATTTTAGTCGAGCCTCGTGGTTTTTTGGTGGATCAAACCACCTACAACCCCAGCCTTCCCGAGCTGCTGCTAAACAACAGTGAACCTATTCCGGAAACGGTAGTGCGCGAACTTGTCGACACAATTGTAAGTGCCAGCCAAGACTCTCGCATTACCTCAATGGTGCTCGACCTAAACTCGCTGTTAGGCGGCGGCCAAAGTAAACTGCTAGAAGTAGGAGCGGCGCTCGACACCTTTAAAGCAAGTGGGAAACCAATCTACGCCTACGCAGACAACTACACCCAACAACAGTATTTCTTGGCCAGCTACGCGAATAAAATTTTTATTAACGAGCTCGGCAATTTATTGCTAACCGGTTTTGGCGTCTATCAAAATTATTTCAAAGAAGCAGCCGAAAAGCTGTCGCTAAAATTCCATGTATTTAGAGTAGGCACCTACAAAGATGCAGTTGAGCCCTATATTCGTTCAGACATGTCTCCGGCTTCACGCGAACACAACCGTCAGTGGATCGAAACACTCTGGTCAGATTACAGTGAAAAGGTGGCAACAAATCGGCGATTGAATAGCGATAGCGTCGCACGCTATATCGATAGTGTGTCGCAACCACCGGTAAGTTATTTAATTAGCGATCGCCAAACACACGCGCAAACAGCGCAAAAACACGGTTTAATCGATGAGGTAGTCTCGCGCAATGCACTCACCACTAAACTACAAGAACTGGTTGGTAGCAGCGACGACGGCAATGACTTTAAAGCCATTGCCGATCGCGATTACCAAATCGCAATCGGTAATTCCCAGCTGCCGAAAAAATCACAAATAGGTTTAATTGTCGCTTCCGGAAGTATTGTCGATGGCCATCAACCCGAAGGCGTAATCGGCAGCGAAAGCTTCGCCGAATTACTCCACACTGCGCGCGACGATACATCACTATCGGCGCTTATCATTAGAATTAACAGTGGCGGCGGCAGTGCTTTTGCATCGGAAGTTATTCGCCAAGAAATTCTTGCGACCCGCGCCGCGGGCCTGCCGGTTTATATTTCAATGGGTAGCGTTGCGGCCTCTGGCGGCTACTGGATGGCAACCGCTGGAGATGAAATTTGGGCTACACCAAGTACCATTACCGGTTCGATTGGTGTGTTTGGTTTAATCCCCAATGTTAACGAGTCCTTAGCCCGTATCGGTATTAGTTCTGACGGGATTGGCACCAGCCCGCTCGCCGATATTTATCACCCAGACCGAACGCTTTCGGAACCGGCAAAAAATATGATTCAAGGTGGGGTTAACGACATCTATGTGCGCTTTTTAAGTTTGGTTGCCGAAGCGCGAAACTTAACCATCACAGAAGTAGATGACATTGCTCAGGGGCGAGTATGGCTTGGTAGTCGCGCATTAGAATTAGGCCTTGTCGACCATCTCGGCAGTTTGAATGATGTGATCGCTGCAGCGGCGGCAGCGCAATCACTAGAGAGCTATGAACTCAAAGAGTTTCGCCGGCCACTGACACCAATGGAAGAAATCATGCGAACCATCATGGATGAAACATCAGTAAGCTCCAGCAGCGCTGCACCACTAAGTTCATTGACGACACTTTCGAATTTGGCATCAAACCCAGTAGCAAAAAAACTTACCGAAGCACTGCCGAATTTAAGCCTCAGTGAGAACCGTAACGGCGTGACGGTTATGGCGAAATGCTTGGAGTGCTCAGAGCTTTAGTTCGAAGCTTCAGCGCAGAGCCTTGAGAATAAAATCCGTGAACATAAAATAGAAGTAACTTGGCCGAAGGAGCGGCGATAGAAAATACGATCAAGGCGCGCTAGTGCTCGCGCCCAAGTACACTCTTAACAAACGGAATGGTGAGTTTTCGCTGCTCCTGTAGAGACGCATCATCAAGGCGATTTAACAGAGTAAACAATTCAGCCGTATCGCGAGATGCGCGACTCAAAATGTAAGTAGCGACATCGGCAGGCATTTCCATTCCTCTTGCTGCGGCGCGAGCGATCATGGCCATTTTTTTACCGTCGTCGCCAAGACTTTCGACGTGATAGACCACACAGCCCAAAACTCTCGACTTAAGATCTGGCAACAAAATGGGCAGAGAAGGCGGACTGGTATGCGACGACAACAACAGTGGTTTGCCCGCATCACGCATACGATTGTAGAGGTGGAATATGGCCTGTTCCCAATCACTATTGCCGCAAATATGTTCGAGGCCATCAAGGCAGACGATATCCATCGCCTCCAAACCTTCACATAAATCAGCCGCCGTGTAACCGCGCACATCGGCTAGTGGAAAGTACTGCACAGCCAAACCGCGCTCATCGGCCTGATGACAAACGCCTTGCAACAAATGACTCAGCCCCGCACCTCGTGCGCCCCAAATCAAGACATTGTCATAAGACTGCCCATCCAAAACACTACGCAGCGCAAACAACGCTTGCGCATTCGCCTCGCCCTGAGCATAAAAGTTCGCAAAGGTAGCATCGTCACGTAGCGATACATTTAAACTTAATTGCACTGGAGTCTTAGTATTCATAGCGGTTGCAAGAGAATCCAAAAGCGTGAGTTAACGCGCACTGTAACGATAAAGCAAGGGGCTTTCCAGTGTGCCGCGTGCAGCTTGATTCCAAACCGGCACATCACTTGAAGAAATAGCCTTTTGCGGCTTCAGCCGTCCCTCTAAAGCTAGGGTACTAACAAACTTATCAATGCCGGTTTCGGACTCAACAAATAACAGCAATGTATCGCCGCGCACGGCGGCAAGCATAACGCTATTAGTGAGCGCCAAAGACTCAAGATAGTTTAGAGTTTGTCGATATTGGCCAAAGCTGCCAATCCCCTCCACCTGCAACACCACTAGCGGCGCCTCGGCTTCGCCAGTCTGGATCGCGTACTTATTTGCCAGATAATCGGCCAGTGGGCCTAGGGCCGCGACACCTAATTCCGTAACCGTAGCGCTACGGCTATCGTATACTCGCGTTTCACCTCGATGAAAATATTGCCAAGTGGCCCAAAAATCACCGCGCGATGTCTGACTAACTCGACCAACCAAAATAACATCTGCCGAATACCGCTCAGAAGCATTCAAGATTGCCGATTCATCTAGGTTCCACACATCTTCAGGCATTAAGGTTGATTGGTCTTCTAAGTCGACGAGCGGAAAGCGCAGCGGCAACCCCCGCTGTGTAGCCGCTGAGATAAGACTGTCGGTCACACCGATATCGGTGGCGTTAGCAATGAACTGCTTGCCTAGGTCTGGATCGTCTAACACTAGCCAAATAAGGGTCGAGGGCCTAGCCGTAGGCCAGATAGGGAGATTTGCCTGCCTTAACAACCGCTCTAGTGCATTCTTGGAATAACTTAGGTGGAGTCGCTCCAGCATGCCGTCGGCAATCTCGGTCTCGACGGTATTGCGGGTATAGGTAAACTGTTCAACGTAGCCAATCCCCTTGCGCAATGCATGAGTCACCTCTTCGTTCTCTATCGCGAACTCATTGCCAGAGAGCCGAACTAACACCTCGGCCATACCGACACGAGCCGCTTGCTCGCGATCAGTGGCCGACTGCGAAGGCACGGGAACTTCTGCTTCATAAAAGCTGTTACCACCAAAACTTAACGGCGCAACCAAAACAATTAGTAACGCAGCCACAGTGCTGAGTACCCGCCGCGAGGCCAGAGCCAAGCAATAGGGCCGTACAGCGTTGCCAGATTTACCACCAAAGCCAAGGCTAACGCGACCAGAATGCCAAGATACTGGAGCTAGCGAAAAGCTTACAAACCGATTTAACTGATGGTTCACGATTCCCCCTGGGGAGTGAAATTGAAATTAGGGCGCAATTGTAGCAAAGCCAGTGAGCGCAACACTAACGATCAGTCGTCTAAGCTGGTAGAATGCTCGCCGTTAAAAACCGCGACTAGCGCCCTTTTCTCTCAGACTAGCGAACTCGATACGTATGACCGATAAAACGCCCTCAGATTCCCCAACCCCTTCGGCTAAAGCCTCTCTCAGCTATAAAGACGCTGGCGTCGATATTGATGCGGGTAACGCTTTGGTTGAGCGTATTAAATCCGTTGCAAAACGCACCAAACGCCCAGAGGTTATGGCGGGTTTAGGTGGGTTTGGCGCGCTGTTCGAGCTACCACAAGGCTATAAAGAGCCAGTATTGGTCTCCGGCACCGACGGTGTGGGCACCAAGCTGAAGCTTGCTATGCAGCTGGGTAAGCACGACACCATCGGCATTGACCTAGTCGCCATGTGCGTAAACGATCTGATTGTTGGTGGTGCCGAGCCACTGTTTTTCCTCGATTACTACGCTACCGGTAAACTCTCAGTCGAGATTGCCGCACAAGTGGTTGAAGGTATCGGCGACGGCTGCGAGTTATCGGGTTGCTCTCTTGTCGGCGGTGAAACCGCAGAAATGCCAGGCATGTACGAAGGCGACGATTACGATCTAGCAGGCTTCTGTGTCGGCATAGTCGAAAAATCTAAAATTCTCGATGGCAGTAAAGTTAGCCCTGGCGACGTTCTACTCGCTTTGCCATCCAGCGGCCCTCACTCCAACGGCTACTCTCTAATCCGCAAAATTCTTGAGGTTAGCAATGCCGACCTGAATATGCAGTTGGGACCAGTAACCCTGGGCGACGCTCTTATGGAGCCCACGCGTATCTATGTAAAACCACTACTACAACTATTCAAGTCTGTTGATGTGCACGCACTTTGCCATATTACCGGCGGCGGTCTTACCGAGAACATTCCCCGTGTTCTTCCCGACAGCACCAAGGCCGTCATTGAATGTAGCCGCTGGCAGTTCCCCAATGTATTTGCTTGGCTGCAAGAAAATGGCAATGTCGAGGCAAAAGAAATGTACCGCACCTTTAACTGCGGCGTAGGTATGGTTGTGTGTGTTGCAGAAGCCGATGTTGATAACACAATCAACTTACTTAAAGCTGAAGGCGAGACGCCATTTGTTATCGGTCACGTCGAAACGGCCAACGAAGGCGATGAACTCGTTGAGCTACGCAACATAATCTAGGTAAATAAGGGGCTATTGGCCCCACAGAGCCTAACCATCGAGCAGATAAGAATTTATGCGCGTAGTCGTTTTAATTAGTGGTGGTGGTAGTAATCTGCAGGCATTAATCGATGCCCAGCAAGCCGGTTCGCTACCCATTACCATCGCCGCTGTGATCAGTAACAAGTCAACTGCTGGCGGCCTGACCCGAGCGGCGAAGCACAACATCCCGACTCAAGTTGTCGACCACACGCAGTTCGACAACCGTGAGGCCTTTGATCAAGAACTACAAAAAGTCATCGATCACTACCAACCAGAACTTGTTGTGCTGGCTGGGTTCATGCGTATTCTTACTCCCGCCTTTACCAATCACTATTTAGGACGAATGTTAAATATTCACCCGTCGCTACTCCCCAAATACCAAGGCCTACACACCCACCAACGAGCACTTGATGCTGGTGATAACGAAGCTGGTGTAACGGTACACTTTGTTACCGCCGAGCTTGATGGCGGCCCCTTAGTCGCGCAAGCACGTGTACCCATAGTGGCAGAAGACGATGCAGACACCATCGCGGCGAAAGTGTTAGTAGAGGAGCACAAGATCTACCCTGCCGTTGTGAAGCTTTTTGCGCAGGGTCGTTTGAGTATGGAAGGTGGCAAGGCCTTGATCGACGGCGAAGCCGTAAAACTTTAAAGCAACGTTATCCAAACAACTACAATAGCTTAGTCTTTTCTTTACTGCAGCGCGCACACCGGTACACAGTTACCAACTTGCCCTGCTTTACATCAAATTTTTTCTCGGTTTGAACCACCCACTTGTGAAAGCCATGTACGCAAAGCGATTTCCCCTTGTGTTTCTCTGCAGGGGTTTTACGTTTAAATGGCAAAATATCAGCCATGTATTAAGGCTCCAAGCCAACAAACAACGCATCGGTTTTTGCGGCCATAATAATATCGTTCCGGTGCAAGCCGCCAATTTTATGAGTCCACCAACTTACCCTTATCTTACCCCACTCGACCAAAAGTGCAGGATGGTGACCTTCGGCTTCGGCCTCTTCGCCAACAAGGTTGGCAAAGCCCAGCGCATCTACAAAATTCGCGAAACGATACTGGCGCTCTAGCCGTGCGACTCCGTCGATCACAACGCGACTCCACTCGGGAATGTCGCCCTGCATAGCGGCAAACTCGGCGTCAGTTAAATGCGGCGCACCCGCCCGACAAGCCTCGCAACTCTGTTCGGTTAAACTGCTCATCTGCGACTCCCCTCCATCTCGGTAGTTACGTTTCCCATCGATCTAATTAAAGTAGCGCTGAGTTAATGATAAGACCCAACCCATAGATCCACTTGCTCTTCCAAAACATCTAACGGCACCGCACCAAGTGATAAAACCCGCTCGTGGTAGGCTCGGATATCAAACTTATCGCCCAAAGCCCGCTGCGCTTTATCTCGCAACTCTTGAAACTTCAACATACCAATTTTGTAAGCCGTGGCTTGAGACGGCATAACAATATAACGCTCGATGGCTTTACGGATACGTTCTTCTGAAGCGGCAGTATTTTCTGACAAGTAGTCGATGGCTTGCTCTCGCGTCCACTGCTTAGCGTGAATTCCGGTATCAACTACCAAGCGACACGCACGCCACATCTCTAGCGATAGTCGACCAAAGTCTGCATAAGGGTCTGTGTAAAGCCCCAAACTTTTCGGCAATGCTTCCGCATAAAGTCCCCAACCTTCCGTATAAGCGGTGTAACGCGCATGTTTACGAAACGTTGGCATTGCCTTTAGCTCCGCAGCAACACTCAACTGTAGGTGGTGGCCCGGAATACCTTCGTGATATGCCAGCGCTTGCATTTCCCACACCGGCATGGACGCCATATCGTAAAGGTTTGCGTAAAAGATCCCCGGTCGCGAACCATCCGAAGGCGGCGGCAAATAAAAGGCCATGCCCGATGTTTTTTCGCGATAGGGCTCCACCGCCTTGACCAGCAACTTAGAGCTTGGCAGGGTGATAAAAAGCTCGGGTAAACGCTGCTGCATTTCCGCAAAAACAGCCTCTACTCGCTGCAAATATTCATTGCGACCCGCCGCTGTTGCCGGCAAATAGAATTGATCGTCCGTACCAATGTAAGAATAGAAATCAGCAAGCGAACCATCAAAATTCACTTGCGTCATTATGCCCTTCATCTCATCTTTAATACGCGCGACCTCCTGCAAACCCAACTGGTGAATTTCGTCAGCCGTTAAGTCTGTGGTCGTCGTGCTTTGTAATGCAAAGTTATAAAAGTTATTACCTTGTGGGAATTTCCACGCACCGTCGCGGGTATCCGCACGCGTTTGTAACTGCTTAAGGTAAGTAATTAAATTATCGTAGGCAGGTTTGAATGACTCCGCAAAAGCGACCTCTGCTTGCGTTGATAACGTTTGCTTTAACTGAGGATCTAAATCTGAGGCGGCTAATTTAGTGGTGAAGTCGGCATAGATTGGAGATGGCTCACCAGCAGAAAAAGGGGCTCCGGCGATAATGTTTTCACTTGCGGAAATCACATGAGGAAACACAAATTGTGGTGGGATTACACCAATGGCCGCACGATTTTGCAAGCCTTGCACAAGCTGTTCAAACAGGTCTGGCAGTGCATTGAGACGTGCAATATAGTCTAGCGCATCATCCTCCGAATCGATTTTATGGAAATTCATCAACACCGAAACAACTTCAGTGTGACTACCAAACATTTGGTTTACGGGGTAGTTGTGGTAACGCCACTGAAAGCTATCGATACTATCCTGCAATTGGGCCTGCAGCAGACGCAAACTTAGTTTCACGTCTGCTGATAAGGCCTCTGGCTCAAGCTTATTGAGCCGCGCTAAATTATCGATATCGAGCTGGTGTGACTCTTGCGCAAAACTATCGCTCAGATCATCCCATTTATCTTGATCGGTTTTAATTCCAAGCCAAGCTTGAAAAATAGGGCTGCGCGCAACCCACTGCTGGAAAATATCCTCAAACAACTGCAATGCTTCTTGGTCTTCACGCGTAGCTGTTTTTAACGTGGCTACGGCTTCTGCATCGCCAGCCTGATGGCTTTGAATCGCCGAGGAACAACCGATGACTAAGTTAGCAAAGACGGCGACAGCCATTATTTTAGCCGTACAGATACAAAGTTTAAAAACACGTTCCACACAGTTGTTTGCCATTGCCTTTAGGTTCTCCATTATTGTATCGATTTAATCTGTAGCGCCAGCCGAACACGCTTACTGAATAACAAGCTTGTGCTCTTCTATTTTCTGCTTCCAAATTTTTGGTCCCGTTGTGTGCACCGACGAACCCTTGCTGTCGACCGCTACAGTAACCGGCATATCTTTCACTTCAAACTCGTAGATTGCTTCCATCCCCAAATCTGCAAAGCCAACCACTTTTGAATTTATTATGGCCTTCGACACCAAATACGCCGCGCCACCAACAGCCATTAAATAAACGGCTTTATTGTCTTTAATCGCTTCAATTGCCAGCGGTCCACGCTCCGCTTTTCCGATCATGCCAATCAAACCGGTTTTTTCTAGAACCGTACGGGTAAATTTATCCATCCGTGTTGCTGTAGTAGGGCCAGCAGGGCCAACTACTTCGTCACCAACGGGGTCGACAGGACCAACGTAATAGATAAATCGATTGGTAAAATCTACCGGCAACGGCTCACCTTTTGCAATCATATCGACCATGCGTTTATGCGCAGCATCGCGGCCGGTGAGAATTTTACCATTTAACAAAACGGTCTCGCCCGGCTGCCAGTCGGCAATATCCGCTGGGGTAATCGTGTCAAGGTTCACTCGGCGCACACTGTCACCAATCTCCCAACTCACCCGCGGCCAATCATCTAGGTTGGGCGGCGTTTGCATAGCGGGGCCAGAACCATCTAACACAAAGTGCGCATGACGTGTCGCCGCGCAGTTAGGTATGAGTGCAACGGCTTTATTCGCGGCGTGGCTTGGGTAGTCTTTAACTTTTACATCGAGCACGGTGGTTAAACCGCCCAAACCCTGTGCGCCAATACCTAAATCATTTACTTTACTCATTAATTCCAAACGCAGTTCTTCGGCACGGTTCGACGCCCCGCGCTCGCGCAATAATTGAATATCGATCGGATCCAGCAGTGCTTCTTTCGCTAACAGCATGGCTTTTTCTGCCGTGCCGCCAATACCAATGCCAAGCATACCCGGAGGGCACCAGCCCGCTCCCATTGTCGGCACAACACTTAACACCCAATCGACAACGGAATCGGATGGATTCAACATGGCAAATTTTGACTTAGCCTCAGAACCGCCACCTTTTGCCGCAACGTGAATATCGATAGTATCGCCGGGTACCATTTTGTAGTGAATTACCGCTGGAGTATTATCACCTGTGTTTTTTCGCGCACCGTCGGGGTCGGAAAGAATTGAAGCTCGCAACACATTGTCGGGGTTTTTATAAGCGCGACGCACGCCTTCGTTAATAATGTCATCGAAACTCAAGTCGCCTTCGACATGTGTATTCATCCCCACATTGACAAATACCGTCACGATTCCGGTATCCTGACAAATGGGGCGACGCCCTTCCGCACACATGCGCGAATTAATCAGTATCTGCGCCATCGCATCTTTCGCGGCAGAACTCTCTTCGCGCAAGTAGGCCTCGTGAACCGCATCGATAAAATCTTTGGGGTGAAAGTAAGAAATAAACTGCAGCGCATCTTCTACACTGTCAATAATGTCATCTTGGCGAATGATTGTAGTCATGAAAGCACCTAAAAAATAATTGAATAACGACCGGCGAATAGCTTCACTCGGTTTTTTGACACATTAAGGGGTAGCACTACCGCGCAACTGTAACAGTTGCTGGTTAACGCTGCGCCGGAATGCATCAACAGATTGCATAGCCTCTTCATTTGCGGCAACACGCTTTTGTAACGCCGCATCCATTTTTTGTAATTGCGCTAGGCTTTCGTTCAACTGCGTAATTTTCGCAACCTGCGCATTGGCAGAATTTTCAACTCGAGTAAACGCGGATTGCTGTGCATCAACCAACTCGTTTAAAACTTTTATATCCGCACTGGTATTCTTGATCGCCGACTGAATTTTTGCATCTACACCTTTGGAGAGTTTTTCCAAACCCTCAATGCGACTCAAGTTATCCGAAATACTTTTCTTGTTGCGGTCATTCGAAACGCCCCAGAGTTTACGAATTTCAGAATCCGCCCACTTTAATTTAGCCTGAACCGCCGTCATCGATGCGACTGATTCATCGCCGGTCATGGCGAGCTGCTTTTCTAACTCAACAATACGCGCATCGGCAAGGTTAACAATCTTCTGAGCTTGCTCTAACTTTACGTACAGCCAACCGCAACCCGCGACGCCAACTAACGCCACCAACAAGGCGAAGACCGCAAGCCCCGAACTCGCCGCTTTTGCTTTTGGAGGCGGAGCCTTTACCGGCTCGGCGACGGCGCGCTGTGTGGTGCGAGGCTTTGGACGGACAATTTCGTCCTGATCCGGTCGGATGGCATTTATCGTGGGTTCTTTACGTTCGGTCATTGATGCTTACTCGGAGTAAAACGAATGGAAATTTGAAGATGGTGTTACGAAATCGGTTTGGCAAAACCGCCAACACAAAGACGTTAGAATGATAAATCGGGTCATTTCAGTTTAACTGAAGGCAGCCACAACTTGCGACGGCCTTCAGTTTGAGTAAATCCCGTTACAGATAAAACTATAGGAATAACAACAACAAAAAGAATACCGCAGTTAGCGCAAGGCTCATGTGAATCACGCCTCGAATACTGGCGATAGGGCCCATTTTTCCGAACATGGCATTGGCTTGCAGTAATACGGCGAGTAACACGGCTGCAATTAGACCTAGACCGCCACCATTTGCCGATACCAGGTAATCTGCACTGTAACCCAAGTGTGGCGAAGCCAGCATGCAAAAAGCCATAGGCGCTGAGAACAAGGTATTAGTACGGGAGGCTAAGCCAGCCTTTGGTGCAGCGGCTTTTGCGTCACCTTCAGCAAGGCCTAAAACAATCTTTTGGTTTGGCCAAATGATCAACCATACGTTTAAAAACATAAAAGTACCGAGTAATGCGCCTAGAACAATAAAGTCGTTCATTAGGCTTAGGTGCTGTACGCCACCTAATAAGATTACGCCGGTAACAAAGGTAAACATCGCGCCCCAACGAAACCACCATAGTGCGCGAGGTGCAAGCTTGGCTTTGGCGTCCGGAAGCGCCGCAGGATCTGCTTCTTTAAAATATTCAGTCTGCACGAAATTGAAGTAATAGAGCATGCCAATCCAGGTAATACCGAATAGCAGGTGCGCCCAACGAAAGAGAAAATTTACGATATCCATAATGGCCCCTAATAGTTTGTTGTTTTTTGGAGCTGCGGAGAACAGAATTCCGAGCAGCGCCTACTTTACCGCAATGAGAGGGGCGAAAACAGGCTTTCACGTCGTTTCTGTGGCGAGCTTGGTGGCGTCGCAAGCACTTGCTTAATGCACAAAAAAAAGGGCCTGAAGGCCCTTTTTATCAACGTGCTTTTCTAATACGTATTTATCTAATTCGGTAAATTAAGTTTAATAACTACGCGCTGAAGTTCGCGTTAACAAATTCCCAGTTAACCAAAGCCCAAAATGCACTCATGTATGTCGGGCGAGCATTACGGTAGTCAATGTAGTAAGCATGCTCCCATACATCGACAGTCAACAAAGGCGTAACCGTGGAATCGGTTAAGGGTGTCGCGGCATTAGCCGTGTTGACGATAGCAACAGAGCCATCGGCGTTCTTAACAAGCCACGTCCAACCAGAACCGAAGTTGCCAATGGCTGACTCGGTAAACTTTGTTTTAAACGCTTCGAAAGAACCAAAAGCACTGTCAATCGCTTCCGCGATAGCACCGCTGGCGGCACCTCCACCATTGGGCGCTAGACAGTTCCAATAAAAGGTGTGGTTCCAGATTTGGGCAGCGTTGTTAAAAATACCACCACTAGAGGTTTTGACAACCTCCTCCAGGCTTTTGCCTTCAAATTCGGTCCCAGGCACCATGCCATTCAACTTATCCACGTAGGTTTTGTGATGTTTACCGTAGTGGAAGTCAATGGTTTCGGCTGAAATATGGGGTGCCAGTGCTTCGCGGTCATAAGGAAGTGCGGGTAATTCGTATGTCATGAGTATCGTCCTCTCTGTTACATCTAAATTGATTCATGAAAATTTAAGCTGTAGCTCTCACCAGCCATCAACAACAACATCACTCCTGAGTAGAGATTAACTATTCAATCGCGATTGCGGTGTATCTAAGGGCAACGTTTGACAGTACTCGCAATTTGCCTGCCAAGTTAGCTAAACCCAAATGGGGTAAAAAAACGGCCCTATAAAGGGCCGTTTTTAGAGGGTTTAGCGAAAGGCAAATTACATCATGCCGCCCATGCCGCCCATACCACCCATACCGCCCATATCTGGGGCGCCACCGGAATCTGCAGGCTTGTCTGCAATCATCGCTTCAGTGGTAATCATCAAGCCGGCAATAGAACCTGCGGCTTGTAATGCTGTACGGGTAACTTTGGCTGGATCGAGAATACCCATAGCCAGCATGTCGCCGTAGGTGCCGTTGCCAGCGTTATAACCGAAGTTGCCAGTACCTTGACGGACTTTATCAGCAACCACAGAGCCTTCTTCACCAGCGTTTTCAACGATCTGACGCAAAGGCGATTCCATGGCTCGACGTGCGATTGCAATGCCAGCGTTCTGATCTTCATTGTCGCCAACAAGGTCAGCAATAGCGCTAACGGCGCGAATTAAGGCAACACCACCACCAGGCACAACACCTTCTTCTACTGCGGCGCGAGTTGCGTGCAAGGCATCTTCAACACGAGCTTTCTTCTCTTTCATTTCGACTTCAGTAGCTGCACCAACCTTGATTACGGCTACACCACCGGCCAACTTAGCTACACGCTCTTGAAGTTTTTCTGCATCGTATTCAGAGTTGGTTTCTTCGATTTGTGCACGAATTTGGTTAACGCGCGCTTTAATATCGTCAGCAACGCCAGCACCATCAACAATAACACTCACTTCTTTAGTCATTGTGAAGCGCTTAGCTTGACCCAAGTGCTCCAAAGTTGCGCTTTCGAGGTCCAAGCCAATTTCTTCGGAAATGACAGTACCGCCAGTTAGGATAGCGATATCTTGCAACATGGCTTTACGACGATCGCCAAAACCAGGTGCTTTACAGGCGGCAACTTTAACGATACCGCGCATATTGTTTACTACCAAAGTCGCTAGCGCTTCACCTTCAACATCTTCAGCAATGATGATTAACGGCTTGCCAGACTTGGCAACTGCTTCCAACACTGGCAATAACTCACGAATGTTAGAGATTTTCTTATCAACCAACAAAATGAAAGGCGTTTCGTGCTCTACGCTCATATTTTCTTGATTAGTAATAAAGTAAGGCGATAGGTAACCACGATCGAACTGCATACCTTCTACAACTTCGAGTTGGTTCTCTAGGCTGTTACCTTCTTCTACGGTGATAACACCTTCTTTGCCTACTTTTTCCATAGCTTCGGCAATAATGTCACCGATGTTAGTGTCACTGTTGGCGGAGATGGTGCCAACCTGAGCAATGGATTTGCTATCGGCACAAGGCTGAGCAGCTGATTTTATGTATTCAACGGCTGCGATGACAGCTTTGTCGATACCGCGCTTAAGGTCCATTGGGTTCATACCCGCTGCTACAGACTTCAAGCCTTCATTAACAATAGACTGAGCCAATACGGTTGCAGTAGTGGTACCGTCACCGGCGTCATCGGATGCTCTTGAAGCAACCTCTTTAACCATCTGCGCGCCCATGTTTTCGAAACGATCTTCTAGTTCGATTTCTTTCGCTACAGAAACACCATCTTTGGTCACCGTTGGCGAACCAAATGACTTTTCTAGGACAACATTACGACCCTTTGGGCCCAAGGTAGTCTTAACTGCGTCGGCCAAAATGTTTACGCCTACGAGCATTCTCCCACGAGCGTCAGTTCCAAATCTTACGTCTTTTGCGGACATATTCTTAACCCTTAATTGCTATTCTTTAGAAATTGTTTAAATTCCGATTCGAGCGAGTGGCGTGCTATTAATTAAGCAACAACCGCTTTGATATCGCTTTCGCTCAAAATCACCAATTCTTCGCCATCGATTTCAATAGTGTCGCTGCCGGCGTATTTACCAAACACCACTATGTCACCCACCTTGACGTCAACAGGGCGAGTTTCACCGCTTTCCAGCACACGGCCAGAACCAACAGCCACTACCTCACCCTGATTGGGTTTTTCTTTGGCAGAACCTGGCAACAAGATGCCACCAGCGGTTGCTTGCTCTTCTTCCTTGCGGCGAACCACAACACGATCGTGTAAAGGACGAATTTTCATCGACGTTATCTCCAGTAATTAGCGTTTTCTAAACACATTAGCGCCCCCTAAAGAGGAGCATTTTTTTGGGTGTAACTTCATACCCGTCGAAGGCTTCAATACCGTCTCTCGGAGAGAGCTGGCAAATGAACCTACGAAAAGCCCAAAGTTACGAAAGCTTGTGCCCCCAAGATGGGTGCTGTTTTATAGATTTCAACAGCTATTAGGGGATTTTTTTTGATTTCTTCGGTGCTAGCTTCGATACCAACAGCGCCTAATCTTCGCGCTTATAGTCACCGTCAATCGTATTCGAGCTCGAATCTGATCCGGCCTCATTCATTCGACTTGAGCCGCCATGGTGACCAGTAAAACCCGCCTGCGTACGAACATTCGCGGTAAAGCTACGCATACCAAGCCCAACTATCAGCTGCCGAACACCTGGAATCAAACAACAAAAACCGATTGCGTCCGTAACAAAACCCGGCGTCAACAATAGCGCTCCGCCAATGGCCAAACAAATACCCTCGGCCATCTCTTGCGCAGGTAGCTCTCCGCGCGACATCTTCTCCTGGGCTTTAAATAGGGTACGAAAACCTTGTACACGCAATAACGCCACACCGACCATTGCTGTTAGCAGTACCATAGCGATAGTCGGCAAGGCACCAATCACGCCACCGACCTTAATCAGTAGCCACATCTCTAAAACGGGGACAACAATAAATATCAACAGTAGGTAACGCAATTAGACGCCTTTTCTCAATATGAGGCCTTCGGAAGGCTAGTACACACTAGGTGAGGGCGTCAGAGACAATTACAAGGGCCTAATGGCGAGGAGAGGGGAAGTCTTGCGTAACGACAAGGGGTACGAAAACTACGCGTGGCGGCAGTCTTGGGCAACCACAACACACCTCAACGACTAGCGCAGCGCTACAAATTTAGATAGGGTAAGCGCCTTATCGATCCTTGCACCCAACGGAGCCCCCCTTGACGCAATCCGCATTCCTGCAGGCTATTCTCAATCGCCGTACTTTGATTTGCATCTTCACGGGTTTTGCCTCCGGCTTACCTTTATTTATTCTCTTACAGCTCGTACCAGCTTGGTTACGCAAAGAAGGCGTGGGACTTGCGGAAATCGGCCTGTTCACGCTAATTCAACTCCCCTATAGCTGGAAGTTTTTATGGGCTCCAGTGGTAGACCGGTTTCAGCTCCCCCTATTAGGCCTGCGTCGCGGCTGGATGCTGCTGTTTCAAGTTGCGCTACTAATAAGTATTGCGGCGCTGCCGATGGTGGATATTTCCAACAATTTAATGGCGGTGGCGTGGCTGGCAACAGCGGTCGCCTTTTTTAGTGCTAGCCAAGATATCGTGCTCGATGCCTATCGCCGCGAACTTCTGCCTGATGCCGAATTAGGTTTTGGCAATTCTGTTCACATCAACGCCTACCGCGTTGCCGGCCTGATTCCTGGGTCGCTGTCGCTGATTCTAGCGGAGCACTTCGACTGGCAGTTTGTATTTATGGTGACAGCGCTGTTTATGCTGGTGGGAATTGCCATGACGCTTGTCATACGCGAACCCGAGCACCCGCACAAACCTCACACCTTTCGCGCCGCAGTAGTAGACCCAATAACCGAATTCTTTTCGCGCCGAGGATACAAACAAGCGCTACTGATCTTACTTTTTATTGTCCTCTATAAGCTTGGGGACAATATGGCGACGGCGCTCTCGACCCCCTTCTACATTGATCTTGGTTTTAGCTTGCTGGATATTGGTCTTATCGCCAAGAACGCTGCCTTGTGGCCCTGGATAATCGGCGGCATGGCGGGCGGCATACTGATGATTAAGATAGGTATAAATCGAGCGCTATGGCTGTTTGGCTTTGCTCAAGTGGTATCGATACTGGGCTTTGCTCTCTTGGCCCATGTCGGCGCGAATAAACTCCTGCTGGGCCTAGTTTTAGCGTTTGAGTATCTTGGTGCGGGGCTCGGCACAGCCGCATCGGTTGCATTTATTGCTCGCAGTACCGATCTACGCTATACCGCATTCCAGTTTGCGCTGTTCACAGCAGTCGCCGCACTACCTAGAACCTTAGCCAATGCGTTTACCGGCATGATTATTGAGTCGGTAGGATGGGAGTATTTCTTCTACATTTGCACCCTGCTAGCAATACCAGGGATGCTATTGCTAGTTAAAGTTGCCCCCTGGAATGGTGATCAACCAGCGACCGAGCAACCTGTTAGGGATTAGATTAGGATGGTCAACAATGCAGCAACGGCCAACCACATCCACAGAGTACGGGTATAAAGCCCATTAAGCAGGTTTAGCTCTTTGCGGGTAACTTCGCAGGTTTGCACTAGATTATCGTCGACCAACAAGGCCCCCAAAATCATTGGGCTGAGCGCATCAATCGTGCTGCGCTTCACACATATCAAGCAGTCTTTAAGGCGATTAAAACAACCGACAAAGTTGCCCGACAAGGACAGCGACAAGCCCAGTAGGCGCACTACCGGCCACTCCAACAACCACAGCATTCTCGCCGCGGCGACACTCGGCTCATCGACAGTACGTACATAGATAAACATCAAACGATAAAGCAATGCGCCCACCGGCCCCAAGATTAAAAACCAAAACAACACAGCAAACATACGCTCAAAACCGCGATACCCCGCCTCATCAAATACACGTCGATGCAGCTGTGACCAGTCATTTTCAGCTAAATCATCTGTATCCACTTCGAGCCGCTGAGCGCGATCTAACGCCGAGCTCCAATCTTCGACATAACACGCTTTGGTGTACTCATCGACAATATCGCTAAACTCGCCACGACCAAAACTGTAGAGCAACACCACCACACCTAAAGGCAGCATCAGCCAAGCCGACAACTGGGTAAACCCAGCTTGAATTAACAAAAAAGCCAACACGGGGCCGCCGATAATAACGGGCGCCTGCCACGCGCGGCCTAGAGCGTCGCGAGCCGACACCAAGTTCACCCATTGGATGAACCAAGAATCTTGGTGAAGCGGGTTACGCGCCCCCCACACCTGCACGAAAGCGATGGCGAGTAGAACAATTAATAGCTGCATATGGATCTCATTTATTCATCAGAGGGTGTTTACGCACCTCGACAGTTTTAGACACCTAGTGCCAGCTTGCCACGATACAGACTCCAGTCAAAGGCATCACCAGGGTCAGTCTTGCGCCCCGGCGCGATATCGCAGTGACCGACAATGCGGCTATCGGTTATCTGCGGATAAGCCAGCTGAAGCATGCGAGTGAGCTCCACCAAGGCGACATACTGCTGGTGAGTATAGGGGGTTGTGTCGGTACCTTCGAGTTCAATACCAATCGAATAATTATTACAATCATCGATACCGTCGAAGCAAGATTGGCCCGCATGCCAAGCGCGCTCATCAAAACTCACATATTGCGTGATAACACCGGCTCGACTAATCATACAATGGGCCGAAACACACAGATCTGCAATTGTTTGAAAATAGCTATGCTGACTTGAGTCGAGCTGATTCAGGAAAAACTGATCTATACAGCCGTTGCCAAATTCACCCGGCGGTAAGCTAATATTGTGCACCACCAAAAGCGACACATCCACCAACTCGGGGCGTGCGTTAAAGTTCGGTGATGGTTTATGAAGTGCGATTGCAGGAAGCAACCAGCCGTTTAATATCACAAGAAGAGCCCCCGCCGTTATCTACAGCGGAGGATATTAACGGTTTTTTCGCAAACTGGTAACGACTGTTTCCAACGCCCGATCGAATAACATGCTGTGATCTAGCGCCCTTATTCGGCTAGTTTTCAACAAGTAAGCGAGTTCTTGCTTGCTCTTTTCCGCGACTTTCATGCCATTGCGATTCACGAAAATAAACTTATCGATTGGCTTAATATAGGCCGCCAAACGGCAACGGGTTACAGCGCCCTTTTCATCGGTAAATTCGAACCAAGACCCCTGTACAAAGTTACCGACCTGCAACATAAACACATCATCGGCAGCGATATCGTCCCAAGGATTACCCTGTGCCGCTGACGAATCTGTAGGCTTAGATTTACTAGCGGCAACTCCGGCACTTGCAGGCTTAACGGCGGATGCTGCATTGGCTCGCTGTTCACCACTGGTTGCCCGCACCTCGCGTGCTGGCCGGGAAGTTTTAGTTTGTGCTTGTTTCGAAGCTGCCGTATTCGACGCTGCATCACCCGACACGAGATCATCCAGCTCGCCCATTAGCTCTGCTAAAGTTTCAGGAGAAACATCTGTCGCCATATCGTCTAGAAGGTCTGACTTATCTAAACTATCCGTGGTGTTAAATGTTCGATCACCCAGCCGAGATTGAGGCGTTGGGTTTGACTGCTGAGGGCTATCTCGAGTCACTTTAGGCAGTGGCGCCAAGCCGCGAATACAGCCTAAATGAATATCCTCTAAAGCTCTAAAAATCTCGGACATCTCAAATGGATTAAATGAAATACTATCCAACCCGGCGCGCAGTCGTTTCAGCAGGTCAGGCACGAGTTTAATTAACAGCTTACGATCTTCGTCGGTTTTTGGCGGCTCAATACTCCACACCAAATCATCTAAGGTGGTCAGAGCCGACTCCCACTGCGGTGATTGATATCCGTGTTTTAATCCGGTAACAAACAGCACATTGCTCCACGCCTTGTTAACTAACGAGTGAACTACATCGGGTAGAACAACAATATTCACGGTACGCAGCTCAACTTCCGCCGCGATAATGGTGCGTGCAATCTCTGCCTGTGCCTTGCCATCTTCGGCATCTAGGGTGCGACGTTCTAGCACCGCCGCGCGACGCTTCTCCTTTTCAACAAATGACGAGAAATCCGCCAATAAGTCATTAAAGATCTCTACGTTGGTTCCAAACCCGTCGAGAAGGCTGCGTACAACGTCGTCCATCTTACGATACAGCGGATCATTTAATGCCGCCTCTGCATCGCCCTGCCAGCCAAGCGCTGCCGTCGCCATCTCGTTCAAAAGTCGGCGTGCCGCATGGCCGCCCTTGGAAAAGAACGCTTTATCAACAATCGCAACTTTAATAATAGGGATTTGTAAGCGACTGATTAACGCCTTCATTGGCGCCGCGAGGTTGCGATCTTCAAGGATGAAATCAAACAGCATTTCGACTAGGTTGATAACTTCTTGGTCCATGCGTCCAAATGCCGCATCGGAGCCGCGACGCTGGGCAAGCTCTTCCAATAAGGCGCGTACCGCTACACCACCATCGACGCGACCAACCGGTAATGGCGCGCGCTGCGCCAATGAGAGCAACTGTAAAACCTCTTCAGAGCCTGTCGGAACAAGCGTTTGAGACGCCGTAGGAACCTGCTCCCCCAGAAAGCCGTGCTGAGAATCGCTCGAAGTAGAAGTGCCACCCTGCCCCGATGCGCCCCTCTGATCGGAAGCACTTCTTTGACCGGCAGCACCTAACGTTGCTCCAGCATTAGAATATGAGCCGCTGGCAACGCCGGAGCTAGATCCGCTAGCGCCACCGGCATAAGGCGACGAAGTCGTTCCGCGCGCGCGCCCCTGCTGAGGACTCACACCAGATAACGACGGCAATATATTTTGATCGATTAACAGCTGGTTAATCGCGCCATAAAGGCTCGAAAGATTGTGCACCACGGTTTTATCAAACAGCTTAAATAGTACTAGCTTGGCTTTGATATCAACATCAAGCTTCTTAACCTGCTCCATAAAAGCTCGGCAAAGAACCTCTGGGCCGAGGGGATTATTCGCCTGATACACCTTCACCGGTACCATGCTGTCGAGGCGCAACGAGATGTGCTGAATGGCCTCGCCATATTGGGTGTTCGCCCGAGTGACAGAAGCCTCCACCGCAACAACCTGTTCTAGGTCGTCGTTATGAACCAACGATAGACCGTCAGCAGACAACACGTCTGCCGCATAACTATCAACTTCGGCCGCAACGGTATCGGACGCCAAGGCGGCGAACGCCGTATCAACGGCGGTAGAGAAACGCTTCTCAATACCACGGCGCTGCACTCGCACCTCACGCATCGAGTCGAAAAATAGGTTTTGTTCTTGATTAGAGTTAGCCTTGTCGGCAAGCTCGAACAGCGAGTCGTCGGCGCGATCGAAAAAGGTTTTTAACTTCTCGAGTAGTAGGTATTTACCCTTTTCGTGCACGGCGTGAACGGCCGCTGGCAGCCGTGCGATACGCGCTCGGGCGAGTCTTTGACTTTCAGGTTCCAAATGCACTACCTTCACGTTCTTCGCCTGTTTAACTAGTTCTGGCACTAAGGCCTCCTCAGAAAACCTCTGCTTGAGGGTGGATAATGATCCAAAGCAGCGAGTTTACGTTGGACCTAGTAAGTTACGCTTCGAAAGTGTAGCTCACATTAACGAGTATACTGGACGTACCGGTACCACCTAACGATCAATTTTCAGTTCGAGAAACGTATCACAGGGGCTTTGCTAAAGCGTGACAGACTTAAAACTTCACTGTTTCCCAATGCCTCTGTCGTTATACTCATTGGTATTGACACCTTGTTCATTTAAGGGCTCTCGCTTATAACGACTATGTCTAATCAACCTTCCACACAACAACCAGGTAAAAAACTCGGCAAAGGCATGCTTTACGCCTTCTGGCTAATGGCGCTAATCGGGTTAACTTTATTTTTTCAAAATCGCGACAAGCAACGTTACAACCCCAACCAAGACCACTTAAATAGCCTAGGTGGAGTGCCTGAAGTTATTCTAGAAAGCAACGCCTACCACCACTATGTCGCGACTGGCTTAATCAATGGCCACCCCGTTACCTTTTTGCTTGATACCGGCGCAACACAAGTGGCGATACCCGCTCACTTACAGAATCTATTACAACTTAAACCGCGAGGATTTTTCAAGGTTGGCACCGCAAATGGGACTGTCGAAGTTCGCGGAACCACAATCGATTTATTGGAACTCGGGCCTATTCGACTGAGTAATGTCCGAGCGGCACTTAACCCGGGAATGACTGGCGACGAAATCTTGCTGGGTATGAGCGCCTTAAAACAACTAGAGTTTACTCAGAAGGGCAATCGCTTAATCGTACGTCAACCACTATAATTAGATCGCACGCAGGTCACGGGATAGCTCTAGCTAAACATCACTAGCTTTGGACTCGTGGGTAATACCTTAACTTAGCAATCAAACGGCCGCAGGTTTATGACCGCTCAAACCCCTATACAAGCCTCCACCACAAAATCTGAACAACTGGATATCCAGCTGGCCCGCATAGCAGCCGACATCGAGCTAGCGGTACGCAACAGCCTCGCAGAAGATATAGGCTCTGGCGACATCACCGCGGAATTAATAGCCGCCGACAAAACCGATCATGCAGAAGTAATTACACGAGAAGACTGTATTGTTTGTGGCAGAGCCTGGGTTGAAGAAACGTTTCGACAGCTAGACCCTAGCGTCAAAATTGAATGGCTGGCAAAAGATGGTGACCACCTTATCGCCAACAGTGTGATTTTTCGCCTCAGAGGCCTAACCAGAAGCCTACTAACCGGCGAGAGAACAGCACTCAATTTCCTTCAATTACTTTCCGGAGTCGCCACCAAAGCGGGGGAATATGCAAAATTAGTTGCCGGTACCAACATCAAAATTTTAGACACAAGAAAAACTATTCCAGGCCTGCGCACAGCACAAAAATATGCCGTGGCTTGCGGCGGG
>NZ_MRUH01000020.1 GCF_001922985.1 Teredinibacter waterburyi
ACTCGGCTGCGGCGGCATTAAAAACGCCATAATCCAAGCCCGTAAAAATGAACCAAATAAACCCGTAGAAGTGGAAGTAGAAAGCCTAACCGAATTCGAAGCCGCGTTAAGTGCCGGTGCCGACATAATAATGCTCGACAACTTTTCCATCGAACAACTCGCCCAAGCCTGCGCAATCCCACGCGGGGAAACAAAGATCGAGCTATCGGGGAACGTTACGGCAGATAGGGTAGAAGCTTACCGAGCGTTCGATATTGATTTTATTTCGACTGGCGATTTGACAAAGAACTGTATGGCTGTGGATTTATCGATGAGGGTGACGTCCCACTCATGATTCACATTTTTTTGGGAACAAAAGCACAGCTTATAAAAATGGCTCCAATAATGCGGGAGCTGCAGGATAGAAATATTGAGTACAACTTTATTTTTAGTGGGCAGCATCAAAACACTATAAACGATTTGCGTAACAATTTCGGAGTTAAAGAACCCAATGTAATTTTACACAGCGGTAAAGATATTAACTCTATACCAGCGATGCTGCTTTGGATGATAAAGATTATCTACCGCAGCCTCATTGACCGAAAAAGAATCTGGCGGGAGGACCGAGACGGTATCGTGCTCAACCACGGCGACACTTTTTCAACACTACTAGGAACAATACTGGGCAAGCTTTCCGGGCTGAGCTGTGGGCACATCGAATCTGGGCTCCGATCGTACAATTTACTTCACCCCTTCCCAGAGGAAATCACACGGCTTCTGGTTTTCAAAATGACCGATCATTTCTTTTGCCCTGGCGAATGGGCAATCAATAATGTAGCGTCATATAACGGTATAAAAATTGATAGCAAGGGGAATACACTTTACGACTCTCTACAATCGATCCTCTCCCTACCCCTCAACCCAAACCTTCCAATCCCTAGCATCAAGTTTGGAATCGTATCGATACATAGATTTGAGAATATATTCAGTAAAGAAAAACTGGAATTTATTGTCAATAAAACTATAGAAATCAGCGCTCACACAAAACTTTTATTTATATTGCATAGCCCAACAGAGAAGCGGCTGAAACGCTACAACTTGTACAAAACATTGTCGACTAACAGCAATATCGAATTACGGCCACGCTATGACTACAAAGATTTTGTAACACTCATACAAGCATCGACCTTTGTGGTATCAGACGGCGGGAGCAATCAAGAAGAATGCTTTTATTTAAGGAAGCCATGCCTCCTAATGCGTGAAGCAACCGAACGGCAAGAAGGCATTAACGATAACGTAGTTATCAGCAACTACAACAACGACACAATCACACAATTTTTCGACGATTTGCCAAATCACAAATCAGATGCCCCCCCTCAAATAAAATCGCCGACACAAGTCATTGTGAACTACTTGTCATCACTCACTAAACATCAGTAAGACGCGGACACCTCAAACATTTTTGCGCTACATCTCGAGACCTACCGAAAATATGATCACAACACCTGCATAGCAATGCTATTCGACCAAACAGGCAGCAATATGATCCGCTAGAACTAATCCTTTTTGCTGCCAAGTGGGGACATTAAGCCCTACCACCTCACGCTGCACCAACTGCATAAGTATACATTCAGCTAAAGACTCGGAATCGCCAGGCCGGTACCGCAAATTCGGGTAGTCAACAAAAAGCTCGGCCAGCGCACCAACATCGGCAACGACGACGGGAGTTTCGCAGGCAAGGATTTCATATGCTTTTTGCGGGAATGCAAAGCGCCCAAAATCGTTATCCGCAAGCCCTACAACAGTAAGGTCTAGCGCACAAAAAAATTCCGGCATCTGCGCGTGCTTGAGCGGCCCGATTGCATGGATATTACTATCACAGCATGCCAACAGCTCAGCAGATGCTTTACCCGCAAACACAAAATGAATATTTTTATGGTCCGCGGTAATAGACTTCATGGCTGCGAATAAAGTGTTGATGTCATGCCCAGCGTCTAAACCGCCGCCAACCCCAACAACCACATCGCCAATCTCCCTAATTTTTTCGCTTAATGCACCAGGAGCAACGCGCGCAAACATACCCTCCTGAATCGTACTTTCAACGACAATACATTTTTTGTTGAAATTTCCGACAACAAATTTCTTTAAAGTACCACTTACAGCCACTACCAAGTCAGCCTGCTTTAGTGCCTTACGGTAATATCGTCGAACAAATGGCAGTTTAGCTAGGCCAAATGATTCGTAATTATCATAAAGATCTACAATAAATTTTGCATCAAACCGCTTTGCCAAATAACAGCCAAGTAGTACCTGAAGGCAATCAGAGCTGGAAACCACAACATGATACTTCTCTCGCAGTAACAACTTACGGAAAAAAAACACTAAAGCCAGCGCGCCGAAAGCAAATTGCCCCAAGAAAACTGAAACAAATCGCACACCATCAATACAGACTTCTAACGGGCGCCCGTGACTCCTGTAATCAATACAAATCGCACTAACATCGAAATTGGCTGAAAGCTCCACAGGCAAGTGAAAAAGCCGACCATACCGGTCATCTATTACATCCTGACGCATGTAACGTTTTTTACACAACCACAATAGCTTAGCTCGATTTTCTTTAACCACGAGCTAATAGGAACCTTCGCGCAATTGTCAAACTATTCGCGACTACTTGGTGCATATCAAAATACCGATACTGGCCGCAACGGCCAATAAACGTAATTGAAGCGTTAGCCTTAGACACATCACGATAACACTCATAAATTTTAGAGAATCGGCCATCGGTAGTTTTAACTGGGTAATAGCGTTCCATATTATTTTCTCGGTAGTCACAAGGCGTTTCGTATGTAACCAATGCTTCACAGCCACCGCCCAACCCGGGGTACAGATCCCAATTTGTTTTACGGGTATAGCGCCCAGTATCAGTAAAATTCACTGTCGGCACCTCATGGGGAAACTGTTCACCATGCCTGTGCTCAAACACAATCGAGCGATAACCGAGCTCTCCAAATTCGAATCCGTAATACTCATCAATGGGCATAGAGCAAAAAGTGTGGGAATACCCCAGCTCCATTTCCTTGGAAAACCGTACGTTCAGAGACACTGAAATTCGTGGGTGATCCAACATCTTTTCGATTAGTGATGTGTACCCCGCCTTTGGCATAGACTGAAATGAGTCATCGAAATAGTAGGGGTTAGTTCCCGTTCTAAACGGAATACGCGCCAAAACCGATACCGGGAGGTCGCGCAAATCAATACCCCACATCTTCCAACTATAGCGCCTAAAAAATAGCTCACTAACCTGCTCGCCGTAATAACTTAACGCGTACTCCCACGCATTCTCTGGCTTAGGAATATCTACCCTTACCTCGGCAAGTACAACCTCCAACTCCTCTGCATTGGCTATAGATTTACCTGTAAGTAAGCTAATAGTGTCGGCATTTACGGGGAGCGGTACGTCCCCAACCCCCTCAACTGATGCTAAAACCTTGTGTTTATAGGGAAGCCACTCGGTAAACCGTGAGAGGTAGTCATATATTCTTGCATCATTCGTATGGAAAATATGCGGGCCGTACACATGGTATTTAGCCCCTGTCTCGGAGCAGGTTTTTTCGTATGCGTTACCTGCCAAGTGAGGGCGAACATCAATAACGTCCACATGGCAATCAATAGCGTCGGCAAGCTCACGGGCTATAACTGCCCCAGCGAAACCGGCACCGACTACGAGGAATTTAGGTTTGGACAAAATTCGATACCCATGAAGAACATAAGAAATGGTTAGTACTAATAATAGCTATATATGCACTAAGATAGAATGGGAGGACACTAGAAGAATAACGCACGGGCAAACAATGTCAAATGGACACCACCAAACACGTGTGACACGAGGGAGATAGCCTATAATTGAGGCCAATACACTCAACGATATCTACCTCGCAAAGTGAATTCGACAGTGATAATAATTCGACTCTGAAGATTAGATCAATACAAGCTATTTCAGGTGCCGCCGTGTTGACTACGGATCATGATTTGCTTTATTTTAAAATTTTTATAGTTATCCTGACTAGTAATTGGGAGCCGAGAAACTGCAAGAGCGCAGCAAGACACTGCCACGCCTCTTGGCCCCCTACTGAAGATACATCCTCAAACGCAAAGCTCAAGCAGCTTACCAATTGCAAACGCCCGCCTTAAGAGCCGATCATGCTAAAAAAGTACTTTAAAAACCTATACCATCGAACTATGACCGAAGCATACGCGCTTGCGCACCAAGAAATTATTAATAGCGTAATACAAGGGGGAAAATGCTTAGATTGCGGAGCCAGCGAAGGCCAAAAATATATTCTCCTCAAAAAAGAGACCGATATTCAACCGGAAGAATACCACGGCATAGAATGGAGCCAACCTCTTATTAACGTAGCACGATCAAAAAACATTAACATCATCCATGGTGATTTAAACAAACCTTTACCTTTTAACAATAATGAGTTTAATACGATTTTTGGTCTTTCTGTTTTAGAGCATCTCTTATTTCCGTGCCGATATATTACCGAATGTTACCGGACTCTTAGCGATGATGGCACTCTCATACTATTAACCCCTAATATAAGTACCTTTTTTACAGCTGCATTAATTCTGCTAGGAAAAATGCCTTCAAGTGGCCCACACCCAGATTCGGAAATGCTATTAAAACAAGAAGAACTATTTAAAGTAAGTGCTGACAATATGCAAAGCGATGCAGACAGCGATACACCCAGCCATCGTCATTTAGTTGTTTTTAGCTACAGAGTCTTAAAGTCGTACCTAGAATTAGCAGGCTTTAAAAGTGTAAAAGGATACGGCTTTGGACTGTACCCGCTCCCGAACTTTATGCAGCCCCCATTAGAAAAAATAGATCCTTACCACTGCCACCAAATGGTATTTGTTGCTAAAAAATAATTACCGAACAAGAATGAAACACTAGTAAATCAATATAATTGTATTGCACCGACAGAATCAGACAAGCAAAATTATGCGGAGCTAAACTGGCGGAACATTAGTCTATAATATGTATACTAATGAGTAACTCGCTGACTGATTAAAGCGCTACTAGCAGGGTCAAGCCAATAATTTTACTTCACGCTCACTCGAGAATTCACTGTGAATAATTGTACACCTAAGATATGTGTAGTCATTGTAACCTATAACCGAAGCGCTGATTTGAACATTACGCTAGAGCGTCTATACAATATGAGAGAAGAATTTTTCTCGATCATTGTAGTAAACAATGCGTCCACAGACGATACGTTACAACTATTACAGAAACACCAAAACCAATGGGGTGGGAATTTTTCTTATTACACGGAAAAAAATAACACAGGGGGAGCCGGAGGATTTTATCGCGGAGCATTACTGGCAACCGAACAGCAAATAGATTGGGTATGGATGAGCGATGATGATGCGGTTCCGGAGATTGGCTCAATCCAAGCTATATCAGATGCAGCTGCCGACCCGAACAACGTGTATGGAAGTGTCGCACTATCCAAAGGCAGCGCCTCTGGTGAACTATGCTGGCCACTGCCGATTATTAACGACGGCAAGACGTGCCAACAAACTAAATCGCGATATGCTGAGCTATCGGAACTAGAAGAGGTTTCGATTATCACGTTCCTAGGGATGGCTATCAGTAAAGAGAAACTAGCTGTTATCGGGCTCCCTAATAGCGACTACTTCATATCTGGGGACGACGTGGAAATGAACATCAGATGCGTAACTAATGGAGGCAAGCTAATTGCCGTAAAAAATAGTAGATTAACTCATCCAGCTATACCTCGCTATACCATCAAAGTCTTCGGGAAAAAGTTTAGCTGCTTGAAAATGCCTCCGTGGAGGCGATACTACGACGTGAGAAACAGGATTTGGAACGCTAGACTCGCTCACGGCCACTGTAGCGCTGTATATACATGCGTATCTTTATTATTACGCTCGATCTTTACCTTAACTTACGAGGAGTATCGAATAGCACAAATAAAATCCTACGCAAAAGGCATGTTTCATGGATTATTTACACGTAGCGAACGCCACAATCAAATTAAAATTTTACCTGTCCTAATGAATCAAACTAAAAAAAATCAAACGGTTGACAATTAAAGCCCCCCACAGTAAACATAAAACGAGCTACTACATATAATAGAATGACAGAAAAAATAAATTAGCTATCAAGTAATTCCGGTGTCGGGTATTCAATGCCATACCTTCGTAGCTCTGAAAAATCCTTACCATAAATTTCCCTTACACTATTCAAAGCATGCTGATTGTAAAAGTGTTCGTAAGAAGGCATGTGCTCAATAGCCTGCAATTCTTTTATGGTCATTTCAGATATAGAAATCATATTAATTTCGCCTGCCTCCCTATAGCTCGTTCTATTAACGTGAGGAACTACAACACGGGGAATTGATAATTCCGTACTAATTTCTGATAGCCCTTGCTGCATATCACCAACATCAATCACCTTGTCGAATACCATCCCCTTCTTGCTAAAGCTTTCATATGCCTCTGAAAACTGAGGAGTAAAGTGATGTTTATCTACCTTCCTAAAATATCTATCTTTATGCAGTACCTCGACAAACTCGCGGAAACTATTCCAGCCGTTGGTCGGCATTCTCTCATTAACATACTTGTTCGTAAATCCGCTAACCAATCGGCTATAAGGGTTTCTGACAATGGCATACTTCTTAAAGTCAGCCAAATAGCCTTTACGCCTCCAATCAACGTTCGAATAAGCTGTATCCCCGTAACCTACAACCTGATGCGTCATATTGTTGGGCGCATCAACGTCATGCAGCTTTAGATACCACCTCTTCAAACTAGAGCAGCCACATTTTGCGGACCATCCGATAACAAACTTATACTTTTCACTAACCAAAAAGAACATATCAAGTAACTCGCACCCTTCCATAAAGCATTTAACTATAGCCCACACGCCCTATGCTTTAAAAGAAATAAGCGAAGTAAAAATCTATACTTCACAAATTCAATTGTTTTAACAACGACAGAAAACCATGATTCATTACTGCCAATAAAATCCCTAAAAAGGATTGTTTCACTCGCACTTAATGACAATAGCGATCTAGCGTCACTTCGTGAAATTGATTCGTCCTTGAGGGTACATTTAATTACCAATGCATAGATTTCAAGGCGGTAAATTGCCGTCAAATGAAGATCAACGAGCCCATCAGCCTCCTTATCAAGAGCTCGAACAAGCCTAGCAATATGTTTATTATAAAACCCCAAAGCCTTGCCCTCATCTAAATAATAGAGCTCTCTAAATATCGAAAGTGAAGAAGCCAAATTAGTAATTAGGTAGCGTTTTGAGTCCCCAGGAAAGTCACCTTTAGAAATCATATCGAGTACCCGATATGCTAAAACACTGTCAAAATGCGCCTGCCGTGAAATATTCTTTGACATACTAAGAGAGTGCCTGCGGTAGTAGACTCTGCCTACATTACAGTACTTAGGAGCACCGCCAACCTTGAAAAGCTTAAGCCAAAAATCATAGTCTTCACAGGCCATAAGAGACTCATCAAACATTAACTGATTATCAACGATAACATCCAGCCTACAAAGCAGAGCATGGGGAGGACCTATATTAAAATATGAAAGAGCAAGTGCAAATAATTCTTCATCGGGCAACTTCCATCCCAACCAGGGTATAGGGATTTTCCCCAGCGTATACTTGAAAAACAGATTACGGCAAATCACGAATGCAGCATCGTCATCAACCTCTAGGAGTGCAACCCTAGACTCTATGCTGTTCTCCCCAAGCAAATCATCTGAGTCTAAAAATTGTATGTACTTCCCTTTTGCAATTTCAATACCAGTATTTCTTGCAGCGGACAACCCTGCATTGGACTTATAATGATAAATTACGCTATCGCCAAACTCCTCCACCACTCTTTTAGTATCATCCGTTGAGCCATCATCAACAATTATAACTTCAATATTATTGTAGGTTTGCCTCAATACACTTTGAACCGAAGACCGAAGGTAGTGCCCATAGTTATATGTCGGAATGACAACTGAAACCAAAGGTGGCATACCCCCCCCTACCCTGAATACTCGATGTACTTTTTATAGTTAAAACATAAACCACTTATGATTGCACCCAATACGGATAAAATATATTTATGTTTCTTTTCTTTCAATAGCCTTCTAGCATTCTTAAACACAAACACCAACGCATTCATATAAGACCCGTTATACACATGAAAACTCATCTCATTACGAATTCCATATTTATATTTCCATAGGGAGTCATCGTTCAGCTGAGCATAATCTAAAGGAAGGAAGTTTTTGGGTGTTTTATGTACTACGACGCTATTAGAAATTAAATAGCAAGGATATTTTGATGATATCCGTCTACTATATTCAGCATCATCAAACCAAATGAAGAACTCAGAGACAGGAAGCCCAACGGTTCTTACTGCATTTGTATTTAAAAGTATAGAAACAAACGAAGAACCAATTATTCTGGAAGCATTTGGCACCTCTCGATGAGTATCAGACCAAAGCCAATGCGCAACGGGAATATTCATAAAGCATAGAGTTTGATCAACCCACTCTACCCTTGATGCGAGATATCCAATTTCGCCGAACCTCCCCAAAGAAGGTATAGAGTCTAGCATTGCTGTTAATGCAGAAGAATGCGGTATGCAATCGTCATCCATACACCATATCCATTGCGCTCCTCTTTCCTCAGCAAGCTTTATACCATATTTAAACCCCCCTGCCCCACCAAGATTACAGGCCATATGCACAGGGAATAACTGTTCTGACTTATAATTTTGAAGGTACTGCTTTGTGCCGTCCTGACTTGCATTATTAATAACTATAATTTCAGAAACTAGGGTATTATTTGAAAGAATTGCATCGAGCGTTTCTTTCAAAAGCTCTACTCTATTATAGGTTACCACTACCGCAACAACTCTCATGAACCACCTAAAAAAATGTTATTAAATCGACCTATCTGAGGAAGGTTTTTTTAAATACTCGTCAAATAAGCCTAACCAAAACCTGCTCATGCATTTGATTGTACGCCAAATATTCGAAACCAACTTTTTTTGACTTAGCAAATTCAAGCATCGCCTTATGCTCTCCCATTTCCCACCCCGGATAATTAAAGTATTCATCGAAAATAATTAAAGTACCCGGCTTCAACCTTCCAGATAACACTTCAAAAACCGTCTTAGTTGAGCTATAGAGGTCACAATCAATATGCACTATTGCAATATCCTCTTCATTACTCTCTACAAATTTTGGTAACGTTTCTTCAAACCAACCTTTAATGAGTTCAACATTCTCTGGCACTATTGGTATATTACCCGTAGCAAAAAAACCTTTTCCAAAACCAGCCCGCCAATCTTCAGGAAGGCCTTCAAAACTATCAAACCCGTAAAGCTTACCAAGCCATTTTGATGCCATATAGTTTAGTGTTTCACCTTCAAACACTCCGAACTCAAGAATTATCGCATTACGTGGATTTTTGGTCAGAGCCAAAGCATAATCTATCAATTTAAGTTTATCGTCAAAGAGCTTTGCTGAGTTCATTTTTTCGATTATAAAATTAGCCGTAGATCTACTAGCTTCAGACTGGATTTTATGCGCAAGGTTTTGACGTTTATCGATTAATTTAAGCTCTCTCAGAATTTCAGCATTCTGATCAGAAATAACTTTCAGCTCTCGCTTAATCTCGAACCTGATAGCAACACGAAACGGCAATAGTATTTTAATAAATAGCTTATAAAGAACTTTTTTCATTTATTCTACTCTCTCTACCACTTTACTTGAGTCCGAAGTTAGAAGTATTGATTGATAGTTCACATCGGAAAGTTCTTCAATACGATGCGTGACAATAAATAAACACATGCCAGTATATTCTTCCTGAATAGCACTTAGAACGGCCTTAGCCGACAGTAGATCCAGCTTTGATAGAGCTTCATCCATAAACAAAATATTTGCCCCTCGATAAAGAGCCCTCGCAATCATTAGCCTAGACTCTTCTCCAGAAGACAAGTCCAGACAATCCAGTGAAGAATCCACAGTCAAATTATGCCGATTCATTACATCTGAAAACCCAGATACATCGAGGGCAACTTTTAAGCGATGGTTATCGACCTCACCCACACGGCCAAAACTAACCTCTGACTTTAGACTACTTCCAAACGAAACATAACTCGACGGAACGTACGATATATTTTCCCACCATTCATTTTTCAGATCTGCTAGATTAACGCCATCGACTTGAACGCTGCCTTTTATTGGCCGCTGAAAGCCCATCAACAGATCGAACAGCGTACTTTTCCCAGCTCCTGAGGGAGCCTGTAGCACCCAGACGCCCTTTAATTCCATTTTTTGATTGAGGCTTTTAAAAAGCTCGCGACCAGACGCTAGATAACTAAAACTTAAAGTCTTTAGCTCTAGAATGTTAAATTGAGTTTTTTCAGCTCCATTCGTCATGGCTTTCGCAGAAATCTTATTGTCGATTTTTTCCTCTAGGGCATTGGCAATCGTTGGCTCCAATGCCTTTACAGCAGTGAGGTTATTATATCCCTGAAATATCTGTTGTAGCGATGGGAGAATACGGTAGGCAGCTAACGCAAATATCGACATATTGGGAATAATTTTATCAGACACTATCGAGCGATCCATAATAAGAGCCATCACGACAAGCACCACCAAACCCGCCGTTTCAATAACATTCTTAGGTAACTCGCCCATTATGCTGATATTGGCGGAAAGCCTTGCTGAACGCTTTCGATAATGAGAAAAAATATCCGCAACGTAATTCTCTGCCCCGCTGATTTTCGCTAACCTGAAAGCTTTATATGAATTTATTTTAGTTCGGTGTAGAAATTTAGAGTCGGAAAATATAGTTAAGGTTGCTACTTGTATATAATTTTTTATACTGACATGAATCAGGGTATAGAGCACTGCCAAAGTCAAACAAATTGCCACCGTGAGAAGCGGGTTAATCCAAAGCAGTCCGGCAGCAGCAATGGCGGTCAGCGCAAACCTAGACACCATATGCAAAGAATTTTGTACAACCCCCATTGAGACTCGTCCACCTACATCTCCAATATTCCTAGAAAACTCGGCTTCACTTCTACTCCAAAATAAAACCGGATCTTGAGACAGGTAATTCCGAATTGCCGCCGTCGAAAGCCTTGCACCAACTCTCATAGCGTAACGATTTCTGGCAAATGAGTATGTCGCATTAATTATTGCGCTCAGAATTAGAGTTAATATACATAGTGCACCTAGTGTACTCACAGCCAAGTCATGCGAGGTATATTCAGTAAGCTGATCCATATAAACGGGCATTTCCGATCCGGTAATCACCGTAATCACAGGGACAATCGATGCCAAGCCCAGTAGTTCCCCCATGGCTGACATAACTCCCAGCACCAAAACCAGGTAATAGTCCCGCTGCTCTCTTGAGGTGAGATACGACATACACTGGCGATAAAAGGAATAATGTGACACTACGAGACCTTAATTGAAAAGTTATGGTGATATAGGGGCCTCAATTGTTTTTGCGTGTATAAGCCATTCGACCGCCCTACCAAATCGAGAGTCATCGGCTTATTTTAGCGAAAAATCTAATCCCCCAACATCCAGGGTTCCTTAATCTACCTTGGTTTTCTACTTCTTCGTATACAACAACGTGGTAATTTGCTCCGAAATAAGCCCCATCATAAATATCATTAACGACGTGGTGAAAAGTAATGCACTCATATTGGTGAACCGACCAGCAGTGAAAAAAGTAAACGCGTAGTAGCTAAATCCCATTAAAAACACCACCAGGCTAACCGGAAAAAACACCTTTAACGGCGAGTAAAGAGTCCCGACCTTGAATATGATGAGCAGAAACCGCACACCATCTTTTACTATTCTTATATGACTAGTCCCAACACGATCCTTCACATTTATCGGTACATAACTTACGCCATACCCAGACCGGAAAAAAGCCATGGTCGAGGTTGTAGGGTATGAAAACCCATTGGGTAACAATGGCAAAAACTCCCTAAACTTTTTTGCGTTTGCCACCCTAAAGCCCGAAGTTAAATCTTCTACGTTCCGCCCAGTCATCCAACCCGCAAATTTATTGTAGAAACTATTTGCAAGCCAACGGCCAGCACTTGCCTGAGAGCCCTTTCCTCGAGCGCCAACCACCATTGAAAAGCCTTTTTCATACTCAGCTAACAGGCGCGGAATATCTTTTGGCGAATGCTGCCCATCGCCATCCATAAAAACAATAACATCACCGGTTGCCTTTCTTGCACCGGTCTTTATCGCAGCACCGTTACCCATACTATAAGGGTGTGAGTAAACAGTTGCTCCAAACTCTTCACATACAGCAACAGTAGAGTCTGCACTACCGTCGTCCACCACGATTATTTCATGAACCTCCGGCACGCCGACCAGCTCGGGTAAAAAAGTCTTGAGACCTTCTGCTTCATTCTTCGCAGGTATTACAACAGAAACCTTCATATTCATTGGCCCAGCTCATTATTTTTCTGATCTTTAAAGATCGCGCTTTATATTTTCTCGAATTTCTTTCGCCTGGCTAATTAAAAATGCGGATGACCCTAGACTCGCGCCCCCTGACGTTAACGCGATATCTATTATTTTGTACCCTGCCTCCGGGTTTCCCGACGAAGCCAGCATAATGGCTACTCGCATAACAATACCTAGTGGCACATTCGGCTTACCGAATACATTCATTGCGTTACGAGCAGCTCGCTCAGGGTCTCCGACTGCCAGATCGACTTTTATCCATTCGAACCAGAGCTTATAGGTTACACGCGTTGCGCTAAAATGCGGGTTTTTTAAGCTGGCATTTATTAGCCGCCGAAACTCTTCAGCTGCCACCCCAATGCAGCGGCGCTCTATTACTGCACCACCTATAACTGCCATTAGGTCGCCTATTTGCCAGTTCATTGGTGCAGAAGGAAGGCGCTGCTCTAAGGAGCTAACCTGCTGCGGAGTAACCGCAAGATAATCACAAGTATAGGTTATAAGCTTAAGCTCGACCGCTGGATCTTCGTTTGAAAGCGCTAGCGCGCGCTGCAGGTAAGCTACCGCAGCTGGGCGGCCATCGGGGTGCCTAAGATGCACCATCGCGGCAAACTCTAACGCGCGGTGAGAGTTCGGGTTCTCTCGCGCCCAAACATCTACCGCCATCAACTGGTTCCCCCATAGGCTTGCACGCATAAACAGGCAAACACTGTAGTACAAGCCAACAGCCAACATTACCCCTAGCTGGCTTTTTCTTGGTAGGGGCAAGCGACTTAAACCATAGGCCATGCACAGCGCAAAACCCAAGCTCGGTAAGTAGTTACGATGCTCGAACTTTAACTCCAGTTGAATCACTGTGGACTCCAGCAAATGACCAACGTAAAACCACAAAACACCGAAGGCGATTACGGGTAGTTTCTTTCTGGCCCATACGGCCCCCCCCACAATTGCACTGTGTACAAAAAACCATATCAAGGTAGAAGCAGGTGACAGCCAACCGGTTGACTTGGGGTAACCATCCTGGAAAACACCCGCTGTTTGTATTTTGGGTACTAGATACAAAAGCAAGTAGTCGCCCACCACCCTAAACTCTGTTAGCTGGCGCTGCCATACCGTAAACCCTCTACCTGAATGGCTTTGGCCTGTAGCAATATACAAATACCAGCGATTCGCCAAGTACCCAATCACAATCACGCTTGGCAACAACACACAACAGATGCGAAACCACCGATAGCTAGCCGTACTACAGGGCGCACCAGCCCAGACTAAATATCTATCAATTAACAGTAGTTGCAGCGGGATTAGGACGGCATTTTCCTTGCTCAGCAAGGCAAGCACACCCGCAGCGCCAAAAACGCAAAACCAAGCGCCCGCGCGCGTTAGCGCATTGCTAGCCAAAGTGTTTCGCAACGAAATAAAACTTGCGATACACAGCAGGTTAAATAGGCACTCCAACTGCGTCATCCGCTGAACTATATACAAAACGGTTGACACCTGAGCGGGGTGCAGCACCCAAAAAGCGGTTGTTACAAATGCGATAAGTTGAGCGGATTGAACTCTCGCAGCAATAAGTAGCTTGGCTATTACCCAGTAAGCGAGTATACCGTTCAGTAAATGAATAGCGACATTAACAGACAAAAACCAGCTGGGATGATCGGGCCAGGCGCCACCATTCAAGGCAAAACTCAGTAGTGACACGGGACGGCCAGTAGGGCCAGTGAATCCGCCAAATACATACTCCCGTAGCTCAACCCAACTAGTGAGCCCCCCCCAAGCCCCCAAAGGTGGCAAGGTGCCGTAATCATCGAGAAGAAAGCCACCGCTCAACCCTGGGTAAAGGCAAACCAACGCCACCAACATAAGTACGAATAAGGCAAATACCGTTTTTTTCATATTATTAGAGGTTCCAAACGTAAAAAAGCCGCCCGAAGGCGGCTTTTTAAATTGCTACACTAATTTCACTTACACGCAGTAGGCAGATACTTGGTCTCAATATCAGTGCCAGCAGCAGCCGTACAACTCCAGCCCATTGATCCAGCAGAGGTAATAGGAGATAACACAAGTACTTTAGTAGCAATAACCGCTGACGCTGCGTTGCCCATAGTCGCGGTAATAACGCCACCAGAAATCGCCACACCAGTAACATACTTTCCAGCGAACTGGTTTGCCGCGGGGATACCACGATAGCCATTTTGAATATTAGTAAGCTCGCCTTCATCGGTGTAAAACTCACCTACGGTCGTCTTCAGCCCACCGGCAAGTGCCAATGCTTCAGAAACTTGAGCGCGTGTCAAATAATCTTGGTAGGCAGGCAATGCAACTGCAGCCAAAATACCGATAATCGCAACTACGATCATTAATTCAATCAATGTAAAACCTTGTTCTACTTTCTTCATCTGTAAATCCTCATTAGGGGGGTATCAAGAGACACTATTAACAATACAACTACTGTGCCAATGTTGGTTTTTTTTACACTTACGCCGTAATTATTAGGGCGCAGAGGCATACAAAAGACTTACAGGAGAAACACACTACCTAACCGCATGCACTAGAAGTGACATTTTTTGTCATGAGCACCCAAATATCGTCACCACATACCATTCAAACTTTAAACCGCGTGCCGTAGTTTGGTCAGATACTACCGGAGAACAACGCATACAATATTTAAATACCGCCGCCTGTTACCGATTTGGACAAAAAAGTTTAAAAATTACAGCGAGTTACTGGTTGAATCTAAAAAAAGTGGTAGAGTTTAACTAGCACTTTAAATAATACTGACTTAAAAGCTTTGGCCTCCTAATATAGGGCGCCGTCAACTGCATGTAACACTTGCTTTAAATGATCGTTTACTCAGGACAGAAACCCGCATGAACACTGTCACTAACCTCAGTGGTTTGGCGCGCAGGCTTGTGCGTGACGAACTGCTTAACCACGCAGACGCCGAAAAGGCGCTTGATGCCGCCGCTAAAGAGCAGTTGCCGCTACCCATATTTCTATCTAATAAGGGCACGGTTAGCCCTTTCGCCGTGGCAACCGCAGCGGCTGACGAGTTTGGCACTCCGCTCGTCGATATCTCCGCGATTACCTCAGACTCGATTCCTAGAGGAATTGTCGACTCTAAACTTATTCGCAAACACTTCGCGCTGCCGCTGTTTAAGCGCGGTAATCGCTTATTTATTGCCGTGTGCGACCCAACAAACCTGCACGCGCTGGACGAAATTAAATTTAATACGGGCCTCAACACCGAAGCCCTAATTGCTGAGGCAGACAAGCTCGCCGTTGCCATCGAAAGGTTTTTAAACGCCGAGGAAGAAACACTCGGTGAAGCACTTGGCGGCCTCGATGAAGACTCGCTAGACGATTTAGACATTGAGGCGGTCGATGAAGACAATCGCGGTGCCGCTGATGAAACCGGCGAAGTCGACGAGGCACCTATCGTGCGCTTCGTTAACAAAGTATTGCTGGATGCGATTAAAATTGGCGCTTCGGATATCCACTTTGAGCCCTACGAAAAAAGCTACCGCGTTCGCTTTAGAACCGACGGCATTCTTAAAGAGATGGCGCGACCACCACAGAACTTGTCCGGCAGGCTTGCCGCCCGCTTAAAAGTTATGTCGCAAATGGACATCTCTGAACGGCGTGTTCCGCAGGATGGCCGTATTAAGATGAAAATCTCGAAGAATCGCGCGATCGACTTCCGCGTTAACTCCCTGCCTACCCTATTCGGCGAAAAAATTGTTTTGCGTATTCTCGACCCCTCTAGCGCCAAGCTCGGTATCGACGCTTTGGGCTATGAGGACATCCAAAAGAAAATGTTTATGGATACCCTCGCACAGCCACAAGGGATGATTCTTGTGACCGGGCCGACGGGTTCAGGTAAAACCGTTTCGCTCTATACTGGCCTAAATATCCTGAATACCCCTGAGCGTAACATTTCGACAGCGGAAGACCCTGTGGAGATTAACCTTGAGGGTATCAACCAAGTCAACATGAATACCCGCGTAGGCTTAACCTTTGCCGAGGCGCTACGTTCATTCTTGCGGCAAGACCCTGATATTGTAATGGTCGGCGAGATTCGCGACCTTACCACCGCGGAAATCGCCATTAAAGCCGCTCAAACAGGCCACTTGGTGCTGTCCACTCTACACACCAACAGCGCCGCCGAAACCCTAACCCGCCTTATGAATATGGGGGTTCCCACATTTAACGTAGCAACGACTGTCAGCCTGATTATTGCGCAGCGTCTCGCTCGCCGGCTCTGCGCCGCGTGTAAAATACCCGCTACCGACATCCCAGATGAAATTTTGACGGAAGAAGGGTTCGACGAGATAGGCTATTCTCGCGAAGAAATCACACTATTCCATCCAGTCGGCTGTGAGAAATGTACTGATGGTTATAAGGGAAGGGTCGGGGTATATGAAGTTGTTCGCATCACACCGGAAATATCCCGCATTATAATGGAGGGCGGCAACTCCATACAGATTGCCGAGGCTGCTAAACGAGCTGGCTTCAATAACTTGCGCGTTTCTGCGCTTCGCAAAGCTTCTATGGGGGTTACCAGCCTCGAAGAAGCCAATCGCGTGACTAAGGATTAAGGTTCTATGGCTACTGCATCAACTCATACCTTCACTTACAAAGGGCAGGACAAACGCGGCAACAAGGTTAGTGGCGAAGTTGCTAGCTCTAGTGCGGCCATGGCGAAGGCACAACTTTTAAAACAAGGCATTAGAGCGTCGAATGTTAAACGTAAAGCCAAGCCATTATTTGGCGGCGGCGGAAGCGCCAAAATCAAACCTATGGACATTGCACTGTTCACTCGCCAAATGGCAACCATGATGAAAGCGGGCGTTCCCCTGGTACAGAGCTTTGACATCGTTAAAGGCGGCTCCGAAAACAAAGGTATTCGCGAACTTGTTGGCGCGATTCGTGAAGATGTGGCTGCCGGCACCGGCTTTGCGCCCTCCTTGCGTAAACATCCTAAGTATTTTGATGAGCTGTTTTGTAACTTGGTTGAATCTGGCGAACAATCTGGCGCACTGGAAACCATGCTTGACCGAATTGCCACCTATAAGGAAAAAACAGAACAACTAAAAGCCAAAATTAAAAAAGCACTCAGCTACCCGATAGCCGTCGTTGCGGTTGCCATCGTCGTCACTGGAATTCTTTTAGTTAAAGTTGTACCTCAATTTGCCGAAACTTTTGGTAGTTTCGGTGCAGAGCTACCGGCATTTACGCTTTTCGTATTACATTTATCTGAGCTCGCCCAAGCTTACTGGCTGCAGGGAATAATCATAACCGCAGCAAGTATCTACGGGTTTGGCAAACTAAAAGCAAGAAGTAAAACAGTTCGCGACGCCTCCGATCGCTACATCTTAAAAGTCCCAATTGTTGGCAATATCATCTACCAATCAATCATCGCTCGCTTCGCCCGTACGCTATCTACGACATTTGCCGCAGGCGTTCCCCTTATTGATGCCCTTTCATCGGTAGCAGGGGCTACCGGCAACTCCCTGTTTGAGAACGCCGTTATCCGAATTCGAGACGAAGTAAGCACTGGTACGCAACTAAATACTGCGATCGCAAACACAAATCGATTTCCGCCTATGTTGGTGCAAATGACAGCTATTGGTGAGGAGTCTGGCGCGCTAGATGAAATGCTAAGCAAAGTCGCAAATTATTACGAAGAGGCCGTAGATAACCTCGTCGATAGCCTCACCTCATTATTGGAACCGCTTATCATGTCCGTGCTCGGCATTTTGGTTGGCGGCTTGATGATCGCCATGTACCTGCCCATCTTCCAAATGGGCCAGGTGGTTTAAACATGGGACTCTTCGACACCGTCGATTTAAACATGGCACTCTACATTCTTTTTAGTGTTGTCCTACTGGGCTTGGTGGTCGGCAGCTTTCTCAATGTGGTGATCTACCGCCTTCCTGTTTCGATGCTACGAAACTGGCGTCAGGAGTGTGTACAGTACTTAGAAGAAAACCCCAAAGGGGATGACGACAGCGGCGAAACCTTTAATATTGCTTTCCCAAACTCGCACTGCCCCCAGTGCAAGGCGCCAGTAAAAGCATGGCAAAATATCCCCGTACTTAGCTACCTGTTACTCCACGGAAAATGCGCCAGCTGTAAAGCTACTATATCTTTGCGCTACCCCATTATTGAGCTTGTCAGCGCCGCTCTCACGGCTTTCTGTATCTACCAATTTGGTTTGACGGCTGCAGGTGGCTTAGCGCTCATTTTCACTTGGTGTTTAATATCGCTCACCATGATTGATGTCGACCACCAATTACTACCCGACTCAATAACACTTCCGCTACTTTGGTTGGGCTTGTTAGCGAATGTTGGTGGTATCTATACCGATCTGAACTCCGCGGTTCTGGGTGCAGTGTTCGGTTACGGCGTGTTATGGAGCGTTTTCTGGCTGTTTAAGCTGGCGACTGGCAAAGATGGTATGGGGTTCGGCGACTTCAAACTACTTGCCGCACTAGGCGCTTGGATGGGCTGGCAAATGTTGCCGCTTATTGTGATTTTATCCGCCTTAGTCGGTGCCATTATTGGTATCGCGGGCATTATCATTCAGGGGCGCGATAAGAATATCCCTATCCCTTTCGGCCCCTATCTTGCCGTTGCTGGCTGGGTAGCGTTTTTCTGGGGCGAGATGTTAACCAACAGCTATCTGCAGCTACTACAGCCCTAGCAGCATGTTTGTACTCGGTGTGACGGGGGGGATCGGTTGCGGGAAAACCCTTGTTACTGACGGTTTTCAAACCCTGGGGGTTAGCGTTGTAGATGCCGACCTTGTCGCGCGTAAGATCGTAGAACCCAGCTCGGAATGCTTAGCGCGCATTCAGGATCATTTTGGCGCAGGTATCCTGCAAGCCACCGGAGAGCTGAATCGCGCCCTCCTACGAGAAATTATCTTCGCTAAACCACTCGAAAAACAGTGGCTCGAAAACCTGCTACACCCCGCCATACAAGCACGCACTACCTCCGACCTAATCACCGCTGCTGCAAACTCCGCTCAACCCTATGTGATTTATTCAGCGGCACTGCTATTGGAAACCAAGCAACGGGACAAAGTAGATCAGCTTGCAGTGGTTGATATCAGCGAACAACTGCAGTTGCAGCGGACCACACAGCGCGATAAAGTGGGCGCCGATCAAATACGAGCCATTATCGCTAGCCAACTCACTCGCACTGAGCGTTTAGCGCAGGCCGATTACGTTATCGACAACTCTGGCAGCCGTGAGCAAACTCAGCTGCAAGTTGTCGAACTCCATCACTCGCTATTAAACGCACTGAGCCCATGACCGTAAAAACGCTATCTGTAGCCTGCCCTGTATGTAAATCCCCAGTCTTAATGACAGAAGAATTCCCGCACCGACCCTTTTGTAGCGATCGCTGCAAGATGATTGATTTTGGTGATTGGGCGTCGGAAAACCAACGTATAGAAGGGGAATCTGTTGAGGACGAACTATGGTCTGAGCAGCGAGATTTTGATTAGCCTAGTGTAGGTATTGTCGGTAATGCTACCGCCAATAGGCAGAGATAGAAGCAACACCTTGCGCTCCGCTCGCTTGGGCCTGAACTAGGTCATCACTGCCCAAACCACCTAATGCATATACCGGCACCGTCGCCTCGGCACAAAAATCAATAAGCGCCTGCCACCCCGCTGGCTCCGCGTGTGGATGACTACGGGTAAACTTTACCGGCGAAAAGTAAACGAAATCTACACCCAGCTTTTCAGCCGACTGTAACTCTTGCAGATTATGACAAGACGCGGATATGAGTTCAGTTTGCCGCAGCTGATCTTTACTGAACTGTAACAGCCGATGACTTGATAGATGCTTGTAGGGGTAATCGAACATGCCCCAGAGTTGAAAATTAGTATTTGCGAAGACTTTCACACCGCGCGGTCGCAACTCCCGATCCAAAAGCTTTAGTAGCTCTACGTACTTCTGCGGCGGCAGCCAAGGCGCACGAAACTGAATGTGTGAAAAACCGTGGTCAGTCGCACTTATACATTTGTTCAGCAAGTCCTGCTCGTTAACAAACACACCGGTAATAAGCATTTGCGATGGCAAGCTAACCGCGGTAACGATTGGCTTATTTGCCTCAGGCAACTGGTATTGCAACAGTTCAGCCGGTTTCACCCAGCGTACTTCTTGCCCTTCAAGGCCAACCGCCTCGCCGGAAAAGGCGTCGACACGACGCACATCCAGCACCACAAATTTTTCCGCATACTGGTGTGAAATAGTGAGTAACGGGCGGCAATGCTCGACTCGGATACCCACCTCTTCTGCCAACTCACGCGCTAGCGCGACCGTAGCGGTTTCACCCGACTCGATTTTGCCGCCGGGGAACTCCCAGTAACCTGCCAAGTGATCGGTATTGGTACGCCGTGCGATCAATACGTCTCCCGCAGAGTTAAACACAACGCCAACTGCAACCTTAACAGCGCTTGAAGCTTTCGTGAGGCTTGAATCAAGTTCCGCCGTCACAGGGTTTGATACCTTGCCAACGCCGACTGAAACTGCATCAGGTACGATACTCCGCGTTAATTTTTACGTATTCGTGAGATAGATCGGTGGTCCAGATGGTTTCGCTAAAATCACCGCGCCCCAAGCTAATATCGATCGCAAACTCAGGCTGACTAAACACCGCTTGCCCAGCCTCCTCCCGATAACTCGAACAGCGTCCGCCTTGCTCGACAATTTTTACGCCGCCAACACTAACATCGATCTTACTGACATCAAGCTCGGCTATACCGGCATTACCAATAGCGCAGACAATACGCCCCCAGTTCGGATCGGACGCAAACATAGCGGTTTTTACCAGTGGCGAGTGAGCTATGGAATAGGCAATATCGAGACACTCTTGCAGGTTCTCACCACCAGTCACATTGATGGTTACAAACTTGGTCGCACCTTCGCCATCGCGCACAATCTGCTGCGATAAGGATTGATACACCTCGATGATTGCGCTCCGCAACAGCTGATAGCCGGCATTGTTTGCCGAGCTTATTTCCGTCATCTCTGAACAGCCTGAGGCCATCAAGATACAAGCGTCGTTGGTCGAGGTATCGCCATCAATCGTGATGCGATTAAAAGACTTGTTTGCCGCCTGCAGAGAAAGCTGCACCAGAAGCGACTGATCAATCTTGGCATTAGTAGCGATATAACCCAACATGGTTGCCATATTGGGGCGAATCATACCTGCACCCTTGGCGATACCCGTAACGACAATCTCAGCACCCTCAATATCCAACTTAACACTCGCGAGCTTGGGTCGTGTATCCGTCGTCATAATCGCTGCAGCGGCCGCTTGCCAACCATCTTCAGTCAGCGCGCTAAACGCTTCAGGTAGCGCATCGATAATTTTTTGTGCCGGTAACAGTTCACCAATAACGCCAGTCGAAAATGGCAACACGCTCGCCATAGGAACATCGCCGAGTGACGAAACTGCACGCAAAGTATCAAAAGCGGCAGCCGTTCCAGGTGCTCCCGTACAGGCATTTGCATTACCGGAGTTAACCAGTAAATACCGCGTTGCGGCGGTATCTAAATGCTGTCGCGCAATGGTTACTGGCGCCGCGCAAAAAGCATTTTGGGTAAACACACCCGCGCAACTCGAACCTTCATCTAGGGCGATCAACAAAACATCGTCACGATTTTTTCGCTTAATGCCCGCCGCTGCCGCCCCCAAGCGAATACCGGGAACCGGGTATATCGGCCCCAGCGCTATTTCACCTACCGCCATATTCTCTGCTCTAAATTGAGTTGAACCTTATCGGTCGCGATTAAACTAACTTACCGTGACACGACTTATATTTTTTACCTGAACCACAAGGACAGGAATCATTTCGGCCAATTTTTTTGCCATCGCGGACATAAGGGCGATCCGGCTGAACCTCTTCTATATTGCGCTCTTGTTCAAGGGCATTCACACTTTCGTGCTGCATCCGCATTTTTAGCGCTTCCGCCTCAGCGCGACGACGGCGATCCATTTCCGCCAACTGCTCTTCACTTATGGGCTCGATACGATACAGCACTCGGGTAATATCGTGCTTCAATGTTTGCAGCATTTCTTCGAACAAGGCGAACGCCTCACGCTTGTATTCTTGCTTAGGGTTGCGCTGTGCGTAAGCGCGCAAACCAATACCCTGGCGCAAACTATCCATACTCTGTAAGTGCTCTTTCCACAGGGTATCTAGCACCTGCAGCATGAGTTGCTTTTCCAGAGTACGCATAATGGGGCCGATTTTGGTCTCTTTCTCCGCATAGTAGTCATTCATAACCACCAGCAATTTTTCTTTTAAGGTCTCTTCGTGCAGCTTGCTATCTTCATCTAGCCATTGCTGAACAGGAACCTTAATTCCATAATCTTGCTCAAAGGTTTTTTCTAAACCAGCAATATCCCACTGTTCTTCCACCGACTGAGGTGGAATAAAAGTGGCGACCTGATCGTGAATAACGTCTTCACGAATCCCCGCAATTGCCTCGGCAATATCTTCTACATCCAACAACTCATTTCGCTGGGTATAAACAACGCGACGCTGATCGTTCGCAACGTCATCGTATTCCAACAGTTGCTTACGATAGTCAAAGTTACGGCCTTCAACTTTACGCTGGGCCTTCTCAATGGCATTGGTCACCATACGGTGCTCAATCGCTTCACCCTGCTCCATGCCGAGCGTTTGCATGATGCTGCGCATACGATCAGAGGCGAAAATACGCATCAGGTTATCTTCAAGCGACAAGTAAAAACGTGATAAACCTGGGTCGCCCTGGCGCCCCGCTCGGCCACGCAACTGATTATCGATACGGCGCGATTCGTGACGCTCAGTCCCGATGATATGTAAACCTCCAGCGGCAATAACCATATCGTGACGGTTCTGCCAATCGGCTTTGGCTGCGGCAATTTGTTCTTCGGTAGGATTATCAAGCTTCGATACTTCAACCTCCCAATTACCACCCAACTTAATATCGGTACCACGACCAGCCATATTCGTCGCAATGGTAATCGCACCAGGACGACCCGCCTGAGCGATAATATCGGCTTCGCGTTCGTGGTTTTTTGCGTTGAGTACTTCGTGCTGAACGCCAGCCTTAGTCAACCGGCTAGAGACTTCTTCAGACGTCTCAACCGATGCAGTACCCACAAGTACTGGCGCGTTCTTAACTCGAAATTCCGTTACATCTTCAATAATCGCATCGTACTTATCATCCATATTCAGGAAGATAAGGTCGTTCATATCTTTTCGTATTACTTCTCTATTGGTGGGAATAACCACCACATCAAGGCCATAAATATGTCTAAACTCAAACGCTTCGGTATCAGCCGTACCCGTCATACCCGCTAATTTTGAGTAGAGGCGGAAATAATTCTGGAAGGTAGTAGATGCCATTGTCTGACTTTCGGCTTGAATATCGACACCCTCTTTCGCTTCGATCGCCTGATGTAGACCTTCAGACAAACGACGCCCAGGCATAGTACGGCCAGTATGCTCGTCGATTAACACCACCTGCCGGTCCTGCACAATATATTCAACATTGCGGTGATATAAGGCGTGTGCCCGCAACCCAGAATGCATGTGGTGTAACAGGCCTAGGTTCGATGCAGAGTAGAGGCTTTCGTTTTCACCAAGAAGGCCTTCACCAATTAATAGCTCTTCTGTTAGCTGGTGACCTTCTTCAGTCAGCTCCACCTGTCGTGTTTTTTCGTCGATCGTGTAGTGACCGATTTCCTCGCTCTCTTCAGCTTGGCGCTTTAAGCTCGGAACCAATGTATTTATCTTGCGATAAAGGGCGGAGCTATCTTCCGCTGCCCCAGAAATGATCAACGGCGTGCGCGCCTCGTCGATAAGAATCGAATCGACCTCATCGATAATGGCGTAGTTTAAAGGGCGCTGCATACGGTCTTCTTTACGCAACACCATGTTGTCGCGGAGATAATCGAAACCATACTCATTATTTGTGCCGTAAGTGATATCACACATATAAGCAGCGCGTTTGTCTTCTGGAGCCTGCATCGACACAACTGAACCAACAGTAAGGCCAAGCGCTTCATATACTGGACGCATCCAATCAGCATCACGGCGAGCAAGGTAATCGTTAACAGTAACGACATGCACGCCCGTACCGGGAATCGCATTCAGATAAACCGCTAGTGTTGCCACTAAGGTTTTACCTTCACCCGTCTTCATCTCAGCGATACGGCCTTCATGTAGCGTAATACCACCGATAAGCTGTACATCAAAATGGCGCATTCCCATCGCACGCTTACTGGCCTCACGAGCCGTTGCAAAAGCCTCCGGCAACAGTTGGTCAAGTGTCTCACCCGCTTCAAAGCGTGCACGGTATTCGGCCGTCTTTGCTTTAAGCTCGTCGTCACTTAAGCCTTGGAGGGTCTCTTCCAAAGCACTTATACGCTTAACAATCTTACCCATGCGCTTTAGTTCACGGTCGTTTTTAGAACCGAATATAGAGCGGAAAGTTTTTCTTAACATAAGAATTCCAACTGTTGCAGGGGCCATTTATCAGCCCAATTTTTTAGGTGTGTATGATACAGAGTTTTACGGACCGAGCGACCTCATTAGGCGGCTGGCGAGGGAAGATAATTAACGACTGGCGCGATGAATATAGCTAGAGGGGTCGACGGTACGACCATTTTTGTAGACTTCAAAGTGTACGTGGGGGCCGGTCGAGCGACCGCTAGACCCCATAAGAGCAACAATTTGCCCCTTTTTTACCACATCGCCGACTTGGACTAACGCTTCTTTACTATGGCCATAACGAGTGACAAATCCATTTCCGTGATTGATTTCAATTAATATTCCGTAGCCGTGGCGCTTACCAGACCAGGTAACAACACCGGACGCAACGGCAATAATATCGGAGCCATCCTTACCGGCAAAATCAACCCCGTCATGCCAAGCGATGCGACCGGTAAACGGGTCGCTACGACGCCCATAACGAGACGACATCCAACCTTTCTTGACGGGGCGACCCGCTATAAACACATCATTCTGTAATTTACGCTTTGCGAGTAGGGCCTCCAAGGTGCCCAACTGCTGTTGACGATCATCTATTTGATCGCCCAATTGTTCGAGGACTTGATGAAAATCTGGGGCGGTATAGTTGTCGTCATCGACACTCATCTCTGGCCCGCCCAGCGCCGGCACGGTGCTAAAGTCAAACTCACCGTTATCAAGCTTAGCCATGGTTGTCAGGCGTTCACCTAGAGCATCCAAACGTACCAATCGCGCTTGCAGCTCTGCCACACGTAAAGTTAACGCCGCGAGTTTTTGCTCTGCTTCAAGTTTAGCCTGCTCAATTTCGACCTGTTGGCCATCGAGCGCTTCGACCCAAGCTTGTGTCGATTCGGGGGTAAGGAGGTCAGAGCCTTTTAGACTCGATAAATGGATGCCGGCTATAGTCGCAGCACCAACGGGAATCCCAACAATACAGGCTGAAAGTAACGCACGCGTCCACCCGCCCAGCGTAAAGCTGCGCGTGTTTCCATGACGTTTACTGACAACGATAATTTTCATTGTTAAATCTAGTAAGCAGAATGCCCCAATAACGATCTTTTATTACGCCGGAGTAAGTACGGCTTTATAGTTCTAATAACGACCGGGATGACCCAGAAACGCGCCTAAGGCGTTACTGCTATCACCTCCAACCCTCTAAACGGAACAACCATAGATTCGGCAGCACAACCGTGACAGCAACCAGAACCCTTACCTACTCTTGCGAGACATGATAAATATATAGCACTAATCCCTGAATAAAAACGCCTAAACTCCCAATAAATTAGGAGAATAGTGCCAATTTGACGTCAACTTTCATTAACTATCAATTCAGGCGCCAAGGACTATGGCATATTTACCTTTAAATTGGCAAGGCGAAAGCCCCAACCTTAGGAGCATCTACACCGTTTGCGCCCTAAACGAACAAACACAAAGAAAGGTTAAACCGCTAACAGGGGCTTAATGTAGGAAATTGGGGCGGGCTCGTCGTTTTCAAAGGTCACCATCTCCCACGCATCCTCTTGTTTAATGAGTTCACGCAAAGATTTATTGTTCAGCCCATGACCTGACTTGTGAGCGCGAAACTCACCGATCAAACTCTTTCCGAGAAGGTAGAGGTCACCAATGGCATCTAAAACCTTATGCTTAACGAATTCGTCCTCATAGCGCAGGCCGTCTTCATTCAGGATTCTGTATTTATCAACAACTATGGCGTTATCAACACTGCCGCCTTTAGCCAAACCCTTGGAACGCAAATACTCGATTTCATGCATGAAACCAAATGTTCGAGCGCGCGATACCTCTTTAACAAATGAGGTGCTCGAAAAGTCGACCGTAGCATCTAGCTTGCGGCCTTTAAATACGGGGTGATCGAAATCGATTGAGAAGGAAACCTTGAACCCTTCAAACGGCAAGAAAATTGCCTCTTTATCGCCGTCTCTAACCACGACCTTCTTCTTTATACGGATAAACTTCTTCGCCGCATTTTGCTCTTGAATTCCAGCTGACTGAATCAAGAAAACAAATGGACCAGCGCTACCATCCATAATCGGAACTTCGTCGGAACTAACGTCGATAATAGCGTTATCAATACCTAACCCAGCCATCGCCGATAATAAATGCTCTACGGTAGAAACACGCACATCGCCATTCATTAAGGTCGTTGAAAGCGTAGTATCACCAACGTTGGTGGCCTTAGCTTCGATTTCTACGACTGGAGACAGATCGACACGTCGAAAAACGATACCAGCATCTACAGGGGCCGGTCGCAAAGTGAGATACACTTTTTGTCCATTATGGAGGCCAACGCCAGTAGCACGAATTTCGTTCTTGAGGGTACGCTGTTTGATCATTCACTTGGTCTCAAAGGTGGGGCTGGGAAGCGGCGCGCATCATAACAGAACGCAAAAGCCAAACCAACAGCCCTGAGCATTTTTTGTACAACACGACACTGTCGCGATTTGTTGCTAAATTACGCCTATTTCGAGATATATTCCTTGGAATAGTTCCTATCAACGACATTGACGTAGTAAAAATGACGATTGAGTGACGCATTCGAGCTCGCCCAGAGAAGTTTTGCGAAAGAAGTGCAGAGGGGGAACGTCTCGCCCCCTTTCAACAACTCTCCAAACACGTCCTTGAGCTCAACCTGCGCCGCAGTTCAATCTAGTCAGCCTGACGACGCAGAAATGCTGGAATATCGAGGTATTCCATATCCTTATCCTGTAAATCTAGAGCTGGCGTCGCACTTGCACTTTTGTTGGCTCGCATAACGGTTGGCTTATCCAGCGCCGCATAATTTGGCTTGCCATCCGCTGTTGTGCGGGTGTTATCTACCACCACCTTAGTTTTCGCTGGTTGTGCAGATTCGCGTACAGGGCCACCAAGACCGGTCGCAACCACAGTTACCCGCAACTCATCCTTCATTTCTGGATCAATCACAGTGCCGACCACAACGGTTGCGTCACCAGAGGCAAACTCTTCAATGGTGTCGCCGACTTCACTGAACTCGCCGAGAGACAAGTCCATGCCAGCAGTAATATTAACCAAGATGCCACGCGCACCCTGTAAGTTAATATCTTCCAAGAGCGGGCTACGAATCGCCGCCTCAGCTGCCTCGCGCGCGCGGTTTTCACCACATGCGCTACCGCTACCCATCATCGCCATACCCATCTCGGACATTACGGTGCGAACATCCGCGAAGTCGACGTTAATCATACCCGGGCGAATAATAAGGTCGGCAATACCTTGTACCGCACCGAGCAAAACGTCGTTGGCCGCTTTGAAAGCATCCAATAACGTAGTGGTCTTACCCAGTACCTGTAACAGTTTTTCGTTAGGAATAGTAATCAATGAATCAACGCGATCTTGCAGCTGCTTGATACCTTCCTCAGCTAACGCCATACGCTTGCGGCCTTCAAAAGGAAACGGCTTAGTCACAATAGCTACGGTTAGAATGCCAAGTTCTTTTGCAATCTCAGCGACTACTGGTGCACCACCAGTTCCAGTACCGCCACCCATACCGGCAGTAATGAAAACCATATCTGCGCCTTCCAACACCTCGGCAATACGGTCGTGATCTTCCAGCGCGGCCTGACGTCCAATCGACGGATTAGCGCCAGCCCCCAAGCCTTTAGTTAGTCCATTCCCCAACTGCAGCACCGTTCGAGCATCTACATTTTTAAGTGCCTGAGCATCCGTATTAGCGCAAATAAATTCAACGCCATCTACTGCGTTGGAAATCATGTGCTTAACGGCGTTACCGCCACCGCCACCAATACCTATAACTTTAATGACCGCATTTTGCGGAATACTATCGACTAATTCAAACATAAGAGTTCCCCTCTTTGACCCCTGAAAAAAATTATTGTTAATCACAACATTTACGATTTTGACAAACCGAAATAACGCTATAAGTTTTTTTGAAACCAACTTTTCATTCGTTCAAATAGACCTTCGCGACTTTCAACTTCATACATACTTTCCCCGTGATGCTTAATCCCATACTGCAAAAGACCAACACCGGTGGAATAAATTGGGTTATTCACAATATCCTTTAACCCTTTAATATTTTGCGGCGCACCTAATCTTACCGGCATATGGAATATCTCCTCTGCCAGTTCAATAACGCCCTCCATCTTTGAGGTTCCGCCAGTCAGTACAATGCCGGCGGCGACCAAATCTTCAAAGCCACTGCGGCGCAATTCAGATTGCACCAAGGTAAACAACTCGTCATAACGAGGCTCTACAACTTCTGCCAAGGCTTGGCGGGATAGGTCGCGCGACGGACGATCCCCCACACTTGGAACCTTGATAGTTTCCTCAGCGCCAGTCAATTTAGCCAATGCGCATGCATATTTAATTTTAATTTCTTCTGCGTACTGAGTTGGCGTACGCAGCGCCATCGCGATATCGTTAGTGACCTGATCTCCCGCAATGGGAATAACACCAGTATGACGAATCGCGCCTTCGGTAAAGATCGCGATATCGGTCGTGCCACCGCCGATATCGACCAAACATACACCCAGTTCTTTCTCATCTTCAGTTAACACCGAATAACTAGATGCGAGCTGCTCTAAAATAATATCTTCTACTTCCAAACCGCAGCGGCGAATACACTTTTCAATATTTTGCGCTGCATTTACCGCACAGGTAACCAAATGTACTTTAGCTTCCAAGCGAACGCCGGACATACCCAGCGGCTCTTTTACACCCTCTTGCTCATCGATTAAATATTCCTGCGGTAGTATATGCAGTATTTTTTGATCCGCCGGAATCGCGACGGCCTGCGCGGCATCAATTACTCGATCCAAATCCTGCGAGTAAACTTCGCGATCTTTTATGGCGACAATCCCGTGGGAGTTCAAACTTCTAATATGACTGCCCGCAATTCCCACGTAGACCGAATGAATTTCACAACCGGCCATCAGCTCCGCTTCTTCTACCGCTCGCTGAATAGACTGCACCGTGGATTCAATATTAACCACCACACCTTTCTTCATACCAACAGACTTATGCGAACCTATTCCAACAATTGATAGGTCACCGTCTGCTGACACCTCACCCACAATTGCTACGACCTTGGACGTTCCTATATCCAAGCCGACAATCATGCGCCCCCCGCTAGAATGTGCCATCTAATCACCTTTTAACATATTCATATTTACAGTCCCTATAACATCCATATCTATGGAGTACTGTGATCTCAAACTTGCCGTAATTGACACTTACTTATACTTACAATCTTATCTTTACTGTGTCTGTGCGGCGGCCACTACATCATTAACCCAGGCAACAGCTAGTCCACCTTCGTAACGCATATCTACCGTTTTTACTTGTTGTTGCACCTGCGCCAACTGCTGTTCATACACCAACAAAAAATTCCTCAACTTTGCAATCGAATCATACTGGCCCATTTTAATTTCAATTCCGCTGGCTAGACTTAAGGTCCAAGCCATAGTGGCGTCAACGTCAATACCAACAATGCTCATACCATGCCCAGAAAGCATTTCTGTCATCTCTACATAGGTTTTGGTGATCTGCCGGCTTAACGTTTCATCACCATGGAATATTGGCAAATGGGCAAGTTGACTATTGCCTGTAATTTCTATAATGGTGCCACTCTCGTTGATATATGCCGACGACCCCCAACGTGCTATTGGTCGCTGCTCACGAATTTCCACCACCATTCCATCCGGCCAAACTCGCTGTACACTCGCCGCTTTTACCCAAGGGTTCAGCTCCAGATGCTGCTTTAACTCCAGCAGATTAATATCAACAAAATTGCCATTAAGCTTGTCAGCAATTAATTCCTGTATCGCACCTTTACCAACCCATTGAAAATCGCCTTTAATTGAAATATTGGCGATCGGACGACTGACCGACATCGACACTCTATCGAGAGCTGCCTGCCAGTTTACGGACATATAACCACCCGCCAAAACAACACACAATGCACTCCACTTAAAGAGAAACCACAGCTGCCCAAGCCTTACAAGCGGTGCTTTAGTTCGACCACTTGCCCCACGCACATGTGAGCGCGGAGCCGGCTTAACGCTCACGCGCTTGGAGCGCCTAACATTGCTGGGGGATTTTGCAGCTACTTTACTTACCGACTTACTTTTAGTTTTTGATTTTTTGTCCGCGCGCACATTTACATCGCGCTTACCGAACACGCAATACAAATGGTCTGTAATCAAAAAAATCTTCTTTATCATATTGTTTGCAACAAGATTTCAGTAACAAGATCACTAAATGTCAACCCGGCTTCCTTGGCTGCCATCGGCACCAAACTATGGTCGGTCATTCCCGGAACGGTATTCACTTCTAATAAATAAAATTCACCGTTGCGATTTTGCATAATATCGACTCGCCCCCAAGCGCTACACCCTATTGCGTTAAACGCCGCTAACGCGAGGGTTTTTAGCTCCATCGATTTTTCTTCGCTTAGCCCGCAAGGGCATAGATAACGAGTGGTATTCGACACGTATTTAGCGTCGTAGTCGTAAAAAACGTGATCGGTTTCCAGCTTGATCGGCGGCAGCGCTTGGCCATTTAAAATTGCCACCGTATATTCCGCACCGGTTACCTTCGCTTCAGCAAGAACTGCGCGATCGTAATGTTTCGCCTCATCAAAGGCGCTTTTCAGTTCGGACGCGGTAACAACAAAACGCATACCAATACTTGAACCTTCATGGATTGGCTTTACAAAGGCTTCTCCATGAAGGCTTTGCAATACACTTCCCCAATCTGCGGACTCTGTTAACAGCGCATGTTTTGGCGTTGGCAAACCAACGCTGCTCCAGATTTGCTTTGTTTTTAACTTATCCATGGCAATTGCCGAGGCTTGATGGCGACTACCGGTATAGGGGATTCCCATCAGGTCTAGTAGCGCTTGCATCTTACCGTCTTCACCACCTGCACCATGTAACGCAATAAAAGCGCGGTCACACTTTGCCTGTAATAATTGCGCTACTGGGTGTTCACCGATATCCAGCTCGACCACATCAATCGACTTTTCACGAAGCCCAGCCGCGACAGCCCTTCCGCTTTTTAAAGACACGTCTCGCTCAGCGGAAACACCGCCATACAACACCGCCACGCGACCAAAGTTTGGCAGCTCTGCAGTATTGGAGACTTGGCTTCTATAATCTGTCATGTTCAACTTATCGCTCAATTTTTCATTTAACCTATCGTTCAAGTGCTTTTTCTACTTCCTATGCCAACTATTTATCTCAGCGATTAATATCAACAACTGATATGCGCTTATTTAAATTCTCGTTTTGCCAGCTCGGCCGCCAATGTGCCAACATTACCAGCCCCTTGCGTAATAACAATATCACCCGGCTGAACGATGTCTTTAATTACACTCGGCACGCCTTCTACACCTTCGATAAAAATCGGGTCGACCTGGCCGCGAATACGAATGCTACGACTTAAATGTCGGCTATCCGCACCTTGAATTGGATCTTCACCAGCCGCATAGACTTCGAGCAAAACCAATTGATCAACACTTGATAATACCTCGACAAAATCTTCGTATAAGTCACGAGTTCGCGAATACCGATGAGGTTGATAAACCATAACTAAACGTCGCTTTGGCCAGCCGTCGCGCACGGCCTTAATTGTTGCGGCTACTTCGCGTGGATGGTGACCGTAATCGTCCACCAACATTACCGTTTCACTGCCACCGACATGGTATTCACCATAAATCTCAAACCGTCTACCCACACCTAAGAATTGCGCCAAACCATTTTGAATATATTCGTCACCAATACCTTCATCGGTGGCAACGGCGATTGCCGCGGTCGCGTTTAAAACATTATGCTCACCGGGCATATTCAGAAACACATGCAATGGCTTCTCTTTCCCAGGACGCTTTACCTTAAAACGTTGGCGTCCGGCGTCCTGCTGAATATCGTAGGCTTGAAAATCAGCACTAGCCGAGAATCCGTAGGTAATAACACCACGCGCAACATCGGGGATTATTTCTTCAACAACACTGTCATCGGTACACAATACCGCGATCCCGTAAAAAGGAAGATTGTGCAAAAACTCAATAAAAGTTTTTTTAAGCACATTAAAATCACCACCATAGGTGTCCATATGGTCGGCATCTATATTCGTTACAACCGCAACCATTGGTTGTAAATGTAAAAACGACGCATCACTTTCATCGGCCTCGGCGACTAAGTAGCGACTCTCACCTAAGCCAGCATTACTACCCGCGCTATTTAACAAACCGCCTATAACGAAAGTTGGATCCAGCTCCGCCTCGGCAAAAATACTGGCGATCAGGCTAGTTGTTGTTGTCTTGCCATGGGTTCCGGCTACAGCGATACCATGTCGATAACGCATAAGCTCGCCCAGCATTTCGGCGCGGCGCACAACGGGGGTTCGATTATTGCGCGCTTCTACTAATTCGGGGTTAGTCGCCAGAACAGCACTTGAATTAACCACTACATCTGCACCGACAACATTATTGGCGTGGTGACCAATAAACACTTTTGCGCCCATTGCGGTTAAGCGTCGCGTTACCTGTGACTCACGCAGATCAGACCCCGAAATTTCGTAACCTTGGTTTAGTAATACCTCCGCGATTCCGCTCATACCAGCGCCACCAATCCCAATAAAATGAATGCGACGAATGCGGCGCATCTCAGGGATTGGAAAGCTTTTAAAGTTTGTCATATTACGATCTCTAATTTTTATGCCGCAGCGATTTAACTACACGCCTGCCTAGCAAGTAATGATTCACAAATGTCAGCAAATCTCTCGGTTGCTAGCGGCTTGGCTTTTTCCTTTGCAGCTAGGGCCATTCGCTCAACCCGCTCAGGTTGCTGCCATAGCTGCACAATAGTGTTGCTCAGTTCTTCTGCATTCAGTTCATTTTGCTGGCGCAATATCGCCGCGCCGTCATCGGCCAAATAACGCGCGTTGGCGGTTTGATGGTCGTCAATCGCAAACGGAAACGGTACTAATATTGACGCGACCCCAACAGCTGATAATTCAGCGACGGTTAACGCGCCGGATCGACAGATCACCAAGTCAGCCCAGCGTAATGCCTCACTCATGTTGTCGATAAACGGCGTCACACAAACATTTTCGCTATCGACTGTAATACCTAAGTCACGATACTGCGCCAGGCTAGCATCGTAGCCAAACTCTCCCGTTTGATGGCGCAACTTAAAAACACAGCCAGCGTTTTTCAAAAGTACAACGACGTCGGGTAAAAGTGCATTTATCGCCACTGCGCCACGACTCCCGCCAAAAACGAGAATTTTGATCTCCCCTTCCTGCAAGCGTTCGGGTTTAACCAAAACTGAATTACCAGAGGTTGAATTCGCAAAAAAATCAGCGCGTACGGGATTGCCTAGATGTTGAGTTTTTGGCAATACATCAGGAAATCCGCTAATCACAGCATTTGCGAATCGCGCTAACAGACGATTAGTTGTACCCGCGACTGCATTTTGCTCGTGGATCACTAATGGAATACCACACAGTTTCGCAGCCACACCACCCGGGCCAGCCACGAAACCACCTAAGCCAACAATAACGCTAGGCTTGATCTTTTTAATCGTTTTACGAGCAGAACTTACCGCTCGAATAATGTTAAATGGCGCTTCTATAAGTGCTTTTACACCACGACCGCGAACACCGCGCACACCAATAGTATGTAGCGGGATATTCGCCGCCGGCACCAGTTTCGACTCTATACCAGCCTCGGTACCTAGCCACTCAACTTGATAACCACGCTGCTTCATCACTTCCGCCAACGCCAATCCGGGAAATACATGACCGCCTGTACCACCGGCCATAATCAATACAGTTTTTTTCTTCTGACTTAAACTAGTCATCGCTGCCTCGCTCTTCCCACGATACTCGGAAGACTAATGCCGCAAGTGCACAGCAGATCAACAAACTACTCCCGCCATAACTAATAAAAGGTAGTGTTAAACCTTTAGTTGGTAACAGGCCCGAGGCGACGCCCATATTGATAAATGCCTGAACAGCAAACATCACGGCGATTCCAAATACCAAAAAGCTACCAAATAGATTGCCGCCCATATAAGCGCGCTTCGCGAGCAACAGCATACGTTTTATAAAATAGGTATAGATACCGATTAACACCAAAGCGCCAATCAGCCCGAATTCTTCTGCGTAGATCGCAAAAATAAAGTCCGTATGCGCTTCCGGTAGAAAAAACAATTTCTGTAGACTATTCCCCAAACCCAAACCCAACCATTCACCACGACCAAAAGCTATAAGTGACTGCACCAACTGATAGCCCGAATCAAATTGGCGTGACCAAGGGTCCATAAACGAAACCAGACGCTCCCATCGATAAGGGGAAACCACTGCCATTAAAATCAAAAAACCCAGCCCACTCGCCGCCAACATAAGAAAGCGAACGATCGGCACACCGGCGACAAACATCATCGCCCCCAAGGACATACAGATAACGACGGAGCTACCAAAATCTGGCTCTATCAGCAGTAGAAAAACCACAATGGCAATAATCGTTACCATCTTCACAAATCCAGACCAGCGCTCACGTACTTCAAGGTTTTTTCTGGCGAGATAGCTAGAGAAGTAAATAACTAAACAGATTTTAGCTAATTCAGATGCCTGCATACTTACTGGCCCGAGCTGTAACCAGCGACGACTGCCGTTTACGACTTTACCTATGCCTGGCACCAGTACCACTAACAAAACACCTATCGCCAGCAACAAAAAAACACCAGAAAACTTTTGCCAAATGGCCAACGGCACCGATGCTACCAATATTGCCAAGGTCAGGCCCAACAACAAATAAACGCTTTGTTTTTTTACAAAGAACCACGGGTCTTGATAGCGAGCATTGGCAAAATCTAACGAGCTAGAAGCTACCATCACAATACCTAAGCTCAACAAGATCAAAACTGGAAGTAACAATTTAATATCTATCACTCGCGGCGGAGTGAAGCTCGCTAAGGCGATCGGCATCATGCGGCCAACCTCGCAACACAGCGAACAAACTGCTCACCCCTGTCCTCAAATCCTTTAAACATATCAAAGCTGGCACACGCAGGTGAAAGCAATACAGCGCCACCCGATTTTGATAACTGGTAGGCTTGTTCTACGGCATCGTCTAGCGAAGCGCACTTTACAACCATAACCGTTGCAGGAAGCGCTGCTGCTATCTGCTCTGCATCCCGCCCGATCAATACAACAGCGGCCACCTGTTCAGCCAATACTCGACCAAACACTGAAAAGTCCGCGCCCTTTGAATCGCCGCCAGCAATAATAACTACACCATTAAAATCATCTTTAATGCCGACTACGGCAGCAATGCTTGCGCCGACATTTGTCGCTTTCGAATCATTTATAAACGTTACTTGGTTATGGTTCGCGACCCACTGACATCGATGTGGTAAGCCAACAAACTCCTCCAATTCGGCAAAACAGTACTTGAGATCAATTTCGGCAGCATCACATAAAGCCATTAACGCGAGCGCGTTAGCGACATTGTGGCGACCAAACATTCTAATCTCCGCACGATCCAATAGGGTTTCACCCTGTCGACTCAAAGTTTTGGTTACCGCGTCGTATAAATATTTAATATCACCCTGTTCATGGTGTTGACCAAAGCCAAATCCGCTCCGCTGCACACCGGCAATAATGGGTGGCACTGTCAGCTTGTCATCTAGGTTATAAACCACATTTTTTGCGCCCCAATAGATACGCTGCTTAGCCATACAATAGCTGGCCAAACTTGTGTAGCGATCCATATGATCTTCGGTAACATTGAGCACACAAGCAACGGTTAAGTCTGGACGCCGTACACTTTCTAGCTGAAAGCTCGATAATTCTAAAACGTAGAGTTCTACATCCATATCTAACGTATCGAGTACAGGAATTCCGATATTCCCTGCAACCGATGTTTTGATGCCCGCACGTGTTGCGATATTGCCCATTAAAGTCGCAACCGTGGTTTTACCATTTGAGCCGGTTATGCCAATTGTCGGCACCTGCACTTCCTGTAGAAATAAATCTACGTCACCAACTAAGGGGATAGAATTATTAATAGCAACCTGCGCCAAGGGTAAGCTTCTCGAGATTCCGGGACTAATGACGACCTGGCTGGCAGCGAGAATAAAGTCATTTAAAGATTCGTCTGTCTCACCCAAAAATACTAATGTATCCGGTTGTTCCGCTTTTAATTCCTGCAGGCCAGGTGGATTCAATCGCGTATCAATTACTACACAGCGATGCCCTCTACGCCCAAAATAGCGCGCGACAGAAAGCCCAGTCTTACCCAAACCGAGAATCACGCTATAGCTATCAGAGACAATTAGCTGTGTCATTTTTTTGTTACAAACACCTATTTAAACAAGCCGAATACAATGGGTAGAAAATACACTAGCGCAACTTTAGAGTTGCCAAACCAAATAAAACCAACATCACCGTAATAATCCAAAAACGCACAATAACCCGCGGCTCAGGCCAGCCTTTCAGTTCGAAGTGATGATGCAGCGGTGCCATGCGAAAGATGCGACGACCGGTTAACTTAAATGACGCTACTTGTAAAATAACCGACACCGTCTCCATCACAAAAATACCCGACATGATAAAGAAGACAATTTCGTGCCTAACGATTACCGCAATAACACCTAGAGCCGCACCTAGAGCTAGAGCACCAACATCCCCCATAAAAACCTGCGCGGGATAGGTGTTAAACCACAAGAAGCCCAATCCGGCGCCACTTAAAGCCCCACAAAAAATAACCAGCTCGCCAGCGCCTGGGATATGCGCAATATGAAGATAGCTAGCAAAGTTCACGTTACCGGTTAGATACGCAATTATTCCCAGTGCTGAGCCGACCATAACCGTTGGCATAATCGCCAGGCCATCTAAGCCATCCGTAAGGTTAACGGCATTACTAAAGCCGACAATCATCAGATAGGTTAACAAGATAAATAGTGGCCCCATTTGCCAGGCAACATTTTTAAAAAAGGGAATATACAACGTCGTTTCAGCGGGCAAAACAGCGGTAACATACAAGCCAGTCGCAACAACAAAACCTAGCAACGACTGCCAAAAGTATTTCCAACGCGCGGGCAAACCCTTCGAATTTTTTTCGATCACCTTGCGGTAATCATCAACCCAGCCAATAAGGCCGTAGCTAATGGTGACGAACAACACGGCTAACACATAGCGATTGGATAACTCCCCCCACAATAAAGTAGAGATTACAATCGCAAATAGAATCAAGGTTCCACCCATGGTCGGTGTACCGGATTTACTTAGATGGCTTTCTGGCCCGTCGCTACGAATCGACTGCCCAATTTGCAACTCATTCAACTTTCGGATAAACCAAGGACCGAGCATCATCGAAATACCAAGTGCGGTTAACACACTCAGAATTCCGCGCAGCGTAAGATACTGAAATACCGCGAAGCCTTTTATGTAAGTCTGTAAAAATTCGGCTAGCCATAGCAACATTATTCTGCGCTCCCTTGCCGTGCTAGCTCATTCACAACCAACTCCATATGAGCGCTGCGAGAACCTTTAATGAGTATTGTCATTTTCTTAAATGCTTCTTGTTGTTGAGTAGTTTGATGATTCAAATAAATTAGCAGCTGCTCGCGCGTTGCAAACCAAGTCGCCCCATGACCAAATCCAGCGGCGGTATGTTCAGAGAGAGCGCCGACGGCAAGCACAGTTTTTACGCCAGCATGCCTTGCGTAACGTCCAAGTTCAGCGTGCTCTGCTTCAGCAGAATCGCCAAGTTCACCCATATCGCCCGCTATCAATAAGCTGTGTTCATAGCGCGCCAGAAAATCAATTGCCGCGCGCATAGAACCTGGGTTTGCGTTGTAGCTATCATCGATAAGCCGAGCGCAAAAACTCGAGCTAACAGGTTGCATCCGCCCACTAACTCCGCCAAATTTATTTAGCCCCAAATTAATTGTTGCCCAATCTATGTTTAGCGCTCGCGCCAATGCGGCAGCCGCAAGCGCATTGGCGATACTGTGTTCACCCGGAACTTGTAAGGTAATTGCTGTTTCCTCGGTAGTGACAGTTAAGTCGGTTTCAGCCACAACAAATGTCCAGCAACCGTTCTTATCACAATGTGCGTTGCGTGCAATAACTACACGATCAACACCAACCGGGATATTGCCTTCTAAGGCGTGACGCGAAAAACCAATAACGTGCTTATTCGCCAGTAAATCAATAAACTTTTTTGCGTAGCTATCATCTAGATTCACCACACCAGTGGTCAGCTTATCGCCACGATACAGTGCGGATTTTTCTTCTGCGATAGCATCTACTGAGCCAAACCCTGCGATATGTGCGGGCATTATGTTATTGACTAAAGCCACGTCCGGCTGAATGAGTTTGGCCAGATAATCAATTTCACCGCGGCCACTTGTTCCCGCCTCGATGATTGCGTACTGCTGATCGGCATTTAGTTGCATCAGCGTTAGCGGCACGCCGATATGGTTATTAAAATTTCCGCGCGTAGCTAACGCTGTACCAGCAAGCTCACAAATAGACTGCAGCATACCTTTAACGCTTGTCTTGCCGCAGCTGCCCGTAATTGCAACCAATGGGTGAGAAAAATGCGTGCGATTATAGGCTGCAATTTTCCCTAGTGCGCGGGTAGTATCGTTAACCTCCAGTTGAGGTAAGCTGCAATTAGGGTTTAAAGTATCAACTACCGCTGCCACAGCGCCTTTGCGTTGCGCCGTGTCTAGATAGGCGTGACCGTCAAAATTTTCTCCGCGCAGCGCAACAAACAAGGCACCCGACTCAATTGTGCGAGTGTCGGTACTCAGCGTATTAAAGTCGCAATCCTCTCCCCGCAATACACCATCAATGTGTGGCGCTAGTGAACTCAACATCATCGCTCGCCCCCACCGACTGTGACAGAATACTTGGCACGTTGAGCAAGTGCGGCTTGAGCAATTACGCTGTCATCAAAAGGAATTTTTTCGTCGCCCACAATTTGATAGCTTTCGTGTCCTTTACCTGCAATTAAAATAATGTCGCCAATCTCAGCTAGCTCAATCGCGGTTTCAATCGCCACTTTTCGGTCAAGAATAATTTCGATTGAGTCGGTTAACCGTCCGTAACCATTACTGAGTTCCAAACTTTTTTCGCTTGCTATACCCTTGGCAATATCACTTACAATCTCAAACGGACTCTCGCTACGAGGGTTGTCCGAGGTAATAAGCGTTCGATTGGCAAGGCGCTGAGCAATCGTGCCCATCAAAGGTCGCTTGCCAATATCGCGATCTCCGCCACAACCAAATATCAACCAAATACGTCGCTGCTTTTGCTCTTCAAGCGTTACAAGTGCCTGCTCGAGAGCGTCTGGGGTGTGCGCGTAATCAACACAAACTAACACCTCATCCTGCACATCACTGACGCGTTGCATTCGCCCCTTTACCGGACGCAATTTTAATACCGCCTCATTAACCTGAGCCAAACTGTAACCTGTAGCGCACGCAGTCGCGACTACAGCTAATAGGTTGTAAACATTAAAACGCCCTATCAGCCCAGCTTTAACTAAAGCGTTACCCCAAGGTGACTCAATGGCTACCTCTACTCCTTCACGCCCAAATACGAGATTACTTCCGCGTATTGATTCGGACAAATTTAGTACCCGGTTAACACCAAGGCTGTAACCATATATAGCTGTACTAGTACCACAGCTCTTTGCCATGTGTGGAGCTGCAGTGTCATCGCTATTAATAATCGCAAACGCTAATTCGAAATGGGAAAATAACTGTGTTTTCACCTGTCGGTATTCATCAATACTCGCATGAAAATCTAAGTGGTCCCGACTTAAGTTGGTAAATACCGCCCCGTTAAACTGAATTGCATTTACTCTGCCCTGAGCTAACGCGTGCGATGAAACTTCCATCGCCACATTGCGGGCACCACTTCCATACAATTGCGCCAGAATTCTTTGGCAACTAATAGCATCCGGGGTGGTTAACCCCGTATCAATTAATGTATTGGTGTCAAACCCATAGCCCATTGTGCCAATCGAAGCCGCCGCTTCACCTAAAATTGAAAAGAGCTGCTGCAGCAATTGAACGCAGGTTGTTTTACCATTTGTTCCGGTAACACCAAACACCTTCATTTTTGCTGACGGGTGCTGGTAGAAATTGCCTGCAATAAGACTTACCGACGCCGCTAGATTAGGCACCAGCAGTAAAGGCACTTGGATATCGGGTAAAACAAAACCATTCTCTGCCTCGGCGATCACCACGGTGGCACCACTGGCCACTGCCTGCTCAATATAATTTCTACCGTCGCTTTGCGAACCTTTTACCGCTAGAAACACACCACCTGCACAAACGTTACGACTATCAAGCGTTATATCAGTTACCTGCACATCAAAATCAATCGCGTTTACCGCTTCAAATTTCACGCCGGCTAACAGTGCTGTTAATGAGCAAGAAAATTCGGCTAAAGGCCTTAATCGATATCTTTCACTGCGACGAAAGCTCATTGCACACCTCGCGTTATCACGTTTGCAGCCAACGCCACATTCCGTTTTGGAGGAACCCGTAAAACTTTTAACGCTCCATCAATAATTTGTGCAAAAACTGGCGCTGCGGCCTCACCACCATAGTAGTGACCATCGCTAGGCTCGTTGATAATAACAACCGCAACCAACCTTGGATTATTCGCTGGCGCAAAGCCCGCGAATAACGCCGTGTGTTTATCCTGCACATAACCCTCGCTACCAACTTTGTGCGCCGTGCCTGTCTTGCCCGCAACCGGATAAGCCTCTACTTGCGCTCGAGTAGCTGTGCCGCCTTTTTGCGGTACCGTTTTCAACATATCTGTAATTGTTTTCGCTATAGACTCATCAACAACACGATCAAATGACGCTGATTGCTGGTTCTTGATAAGAGAAGCATTTTTAAATTCTCCACCGCTAGCGATTAGCGTATAAGCCTGCGCCAGTTGCACAGCGTTAACATTTAAACCGTAACCAAACGCCAAGTTCGCAACTTCAATTGGATGCCAACGGTTGCGACTCGGTAAAGAACCGATACTCTCTCCCGGAAAACCAATCCCAGTACCCTGCCCTAGGCCAACTCGATAAAACAGATCGCGAATCGGATCCACACCCAAATCTAAAGCCAGCTTGGTTATTCCGACTTGGCTCGACTTGGTAATGATTTTAGTTAAACTCATCACTCCGTAGTCCACAGGATCTAGTAAGGCTTTCTTTCCGACCATTACGTATCCCGGACTTGTGTTGATGGTGTAGTCCGCATCGTATTTACCCGTTTCCAACGCAGCCATTACAGTAAAAGGCTTCATGGTTGAACCTGGTTCAAACACATCTGTTAACGCGCGATTACGAAGTTGATTAACGTCAATAACGGCGCGATCATTCGGGTTGTAAGAAGGCTGATTGACCATTGCCAAAATCTCGCCGGAATCGACATCCATAATAACGACGGAGCCTGACTTAGCCCCCTGTTTAGCCACCGCTGACTTTAACTCTCGGTACGCCAAGTACTGCAAACGCAAGTCAATACTTAGGCTTAGATCACTGCCGGACATCGGTGCTTTTAAAATTCCATCTTCACGAACAATATTGCCTTTTAAATCTTTAAGTACACGCTTATAGCCAACGGTACCGGCTAGATATTTTTCGAATGCGAGTTCTACGCCCTCTTGGCCCTCATCATTAATATCGGTAAAGCCGACCACATGCGCGGTAACTTCGCCAGCGGGATAAAAGCGCCGGTATTCTATTTCTGCACTTACGCCCTTAAAACCTTGCGACAATATTTTGTCTGCTTCGTGTGGCGGTAGGTGGCGAGCCAAATACACAAACTGCTTGTTGGCATACAAACGAATACGCTCACGCAGCTTTGCAGAAGTCATATCTAGAGCGGCAGCTAACTGATCGTGCTGAGCCGGATCCAGTAGCTGCGGATTCGCATAAACGGTCTTTACTGGAGTACTAACCGCCAACAACTCACCATTGCGGTCGGTAATGACACCTCGATACCCCTGCAGTAATTCACTTCGTAACGTTCTTGCCTCACCCTCGCTTTGCAGAAACTCAAAACCGCGATCGTTATTCGGCATAACTTGTAAATTTGCCAAATGCCAAATAAGCGAAATGGGCAGAGTGCAAAGCAGTCCGCCCATTATCCAAAAACGCCAATTTGCCAGCTGGCTCACAAGTTTCATTTTCTATAAACCAATACCGTTTGTTCCGACTTAGGGACCTTCATTTTTAATTTATTCACCGCAACCTGCTCTACCCGCGAGTAAGCCGCCCACGAACTTTTTTCTAATAGATATTGACCTGAGGCAACTTGCAACTGTGTCGACTCGCGGCGTAACACCTCCAAACTTTGGGTAGCAGTACGCGATTTAAACGTGGTGTACACCACCCCCAAGGCACTCACAAAACAACCAAGCCACAATGCCAAAAACAACATGGTTGCAAACGTCGACAGCCCGCCAACAGGCTCAACATTATTCTGTTCAAATTTGCGCTTAGCCTTCATGGGCAACTTCCTCGTATACGATTCGCACACAGACGGATCGCTCAATCAGCATCAGTATCAAGGCAACACCAACCGTTGCCTCCATTACCTAGAGCTTTTCGGCAATACGCATAACCGCACTGCGCGATCGATTATTTTCTCGCAACTCTTCAGGTCCGGCTTTTATTGATTTCCCCAGACACTTAAGCGTTCTATCAAGCATATCTTCGGTAACCGGTATCCCAGCAGGGAACTGCTTACCGCGTGCTTGATCGCGGAAAAATCGCTTAACCAACCGATCTTCTAGCGAGTGAAAACTAATAACAACCAAGCGACCACCCACTCCCAATAGTGATAACCCTTCCGCGAGCACAAGCTTCAAATCATCTAATTCTTGATTGATATGAATTCTTACAGCCTGGAATGCTCGTGTTGCAGGATTCTTACCTTTTTCCCATCGCGGGTTGGCTTCACTAATAATCTTGGCGAACTGCGCGGTAGTTGTTATCGGCGCCAGCTCGCGTGCGGCGAGCACGGCTCGCGCCATGCGTCGCGCAAACTTTTCTTCGCCGTACTCACGCAGAACAAAAACAATTTCATCTTCCTCTGCGCTATTTACCCAATCTGCAGCGGTAGGGCCTGCGGCATTATTCATGCGCATATCGAGCGGGCCGTCATTTAAAAAACTAAAACCACGCTCAGCCACATCCAGCTGCGGAGAGGAAACCCCCAGATCGAGCAGCACCCCACTAAACCCCTGCTGGCGCTGCTCGCTGGTGAGTAGAACACTCTCGCGCGCACGATCAAGATTGACAAAAGATCCATGAATGATGGCGAATCGAGGATCTTCCGCTGCCAACCTTTCCCCCTCGGCGACGGCTTCCGGATCTTTATCGAAGGCGATTAACCTTCCCCCCTCCGCAAGCGCTGCAAGAATTGCCCTACTATGCCCCCCACGACCAAAGGTGCCATCGATATAGACACCATTCGGATCTGTTACCAACCCAGCAACAGACTCTTTGAGCAAAACGGAAAAATGCGTAGTCATCGTCAACCTGCTTTGTTTGTTTTTTTGAATACAATTACAGGGACAGAGACATCATCTCTTCAGGCAAAGCTTCGTCGGTATCGAGATCCGCTACCGAGGCAAGCCACGCCTCTTCACTCCACAATTCAAATTTTTTGCCTAACCCCACCAACATCAACTTTTTTTCCAAGCCTGCGTAATCGCGCAGCGTTGGGGGCACAAGCACCCGGCCATTACCATCCAACTCTAAGGGGCAGGCATAGCCGATCAGCAAACGCTGTGCTCGCAATGCAGCCTTATTAAAGGTTGGCAAGGCTTCAATTTTTGGCAGGATGGTTTGCCACTCAACTTCCGGATACACCAACACACAGCGATCCTGAGTGTGGGCTGTCATTACAATTCTTCCACCACAAGCAGCCGCCAGCGTATCCCGATATTTAGCCGGAATAGCCATGCGCCCTTTGGCGTCTAAATTGATTGAATGACTCCCTTGAAACACTTTCTTCTCGCCTTTCGTTATTGATCTGCCCGTATGAAGTGAGTGAAACACGTGCCATATCGGCAGAACCCCACCGAGCAGACCACTTAAACCACAAAAATCCACTTAACACCACTTTACACCACTTATGCACACTATATTTCGCATCCAGCCAAAGTCAAGGAATTAACCGGTGAAATAGCGCGTAAGCCATTGAATTTAGTGGAGTTTTACAGTACGGATAGACAGTGTAACAACGGGGGGCGAAAGGAAAATCTCAAGCAATAACAACAGCTTGAGATATGTAGCTAGAATCTACTTTAAGAGAAAGACTGTTTGGAGTTATAAAGAGGGTGAAGTTAGACCCGGAGGGAATATAACAAGGGGCTGGATGAACCCAGCTGACGTTAATACAGGCAAGCCGAAATATAGCGGCTTTCGGCCCGAAAAGTAAACACGCAAAGCATGAAGATATTCAATTAAGTCAAATGGCGATTAAAGACATCAATCAAGCGATTCACATCAACAGGCTTGGTTAAGTAGTCGGCAAATCCCGCACCGAGCCCTTTCTTTACATCTAGCGCCATAGCATTTGCCGAAAGCGCTACGACCGGTATTGCACTGGTCAGCGCATCACTTTTTAGAATCTCGAGAACTTCGTAACCGTCTAGATCGGGAAGGTTGATATCCAACACAATAATATCGGGAGGGTTGGTACGCGCTTCGTACAACCCCAAAACTGGCTCCATAATCGTTTTTACTTCGAGCTGCTCGAAGCGGGCAATAATTTTTTCAAATAGTCGCGTATTGGCGGGGTTGTCTTCAATATAAAGCACTTTACAGCGACGACTGAGCTGAAGCTCGCGCCGCTTAGCACTAAAGGCTTCGTCAGCCCGGATCGACACAGCCATCTCGCCATCTTTCGCGATCGGCAGATCAATCCAGAACTGCGAGCCTGCACCGTCTTTGCTTTGAAAGCCAATTTGGCCCTTCATCATTTCGACTAGCCGCTTCGTAATCACCAGGCCCACGCCTGAGCCCTCGATCACACCGCGATCTGCATTTAATCGATTGAACGGCTCGAAGACCTGGCTATGCTTATCTTCTGGTATCCCATAACCAGTATCGCGAATCAATATACGTAAATGACTAGAATTAGGCTGCTCCAGCGACACAACCACCTCACCAGCAACGCGGTTATATTTAATGGCATTGCTAATTAAGTTAATTAAGGCTTGCTTCAAACGCGTGTTATCGGCGAACAACGTTATTTGCCCTAGCGATTCTCCCTGCCTGAGTAAGCGTACCTTGCGCTCCTCCGCCAACGGCTGTAACAGCCTAAAGCAATCATCCAACACACGCTCGGGGATTACCGGTTCCAGCGATAACGTCAGCTTGCCAGCCTCGATCCGCGCCAAGTCTAAAACTTCGTTAATGAGGTGTAGTAGATGGGTACCCGCTTGACGGATTTCGGTGAGATTTTCAGTTTGCTCTAACTGCAGATTGGAGTCGTAATCAAATAACTGGGTATAACCCAAAATTGCATTTAACGGCGTTCGCAACTCATGGCTCATACTGCTCAAGAATTCAGACTTAGCCTGATTAGCTTTTTCTGCCGCGATCTTTGCTTGCACCACCGCTAGCTGTGTTGTTTTCAGCTCAGTCACATCCATATTGCTACCAGAGACACGCGTTGCCCTGCCATCCTTGTTGTAGGTCGCTTCAGCCCGCGCACGCAGCCAGCGCATCGACCCATCTTTCGCTTTAATTTGATATTCGATATCAAACGGCACTCGCTCAAGAATATGCTGACGCAGCAGCAGGCTAAACCGCTCCACATCATGGGTCGACATCCGTGCGCCCCAATCAGCAATATCGTAGAGGTTCTTACTTCGTACCTCCTCTAGAGAAAATCCAATTTGCTCCCAACAAACATCGGCAAATTCAATTTTACCGGTCTCAATATCCCAATCCCAAATCGCATCTCGAGTGCCCGCCACGATACGACTGTATCGCGCTTCGCTCGCCCGCAGCGCCTGCTCAGTTTGCTTCAACTGCGAGATGTTGTAATTGACCCCAGCCAGCTGCACCACCTTACCCGCTGAGTTGCGAAAATCTCGCCCACTCACGCGCACCCAAATATAGTAGCCAAGCTTACTGCGAACTCTATAGCAAAGGTCGAGCGCAGCTCCGTACTTGATCGTCTGCTTTAAGGCCGAATCCAAATTATGTCGATCGAGGTGATGTACATAGCGCAGCATTACCCGCGGCTCGGTCATGGTTAACGCTTCGGCTTCGCTATAGCCCAGCTCACGCCAAAAACTGCCAAACCAATACATCTTGTTATTGAGTAGATCCCACTCCCAAAACCCGTGGCCGCTGCCGAGCATAGCTCTTTGATATCGCGCCATTTCATCGGCGAGAGTGACTGAATCGGCGGCTTCGCCTGCTTGCGGATTCCAAATGACGTCCATCACAACCTTCCCTGACTTATTATTCTGGTGTGGATAAAAAACAATCAAGCCTAGTGTCGCACCGCGCTCCAAGCGAGGCAATAAGACGAAAGTAGCAAGGGTCGATGATTACTGCGCCAACCACTTGAGCGGTATCACAGAAGCGACCATCACTTACATACAGGCACAAAAAAGCCGAACTCTAAATATCTAAAGTTCGGCTTTTTAGCAGTATATCTACTGGCTCTTACCTAGCTGCTAGCGCCAAAAATATTGCAAGTACCAGCTTTCACCCATATCAAAAACACACTTGCCTTCAGACCCAGAAAGGATACCGTGCTGACAAGCTGGCAGCTCCGGAGCCGCTTTAGAATAGAGTACTTCGACGGTACAGTTTTTGTACGAACAACGATGCTTTTCCGGTAGCAATAGCCCAACTGAATCTTTTTTCTTTAGCATCATGGTGACATAACCTTCCGACAGAACCGCTCGGTAGACTTTAGTATTGGCACCGGTATAGATTTTTGGCTTGTCCGTATGACCGCCTCGAGACTTAAGTTTATTGTCCGCATATTCAATTGCGAACAAACTATCTTCCGCCTTGAATAGTGTTACGACCTCAAGTAGCTGGGCTTTATTTTCATTTACCCAATTAGAATAGTCATCAAACCGAAAATATTGATTATTTTCTGGGTATGCACTTGCGAAAGATGTAAACACAACACCAATAGCAACCAAACACGTACGTACAAACATATGATTTAAAAGAGTTTTTCTCATTATTATTCTCCAAGTACCGAGTTTCAGCAACGCTCACAGACCATTATTGAACTGGCCTATAGAAGCCAATTACGACCAACATCACAATTCATCTGGCTAATTAAGAGCCGATTTGGCGTGAAAAGTTCTAACGAAATTACTGCTGAAGCTAACTAAAAAAATTGAGTCGACCGATAAGCCGGGTTCTGTCGTGGACAATCATTCATCTCGCACCTGCGTCACCACAGGCCTCTAGCGACCTACCCGAATCCAGTGCGGGTCGCACCTGTAGGATTCCTATTTGGTCTTGCTCCGAACGGGGTTTACCATCGCCGCAGACTGTTGCCAGCTGCGCGGTGCGCTCTTACCGCACCTTTTCACCCTTACCGAATGCGAACATCCGGCGGTTTCCTTTCTGCTGCACTTTCCGTAGGCTCGCGCCCCCCAGGCGTTACCTGGCGTTCTACCCTATGGAGCCCGGACTTTCCTCCCCGCAACCACCGAAGTGGGTACAGCGCGATTGTCTAGTCAACTCAGGCGCCACGTTACCAAACAATGGGGCTACAGCTCAATCTATCTCGGTGAATAACATTATTTTTCCTCAATTTTCGCAAAGAATAGGCGAAACCCTAGGCGATACTCAGTCGGAGCGAGGAATTGCAGGTAGATACGCCATCGAAAGCTCGACGAACACCCAAGAGACGGAAATATAGAAGTAGGCGTGAACACGCGGGTAAAGCGTGCTCACAACCAAAAGAAGGGGATAATTTAACGAAAACTAAGAGAATTAGATGGAAAAGGAAGAGCCGCAGCCACAAGTACTGGAGGCGTTAGGGTTTTCCACCGTAAATTTTGACCCCTGTAAACCCTCCTGATAATCAAGGCGAGCGCCAACCAAATAGGGGTAGCTCATCGAATCGACCACCACGGTAACGCCTTCGCGCTCGATACGAGCATCATCCTCACCGCAAGCTTCGTCAAAAGCAAAGCCGTACTGGAACCCGGAACAACCGCCGCCAGTAACGTATACCCGCAGTTTTAAGTCCGGATTGCCCTCCTCATCAACCAAGCTTCGCACCTTGGCCACCGCATTTTCGGTAACCAAAAGGGGTTCTGGAACGAAGGTTTGTGCACCTGAAGAATCAGCCATGTCAGCTCCTGAGAGCGCAGCAAGCAGCTGCTGCGCATATGAATTACGTAAACCGAGATGGATTATCCAATTAACCAAGCAATTTGGTCAAGTATTATGACGCTAGCCTGCATTCACAGGCTGCGATGATGCCTTAACGGGCTCCGGCTTGGCTGGCGTTGACCGTGATGCAGACTCGGCCTCAGCTTTTTCGGTCATATGCACCAAATTTCCATTAACCTCGGCGCCTTTAACCATCTCTATTACGCGATAGTGAACATTGCCATTAACGACCGCTTTAGCCGCTAACTCCAAATGCTTACTGCAATAGACATCGCCATTCACACTGCCATTAATAATAATTTTTGGCGCGTGAATTTCACCGTTAACAACACCTTTGGTACGAACTCGAACGAGTGCATCCGCACCCTTTTCTGCAGAAACATTGCCGTGCACCGTGCCTTCAATATCAAGGGTACCGGCGAAACGAACATTCCCTTCGATTGCTAAAGGGTGATCAAAAATCGTATGCCCACCGTTTGCAAATGGGTTTTCTTTTTTCTTAAACATTGCCTAGGTCTCCTCAACCAGCCAGCCGAATCGTTTTTCTACAGTTACCGGCGTTTTGCCAGTTGATTTTGCTACCAGTTCGATCCGTTCTGGCTCAAAACCTTCAGGCAGAGAGAGTACCCCCTGCACAGTTTGAAAATACTTAAATCGCAACCGAATAGCCTTTTCCGAAACAGAGTCAGACAACTGATTCAACGAAAACGTAGCGTCAAAGCCGTTTAATCGGCCGATGATATTAAACGTCAATGTACCGGTCAAAAGCTCGTGATTAGTTGCTAACTGCTGCAATACGACCTTGTAACCGAACGCACGAGTTTTATCGGTTTCCACGATCTCAACCGCGCCAAAATTCAAACCACGCTTGTTATCCGTAGGCGCCATTAAATTGCGATAAAAACTGTTTTCCTCTTCCAGCTGAGATAGCTGGTCTTTCAACTGGATAACTTCCTGACGCACACTCTCCGCAGATTGCCGATCGACCTCTGCACCTAGATTGATATTTGCCAATTGCTGCTGCAACTCCTCAACGCTAACGCGACTAGTTGCCAATTCCTGCTCAAGCCGCGCGAGATCCGCAGATGTTTGCGCCTGCCCAGCCTTGCCATCTAGCAGCCCCTTAAAATAAGCTCCACGAACGCCAGCTGCGGCAGTCAGCAACAGTACAAGAATGAATAACATACGCTGCCAAGGTCGATTCTCGACCACTTTAAGCGGGCGCAGCTTAGTACCTTTTACAACCGGCATCATCTCTCCTTTTGTTATTTTTATTGTGGCCTGCTACGGCAATAGCGCTGGCGCCTCTAAGCCAAGCGTTTCACTAAATCCAAACATAATATTCATATTTTGAATACCTTGACCGGATGCACCTTTAGTCAAATTATCAATCACAGCCATAACCACCACGGTACCCTTTTCCTGGGGTTCGATTATGGACAATCTGCACATATTAGAACTTTTGACCGAGCGTGTTTGAGGGCAACTACCCTGAGGCATTACATCCACAAAAGGTTCGCTGGCGTATCGTTGCTCATAAAGTGACTGCAAATCGGTGCCAGATGTTTTAAGCCGCGCATAAAGGGTGGAGTGAATGCCGCGAACCATAGGCAGTAAATGAGGCACAAACGTCACCGACGCTGGGCTAGTCCCAGAAGGCTGGAAAGCCCGCAAACCCTGTTCAATTTCGGGTAGGTGACGATGCCCAGCAACACCGTAAGCTTTAAAACTATCGGACACTTCGGACAATAAGAAGTCAATTTTGCCTTGGCGCCCCGCGCCGCTGCTACCAGACGCGGAGTTGGCGATCAGATGTTCCGGATCGACTAGATCATTTTCAAGTAGCGGGAGGAAGCCGAGCTGAACGGAGGTAGGATAACACCCAGGGCAAGCAATTAACCTCGCGGTTTTAATCGCGGCTCGATTAACCTCAGGCAAACCGTAAACGGCCTCCGCCACCAAGTCTGGACAGCCATGAGCTTGGCCGTACCATTTCTCCCAGGTGGGGATATCTTTAATCCGGAAATCGGCAGAGAGATCAATGACTCGAGCGCCGCCGCTAATAAGGCTCTGCATCATCGATTGCGCAACGCCATGTGGCGTTGCGAAAAACACGACATCGCACGCCAACAACTGATCCAAATCCGGCTCGCTGAAACAAAGGCTATAGTGGCCGCGCAAGTTCGGGAATAGGTCCGAGACGGGTTTGCCCGCCTCTCCTCGAGAAGTAATAACGTCTACGCTTACCTCTGGATGCTGAGCCAAAAGACGCAACAGTTCCACTCCGGTATAGCCCGTACCACCGACAATGCCGACTTTAATCACTAAACTTCCCCTCTCTATTGCTGCCGAGGTGAACTCACAGGGCAACACTGCACAAGATAACAATTCAAAGACCTGATGATTCACAGCAAAAGTTAAGCTAACTTAACCTAGGCGAGGCCCCAACACGAACCGCGTATGATAAAGTTCTTTACGCCAAACAGAAAGGAACCCGTTCGCTGAGCATGAAAATTAAACCTTATCGCGCCAAATTCAACGAACACCTCACTCGCTTTCGCCATTCGCTTGCGTATATTGACGCCCTCCCTCAGCTGACCCTGCTCGGCTTTTTTATTGGCACTATCACTGGCTGTTTTATTGTTCTATTTCGTTTTGTTGTAGATAGCCCATTAGCCTTTTTTTTGGATGGCAAATCGGACTCGTTTGAATTGCTCTCCGTAAATGATCGTACCCTACTGATCTTTGGCGGCGTTTTCGCACTCGCGATTCTCATTCACTTTTCTGACAAGAAGTTTCGTGACCTTAGTGTCAGCCACGTTTTGGATCGTCTCCACAATTATCAAGGCAAACTGCCAGCGGCAAATTGGATGTTGCAATTTAGCGGCGCGGCGGTGGCTCTAATAAGCGGCCAGTCAGTTGGCCGCGAGGGGCCGGCCGTCCACTTGGGCGCCGGCATCGCCAGCATGTTCGGCCGCTGGTTAAAACTACCCAACAACAGCATGCACACCCTAATCGCTTGCGGTGTAGCGGCTGCCATCGCTGCATCGTTTGACACCCCCATGGCGGGAGTTATTTTCGCCATGGAAGTGATTATGATGGAATACACCATTATCGGCTTTGTTCCGGTCATTATGGCATCGGTAATGGGCACCATGATCAGCCAAGCCGCATTTGGCCAAAGCGGGCTAATTCTCACCGGCAGTAGCGACATCAACAGCCTGCTAGAGCTTCCCTATATGGTGGCTGTTGGCTTGGTTATCGCCATCTGCGCCGCAACTTATATCAAGTTGAATATTATCGTACTACGCTTTCAAACCTATCCGATATTGCCGCGTCTGTTGGCCGCTGGCGCGCTTACGGCTTTGGTCGCCTCTCAAGTGCCCGAAATAATGGGGCTAGGTTACGATACAGTGAATCAAGCTATGACGGGCGAACTGCTACTCGGCGCGTTAGTAATCATTGCAATAGCGAAATTATGTGTCACCCCCGTGGTTATCGCTCTCGGTATTCCCGGCGGCGTTATTGGCCCACTTCTGGTCATTGGCGCCTGCGTTGGTGGAGCAATGGAAATTTTAATTAGCACACTATTTCCTCAACTCGATACCAGCATCGGAATTTACGTTATTCTCGGCATGACCGGTATGATGGCCGCAGCACTAAATGCTCCACTGGCGGCGTTAGTCGCAGTGTTAGAACTCAGTTATAACCCCAATATGATTTTCCCCGCGATGCTAGTAATCGTCGTCGCTTGCGTGAGCACTCGTCAGTTTTTCAAACTGAATAGTATTTTTATTGAACAATTAAAATACACCGGCCGCACCTTGGATTTCGGCCCAGCCAACCAAGCACTGCGCCGTGCAGGGGTGCGGAGTATTATGAATACACGCTTTGCCAACGGCACGATAAAAGTCAGCCTGAGCGAAGCCCAAAGGTTACTTGAGAAGGGCCCTGTTTGGGTGGTATACGAAGAGGACGGTAGTAAACACGCGATTCTCGCAGCCGATCTAGCGAAAGCGGTAGAAGCCGAAAAGAAAATTGCCTTTGAGCAAGAATTAGCCGCAAGTGAAAATAAAGATACCAGCGACGAAGTAACGACTGCGCAAGAGATAGACCTCAGCGAGATCGCGGGCCGCCGCATCAACCTTGCACCAATTCACGAGTCAGCAAGCCTGCTTGAAGCATTAAAAGCCATAAAGGCCAAAAATACCGAAGGTCTCTTTATCTCCAAACCCTTTTCACCGCTATCCGGCGACGTGCTGGGAATTGTGACTTTAACGGCCATCGAAAACTATTATCAACCGAAGGAGTTCAAAAATGCTGTGGGTTAAAGCCCTTCATATTATTTCCGTCGTATGCTGGTTTGCGGTGTTATTTTATTTGCCGCGACTGTTTGTTTATCACGCCATGGCGGACAACGACACCCTGCGCGAACAGTTTAAAATTATGGAACGTCGCCTTTATTATGGGATCGGTGTCCCTTCATTAATCGCAACCTTGGGATTTGGCGCCTGGGCCGTGGTTTATGCTTGGGAATACTACTTCGCAAGCACCTGGTTTTGGATAAAGATTGCCCTGGTTCTAGTGCTGGTGATTTATCACCACGTCTGTGGCTATTACGTAAAACAATTCAAAAAAGACAAGGTGACACGTAACCACGTTTTTTTTAGATGGTTTAACGAACTACCCACGGTCTTACTAATAGCGATCGTTTTGTTAGTGGTACTAAAGCAGCCGTTTTAGTACTTTCTGACAAGGAGCTGGCAAGACAGCGGAATTGCCAGCTCGCTAAAACCTCCAAACAGTTAAACCTCCAAATAAGCTTAACGCCAAAGCCCGCTATGCTAAACTGCTAGCAACTCCCTAGTTCGCACAGCCCTCTCAACAACACGCAGCGAAACATAGGTGACGTCGTACAATAGAGGCAAATACCCATGATGCCATACAGTGCAAACCCACCCATTATTCTTAGCTTTGCAACTCTGGACCCGTCTGGTTCTGGCGGTCTTTCTGCGGATATTGAAACAGCCGCAAGTCTCGGCTGCCACTGCGCGCCAATTGCGACGGCATCGGCCCTAGAAGGCTTCGCCAGTCATACCGAAACCTTGGCGACGGAAGCTCCCGTAGTAATATCCCAGGCGCGCTCCGTGCTCGAGCACATGCAAATCGCGGCGATAAAAATTGGCTTCTTGGGCTCAGTTGCCAACATTGAGGCCGTGCATACCATTTTACGTGACTATGAAGAAGTCCCCGTCGTCGCCCATCCAGCACTCTGCCTTTGGGATGAAGAGCAAGGCGACCAAATCGACTACCCAAAAGCGTTTAACTCGTTAATTGTTCCACTCTCGACAATTGGCATATTTTCACTCTACGAAGCCCGCACCATCGCCGCAGAAACCGACACCATTACCACCACTGCCCGAGCGCTGAACAGCAACGGTTGCACCTATACCCTGATCACCGGTACCGGCGAGAACCACCCAGCATTCCGCAATAGCTGTTATTTCGACCGCGGTCTATTTCAGCACTACTCGTGGGAGCAAGAGGCGCCAACCTGCCACGGAGCATCAAGCACTATGGCGATGAGCGCAGCGGCCTATTTGGCTCACGGCAGTGACGCCATTCAAGCTATTGAGCAGGCGCAAAATTTCACCTGGCAAACCTTGCGGGCGTCTCGCGAACTCGGTTTTGGCAAGCGTACCCCGCACCGATTTTTTTGGGCCGACCAAAATATCGAAGCACCGACAAGCCTGCCCGCTTCACATCGCAACCACTAGGCCGTAGCAGAGCGCATAGGCCCAGCACCTGCTAGAATGCCGCCCCTCGTTCATCGACTTATGGAAGCCTTGCTGTGTCACAGATCCGCCCCTCGTCAAACTCAAGGCCTGCGAACATTAGCCCTGTAGCCCCGCTTTACGCCATAACCGATTCCAAGTTAATGCCAGGAATACAGCTCTTGGAAAAAGTCGAGCAAGCGCTTACCGCCGGAGTGCACTGGGTTCAGTATCGCGATAAATCCAAGGATAAGCGCAAGCGACTTGCAGAAGCTTCGGCGCTGATGACACTGTGCAGTGATCACCGTGCGCTGCTCTTTATTAATGACGATCTAGAATTGGCAAAAGCCATTGACGCCCCAGGCTTACACCTCGGTCAAAGCGACACCCCCGTAGCCGTGGCACGCGAACGTCTTGGCGACAAAATCATTATCGGCGCTACCTGCCATGCCTCGCTCGACCTCGCTCAGCAAGCTTATAACGCCGGTGCAAGTTATCTGGCCTTTGGGCGGCTGTTCAGCTCTCACACCAAGCCAAACGCCGAGAATGCTCCACTGAGTATATTGGCAGAGGCAAAGCTTCGGTTTCAGTTACCCATCGTCGCCATCGGTGGTATCAATGCCAACAACGCCGCAGAGGTTTATGCTGCCGGCGCCGATAGCCTCGCGCTTTGCCACCACCTTTTTAGCGGCGATGATGTACAATCCCGCGTTCAAACTTTGCGTTCACTTTTCCCCGTTCAACCCTGCGAGTATTAACATGTCTGAATTCAGCAGCGCCTTCCAGCGCGCCCAAAAAACCATTCCAGGCGGCGTCAACTCGCCGGTCAGAGCCTTCAAGGCCGTTGGTGGTGAACCCGTATTTGTGGCGCGAGCGAAAGGGGCTTACCTTTACGACATTCACGATAAACGATATGTCGATTACGTACTCTCTTGGGGGCCGATGATTCTCGGCCATGCCGATGACGACGTATTATCTGCCGTACAAGAAAAGATGCAGCTAGGCCTGAGCTTTGGCGCACCCACCGAAATTGAAACCGACCTTGCCGAGCGCATCTGCGAGATTATGCCCGGCTGCGACAAGATACGTTTTGTCAGCTCAGGAACCGAAGCCACCATGAGCGCTATCCGGTTGGCGCGCGGCTTCACAGGGCGCGATAAAATCGTTAAATTCGAAGGCTGCTACCACGGCCATTCCGATTCGCTATTAATTAAAGCCGGTAGCGGCGCGCTCACCCTTGGGGTACCCAGTTCACCCGGAGTTCCCGCCTGCTTGGCGGAGCACACAGTAACGCTTACCTATAACGATACTGAGCAGGTGCGCCGCTTTTTTGCAGAACAGGGCGAGCAAATTGCCTGTGTGATTGTTGAGCCCGTTGCCGGCAACATGAACTGCATACCACCCGTGCCCGGGTTTCTGGAGGCTTTGCGTGAAGTGTGTAGCGCATCAGGCGCACAGCTGATCTTGGACGAAGTGATGACAGGGTTCCGCTTAGGATTAACCGGCGCACAAGGCTACTACGGCATAGAGCCAGACTTGACCACCTTCGGCAAGGTAATGGGTGGCGGCATGCCTGTGGGCGCGTTCGCGGGCAAAGAAGAGGTGATGAATCACATTGCGCCACTTGGCCCTGTATACCAAGCGGGCACGCTATCGGGGAATCCTGTGGCTATGGCCGCCGGCCTAACAACCCTGAATAAAATCGCCCAGCCAGGCTTTTACGAGCCACTGTTCGCGAAAACGTCTCGGTTGGTTGCAGGCTTGGAAGATATCGCCAAGGTCGCCGGTATTCCTTTTACCACTAATCACGTCGGCACAATGTGGGGCGGATTCTTCACGGAAGAGAAAACTATAACCAACTACCAGCAGGTTATGGCCTGTAACAATGAGCGCTTCAATCGTTTTTTTCACGGGATGTTGGAGCAGGGAGTCTATTTGGCACCGGCTTCCTACGAAGCGGCATTTATGTCTGCAGCCCACACTGAAGATGACATCGACTTCACCCTAAGTGCTGCAGAAAAAGTATTTAGCAAACTTTAGCTATCAACTTTTCTACACTATCAACTTTTGTCGATAGCCAGATGTGAAGTACAAACCACGGCTGCGAACTTTCGCAGCCTAGTTATCGTCAATTTGGCTGATCAATTCATCAATCACCTTTAGATCGGCATCGGCAATATCAAGAATATGAAAACCGGCCCAGTTGCGGTCGTCGCCTACGGTTTCTCTTACCCAAAGGCATTCTGCACCAATACTAAGCGTGCTTACGTCGCCGATCGGCTCGGACAAAAAGAAGTTCAACTGATAGAGACAGTTTTCTTTAACACTGTCTCCAATCAGCATAAAACCCTCTTGATTCAAGTTAACGATGCGACCGAGTTCCTGATCGAGCATCGCATCAAAAACCACAACGATTTGTTGTACTGCGACTCTGGGGAGTCGACGACTATCATTGTCACCCATCAGTTGGCGTCCTCGGTTTCAGCTTCGGTCTCAGGTTGAATAGCTTCAGCTTTCTCGTTCAGCTTTTGGAAAATGTTTTCCAGCGCCCGCTCGAAGAAAGGTTTTGAGCTTCCTGAGATAATCTTAGCCTTACCTGCGATCATTTGCCGAGCCATTGCCAAACCAGACATCATATCGACTCGTTTACCCATCTGATCAACGAGCATGTAGTGCGACGTTCTAGCGTTATACCATGCGACCTTCAAGCGTTTGCCACCTTCAAATTCGAACCAAGTGCCAAACTCAATCATTTTCAAGCTTTCGACCATTTGCTCTTCTTCTGGAGAAATGCCATCGCCGCGTACATCTTTACTGCCAGCCTTCTCGGCCGCAATGCGCTCTAATTTGTCACGCATCGGTGCTGGCGCAGGCTCAGCTTTTTTACTCTGCATAGCGAGGCGAATAAGCGAGCTTAGCGCATCGATAAGCTTTCGCCCCTTAATTTGATCGTAACCGATAGTCTCAAAGCCCGACTCAATGGCGACAATAAGGTCGTCATATAACTCCATTTGCCGCGCCCGCTCCTGCTCGGTTTTTTTCGGCTCGACACCCCATAATACGTCGTCGACGACCGATAACGCTTTGATCCAGCGATCGGACTTTTCGCCGTAACGAAGTAACGCGAAGCTCAAATAGTCTGACCAAGGCTGCAATAAAAACAACAACACCGCTGAGGGAAGCTCTTTGTTCTCGGTACGACCGCGAACTTCCTCATTCACCCGCAACTTAACTTCGCGCAGCTTTTCCTCGCCCTGCGCCTTTTCAGTGGCACGCTTTTCCATCAACTCCTGGCGACGAATTATGTTTTTGGTGTAGCTGCTGAATTCCAACAGCAAGCCGGTGATGAAGCGGACATCACTTTCAAAATCACTCAGTATCCGGTCAACAACATCTTTAATTTTGCTATACATGTCGTACTGAGCAGTACCGTCGTTACCAACCCAGCGCGAACCGGCCTCACACAAACTATTTAGCAATACACGCGCGGGATGTTCAGTCTGCTCAAAAAAGCCGACATCGATAAATGCAATTTTCAAAAATGGCGTATGTAAATAGCTCAATAAGGCTTTGATGCTATCGGGTAAATTTTCATCACTTAACATGTAGTCGAATAGCATGCCGACCAGATCAATGGTTTGCATATCGGTTTGATCAACTTCACCGTCTTTTGCATCCTGCTGTAGCTTTGCATGTAACTGCTCGACGATAGCGCTTATATCAATAGGGATTACCTGACTATTACCAAGCTCAGGAGTGTCACCACCGCCCTGTAGCTGCAATGATTGTAGTGCGCCCATCAAATCTTCTGACGACACCACCACGCCACCACTGGGCACATTGGTACCAACCGAAACGAGCTGGTCTTGCAGACTGCGAATGGCGGTCATCAAATTGGCCTGATACTCCTCGTGGGAGTCTTCACCGCCTTCCGCTTGCTCGGCACCCTCGGCTGAACCTAGATCTTCCAAAACAGGCTCTTCACCGTCTTCACTGAAGTAGCTAGCAGGCACCGCGCCAGCGGGAGCGCTGTATTTCAAATGAGGGAGTACACCGTGATTTTTAAGGTATTCGTTCACCTCTTCCGTAACCACCCGCAACAACCCCACTAACTGCTGATCGTAAACCTTGTAGGCCAGTTGACGAGTTTTCGGAGGCAATGGAATTAGCTTTAACGACTTGCGTAGCGATTCACAAAATTGAATTGGTGATGCTGGGTTCGAAGCTTCGGTTACATGCTCGCCGCCATTTAAAACCGCAAAACGCTGATTTAAGGCCCATAGAGGTTCAGCGTAGTATGAATCTGCACGCTGGGTAATCGAAGATATAGCAATGGTTTCTTCCAGCTCATCGTGACCGAGAAGAGACAATTCTGTACCGTCGCCTTCACCACCGATACTGGTTTGTAACTCACGCTTTTTAAATCGTACAAAACCTTCGGATAGATAACCGCAATAATAGCGCTCAAGCTCATCGCGGTTTTGTCGAAATAGACGCTGAACTTCACCCAGTTCGGCAGATTCCTGATTCGACGAAGCACGGCTAATTTCCACCGTAATCGCATCATCCAACACCTTTAAGTAGCGCTTAAATGCATCCTTGGAATGATTCGCTGCCAGCGACTGGCACGCTTTCAAATGCGAAATAACGGCATTGTTAGACAGCGGCAATAACAACGGCGCGTGCTCTTGACCTTGGGCATCCACTTCGGGATTGTCGTCTTTTATCAACCTTGACATAGGTCCTCTAACTCACTGATTAAGTGTTGTAATAGCGCTCGTTACAAGAGCGAAATGCTGAATTATTAAACGAGACTGTAAAACTCTTCGACAAAGCCGCAAGATCATCCCGTATTTTTTATAGCAAAGGTGTCATAACTATAGCCACATAAAGTGAGAATAGCGCTATTTTCCTCTTTTTATAGGCAGATTCAACCGAGTACGCAACAATTGTCCTGCTAGGCAATTTTAGAAGCAAGAACGATGCCCTAGGTGCCAAGCTAACTCTTCTTCATCTAGATACGTATAATGGCCTTTTTTCAAATACCGGAGCTACTGCATGAGTCAGTATGATATATACGGTATCGGCGCGGCACTGGTCGATACGGAAATTGAAGTTAACGAAACGCAACTCTCTAACCTACAAATTGAAAAGGGTGTTATGACCCTCGTTGACGAAGCTCGCCAAGCGGAGTTGATTGCTCAGCTAGCTGACAATTTGGTGGCCTCGAAACGCGCCAGTGGTGGTTCCGCGGCCAACAGTATTATTGCGGCCAGTTATTTTGGTGCAAAAACCTTTTACAGTTGCCGAGTTGCCGCCGATGACAACGGCGATTTTTATCTACGCGACTTGGCGGACGCGGGCGTTAGCTACCACAACAATAACGGCAGCCGAAGCGGTATCACAGGTAAATGCTTAGTTATGATTACCGCCGATGCCGAACGTACCATGAACACCTTTTTGGGAATCAGCGAGTACCTGTCGGTTGAGGATATAGATTCTGAAGCCTTGGCAAATTCTCAGTATGCTTATATCGAAGGCTACTTGGTAACTTCCGCCACTGGCAAACCCGCGGCCATTGAATTGCGACAACAGGCAAAAAGTCACGGCGTAAAAACAGCTCTCAGCTTATCCGACCCCGCGATTGTAAACTTCTTCAGAGATGGCTTAGTTGAAATGGTTGGCGATGGTGTGGATATTATTTTTTGTAACGAAGCGGAAGCACTTACCTTTACCCAAACCAATTCCTTCGAAGACGCCTGTTCGGAGCTGAAAAAATATTGCCGTAGTTTCGCCATAACACGTGGCGCTAAGGGTGCGCACCTATTCGACGGCAACAACAGTTTCGACGTAGCTAGCCCCGAAGTTAAAGCCATTGACACTAACGGCGCCGGAGATATGTTCGCGGGGGCGTTTTTATTTGGCTTAAGTCGTGGCGATTCGTTCCAAACTTGCGCAGAACTGGCTACCCGTGCCGCCGCGCAAGTGGTAACCCAATTCGGCCCACGACTGCGAGCAGAACAACATGCAAAGCTGTTGGGCTAGGTTACGCACACGCACAATAAGAGAATAAAACAGAAGAGAACTAAACCTGTGTCGCTATTTCCGTTTCGTTACGAACGGAAATAGCGACTAAAAAGCTAGTGGACTAACCTTGTGACAACAACTCTCGCAAGTCGATAATGGCGGCGTTAGCACGAGAAATATAGTTGGCCATTACCAGCGAGTGATTGGCTAACACACCGAAGCCACTACCATTGAGAATCACCGGGCTAAACACCGCCTCTTGAGAACCCTCTAACTCGCGAATAATCTGCTTCAAACTAACCCGCGCATTTTTCTTTTCCAGCACATCCGCAAAATCTGCATCGATAGCTTCCAAGAAATGTATTAACGCCCAAGCGCTACCTCGAGTTTCATAAAAGACATCATCAATTTTGTTCCACGAGGTTTTAACCTCTAACTCCGACGGTGTTCGAGTCGCTTGCTGCGCCTCGGCATCACCGGCCAAATCCGTATTCAAACGACGCTGGCCAACGCTTGCACTCAAGCGCTGCGACATACTACCAAGGCGTGTTTCAACGGTGCTGAGCCAGTAACGCAAGTTATCGGAGCGGGCGTAGAACTGCGCATTCGTTTGCTCTACATCCGACAACCGCTTCAGGTAGCTACGTAAAAACTTCACCCCTTCGGCATATTCACCCTCGGTTTGAGGCAACAGCCAACTGCGATTGTCGAAGTTGAAACGAGATTCAGCTAAAGCCAAATCTTTGTCTTCCGTTGATTGCGATTGTGAACGACTAAAGGCCTCTCGCATCGCCTTGGAAAGATCGCGCACTTGAATTAACACGCCATACTCCCAGTTGGGAACGTTATCTAGCCACATCCCCGGCGGCAGCACATCATTGGAAAGATAGCCGCCCGACTTATTCAGCAGCGTCTCCATAACACTAATCAACGCCACTGTGGTCTGCACGCCGGTGACTAACCGTTGGTCATCATTGCCAACCTCTACAAGTGCCCGCTCTCGCACCGAATAAACGTCTGGCTCAGAGCTCCAGATCATGCCGAAGATCACCACAACCACAAGGTAGATGGCGACAACGCCCACGCCTAGACGCAGCCAAGGGTGTGTATCGGCCACTTCGGAACGAAACTCTCGCCAGCGCCTAGTCAGTGCGCCTTGCACACCTGTAAAAAAATCCGTGATTGAATCAAACATGACCATTCCCTAATAACATCTTGTGGATTGCGCTTTAACTCAGCACAAAAAAACCGTCAAAACTAGTGAATCGCGGTAACCTTTACGGTTATTTCCAGCGGCTCTTGTCCAGACAAATATAGACTCAGAGGGAAGCTATCCCCCACCGCTGGTTGCGACGCTATATCAAACAACATTAGATGGTGGCCGCCCGGTGAAAAAGCAAGTGACTCACCCGGCGCGAGCGTAATATTAGCGAGCTTACGCATCTGCATCATGCCATCGTCGTAATAGGTTCGATGAATTTCAATACGCTCGGAAATGGGGGACTGGATCGCCGCAGTCGTCACAGTTTGCGCTGAGTTATTGATAATTTTGAAATACACCGCGCCAACTTTCTGCCCGGGAGGCAACTGCGGCATCATCGCGCCAGTAACCGAGACTCCCGACAAAGGTACCGCGTCGGCTTTTGCCAAGCGTCCTTCATCCTGGCTACATCCCGCGCCACATAAGGTCACAAGCACGACGAAAATCATGGGCGCACTAAAGCGACCAAATGTTAAAGCTACCATTAATTTACTCTGTGTTAATTGAATCAAACTTAAATAGCTAGCGCTCGGCACAGCAATTCAAGATTTCCAAAAAGAAAGGAGAAGTACGAGGTAGTTTATACCACGAAATGAGGCCCAGGAGGCCCAAACAGGTAACCCTGGCCACCGTCAAACTGCAATTTTTGCAACGCCTGCCACTCGGCTTCGCTTTCTACGCCATCGGCGAGAATCCTAACATCCGCAGCGCGCGTTATCTGCAGCAGGGTTTGCAGATACAGCCAATTGTCTCTATCACGATCAAGATTGTGCACAAAACAGCGGTCAATTTTAAGGTAGGACAGGTGCATTCCCTGCAACTTGCCCAGCACCGCAGGGTTAATACCGAAATGATCGAGCGCCAAACGACAAGAGACAGCCGCTAAGTCTGTCTGTAACTGCAGTACAAGAGCGTGATCCGTAATAAGTGCTTTTTCTGGGATCTCTAACGTTAAACGCGTAGCGATTTGCTGATTTTCAAGCAATTGCGCCTGCAACCAGTCTAAAAATGATGGGGTTCGCAATGACGGCAACGATATATTCACACTAAAGAACCTATCGTCGTGCTCCGCTAATAAGCCAAGCACTTTGACTATTATCTGTTTGTCGAGGTCGACGACCATGTCGAATCGTTCCGCAAGCGACCAGAATACTCCTGCCGATACAACACCTTCGGCACCTCGCAAGCTGGCAAACACCTCGTGAGACTCGACGTTCTGATTCACGCCAACCACCGGCTGATACTGTAGGATTAGGGTCTTTTCCTCGATCACCCGCAACAACAACGCCTTCCATTCGCTGGCCGGCCGAACGACATCGGCAGAATCCGACACCGGATACACCGCCCAATCGGACAGCGGACTGTGTCTTGCTAGGCGCAGTGCTGAATCGGCCGCAGACAACATAGCTTCCGCTGACTTAACAACTTTAGAGGTCGATCCGCCAATCCAAAATTTCAACACTTGGCCATCCGGCAGCACATCTACTGATTCGAGCGAATGCTTCAACTCACCCATTTTTTGTGATATTTCGTCACTTAACACGCCGGGAGCAAAGATACAAAAATCACTGCCGGATCGCCGCGCCACTAAAGCTTCGTCCGAGCGATTCACGGATGCAAGAAGCACCTTACCCACAGCCTTCAACAATTCGTCGGCCGTCGCGCGCCCTTGCTGCTGATTAATTTCCGAAAGGCCGCCAATATGAATTAATAGCAATACGCCGGGGCTACCGCTTTTCTCTGAATTTAGCCATGCATCAAACTGTGCATCAAAATCCTTGCGGTTAGACAGGCCAGTTACCGCGTCTACAAAGACTTCCAGCTGTAAAGCTTCGCTCAATGCAACCTGTTGCCGGTACAGCTCGCTGGTCTTGCTCGCCATGCGATTCATAGCATTGACTAAATTGCGCAACTCGTTTGTATTGGGGATATCGGTCTGCAACTTAAAGTCTTTTTCACAGATCGCATTGGCCTGCAGTTCAACAGCTCGCAAATGGCGAAGCAAATAACGTACACCAATATAGGCTGCCAAATAGAAGAGAACAGCGGCAAAACAGAATAGCCAAATTTGTTGTTTACACACTTCCCAGAGGTCTCGGTAAGCAAACCCAGGGTGGACAGTGACGTAAACCTTCCCGAGGCGATACCAACCACTTACAACGTCGGCCGAACCGGAAGGCGGTTGTATTGCAACTCGCTGAATAAACCAATCTGGCACGCCCTCTACAGTCGTGTCACGATAACGAGACACGTCAACTCGATCATCTAGGCTGTGGTAAACCACGCTGAGATAAAAACCTCGATCAAAGATCGCATCAACCATAGAGTTTATATGGGCCAGATCACCATTTTGGACAGGGTCAGACAGCGACACCGCCAGTGACACTGCAGCATCCTCCGCCACGGTTTGCAGCTGCTCTGCAAAATAGTGACGCGCGCTAGCAACGGTCACAATCAAATTTCCGGCGAGCAGCAGCAACACAAATAGCGTAACCCCCAAGACGAGTTTTCTCAGCAAGCTCATTGTTCTTTTTTCTATCCCTATTTCCGAACGAATAACAAAGTGTCTGCAACTGAACGCAAGCAGAACACACCAGAGCGACCGCCCCGTTTAATAAGTCTAGTTGCTCAAATTCAAAGTGGCGGCAAAATTGTAATTTTTGGTGACCTTGCGATACGAATGTCCCCACGTACACGATAGTCGGGCACCGCGGCATTTATCTTCCGGTACAACCATCGCCCCTCGGAATCGCTACGGGCATAGATCAGAACGCTTTCGCCACTCACCTTTAGCCGCTGTGCAATACTGCTCAGAAAGGCTGCGAGCTCAGCGTCATCAGTGCCAAGCTTGGTGGCTGGCAGTGGGAAATCTTGACGTTTTAGGTCATCGACATTGGTGCGCGCCAAAGCTTGCTCATCAAATCGCAACGCCGCCCGCTCCTGTTTCACCAACTGCTGCTTTAAATCTAACAACAGTGTGTTGCCAGGATAGTAGATCTGGGTCGTGTTTAGCAGCGCCCGGGCTTGATCATAGCGACTGCGCGCCAATGCATCGCGGATTAAGTCGGCATAGCGAATCAATATCGCTTGTAAGCCAGAGCGGGCCATGGTGTTGCCAGGATTCATTTTGAGTACCGAATGAAACCTGTCGTAGGCGTTATCATGAGCGGGGTCGATTAGATTACCACGACGAAAAGCGTCCTCCGCCTGCTGCAACAAACGCTGCTCGATCGGTTGCCGTGCAAGGCTTTGGAGATCCTTATTATGTGGCTCGGAGACTGTCGGCACTGAGGCGGCCCCATGAGTCGCAACGGACCCAGCGGCAACTGGCTTATCGGAGAGCGCCGCCCCGCAGGCCGTCAAGCCCGTCAAACTCACGAGTAAAAAACTGCGCAACACAACATCCGGCAGCTTTCGCGACACTAAACTGGTCGACGTTAGCCTGACCGATAGCTGACGCCCCACCCATAAGAACTCTGACACTCTCGAGCACTGCTCAGTTAAACCCAGTAACAAGCGTTTACCTCCAATTTAAGTTTAAGTTAAGCTTTCCCACTTATTATTCACGAAAGCCCAGTAAGCGTATAGCCGCAGAAGTTTGCACTGGTCAGCAAATGTTCCCCGTAATTACCGTGAAACACTGACGAAAAGTACAATGACAGTTAGACTCCACACGCCATTTATGAACTTAGCTGCCAAGAATAGGGTCTTTATTAACGCGCCTATGCCAACAGTTACTCACTCATACCACATCGCGATAGGGTATCGACATAAAAATTATGACTATAAATAACTCCTTTTCGGCCTTTAGCCGCACCGCTCGCAATGTTTTCAACACATCGTTCCAGAAGCTTTTGGGCCGTGTAATTCTGGCAATTTGTACGCTAACAATCACGTTGTCGCCCCTGAGTTTTGCCGACGGTACCAGCCTAGGCTCAACTGATAGTTTTGATGCAAGCTCAAATCAAGATGAGTTCTTGCGTGTCGAAGACGCCTATCAGGTGATGACCGAAATTACCGACAACAAAGTCGAACTGACCTGGAGCCTTGCCCCAGGCTATTACCTCTACCAGCATCAATTTAAACTCGAAGCTAATAATGGCACTAGCTCAGAAAAGCTAGAACTGACATTCGAACCCGGCAAACGCAAATTCGATGAGTACTTCAACAAAGAGCTTGAGGTTTACTATTACAACACTTATATGCACGCCAATGCGCCGCAAATACAACCGCCATTCGAGCTGAAAGTCACCTCTCAAGGCTGCGCCGACGCGGGCCTATGCTACCCCCCTCGCAAGCAATACTTCCAAGTTGCCAGCAATGGCGTGATCACCGCTTCCGACGCCTCCCAACTAGCAACACCGTCCCCCGTGGCGACCAACAACAATGACAGCAACACAGACATAAGCTCGAATGAGAACGCGGCAAATACACCCTTTCTTCCCGGCATATTATTCGCGGCGCTACTTGGCGGCTTGATATTAAACTTGATGCCCTGCGTATTTCCGGTGCTCTCACTAAAAGCGCTAAGCTTTGCCTCCGGCAGCCATAGCCAGCAAAAACAGCATCATCACGGCTGGGCGTACACCGCCGGCGTTGTAATCTCCTTCGTACTGGCTGCAGCGGTGATTTTGGCGGCAAAGAGCGCGGGCACAATGTTGGGCTGGGGCTTTCAGTTACAGCAACCTTTGTTTGTAGCCGTTTTGGTTTATCTATTTTTAATCATGGGCTTAAGTCTTTCTGGGGCCTTTCATTTCGGCTCGCAGCTTATGGGTGTGGGTCAATCCTTAACGGCCGGTGCTGGCCTGCGCGCCTCGTTTTTTACTGGCGTTTTAGCCGCCGTGGTCGCCAGCCCCTGTACTGCGCCCTTTATGGCCACCGCCCTCGGCGTGGCTTTAACTCAACCAATTGGTATCGCGCTGCTTACCTTCGCCATGCTCGGCCTCGGTATGGCCCTGCCATTTCTAGTGCTGAGCTACAGTCCAACCATGGTGAATTACCTACCGAAACCCGGCGCCTGGATGGAGACCTTAAAACAGTTTTTAGCCTTTCCGCTTTACGCCACCTGTATTTGGTTACTGTGGGTATTAGCTCATCAAACCAGTAGTGATGGTGCCGCGATTATTTTATTCGGCGCTCTTCTGATCACCTTTGCACTTTGGCTGCTACAACTAAACTCAGACGGCAAAACGATTGGCAAGTGGCTAGTTAGGCTGTTGGCGCTCGCCAGTATCGCTGCCGCCGTCAGCCTCACCCTTAAAATCGACCAGTTTGTTGGCTCGAGTATGACGAGCAACCAAAACACACCTTGGCAGACCTATAGCGATAGCGCCCTGACCGACTTGCGCAATCAGGGCGAGCCCGTATTTGTAAACCTTACCGCCGACTGGTGTATCACCTGCAAAGTGAATGAGCGGGTAGCCTTTAGTTCCGACGCCTTCTTCAATACCGCAGAGGAATTTGGGGTAACGCTGATGAAAGGCGACTACACCAACGACAACCCGGAAATCACCCAACTTCTAAAAACCTACAAGCGCTCTGGCGTCCCCTTGTACCTCGTTTTCCCTGCTGAAGCGAACAGCGCGCCGGAAATCCTGCCACAAATACTCAGCCCTGCGCTGATTAGAGCGGCCCTAGCCCGCACAGCAAACTAAGCCTTTTTAGGTCAGAAAGGGGAGCCCTGCAGCTCCCCTTTTTTTGTATCACTATTCAAACCGCCCCCAATCAACAGTCTCGCTTATAACCAAGATCGGCTTGGCAATCTTGAGTTGATCTTCGCTTAACTGGGCGGTAATTTCGGAGAAATTTAGGAAAATTGCACCACGTCATAGACAGCGCTGCTCAATTTAGGCAAAATCGCGCCAGATCACTGGAAACAATAAAGAAGCTGTACAATTTCTGACGTTTCCAGCGTGTTAGAGTAATTTGTCTGCAAATTAGACGAAATACTAACTTTTCGCACTTTTTTGCATGTAAAACGTACAGGCACACTTCATGGCAACAATACTGGTGTTACACGGGCCCAACTTGAACATGCTGGGTACCCGCGAGCCTGAGGTTTATGGTCGCACCACGCTAGCCGATATCAATCAAACGCTCAGCTCGCTTTGTGCCGATGCCGGCCACCATTTACAAGCTTTGCAATCAAATGCCGAATATGAACTGATCGACCGTATTCACGATGCCCGCAACGAAGGTATCAACTTCATTATTATCAATCCCGCAGCGTTTACCCATACCAGTGTAGCGCTACGAGATGCATTGGCGGCAACCGAAATCCCCTTTATCGAATGCCACCTTTCCAACGTATTTGGTCGCGAAGCCTTTCGCCACCACTCCTATTTTTCAGATATCGCCAAAGGCGTTATCTGCGGCTTTGGCTCCCAAAGCTACGAACTTGCTCTAGCGGCAGCATTCCGGCTACTGGATTCCGCAGCTAAGTAAACCCTTAACAACAACTTATTACATAAACAAGCGCTTGTTATCGAGAGGCCCAAATGGACATTCGCAAAATTAAGAAACTGATCGAACTGTTGGAAGAGTCCAACGTTGAAGAGCTAGAAATTAAAGAGGGCGAAGAATCTGTTCGCATTAGCCGTGGCTCACGCCATGCGCCTCAGCCAATGCAAACCTTTGTCCAGCAACCCTACCAGCAGGCTCCAGCGCCATTAGCGCCAGCTCCTGTGGCTGCCGTAGCCGAAGCCCCCGCCGCCGC
>NZ_MRUH01000021.1 GCF_001922985.1 Teredinibacter waterburyi
GGTCGGCACCTTCTATCGCTCGCCAAGCCCCGGCGCTGCAAAATTCATCGAAGTTGGCCAAACCGTTAAAGCTGGCGATGTAGTTTGTATTATCGAAGCGATGAAGATGATGAATCAGATCGAAGCAGATAAATCTGGCGTGGTCGAAGCTATATTGGTTGAAGATGGTGAACCAGTAGAATTCGATCAACCGCTGCTGGTAATTGCCTAAGCCGCAGCGAGGATACAAAACATGTTCAACAAAGTTCTTATTGCCAATCGCGGCGAAATTGCACTGCGAGTGCTGCGCGCCTGTCGTGAGATGGGTATTACCACCGTGGCGGTATATTCAAAAGCCGATCGCGATCTGAAACACGTTCGCCTAGCCGACGAATCCGTTTGTATCGGCCCAAATTCATCCACCGAAAGCTACCTGAATGTTCCTGCGATTATCGCAGCAATGGAAGTTACCGACTCTATCGCCGTACACCCCGGCTATGGCTTTTTGGCTGAAAATGCCGACTTCGCCGAGCAGGTACAAAAAAGCGGCTTTGTGTTTATCGGCCCAGACCCCGATGTTATTCGCCTTATGGGCGACAAGGTTTGCGCTATCGACGCGATGATAAAAGCCGGTGTTCCTACAGTTCCTGGCTCCGGCGGCCCCTTGCCGAACGACCCTGAAGCCTGCCTGGAAATCGCCCGCAAGATCGGCTTCCCCGTTATTATTAAGGCCGCTGCAGGCGGCGGCGGGCGCGGTATGCGTGTTGTCCATACTGAAGGTAGCCTTTGGAATTCGGTACAAGTGACCAAAACCGAAGCTAAATCTGCGTTTAAAGACGACACCGTCTACATGGAAAAATACCTGCAAAACCCGCGTCACGTGGAAGTGCAGATCATTTCCGATGGGCAAGGCAACACCGTTCACCTTTACGACCGCGATTGCTCGCTACAGCGCCGTCACCAAAAGGTACTGGAAGAAGCCCCGGCTCCCGGCATTCCAATGGAAATTCGAGAAGAAGTTTATCAAGCGTGCATCAAAGCCTGTAACGATATTGGCTATCGCGGCGCTGGGACGTTCGAATTCCTGTACGAAGATGGTCGATTTTTCTTTATCGAGATGAACACCCGCATTCAGGTTGAGCACCCCGTCTCCGAAATGGTTACCGGGATCGACTTAATCAAAGAACAAATACGTGTTTGTGCAGGTGAAAAATTAAGCATCAAGCAGGAAGACGTAAAGCTAAATGGTCACGCGATTGAATGCCGTATCAACGCCGAAGACCCAAAAACCTTTATGCCTTCACCAGGTTTGGTTACCAACTTCCACGCTCCAGGTGGACTGGGTGTTCGCGTAGACTCGCATCTATACAGCGGCTATACGGTACCCCCTTACTACGATTCGATGGTGGCGAAAATCATCACCCACGCACCGACTCGACGCGAAGCCTTAAAGCGTATGGCCGGAGCATTGGACGAGTTAATTGTCAGCGGCATCAAAACCAATACGCCACTGCAGATGGATCTAGTGCGAGATGAAGGCTTTTTAGAGGGTGGAGTGAACATTCACTACCTCGAGAAGAAGCTAGGACTGTAACAGTACCCCATCGGCAACAGCGTACAGTCAACGCCCTGCCGCATGCCGAAATAAGCCCGTGCTTCCAGCCGAAGCACGGGCTTACTACCCCCGACTTACCTCCTCCACTATCGCCAACAACAGATGAATGCTAGCGGTTGCGCTAAACAACTCGCCAAGCACCCAAAATACCATTCCGCCAATCCAAAGAGGCCACCGAAATGCCCTGGCTCCAGCTCAAAATAAACAGCTCGCGCAAACTAGCCCCTAAACTCGAAAGCGCTTTGCAAACCGTTGGCGCACAAGCGGTAACAATGGAAGACAATGCCGATCAACCCATTTTCGAACCGGAACTGGGAGAGACGCCTTTATGGCAAGAGACTTGTGTTACGGGGCTATTCGAAGCGGATATCGATAGCGACGCGATACTCGCTGAAGTCGAGCGGCTTTACCTACAAAAAGCGCACATAGAATTACAGGATGCCCACTGGCACCTTTTGGAAGACAAGGACTGGGAACGTGAATGGATGACGCACTACCACCCCATTCAATGCGCCGACAAGTTGTGGATATGCCCAAGCTGGACACCGCCACCCGACCCCGCTGCAACCAACATTATGCTCGACCCGGGGCTGGCTTTCGGTACCGGCACCCACCCCACAACATTTCTTTGCTTGCAGTGGCTTGCCGAGCAAGATATGACTGAAAAAACCGCCATCGACTATGGCTGTGGGTCCGGTATTTTGGGGATCGCCTGTCTGCTGCTGGGTGCCAAGCACGTTTCCGGTACCGATATTGACCCCCAAGCGCTACTTGCCACGCAAGATAATGTAACGCGTAACGATCTAGCGGCAGATTGCTTCCCGGTTTTCTTCCCAGATAAATGCCCAACCGAACCCTGTGATCTGGTGGCCGCCAACATTCTTGCCGGCCCCCTAGTGGAACTGGCACCGACACTAATAGCGTTGCTCAAAGCCGGCGGCAAGATCTGCTTGTCTGGCGTACTCTCATCGCAGCAAGACGCTATTGTCGCCGCGTACGGTGATCACATCGACTTTAACGAGGTGAGAACTAAAGACGAATGGATTTGCGTAACCGGAACAAAACGCCACTAAACTCAGGAAACTATCGGCGAAAGCGCTACAACTTCGGCATTCTTGCAAGCTGTTGTTGTTCTTAGTGCAATTTCTTCATAAACTCTGCATAACTCTATGCACAGGTTAATTTTAGAGACGTTTGTTAATCAAAAGTCTCAAGTTTAGGCAGCATCTCTTTATGGCCGACAGCATCACCCAATGTCCCAAATGTGGCACTTCGTTCAGAATCACTCAAGCGCACCTTAGCTCGGCGCGTGGAGCTGTACGTTGCGGGTCTTGCCTTAATATTTTTAACGCCAAAGACTACCTCCAAGCCCCGTCGACAAAAGCTCAACCGGCTTCGCCTACTACGAGTAAATCGACAACTAACAAAGCGTTAACCAACAAGCCCAAACCGAAAGCCCCAGCTAAGCCGCAGGCGGCGCCAGTGCAACCTGCCGTAGCAAAAGCCGTGGAAGAAAAAACACCCTCAGCCGTGCCCGGCCCCCTAGAAGACGACGATATTCTGATTAGCGACGACATGGACAGCGACGAGGATAGCGCTGCGCACGATGCCCTCGACAACCTGTACGGCTCAGATTTCAACTCCAACGTCATCTACAGCAAGAACACCTCAAATCACGAATCCAATTTGTTTGAGCGCGATTACCTAAACGAAGCGGACGACGAACCCGAAAACACCGATGAAACTTGGGCGCTAGGCTTGCTAGATAGCAATGATGACGAAATGCCGCAGCTGCGCAAGGACAACACCGGGCACCACAAGGCTGTAGTACAAAGCCATCTCGATGCCGCAAAACACGACAATAACGACGTTTACCCAAATAACGAAGCTGATAGCGATGACGACGACTCAGACTACAGCTCTAGCGCCTACACCTCCGGTAACTATGGTGCCGCCGACTACGCAACCGGAGCACACGAGGCAATTGAGGATGCAGAAAGCTACGCCAACAATTCGGATGAAGATTACCTAGACGATAGCGACAGCGGCAAGATCACTCGCCGACACGAACCAACCTTTACCGATGCTGGGCCATCGCTGAGTGAACTCGAAGGGATTATCGAGGGCGAAACCTTCGATTCAAAAAAATCCTCCAACCAGCAGTTTATCCACGCAATAGAACCGGAGCCCGTCGAGTTCTCTTACAAAAGCACGTTTTCACTAGCTGAATCCAAGCTGTTTTGGGGAGCCTTAGCACTGTTGGCCGCCGTGTTACTGCTCGCCCAAATTGCCTGGCTAAAATTCGACAAACTCAGTCGTATCGAACCCTACCGTCAATACTACACAGAGGCCTGCCACTGGCTTAACTGCGAGCTGCCAGCATTAATCGACCGCAAAAAAATTCGTGCGGTCAACCTTATTGTGCGCTCCCACCCAGACACAGCCGGAGTCCTCGCGGTTGATGCGGTACTACAGAATGCGGCCGAATTCCCGCAAACCTTCCCTTCGTTAGACTTGATCTTCACTAACTCCAAAGGCCAGCCCGTTGCCGCGCGCCGTTTCCGCCCGAGCGAATATCTCGGCGGCGAGCTCGCCAACCTAAATACCATGCCCGCTGGGCAGCCTATCCACATCGCCATCGAAATTCTCGACCCAGGAACAGAAGCTGTCGGCTACAAAATCAACATTGCCGAATAAGCCCCCTCGATTGATACTTTTTTAACCAATCTGGTCAATTTGTGCTTTCCCAATCGCCCTCTGTACGGGTATCATAGCCCCCCTTTTCAGGTCTGCCCATTTCGCTCAAAAATAAAGCGGTTTACAACGCTAGCGGCAGCGAATTGCGCGACTGATATAGGCTAAAACGCAGCTGTTTTAGATAGTACTAGACAACAAGTTGTCACGTTGCCCGCTGTGCTGGGGCGCTTTCTTGCCTTGGTATAACTCTTTGTTTTAAAGGGTTTAAGACCAATTCAACACAGTTTTACAGCCAGCATATACACACGACGCAACGTGCTAACAAGCCATTCTTGGGGGAGAATCGTTTGTTCCAAATCGGACCTTACCAGATAGATAGCCAGTGTATTTTGGCGCCAATGGCGGGAGTTACTGATGCGCCATTCCGTCGACTGTGCCGTCAATTTGGTGCGGGGCTCACCACTACCGAAATGGTTACTAGCGACACAACTCTATGGAGCAGCGATAAAAGTCGTCTGCGCCTCCCAAGTCATGAAATGCGCGCAGATGAGTCGGTTAAATGGCCTATCAGCGTTCAAATCGCAGGTAGCGACCCTCAAATGATGGCTAACGCTGCACAGCAAGCTGTCAGTCACGGCGCCCAGATAGTGGACATCAATATGGGCTGCCCTGCTAAAAAAGTGTGCAAAAAAGCGGCAGGTTCTGCGCTTTTACAAAATGAACCACTGGTAGCCGCAATCCTTGATGCCGTTGTAAGCAGCGTATCTGTGCCGGTTACGCTTAAAATCCGTACTGGTTGGGACACTGACCACAGGAATGGAACGACTATTGCCAGAATAGCGGAAGATTCCGGTATTCAAGCCTTGGCGGTACATGGCCGCACACGGGCTTGTAGGTTTCTCGGCAGTGCCGAGTACGACACCATTGCAGACATTGTGAGCGGCGTTGAGATCCCCGTGTTTGCCAACGGCGATATTGATACACCAGAGAAGGCGAAGGCCGTGTTACGCAGCACGGGCGCAGCCGCGGTAATGTTGGGTCGCTCATCACTGGGCAACCCTTGGATCTTCCAACAGACCAACCATTACCTACAACAGGGCACACATTGCCCTACACCCGCACTAACCGAGGTCAAACACATCGTGTTATGGCATCTGCGGGAGCTACATAAGTTTTATGGCGACATCAAAGGCCTGCGTATCGCCCGCAAGCACGTGGGCTGGTACTGCAACAAGCTCAGTGACAGCCAAGCCTTTATGAAGCAGTTTAATCAGTTAGATACACCACATTCACAATTACAAGCGCTCCATCGTTTTTTTGATGAGCGCATCTACCATGAGGAAAGAGCAGCATGAACACAGCGGAGACGCTATTGCGAGAATCCCCCCTGGAATTTAAACCCGCCACCAGCATTGAAGAGCCACAAACGGCTCTACAGCATGCATCCGTACGCGACAGCGTCGAAAAGGCGGTTTCCAACTACTTTCAACACCTCGATGGCCAAGACGTAAGCGATGTTTACGAGATGGTTCTCGCCGAAGTTGAAGCACCACTGTTAGAGGTGGTCATGAAGTACACCCGCCACAACCAAACTCGTGCGGCCAACGTTCTAGGTTTGAACCGCGGTACCCTACGCAAGAAATTAAAGCAGTACGGCTTACTATAGACCCTAGCCAAAGCTGCTCGTAGAAGGGGTTGAGTGAAGCGCTCCCCCCTTGTAGCCAACTCTATCCAGCAGGCTAATTGATCGATATTTAGCCTACCCCGGCATAGAGCGGCTACACTCATCGAAGGCCGACCCCATCTGCTAGTGCGCACGGCTTGCGCTGCAACAGCAATGGTATCGCACAGTAAAAGCGGGGCAGCCAACTTCAAGATAGACTCAAGCTAGACGATTGGATACGTCGGCCCTAGGCTGACCGTCCTTCTATTTGCATTACACAGGAAATACACCAGCAATGAGCAACGACAGTAATCTCATTAAAATTAACCGCGCCCTCATTAGCGTGTCCGATAAAACCGGTATTGTTGAGCTCGCCAAGGCACTTAACGCTCAAGGCGTAGAGCTGTTATCTACTGGCGGCACCTTCCGCTTGCTACAGGACAACGCCATTCCGGTTACCGAAGTGTCCGATTACACCGGCTTTCCCGAAATGATGAGCGGCCGTGTTAAAACCCTTCACCCTAAAGTCCACGGTGGCATCTTAGGGCGTCGCGGCATTGACGATGCTGTAATGACCGAGCACGGCATAAAACCTATTGATATGGTTGTAGTAAACCTCTACCCATTCGAACAAACCGTTGCCAACCCCGACTGCGATCTACCCACAGCAATTGAAAATATCGATATTGGCGGGCCAACTATGGTGCGCTCAGCGGCGAAAAATCATAAAGATGTTGCTATCGTAGTGAACGCCGCAAGCTACGCCACCGTGCTCACAGAAATGCAAGCTAACGTCGGTAGCCTAAGCTACGCCACGCGTTTCGATTTAGCCGTGCAAGCTTTTGAGCATACCGCCGCCTATGACGGCGCTATCGCCAACTACCTTGGTCAAAGTGTCGAGTCTGGCGAGCCAAAGTTCCCGCGAACATTTAATACCCAGTTCACCAAAAAACAGTCGATGCGCTACGGTGAAAATCCTCATCAAAAAGCGGCCTTCTATCAAGAGAAAAACTTCTCTGAGGCCTGTACGGCAACAGCACGACAACTGCAGGGTAAAGAATTGTCCTTTAACAACGTTGCCGATACCGACTCCGCGCTCGAAACCGTTAAACAGTTTGATCGGCCTGCCTGCGTTATCGTCAAGCACGCCAACCCTTGTGGTGTAGCGGTAGCCGACGATATTAAAACTGCCTATGAAAAAGCCTACGCAACCGATTCGGAATCGGCTTTCGGCGGCATCATTGCCTTCAACCGCGAACTCGATGCGGAAACCGCGCAAGCCATCGTCGATCGTCAATTTGTCGAAGTGATTATTGCTCCAAGCGTAACCGCCGAAGCGAGTGAAATTGTCAGCAGCAAGAAAAATGTACGCCTGCTCGAATGCGGTCAGTGGTCGTCAAATGTTGTCGAAGGCTTTGACTACAAGCGCGTGACCGGTGGCTTACTGGTGCAAGAACGCGACAACGGCATCATTACTCAAGATGACCTAGAAATTGTGACACGCCGAGCACCAACCGAAGACGAATTGCGCGACCTGTTGTTCGCTTGGAAGGTTGCTAAAATGGTTAAGTCCAACGCTATTGTGTACGCCCGTAACAGCCAAACGGTTGGTGTTGGCGCAGGCCAGATGAGCAGGGTGAACTCGGCTCGAATTGCAGCGATTAAAGCCGAACACGCAGGCTTTGAAGTTAAAGGTTCGGTTATGGCCTCGGATGCATTCTTCCCGTTCCGCGACGGCATTGATAACGCCGCCAGCGTTGGCATTACCGCAGTAATTGAACCCGGCGGTTCAATGCGCGACGAAGAAGTGATTGCAGCCGCAGACGAACACGGTATGGCGATGGTGTTTACCCGCATGCGTCATTTCCGTCACTAAAATCGCGCGCCTCATGCGCCGGCATTATTAAGTTGCCAACGCATGAGGCGCAATTTTTAACTCCCCGCAATCCCCACCTAAAGCGTTTAATTTTTTGTTTGGAAGCAACATGAATATATTAATAATTGGAAGTGGTGGCCGCGAGCACGCGCTAGGCTGGAAAGCCGCTCAAAATCCGAATGTCGAAACAGTATTTGTTGCGCCTGGTAACGCCGGTACCGCAACCGAGCCAAAACTCAAAAACGTCGCGCTCGACGTACTGCAATTTAACGAGTTAAGTGAATTCGCTAAAGCCAACAACGTTAGCCTAACAATTGTTGGCCCAGAAGTGCCGCTTGTTGAAGGCATCGTCGATCACTTTCAGCAACAAGGCCTCGCCTGCTTTGGCCCGTCTAAAGGTGCCTCGCAACTGGAAGGCTCAAAAGCCTTCACCAAAGACTTTCTCGCCCGTCACAATATTCCTACCGGTGAATATCAAAGCTTTACCGAAATAGAGCCCGCGCTTGCCTATTTGCGTGAGAAAGGCGCTCCTATCGTGGTAAAAGCCGACGGTTTAGCGGCGGGTAAAGGCGTTATCGTAGCGGAAGATCTACAAACAGCTGAAGATGCTGTTACCGATATGCTTTCCGGCAATGCTTTTGGCGACGCTGGTTATCGCGTCGTAATCGAAGAATTTTTGGAAGGCGAAGAAGCAAGCTTTATCGTAATCGCCGACGGCGAAAATGTTTTACCTATGGCCACCAGCCAAGATCACAAACGTGCAGGCGATGGCGATACCGGTTTAAACACCGGCGGCATGGGCGCCTATTCACCGGCACCGGTTGTCACCGACGAAGTGTACCAACGTACCCTAGACGAAGTGATTATGCCCACCATTCGCGGTATGGCGGCCGAAGGCAATAGCTACACCGGCTTTCTTTACGCGGGCTTGATGATTGCCGCCGACGGCACACCCAAGGTTATTGAATATAACTGCCGCTTCGGCGACCCAGAAACCCAACCGATTATGATGCGTCTGCAATCTGACCTGGTTGAACTCTGCCAAGCAGCGCTAAACAAAACCTTGGATCAAACCACCACTGAGTGGGACCCGCGCCCAGCGGTTGGTGTCGTACTAGCGGCTGGTGGTTACCCAGGTGACTACGCAAAAGGCAAGGTGATTAGTGGTTTGGGTGTTGGTGAATCTGCAGTGGCAAAGGTATTCCACGCTGGTACAGCCTTAAAAGACAACCAAGTAGTCACTAATGGTGGTCGCGTTTTATGTGCTACCGCACTTGGCAATACCATTACCGAAGCACAGCAAGACGCCTATGCACTCGCCGACAATATTCATTGGGATGATTTAATGATGCGTCGCGACATTGCTTATCGTGCAATAGCCAGAGAACAGAAATAAAGGGTACTCAACTGCCAACACCTATTCTCACCGGCTCTCAGCAACTCTTAGTCGAAAGAAACAAAAAGCCCCGCGTACACCTCTGTTTGCGGGGCTTTTTTTATCCACTTTAAAAGCTACTGACAATTAAAAGCTGTATTGCATATCAATAAAGAAGTTTACGCCTTCGTCGTCTTTAGACTTTTTCGTCGAAGTTGATTCATCGCCACTGGCGGCGTCACTGTCCGCCAAACCCTCGGCATTGTTTTCAGACAACAGGGGGGTGGCTGCAATAAAGTTTGCACGAAAACTGCCGTAGCGAAGCTGCAGGCCGAGACCGGCATCGGCGAGTTTAGCAATAACACTATCTTCACCATCGACAACTTTTGTGTACTGATAACCCCAAGCGCCATCAACAAAAACATAGGGCTGAATAATATCGCTAAGCTTTTTATTACCGAGGGTAACGCTGCCGCCAGGGCCGTTGAACATCCAATCCACACCAACATAAAGCGCGTTATCGGCGTAAAACTTATTTACCTCAAAACCACGCGCACGGGTAGGGCCGGCGAGCGAAAACTGGTTAGCCGATAGCAAATAAGCAGGCGTATATTGACCCGAGCTACGCGCAACTAAACGCGTCTCGCTACCGATCAGCGGCAACTTCCAAAACGCCAAACGCGAATAATCGAACGACAAAATTTGCTCGCCTGGGTCTTCAGGGTCTGAACCCCCAAGCTGACCAGCGCTAGAATCTAACTTTACGCTGGTATAGGTAAGTCCAATCCGTGCCGAGTGCAACGTTCGCTGACGTTCACGCAGAATATCAAAATTATAGTTGAGCGAGACATTCTGGAGTTCGTTTTCGGTTGGCGCTTGCGACTGACTAGACTCACCCTCGCTGCCAGTAGAAACAACAAACGAAGTAAAAATATCAGACACTTTAAAATCAACAGAGTGATTGGTCACTCGGCTACGCCGTATTTTATAGGTTATTCCAAGATCTTTTACCAATGAATCACCGGTAACATTCACACCACCGCCTTCACTTGAGCCGAAGGTTTGGTCTAAAGCGAACTGGTTTGTCGACACGCCTAGATACACATTTGTACGCGGGCTAATAATATTACTGGAATAGCGAACCGAACCGAACAGCGAGCTTTCACCGTCGGATGAACTTAGCACGCTTAGCTGTAATTGGTCGGCAATACGCAGTGGATTGTGTAACGAGAAATCTGCGTAAAAGCGATTCTCACCCGCCCCCTTTGAACCGTGATTATCCACACGGATATTCGCGTCAAACCAATCTTCCGAGAGTACGTTCACATTTAATTTAGTATCGCCAACCTGAGAGCCGGGCTGAAAATAACCGCGTGCGGAAAGACCAGGAAGGTCGTTAACTAAATATAGTCTCTCTTCAATATCTGCACTGGCTACAGGTTCACTCATGGCGCTGTTAAACGTTCGCTGCAAAATACTGGCGCGATAGCGCTTTTGGTTTTGTACTTCAACCTCACCCAGCTCACCCAACAACAACGTGAGTGTAACAATGCCATCGCGCACTTCTTGCTGGGGAATATACGCTTTTGCCAAGATAAAGCCGTTCTCGCGGTAATAGCGCGTAATCGTATCCGCAACCTGTTCGATCATACCCAGTGTTATACCGCGTTTACGGCGTTGCTCACGGATTAAAAAAACCAGCCGCTGAACCTCTACCGGCCCGACGTGCTCGTCTTTTGTTTCGTCTTCAATCTCACCAATTAAGTCCGACACTTCCGAAAGTTCATCGAGGGTATAGCCGGTATCCAGCAGTTCACCTTCCTGCATCATTTCGAAACGCAAACCTTCCACGCGTCGAATAATTTCGTCTCGGGATATGCCGCGCTCCGGATATTCAACAACGCCCTGCACGCGAAACTCGCGAACGTTTAAGCGTGGCCCCGCCTGCGGGTCCGGATCGCGCTCGCGTACGCTAGGCACATCTAAATCCAGCACCATTGTGCCCTCTTCATACTCGGGCAACTCTTGGGTATTCGGTAAATCTAACAAACCGGCGTGACTCGCGGTTGCTAAACACAGTGCCGCTATAGCGCCGCAACGACTAAAAAATTTAACAAGCAGGGGAAGGTTTTTCATATTTATATTGTTTTTTCTCATCCATAAAAAAGCCCAGCCCGCACTCGCGGGCTGGGCTTTACTGATTACTGCGCTGCAGCAAGTTCGTCTAGTTC
>NZ_MRUH01000162.1 GCF_001922985.1 Teredinibacter waterburyi
TTTACAGCAAACAATCCCAATGAATTACAAGCCCTACTCTACCAGCCGTTAAGACGCATAACATTTTATTCTATTTATGAAGGACGTGTTTTAACACACCCGTAAGACTTACATCCACACACCTTCAAAAAACCCAAATAAAATCATTGGTTTAGAGAAGGGTTGTGATTAAACACGTCTCGACTTTCTAAGTCATACAACCGCTGAAAACCAAGCAACACAAAACAGGCCGATTACTGCTCGTAAAACAAACAATTACGCCTGTATCCGCCGTAATAGTAATACTAAAAGACATATATCCTAAAATTCAGTACTCCAACCATCTACACACAAAACTAAAACGTCATCTGAAGCTGGGCACTTTGAGACTCAAAAATAGTCGCCACGCCTTTACCTACAGAAACACCCAGGCCATTCAACAACGCCTTAAACGGCGGCTCTCGATAGGTGTAGTTATAAACCTCTTCCTGGCCAATTATTTCCCGCGCAACGAAACTGGGGCTGCCCAGCCCGTCAATCAAACCTTTAGCTAATGCTTGCTCGCCATTCCAAATAAGTCCGCTGGTTACATCCTCAGTAATGACTAATCTATCGCCACGCCCATCTTTTACGGCTGTAATAAATTGGTCGTGAGTATCCCGCAATACTTGTTGCCAAAATTCGGCTTCATCTTTTTTTGCTGGCGAGAATGGATCGAGAAAAGCTTTATGCTCACCGGAGGTGTAGTGCCTGCGCTCTACACCTAATTTTTCTAAAACGCCGACAAAGCCAAAGCCTGACGCGGTAACGCCTATCGAACCGACTAAACTTGATCGGTTCGCATATATTTCATCTGCAGCAGCAGCGATGTAATAGGCTCCGGAGGCGCCGATATCTTCAATTACAGCGTAGACCTTTTTCTCTGGATGAAGACCTCGCAAACGCAATATCTCATCGTACACATAGCCAGACTGAACAGGGCTTCCACCTGGGCTATTAATAACAAGTATGATTCCTTTTGCACCTTCATTTTCAAAAGCGCTGCGCAAACTAGCGTTTATTTTTCCTGCCGAGGCGGCTTCATCTGCCATGATCGGCCCTTTGATATTCACGATAGCGGTATGCTCGCCCTTCCCTCCCACTCCGATATTTTTCAGACTAGGGTAAAACATCGCCATAGCAACAAACAAATACGCGAAGGTTAAACTCTTGAAAAGTATCCCCCAACGTCGAGCTTTTTTTTGTTCGTCAAACGCTTCCTCTACAACGGCAGCCATTAATTTGAATTCTCGATTCTCATCGTTAGGGTCAATGCTTGCTTGCTTCGATGTGAATAGGTTTTTTAAAGGCATAAGTTACTCTTATAAAATGGCGCCAAACTAGGCCATAAAATTTAGGGCTCACCTTTTTTAGGCTGCCAGTTTAGGATATCGGCGAAATTATCAATACACAATTCGGGTTGGTAGGCTTTTAGTCGATCAATATGATGGGCCCCGAAACTTACCGCAATTCTCGGCATTCCAATCGCGTGAGCCATAGCCATATCGTACTCAGTATCACCAATCATCACCGCCTCTGTTGGCGACAAGTCGAACGCAGCTAAAAGCTCCCAAAGCATTTTCGGGTTGGGCTTTGATGCGGTTTCGTCTGCACAGCGACTATCGTGAAAAAAAGTGTCCATACCTAGCCGCCCCAAAACTCTATCTAAACCGCGACGACTCTTGCCGGTTGCTACGGCCAGCGAATGCCCCTGATCTCGCAGCTGAGTCATCGCTTCCGCTGCGCCGGGAAAGAACGGTGACGGCGTTACATCTGCCGATATAAAATGTTCGGAGTATCCATCTCGCACAGCATCAGCTGCCTCTGCTGAAATACTAGGGTAAAGCGTCCTTATGGCCTCAGGAAGCCCTAACCCAATAATGTTTTTTATCGCTGCGTCGTCTCTCGGCGCAACACCTGCAGACACAGCCGCTTGCTGCATACATCTAATAATTTTTTCGGCCGAATTACTAATAGTTCCATCCCAATCAAAAATATAGAGCACAAACACTTACCTATTATGAATTTATTAGATTTATTACAGCAGATATACGCTTAAATTTCTCTGCTTAATCACTGCAACACCCTACGTCGCTCGCGCATCCCTTAAAGGTTAAATAACCTAATCATCAGGCTGTGCAAGGTTCGGCTTGCGCAGACTTTGCAGCACTAGCTGCAAATCGTCGGGAAGTGGCGCTTCTACGCGCAAACTTTCGCCCTCTGGCATTGGAATGACGAGTGATTGCGCGTGTAGAAACAAGCGCTTGGCGCCGCCCTTTCTCGACAGCTCATTAAATCGATCATCCCCATATTTTGAGTCGCCGACTAGCGGGTGCCCCTGACTAAGCGCGTGCACACGAATCTGGTGGGTACGGCCGGTGAGTGGGCGCGCTTTAACTAAAGTGGTGTCTGCAAAGGTCTCCAGCACCTCAAAGGCCGTGCGTGAAGATTTCCCCTCGGGATTTACTCGCACAAACCGCTCGCCGGTTGTTTGCAATGTTTTCAGGAGAGGCGCGTCCACCAGCCTGCATCCTGATGGCCAATGCCCTTTCACTAAAGCAACGTACTCTTTGGTGATTTGCTTCTCCTTGCGCAGCAGTTCCTGTAGGTATTTGAGCATGGAGCGTTTACGAGCGACCATCACACAGCCGGAGGTTTCCCGATCTAAACGATGCACCAACTCCAAGAATCGGCCAGGTGGCTGCATTTGACGCAAAGATTCAATTAACCCGAGACTAATACCGCTGCCACCATGTACGGCTAAACCGGACGGCTTGTTTACGATCATCAGCCCTCCCTGATCATATAGAATCGAGGCTTCGAGACGTCGCTGCAAACCTACACTCGGCATCGCTGGCTCGGCTGCGTCACGGGTTCGGACGGGTGGCACTCTTACCGAATCACCCAGAACAAGCTTTCGATCAGGCTTAGCCCTTCCTTTATTAACACGCACTTCGCCTTTGCGGATAATTCGGTATATCAAGGTCTTTGGCACGCCCTTTAAGCGCGCTAAAAGGAAGTTATCTAACCTTTGGCCTTCGGCGGCGTCGGTAATCTCAAGATACTGAACCTTATCACTCATAAATATAGGAACTCATTGGGGTATACCCAGCAGCAGTTGAATAAGCTGCCCATAATAGCAACCAACGGCAGCGATCTCACGAGAAAACACGGAAAAACGAACAAAGGTGGGTTACCAGAATTGAATCTATGTGGCAACAGTGCTATATTCCGGCGGTCGTTCGGCTTGTTTCCGCTCGACTTATATTCTGCAACGTGATGCATCTGATTAATACAGAAGGGTACAGATAGTAAACCCGCATCCGTCAGGCACTTGTTATTTGGTGCTCTAGCCTAGTGGGCTAGAGCGATTTGCAAAACCGCGCGACTACCCTCGCGTTTGTAGAGATTAAGAATAGACCGGCAGGCTCGCCGCAAAATAAGACACACAATTCACTGCTTTTCACAGTATGAAAATAAGTGGTTTAAGTAAACCCACAGTGAATCACGTCAACCCGATAGATCATTCACCTTTCGAATCTGTACCCATCTGACCTTACAACAAGATCGCGGTCAGGGAAGTGTGTAACGGTGTATACAATACACCCCAAGGTTGACGTTTGATCAAAAGCGAAGCTCAACAAAACGGCTTCCCAGTCTTATTTCAGCGCCGAGTTACTGCCGCTAAGTGAAAAACCAAAACGTTCAAATCAGTACAATGCGCATACAAAACTGCGCCAATAACTGAGCTGAGCGTTGGAATACAAAGACAACAAATGGACCTCACCACTGCTATACATAAGGCTTTATCTCCACCAGCCCTGCAAGTGACCCGCTATTTTTTGTCACCATTGGATAAATTGCGCAACCTAAAACGACGATAGCGACAAGGTAAGTACATATATCGGTAATTTAGGCTAGTTCTACGCAACGTGCAGTACTGCTGCAGGTGTTTTGCGTAGAACCCGAACACCCAGTTGTGCAAACCGGTCGTGCTAAACGCTAGCTCACCGCAACCATTGGATTCTATTCAGGTTTTACGCCTTAGTTCCATCCCTTCTTTATCTCTGGCAAACCCTCCGGTACGGGCGCACTACAGAGAAATACCTACATGAAAAGAATGTTAATTAATGCTACTCAGCCAGAAGAGCTGCGCGTAGCGCTTGTCGACGGGCAATGGTTGTACGATTTAGATATCGAAAACCGTCTCCGCGAACAGAAAAAAGCCAGTATCTATAAAGGCCGAATCACCCGCATTGAACCCTCTCTAGAAGCCGCATTTGTCGAGTACGACAATGGCCGCAACGGTTTCCTCCCCCTAAAAGAAATTTCCCGCGAATACTTCAATAAGTCCCCGCGCGAGATCGAAGGCCGAATTAAAATCAAAGATGTTGTTCGGGAAGGTCAGGAAGTTGTCGTTCAAGTAGACAAAGAAGAGCGCGGCAACAAAGGCGCGGCACTCACAACATTTATCAGCTTGGCTGGACGCTATTTGGTACTTATGCCAAACAATCCACGCGCTGGCGGTATTTCACGCCGTATCGATGGTGACGACCGCTCAGAACTTAAAGATGCGCTAGGTCAAATCGAAATCCCGGAAGGCATGGGTATTATTGTTCGCACCGCCGGCGTTGGCCGCAGTGCTGAAGAGTTGCAGTGGGACTTAAACTACCTACTGAAACTTTGGACCGCGATTAGCGAAGAGTCCGGCAAAGCCTCGGCTCCCGCGTTTCTATTCCAAGAAAGTAACGTTGTTATTCGCGCCATTCGTGACTATCTCCGCCCCGATATCGGCGAAGTGATCGTCGACAATCGTGAAACCTTCGATCTTGCGGTCGACTTTATTCAGCAGGTTATGCCTAACTACCGCAGCAAGGTTAAGTTTTACGAAGAGTCTGTACCGCTGTTCAACCGCTTTCAGATCGAGGGGCAAATTGAAACCGCCTACGAGCGCGAAGTAAAGCTGCCATCGGGTGGTTCGATCGTTATCGACGTGACCGAAGCCTTAATCAGTATTGATATCAACTCTTCACGCGCCACCAAAGGTGGTGACATTGAAGAAACCGCACTGCAAACCAACCTCGAAGCGGCTGATGAAATTGCTCGCCAATTACGCTTGCGCGATATGGGCGGCCTTGTGGTGATCGACTTTATCGATATGCAGCCGGTACGCAACCAGCGCTCGGTTGAAAACCGTATGCGCGACGCCCTACAAATGGACCGCGCACGTGTACAGATCGGTCGAATTTCACGTTTCGGCTTGCTGGAAATGTCACGTCAGCGCCTGCGTCCTTCGCTGGGAGAAACCACCTCCAAAGTATGCCCACGCTGTAGTGGTCAGGGCACTATTCGCGGCACCAAATCGATCGGTCTATCCATTTTACGTCTCGTCGAAGAAGCGGCTCAGAAAGAGCGCAGCGCAGAAATTCGCGCCATCGTGCCCGTCTCTGTTGCTACTTACCTTCTTAATGAGAAGCGCAAAACGATTTCCGGTATCGAGCAACGCCACAGCACACGAATTGCCATTTTACCTCACACAGAGATGGTGACCCCCCACTTCGAAGTACAGCGTTTACGCGACGATGAAGTTGAAGGCACCGAAATCAGCTACAAAATAGAGTTGCCCTTAGAGGACGATAACGAAGTTGTAGATTCAAAAGAGGCGTTAGACGCACTACCTAAGCCAGCGGTACAGCACCTAGCTCCATCCCAGCCAGCGCCAGAAATCATCAAGAAGACACCTAGTTTAATAGATCGTATTCTTGCGTCACTAGGTGGGCTGTTCAGCAGTGAGGAAGAGCCAGCTAAAAGCGCTCCGAAAGGTCGTGGTCGCGGCCACCAAAAAGGTCAAGGCGGCAACCGCAATCGCAACCGTAATCGCAACCGTAATGATCGTAATCGCCGTGGCGACGAAGGCCAAGACGACACTATTACCAGTAATACCGACCGCAACCAAAGCAGCGATACCGCTAGCGACGCGCAGGTATCAGAGAACAACGGCAACAATCGTGATCGCAACAACCGCAACCGCAACGATCAAGATCGTCCTAAACGCAGCCGTAACCGCAACCGTCGCGACAACACTGAGCGCAATCAAGATAATCGAGAGGCGGCTCCATCAACGGATACAGCTGCAAAGGCGAGCGATAGCAACGCGGCCGAAGCGCAGGCCAACACACAAAACAACGAAGATCGGCCAGCAAAGCGGCCTTCAAATCGTCGCGGCCGCAATCAACAGCGTCGCCGCGGCCCCTTGCCTGAAGTAGAAGCTGGACTCAACCAGCAAGTGACGGAAGCAATCGATTCATCAGAACAGGCTCAGGCGGAGCTGAATACAGAGAGCGCACCACAACGTTCACGCGCGCCACGCGGCAATCGCGATCAGCAGGGTCGCAATCGCAATAACCGCAATGACGAGAATCGCAACGCCGATAGCAATGACAGTCAAACTAACGGCAGCGATACGGTTACTGCGTCGCCAGTAAGCTCGGTGCAAGCCGAAGCCGAGGCTGCGGTGGCAGAATTGGCAAAAGTTACGGCGAATAAGGTCAATGTCAGTACAGCTGCCACGACCGCGTCGGTTACAGCTGCTGCAGCGGCGACCGCAAGCGCCGCCGAAGAACAAGTGACCGCGACGGAAACAACCGCAGCTGAAGCGGTGCAAACGCCCAGCGAGGACATGAAGCCAGCTAAGGTGAGTCAAGCGGAGCCTGAAGTAACGCAGCCAGAGAAAGCGGTAGCTGAGCCAGAAGCACCTCCAGCCACCACTGTAGATGTTAATTCACCCAACCAAGACGATGAGGCCGTATCAGACGCTAAAGATGTTGCAGCTGAAGAAGAACAGCCAAGCGTGGAGACTCAGCCACGTCAAATTTCACGCGCGAACAATGACCCGCGTTACTCGCCAAAGCCAGTTACCGAAGTATTGATTAGCAGTGTTAGTTCCGAAACTAAGCTTGGCCGCCCACTTAATACGGCGGAGCCTGCAAAAATCGAGACTCAACCGCGTCAATTGAAGCGCCCTCAAAACGATCCGCGTCGCTCAAGAAATCAACAACCCGCTGTAGAAACCAACAATTCTACGCTAGAGAGCTGATTTTAAACAAAAAAGTAGGATTACGGCTTGCCACCGCCGTAATCCTATGTATAATCTCGACCCTTCTGGTGGGGTGGCTGAGTGGTCGAAAGCGGCGGTCTTGAAAACCGTTGAGGGTTTATCCCCTCCTAGGGTTCAAATCCCTACCCCACCGCCAAAAACGAAAAACCCGCATTAGCGGGTTTTTTTTCGTCTAGTTTTTTTCAGCTGAAAAAAATGCCCAAGTTTCCTTGAGCATTTTTTATTTCCTTTAAGCACCCCGTATCATTATTTTTCGATAACGTTACTGAGCAGAAATTTTCTAGAAGTGCTACTTCTTGCGAATACCTTCAACACTTAACAATAACTCCACCTGAGCTGCAGCCGCACCTAACTTGGCGGCCATATCTAAGCCGAAGTCTTTCGGTGTGATTACGGCTCGACCTTCAAAGCCTTGACGATACCCGCCCCAAGGATCCGAACCACCGCCAATATGCTCGACCTCAATGGTGATTGGCTTGGTAACACCCATAAGGGTTAGATTACCGGTAACTTGCGCCGTATGGCCTCCTGTGGACTTGTACGCGGTACTAACAAAGCTCGCTTTCGTGTACTTGCCAAAGTTTAGGTACTTATCTCCGGCTAGATGGCTATCGCGCTCGGCGTGATTGGTATCCAAGCTAGTCATATCCACGTCGACTTTTATTTTGTTAGTGGCTGGCTTCGCTGCGTCATAACTAAACTCACCTTCAAATTTGTTAAACCGTCCATACAACCAGCTATAACCCAAGTGCTTAACACGAAACTGTACGAACGCATGCGCACCACGAGTATCAATCACGTAGTCGTCAGCGTTTGCTAGCGACGGTAAAGTCAAGCTCGCGGCAGCAATAGTCGCGATAAGTGCAGTATTGCGGCCAAATTTTGAAACAGACTTAAACAGGTTGTTCATTGTGGTCTCCTTAATAAGGGTAAAAAGTTTAGTACTGAACGAACAGTACCGAATCACTCTCCTGCTTACGCAGGTTAGCGCAAAAAAGATTAAAAATTACGATCTTCGATCACATTAAAAACTAGCGACCTAAAATACGTAATAGTGTTCGATCTTTATCAACCAGATGGTGTTTGATCGCCGCGACAGCGTGCAATACCGCTAGCCAGATAATGCTGAAAGCGGTGAGCTCGTGGATCTCACCGGCGATATCCTCAAGGTTTTCTATACCTGTTAGTGTGGCGGGAATAGCTATAAAACCTAACACTTCTAACGACTGACCTTTAGCCGTGGTGATAAAATAGCCACTAAAAAACATCGAGAAAATAAGCCCGTAAAATAACCAGTGCATAAGTTTGGCTAACTTCTTCTCCCAACTTTTATGCGTTTCTATCGAATTCGGTACGCCATTATTTAAACGCCAGTAGAACCGAAAGATTAAGGTTAAAATTAATACCACTCCGACACTCTTGTGAATATACGGCGCGGTGCGATACCACTCGTGGTAATAATCAAGATCGTGCATCCACAAACCTAAAGCAAACAAACCAACAACGGCTAAAGCTGTCCACCAATGTAACAATACATGTAACCAACCGTAGCTATTCGAATCATTTTTTAATTGCACCTTTACCCCCTATTATTTTTTGTTGTACCTCCTCTGAAACAAACAAAAGTAACAGGGAGATAAAGTTAGATAATTTAGCCTACATACATGCCAAAAGCGTGAACCAATAAAACTAGACTACAAGCTTTTTGTGACCACTTCGAACACGTCTTTCGATAACTTCGGTGTGACACTGATACGCTTCAATTGTTCCCGCATCAACCCCTGACGCTGCTCGTCGTAGTTACGCCAGCGAGTAAGCGGCGTCAGCAAACGTGCGGCAATTTGCGGGTTGCGGGCATTCAGTTGAATAATCTGATCGGCAAGAAAACGATAGCCCTTGCCTTTGCGTTCGTGAAACGCGATGGGATTACGCATGCAAAAACCCGCCACCAGCGCCCGTAATTTGTTGGGATTATTCGCATCGAATGCAGGATGTTTCATCAGCTCTTCGACCTGGTTGAGCGTCGTCGGCAGCGGCGCAGTAGCCTGCACGGCAAACCATTGATTAACCACCAGCGCTTCATCGCTCCACTTACTATAAAACGACGCTAAAGCAGCGCCCTTTTGGTCCACCGCGTAGCGACTGGCCGAGTGCGTTAACGCCGTGAGCGCCGCAATTTCATCGGTCATGTTCGTTGCTGTCGCTAATTGCAGTGCACAAATATCAATCGCTTGCTCACGGCCAGATGTCACTAAATAACTGAGCAGAGTGTTCTTTAAGGTGCGGCGCGCAATACTCGCAGCATCAACAGCAAAAATTTCGGGCACATTTAAGTACTCATAGCCGGCCAAGATTTCTTCGTACCAGGTGGTAGCAAGCTTGCGCTTAACGCGTGCACGCGCATGATGTATAGAGTCCACATCAACAACGCTATGCTGTTGAGCAATATACTCTTCGCTTGGTAGCTGCAACATCAATGCGATCATTGCCAAGTCCAAAGTCTGATCGTTATTTTTCAAGCTGGTAATGGCTTGATTAAGCACCTCACCGAAAGCATCAAGATAACGTTTATCGACAGTGGGAGCAGGATCATTCGCAAGTGATACGATTACATTATTAATCACCTGAATCGCCATTTTCTGGCTGGCATCCCAACGACAAAAACCATCGTCGTCACGAGCCATCAAACGGGTCAGATCGTCTAGACTGTAAGCAAAATCAAGATTCACTGGTGCAGAGAACCCGCGCAGTAACGATGGCACTGGCCGCTCGGCAACATCATGAAAAACAAACGTTTCCTGCTCTTTGCTCACTTCCAATACTTTACTCGGCGCTATGCGCCCTTGCTCGCCGATAAGTGCAGCATCGAGCGGAATCAAAAATGGTTTTTTAGTAGCGCTCTCCGGCGTTGCGGGACACGACTGCTGCACCTTTAAGGTGTAGGTTTTCTCGGTTTGATTATAGTCACCTGTCACCTTTAGCTTTGGCGTTCCAGCCTGCTGATACCACAGCATAAAATGAGAAAAATCTCGACCGGAAACATCTGCCATAGCCGCAATAAAATCTTCGATAGTCACGGCACAACCATCGTGCCGATCAAAATACAGATCGCTACCTTTGCGGAATAACGCCGGGCCGAGTAAGGTGCGAATCATTCGAACCACTTCCGCGCCCTTCTCATAGATGGTAAGCGTATAAAAGTTAGAAATTTCAATAAAGGATGACGGTTGAACAGGATGAGCCATCGGGCTGGCGTCTTCGGCAAATTGATTGGTGCGCAATAAGCTCACATCTTCAACTCGTTTTACGGTGGCGGAGCCCATATCGGCAGAGAACTCTTCATCGCGAAAAACGGTAAAACCTTCTTTCAAACTCAACTGAAACCAATCGCGGCACGTCACGCGGTTACCCGACCAATTATGAAAATACTCGTGGGCGACGACGCCCTCGACTCGTTGAAAGCCCGCGTCGGTGGTGGTTTTTTCATTGGCCAAAACACAGGACGTATTAAATATATTCAGGCCTTTATTTTCCATCGCGCCCATATTGAAATCGTCAACCGCGACGATCATAAAAATGTCGAGGTCATATTCACGGCCATAGACATCTTCGTCCCAGCGCATGGCGTTCTTAAGTGAACGCATGGCGTGGTCACATTTATCGCGATCTTTTTCTTCAACAAAAATACGCAGTAAAACATCTCGTCCAGATTGTGTTTTAAACTCATCGTCTACCGCTACTAAATCGCCCGCGACTAGGGCAAATAGATAGCAGGGCTTTTTAAATGGGTCGTGCCATTCTGCCCAGTGCCGCCCGCCGTCTAAATCGCCGCTGGCAACCGGGTTGCCGTTGGACAATAAAACTGGATAGCGAGACTTGTCCGCGTAGATGCGCGTGGTAAATTCACTCAGCGCATCAGGACGATCTAGATAGTAGGTGATTTTTCGGAAGCCCTCAGCCTCGCACTGGGTACAAAACATCGTGCGCGACTTATACAAGCCTTCTAATGATGTGTTGTTTTGCGGTTCGATGCGAACTTTTGTTTCGAGAATGAAGTTTTGCTGAGAGAACCCTTCAACAATCACTTTATCGAAATTTAACGTCAAGGTTTCTTCGCCAATCTCGTACGCATCCTTCGCCAGCTCGCAGTCGTTAATGCTAATACTTAACAACTTTAAGTCCTGGCCATCCAATACCAATTGCGGAACGACATTTTCAGCTGATCGCGATATAACTAACCTTGCGGTTACCTCTGAGTAGTCCTCATAAAGGTCGAAATATAGCTGGGTAGTGTCGATGGCAAAATCCGGCGCTTGATAGTCTTTTAAATAGATTGTTCGGGGGCTAGCATCTTTCACAGGGCGTTCCATTTAATTGAGATATAGGCCGTACGCGGCGCTGTATCAGTATTGATAGGCGATCGTGCAAGATATCAGCGTCGGTCGCTAGAAGTCTTGACGGCTGTTTCACGGTACATAGTCAACTACTGCCACTTGAGCGGCGTTTCGTGTTCAGTGGCGCAAGCCTTTTTCTTTGGCGCGACGTAACCAGTACGTTCATGCTCCGCTACATACTCATGCTCATAGGCGATAATCGCCTGCATGCAGGTCTCGACTTGCTGCTGGGTTAATTGACGGCCATCGGGCCACTTACGAATCGACACCGCGGTGCGAAATCGCTGATAGATTTCCGGTGTCATGCTTTGCAATATTTTTTCTTTATCCACGCGGTTAAACCCTTCGTCAGTAGATATTTTTCATTAATTTTGAATCTAGCGCTCTTTACTTTTTACTGTATTTGCACTGCCAACCAGTCGATGAACTAACGCTACAACAACCCCAGCGGCAAGCCCGCCAAGGTGAGCCCAGTTAGCGAGTCGAACCCCAAAAAGCTTTTCAAAAATGGGGGTAAATCCCAAGGCTAAAAACGCGATCATCATCACCAATAACGTTCTCGGCATTTGCAGATGAAGAATGGGGTGTTTATAACCAAAAATAGCAAGGTAACCGAGCAGCCCATAAACGACACCCGACAAGCCGCCGAAGTTATTGTTGCTACTAACCACAAACTGTAACCAATTGGAGAAAGCTCCAGTAGCCATAATCACTAACAGTAAAACACCAGCGCCGAGTTCGACCTCGACGCGCTTACCTAAATCCCACATCCAAAGGCCATTAAAAATAATATGCGAAAGACCAAAATGAATAAATATAGGTGTAATTAATCGCCAGTATTCACCTGTTTGCACAAGATACTTCCACGACTGAAATGACAATTGGTTCAAAATTTCCGCATTATAAAAAGAATCTGTAAGACCGAAACCAATAAATCCAGCGAAGATAACCAATAGCGTTAGCGGTACTTTTTTGGGCGAAGCGCTAAAGGTTAGCCACTGGTGTAATGCGCGCTGTGCCGACGACGCATTTGGCGGCAGCTTCGGCGGTTGCTTATCACGGCTGGGGGG
>NZ_MRUH01000163.1 GCF_001922985.1 Teredinibacter waterburyi
AATCACGAACAATTTCCGCATCGGCTGAGTTGTATAGCCACAACTCCTGGTTGTTACCCTGCTCAATAAAGCGATGAACAACGCCACGTTGATTTAACAAGCTGTCTAGCTCATGAAGGCGCGTATCCAGTGGAAACTCGGCAATTTTGTACCAACTCATTTAATGCATTTACTCCGTTAATCTACTCATTTCTCTGGGGTAACTTTTGCTTGGCCGTTTTGCTTGCCCTTCTATTCGCTAGTCGCGTCACTAACTTTCAAGTTGAGGGTTTAGTACTCATAGGCACTAACTAAAATGTAGAGCCTAGTTGTCTGGCTCTACATTTACCCAAACAAACTTACTGTTATCGAGAATCTGTTCGCCATCAAACCGATAACATACCAACTTACCGTATTTGACCGCGCTGTAGTCCAAACAAGCTAGGTTTGGCTTCAATGGCTTAGGGTTTCCTTGTAGCCAATAGTGGCCAACAAACACAGGTTTTTCACTATCGTGATAAGACAGTAAAGCGGCCTTCTGCTGGCGGCTGAGCTGCTTGTGATTTAGGTCGTCGGGTAAAGGGTCTGGCTGAAAAACAACGTCTTTGTAGGTTTCGGGTTCGTCCGCCCAAAATTTAGTACGGAAAAAACTGCGCTCGAGACCATCCCTCCCGGTGATTTTTCGGCCGTCGGGCAAGGAGATATCAGTACCGCGGGTCAGCCGGTCGAGCAGTTTGAACTCTAAGCTTTCTAAATTGAGTGTTTGGTGAACAAAAGCTGTGTCGATACAGCGGCTACGGTAGCGTTGCTCAAACTCCGCAATAAGTTGTGTATCCCAGCAGGCGTGCACAACTCTAAAGAGGGGAAACTCCAAGTACAGGGGTAAGGTTTTGAACCACTCTAGAAACTCACGCCACTCTTCGGGGTAACTGGCAAACTGACTTAAAGTTTCGGCAATTAGCCGGTTGTGCCTGCTGTTGTGGGCCCGTACGTACTCTTCCGGTTTGTTGGGAACAGTGGTGGTATAGGCTATAGCGTTGTACTCGTGATTACCCAAAATACATTGAGCGGACCCTTCGTCGACCATGTTTTTTACGAGGTGTAGCGCTTCGCGAATACGCGGGCCACGATCTACTATATCGCCAACAAAGATCACCGAGCGATCGGAGTGAGCGTAAACAGGCCAGCCATTGCGCTGTCCAAGGCTGGAGTAGCCGAGCTTTAGCAACAGCTTTTCTAAGGTGTTGGCACAACCGTGAACGTCACCAATAAGATCAAAGCTAGATTGCTTCATGGCGTTACTCGTGGCGCGGCGTTAATAACACCGCCGGCCCTGTTGTTCGCTAATTCTTGCACGGTATAAGTCTTATCATCCTAGGTGTCGAACAAGTGTTCGAAGATTAGTAGAGTTCGCTTAAGAGATACTTAAGGAGTCATCTTTAACCAATTTAATCGTCACTTTATTTATGTAGAAACTGACGTCGCACTATACATACGATATCACCAAAAGCACTTTCTAAAGTTTAAGCGAGCCGTCTAACTCATAAGTACCTTCTCAAGCAAATAGCGTTTTAAGTAAGTACCGTCTCTAATTAAAAAGTTCTCAATTTAGATTTTCAAAGCCTGCATTATGCGTTGCCCAGCCTAGTTTCGTGCGGCAGGTTTCATAAAAGTTGTGATCTTCTGGGTGGATTAGGCTAATACGCCGCTCCGACTTGGTAATTTGCACCTCGTCTCCAGGCAGGCAATCGGTTTGCAGCTGACCATCACAAGTCACCAGCGGGTGAAGGTTGTTCTCTTCGCTCACAATCAATTTAATATGGCTATCGCCCGCAACTACAATTGGCCGACTACTTAGCGTGTGTGGGTAAAGAGGCACTAGCACCATGGCATCAAGGTTAGGATGCATTATTGGCCCGCCGCCACTTAAGGCGTAAGCGGTTGACCCTGTAGGTGAAGAAATAATCAAACCGTCGGAACGCTGCCGGCAAACAAACTGACTATCAATATAAAGTTCAAACTCAATCATCCGAATTAACCGGCCAGGGTGGATCACCACGTCATTCAGAGCTAACCCCGTGGCGCGAGTCTCACCATTGCGCATAATCGCGGAATGCAGCAAGAAACGCTCTTCGGTGATGTAGCGGCCCTCGAGCACCTCGCCAACCTTATGTTCAATCTCTTCGGGGCTGATATCGGTTAAGAAGCCCAAGCGCCCCCGGTTGATACCCAATATCTTAACCGTGTGGCCAGCAAACGCGCGTGCAGCAGACAGCAAGCTACCATCGCCGCCAACCACAATTATAAGGTCACACTCTAGTGCCAAACGTGATCTAGCGGCAATTTCCAAGCCCGCCCGAGGAAGTGCGGCCGAGGTTTCTTCGTCTAACAACACTCGTAGATTGTGTTTGGCAAGAAAGCTGACTAAACGCTTTAGGGAGTAGCGGGTACTATCACTATCGAGGCGGCCAATCAGACCAACACAGTTAAAGGCTTGCATAGTTGTCTCTAGGGGTTATTAATGAGTCTTGAAGCGTTAAAATGACAACACAGTTTACCGCAGCCGCACTGGGAGAAGCGAACCATCGACAAACAATTGAACACATATAGTGGGAATAATTCTGTGAGCGACCGCTTAATCAATGGCACAACAGGAAACGACACAGCAGAAAGCAGCATAAACCCAAAACACCAAGCTAAGGTTAGAGCCAATACGGCAGCCTTGCGCAAGGCCCTTCAGTTGGCACTATTGCAGTCTGAACCGCAGTCGTCAAACAGTAAGGAACCACCAAGTGATCAGGGATTCAGCACTTTCGCCGACGACGTTTCAACCGCATGGGTCTCTGACGAAAATCCAACCATCAGAGACCTAGCATGGCTTTTATCCAAACCCTCTTTATTCGTGCCCGAAACACTAGACTACTCTGCGTTTGAATGGCCAGCCTTTGAACGGCTTGCGAGCCTTACCCAAACTCCAGCTACCCAAACTCCAGCTACCCAACGACTGACAGCAACGCGTTTAGACTTGCTTACTGCCACTGTAGCTGCAACAAACGATATACCGTCGCGATCAGACACCAATCGCCTGGGCCAATATTACGAAGCACTAATTGCCTTCTTGCAGCATCACTTCTACCCGCACTACCAATGTTTTCAAAATGTGCAACTTATTGCCGACAAACAGACCCTCGGTGAGGCGGATTTTATTGTCGAAATGGAGCCAGAAAAATGGTGCCACCTCGAGGTAGCAATCAAGTTTTTTCTGCTGCGGGACGACGCCGACGCCGACCCACAAAATCTTAGCCATTGGGTTGGCCCCAACAGCCGTGATCGACTCGATAAAAAACTTCGCCACATGAACCAACAACAGTTAGCACTGCTACAAAATACAGCGAATCTTGCATTGCTGAATCAAACCTTAAGCGAGCGAGGATTAGAAAAGCCCATAGATAAAATCGAGGCTAAACACCTTTTACAAGGTGCGCTTTTTACTCACCTATACACCGTAACGGATAAGAGCAGCGTAACGAACAAGAGCGAAACGATTAACACAAACACCTCGCTGAACAACTCAAAAGCAGCTCACCATCTACCGCTGCCGTTCAACACTGGGGCGCACGCCGGTTATTGGATACGTTACAACGAACTTTGCATACTATTGGATGAAATAGACAATTTAGAGCAGGGCGAATTACGCTGGGTATTACTAAAGAAAACGGAATGGCTCGGTGGGCTCCACCAACTTGAATGGCAAGACCGCGCGATCAGCAACGCAGAATTAATTGCAACGCTCAAGGGTATAAGTTTGCCGCGCTTGGTTTTGTGTCTGTCGCCATCAGGCGGCGAGAATTTGCGCTGGAATGAATTTAAACTAATGATTACAACAGACTACTGGCCGGATACAAGAATACCATCGCGCAATATATAGCTAGAGTCCGTCACCAGCTGGTCGGAGACGCCAGCGCCATGAAAACCGCCTTTAAGCGCGACAACATTGTAGCCCTGCTTCCCCATCAAATAAGCCGCTGCTCGACTACGGCGACCCGTATCACAGTAAAAAACATAGCGTTTTTCCTGCCCCAGCAAACGTTTTTTTATACTTAGCAATCCCAGAGGAATGTTACCGGAATAGGCCAAATGACCGAGGCTATATTCATCGTCAGAGCGAACATCGATTAAAATAGACGCCTCGTAGCCCGCGTCAATCTCGGCCATAGTAATTTCTTCGATCTGTGACTCTTTAAGCAACAACATAAAGTCGTTCTTTTCTAGACGCATAAGTACGCCATCGGTCACCATGGTGATGGTGGCATTACGGGGTGCTTCAAACACAAGTGCGTCTTCGCCAAAACATCGCCCGGGGCCAATATCTGCAACCTTGCGTGCTAGCTTTACGTTATCCTCGTGTAAGGTAACGACGGCATCGCCCTCTTTGATAAAATAACAGCAATCTCCTAACTCTCCCTGGCGAATAATCACATCACCGGTTTCAACAACCATCGGCGTGAGACGGGAGAAAATTTGTTCTGCATTGACCGGCGGCACTTTAAAAAACAGGTTTGAGTTTAAAATGGTTTGCATCCATTCCACGTCCTCATCGAGGTCACGCTCCATGGAAATTTCGGCGAGTAGATACTCGGCGATTTGACTCCAACTTAAAATGCGATCCAGCTCGGCACTATCGATCCGCATTACCACACCGTCAGATTTCGCCACTGCACGACAGGGCCGAGGTTGTTGATGGGCAAGTGGCAACTGCATTTCTCCGCCGGTTACTATTTCGCGGTAACCCGAGTCGTACTGTAATTCCACTTCGCCGTGCTGTAGGTAAATATGCTGATTGTCGTAACCTTTACTTTGAAACAGAACGTCACCGCTAAATATCGCTTGGATTTCGGCACCACTAAATAGCTGCTGCAAATAATTTTTTTTCAGCGCTTTTAACGGCACCAAAGTATCGGCCGTCGCAAACGCCTGTTTCACCAGAGCACCCGCTAACTCATCAATTCCTTGAGAGTCGGACTCACTGTAACTTGAGCTAATTTGCTGCGAAAGTAGCGATGCGTCTGCTTGACTGTAAGCCATTCTTGAATCCATAAAAATAATTGTAAACATCGCGCGTAACCACGCGAGACTCTGTATCGTCTATCCGACGCTAGGCACATCTAAACTATAGCCGCGTCGACCTTGTAACCCGCCAGAATGCAAGGCCAGTACGCCAGTGCCTGGCGGCCAATATCCACGCTCGGCGAGCTTAACTAGGCCCCATAGCAGCTTGGCGGTATAAACTGGATCCGATGGTACACCGGTTTCGGCTTCGAACTCAGCGACAAATTCCCGTAACTCTGGAGGAAATCGCGCATAACCACCGCAGTGGAACTCACCACAGACACGCCAATCGGGCAATTCTTTGGGATCAGTCAATCCAGCGCGGGCCAAACTAGTCTGAACCGTCTGATGAAGTTCGCTCTCGATACCCTTTAGCACCGCAATCGCCACTGCACTCAAATTGCTATCTAAGCCGGCAACAATCCCTGCGAAGGTTGTTGCGGTTCCAGCTGCAACCGCAACACACTGAATATTTAAGCCCGAATCATTTATCTGACTACTGATAACCTCGCCGAGTACACGACACCCCGCTTCGCCAGCAATGCCACTACCACCTTCTGGCACCCAAAACACCTCGCCACAAGAATCGGATACGTCGAGCTGTTGCTGAAGCTGGGACCGCAGAGTAAATGTATCGCGCTGCTGGTAATTTGCTCTTGATATAAAGTGTAGCCGCATTCCCATTTCACGCACGTCTTTCAGCGTAGCGCTGAGTTGTTTTGGCGCCTCTCCGCGAACAATTCCAATGGTGGGGATACCCAGCTCCCGGCCCACAGCCGCCAATGCATAGAGGTGGTTCGACCAGGCACCGCCGAAGCTGGCAATAGGAACCCTTTTCCCATCTTGGCCAGTGCCATACTGTTTTCGGTAATCCGTAATATGGCCCCAGAGCTTATAGAATTTATTGCCGCCCCAGTGTGGGTTTAGCTGATCTTCTCGCTTGATATATAGCTCGACCCCCAGCTGCTGCAGACGCGCGAAAGGCACGAGCTGTAGCGTTGCTCGATTACAGATGTTTTGGGGAGTTTCTTGACTAAAGGCGCTCGCCAGCTCAGTTGCCGAAATAGGCTTAACCGCTGACGAGTTTAAGGCTTTGTGCACCACCGATCTCTTTGTGTGACTCGCAGCGGTCTTCATCGCCCGCATGGAAGTCGGTAGGGTTTTCAATACGAGGAAGATTTTCGCCGCACAAACTACCTTGTTCATCCGTGTGATGACAAACCGGTGTTTGATAATGTTCCAGCCACGCCTTGTAGTGGGATTCAGTTACCCCACACTGGGCCGCAGAATACGCCAGTGGGTTCTCCATGTAGCTGTATGTATCGGCCAAGGGAATAGTAATGTGACCCGCGCCGGGCTGATAGGTTACAAAACTCACACCCTTTTCGGTGAGACGATTCAACAACTGCTCACCACTATTGGAAAGTAATTGCTGGTTCTCTTTACGCAAGCGTGTAATCTCATCGCGCAACTGAGATTCCTGCTCGTTGCGATAAAGTAGCTCCATCTCTCGCATCTGCAACATGTCTTTTAGTTCAGTTGTAGCCGCTTCGATTTTCGCTTCCGACTCAAGCTGAAAATTATCTTTTAGCGCAGAGATATTTTCGATGCCCACACCTTCGGCTTGCTCGATTTTATGTTCAAAATATTCGCGCAAACCTTCTATTTTTTTAGCCTGCCCGTCAATCGTATCTTTTAACTGCTGATTGCGTTCACGTTCGTCAGCCAGAGCGCGATTTTTTTCTTCGATAATGACGCGGTATTCTTCTATACGATGATTATGCTCTAGCTTAAGCGTCGATATTGCCCGCTTACCGTCATTGGCAACAGTCGCGGTTCGCAGGCGCTGATCTTTTAACATTTGCGCCATTTGATCGCGAAATTCTTTGGCGTACTCGCTCCGCAACTCGGTCGAAATCTGCTTTTCCATTCTTTCAGCCGAGGCTGCAGCCTTGACGGCATTTAACTCAGACTCCGGCGCATCTTTAAACTGAATGCCGAGTCGATTGCGCGCCACCAGCTTTTTCAATAGACCCAGTTGATTACTACCGGCACGTAAGTTTGGATCCCAAAGCATCGATTTAAAGTATTGAATTGGACATTGGCTAGCACAGGCTAAGCGGATAGGCCCGGCCCCCAAGTCTGGGCCGCGCATGGCACTGCCGGCGATTTTATCGAGCGGCAGATTCCAGTTGGGGTCGATCAACCCCTGGCGGGTAAAGCCGATTAAAAAGAACACCAAACTACGAATTCGCAACTGGTTATCGATAGAAAGATAAACGACACGGGCCTGCTTTCCCGACCATTCCGGCGTAGGCACATAGTTATCCAGAATCGCTTCGAACTCCGAATAATGCATCTCTCGAGCGACCAACCCATCGTTGCCAAAAAATACAACGGCGGTGGCCAGTTCGTCATGGTCAAATATCATGCAAGCTCTACAACTCTTTGTAAGGAATAAGGATGTCCGAAACAAGCAAAGTTACTTAATAACGCCAACTAGCTCCGTGGATTATGATTATTCATTATCGACCAGCACCTCCAGAGGCGCTGTGACCTGCTCTTCAATATCCATACTAAAGACTAGCTCACCACAGCTAAATACTGGGTATACGAGGCCTTTGTTGTTAAAGCTTGATCAGGTTCGCAAATTTAGACGCCAGTATACGCGGGGCAATTAGGTTATTAATAGCTGGGAGCAATAGTTACTTTCGACACAAAAGCATTACCAACGCCCAAATTTTAAACGCTTAGAACATCTGACAAAACTAGGCAATTTTAAACTGGCACGAGAAAATCACGGCCGCCAACGAAGGCAATAGAGGTTTCCAAACGAAGTTGACGCAGGTCGATGCAAGTCGAAAAAGATCAATTAAGCGAAGCTAGGTGAATATACAGGCAGGATAGAAAAGGTAGGAGTCACGCACGAAGCAAGCAGCAATCTTTCTAAAGATCGCTGCATTCATCTAACATTTCATCGTCATAAAAATCATCGATGATATCACCATCAAAATCGGGCTCTAAAAACCAGCCCCTGGCTACAACGGCTTCTGACACCGTTAAAAGTTCTTCAATATAAAAATCCATAATGGATACTCCTTTCACTCTAAATACTAAGCGCAATAAACTAAGCGCAAATAAATTAAAAACAAACAACATTAAGTTGCCGACACTGAGACCTCATGCCCCTATCGACTGTTCCATTGGACACCAGAAACATGACAATGGTTTGACAATATAGTGCAGAAAACGACGTTTAGAGATTATTCTGATGCTATTTTGTGCTGCTGTTCGCTAAACCACCTCGAAACGCACCAAGACAGGGCCAAAATAAACCTACTGCACAAGCTCCATCACTGAGTTTCGCCAGAACCCCGTCGCTTTTGTCTCTATACAGGTTATAGCAAACCTTGTACCATATATGGAAATTCGCATATACAGATATAAAAGCTACTACGCAATCCAGCCAATCAGCACCAGCTAGAGGCCGAAACACCGTGGACACTATTCAACTATTTAAGTGCCTGTCGGATGAAACCCGACTAACCTCCACCCTTCTTATACAGCTCGAAGGTGAACTTTGCGTTTGTGAACTCATAGTCGCACTGGAGCTAAGCCAACCTAAAATCTCTCGCCACTTGGCTCAGCTGCGGAACTGCGGCTTACTAACAGACCAGCGTCGCGGCCAATGGGTTTACTATTCGCTGCATCCGGACCTGCCCAACTGGGCGGTATCTCTTGTACGCGACACAGCTGATTCGGATCACCAGCGACTCAAACTACCGCTGCAACGTCTTCAGTCAATGAAAGATCGCCCCAATTTTTGCTCCTCGGCGAACTGCAATTAGATCAGCGACTAACCAAGGGATAGGTGACAACCCAAGTAAACGTAATCAAGACAACTGCAGCCAGAGGCTCTCCCCCAACCCTCCATACCTTAGCGAGTACACCATGCAAAACACACCCTTAAAGATATTGTTTATTTGTACCCACAATCGCTGTCGCAGCATCTTAAGCGAAGCCTTAACCAATCATCTGGCAAGCAATGACTTTACAGCCTATAGCGCCGGCAGCGCCCCAGCGGGCGAGGTGCACCCACTGTCACTCCGCTATCTCGCTGAACGGAATATCCCCATCGAAGAACTTCGCAGTCAGTCTTGGGACGAGTTCGAACAGATAGCGCCAGACATAGTCATCACCGTTTGCGACAGTGCAGCAAAGGAAACCTGCCCAGTCTGGTTCGGCAACACGACTCAACTGCACTGGGGCCTACCTGACCCATCCAAACTGCAGGGCTCTGACGCTGAAATAAAAGCGGCTTTTTATAGTGTAATGGCAACGATCGAAGCACGTATTCGCGCTATGCAAGCACTAAATCTACACGATTTAACCCCGCGTGAACGCGTCGAAAAATTACATAATTTAATCGCTAAGGAGATCTAACCATGGGCTTATTCGAACGCTACTTATCGGTCTGGGTGGGCTTGTGTATTGTTGGAGGTGTATTGCTTGGCAACCTCTCACCAGCTTTATTTAATTTTTTCGCGCAGCTGGAAATCGCACGGGTCAACCTACCTGTAGCAATCTTTATTTGGGTAATGATCTACCCAATGATGATTCAAGTGGATTTTGGATCCATTAAAGATATTGGCAAAAAGCCAAAGGGGTTATTGCTAACGCTAGTCATAAACTGGCTGATCAAGCCTTTTACCATGGCGGCATTAGGCTGGCTTTTTTTCCGCGTTATTTTCGCCGACCTGGTTGACCCACAAACCGCCAGTGAATATATCGCGGGTATGATTTTACTTGGTGTGGCCCCGTGCACTGCCATGGTATTTGTCTGGAGCCAACTAACCAAGGGAGATGCCAACTACACCTTGGTGCAGGTATCCGTTAACGACATCATAATGATTTTTGCATTCGCACCGCTTGCAGGATTACTACTGGGTGTTAACGACGTATCTGTACCCTGGGGAACGCTATTACTGTCTGTCGTGCTCTATGTGCTTATTCCTCTGGGCGCAGGTTTTATAACCCGAAAATGGTTAAACCAAAACGGCAGCCAACAGCGCTTAGAAACATTTATAGGCACGCTAAAGCCCTACTCTATTGCCGGATTACTCGCCACCGTTGTATTACTATTTGGATTTCAGGCGGAAACGATAATTAGCAAACCCATTGCGATCGTCTTAATTGCAATACCGTTATTAATTCAAACCTACGGTATTTTTGCGCTGGCCTACGGTGCTGCTAAGGTAATGAAGTTACCACACAATATCGCTGCGCCAGCTTGTATGATCGGTACGTCAAATTTCTTTGAGTTAGCCGTCGCTGTCGCTATATCGCTGTTCGGTCTGCAGTCTGGGGCCGCTTTGGCTACAGTTGTTGGTGTACTTGTCGAAGTACCGGTGATGTTATCGCTGGTGGCTTTTGCCAACCGCACACGGCATTGGTTTTCTTAACTCGTGCCGCAGATTACGCCGAAGACAATATTGGTGGTAAAACGTTAACTGCAAAGCCAAGGTTAGCCGTCAATATTATATAAAAAGGCTGCAGGATAATTTTTAACGGACATAAAAAAACCCCGCTCAAACGAGCGGGGTTTTTTTATAAGTGGCGACCCGGAAGGGACTTGAACCCTCGACCTCCGGCGTGACAGGCCGGCATTCTAACCAACTGAACTACCGGGCCGCAGATTCCCGCTCAAGCATGCTGTTTCCAACTCTTTTCACCCCACGAATGGGACAAAATATTGGTGGGTGGTACAGGGGTCGAACCTGTGACCTACGCCTTGTAAGGGCGCCGCTCTACCAACTGAGCTAACCACCCAGCATTTGCTGTGCTGCGAGAGGGGCGCATTCTACTGGATTTTACGTGGTTGTCAAACACCAATTTCAATAAAATTAAGGACTTGTCTCAGCACAGGTCACAGCGGTATGGTTTGCCGATAAAAATACTCAAGGGTTCTCGTGCATGTATAGCTCTATCCTCGCAACTGTCCACTCTTGGCCGCTCTCAAGCGTTATTACGTTATTGCTACTAGCAGCCGTCATCGTAGCGTTGCTCATTAGCCTGCACCTAAACCTACAGCACGTTAAGCAAAAGACTCGCGCCAAAGTACAAGCCCTCTCGATTGCCAGCGCAGACACTCAAATTGAGCACAAAAGAGAAATTGCCGAACATCAAGCTGCTGAACAGTTATTACAACAAACTCAGGAGTATCTCCACTGTATGATAAATTCGATGCCAAACATCCTTATTGGCATTACTCCTACTGGCTGTATTACCCACTGGAATACAGCTGCCGAACGCGCCACAAATGTTATGCACTCGGAGGCACTCGGCAACCTTTTGCCCGACATCTACCCACAACTACCCATTACCCTCGAAGAGATACAGCAAATTATTAAGGATTACGTGCCATTCGAGAAAAAGAACATAAAACAGGGTAGTGGATCGCAAGCGACCTATCTAAATGTCACGCTCTACCCATTAATGTCTGAAGACCTATCCGGCGCAGTTGTCTTAGCTGAAGATGTTACTCAGCGAGTAAGAATGGAAAACATGCTGGTACAAAATGAAAAAATGATGAGCCTTGGAGAGCTAGCCGCCGGCGTCGCCCACGAAATCAATAACCCGCTAGCGGCCATCCTAAATAACACCCAAAACATTGAACGGCGCACCTCGCCTACCCTGCAGGCAAATCATCAAACCGCCGAAAGTTTAGGTATCGACATCCAACGCGTAGCGGCCTATATGGAACAACGGGAAATTCTGACATTTGTAGCGAGTATTCGTGAAGCCGGAGAACGTGCAGCTAAAATTGTTACCAACCTATTAGAATTTTCCCGTGGCAATGATCGTTCACACGCAGAGATCTGCCTGCAAGAATTGGTGGAACACGCGCTACAACTGGCGACCAACACATTCGAGCTAGGCACAGCTGACGGCATCGAAATGCCCACGATTCGAAAAATCTACGATAGTGATGTTCCCGCAGTACGCTGTTCAGCATCGGAAATTCAGCAGGTACTACTCAACCTACTACGTAATGCCGCACAGGCGCTGCAATCAGAAGAATATGGTGTACCCCTAGAGCCCGAAATTTGTATTCACATTAGCCGCAGCGATGAGTACGCGATTATTGAAGTTAGCGACAACGGCCCCGGCATTACCGAGCCGGTCATCAAACATATCTTCGAACCGTTTTACACCACTAAAGATGTTGGTGTTGGCACAGGCCTTGGGTTGAGTGTTTCGTATTTCATTATCACTGAACACCACGGCGGTGTTATTGAAGTCGATAGCCGTCCAGGGGAAGGAACAACCTTTACCATTAAACTGCCATTACATGGCGAGCTAAGATAGCGCAGATTGCCCGACTATTGAGGAGCAGTTAAGTAGTTGCCATCAAGATAACCCAAGACATTAACCTCCCCTTTTGCAACTCTCGTCTCGATCACATCACCAATATAAATATTGTGCGTTCCGTAGGCGGTAGAGCGTTGTTTTTTACAAATGAAGGTCGCTTGTGCATCACCCAAATAATATAAACCTGTTTCGGCGTGACGTAACCAATGGCCATGATCAAAACGACTGGCTGACATTTCTGGCGTGGCACAATTAATCGACATCTGCTTATGCTTCGGCGACAAAACATTCACCGTAAAATAGTCGCTGGAGGCCATAGCCGCATCGATTGATGCCGTGGTATTGATACAGACCAACAGCGCAGGTGGTTCACCGGATACAGAGGTGACGGAAGATGCCGTCATCGCGAACCGATCACCAGCGCGATTAGTGGCCGTGATAATGCTCACCCCAGAGAGAAGACGGCGCATACCATCAAACATCGTGACGGCAGAGGGATTCTGGGTGTTTGTCATGAGTGTATCTTCCTACTCCTATGGCTGACTGGCCATTATAGCTAAAGCCCTAATGAAAGCCACCGCAGTGAATGGGGCCGCGTCTAGCGCTCGGTTGACTTAGGTCAACGCGCTAAATTTGTAACCACTTAGACTGACCCAACAATGCATTGAAACCTATTTGCGAGAGCCACTACGCCATGAACCCTGTCGTCACCAAGCCTTCGACTACCGCCACATCTGCCTCCGACACGCCTGTTACCACAGCGCCTAGCGCGGGGGCCGCTCTAGAAGGCAACAACCTAAGTGCCGCGGTGGCAAGCACGCTATGGGATGACAAACTAATTCAAAAACACGATCTTAGCGGCCCGCGCTACACATCTTACCCAACAGCCCCACAATTCTCCGATATGATCAGCAGCGATACATGGCAGCGTGCCGCACATCGCAGCAATGCCAGCGACCGTCCTTTATCACTCTATTTTCATATCCCTTTTTGCGGAACCGTTTGCTACTACTGCGGCTGTAACCGCATCGTTACCGCGAACCACAAACGTACCGTTCCCTACGTTGAAGCACTAAAAAAAGAAATTAGATTACAGGCAGAACACATTGACTGCTCTCGTCCGGTACAGCAATTACACTTCGGCGGCGGCACGCCAACTTATCTGGACAACGAGCAGCTCAGCGACATCATGCAAACCGTCGAAAAATATTTTCGATTGGAAGCCGATCAAGAAGGCGATTACTCTATCGAAATTCACCCAAAGGGTGTCACTAGCGAGCGCCTCGCCCACTTGCGCGCAATCGGTTTTAATCGACTCAGTATGGGGGTTCAAGACTTTGACCCAGGCGTTCAAAAAGCCGTGAACAGGTTCAATAGTTTCGACGAAGTAAAAGAATTAATCGATACGGCTCGAAGCCTGCAATTTCGCTCGCTAAATATCGACCTAATCTATGGTTTACCACAGCAAACGCCAGCGTCATTCGCCAATACGCTCGAAAAAATAATCGAGCTTAGGCCTGACCGATTAAGTGTATTTAACTATGCTCACATGCCTGAGCTATTCAAAACACAAGCACAAATAAATGAAAGCGATCTACCGAGTGGCCGCGATAAGCTAATAATCTTGCAGCAAACCATCCAACAGTTAATTGGCGCAGGTTACGTTTACGTAGGGATGGACCATTTTGCACTACCCAATGACGAGCTCGCTATAGCGCAACAGCAGGGAAATTTACACCGTAATTTTCAGGGCTACACTACTCGCGGGAACTGCGATTTATTCGCGTTCGGCGTTTCATCAATAGCCGCATTTGGTGACAGCTATATTCAAAACCTAAAAACCTTGGACGCCTACTACACAGCCCTAGAGCACGACCAACTGCCGCTCGCAAAAGGTATTACTCTCAGAGATGACGATAAAATACGGCGCTACATAATCGGCCAACTAATGTGTCATTTCGAATTGGACTTTGCCAGCGTTGGCAAACACACAGGCATCAAGTTCCGCCAATACTTTAAACACGAACTGATAGCGATACAGCAACTGGTAGACGATGGTTTGATTCTCTTGAACAGCGAGCGATTAAAAGTGCTGCCGCAAGGCCGACTACTGATCAGACGCGTCTGTATGATGTTCGATGCCTACTTGAACGCGAACCCTAATCAACGAAGTGATACTTTAGTCCCCGTAAAACAACTAACCGGCGAAACACCAAATAACGCGCAGGCAAACAGCGCACTAGGCAAGAGTTTTTCAAAAATAATCTAGGACGTAGAAACAGGTTAGCGAAACAGGATTTAGCTAGATAACGACAGAAGATACAACGCGAGATTAGAACTTACAGAAGGGGAAATGGGGTGACTGATGGGGCTCGAACCCACGACAACCGGAATCACAATCCGGGGCTCTACCAACTGAGCTACAATCACCATAAAAAGCGGCTTAGAAACCTACATCTCAAACGCATGGCGCGCCCGACAGGATTTGAACCTGTGACCCACGGCTTAGAAGGCCGTTGCTCTATCCAACTGAGCTACGGGCGCGTATTACCATTCAATTACAGCGTTAACAAGGTTACAGCAAACTTGACAAAATTACTCACTAGATGAGAAGCCAAACTGCTGAGATAACGTGAATTAGAACGAAAGACCCGGTGCTAGTAACTTGATACAGGCTCGATATGGTCGGAGTGGAGGGATTCGAACCCCCGACATTCTGCTCCCAAAGCAGACGCGCTACCAGGCTGCGCTACACTCCGACAACAAAGGCTGTTAACCCGTGTTTCGAGAGGCGTGCATAATACCTACGAGCCACCCCGTCGTCAACGCCTAATCTGTGTTTTTTCACGTCGCAATCAAACTGTTTTAAATTCGCACAAAACCAAAACAATTTGGCGAGACGCAGTAGCTATGGGAGAATGCACCCGCTCGCCAATCCTGAACCATTGGCCCCGTTACCTCCCCCTTGCACTAAGGATTCCACATGTCTGCATTGTTACTCGACGGCAAAGCCCTGGCCCAAAAAACCGAAGCCGAACTTTCCCAGCGCGTAGCCGCCTTAAAAGAAAAAACAGGCCGCACCCCTATTCTTGCCACCATTTTAGTCGGCGCCGATCCAGCATCGGCAACCTACGTGCGGATGAAAGGCAATGCCTGTACCCGTATAGGCATGGACTCCCTTAAAGTAGAACTGCCAGACACCACCACTACCGAAGAGTTACTGGCGAAAATTACTGAATTGAACGACAACCCCGATGTGCACGGCATACTCTTACAGCACCCGGTACCAGAGCAAATAGACGAACGCGCCTGCTTCGATGCCATTGCCCTAAGTAAAGATGTCGATGGCGTGACCTGCCTTGGCTTCGGCCGTATGGCAATGGGCGAAGATGCCTATGGTTGCGCCACACCAAAAGGCATTATGCGCTTGCTCGAAGCCTACGATGTCCCCCTGCAAGGCAAGCACGCTGTAGTCGTTGGCCGCAGCCCAATCCTAGGCAAACCCATGGCCTTAATGCTGCTAAACGCTAATGCCACAGTCACCATTTGCCATTCACGCACCGAGAACCTACAAGACCATATTCGTCAGGCCGATATTGTTGTTGGCGCCGTAGGTCGACCCGAGTTTATTAAAGCTGATTGGATTAAAGATGGCGCCGTTGTGGTCGATGCGGGATATCACCCCGGCGGCGTTGGCGACATCGAACTGGCCCCACTGCACGACCGTGCCAGCGCGATCACCCCGGTACCCGGAGGCGTCGGGCCAATGACGATAAACACCCTAATCTACCAGTCGGTAGATTCTGGAGAAAAAAAGCTAGCAGACACATAGACGATGCGTATAGATAAATTCTTAAGCGACAACACGCGTTTCAGCCGCACCGATATTCGTGCCATTATGCACAAGGGGCGCGTACGTCGTAATCAAGATGTTGTCCTGCGCGGCGCCGAGCATATGTCACCCGACGCCGACACCATTTATCTCGACGATGTTGCCGTCGTGGTTCAAGGGGCGGTCTATTTGATGCTCCATAAACCAAGCGGCTATGTGTGCGCAACTGAAGATAGCGATCACCCTACGGTTATCGACCTCTTGCCCGAACAACTTCGCGACCTAAAAGACCCGTTACAAATTGTCGGTCGCCTCGATATTGATACCACCGGCCTGGTATTGCTGACCAACGACGGCAAATGGAATCACCGAGTATCCTCTCCCAACACTGGCTGCGAGAAGTGCTATCGCGTTCAAACTGAACAGCCGATAGACCCATCTTCAGTAGACCTGTTCGCTGCAGGCATAGTGCTTCGCGGCGAAAGCAAAGCAACGCTACCGGCGAAATTAGAACTCGTGGCACCGCAAGAAGCTTGTATCTACCTGCAAGAAGGTAAATACCACCAAGTAAAACGGATGTTTGCCGCCACCGGCAACAAAGTTAGCCGCCTGCACCGCGAGGCAATCGGCGTCGTCACCCTACCCGCGGACCTCGCCCCTGGCGACTATCGCGTACTTACCGACAATGAAGTAGCGAGCTTGGCTTAATTAAATGATCGACCCCTGCTTTCAGTTGTTGATTAACGCCGCAGCTCGGCTCTCTAGCGTTAGCAGCTCCAGCATTAGTGCGAGCACTGATGCCAGCAGCACTGAGGCAGAGGTGCGGCAGTTGTGGGTTGTCGATGAGAATGGGGCGGGCGCAGAGGTTGACATTGCCCACGCGTTAACCCCCAACAGCGCGCCTCACCAGTGTCTTACCAACCGCTACGATATCTATCAGCAACTCTGTGCAGCTGGCGCCGACAAACAATGCCTTACCCTATCCGATTTTGACTTCAGCTCATGGCTCGGTGACCAACACAAGGTTAACTCCCCTAGCTCAACGGCAGCCAAGCCCAATATTGCGCTGTATCGCGTATCGAAAGAGCGGCCAAGCAGCCACTGGGTAATCAACCACTTGGCTCAGATACTGCCGGAAAACGGTGTTTTAATTCTATCGGGCAAGAAGACCGAGGGCATAAAGTCCTACGTAGAAAAAACAACCAAGCAGCTGCACTTCACCGGCCGCGCCGAAAAGCACGGCGACAACTACCTCGCAATACTGCATAAATCGAAGCCCCTAGATAACACCAGCAAGTGGTTGGAACATAAAAATTACAACCAGCTTCGGCCGATCGGCGCAGCGTTTTCACGAGAATTAATGAGTAAGCCGGGGGTTTACGGCTGGGACAAAATTGATAGCGGAAGCGAACTGCTCGCCACCAGCTTTTTAGAGATAGAGGCGGAGCAGGCAAGCGCAGACAAAGAGAATAATGATCTTGGAATAGATCTTGGCTGTGGTTACGGCTATTTATCGATTGCATTGCAAACGGCGGGCTATAAAACCATTTATAGTACCGACAACAATCCAGCCGCACTGACTGCGGCAGAAGTAAACCTGCGCTCAGCAACCGGCTATACGGGAAGACAAAACCTGATTCTTGGCGACGCCGGCGATACCATAGAAACAAAAGCGCAGGTTGTATTGTGTAACCCACCTTTCCACCAAGGCTTTAATGTTGACGCAGCGCTTACCCAAAAGTTTATCCGCAACGCAGCACGCTTGACGGCAAGAAATGGATACAGCTTATTTGTGGTAAACAGTTTTATCCCACTGGAAAAAATTGCTAAACACAGCTTCCAACACTGTAAATTACGGGTTAATAACGGCAAATTCAAAGTAATCGAACTGCGTCATCAACCCGTAAAATAAATTGCGTTAAAACCATCGTGCTATTTTTTTGAGTTGCTTGGTAAGGCTTACTTAGCTAACAACTTCTGTACATCATCGTAACCACCTTCATTCGTTACGTCGGTATAACCCAGGGCTTGTACTGTCTCCATCGCAAAACCAGAGCGGCGACCGGAGCGGCAATACATGCGAATATCAGCATCTTTATCTTCAGTTACGCTAGCAATGTGTTCCGCGATCGTTTCGTAGGGAATATTCACTGCATCAGGGTGGTGGCCACCAGCGAATTCTTCTGCTGTGCGCACATCAATCCAATATACTTTTTTCTCGGTCATACTTTTCGATCTCTCTGTTAGTTTTTGTGTTTCTTGTTGTATCGCCATCGCGGGCTCAGATGGCGCCATCATTTCTGTAAGCCCTACGCCTAACTCCGCGTGGTCGTCAGCAAATACTGTAGTGGAGGCAAGCATAGCTGAAACAACCGCCACCACATATATATAGGTTTTATGAGTATTTACGGTCATGATTTTTCCTAAAAAAAGGGTTAGATAAAGTATTTAATGACAGTCTAGACCAACTTGACTTAGATCGGAGCGCGCTTTGAAACTAACCTCCGAACCTACAATCAAGCCTGCTGCTAAAGTTGTTTGCGCCGCAATCCAATTGGACAACAGGTCTTGCTTGCAGCCCTCCGACATAATCACACTATGGCCGACACCCTTGGCTTCTATCAGCAATGATTGAGGTAACTGCAACGCCAGAGATTGCGCCCAACTCAAAGGCGTAACAGGATCGAGTTCACCGGCGAGTAATAGCGTAGGAAGATTGGCATAAGCGGCATTCAAGGGCTGATACTTATTACTAAAGACAGGCAAAGCGCATACATCATATTGCCTTGCCAGTCGTAATTCATTACGCCACTCGGGGTAAGGCGCGATTGCCGTCTCGAATATTTCACTCGGCTCGACGCCGTTATCGATACACTCCGTCGCAAAAAAAACTAAAGAATTAAAGTAGGGGTCAAAGCTCGACGCAATAAAAATCTCCAGCACCAATACCAGCCGGTCCAGCTGCTGGTTTCGCCAGCTGGCAAAATGAACAGCGTCCCCTTTCCATTCCTGCGCCAACGTTGCCAAGGGTATTTTGTGACTAACGTCAGTATCGCTTGCACCACTCTTAGATATTGGACTTGTTAATGCCGAGGCTGTTATTTCAAAACCGGAACTTAACCTTGCCGTCATTTCAACAAGCTGCTCTAAACCCTGCTGAAAAATCTTTGCGGTGTCCGGGTCGTAAAGAGAAAAAGTAAGTAAAGCTAATAAACGATTACGATTCAACCTAAGCGGAATGCGCGGATCTTCAACGCTCGCAGTATTTTTAAAACCCGATAAATGACGCGCTAGCGGCGGCGACAGTTTGTGTAGCGGCGCACGCTGGGCATTCAGAACCCAGCTGTCATCTTGAGCCTGTAAATTCCAATTTTCGATGCGAAAATCCAAACTAGAATTTAATTCTCGAAACTTTAATTCATTAGACTTTAATTCATTAGACTTTAATTCATTAGACTTTAATTCATTAGACTTTAATTCATTGGAATTTAATTCACTAGAAGCAGCCCCACCGCTGCGTTTACCTGGCCGTTCGAGTTCATCGATTGCAGCTTCAGCATAACGATAAAGTTCTGCAAAGCTCGTAAAGCGTCGCTCATCGTCTTTAGTATAAAGCGTCTCGTGGAGTTCCATAGAGTGCTGCAATATCGCCCCCCACTCACTCTGTTTGCCAAACTCAAACGGATAGATGGAATCCAATATTAACGATGTAATGTTAAACGGCGGGGTATCTGGCTGAAGCTTAACGGCCAGCTGGGTATCTGTTGTAGAATTTAGCTTTAACTTCGACTCAAATTCGGCAGCCGCCTGCAACACCACTCGACTACCGTATGATACACCCCAAAGATGATAATCTCGAAAGCGCAGCGCCGCCATTAGTGCCAACAAATCTCCCGACTGCTGGGCAGTAGCAAAAACGCTGAGTCCCTTGTTTGTCTCAACCGTATCCGTTTCGGGATTAGTACTTGGTAAATTCTCGTATTGCGAATTATTAATGGCAGTAGTAGTTGCATCTACATCTATAGGTATGGCGAATACGTGATTTGAAGTCGTATTAAACGGTGCTGCGGCAAGCATACGATCGAAGGACGCTAGACATTTATTTAAAATGGGTAAACTTTGGCGCAACTCCTCGGCATAGCTTAAATTTAATCCAATCATCCGCAGTGACGCTAACTCGTATTCATCACAACGCCACGACGGCAAGCTACCTTTGGTACCGCGACTACCGTAAAGCACCATAGCCTGATTCAATTCCGAAGCTTGATACCAATCCAACCACGATTGCACGCTCGCCGATGAAAATAAACCGCCCTCACCCGGCCCGCCCGTAACCAGCACTAACGCAGAATCGGTCACCGCAGCCTCAAACTCAAAAGTCATCACCGGCAGTAAAAAACCTTCATGACTTAACCAATAACACTTAACAACGAGGTCTCGTGGTATTGCCAAATCTCGCGTTTGGCAATCGTCTGTCAACAAAGAAAAATGAGCGCTTGATAGTGAATTCTCTTGAGGAACCGAAGACTCGAGTGCGTTAGTGTTTACAAATTTGAACGAGATAATTACAACGAAACAAGCCGTGACTACAACACACGCAACAATGAGAAACGTGCGGGGAACTGACCTTAACACAGCCTGGCATAGGCTTGAAAAACCCATTAAACCTGCGGCCAAGGCTGCGTTTCAGGAACCGCTAATTGCTCTAGTAATTGACTGCAAGCACCGGATTTAAAATGTTCGCCAAGATCTGGGTCACAGCGAAACTGGTAGCTCTTCCCGTCCAGTTCGAAAGCAAGCTGCCAAGCGTGGAGGTAGGCGCGATCAGATTTATCGGCGCCATAGCGCGTATCGCCCAGTAGAGGTACACCCAGGGATTTAAGTGCAACTCGCAGTTGGTGCGTCTTACCTGTATGGGGTTTTAGTAGGTAAAGCCTAAGCCCCGGGGTTAGCCCAAAACTAAAAAACTGCGTAACCGCTGGGTTTTCAACACTGCGCAACAACTTCCAACTACCATTGCGCGCTGCCCCCATATCACCGCGCACCAAGCCTTGTTTGCGCAAAGGCTTCTGAGCGGCAATAGCCAAATAATATTTTTGGATCTGACGCTGGCGAAACGCCTCGGACAAACGCTTATTGGCGCTAGAACCTCGTGCAATAAGCATAAGACCAGAGGTTATCCTATCCAACCTATGACAAAGATACAGCTCAGGCTCCGCTAACTGTTCTCTTAAGCGAGAAAGCAACCCTGGCTCACGCTCGCCAGCCTCGCCCTGCTGATCGTGTACAGCGACGCCCACAGGCTTGTCGATCACCCAAAACTGTGCTGTTTCGGCGACGATTGGAATTTGTAACTCAGGCATAGAGAGGCTCGCTAGGTAATTCATTGAATGGTATTAGGCGTTGTTTAGACGAGATTAAATGGGCTCGTTGTCGGTCTCTTTGCCAGATTCACCGCCCGGCTTCTGATTAGAATCAAGATCGTCATCAAAGCCTTGCTCTAACTCCTGCTCGAACTTCTCGCCCAACTTTTCCATCTCGCCCTGAAATTGCTCAATTAAAGCCCCCCAGGTATTGCGTAGTGTCTTTTGGGAATGGTCAATGATACCGTCGACTGTTTGCTCTTTAAGGGCCAGCTTCTCCTGCTCTAGAGCAACTACCTGCTGCTCTAGTGTTTGAGCATGAGTTTGCATCCGCTCTAAATCCGCTTGAACTTGTGCTAGCTCGGCATATGCGCGGTAATATTGAACGCCTGCAACTAGCGCAATCCCCGCGACTAACACTAGTGCGTAACTCTTTAGTTTTTCCATGTTTTTATCCTCTTGTGTGGGCTCTTGTGTACTTTACCGTATATTCACGCGCCAGCTCCTGACTCCAGCTCCTGACTCCAGCTCCTGACTACAGCCGAGCATCACCTCAAAAGCCTGTTATTTGTCTTGCTAGCCACTCGTTTAGCCACGGTAAGTGTTTGATCTTCAGGCCGGCAAGATATCCTATTCCCAAAAACAACGCACCCGCTGAACTATACAATTCAACTGCTTCTGCCCTAACATAGACAACCGCTTTTTGATTGACCAAGGTATAGTTATGAAATTCCGCGTTTTAACACTACTCGCGATTACGTCCTTCACCCTGCTTTCCACAATCACCACACTGGCGATTGCCGAGGACGATATATTGGGCAAGACGCTTGCACAACACGAATCTGGGCCAACGGTGCGCGAGCTAAATTGGTTAAACAAAAACTATTTAATGAAACAGCGTAATAGTGTCGACGCACTTACCCGCGCGCACTTCGGCTCCCAAATATATGGCAACCGATCAGACTTGGCACTATTACAGCGCATAGTTGATGAAAACCTGATTGAAGCTAGCGATACCAGCCAACTACAAGCACTAGGCGTAGTGCTTGGCGATGTGTTAGCGAAAGAAAATAAAGAATTAGTATGGATGGTCTACGAAGACGAACTCGGCCCAACGCAGTCTATTTGTGTCGCCAAAACTAAACACTGTTTATTTCCGGTTACGATGTTATCGCGACGTATGGAAGTGGGCATAAAGCCAAACGTAAATAAAGTTTTTAACGATGCATTAGCAGAAATGAAACCCTTCCTACCCAAACTTCCTTATTCGGTTAACTAGACAATCATAGGGCGAGCTTTCCCCTTTTTTGTCACGCAAAATAAAATTCTTGTCCGCTCTACTAAAAATCGCTTTAAATTTGGTCAAATTTTTAGCGATTTGCCATATTTCTGTATTGTGTTCGTCATAGAACGGGCCTAGAATCGGCCGTGGGATTTAAGAAAACGCTACGCGGTTGCTGTTATTCACGCTTACCTCTAGCGCAGTCTTAGTTACTCATTAAACAAAAGTTTCAACATTACGTTGTATTTTCGAAAGGTTAAAGCAAGACAATGTCAGACAAATTAAATGGAACCGTTAAGTGGTTCAACGAAAGTAAGGGTTATGGGTTTATCAGCCGTGAAGGTGGAGCAGACCTATTTGTTCATTTCAGCAATATTCAGGGCAACGGTTTCAAAACTCTGAAAGAAGGTCAAGCAGTTACCTTCACAGAAGGCACTGGTCAAAAAGGCCCGCAAGCCGAAAATGTAGAAGCTATTTAAACCATAGCTTTCCGCGCCCTGCTCCAATACGGGGCGCGCTTTACATTCTAAAATTTAACCTAGTCTTTTTTAAGAATAGTTGATTTCGTTTTTCTTTAATGCCTGTTAAAGAAAATTCGATCGCCGTTTTTAGTTTGATTTAGTTCCGCTCGTTTATCGGCAGCATTGCAACACAGCTGTTGACCAACAGTATCCCCCCTCCCTTACCGTCAGCAATACTTCTAATAGCAATTTCTAATAGCTATGATAGTGAGCGCACTCTTTGTCGCCACTCTGGCGAACTCCCCAGTAAATCTACAACCGCAATAACCATCAGTTATAAACCAACTATCATGCTTAATGCCGCCGGTATCACTCACGCGACAAACACCCGTCAACGACTCCTCAACAACGTCATTAAGGTTCCCTTAAGATTCGCCGACTAATCTAGCATCCACTCTACCTTATCTTGGATGAAAAGATGCAATTCAAACACCTACTCCTCGCTCTCGTGCTCAGCCTAAGTCCTTTAGCTAAAGCGCAGGATTTTGCAATAACCTCAACAGAATTCAACGGCAACCTATCAGACCTCAAGGGCAAAGTTGTTTACCTAGACTTCTGGGCGTCTTGGTGCACCCCATGCCGCAAGTCTTTCCCTTGGATGAACAGTATGGTTTCACGCTACGGAAAAGATGGCTTTGTAGTCATAACCGTAAACGTGGACAAGGAACCCGAACTCGCACAGCAATTTTTAAAGGATGTACCCGCCGATTTTGCCGTGGTCTTCGATCCGGAAGGCAATATCGCTAAGCAATACGACATTCTCGGCATGCCCTCCAGCTTTTTAATTGATAGAAGTGGAAAAATTCGCATTGCTCATACCGGCTTTTTTAGTCAAAAAATCCCCGCCTACGAGCAGGAAATTATTCAACTGCTAAACCCAAATACACTGAAGGTGAAACTATGATTTACCTGCGCACAGCGTCCTTAACAGCCGCTCTACTAATACCTTTACTCGCGGGATGCAGCCATCTTGGTGTCTCCCCATGGGAGCGTGACCTCCTGGCAAAATCAGAAATGAATCTAGATGCCGAGGGAGTAGATTTAACCCTCGACGATCACGTCTACTTCAGCAAAGAAGGTACTAGCGGCGGCCGCGCGTTTGCGGGTGGAGGTTGTGGATGCAACTAGGTAAACACAAAAAAATCAGCCACTTGCTTTCCGCCGCTGCCTGCACTCTCGTGGGCGGCGGTGTACAGGCTGAAGAAATGCTGAAAGACTGGGATATTGATACCGCCGTGCTGATCTACAACGAAACCGATCGTGTATCCGCGATGGAAGGTGTTGTTCAAGCCACAAAAGATTTCGGCGAGGGTCACATCTTCAGCGGCAAATTGGTGGTAGACAGTTTAAGCGGCGCATCCGCGAACGGCGCGCTACCGCAACCAGAAGCACAAACCATGAGCCGTCCTTCCGGCAAGGGGCAATTTGAAACCGCCGCAGCTGAAACACCGCTGGATGATACCTTTAAAGACACACGAGTCCAGATTAACGGACAGTGGACGCAACCGCTTATGACTGACTTGCGCGCAAGTGGTGGATTACATTTATCGAAGGAATTCGATTACCAATCAATTGCCATCAATGGCTCACTAGCAAAAGATTTTAACCGCAAAAACACCACGCTATCTGTTGGCTTCTCGCAAGCGTTCGACCAGATAAGCCCTCATGGCGGCCGCCCAGTCGCGCTATCGGATATGGTAATCGATAGCGGACAATTCGCTACAGATCAAGATTATTGGGACGCGTTCGATGCAACCCGCCAGACAGCTGGCGAAGACACCAAAAACACCACCGACCTTGTGCTAGGACTTACACAGATTATAAATCGCCGATGGATTACCCAATTTAATGTGGGTATTTCCGATGTTAGCGGCTACATGACCGATCCATTTAAGGTTGTTACCCAAGTTGACGATCAAGGCAACGCAGTGGCGCAAACTTATGAAAACCGTCCGGATTCGCGTAGCAAAGCGTTTTTCTTTGCCCAATCAAAAGTGCATCTGGACAAAAATATTCTCGACCTATCATACCGATACAGTCAAGATGACTGGGGAATCGATAGCCATACCCTTGAATTACGCGATCGTTTCTCGCTCGGCGGCAAAAGCTATCTTCAACCGCACCTGCGTTACTACCAGCAAACTGCGGCAGACTTTTATCAACGCTATCAACTCTCAAGTACCGCGCTGCCAGATTACATGAGTGCCGACTATAGGATTGGCGAAATGAGCGCTTACACAATGGGATTAAAGTACGGACGTGAGCTCGAAAATGGCCATGAATTCAGCCTCCGTTTCGAGTACTATCAACAAAGTTCTAGCGGCCCAAGCTCCGATCTACCGGCGCTAAATGGCTTAGAGTTATACCCAGAAGTAAAAGCCGCCTTCTTGCAGCTAGGGTATAGTTTTTAAGTCGCAATACACTTTAATCCATAAGAAATGATGACTGGGACTTTTACGCTTCATTCGCAGGGACAAGGCACAAGCATTAAATTCAATGCTATGGCCAGCCCCTGCGAGCTGTTAATCGACACTAAAGATCCCTCACTCGTGCAGCAACTAGCGACCCTTGCCACCAACCAAGTTCGCCGAATCGAGAATACCTACAGCCGCTATCGCGACGACAATCTTTGCCACCGTATCAATACCAGCCAAGGTCACCCCGTCACCATCGACAACGAGTGTTTCCAATTACTCTGCTACGCCGATCAGTGTTTTCAACTTTCCGATGGAATGTTCGATATTAGCTCCGGCATATTGCGACGCGCTTGGCGATTTGACGGCAGCGACAAGATCCCAAGCCAAACCGATATCGATACGCTATTGCCGTATATTGGCTGGCAAAAAGTAGAGTTCGGCGAGAGTTTTATCAAGCTGCCATTGGGTATGGAGATCGACTTTGGCGGCATAGGCAAAGAATTTGCGGTAAGCCTAGTCGCGCAAAAATGTCGTGAAAGCGCGCCTGAAACTTCAGTAGTGGTAAACTTTGGCGGCGATATAGAAATATCTCGCCCGAAGCACGACCTCTCTCCTTGGATGATCGGCATCGAAAAACCCGACAGTGAAAATGAAGCCGAACAGCTAATAAAAATTGCCGCCGGAGCACTGGCCACGAGCGGCGACGCGCGCCGTTTTCTTCTGTATAAAGGCGTACGCTATAGCCATGTACTCAACCCAAAAACAGGTTGGCCGATAATCGATGCGCCGCGCTCAGTCACCGTTGCCGCTAGCCAATGTATTCAGGCCGGTAGCTTAGCAACAATTGCACTGCTCCACGGCAACCGCGCAGAGGAATTCCTCAAAGCGCAAAATGTTCCCTACTGGTGTTCTCATGCGAATTCTATTAATTGAAGATGACCAACTGCTCGGCGAAGGTATTTGCAGCAGCTTAAAGTATTTTAGCTATACCGTAGACTGGCTTACACAAGGCAAGCCCGCGCTCGCAGTACTAACATCACAAAACAGCGAATCGTTTGATCTCGTGATTCTTGATCTAGGCTTACCCGATATTGATGGTATCGAGCTATTGAAGAAAATACGAAGCAGCCAAAATACCGTGCCGGTTCTAGTGCTAACCGCACGCGATCAAATTGAAGATAAGCTCGACGGGCTTAATACCGGTGCCGACGATTACATGGTAAAACCCTTTGACGTGCGCGAACTCGACGCCAGAATTAAAGCACTGGTGCGGCGTAAAAGTGGCAATAGTTCGGAACAGATTGTAATAGGTAAAACCACCCTTGACTGCAGCGCGCGCAAACTAAACTGTGCTGACAAAAACTTTGATTTAACTCGACGCGAATACCCCATTATTCGCGCATTCTTCGAAAATCCCGACAAAATATTTTCGCGTGAAAAATTAGAGTCGCAATCTTACGGTTGGAGCGATGAGGTCGAAAGCAATGCTTTAGAGGTTCACATCCACAACATTCGAAAAAAGCTCGGCAACAACGCCATCAAAACCATTCGCGGCGTTGGCTATATGCTAGTTTCAAACAGTCTCGGCTAACTCTTTATGCGCTCAATAAAACTACGGATAACGCTGAGTATCGTAATCTGCTTAATCGCCGCTAACTTTGCTGCCGGCTACTACATAGTTGTGGATACAAAAGAAGAGCTTACCGAGCTATTCAATGCCGAACAGGCACAGCTTGCGCGCATTATTGACAGCATCATTGCCCGCGGAATATCTTCACCAGAAGATATCGCCTCTATTGCCGATGTCGCCAACATCAATGAAGACCGCTATTCAAACAGCGGCCACCACTACGAGAAAAAGCTCGCGTTTCAAGTTTGGGACAAGGAAGGCAATCTATGGATGATGTCGCGTAATGCACCTCTCTATCCGCTCTCAGCCCAAACGCCGGGATTCAGCAAAATACAATACGGCGATGCTGTATGGCATATTTTTTCGCTCTACTCATCGGCAAGCAGCTCGTGGATTTACACCGCGCAACGTGCTGAAGTTCGCGACGAGCTCATAGGCCTGATAATTTTAGACCTTCTCATCCCACTATTATTTATCACGTTAATCGTTATCGCTGTTGTCACTATCTGTGTACATCTTGGCACCCTACCAATCAAACGCTTTACCGCCGCCTTACAGGAGCGCGATGACACTAATCTAGCCAGCCTAGACACCCAACTTCCCGCAGAACTGGAACCTATTCGCCACGCAGTTAACAATCTTTTACGACAAGTGAATGAAGCTTTGAATCGCGAACGCAGTTTTAATGCCGACGCCGCGCACGAACTACGCACTCCACTCGCAGCGCTGCGAGTACACGCGCAAAACCTTCAGCTTGGCCAGCAAGTTTCCGGCGAAACCGCAAATGCAGTAAACAAAATTATTTTAAGTATCGACAAAATGGTTCACACCGTAGAGCAGCTACTACTCTTAAACCGCCTAGACGCGCACCGACTGTACGATCTTGCCGATTCAGTAAACCTTGCCAGTCTCACGCGTGAAACAATTGCCGAACTACCCGCAGCAGCCCTTTCAGATTACGATTTCGAATTGCAAACACCAACCTCAACCACAACTAGCCGCGACGAAGCTAGCGACGAAGCTAGCGACGAAGCTAGCGAAGAAGAGTGGAACGAAGCGGTGCTTTCTATTCGCGGCAACCACAACTTATTGCGCAACCTCGTACGCAACCTCATAGAAAACGCCTACAAATACAGCGCTCACAACACGGCCATTAAAATTGCGATTGAAATATCAGATAAGTATTTAACCCTGACCGTAATCGACCAAGGTCCGGGCATGACCGATGAACAAAAAGCGAACGCGACCGATCGCTTTTACCGCGTTTCTGATCGACAACAATATGGAACAGGCTTAGGGCTTTCTATTGTGATGAGAATTGTCACACTGCATAAGGCCGAACTCTCGTTTAACGATAATCCAGATGGACATGGTTTAGCGTGCAGCGTAAAGTTTTTACGGTAAGCGCAAATCTAAACACCTAAATTAACGAGATACGCGAAGAAGAAAACGGTCCATCCAACGAACCGGCAAGACAATATTCAGTAGCGCCATTAGATAGGTGGGAAAGGTAACAAAGTAACGTGCTTTTGGCCGTTTAGACTCCAACGCGTGAATCAGCTTATCAACCACTGCCGATGCGGGAAGCGTAAATTTAGACGCAGGACCAACTTTATTTAAGCGTTCTAGAGCATAGCTATAGAGTTCTTCATGACGACTTTTTGAAAAATCGATATGCTCTTGCATCGCCGCCAACGCATTTTTACGGAAATTTGAGGTTATTGGGCCGGGTTCGATTAACACGACTTTTACATTAGTATCGGTAAGTTCAATACGCAACGTATCGGTTAAACCCTCAAGTGCAAATTTACTGGCATTGTAGGCACCACGCATTGGCATCGCGGTAAAACCCAACACTGAGCTATTTTGAATAATACGAGCGTCGTCGAGTTTTAGAAAATAAGGCAACAGCTTTACGGTAAGTTCATGGGTACCAAACAGATTAGACTCGAACTGATGTCGCAACGCATCGCGAGTTAAATCTTCCACCGCACCTGGCAAGCCATAGGCCGCATTGTTAAACAACGCGAACAACTTACCGTTGGTAATGGCGACAACCTCGCTCACAACCCGCTCAATATCAGAACTGGAACGCATCTCCAATAGTAAGACATGCTCAATACCGGCATCGACTAGAGGCGACCGATCCTCATCACGGCGTACCGTCGCTATCACCCTATAACCACGTTGGTGCAACGTCAGTGCCGCACAAAGACCTATTCCGCTGGAACAGCCGGTAATTAAAATTGCTTTCTGGCCCTGATTGTTCGCCATGAGCTAGTCAAAACACTCCATTAAAAAAATTGAGGGTGAATGGATATATCGTCAATTGCTTAGACAACTTTTGCCAACCAAAGTCTCAACTACTTTTTTCTTTGCTTACGAATAAGTTCGTAGGCCGCTTGTATTTCCTGTGCCCGCTCGGTGGCTACTTTCACCATATCTTCTGGCACACCTCGGCCGGTAAGTTTATCGGGGTGGTATTCGCTCATCAGTTTACGATAGGCTTTTTTCAGTTCGGGATCAGTCACGCTAGACTCTACGCCTAACGCTTTATAGGCAAGTTCAAGTTCGGAGGCACTGTTGTAGCTACCTTGCTGACCGCTGCTGGAACCACCGCCACTTCGATAAAAATGCGTTTGTGCCCGTACCATTCCCATTAAGTGGTTAAATGCAAAGCGCGAGTAACCTAGGCCGCGAGCAATATCAAATAGCAACCGCTCTTCTTCTTGGTGCAACTCTCCATCGGCGTAAGCAAGGGTGATTAAATATACCAACAGGATTTGTTTTAGATCCCCGTAAGGGCCGCACACCTTGGCAAAATTTGCTATGCATTCCTCTACCGAGAAGTCTGCCGACGAGCCTTTTTTGAATAGCTCTATCGCTAACTTCCGTCCTTCTGCACTCAAGCCCATTTTGGTCATCATGGCTTCGGTGCCACTAATTTCTTCTTGTGAAATTCGACCGTCGGCTTTCGCTATTTGGCCTAACAAGGGAAATACCGTTTCGAATAGAGCGCGTTCAACCTGGGCACGCTTTTCTGGATTAAAACTACCCTCCAGACTTGCCCGCCCCTTGTCGAACATGTGCCCGACTAAAACACCGGCTATCGCCCCGAATGGCCCAAGCGTATAAAAACCTATGGCTCCGGCTATAATCTTTCCTATCACGTGCAATAACTCCCAAATCTCTAGGCTTTCGCCCCATAACGTGTTTTTAATACTTCGTACGCGGAGGTTACCGCAACAAACTGGTCAGCATCACCACCGCGATCGGGGTGATGTTGGTGCGCCAAGGCTCTGTATCGCGTTTGAATAATCTGCCAGTCGACGGTTGTTTCTGGCAGTTCAAATACTTTCAGCGCCTCGTCAATGTCATCTTGCGATTCAAACCTACGCCAGAAACTGGCCATAAGCTCTGCGACATTTTCGGCGTTAGCTTCGCGGTAATGCTTAAAGTCTGTGTAGAAGCGTCGTAATTCAGCGCTACTATCACTACTATCTATGGCTTTGCTAGTCGCGCAGTCTAAACCGCTCGGCTCGCCAGAAACCACTTCTACAGTTTCAAACGAAGCATGCAATTCCACACCAAACGCCGTCGGCCTGAGCCGATAGCGTAAATCATCAAGCTCCTGCAACATAAAAAAACTATTACGTAATAAATAATGTTTTTGGAACAATGCCAGCAATACGTCTTCTGCGAATACTATTGGCAAATGTTTGAACACGAAAACCATCAGATCGTGCTCGCGAATTAATACTGGCGACGATACTTTTATATCTCGCTGCTGCCAACCTTCGTCCAAGAATTTCTGTACAAGCAACCTGATCTCTACGACGGGAAGCGTTGCGGGTATCTCACCGCTTGAATCAAGCGTCGGCACTACAACCTACTCAGTGCCGGAATCATCAAGTGCAGGGACGACTAACTTGACGTCTTCAGTTGAATCACTGGCTGGGCCAGGGTCAACCTGCGAAGGAATGACCATAGGCTTTTCGATATGGCTTGCATCAACCTCTAGACAGTCACGAGAAAAGGTTTGCATATCTTTTTCTGTCCACTCGGGATTGGGCTTGTCTAGCATAAGGTCACACTCGTCTTGACTGAGTGTTGGTTCGCTACAGGCGACAAGCAGACTCAAAAAAAACAAGGTTATAGGTAACGAAAATCGTTTCGCCCAAGCACCATCAAATAGGGTTGTCTTCATATACTTCTCAATCGTTTTAAAATACTGACGCACGGTAATAGCGCTACTCGCGACGCCATTTAGTGCCTTCGCGCGAATCCTCTAGGACAATACCTTTAGCTTTGAGTTCTTGGCGAATTTCATCGGCTCGAGCATATTGCTTGTCGAGTTTAGCCTGTTGTCGAGCGGCGATAGCGTCTTCTATCCAAGTGCTGTCTTCGTCGGTATCCCCCTGAAACCAAGCTTCTGGCTCGGCTTGCAACAATCCCATCAAGCTCCCTAACTGCAGCATGGTGGCTTTAGTTTCAAACAATTGCTGTTCGCTATACTCTTCTGGCTTATTTAGAATTTTGGCCAATTGATGTAGCTCACTAATCGCGAGCGGCGTATTTAAATCGTCAAGCAAAGCGATGTAACCGGGATTATCATTTAGCTCGACAGCACCGGCTATGACGGTATTCGTTTTACGCAACGCGCTGTAAAGTGAATCTAAACTCGACTTCGATTGCTCAAGCAATTCGTAAGAGAAATCCAACCCCGAACGGTATTGGGCGGAAAGCAGCGCAAAGCGAATCACCTCGCCTGGGTAACGTTCCAGCAGTTCACGTACGGTGCGAAAATTGCCGAGCGACTTTGACATTTTTTCGCCATCGATATTGATGTAACCATTGTGCATCCAGTAGCGAACATATTGTTCTCCGTCATGTGCGCACTGGCTTTGAGCCAGTTCATTTTCATGATGAGGAAAAATAAGATCGCGGCCACCGCCATGAATATCAATGGTATTGCCAAGATGTTTTTCGATCATCGCCGAACATTCCAAATGCCAGCCGGGACGACCGCGCCCCCAAGCACTGCTCCAGCCCGGCTCGTCATCATTACTGGGCTTCCACAAAACAAAATCCCCGCCGTAGCGCTTATAGCTTGCGACTTCAACCCGGGCGCCTTCTAACATATCTTCCAATGCGCGATTGGAAAGCTTGCCGTAATCACTCATAGATTTCACATCAAACAATACATGCCCTTCAGCTTCATACGCGTGTCCGCGCTCTATCAAGGCCTGAATCATGGCTAACATTTCGTCAATATGATCGGTTGCATAGGGAACAATTGTTGGCTCGAGTGTATTTAACTCTGCCATGTCCAAACCGTATTGCTCTGCGAAATAGCTTGAGAGTTCGCCGATTGAGCGCCCTTGCTCAACCGCAGCCTTCATAATTTTATCGTCGATATCGGTAATATTGCGGGCGTAAATCACCTGCGGATAAAGTGAATTCAACAAACGGAATAAAGTATCGAATACCACCACCGGGCGAGCATTACCTATGTGTACAAGGTTGTAGACCGTCGGGCCGCAGACATACATTTTGATGCAGTCTGGATCGATGGGCTGAAACAGTTCTTTTTTGCGCGTCGCGGTGTTATAAATTTTGAGCGTCATGTGATTCCGGATTTGGTCGGCCGGTACACGCTGTGTACCGGAAAATGAATTATTGTTTTAAGCTAATCTCTGTCGCCCATGTTTAATTGAGCGTAATTTAAACTGCGGCTATCCCTAGCCGAGAACCGTTGTTTAAACGCAGTGGCATCCGTAACCCGTGCCTTAACCCACGTCATTAACCTACAAAAGTATCGCGTAAACTAATAGTGCGATTGAAGACAAGTTTACTATCGTCTAAATCGCGACAGAAATAGCCCTCGCGTTCAAACTGAAAGCCCTGCCCTGGCGTCGTTGCGCTTAAACCAACTTCACCCTTACAGTTGGTTTTTACAACTAAGCTATCGGGGTTAATACAACTGAGAAAATCTTTGCCTCCCGCATCTGGGGCAACATCATTAAAGAGGCGATCATAAAGGTTAACGGTAAAGTTGGCGCACTCGTGAGCAGCTACCCACTGGATAACACCTTTTGGTTTAACGCCATCTTCTGGATCATTGCCGACTGTGCCCTCAATAATTCGAGCACGAACTTCAACAATTTCACCCGCGGCATTTTTAATTGCCTCGTCGGCTTCGATTACATAGGCACTGCGTAAACGCACGCGCTTACCAATCACTAGGCGCTTATATTTTTTGTTGGCCTCTTCGCGAAAATCGTCAGCTTCAATATACACTTCTCGACCAAACGGCAGCTCACGTGCAGGCAAATCATCACGATTAGGATGCCCCGGCGCCGTCAGTCGCTCAGTTTTATCTTCTGGATAATTGGTCAGCACAACTTTGAGCGGGTTGATGACACACATCGCTCGCGGTGCATTTTTATCGAGGTCATCGCGAATGGCATGCTCCAACATGGCAACATCGACCACGCCATCTGACTTGGTAACACCAATCATTTCACAGAACTTACGCAAAGCGGCTGGGCTGTAACCGCGACGGCGATAACCGGCGATAGTCGGCATACGTGGATCGTCCCAACCATCAACATGGCCTTCGTCTACCAACTGCTTAAGTTTGCGCTTAGAGGTAACAGTGTAATTTAGATTCAAACGACCAAATTCATACTGCTTAGGTTTCGCGGGTACAGGTAAGTTTTCGATCAACCACTCGTAGAGTGGACGGTGATCGGCAAACTCGAGGGTACAAATAGAGTGAGTAATGCCTTCGATGGCGTCTTCCTGGCCGTGGGCGAAATCATAGGTGGGATAAATACACCACTTGTCACCGGTTTGATGGTGATGCTGCTTGCGAATACGATACAAGATTGGGTCGCGCAAATTAATATTGCCGCTGCTCATATCAATTTTTGCACGCAGTACGCGGCTACCTTCGTCAAACTCGCCGCACTTCATTCCTTCCAGCAGACTAAGGTTTTCTGCTGCCGAACGCTCACGATAGGGGGAGTTTTTGCCGGGTTCCGTTAGTGTACCGCGGTATTCGCGCGCTTCATCCGCAGATAAATCGCAAACATAGGCCTTACCCGTTTCGACAAGATGCTGAGCCCAGCTATACAGAGTATCAAAATAACTCGATGCATAACGCACCTCACCAGCCCAGCGATAACCAAGCCACTCGACATCTTTCTTTATTGCTTCAACATACTCCATTTCCTCTTTTGCTGGATTGGTGTCGTCAAAACGCAAATTACATTCGCCGCCAAAGGTTTCGGCTAGACCGAAATTTAAACAAATCGATTTGGCGTGGCCGATATGTAAATAGCCATTCGGCTCTGGGGGGAAACGCGTTACTAGCTTTTTACACGCACCTTCGGCCAAGTCTTTTTTAATGATTTGCTCTAAAAAATTTAACGGCTTTTCTTCAACACTCATATTCGTGTAACTCGCTTCTCTGAAATCTGTTTATGCACCCTGTACAATTCCCGTACAACGTATAGGCGACCGGCCCAATGCATGTTATTCCCACACTCTACGCGGTTTATATCGACCGGCAAAGCGCGTATTATAGCCGCCTTCCCGCACCTTACGCAGGCGAAATTTGCCAATTCCCGTCGCATAAGGCTGATAGGCGAGACTAATTTCAACACAGGACTCCAAAATGATTACATTGCACACAAACTTCGGTGATATTCAAATTGAATTGGATTTTGAAAAGGCGCCTAAAACTGCCGCCAATTTCAAACAATACGCCGAAGATGGTTTTTACAGCGGTACCATTTTTCACCGTGTAATCAACGGTTTTATGGTTCAAGGCGGTGGCTTTGACGAAGATATGAACCAAAAGCCCGTGAAAGACCCCATTAAAAATGAGGCCGACAACGGCTTAAAAAATGATACTGGCACGCTAGCCATGGCCCGCACTATGGACCCACACAGCGCAACCGCACAGTTTTTCATCAACATTAAAGACAACGACTTCCTTAACCATAAATCAAAAGATAGCCAAGGCTGGGGTTATTGTGTGTTCGGCAAGGTGGTTGATGGCATGAGTGTTGTCGACAAGATTAAGGGCGTTAGTACTGGTCGCCACGGCGGTCACCAAGATGTCCCCAACGAACCTGTTGTAATTGAATCAGTCACTGTAGCGGAATAAGTTAAGCGATCCTTTCTATGCCCTCTTACCTTATTTCAGACTTACATCTCAGCCCCGAGCGCCCGGCGATTGCCGCGGCGCTTGAGCGGTTTTTAACCAAAATAGCATTCGACGCGAAAACAATTTATATATTGGGTGACTTTTTTGACGCCTGGATTGGCGATGATGAAGACGAGGCGTTTTACCTAGAGATACAAACACGGCTACGCGCAGTGGTTGATCGTGGCGTAGATGTCTACTTTCAGCACGGAAATCGCGACTTCTTAGTAGCGGAGGCCTTCGCAACAGCAACCGGCACCAAGCTTTTAGATGAAGAAACGGTCGTTACCTTGGCCGGCCAGCGGGTGCTGTTAATGCACGGCGATAGTCTGTGTACGGACGATCAGGAATATCAGCAGTTTCGCCAGCAGGTTCGCAGCCCCGCTTGGCAAGCACAAATCCTGCAGCTGCCACTCGCTCAACGGCGCATGATGGCACAACAACTTCGCGCCCAAAGTAGCTCGATGAATGCAATGAAAGCCGAAGATATTATGGATGTGAATGCCGAGGCCGTCGCTGCAGCGCTCAGTCGCAATGACGTTAAGACCCTTATTCACGGTCACACCCACCGCCCAGCGATACACCGGCCCGCGTGTGATTCTAGCAACCTACCAACCGCCAGCTGCCGATATGTGTTGGGTGACTGGGAACAGAAAGGTTGGTATCTCAAAGCGGATAATGAGCGATTAGAGCTAGTCGATTTCGAGATTGAGATTGAGATGTAACGAACAAGTATTTAATTGGGTTTCATCTCTCACTACAAGATAGCGGTCTATTCCTGGTTGGAGGCCGCAACCACGTTATCTTGGTTTACCGCTGAACCTTTGAAGCTAAAGGGAATCGTTAAAACAAACTGACTACCGCTGCCAAGCTCACTCTCTACGTATATGCTCGCACCGAGTAGGTGAGCAAGGTTTGACGCAATAGACAAGCCTAAACCCGTACCTTTCCCCACCTTAAACCGAGAATTATCGTCAAACTGTTCAAAGCGTTTAAATAAGCGTTTTTGATCAGCGGGAGAGATACCTACCCCCGTATCCACCACCTGGATTTCCGCAGCTGTGCCATCCGAAGTTGTACTGACCTCGACAGAAACAGAACCACACTCGGTGTATTTAATAGCGTTAGAAATTAAATTTAGCAGTATTTGGGTTATACGAGCAGGGTCAGTCTCGACCGGCGCTAAGCTCTCAACAGCGATACCCATCCGCAACCCTTTATCCTCTGCGGCGGGGGCCAGCTGACTAACCAAATCTCTGCACAACGCCACCAAGTCAGTCTCTACAATCTGTAGATCTAACTTGTTAGCCTCTATTTTACTGAGGTCAAGAATATCGTTAATCATGACTAAGAGGTGGCGTCCATTGCGCTCGATAGCTTCTAAGGCTTTCACCTGACGCGACTCAAAGCTAGGTTGTTTTAACAATCTTACCGTAAAGCCAATAATGGAGTTTAGTGGTGTACGTAACTCGTGGGACATATTAGCCAAGAACTCGGTCTTAATCGAAAGCGCTTGCTCAGCTCGTTGTTTCTCTCGGGTCAGCGCGTCATTTAGATCGCGCTGCTCATCGACCATTTCTCGAGTTTTACTCAACAGTTGTGTGGTTTGCTCATTTTTCTGTTTGAAAACGTTGGCGGCAAGTGCCAACATACCAATCTCATCGCGACGGGAAAGCTCTGGAATATCGCCAACCTTCTGACCATCTGCCAAGCTAATAAACACTTTAGTGATGCTTTCAATCGGGCGAGTAATCCGCAGAAAAAAGTAACCCGCAACGAATGCACCAACAAGAATACCTACAACCGAAAGTAAAATACTCCAAAATCGCTGTTTCTGTAGAGCCATAGCTACGTGTTCACGCGCTTCTTTGGCGCGGCTTCGATATATTTCGTCTAAGTTTTCCGCGTGGTATAAAACCTCATTAGCGGAACCTGCCATTACTACATTAATCACGTAAACATAATGGCGTGTAATCGAGACTACTCTCAAAAAATTGTCTCTATACTCATCAAACTGTTGGCCGCGTTTCGTCTTTTCCTCATCTGAAATGTGTTCCCTCTGCAGCTGTATTGACGCCAAGTTTATGTAGTTTTTGAAATTCTCGATATGGGACAGATCATATGACGTCAAATAGGAAAGAGACGAATTATGCGCGGACAATATGGCATTTTCTAACTTTAACTCTGTCTCCACATCGCCAGCTACCAGCGGCTCATCGGAGGAAAACCAACTGCGTTCAAACGACAAATGCCGTTCGATATGCGACTTACGCTCCCTGCGCATCCCTACGACTAAATCGAAATTACTGCGATACTCAAATAAATGAGTCCCCATAATATCGAGTAGGTCTGCGTGCTCTGCAAAGGTACTCATCTGCGCTAAGCGCTTAATCCCTGCATCAATCTGATCGTAAAAGTGCTCAACATTATCAACCGAACTTTGGCTCGCGGTTTCTTTAAACACTAATACGTTGCGCTGCAGGTCTACCACATTGCGCTCAACAACACCTATTAATCCGGCGACCTCTTCCTGTTCAATAAGGTTAGTCAGCGAGGCATTAAAAAGTGTGTGGGAAAGTGAATAGAAATAACTCAAGCTGACCAAAGGTAATACTAATAGCGAAAACGCAAAGAGTATCTGCACTTTGATTGAATAGAGTTTGTTTTTTTTCATCGGTTTGGCTCAGCAGCTCGCCATAGTAAAAGAGACGTTAATTGGTAATAAATTCATACCATTTCTGCAAACTGTAATCATAGGTTGGCATAACCGTATTCCACACGGCAACGTTACTAAAACGCTTTAGGTAAGACCCGCCAGTACGGATATCGCCCGCTCTCACAGCTATATTACCGTCTGTACCGCGCAACTCTTTTTTGCTTTCCTTACCGTCGTACCAGTAGGCCCACTCATCTGCGCTTAGCAACTCACGGGAACGCTCTGCATTTGAAATGTAGTAACCTTGACGTGCGATAAACGCACCAGGCCAACCCGATTGCCACCAATTCATATAATCGTAAGCCGCGTCGGCAACATGGCCCTCGGCTTTCGAGGACAAACACATAACACCATGCCAGCCGCGATACCCTTCTTTGGGTGCCGCGTAGACTACAGGTACATTTAAGCCGTTAAGTGCCGATACCGCAGGGGAAAACATACTTTCCAGCACCACTCGACCGGTTTTCATATAGTTTACGGATTCGGGAACCGAGTTCCAAAAGCCCGCAAAATGGCCGCGCTGCTTCTTCTCGGCCAATACTGAGAACAGCTGATCCAGCTCCACTCTAGACATTGCGCCAATATCGTTAAACTTAACCAAGCCTTGCGCTTGTGCTGCAAGCGCCAGATCAAATAGGCCAATTGTAGGCGCATTCACGATACCGACCTTGCCACGATAGCGATCGTCTAACAGCCAACCCCAGCTTTCGGTAGTATAGGGAACACCGCGTGGAATTTCGTTTAAGTTGTAGCCGAAGGAGTCAACGTTATGGACGTAGGGAAGAAAACTAAGGTTATCAGTCGAGTTAGAACCTAACCGCCCATCCGGCTGCACGTAAAGTAATTTGTAGGGCGCATCACCCGCACCCAATTTTGCCTCGGGTGTTAGCTTTCCGGTTTTCGTCAATGGGTTTACCTCACCCCAATGATTCAAGCGCGTTTTGTCGATTGGCTGAATGGTTCCCGCCTGCCAAAGAATGTTAATGCTGTTGGACCACTGCTCGTACAAATCAAAGCTGCTGGGCATTAATGACGCTTTTTGGAGTACCGCTGCGCTTCCCTTGGCTTCATAGATAATATTAATACCTAAATCTGCCATAGCACGCTGACGCAACTCTTCTTGCAGGGTCACGTGAGTACCCAGTACGCGGAGTGTTACCTGTTTTTTTGCATAGACAAAGGGGGCTTTAGACGCGGCGAGAGCTACGCCAACACAGGCTCCAGCCTGCTTGAGAAAACTACGCCGACTCGGCTCAGCGACAATGTCGGACGAACCGCATGCTACATCGCTCGGTGCTTTTAACGAAACAGGCAATGAATCAGCGAATGAATCAACTAATGGGTCAACCGGCTTGAGTGAACGACTGACTGCGGCGTTAAGCAAGATATCCTTCGGCATATAAATCTACACTCCAATTAAGTAGGCGGCTCCCGAGGGCTGCACGATACGTAAAAGTGTAGTCGATATCCGAGATGTCAGCTTGGAACACCCGAATGAAACCTAAATTCAATATCAGCAGATTCCACTAACTGCTTTTCTCGGACCAAGAATAGATTGACCCGATCGTTGATATCGGCGTCACCAGCAGCTTTTTTAGCGAGGGTTAAATAATCCCGGAAATGACGTGACTCTGACTTCAACAAGGAGAGATAAAACGTCTTTAATTCTTCATCTAAATGAGGAGCAAGTTTTTCAAAGCGTTCGCAAGATCGGGCCTCGATGATAGCGCCAACAATAAGCGTATCGATTAGCCTGCCGGGTTCGGAGGTGCGTACCGGTTTGCGCAGTTCCGCCGCATAGCGCGCGGCAGTCTCTTGGCTATAGGCTATACCACGCTTTTCCATAAACGCAATTACCTGTTCGAAATGCCGTAACTCCTCTCGAGCGAGGCGTGACATTTTGTTTAGCAATTCAAAGTTATCAACGTAACGATACATCAAATTTAACGCCGTGCTCGCGGCTTTCTTTTCGCAATTGGCGTGATCAATAAGCAGCAAGTCTGGGTGCTTTAAGGCGCTGCTAATCCAGTCGTCTGGTGTTTCGCACAAGAGAAAGTCATGGATAGTTTGCATAGATTTACCTTTGCACCAAAAATTAAAAGTTTAGCGTGAATTAGCGGCTTTGATGAAACAAGAAATAGCGTTCGTAATGTGCGCACGAGAGGGTAAAAAAATCGGCATCAATGGCATCGCGCAATTCGACTAAGGGACGATCGCGCCATTCCGGCATCAACTTGCAACCGTAATCGGAAAGGTCTCTAATTTGCCCAGCGCCCTCTTTCAACAAATCAAATACCCAGGTGTAAGGATTTTTTTTGCCACCGGTACGTACCTGCTGGAGCTCTACACCTTGCTTTAATAGTTGCTCATCCAAAATCAATAACTTGGCCGCTACCACCTGCGCCAACAAGGCTTCAATGCGACCCATAACGGCTAGCTTTTGATCTTCGCTATAACCATTCCAGTCGATCACCTCTTTGGTGAAACGCTTACATCCACGGCATACCGAATCACCGATACCCGTGGAGCATACGCCAATACAGGGCGTTTTTACTGTCGAGAGTGTGTTAATCACGGTTACTACTTTTACCTGTGAATTAAATTAGAAAACGACTACTTTTTTAGGATCAAACGACCAAATACACTTGCGTCAATCCAGCCGCGATTGCGGTCGCCGTTGACCGGAGCAATATCTTCGGAACCGAAGAAGTTCTCGCGCGCTGGGCCGCCGTCGTTATCGCAATAGGCCATCATAAAGCCAAGCTCTTTACCGGCAACAAGCTTAACCGGCTTGGCTTTTTTATCGCCGTCGATAAAGCTATCGGCAAACACCTTGATCTCGACTTCCCAGGTAGTGGTAGTGCCAGAACGCTTCCAAATACTAGTGACATGATCGTTGTAGAGGTGCGCTTTTTTGTCTGGCCCGGAATCCACAACTTGATTGTCCAAAGCAATATGGTATGCAAAAGCATTGTGAGTATATTGATGATCACCGCCTGAGGCGTCCTCATCGACGAAAATTTCTAGCGCTTCATCATCCCAATAATGCACTAACGGATCGGCATGACTATCGGACATGACGTCGTCGGTAATTTCAGCGAGAAGGTATAGTGCCTTGGCCGTCCAAACGACCTTAAAGCGACCACTAAAATCGGCTGCACTCGTCTTTTCACCTAGAATGGTTTGATCTATCGCTCGCCACTCGGCCTGTTGCCATAATGGTTCATCTGATTGCCCGTCGATAACCGGTGCTCGCTTTGCGTGCGGTGCCAGATATTGCGATTGTTCGCCCGCATAGGCGCTACCCGCGACGCCTAGCTGGAGAAAAATAGCACTTAATAAAATACGGTAGAAGCCGCGTTTAGCCGCGCATAAAAACTGTTTCATAACTGTACTCCCTCGTTAGCATCGAATTAGCAAGCTCGTCGCGAGTCGCCAACGGCAAACGCCGCCAATAATGCGAATCTATTCCTCTGACTTACCCCTAATGAGCGCCGCAATATAGACCACCTAGCGTCAAAAATGCCAGTTTTTAGCGCCAAGGTGGAAGAATTGCTATCAGTTCTAAGCCAGACCTACCGAACAATTTACAATTTGCGGTAGAATAGCGGGCCCAAATATCGACCTTTATCTGCTATTGACGAGATATGTGGCTGCGCGGCACCGGTTTTGCACTCAAATGCGATAATCACCGCTACACTTTCTCGAGTTACAGTAGCTTGCGCAAAACGCAGCGATAAGGGATCCCGATCCGCTAGTTTTGACAGGAATAGTGTGAATTTATCTAGCTTAGTAAATAAAATGCTCAATGAATCAATCCATCGATTAACCTGCCAGCAACCGCTAAGCCCTGAGGGCTAAACGATTACTCACTAGAATCAGTACTCACTAAAATTGTCATTTGATAGCCTCGTGCAACAGAATTTGTTGGCCGCGAGTTAACCCATAAGAGGACACATATTGTGCTTGAAGCCTACCGCAACCATGTAGCAGAACGCGAAGCCCTTGGCATTCCCCCTAAGCCGCTCACTCCAGAGCAGGTTTCCGACCTAGTCGCACTACTCAAAAACCCACCTGCGGGCGAAGAAGAGTACCTGCTAGATCTCATAACCAACCGCGTTCCGCCCGGTGTGGATGAAGCCGCCTATGTCAAAGCGGGCTTTCTTTCCGCTATTGCTCGTGGCGACGACAAATGCCCATTAATCGACACAACTAAGGCAATAGAGCTGCTGGGCAACATGCATGGCGGTTATAACATTGTCACACTTGTAGACCTTCTCGATAATACTGAGTATGCCGCGCTTGCCGCCACTGAGCTCAAGCACACCTTGCTGATGTTCGATGCATTTCACGACGTTGAAGAAAAAGCCAAAGCGGGCAACTCATTTGCACAAGACGTAATGCAAAGCTGGGCCGATGCCGAGTGGTTCACACGCCGTGAACCTGTAGCCGAGTCAATCAAGCTTGCCGTATTTAAGGTTACCGGTGAAACCAATACCGATGACTTGTCACCCGCACAAGATGCTTGGTCCCGCCCTGACATTCCACTGCACGCGCTTGCCATGTACAAAATGGAGCGCGACGGTATTACCCCTGAAGAGCCCGGTGTTAAAGGCCCTCTTGCCCAAATCAAAGCACTGCAAGACACCGGTATTCCGGTTGCCTTTGTCGGCGATGTTGTCGGTACCGGCTCATCACGTAAATCTGCCACAAACTCGGTACTTTGGTACTTTGGCGACGACGTTAGCGGTGTTCCAAACAAGCGCGCTGGCGGTATTTGTATCGGCAGTAAAGTTGCCCCTATCTTCTACAACACCATGGAAGACGCTGGCGCCTTAGTATTTGAAGCCCCCGTCGATGACTTAAACATGGGCGACATTATTGAAGTACGCCCCTATGACGGCAAAATTCTGAGTGAATCAGGTGCGGTACTGTCTGAATTTGAATTGCGTTCGGATGTACTCCTAGACGAAGTTCGTGCCGGCGGCCGTATCAACTTGATCATCGGTCGCGGTTTAACCACGAAGGCGCGTGAAAGCCTTGGCCTACCCGCTTCCGATCTATTTCGTCAGCCAACAGCACCCATTGATTCCGGCAAGGGCTTTACTCTGGCTCAAAAAATGGTCGGCCGCGCCTGTGGTTTACCCGAAGGCCAAGGGATACGCGCCGGCACCTACTGCGAACCCCGTATGACGACGGTTGGCTCACAAGATACCACCGGCCCGATGACCCGCGACGAACTGAAAGATTTGGCCTGTTTGGGTTTCTCTGCCGACCTAACCATGCAATCGTTCTGTCACACTGCGGCCTATCCGAAGCCTGTCGATATTGAAACCCAGCACACTCTGCCAGACTTTATTCAAAATCGCGGCGGTGTTTCACTACGTCCCGGCGACGGCATTATCCACAGCTGGCTAAACCGTATGTTACTACCCGACACCGTCGGTACAGGTGGCGATTCTCACACCCGTTTCCCTATGGGCATTTCCTTCCCTGCGGGCTCCGGCTTAGTCGCTTTCGCCGCGGCAACTGGTGTTATGCCACTGGATATGCCCGAATCTGTACTAGTTCGCTTCAAAGGTAAGATGCAACCGGGTATAACCTTGCGCGATCTTGTTCACGCCATCCCCTACTACGCCATTAAAGAAGGCTTGCTGACCGTTGATAAGAAGGGTAAGAAAAACATCTTCTCTGGCCGCATCCTTGAGATTGAAGGCCTGCAAGACCTCACCGTCGAGCAAGCTTTCGAACTATCTGACGCGTCCGCCGAACGCTCGGCTGCTGGCTGTACGATCAAAATGCCGGAAGAGTCTATTGCCGAATACCTGCGTTCCAACGTTGTTCTGTTGCGCTGGATGGTCAGTGAAGGCTACGGCGACAAGCGCACACTAGAACGCCGTGCCAAGAAGATGGAAGAATGGTTGGCCAACCCTGAATTAATGCAAGCCGACGCCGATGCCGAATACACCGCCGTTATTGAAATTGACCTAGCCGACGTTAAAGAGCCTGTTGTTTGTTGTCCAAATGACCCAGACGATGCGCGCTTACTATCTGAAGTGGCTGGCGACAAGGTTGACGAAGTCTTTATCGGTTCTTGTATGACCAACATCGGCCACTTCCGCGCCGCAGGTAAGTTGCTAGAGAAGAACAAAGCGGGTTTAAAAACCCGCTTCTGGATGTCGCCACCGACCAAGATGGATCAGCACACCCTAATGGAAGAAGGCTACTACAACATCTTTGGCGCTAACGGTGTACGTATGGAAATGCCAGGCTGTTCGCTGTGCATGGGTAACCAAGCCCGCGTTGCCGATGGCGCAACCGTGCTTTCTACCTCGACTCGTAACTTCCCTAACCGCTTGGGCGCAGGTGCGAATGTTTACCTAACCTCGGCGGAGTTAGCGGCTGTTGGCGGTATTCTTGGGCGTCTTCCTGAGCCTGCGGAGTATTTGGAATATGCTAAAACCATCGATTCCATGTCTGCAGAAATTTTCCGCTACATGAACTTCGATCAAATCTCTGAATTTGTTAAGGGTGCTGATGAAGGCAAGCGCATTGCTGCCGTTCAGATTGAAGACGTTGTGATGTAAATGGCGTGATTGATTATGTCCGTGGCAGTGCCGCGGACAATTCATAACCTAAAGCCCAGAGGTCTCGGCCACTGGGCTTTTTTATGCGTTTTTTTACCTCTTTCCAAATACCATCTGTTAGCCACCGGCAAACACAGATCAACAATCAATCATTGACTTGCGGCCGGCAAATTTGCAGCATGACATGCGATATTTACCTCAATAATGCAGGACACTTCGCGCCTTAATTCATCAAGCGCGGTATATTAACGTCCAACTGTCGCCAGAACACTGCTAGCGCCAAGAATAAGAGGCTACTAGCCTAACAATAAACGGGGAGTGCTACGTTGAAATATTTTGCTCGCATACACTTGAGCTCCGCTCTACTGGGAGCCACATTCGCCCTGCTGATATCGCCACTGTCGATTGCCGCAAAAGACATGCAGGCTAAAATCGCCGAGCTTCAAGTAGTGGACTGCCTACTGCCAGGACAAACTCGCATGATCGGCGGGCGCGCCTATATAACACCGCGTCGCCCCACTAAAACCACCGCCGCCGACTGCCAGATTCGCGGCGGTGAATATGTTGCCTATGACCGTGCCGACTACAAAACCGCGCTGAATGTTTGGATCGCAGCTGCCGAGGCCGGCGATGCCACCGCACAGGTGAATGTCGGCGAGATTTTTGAACAGGGTGCCGGTGGTGAAGCCAACTACCCCGCCGCCGTGATCTGGTATAAAAAGGCCGCAGAACAAGGCAACGCGCGGGCGCAATTTAATCTTGGCACCCTCTACGAACAGGGTAAGGGCGTCGAGAAAAATCAACTAGAAGCACTCAACCTTTATCGCAAAGCCTGGGGGCTGCCAGAAGATAGCGTTATGTTTCAGTCTGCTGCCGCGACCGAAAGCGAAGCGCAACGTAAAGCCCTCGAAAAAACGATTAAGCGGAAAGATACACAGATCAAAGCGCTTAATTCACAGATTGACACGCTTGCAAAAGAGCTGAGCGCATCGGCAAACGGAACTGAGCTAAGCGACGAACTGGCATCGCTACGCGAGCTGGTAAAAGAACTGCAAGACGATAAAAAAAGCAGTGAAACCAGTATGCAAAAAATTGCCAAATACCGATCGGTCGCGACAGATCCAAAAGCAGGCCTACCGCTCACCGCTCAAAATTTATCGGCTGAAGGTATAACCTTTGGCAAATACTACGCCTTGGTTATCGCCAATCAACACTATTCACTACTCGACGATTTGATTTCGCCAATTAACGATGCACAAAAAATTGCCGACGTGCTCAGCAAAAAATACGGGTTTTCTGTACAAACCTTATTTAATGCCGACAACATAGAGATCATGCAGGCAATCAACAACCTGAATGAGAAGCTAACCGACAATGACAACCTCGTTATCTATTACGCTGGCCACGGCAACCGTATCGCCGCTGGCGACTATACCAGCGGCTACTGGTTACCCTCGAACGCAGAGCCACCACCTAAAGATACTTTCTGGGTAGCAAATGAATTTGTAACTCGCCACTTATCTCGTTTGAATGCGAAACGCGTATTGGTCATTTCCGATTCCTGCTACGCCGGATTATTATCCGATGCCCCTGGCTATTTATTCACCAGCAACAATGCCAATTTCGACTTTGATTACGTACGCTATAAATTGCCTAAAGCATCGCGACTGTTACTCTCTTCCGGCGGTGATCAACCTATTCTCGACAACGCAGGAAACGGTCAGTCAGTATTTTCTAACGCTTTATTAGCCGAGCTGGACGCCAACGATTCGGTATTATCCAGCCCTGAACTATTCTTACGTTTGCGCAATAAAGTCGCCATCGCCTCACAAAAACTTGGCCTCGACCAAACCCCAGAATTTAAAGCCATTAAAGGTGCCGGCCACGAAGTAGGCGATTTCTTTTTCGTTCCCAAAGCCATCTGGAAACAATAATTTAAAACATTTAAAAATAAACAGACGAAGCTCAAAAAATGATGACGAAACCGGCCAACAGAAAAACACTTAAACGCTGTATTAACATTATCCTACTCGCAGGTTTTGCAGGGTTCGGCAACGCCAGCTTTGCCGACCTCGCTAGCTTAGAGGCCAGCGCAAACAACGAAATTGAACGGCAAATGCTACGCGCCTTCTCAAGCCTGTATAGCAACCTGCAAGAAGTTGGCTGTCAAACACGTGCAGACCTCGATGCCGAAGGCCTAATTGTTGACGGCCAACTGATTAGCGACTTGCAAACAGATCCAAACGGCGACACCTTTTTTGCAGATGCCTTGGCGAGCTGCACCACCGAGGTCTATCAGGTATATCGCAATGCTGAAGCCTTTGCTCACACTGCAAACGCACTCTCTGGGGGCGATGGCCCAACCGACCGCAGCTTAGGTTTAACCCGCGAACAGTTTAACGATGCGCTGCGCTGGACGGCGGCGGAAGAGTTCGCCAGCCAAGGCGCTGTTGCCTCATCTTTTTCATCAACTCAAACACAAACCTTAGGTAATCGCCTAGGTGCTCTTCGCAACGGCGCAGCCGGCTTTGGCTTAAGTCTGTTCGATGGTATGGGAAGTTTTGTAACAGGACACAGTGGCGACTTCGGCGGCGGCGCTAGTGCAGATACTGGCTGGTCACCTTGGGGAGGCTTTTTAAATGCGTCTTATCTTCGTGGCGATCGAGATGGAACAGCACTGGAAGATGGCTATAAATACCGCGGCTATGAATTGAATGGCGGTGTCGATTACCGTTTAGACTACAATTGGGTGGCTGGAGTTACCGTTGCACTTCAAGAGCAAGATGTTAACTTCAACGAAGCGGAAAGCATTGTTCGCGGCGGTGTCGACTCCAGCGCTATTTCACTTACGCCATTCGCACTCTATCAAGCGGACCGCTGGTTTCTAAGTGGGTCCCTCGGTTGGCAGCAGATTAAGTTTGATAACTCGCGCAGTATTATGATTGGCACTGGCACAAGTAGTGCAATCAGTACCGTCGCCATCAGTTCCACCAATGCCGATATTATTTCACCGAGCTTTACCGCGGGCTTTACCTTCGATCGCGGTAATGGTGACGTGTTCGAACCCTACATAAGTATTGAATACCAAAACATTACTATCGATGCCTTTGAAGAAGTCGACACGAGCTCGCTTGGTTTTAATGTGGCCGTGCCTGCGCAAACATTTTCATCACTAGAAACTATAGCCGGAATAAAACTACAGCATATTTATTCCGGCAACTGGGGGATGGTAGTGCCCTATATGGATATTCAATGGCGCCACCAAGCTAAGACCGGTTCACGCGGCGTCAAAACAAACTTTAGCGCTACGTCTGTACTTGGCGAGGCGAGCGTCAATCTGCCCACCGATGAACTTGCCGAAAACTATGCTTACTTAAGCTTTGGGCTTACCAGTGTAATTCGCGGCGCCAGCCAAAAAAAACTTGGTGTAGCGGCCACGGGAGGAATTCAAGTTTTTGCTAATTTCCAGCAGGCAATGTTTTTACGCAATTACAACGAATCAATATTTTCCGCTGGGTTTAGATTTGAATTTTAATCGACTAAAAAAACAGGTTTAAAACCTGCGGCCTAAAGTTTTTGCAGTATCTCGGTTAAATCAGCATTATCTGTAAACGCCTTGTAAGTTTGTAGCTGCTTAATTTGTTCGCGCCAAAAGGCTTTTTCTGCATCTGCGGTTAAGCCTTTAGTCGCTTGTGCTACCTGAGCCACAATCGCCGCTATCGCGGTTTCCATATCCTTATTGCGCGCGTGTATCTGAAACGCTTTATCGTAGTAGAGCACCGCGCCTTGCAAATCGTTAAAACGAAGCGCTCTGTCGCCCTCATCAATCAAGTCTCTAAAGATCACCTGCGCCCCCTCCGGAAGCGTGGAAAATGCAGGGGAATCATCCATCTCAATACTGCTTAGGTAACCAAAGTTTACCGTTAGTAGTACCAGTATGGCTAAACTACCGTACACAATTCGGCGCACGGCTTTAGTCGCAAAGTGAAAACGCCGTAAGAAATGACTAGCATTCGCTATGCGCGACTCTCTTGGCAAGGCAACCGTTGCCGCTAATAAACGCTGCAGTAAAAGGTTTCGAAATCGCGGTAAATTTGGTTTGAGTTGCTGCGCATAGGCGTCACTCGCCTCTAGATCGTTATAGGGGTGTTGATTATTGAAAATCTCACAAATAATAACCCCTAGGGCATAAATATCGTCACTTGGAGCTGGCGCGACATGATTCAGCATTTCTAGGCTCGCATAACGTGGTGTTAGCGCACCCAACTCACCGGCATCAAACGAATCTGGCACTTCATCGTTCACCGCTCGGGCGATACCAAAATCCAGAATTTTCACTTTATTGTCGCGGGTAACAAAGACATTCGCCGGCTTCAAGTCGGCATGAACAAACCCTTTGCTATGCGCATAGGCTAGACCTTCGGCCATTTGCTGAACCCACTGCCACTTTTCTTTGTCTGACATTTTCAGATGCCGACCACTGCGCAGGCATTTATCTAAAGGCTCTCCTTGAAGAGCCTCCATGGTAAGAAAGACACGGTCTCCGTCGCGATCAAAGTCGTAAACCGTAACGATATTGGGGTGTGCCAGAGACTGGGTCTTACGTGCCTCTCGCTGTAAGGTAACAAAGGCTTTGGGATGACGCTGAAATCCATCGCCAAGAATTTTGATGGCCACCGAGCTATCGGTATCGCGAGCCTCTTCTTTGCGGCGATCGGTGGCGAGAAAGACGACACCCATCCCCCCTTCCCCCAGCTGTTCGCGAAGAATAAAGCGATCTTTAATGACCATGCCAGGTTGTGGCGGTAACGATGCAAGCTGACGTTGATCAATTTCGGTCGGAGCCGTAGGTTCGGCCTGCTGATGGTTGGAGACCTGGGTATGAGCGGTAGCAATTGTGATATCGCCGCCATTCCCCGGTTCAGATACCTGTGACTGTAAAGCCCGAGACGGCGCTAAGCGCGTAGCATCTGTGGCCTTAACGATAGTTGCATCTGCACTCGGCCTCTCGTTAGTATGTGAAACGCGTGGTTTTATTATGGTTTTATCGTCGTTGGACATAGCGCAGCCCCAATATATGTGTAACCCACATTCTACTGTATATGGCAGTACCGGCGGCACCCTATATCAACTATGATGTCTTTGATAAACACTAAAAGGTTGTAAGAAGGAGTTGAGTAACAATGATGAATGGCCCAAATGACGACGATTTTATACTCGAAGTACTGGTAGAGCGCCTGAATAAGCAGCGCCTGCCACACGCCCTGTCGTTGCAGAAAAAAGTCGATGACGGACATAGCTTGAATGATTTTGATATCGAGTTTTTAGACGAAGTGCTAACCGACTTACGCGAAGCAAAACCGATTTACGACCGCCATCCAGATCATCATGAGTTGTGCACAAAACTTATGAGTTTATACACAGATATTATTAATAAAGGCGCTAAAAATGCGGCTGAAACACCCGAATAAACCTAACAATCGCACATCAGCCGGCGAATGTCGTGGCCCCATAAGAATTGTCCCAGTAACCCTTAATCGTAAAATTCTAAACCTAGAAGTGACAGCGGCTTGTGCGTAATCGCCAAGCAAGGCCTTTATCTTAACTTTTCAGTTGTTGCCGGTTGAGCGCGCAGCGACTCTAAAACAGCCGCACAGATCACTAGCACACACCCCAACCATTCAATCGTAGATAGGCGTTCACCGGCCAGCAGCATGGCTGAAATAACCGCCGCAACTAATTCCATAATGATGATAATTGAAGACTGCCCTGCTTCCATTTGGGTTACTGCCCATTGCGAGCCAAGGTTAGCAAACAACAACCAAGTAACCGAATAGAGCCCCAACCAAAGCCAAGGCTCAGGCTCATATGACGAGGGAAATGACTGTACCCCGGCAAGCAGTAACAACCCAGCAATAACCGCACAACCATAAAACATTACCACCAGCTTAGTGGTAAGCGGCAGGCGCTCGACACCGCGAAACATTAAATTATTGGCCGCAAAAAATAGTCCCGACGCCAATGCCAGCAAGTCGATCCAGCCTGGTGGCGACTCAAATATTTTCAGGCCGCCGAGAATAAAAAACGCGCCCCCCAAGGCCAATACAACCCCTAAAGTGCGACGCCAATCTAGACGCTCCTCCAAGAAGAAACAGCCCCCCAGTACACCCCATACCGGCAGCAAGTAAAACAACACCATCACCCTAATCACATCGCCGTAAATCAAGGCACAGGTAAAACACAGAATGGCACTACCGCCACAAATAAAGATTCCGACTAAGGGTCGCCAATGCCGAATAAGCTTTACGCCAATTAACCCCTTTGGAGTGAACAGTAGCGCCAGTAGGCCTTGCCCCACCAAAAGTAGCGGCACAGCCTCAATACCAGACTGATTAAGGAGTCGCAATGGATACCAAGAGCAACCCCAAAGCACACTAGCGCCAAGCAGAACCATGACTGAAGGAGAAAAAAAAGCGCCCATACGTTTCAACTAGCTAGGGGAAATATTGAGCGGATCAATTAAAAACTCGCCCGAGAAAAGCCTGCATTGCCGCCCAAGAGGCTTGGTCGGCGTCGGCGTTATAGGCCAATGGTAAATTAAAATCGCGCCCAGCTTGATCAGCGGCGGGATTGGTAAATGCGTGTTTCGCATCGGGGTAATCAACAAATTCAAACTCAAAGCCACTGGCACTCATCTCAGCTTGAAAACTTTGCTTCGCGTCGTCCGGTACAAACGGGTCTGCCGCACCGTTTAAAACCAACAGTGGAACTTGGTTTGAGCGCTGCTCCACTATGGGGGCCAAACCACTCAGGCCACCGTGAAAACTGACAACGCCCTTCAAGGGCTTATCACTACGAGCCATACTGATAACCACCGCGCCGCCAAAACAATAGCCAACCGCTGCAATATTATTGGATTGGGTTGTCGGCTCCTGTTTCAGCAGATCAACTGCGGCATCAAAGCGCGCTGCGGCCACGCCAGCTTGCGAGATGGTTTCCATCATAAACGCTTGCGCTTGCTTTGGATGGGTCGCAATTTTTCCATCGCCATACATATCCAGCGCAAAAGCATTGTAGCCAAGCTCGGCGAGCATATCGGCACGTTTGCGTGCGTAGTCGTTTGCTCCCCACCATTCATGAACGACGATAACCCCAGGTCGCTTACCCTCGCCAGCAGGCTTAGCCAAGTAACCTGTCAGTGTTGTATCGCCTACTTTGTAGGTTACGACTTTGCTAGAGATTTTCGGTAAGGCGTTTATTAATTTCTCGAGCTTCTGCAAACCAGCTTCGTAATCCGCACCCACCCAGCTGTCCATCATTAGACCGCTGTAACGGCTCAACAGCCCCGTATGAACCATATCAAACGACCAGGTCACCAAGGTGCCCGCACCGCTGGGTTCCAGAGTAATGGTGCCGGTGCCGCCTGTGCTCATATTATCGAAAACCAAGCGCATGCTAACTCGGCGATCTGCTACATATTCAATGACTTCAGAGGTGCCGGAACCAACTTCAGGGACATCGCTCTGCCACTTAAGCTTTGAACCTAGGCCTCGGTTGGGGCCACTTAGGCTGCGGCTCATCTCTGGGTCGCGAGCAAGCCAAGGCGACCAGCGAGACTGGGCTTGGTGATCGGCAACAAACTCAAACGTACGCTCTGGGGTTGCGGCCACGGTGGTGCTGCGCTCAACATGGCTGTTGCTGGGTAGCAAGTAAGCGATGCCGTAGACAACCGCACCAGCAACGACAGCAATTAAGACTAAATATTTTAAAACTTTCACAGCAATCTCCCCAGACGTGATTTAGAAACCGGAATGGTATGTAGGCTAAACCGCTAGCAAGATCACTAGCGGTTAAAGTGAAATTAAGGCTTGGGCTTTTCGCCCGCAAAGAAGTCTTCAATACTGGCACGCTCCCACATTGCATCTTGGTAGCCCAGCTCGAGTAGTTCGTTACAATACTCTTTTGCAAACAACAAATAGCTAGCAGCTGCCGAGCCACCACCATGCGCGGTAGCGCCGATATTCCGCATAAAAAACCGCAAGCTTTGCGGTAGATTCCGAACCCGGCGACCAGCGATTTTATCCAAAGCCTTGCTTGGCGAAATAATAAGGGTATCAACTGGCCGCAAAAACTGTGTGCTACCGGTACGATTTGGATCGGCGTGCTTCAGCAACTCGTTGACGCGCTCCAAATGTTCAATGTCGCCCTCTAGCGAATCGATAAACGCACTATTTAACATGTGCCCTAAAATTTGTGCCATTGAGGGCGAATGTTTCGTTCGGACGACTTTCTTGCCGCGAAAACTATTCGGGCTGCGGTTGCCGCTGACACCAATAATAAAAACACGATCGGCGCCCAAGTGTAACGCCGAGCTAATCGGCGCCATCTGTCTCATCGCGCCATCTCCGAAATACTCTTGGTTCAGATGTACGGTTGGAAACACGGTTGGGATCGCAGACGACGCCATTAAATGATCAACTGTGATCTGGGTCGGCGTACCTACACGACGATAACGACGCCAACCTCGCAAACGCTGGTTACCCTGAAAGAAACTCACTGAATCGCCCGACGAATAGCCTAGCGCGGTAATACAAAGTGCGTCCAAATCACCGGCATCGATACGATGCTGAATATTATCGAACGAAATAATGCCAGACAGAAAGTCGCGCAGAGGTGAGTTATCAAGAAGCGCTAACGGCTTTTCCTTACCAATCCCCTCATTAAACAGTGAAGCAACAATCTTACTTGCACCACCAATTAACGGCAGCCATCCAGCCTTAAACACATTCTCGATTTCGAGTGTACTCCAAGTACTGGCCAAGTCTCGCACCGAAGCGCCAAACGAACCTCGGTGGGCAGCCAAGGCCGCCGCATTAATGGCCCCGGCCGAAGTACCGCAAATAATGGGAAATGGGTTGTGTAGATCGGGAAGAATATCTGATAACGCCATTAGCACCCCAACCTGGTAGGATGCGCGCGCGCCGCCACCAGATAGAATCAGTGCATTGCTGGACATGTAGTGACTTCCCCTAGAGCTAAAAGCTTAACAAGTGTTACCTGATATAAGCTAAGTCGATTTGGTTGAGCTAAGAATCGCGCAACTCTTTTCGCAGGATTTTACCCACGTTAGATTTTGGTAGAGCATCTCGAAACTCCACATACTTCGGTGCTTTGTAGCCGGTGAGATTCTGCCTGCAAAAAGCTTTGACCGCCTCTTCGGTAAGTGTAGAGTCGACCCGAACAACAAACAGCTTAACCACTTCGCCGCTGCACTCATCCGCGACCCCAACAGCTGCGGCTTCTAGAATTTCGGGCATTTGCGTAGCAATCTCTTCCACTTCATTTGGATATACATTAAAACCCGACACCAAAATCATATCTTTTTTACGATCGACAATTTTTACATATCCGTCATCGTTTATCACCGCTATATCGCCGGTTTTTAGCCAGCCATCCACCGATAAAACCTTGGCCGTTTCAACCGGGTTATTCCAGTAGCCTTGCATAACCTGTGGACCCCGCACGCATAGCTCTCCGGCTTCGCCATTGGGCAAACGATTGCCATCGTCGTCAATAACCTTAAGTTCCGTCTCCGGTACCGGCAAGCCGATAGTCCCACGCTGTATTCCACCCGCCTGATTACCACACACAACAGGTGAGGTCTCAGTTAACCCGTAGCCTTCACAAATATCATTTCCGGTAACCGCTATCCAGCTTTTTGCCGCATCTTCGGTTAATGCCATACCGCCGGAAGTGGTGAGTTTCAAGCTGCTAAAATCCATTTTCTGGAAGGCGGAGAAGCGACAAAGTGCGTTAAACAAAGTATTGATGCCGATAAAAATCGTCATGCGATGCCGTTTGATCTCCTTCACCAACGCGGCGAGATCTCTTGGATTGGGAATCAGAATATTGTGAGCACCACGCGAGAATGCCCCTAGTGCATGTAAATTTAAAGCATAAATATGGTAGAGCGGCAAACAGGCAACAAATGTTTCTTTACCTTCGTCAAACGCCGACTCCATGTGAGACACAACTTGCCAAACGTTTTCGGCTAAGTTTCGATGAGTCAGCACCGCTCCCTTGGAAACACCGGTAGTGCCGCCGGTATATTGCAATACCGCAAGGTCATAAGGAGATACATCGGCTAGCGCGACTTCGGGATAGGTGTTTGCCAAAGCATCACGCAAAGAAACGGTGTTAGGAAAACTATACGCCGGCACCATTTTTTTAAGATGCTTAACCACCGCATTGATAATCAATCGCTTAGGTTGTGGATGTAAATCGGCAATATCAGTAACGATAACGGTTTCGACCTGCGTGTCGCGAATAATTTCAGAGGCATTCGCGGCAATATTCGACAACACGACCAACGCCTTTGCCCCGCTGTCGCACAACTGATACTTAATTTCGCGCGATGTATAGAGTGGGTTTGCATTTACAACAACTAACCCCGCACGCATTGCGCCGTAAAGCACAACAGGAAATTGCAGAATGTTCGGCAGCTGTACGGCAATTCTGTCACCGGCCTGCAAACCCAAACCGTGCTGTAGATAGCGGGCGAATAACGCACTTAAACGATCGACGTCAGCAAAGGTTAGCGTGTGCCCCATACAACTGTATGCCGATAAAGCAGCGTACTTATCGAAGGTAGTCTCGATCAATTCCAGCAGTGTTTTATAGCGTGTAATCAAAGGTGAAACTCCATCGTTGTGTGGTTCCATAATAAAACCAACCCCCATGTAAAATCGGCAATGGGGGTTGAGTCGTAAAATACCGTTTTAAAACTCAGCTTCTTCCAAGTCCATCAAATTCGCAGCACCCGACTTAATACTGGGCACTAAGCCTCGAGTGCGTGGCAACAGACGCTGAAAATAGAAACGCGCCATTTTAATTTTACTTTGATAAAACGACTTGTCCTCAGCCTCGGCCTGCATGGCCACGGCGGCGGCACGCGCCCAGAAATAAGCCAGCGTAACGTAGCCAGAGTACATCAAATAATCTACTGATGCCGCGCCCACTTCGTCGGGATTCTCCATCGCCATTAAACCAATATGCATGGTTAGCTCCCCCCACTCTTTATTGAGCTCTACTAGCGGCTGGGTGAATTCATTCATTTCGGTATTCTCGGCTTCAGCTTGGCAAAATTTATGAACAATTTTTGTAAAGCGTTTGAGCGATTCCCCTTGAGTCATCAGCACTTTGCGTCCGAGTAAATCTAGCGCTTGGATACCGGTCGTACCTTCATACAGCGTTGAGATGCGACAATCGCGCACATTTTGTTCCATACCCCACTCGGCGATATAACCGTGACCACCAAAACACTGCATACCCAAGTTAGCCGACTCGAACGCGGTCTCGGTGCAAAAAGCCTTGGCGATAGGCGTTAGAAATGCGAGCAATTCTGACGTTTCATTTCTCACCGCTTCATCTTCGCTATGGTGCTCAACGTCGACTAACAACGACGCATAATAAATGAGCATTCTCGCTCCTTCCGCAAAGGCACGCTGAGTCATCAGCATACGCCGAACATCTGGATGAACAATAATAGGGTCTGCAGGGCCGTTAGGGTTTTTCGAGCCCGATAACGAGCGCATTTGAAGCCGGTCTTTAGCGTAGGCTAATGATTTTTGATAACCAAGTTCGGCGTGAGCCAAGCCCTGAGTTGCGGTACCAAGACGGGCGGTATTCATAAAAGTAAACATGCAATTAAGGCCGCGATTAGCGGGGCCTATTAAATAGCCTGTGGCGCCATCGAAGTTCATTACGCAGGTAGCATTCCCGTGAATGCCCATTTTATGCTCGAGTGAACCGCAACTAACGTTATTGCGCTCACCGATATTGCCGTCGGTATCAGGTAAAAATTTCGGCACAATAAATAACGAAATGCCTTTTGTTCCCTCGGGAGCATCAGGTAATCGCGCCAGCACGATATGCACGATATTTTCGGCCATATCGTGTTCACCCGCCGAGATAAAAATTTTGGTGCCGCTCAGCTTATAGCTGCCGTCTGCTGCTGGATCAGCCTTGGTGCGCAACATCCCGAGGTCAGTCCCGCAATGCGCTTCGGTCAAACACATGGTTCCAGTCCAAACACCTTCAACCAATTTGGTTAAATAGGTTTGTTTTTGTTCGTCTGTACCGTGCTGATCTAAGGTTTTCATGGCGCCGTGTGACAAGCCTGGGTACATTCCCCACGCCCAGTTCGCACTACCTAGCATCTCGCTCATCACCGAGCCAAGCGATTCCGGCAGTCCTTGTCCACCAAATTCTGGGTCGTGGGACATCGACGCCCAACCGGCCTCCACATATTGGTCGTAAGCCTCTTTAAAGCCAGTAGGCGTGGTAACCACACCATCATCCCAGCTGCAGCCTTCACGGTCACCAACAGCGTTTAGAGGTGCTATCACCTTCTCACAAAACTTCGCACCTTCTTCTAGCACGGCATTCACCAGTTCTGGACCAGCTTCGTCACCACCAGGCAGAGACTCGCAGTGACGCTGGTAATCGAACATCTCGTAAAGCACAAACTGAATATCGCGCAATGGCACTTTGTAATCTGACATAACCTCTTATCTCCTTTAGGCGCACTGAGCGCTGGGTTATCCGTTATACAAACAGTCTAGCAGGCGATTAACGTTATTTCTGTTGCGCACTACTAGATTGAATACAACGAGATAAACCTAGTTTGACCTTGTGGCCAGAGGAAGCAATTTCAAATTCGCTCAGTTTAAGTGGCATGATTTGACTACAAATATCGGCCAAACCAACACCGGTTATAACAAAAAGGCAAGAAAAAAAAGGAAATCCAGCCAGATTCAAGCAAAAAGACATAACAACAAAGAATACCGAGCTTCGGTCCTACCCCCTTAACCAGTACACCTAGCTGGCTATAAGGTAAGCTAAATAAGACCTGTTTCGCGTTATATTTTTATGATTCACAAAACAGGCGTACTAGACCTAACATTTATTGTCGATTGGGTGGGAACCCCTCTAACAATCGTTTGATTAGTTTTTCTGCGCGCTGATCTCGCTTTTGTGGAGTTGCCGTATCGCTGATTTTTCCACCCACGGTTCCGCGCCAAAAAACCTCATTGGTTGCGCCATCCAGCATGTCCACAATAATAGTGCCCTGCTGATAATAGGTATTGTGAATATCGGGTGTATTAATACCTACCCGATAAACAGGGCCAGCCCAATGCAAACCAAACATCGTGTCGTAAGATTCAACGCGCATCCGCTCATCTACCACCAAATAGAAACGCACTTTAAAATCTGCCGAAGTTTCGAGATTGTTGCTCTCTACCGCCGTATAACGCTGCTGTAATTGCTTATTTAAAATACTACCGATGCGGGCAACTTCCAATTTGGACACGCGTGGGTCTTGGAAGGTTTTTTCATCCACCGGCAAAATTGTAAAAGATTTCAAACTCTCAAACGCATAGTCAGAACGATAATCGATACCTTTGGGAGGCGAGGCGCAACCCACCAAAAAACTAACCAACAAGGCTAGCGAAATGCTAGCGAGAGAATTACCCATACCGTACACCTTATATCTCAACGTGCTTCATTAGTGACGCAACCACTGCATTAATTTCAGCTTTGCGAATAAGTTTTGATTCCTGAGGATCAACCGCGCCTTCGACAACTGCACGCCAGATACTAATCCCACGTGCCAAGTCAATAATCGCAACCATAATACTGCCTTCCGCAATTCCCTGATATTCATTTAACCCAGGCATAATGCCAAACCAAGATTCGCGTAGAAACACCTGCTGGGGTGAATTTCCGGTCGCGACAACAAGCTGAAAGCGAGTAAGACGTTTTGTCTCGCCATCAATTATAGATAAGCCCTTAGCTCGCAATTGACCATCGACAGCATCTTTGACCGCATCGAGAAACCATTGTTCATCTTCATCCGGGCCGGGGAAACGCGTATCAGGGTGGTGCCAGCTTATCAACGTGGACGGCGAAATTACGCCCTTGGTATAACCTACCATAACGGTGGCATGACGATGCTGTTCGGCGTAGGTCTGAATCGCACGCTGTTGCTCTGAAAGCGTGGGAGATGAATTTGGAGAGGCGCAACCCAGACCAAAACCCATGGTTGCAATAGTAATAAGGCGACAGGCTTGTGTGAGTCGGCAAGATTTTAGCGTTCGCATTACGGGCAACGCCAAAGCCGAAACAATACTCGTCAGCCGCTTGACGTTAAAGCTTACATAAAGCTGTTGCACGATATTCTCCTGGTGTTTGTCCCGTCCATTTTTTAAAGGATCTAAAAAATGCACTAGGGTCATCGAAACCGAGTTTTTCGGCAATGTCGTTATTATGGAAATCCGTACAACTTAAAAAATGAAAAGCAGCCTCCATACGACACTCATCCTTTAACCGTTGATAGGACGTAGATTCCTTTGCCAACTGCCGGCGCAATGTTGTCGCCGACATATGTAACTGCGAAGCCAAAAGTTCAGCCGACGGCATAGCTTTGCTGACATCACGTTTGAGGATATTACGCACGCGATCCGAGAAACGCAATTTCATCATATCCTCTGTCACCAGGTGATAAGGCGCAGTGCGTAGCATTGCCAGCATCGACTCCTGATCTTGCACAATAGGCAAACTCAGATTCGACGCCTCGATGCTAAAACCGTTGTGATCGCAATCAAACTTCACTGTATCAGAATTAATGGCAACCATCGGCTCACCCATTCGCGAGCGCGGGTAACACAAACGTATCTCGGTAATAGGGATAGTTTTATTGACCAACCACTCGGCAAACTTTAACCAGGTAATAATGGAGGTGAGAATATGGCTTGGGTCCGCCTCTTCAAGCAGTGCGGCAAATTCATCGCTGCTAATAAAACTGACCGGCATCATTCTAAAATGAACCATGTCACCCTCTGGAGACATGGTGTACTTCACCTTCATGCCTCGACAAATTTCTGCGAATTCACCCGCTCGTCGAACCGCCTGCTCGAGAGTTTGGCAGTGCAACATGGTTAAACACATCATTCGGAATGACCCGAGCGGAACACTACCGCCAACGAAGATACCAAACCATTCATTTTCAGTTGCTTGAATAATGGCTTGATAAAGTTCACCATACCTAGCCGCCGATATCGACTCTTGTTGTGACAGCCATTCAAGCGTTAAATCTAAGTTACCCAATAAAGCAGCTACATCACAACCGGCTTTGCCTGCCTGTTCAAGCAAGTGCAATACGGTTCGTGTAGGGATATAGGAATCCATCAACTTAGCGGTCGTCGCCGCGAGAAAGTAGCCAGCGCAGCAACAACGCCAACGGTGCTGTTATCAAAAAAACAACGACTAAAAATGCTAGGCATATCCAGAATATTTCGATGATTTTTTCGACTGGATAACCAAAACGCGTAACCAACATCCATAGAGCTGCAACGCAAGCGAGGAGGCTTACAATCATGTTATAGCGTTTACTGATTTTGAATTTAAACTTCACAACAACCTCTAGTTTCGAGCGCTAAGTAAACGCTGTAGCGCGTAGGCGACGCCATCTTCCCAGACAGGTTTGGTCACATAGTCTGCACTGGCTTTTACACTTTCCAAAGCATTCCCCATGGCAATACCAATTCCAGCCATCTGCAAAAATTCAACATCAGATTGCGCGTCACCAAACGCTATAACGTTGCAAGCCTCTAGATTATAGCGCTGTAAAAACCAATTAAATGCGTTGCGCTTGGTTGCCGATGCAGAAATGATATTGGCAAAACGCCAACTGGGTTGTTCCGCAATACCCGCTGTCGCAAAAATTAAATTTGGAAACTGCAACTGTAGCTGAGCTAAAAACTCTGGCATTTCGTCACTATCCACTGCGACCAGAAACTTGGTCACAGGTTCAACACCAATAATCTCATCAAACCTGCGTAGCTTTGGCCCTACCCGCATATGCTTGGCATGAGTGGCCGCAATGTTAAGCGCCGAGGCACTAAAGCCTGCATCTGGGTCAATAAAATAATCGGCCCCTGCATAGGCCTCATAATAAACGCCACTTTTGTGAACACTTTGCCAAAGCTGCATCGCTACATCTGCATCAAGCTCGGCGTTATAACACAATGACTGGTTCTGGAAATCAAAAATAGTTGCGCCCGTATTAACCACCCCTGGGGCGGTCATAGCAAATTCACGAGCAACAAATTCCGCAGCGTAGTGCGGCCGCCCGGAGGCAATAGCGGTATACACGCCGGACGCCCCCAAGCGTCGTACCGCGTCGGCGGTCGCCGCCGTATAGCCGCCATCTTTACCTAACAAGGTTCCATCAATATCGAAAAAGGCCAAACGGATATCGGCCTTAGGCAAGTTCGAATCGGCAATACTTTCGAGTAAAACGCCACTCATAAGTCTTAATCCTATCGCGGCTATATATAAACCGCTTTTTGCGCACTTTTTCGGCGAGGATACCCGCCAGCACGACTAACTTATATTATAAAAAGCTATTTTCCTGAGTCCACTCACAGCGCACGTAGGAAATTCCAGCGCCAGGACTATGCCCATCTAAGGTAGATTCCCAAGTAAAGGTGTGAGTTCCCATTAGCTCTGTCTCGAGATGCACAACAGCGGAAATCCAATACATATTATTTAACAGGTCTTCAAACTTTTTAACCCAAAGACCCCACTCGTATTCAACCGCTTTATACGAGGCGCCAAAATGCATAACTTCAGTTTGATAGTTGTCGAGGCCCAACTCGGACTTGGGGATTGCAAACATATCCTGACTTAAATAGGGCCACTCATCCGCCTTTGGTAACGTTAGCAGGGCCTTCCGGTTTGCCTGCCGGCGTATCATGTCATGTTGCATATGACTGATATCTTTAATACAACCATACACGATCGATTCCTGATCCATAGCCTACTCTTAATAAAAATAAAAACTCGTTTCCAGCTCGCGCCAGCCCCGTGTAAACGTCTAATTTAATTCGGCCAGAAACTGGATAAACTCAGCTTCGTCCATCACTTTAAGATTTAATTGTTCCGCTTTTACCAACTTTGAGCCCGCACCGGGGCCAGCAACCACACAATCTGTTTTGGCAGAAACACTGCCGCTAACCTTGGCCCCTAAGGCCAACAGTTTTTCCTTCGCTTGATCTCGAGTTAACACCTCCAAGCTACCGGTTAAGACAAATGTCTGCCCGCTTAATGGTAAGGCTTGAATCTCGTCCTGCTGTTGTTTCGGTTCTTGCTCCGGCCAGTTAACCCCTGCCGCTTGCAACGCCGTAATCGCGGCGCGATTGCGCGCCTGCTGAAAAAACTCAACAACATATCGAGCGACTACAGGGCCGACGTCCGGCACCGCTTGCAGGTCAATATCACTGGCCTCGGCAATGCGCGCGATACTGCCAAAGTGCAATGCCAGTGCCCGCGCAGTCGCTTCCCCTACTTCGCGAACCCCTAAGCTGTATAGGAATCGCGGCAGCGTTGTTGTTTTACTTTGCTCTAAGGCTGCAACTAAATTCGCCGCCGATTTTGGCCCCATGCGTTCTAAACCGGTTAAAACCTCTGTCGATAGCTGATACAGATCGGCAACCTCGTGGACTAATTCTTGGTCGACCAATTGTTCTACTAGCTTGTCACCCAAGCCATCCACATCAAGTGCTTTACGGCTGACAAAATGTTTGATCGCTTCTTTACGTTGAGCGCCACAAATTAATCCGCCGCTACAGCGCACCGCCGCTTCCCCCTCAACCCGCTCGACTGGCGAACTGCAAATGGGACAAAGTTCAGGAAATTCAATTGACACTGAATCTTTCGGTCGCTTACTGGCAACCACCGCCACCACCTGAGGAATTACATCGCCAGCGCGACGGATAATGACTGTATCACCAATCCTTACACCCAAGCGTTCGATTTCGTCGCGATTATGCAAGGTCGCATTCGAAACTGTAACACCGCCAACGAATACCGGTTCCAAACGCGCAACGGGTGTAATAGCACCGGTACGGCCAACCTGAAACTCCACATCGTTTATTCGTGTCATTTCCTCTTGTGCCGGAAACTTATGGGCAATCGCCCAACGCGGCGCACGCGACACAAAACCCAACTGTTGTTGTAGCTCAAGACTGTTTACTTTAAAGACAATACCATCAATATCGTAAGCCAGTGCGGGACGTCGCTTTTGCATCATTTGAAAATAATCCAGGCAGGCAGCAACTCCGGTCACTACCCGTCGCTCATCGCTAACGACAAAACCCCAGTCGCCCAGCAGTTGCAAAATTCCACTGTGCGTTTCAGGTAATTCGCCCTCGACATAACCCACGCTGTAGGCGCACATCACCAGCGGGCGGCTCGCCGTTATGGATGGATCTAATTGTCGTAAACTGCCTGCCGCTGCATTACGCGGATTCACAAAGGTTTTTTCACCCCGTTCGGCGGCGCGCAAGTTTAGCTTTGCAAAACCACTTTTGGGCATAAAAATTTCGCCGCGAACCTCGAGTACCGCCGGAACGCTAGCGTTATTTAAGTGCAGGGGAATAGAGCCAATGGTACGTACATTTAAAGTGATATCTTCACCACTGCTGCCATCACCACGGGTCGCACCGCGGATTAATTCGCCATTGCGATAAAGCAAGCTAACCGCAATGCCATCAAACTTTGGCTCACAAGCGAATTCAATATCATCGCTGATTTTTAAACGATCTCTAATGCGCTTTTCAAAGCCGAGCATATCCGCTTCACTGAAGGCGTTATCCAGCGACAACATCGGCATCTCATGGGTAACGGAGGAGAATTCAGATAGGGTTTCTGCACCAACGCGCTGAGTGGGTGACGATGCTGTTTTTAGCGTTGGGTAATCGCGCTCGAGCGTTTGTAGCTCGCGAAACAAACGATCGTATTCGGCGTCCGGAATTTCTGGCTGGTCGAGTAGGTAGTACAGTTTGCTGTGATGATTGAGCTGCTGAACCAGCTCCGCACAGCGCGCTACGGCTTCCGCAGGCGCGCCTTGGCTAGTTTGACTCATGGACATATCTCGTTAGTAGCTGCACACACATTGCGTGCAAATTAAAACGTTTTCACCTTGATGTGGATAGCGAACTAAGCCCGCGCCAGGCGTTGCTTACGTTCAAATTCGACAACGCGCTGTCGACCGTGCTCAATAGTTTGCAGGGTCATAACGCTGCGATTCTCGTCTTTTAGGTCGCCACCAAGTGCCGCGGCTAGAGCCTTAGCCGTGCTCGCCATATTATCGTAGGCTTGAATACTTAAACCCTCTGGAACACCACCATTTTCATCGATAGCCGCCAGAGGCAAACTTAAAAATATACTTACGCCCGGCGTTTCAAAATCTTTCATTGCGGCGAGATTAAACGTGCCCGGCACCACCATATTGGCGAGACTAAATAAGATCGGGCCATCACCATCATCATTGAGATGACGATGAAAAATATCCATTGCGCCCAACTTCATACCTTGCGCGACTAACACTTCAAGCAGATCCTCGCCAGCAAAACGCACTCCATTTGGCGCCATCACATTAATGATTAACACCTCCTCAGGATCGACTAAGGGCTTGCCATCGGACTCGAGATCATCACCCGAGTCTAGATTAGTTGATTGCGATTTAACGGCGGTCGTTTTACGTTCTCGCTCAATTTTTTCTTCATTTTCGACTTTTTTGACAGCCGCAGTAAAACCATCTTCGGCACTTGAAACCGGCTTCTCGGGTACAGTATCGAACTCGTTCAAACTATCGAGGTCACCAAGGGATGGTTCTTTATGATCACTTGCATCAGCAAACACATCGACCTCGGCGCTATCGGACTGGGAGTGACGCTTTTCTATTTCTACATTATCGTCGTCTGCTTTTTCTTCGACAGAATCCATTAACATCGGTACGTGCTCATCGAGATTGAGCGTTACCTGCTCCGGAATTTTATTTGGAGCGCCAGCAGTAATTTTTTTCTGCTCCGATTTATACCGAAGTTGCTGGGTTAAATTTACGGCTTCGTCACGAGGGCGATGACCAACAACGCGAGCCCCGCCGCTCGGGAACTCGCTATCGCTAACACGCAGCCCTTCACGATCGGCTTTTTCCGCATTTTTAGAAAGTTTTAAACTTTCGCGGCGCGCCTGCCGTACGCGTCGTATCGCATCCAAAATGATGCCAACGATTAATAAAACGATGATGACGGTTAACCAATCCCGCATTTGGATTCAATTCCTCAAAAAAATTAACTGGCAGCCAATTCGGCAGCTTCTTCTACGTCTACCGTCACCATGCGTGACACACCGGGCTCATGCATGGTAACCCCCATTAACTGATGTGCCATTTCCATCGCAATCTTATTGTGCGTAATGTAAATAAACTGCACCTGCGAGGACATTTCTTCAACCATGCGAGCATAGCGACCGACGTTGGCGTCATCTAGTGGCGCATCAACTTCGTCAAGCATACAGAATGGCGCGGGATTCAAACGAAAAATCGAAAATACCAAGGCAATCGCCGTTAGCGCTTTTTCACCACCTGAGAGCAGGTGAATAGTACTGTTCTTTTTCCCCGGAGGTCGCGCCATAATAGCGATACCCGTATCGAGCATATCTTCACCGGTAAGCTCCAAATACGCATGACCACCGCCAAACACTTTTGGAAACAACTCCTGCAAACCCGTGTTAATTTGATCGAAGGTTTCTTTAAATCGGGTGCGGGTCTCTCGATCGATTTTCTTAATCGCATTTTCGAGTGTTTCCAGCGCATCGCGCAAATCTTTATCCTGCGCATCGAGATAATTTTTACGCTCGGACTCGGTTTTGTACTCGTCGATCGCAGCGAGGTTAATTGCGCCCAAACGCGAAATACGATTACCGACCTTTTCTAAACCTTCTTCAAGCACCGACTCTTCTAGAGTTGGGTCTAACTCTGCCAATAAAATATCAATATTGAGGTCTTGCTCGGCTAACTGCTGCTTTAAGCCTTCACGTCGCGTATCAATCGCTTGCGCATCCAAACGGGCCGACTCTAGGCTTGCTCTTAGCGTTCCAATAGACGACTCTACTTGATGGCGTTGCTTCTCTGCCTCGCGCAGTGCGGTCTCCACGGTTTCAACGCTGCGTCGCGCTTCACTCAACTGTTTTTCTACCGTAATGCGTTTTTCTAACAGCGCTTCTAACTCCATCTTATTTTCTTCGATGGGCTCGCGATTATCTTCTAATGACGCGCGCAAGTTTTCACGGCGCTCCTGCATACGCGACATTTGATCTTGCAAGCGCTGTATGCCCTGCTTAATTGCATCAAGCTGGGTTTTTAACGACTGTGAACGCATCGCCAATTCGTGGGCACGGTCTTTATCGTGACGCGCTTTCTGACGAGCGCCATCCAAACGACTACGCATTTCGTCGCGACGGCTCAACAGTTTTTCGCGCTCGTCGGTATCCGTTTCCATTGCGGTAATAGCGTCTTGCAATAACGTGCGCGCATTCACCAAGTTTTCGCTCTCCGCCGACATCTGGGTACGAGCATCCGCGATATCGCGTTCAGCACGTTGACGACCTTCGAGAACCTGCTCTACTTTTGCTTTTCGCGAACTAAGTTCTGAGCGTTTTTCACTGTGCTTACGCGACAGCTCACCGGCTTCTCGGCGTTTATTTTCGCGCTCAGTTTCAGCGTCGGACAATTCCATTTTGGTATTTTCGAAACTTTCGCTAAGCAGCTCTACGCGCTCTTCCAGTGTTTCGATTTTTTCTTGAAGAAGTTCCAATTCCTGCTTGCGCGCGATTACACCAGCATTAGCATCGTCGTCTTTTACAAGTTTTAACCAGTTGCGCCCCAACCAAATTCCGTCGCGAGTAACTAGTGACTGCCCAGCGTCCAAACTCGAACGGCTCTGCAGCGCCGTACTCAAATCGTCAACCACCAACACGCCTTGCAACTGACTACTAAGGTCAATTGGCGACTGGACTTTACTTAGCAGCGTCGTCGTTACTGCACTTTTATGAGCGGTGTCAGCCTTCGCAAACAGCGTGACTTCACCAGCGTCGAGCTGCCCTATCGCATTGCTCAACTGCTCGAGTGTTTGGTCGGCACAAACGGCTTGTAGGCTTTTACCCAGTACCGCCTCAACCGCTTTCTCCCAGCCCTGATCAACCGTGAGCATTTCGGCCAAGCGTGGGAAGTTGTGAAGCCCTTGGCTTTCCAGCCAGTCACCCATTTTACCGCCCTGCCCCAATGCGGCTTGCTGCAAAGCTTCTAGGGACGCAAAACGACCGCGCGAAGACTGCAATTCACTTCGCAGTTGATCGCGCTCTTCATTAATTTGGTGCTGCTTCTCGCGCAGTTGATTAACCGACTCGGTTAAGGATTCTACCGCGATACTTTTTTCTTCTGCGCTTAACTCTAAGCTTGCAACCTCTTCATCCAGCTCGGCGATTTCGTCTTTGACATCACCGATGACCAAACCGTCACGCTCTGCTTCAAGCTTGGTAATACGTTCCAGCAATCGCGACTGAACCTGTTCGAGGTATTTGATCCGCGACTGCTGTACTTCTGCTTGCTGGCGCGGCTCCGCTGCACGCTGGTTAAATTGATCCCAGTCCTGCTGCCAATGATGCATGCCGTCTTCGGCTTCCAACAACACCGAACCGGATTCTTCTTCAGCGTCTTTAACCATCTCTAAGTCGGGCTGAATTTCCAGTAGCTCTGCTTCCCAGCCCTCGGCTTTTCCTTGGTCAATGGCCAGATGCTCTTCCGCCTCAGCGCAATCGCGCTCGGTTTGCTCCAAGTCTATTTTTAACTGACGCTCGCGCTCTTCGGCGTGCTGAATACCTTGTTCGATACGGGTAATATCGGAGCCTACGGAGTAGTAACGACCTTGAACTTCGTTAAAGACATCACCCATTTCGGTAAAGAGTGTGCGATGCTTTTCAATTTCTGAGTCGTGGTGAACCTGATCAGTAACCTCGGATTCAACGCGCAGTTCTAACTTGGTAATTGCCAGATGTTTTTCGTCAGATTTCGCCTGCAATAATTGATAACGCAAGGCTTGTAGCTGCGCTTTTAGCTCACGCTCTTCTTTTTTGAATTCGGTATATTTTTCGGCCGCCTGAGCTTGTCGTTCTAAGCGAGAGATCTGGCGCTCGAGTTCTTCGCGAATATCGGTTAGGCGCTCAAGGTTTTCAAACGTCCTGCGCATACGATTTTCGGTATCGCGACGACGCTCTTTGTATTTAGAAATCCCAGCGGCTTCCTCGATGTATACCCGCAATTCTTCTGGCTTTGCTTCGATTAAGCGGGAAATCATCCCCTGCTCGATAATCGCATAGCTGCGCGGCCCCAATCCGGTACCAAGGAAAATATCGGTAATATCCCGACGGCGACACTTATTGCCATTCAAATAATAGAAGGTCTGACTTTCACGGGTTACTTTACGCTTAATAGAAATTTCTGAATAACCAGCGAACTCCCCAACGACGGTGCCATCACTATTATCGAACACCAGTTCAATAGAGGCTTGACCGACGGGTTTACGCCCACCCGAACCATTAAAAATAACATCTGTCATGGATTCGCCACGCAAATTTTTGGCGGACGATTCACCCATCACCCAACGCACTGCATCGATGATATTTGATTTACCACAGCCGTTCGGCCCCACAACCGCACAGAGGTTACTGGGGAAATTGACGGTGGTTGGGTCTACAAATGATTTAAAACCCGCTAACTTAATACACTTAAGACGCATAAATCCTATTTACCAAAAAACACTTATCCAAAAGAAAACCGCCACTTCAAAACAGTATTAGGGAATTTGTTCGCTGATTTTCAACGACAGAGTTCCCGGCTTATCTGCCAGAATTACCGGGCCAATGCTGGCCTGCCAGTCACCCGACTCGGGAATGGCGCTACCTGAGATTGCGATTCGTGCAACCACTTCAATTTGCGGGAAACTTTTCAGGTCCATTCCAGGAGCCATCGACATAGTTTCATCGAGTACAATTTTTACCGGCAAGTCGGCCACGGTTAATTTACGAATGGCCAAAGGCATTTTCGGCCCCTGCCACGCACGTGCATACACAAACACCAAATCTTCCGGCTTAGCGTTTACGATGGAATCATCAAAACTTACCGCGACACTAACGCTAACCTTCGGCGCCTCAGCTTTAGACTTGGTTGATTTCGCAGTTTTCGCACTGCTAACACCAGACTTCTCCATCGCCATTTGCGCCCGCAAAATACCACCGGTTAACGCCTGTGAAGCCGATGATTTCGGATCTAACTGCGATACCGCTAACGACCAGTGGTCAATAGCCGATTGGTAGGCCCCGGACTGGAACGCTTCGATACCGGCTAATCCCAGCGCCGTGGGCATGTTAGGGTTAAGCTGTAACGCCATTTGAGTATTACGGCTCACTTCTGGAGTGACGGTATTACCTGCAGCTAAGTAGAGGGCTTGCGCTAGCTCGGCCATCACTTGTGGGGCGTTAGGCTCAAGCTCTAAAACTCGACGCAAAGCACGCACAGCTTCGTGATATTCACCTAGATCCGACGCTACTGTTGCTAGTAGATACCAATTCTGAGCATTCCCCGGGCGATCGCTTACACGCTCCTGCAGCTTGCGGATCAAATTCTCTGTCGCTGCTAGCTGTGCTTTTGGCTCGTCCAACTGAACTCGCTCGCGAGCAAGCTTGTATATCGACCAATCGGGACCGGCACCCAGCATTTGATACATAATCAACGCGACAATAGGCAAGGCAACAACCAAACCTATAACAGGAAAGCGACTGCGAATACTCGACACGACTGGTCGTTCAGGCAGTGTATTTGCCGCGGAATCCGCTGTCATAGTTCGCTCTAGGTCACGGCGCAGGTTCGCTAGCTCTTTACTATCGATTTCTCCCCGCACATGCGTGGCTTCCAGCTCTTTGAGGTGTTCCTCATAAAGTGTTTCGTTGGCTTCCCCCTGAACATCGCTCAGTAGCGATTGTTTTTGATTGCGCTTTACAACCAAAACCGGCCATAAAATAAACAGCGCAGCCAAAGCACATAAGACAAGAAAACCCTGCCAGAATGGAATATCCACACAACCCCCTGAGGTTTTTTATTTATTGTTCTGATTCTTTTGTTTGTCGTTGCTGAAGTCATCTGCGCTAAGCGCATTGGGTTCTTCATGGTTTTCTTCAGCTGCGCCTGTAGCACTATCGTAGTCATCAACTTGCTTACGCTTGCCCAGTAAAATCAACAGGTAAACTAACAAACCTATTGCCAACATCCCAACCGGCCCCCACCACAGCACTAGCGTATTGCTTTGCAGCGGTGGACGATAAAGAACGAAATCACCGTAACGATCAACCATAAACGCTTTGATATCATTATCCGAACCGCCCTCTTTAACCAGACGAGCAACCTCGCGGCGCAAGTCTATGGCGATTTGTGAATTTGAATCAGCCAAATTCTGATTCTGGCACTTAGGACAACGTAGCTCATCGATCAAATGGTGAAAACGTAAGCGGGTGGGTTCATCCTTAAATTGGACAGCATCGATAGCGTCACTTTGCACCTGTGCAGCCAGTAGCAGCATCATGACGCCAACGGCCAAAGAAAACTTGCTGCGCAGGTCTAGGACTGTACCGGAAAAAAGTGTCGCTAGCCGAGTTAACTGCCTACATGTGCGACTTAGTCGGCCATGACGGGGCTCAACAACCACGCACCCAAGGTATTGACAGCTAACAGTGTCAACCGTTTTGCTATTTGTCGCGATATTCAAGCAAGTGCCCACATCTACCCCCCAGTTTCATAAGCCGGGCATTATAGCAGTGCGACAGAGCCGAGATACAGAATGACATCACCTTTGTTTGCACACCGTTCTCTATGTGGCCTGCCTTGAGCCAAATATTTGCATTTAGAGGACTTGACCGCCAAGCGAATATCATTACAATACGCGCAGCTTCAGCGGGTGGTTAGCTCAGTTGGTAGAGCGGCGCCCTTACAAGGCGTAGGTCACAGGTTCGACCCCTGTACCACCCACCATTTCCTGACAGTGCCTGTAAATTGATCGACTCGATCACTTATAACGCAAGGTTTACGGGATTTGGGGAAAGAAGCTTAAACAAGACAAATGATTTACAGTTTTTTGTCGAAAATGCTTGAAGTTCACTGGGTTTTGCATACAATCCCCAGCCTTGCACAAGCAAGCTACCGTGGCCCGGTAGTTCAGTTGGTTAGAATGCCGGCCTGTCACGCCGGAGGTCGAGGGTTCAAGTC